>JBAOHS010000001.1:0-17330 GCA_037045295.1 Ferruginibacter sp.
TTGACCCGGAAGAATGGCTTTCCCGTCCGGCCTATAAACAATTACCAGAAAAACTGGCCCGTCTGTTCTCTCCTGTGCTGTAATTTTATTCGCTGAGTTTATTCATCTCTTCATAACTTTTGATCTTGTTATAAAGTGTTTTCCGGTCTATGTTGAGCATTTCTGCTGCTTTTGTTTTATTGAAGTTCACCTTTTTTAAGCACGCTTAATATCGTTTCATATTCTGCCTTACTGGACGCATTCTTCAGGTCGTTGATGCTGGTATTAACGGGCATGGCTACCTGCTGTACCGGTTGTTCGGTTACGGGCGTACCTAAAGGTGTTGAGGGATTATTAATCTCCCAGGGAAGTTTGGATGCGTCTATACTGCCATTGGTGGTTAGCAATACACACCTTCTCACCACATTCCTGAATTCCCTTAGGTTACCTGGCCATGAGTACTGTCTGAATTTCTCCAGCACTTCATCTTCAAAGCCATCCAGTTCCCTGTTGAGCTCTGCTTTGGTTTTTTCGAGAAAGAATTGAGCGAACAGGTCGATATCTGCTTTTCTTTCCCTGAGTGGAGGAAGGTTGATAGAAAATTCATTGAAACGATGATAGAGATCTTCCCTGAATTTTCCTTTCCGGTAGGCATCCTGGAGATTTTCATTGGATGCCACGATGATGCGTACATCTACAGGCATTTCCTTGTTTCCGCCAACCCTTTTGAATTTTCTTTCCTGGATAACTCGCAACAATGAAGCCTGTACATCGTAAGAAAGATTCGCTACTTCATCTAAAAACAACGTGCCGCCATTGGCCAGTTCAAAATGACCTTCTTTATCAGACAAAGCACCGGTGAATGCTCCTTTCATATGACCAAACAATTCGCTGCCGGCAAGTTCTTTTGATAAGGTTCCGCAATCAAGCGCTACAAAAGGCTTATCGGCTCTGCTGCTTAACTGGTGAATGGTTTTTGCAATCACTTCTTTACCGGTTCCACTTTCTCCATAAAGAATGATGCTGTAATTCGTTGGGGCTACTATTTCAATCTGCTTATAAAGGTCTTTGGTAGAAGGCGCCTCTCCCACCAGGAACTCACTGTTCGATGCTTTTGACTTACCAGGTACAGGTGTTCTGGAAGCAGAAGAAACTTCTCCTTCATTGGCTGGTTGCTCACCCGACTGGCTAATCGCTTTTTCCAGCACGTTGATTACTTCATCCGGTATCAGTGGTTTGGTGATGTAATCATAAGCGCCGAGCTTGATCACATCAACAGCTGTTTTGATATCTGAATAACCGGTTATGATCAATACGATGGCATGCGGAGAGTGCGCTTTGAGTTCAGCCAGTACATCTTTTCCATCTTTATCACCCAGCCTGTAATCGCACAATACAATATCATACTCGGCTTCTTTAAATTTGGCGATTCCCTTAGCACCTGTGTGAGCAGTTTCTGTTTCGTAACCTTTGCGGGTAAGAAATTTACTCAACAAAAGACACATATCCATGTCGTCGTCGATTATCAGGATCTTTCTTTTCATATATACTTCAGTATTTAAAATTAGTTGTTATTCGTGATTTTCGTCAATTCAATACAGCATTGGGCATTTCTACTTCAACCGGTTTGATCCAGCTGGCATAGGCATTCGGATAAATTTTTCCGCCGAAATTCACTGCATATACTTTTGTAAATACAGCTCCGAGGTAAAGGATTGCCGAACTGTAATAAACCCAGATCATTATGATGATTACAGAGCCTGCAGCGCCATATACTGATGTAATAGTGCCATTGCCGATATAATTTCCAATCAGGTATTTTCCCGCTGTAAAGAGCAATGAGGTGATGAAAGCGCCGATAAAAACATCCTTCCATTTTATTTTTGCATCTGGCAGGATTTTAAAAATAGCCGCAAATAATGCGGTTGATATTCCTATCGACAATAGCTGGTTTACAAAAGGCAGCAGGCTGTCGCCCACACCAGCCATCAACCCATTAAATCGTTCGCTGAGAACGCCGACAAATGCATACAATACCAATGATACCATCATTACAAAGCCGAGACTGATGATCAGTGAGAAAGAAATCAAGCGGTTCAGAATAATTTTCCACCATACTTTTTTGTTCGTGGTTTTTAATCCCCAGATCTTATTGAGTGAATCCTGCACTTCGCCGAAAATGCCGGTTGCACTAATGATGAGTACAATCAAACTGATGGTTCCGGCAATCGGTGAATCACGATCGAGGTGAACTTTCTTAATCGTTTCCTGCACCTGCAAGGCTGCTTCTTTACCCACCAGTCCGTTGATCTGGTTATAAACCCCGCCTTCCATGGCTTCCTTTCCGAAAAGAAATCCGCTTATTGCTATGATGATCACCAGCATGGGCGCCAGCGATAATGTGGTATAATAAGCAAGTGATGCACTGTACTTAATCACATTATCAGCAAAATACTCATGCAGCACCTGTTTATTGAACTTTATAAACCCTACTAGCTTTTTTTTCATTACACCTGTTATATACCCCTATATGCCAGAATTGTACCATGTAATTAATTCCCCGTATTCCGGGGATTTTTTAACCTGCTTATTCCCCTCAAATGCCCGCCGGTATTTCGTCAGGCCATTATATATGCAATATTTTTTTAAATTTTTTCACTTATTCTATAAAAGTTGCATATTTATTGTAGTAAATAAGCGTTAACCAAAAAAATAACCCAATTACCCCATCAGAATCTATATTGGCACACTATTATCTCCCAGTTATAATGAAATGAGCGACGAGATGAAATACCATAATGAAACTAAAACCGAGCAGCATAGCGTGTTGATCATCGACGACGAGTCTGATATTTGCTATTTACTAAGCACCCTGCTAAAGCAGAAAAATCTGGATACCAGCTATGTGAACAGCCTCACAGAAGCTACACAGGCTTTGCAAGGGCGCAATCCACAATTGATTTTTCTTGACAATCACTTGCCTGATGGGCTTGGAATGAACTTTATAGAGTACATCAAACAACATCATCCTTTCGCTAAAATCGTGATGATTACTGCCCATGATACCACTTCAGACAGAGAAAGAGCACTCAGGGAAGGTGTGGATTATTTTATTGGAAAACCTTTCACCAGAGATATTATTTACAAAGCGGTGGATCAGCTGATTAACTAAAATAAATTGTAGAATAATTTCCCCAAGTATACCCGGTTTACCGGGTTTTTTTATGTGCAAAAATTAATGCATGATTCAGGTGAACTCAAACGGTTTGTGGCAGAGTTTTTTCATTAGTATAATCATTCCTTAACAATCAAATAATTTATTCATGGGAAATTTACTTTACATTATAGCTGTTATCCTTGTAATAGGATGGGCTATAGGATTTATCGGATACCAGGCAGGTGGATTGATTCACCTTTTACTGGTAGTTGCCATTGTAGCTGTATTGCTGCGGGTAATCAGGGGATCGGGCTCCTAATACTTAAACCACTAAAACTATCTAAATGGAACAATTGCATACCAGTTTTAAAAATAAATTATTCAGGTTGTTTCATTCGCTTAAAGGAGTTAACAGGGAATTTGAAATTGTTTCCGATGAGGTTGAAAATGTAAACCTGAAATCTGCACTCAATTCTCTTTCGTTGGAAAGCTGTCAGTATGTAGATGAGTTGTATACTCAGTTGCTTACTCATGGCCTGGGAGAAGAAGTGAAATCTGCTTACCAGGCAGATCCCACTATTCCGGCGGAAGCCTTAGCCACTGCTGATGAAGAAACCGGCAATGAATTATCGAGACTCTGTTTACAATCGGAAGAACAGATCACCAATGCTTACCTGGATATATTCAGCGAAAGCTTCCCGTTCCCCTGCCTGCGGGAAATGATGCAATACCAGATGAATTCACTGAAATGTGCATTCATGAAAATCAAGCTGGTGCTCTCTTCCCGAAATGAATATGTACCAGGGCTCGAATAGATCAGATTAATACTTTTAAAACTTATAACATGTTGAAGCCATCTATTGGCATCAGTGCCAAAAACCTCAAAGAGGTGACAGATATGTTGTCGAATGTTTTAGCCGACAGCATGATTCTTTATATTAAAACAAGAAAGTTTCACTGGAATGTTTCAGGAGAAAATTTCATGGAACTGCATAAACTTTTCGAATCACAGTATACACAACTGGAACAGGCCATTGATGAAATTGCCGAAAGAATCAGCAAACTCGGAAGTATCACCATTGGAACTACTTCAGAATTTGCATCGCTGAGCAGCATCAAAGAAACGCCCGGAAAGAACCCAAATGCAATGGGGATGATCAAAGAATTACTGACCGATCATGAAAAAGTAATTGTTGCGTTGCGTAAAAATATCGATGATTGCGATGACAAATTCAAAGATAAAGGCACAGCAGATTTTCTTACCGGCCTGATGGAGAAACATGAAACCATTGCGTGGACGCTTCGCCGTTATATCGGCTAAATAATTACCGGTTTTACTATTGCTGCCCGGCTATTGTTCTGAGCATGATAGTAAAACTGGTTCCTTTCCCCGGTTCACTGCTCACCTGGATATTGCCTTTGTGATTGAGAATAATATTCTGCGTATTGGCCAGGCCCAACCCGTTTCCTTTTTGCTTGTTGGTAAAGAATGGCTCAAATAACTTTGATAAGGTTTCTTCATTCATTCCTGAACCATTATCGGTGATAATAATTTTGCACCAGGAGCCTTCAGAAATTGTTTTTATGCTTAGTTTTCCTTTACCCTGTTCCATTGCTTCAGTAGCATTCACCAGGATATTCAGAAAAGCAATGACCATTTTTTCTTCATCTACTTTAACCCTGCACTGTACGGGAGCATAATCAATTGCCAATTGCGCCTGGTTAAGTTCAATGCGATCTTTAACCTGCTCAATTGCTTTGTTGATGATATCATGAACGCCACATTCTGTAAGTTTCAGTTCCAGGAATTTAGTAGCCTTCAGCAAATCTGAAACGAGTTGATTGATGCGGTTTCCATTCCGGTTGATCATGTTCAGCAACATGTCCCGTTCTTCACCCGGTGGTGTGATCTCAATTAATTGTTCAGCAGCCAGGTGAATATTGGTCAATGGATTTCTAACTTCATGAGCAATGGTTCGGGCTATACGACCGGTTGCCGCATATTTTTCGATGCTCCTGAGTTCTGTCAGTTCTTTGTTTGCCTTACTGAGTTCCTGAACCCGGAGTTCAAGTTCATCACGATAAGCTTTTGCTTTATTATCGGCTTTGTTTCGTTCGGAAGATTCGGAAGCATAAGTAATAAAGGAGTAAACAGCGAGCAAACAGGCAATAAATAAAATAGTGAGATTAATGACCTGGATTGCTTTCGACATCGATTGCAGGTCTTTAGCACGCATGGATAACAGTGCCGATTCATGGTACTGCATATGCCGCACTTTCTTGCTGATCTTCCCGGTATATTTTCCTTCATAACCAAATTTCAGCAACGAATCCTTCATCGAAGGGTTGCTTTTGTATAATAGCATGGAAGCCTCTGCATCGGCATACTTGCGTCGGGTAGAAGAAATAATCGTATCCAGACTCTGCATTTGTTCGGGATTATCTTTGATAAGTGTGCTGAGTAAACTAAACAAAGAGTCGGTACTGTTTTTATATATTGCGAAATCCTCAATGTAACGATCCTCCCTGGTGATGAGGTAACCCCTGTAACTGAATTCCACTTCTTTCATATCGGATATCAGCGACTCCAGGCTTACAATTACCTGATTGGTATGATCCACCAGTTTCGACTGATCATTCATTTTTCGTGTATTGTAAACAAGCAGCAGATATGAAATCATCAATAACAGGAACGCAGCCACGAAGCCGCTCACCTTTCTCTTATCGATCCCTTCAATAAAACTTTTAATTGTCATGGTTATAGTCAAAATCGGTAGTTTGCTAAGTTAACTGAACAAATCTGGAAATTTATCAACCGCTATTTTTTTGTTTTTCCAACCAGGTACAATACCAGTGCAATGACTGCTACAATGACAATTACGCCGGTCCACATGCCTGCTTTGAAAATACCAGCAATTGCTTCGCAACTGGAAAGAGAAACAGTTAACAACAGTAAAAATGCGCACATCGCTGAAAAATTGATTGGTTTCATGTTTTGAAATTTTAATTGATGAATAAATTATCTGTCGAAATTGAAAATATTCCTGAATACTGATGGTTTCCCGCTGATAGCGGCTGCTATGATTTCAGCTGCAACCACACTGAACGTAATGCCATTACCACCAAAACCGAGCGCAAAGTAACTGCGTGGTAATTTCTTCCAGCTACCGATATAAGGCAATCCGTCTTTGGTACTGCCAAATGTGCCTGTCCAGCTGAATTCTTCATTGCATGTAAATCCTTTGAATAACTTTTCTGCATCTTTCTTCAACTGCTTTGCTTTGGATGGCAGCAATGCATCCCGACGGGTTGGGTTGTAAAATGGTTCATCTCTTCCACCTATCAACAAGCGGTTATCGGGTGTTGTACGCAGGTAGAGATAAGGGTCTGCCGTATTCCAGAGTAAAGTATCTTTCAAAGCCGGCATTTCATCAGCCGATAATTGCTCACTGCAAATAGCATAAGTGCTGGAAAGATCTACAATCTTTTTATCGATATACTTCACCGCTTCATAACCATTGGCATAAATTAAAGTACCTGCTTTAACACGAAAGCCCTTATTGGTTATTAATTCAACACCGCTCTTATGATGAGAAATTTTTACAGCCATTGTTCTGTCGTACACTGCTATTCCTTTACTGATTGCATGCTGGTGCAGATCATGCGCAAAAAGATAAGCGTTCGTTTGTGCTGCCTTTGAGGAAAGAATCGCTGCAGCAGAAGAAAATCCATAACGTTCTTTGATGACTTCTTCATGCAGCCATTCAACATCAAATCCATTGTCTTTCCTGATGTTAAATTCATTGCTGAGAAAAGTTGTATCACTCTTCTTTGCTGCGTAATACAAACTCTTTCTCGGTTCAAAGGCATCAAAATGTATTGAGGCGGCGATTTCTTTCAGCATGTCAATTGACAAAGCACAATAACGGTAAGCGAGAACTGCATTTTCAAATCCCACTTTGTGCTGAAGCTCGTGTAACGGCGTATCAATTTCATACTGCAAGAGCGCTGTACTGGCGCAGGTACTTCCCAAGCCGATAGTTCTGCCATCTATTATAATACTTTCCACTCCTTTCTTAAGCAGTTGATGGGCAACCAGGGCGCCCGTAATACCACCACCGAGAATAAGTACATCTGTTTTGATGTCCTTTCTCAAGGTTGGATATTCATAAGGCATCCCATGCCGGGCCAGCCAATAAGGTAATCCTGATTTAAGATCCATCAGCGCAGTTCGTTTTATCTGATCATTGAAGAAGAAAAATATATCAGCATTTAAAGGATAGATTATTATGCCAGAAAATCAGACTGCCGAATTTGTTACTAAGACGATATATTTTAAAAAAACAAAAGGATATTGAGTATTTCTGCGCATGTATTTTATGCAGATTGGGGAATAAAATACACAATCTGAATAATGCCGGTTCTTTTTTAATCAAACTCAACCTGTACACAGTTTGGCAGCATTTTAGTTTTAGATACTATAATTATTTTAATCACATTTAAATCATCAACTATGAGTTCATCTAAATTATTAACCGGCATATTGGTAGGTGCCGCTGCTGGAGCAGTGCTTGGAATTTTATTTGCACCCGATAAAGGTTCAGAAACCAGGAAAAAAATAAAAGAAAAAGGCAAAGACCTGGGTGATGCCATCAGGAACAGGTTCGGCGAGCTGGAAGAAGCGATTGCCGACAGATACGACAACATCCGCAGTGAAGCAAATGAACTGCTGGAAAAAGGCAAAGACAAAGCCCAGAATATGAAAGAAGAAGCACGCAGAAGTTTATCTTAAAATTCTTTAATAAGGACCGGCGATAAAATTTTATCATGGAAACAACAACCATAACCAATAATGTAGACGTGCTGATTGAAAGAGCAGGCGATTACTTAGATACAAGGCTCGACCTACTGAAGCTCAGAGCTGCAGACAGGTCGGCCGATATCATATCTTCCTTTGCATC
Organism: Ferruginibacter sp.; assembly: GCA_037045295.1. Classification (GTDB taxonomy): domain Bacteria; phylum Bacteroidota; class Bacteroidia; order Chitinophagales; family Chitinophagaceae; genus Ferruginibacter. The sequence goes on from JBAOHS010000001.1 coordinate 8,098, forward strand.
TAAACTGATCGTTTTACTTGTTATGTCGGTGTTCTTTATTATACTCAACATCGGCATTGCTATTTACATTGGAGAACTGACGGGTAAGATATATTATGGCTTTTTTATTGTAGCCGGATTCTATTTTATTGCCGGACTTATTTTTTACGCCATGCGGCATCGTTGGCTGAAAGATCCCTTTGCAGATAAACTTGTAGAAAAAATGCTTAAATAATTTCACATGAACCGACCAATCAGAAACAGGAAAGAGCTGGAAGCAGCCATTTTGGAACTTGAAAACAAAAAACGGGTTCAGCAGCTGGAATTGAAGTACCAGTTCAATGCTACCTGGGAAAGTTTAAAGCCCGGAAATATTATCAGGGAAGGTTTTCAAAAGTTAGTTCATACGAAAGGTTTACCGGAAGGTATGATCAAAACAGCAGCCGGACTAGGTGCTGGTTTGCTCACGAAAAAACTTTTCTTTAAAGGTTCTTCTTCATTTCTAAGTAAACTGATTGGAACTGCGCTGGATCTGACCGTTGCTAAAACAGCTGTTAACAACAGCGATAAAATAAAGGCTTACGCCATTGCTACCTATCATAACCTCTTTAAGAAAAACAGCAAGACATCCGTACCCGTTATGAAAGCGAGGATAACCAGTGATAACGGGTTCTAATAAGATGACTACATAGCATACGTTACTCCCATGAAAATTAAGCTGCATATTATATGCAGCTTTTATTTTTCATCATCTTTACCCATTGCGGTTCTTTTAACTCCATTGAAAATACTTTTCCAGGCCAGGTTGAAAAAGGATTTGGTAGTATCTCTTTTTTCACTGATCAATGCTTCCCTGGTTTTTCCATTTGCAGGATTGTGATCCCTGATAATCAGGTTGGCAACGGCTGAAGCCACCCCTTTTTTAACAAGCTCATTGTCTTCCTTTTTCAGCACTTCAACTTTAAGATCATTGTATAAAAGAATCGCTGTTCCTTCCGCCCCGTAATCATCTCCTTTCAAAGCAAAACGTAAGTTGTGTATAGTGCCATTCTTCACACCGGCCATCCCGAGTGGTTCGGTAATCTGATTCAAGGAAGTAGCACCAAACCTGCCCAGCGTACCGTTGATTTTGAAATCCCCTTTTGTTGAAATCAGTGATAAATCCCATTGGGTTTTCAACTGTCCAACTCCTAAAAACAGTGCAGTAGCATTTACTTTCATCTCGGAATTGCGCCGGATGTTTTCTCTTATATTGGTGAGATTGCTAACGGTTGCCGATAGCTTGCTGAAATATACAGTACCCGTTTGTGCTGATTTTGCTCCTTTCTCCTTGTAAGCGATTTTACCATTGCGAACCAGCATCCGGTCTACCTGAACAGGAAACGGAATATTAAGTAATTGCTGTTGCGGATACTTACCAATTTTACTGGCCGGGTTAGGCGCCACCGTTCTGTCGTTGAACACAAACAAATCGGGTGTGAGCGAAACCTCATCAGCCTGAAGCCCATCACCATTAAGCAACATCGGAATCTTCAATCCCCTGATCAGGATATCAGAAAGCCTGAGTGTATACAGATCCTGCTGCACTTTGATTTGCTTTGAAAATACATTCTCCGAAATAAGCGGCATCAACGCAAAAGATTTAATCTTCGTTGAAGCGTTACTGTTATCTATCATGAATTCTCCGATCGCAACCTGGTATCGCTTGTCAACTGTACTGAATGTACAACCATCGGCACTCAGTTTCCAGGAAGCCTCATTGATGATTTTTCTCAAAGTAATGCCAGCATGTAGGGCTTGTATATCTGTAGCTTCAAGCGCAGCATTTTTTATGAGCAATGGTTTGGCAGATGGCTTTTCTGCATCAAAAAGCAGGATATCAATTCCACGGACGTCAACGGCATTTACCATTGCTTCTGCGAAGAGGTTGTTCTCTATTTCAAGCGCTCCCATTACTTTATTGTTCCCGGCTTTTTTACGTCGGTAAACACTTACGGTTCCTCCATCACTCCGCAGAATAGCTGCCTGAATTTTCTTTTGTAATATGAATGAATCCGTGTTCAGTCCGGTTAATGAAGTTTTATTTAAATCCAGCGAAGTCTGTTTTTGATCTTCCCGGATATATTTCAGATTACCGAATTGCAGCATTCTTTCCCGGGCATCATACAAAACATCAGCGGCTACTGTTACCAGTTGCTTTGCACTATCGGTGTAAATAATTTCTTTGGAGGAAGCTTTTATGTCTTTAATAAAATAACTGATGATGTTATCATAGTTGCGGGCACTGTCTATCTGGAAATCCCGGAGTTCAACATTAATATCTTTAACCACCAGCGAAGGTTTTCCTGCACTGGAAGACATGATGAACTGTCCATTCACAACACTGATGCTGGATGCATTGATGGAATTAAAGTTTCCCAGCAGTTTTTTATAAATCGCTGCAGAGTCATCAGCAGTAATCCTGTTTTCCTTTTCGCCAGATTGCGGAATAAGGTAGATAACCGGGTTGTCGATTGTAATACTACCTGCCTTGACCCTATTCCCGGATATTAAACCTGGAATATCTACTCCCGTCACCTTCACCGATTTCACCGTAATGTTGAATCTATCTGTTCTTTCAGATTTTGCAGAATCCTTATCGGGCTGCAGCGAAATATTATAAAATGAAGCGTTGCCGGCTACTTCATCAATCGACGAACTATCATAATGAATAAAATAAGCACTGTCTGATTTATTGCTAACCAGGTTCTCAATCTGATTTCTGACGAGCTTTTTTTTAATGGTTTGCCAGTATATCAGTGAAACAGTAACCAGCAGGGCTGCAATGAGCCATGCCATTTTTTTTATGGTCAATTGAAAAGATTAAAAGGTGATTGTTAAAATGGATACCCTATCGCAATATTCAGAATGAGATTTTCTCTTCGCCAGTTGCTGTTGCCGAAGTTGACCTCATCAAACACCCATCTGTTGCCGGATGGATTAAATGGTTTTCTAACTGGTATTGCCAGGTCTGTCCTGATCATCAATACTGTTAAATCAAAACGGATACCAATACCTGTGGCAACAGCGATTTCTTTATAGAAATTGCTGGTAAATTTTCCGGAAGGGCCGAAAAGAATAGTGTCTTTTGTCCAAACATTGCCCGCATCAACAAACAAAGCGGTACCAATGCGATTGGTAATCGGAATCCGAAGCTCTGTATTGGCGAGCAGTTTTATATCTCCCCCTATGATCTGGAAATACCGTTGTTGTTCAGCGGTGGGTTTATTGGTGCCCGGACCAAGGTTTCTGGCCCTGTAACCCCGAATCGAACTGGAACCACCAACTGTATAGAGTTTATTAAATGGTAATGCTCTTGAATTGTTATACGGAATACCAATGCCCAATTGCAATCTGTTTGCCCATTCAATTCTGTTGGAACCTTTTCTCGAATAATGCGCATTGATATCAAACTTTACAAACTGTGCAAATGCCGTATTGAAAATTTCTTTCTCCCGAAAACTTTTTGCTCCGGTAATAAGCCCTGCGAGGTTACCTGATAAATCCAGACTGGTATTCAGGTATAATTTATTTTTTCTAGACTTTGCACCCGAATTGTATGTATAGGAAAGAAAAGACCCCAACACTGCTTCTGAAAAAACAGTAACACCCAATGAAGGATCTGCAATAACTTCCTGTTTGAAAGCATCACTGATATTGCTGGCATTGATATAACTAAGCGAAACCGGTGCCAGGGTAAACTCATTCTGTACATTCGTTTTCCAGGTGAATTCATATTGTAAGCGGAAGATATTCTTTGTATAGGATAATTGTTTCCTGAACCATTCGTAACCCAGTAGAATATTGGTTTTAGGTGGATAGAAATTATTTTCTTTGATACGGATGAAAGGGGTAAAATACCGTGGTATTTTCAACGTCAGTTCTGTACCGAGGCGGTAGTTATTATTTCCTTTCAGCGAATCGGCGAAAGATGTTTCAAAAGCCCCATACACTTTAACACCCAGTTGTTCTGCTCCTTTGAAAGCATTTCTGTTTCTCCAGTTTACATTCACCTGCGCTCCCATAAAATTATTCTCCTTGGTGAAAGCGTCTACACCTCCCTGTAATGATTTTTTTTGAGCAGGTGTAAGGTAATAGTAAACATTCAGGCGTGGATTTGACGAATCGGGCAATGCTTCAAACCTGTTCTTTCACAAATTTAAAAGTACCCGAAACTGATAAACCTGTTAAGCGTAGCATTCTGTGTATTGCTGTTGTAAAGCAGATCCCGGTCTGTAAGTTATGGTGGTAGCAAATAGTTGAGGGGTAAATTTTTTATGATCATCCCTGATATGCAGACTATCGAAATACTGCATGCCGGGTCATGGTTGTATCCGGGTTTCCGTCAGCCAGGTTGTAATCTGCATACACACTGATCCGATTGATTCTATACGGCTGTTTAGCGGTTGCAGGAACATCATTCTTTCAAATTCAGGTAGAGATCTACTTTGCGGTTGCCAATAGTGCTATCGGCATAAGCCATGATATAATCGGGATTGAAAAAATAATAACCCTCTTCTTTTAAGGAAACAGATCCAGCCTGTCTCTTTCCGCAGTTATATCGCTTAGCTGATAAGGATTGCCAGGTTTCAATAAACCCCTGCGTTGAGCATTCCTGCTGAGTAATTTCATCACAGGAATGGTATCTCCTCTCCATTCAATTTTATTCAATGTATAACGAGGTTGTACCTGAATGGTATAAATCGCTTTGGAAAAATAACCCTGATGGATTGTATCTCCCTGTGCAGTCGTATGAAAATATCCGATATTACTCATGAACACCTGCATATTGGCAGCTGTTCCTTTGGCATTAACGCGGCTCGATAATACAGGTTCTTCTGCCAGTTTCTTTCTCAAAAATGCACTGAAATCCTTTTTCCCTTTTAGGTTCACCGATTACATACCAGAACCAGACTTTATAAGGCTGACCCGAGGAAATATTTATTGGGCGCCGGTTTGGCCGCCAGTTTGAGTAATTTCTTCAGCGACTTCTCCGACTCTTTGGTTTCGGGATGTTTCTCTACTTTAATGGTAGCTCCACGGTACAGTTTCTCCCCGGGCGGCAGGTATCTTTTTACACTGCAGGAACAGATGAATACAGTACACAATAATATGGCGGCTAACAACCTCATCAGTTCTTTTTAATTGGTTTTCTGAACAGTTCACGGAATTTATCATAATCAAGGGTTACTACAAATGAAACACCATTCTCTACAACATAACCATCGAGTATTACTTCAAACTGGTTTTTGGTATAAGCCCGGATCATGTATTTACCATCACGGGTAAGCTTATACGCTACGGTAACATCCGGCCGGAAACCCGAACTGTTGCGGGATGCTTTGGCTGTAGGATCTTCGCCTTCCAGTCCGAAATTTTTTCCAACTGTTACTGTAAGTCTTTCATCAAAGAAAGATTTGCTTACGGCTACATTTACATCTGTACGTTGTTGACCAGCACCAGTTCTGAAGTCATTATATGAATTCAGGTTCAGGTCTACATCAATTCCTTTGAAAATATCACCGGCTATTTCATTGAGGGCAGATGAAAGAAACTGGCTCACACTCTGCCGGGCAATATCTGTGAAATCGGCACCATTTCCTTTAAAGAAATCACTGCTTTGCTCACCTACAAATCTTCCCAGTAACAACAATGAAAAAACCTGCTTGTTGGTGGCTGCTGCGTCTGTGCGTAACTGTTGCAATTTGCTTTCAATGGTTGTTTTCAATTCGCTGGTCAGCTGATTGCTGGTAGCATCCAATTGAATATCAAAACTGATTTCCGGCTTGGTTAGTTTGCCTTTTACATACAACAGTACTTTAAAAGGGAGTTTTTGTCTCAACGCATTTGCCATGGCCGGATTCACATCGGTAATTTCATTTCCGAGCAGGTCCCGTGCTGTTGTATTGGTAATATATTCTGCACTGATGTTTACATCTGCATCCTGTGGGGCTCCTGCAAACACAATGGTACTGCCTTTGAGCAGATTAAACTTTCGTTGCAGGAACTGGTAATTCAGTACATAATATCCCTGGTCGAGTTCATACACACCGGCCAGCACCAGGTTACCGCCTGGATCCACACCTGCATTCAAACGGGCATCTCCCCTCACCTGTACTTCATCACCGGTAATCGGATCAACCACAATTTTCAAAGAAGCATCTTTATTAACTTCCACATTCAGGTTGTAAAAAAGATATTTTCCAAAACTACCTTTGTCAACCTTAGCTTGCGTAAATCCTTTTTTGGAATCACTGAGATTAAAAGTATCTGCATCTATAAAACGAACAATGGTATTGCCATCATCATCACCATAGGAGGTTTCTGGAAGAATAATTGTAATATCGCTTTTGGGATTAACCAGGATATCTCCTTCAATCTTCGGTGACTCCCCGGTTCCCGTAACAGAAACGTTTGCATCTACAGAAGCAAATCCGAAAAACTGGTTACTCAAAGCTTTCCTCGAATTGAGCAATATAAAATCATTCGCATTTAAATCAAGGCCGAAAGCCATCTGTCCGTTCTCGGTCATGGCAACATTCCCATCAATTTTTAAAGCATGATTCAGGGAATCTCTTATGAGCAGGTTATCGAATACCAGTTTCGGATATTCAAAAGTTATGGATTGGTTATCGATACGGTAAGGAGAGCCCAACTGTGCAACCGTAAAGCGTGTGGTATCAAAAAATAATTTTCCTTTCCAACGCGGATCATCAAAGCGTCCATAGATATCTGCTGCACCATGCAAATTACCGGAACTGTTTACGAGCATCCCATCCGACAACGCTTCAATAGTTTTTACATTTAATTGCTTTATATCAAGTCTGGCATCAAACTGCTTCAGGGTATCAGCCAGGTAATATTTTCCTTCCATTAGCAGATCATTATTATTGCCGGTTAACCTTGCTGTTGCTGCTATGCTGTTGCTATCGGTCTTTGCGGCATTCATCACAATATCGCCAATGGGTTTATTTTCTACCATCAGTCCGCTAATGGTTGCATCGCCTGCAAAAGCAGGTAATGGCTTATCCAATTCGTCTACCCTTGCTTTAACATCCAGGATGCCCGATAAAAAAACAGTATCGGAACTTACCAGTGAACTCAGGTTGCTGAGGTTAAAATTATCAATATTGATGGCGATCGGACTATTCGGTTTCTCCTGTTCACTCTGAATAAAAATCTTTGCTGTATCGCTGGTGATCAGAAAATTGTTTACTACCAATCCGGCAGGAGAATATTCAATATAGTTATCAGAAGCTGCAATCCAGTCTTCATGATTGAGTAAAACTGTATCGGTTATGCGTAACCGGTATACATCTTCCATCAGGGCTGCATATCCTTTGATCCCAAACCAGTCTTTGCCTTTATTGTCTTTGGTAGCAGCATTCAGGTAAATCCTGTCCTGCCCAAGGTTGGCATTCAGATCCGACTGGTAAAAAGTATTTCCACCCGCTTGTAATGTGTCGAACTGAAGCCGGTTGCTGATGAGGTCGCTGCTTGATCTCACTGTGAACAAAGCATTACTCAGGGCATTGTCTCCATAAGCAACGGCTGCGGTTTTTACATTTACATTTAAGGCACTATCTGCCGCATTGGATGTAAAACTACCATCCAGTGATATAACCTCTTTGATTTTAAGTGCGGGGTCAACAGCTGCAAACACCGGATGTGGAATGATCGTACCATTGAAAGCGAGTTGCTGAACCGGTAAAGAATCATTTGTTTCAAACTTTCCAGGAAGCTGATAGTAATTCCTGACGTATTGTTGCAGAGAAGCAGCCAGTTTATCATACTCAAAGTTTCCGCCGGCGTCAATCCTGGCAAAAGGAGCATATAAACGGATGGAATCGATTCCATCAGATGAACTGGCTACCAGTGAAACCGAATCAAGTGGTATTAATGCTGTTGAGGTACGGATATTAAATGTATCCATCATTAACGAAGCATCCAGTTGGTGTGGCTGAAGATTAATGGCCCGCAACTTTACCTTGCCGGACAAATCCAGTAAACTATCGGTAAAATGCAATGCCTGCAATCTTAAAGTATCAATATTCAAACGGGCATCTACTGTTGGGTAACGGTCATGCAGATTCGCAGTTGCTGAAAATTGCATACGGACTGATGTATCATTGATACTTCCGGTTGCATCCACGAGGCCTTTGTCAAAACGGGCATCCAGTAAAACATTATTGTATACATAACCATTGTATGCAAACTTGTCGAGCATTCCTTTGATAGAAGCCTGCATGGTTTTATAATCATATCCCGATTCCTTTAGCTGTAATATTTCCCGCCACTATACCGAAAACTGAATCCTGTTTCATCAGTTTGCCCAACTGAAAACCACTGGTTGAAATAGCCAGGTCATAATTGGCTTTCATTGAATCGGAAAAATGATTGATGTACCCTTTTACTTTGAGGTCACCAAAACTGCTGTTGATATTTAAGTCGGGGCGAAGATTCTCCTTACTGCCGTCCAGTTTGCCCGACATTGTAAGGTAATCGGGAAGTTCAATCTGTGCGAGCAAGGCAGGAGGTAATTGTGCCTGCAGTATTTTTTTGGTTACGGATATTTTTTGTGCATTGAATCCATAGGTGAGTTTTGATGGATCTGAAATATTCGCCAGTGAAATGTTTCCATTAAAAGCAAAACCTTCTGTGAGGATGTTGAGTTTGCCATCAACTTTATCTTTATTTCCCTTAAAATTTCCGGTGAAGTCGATAACGGCGGGCAGGTCTTTAAACTGCGCAAGCTGTTCTTTCGGAATAAATTTTATCAGGTCAGATTTAAGAAACCGCCCTTTCAATAAAGTTAGATCATAGGCAAACAGGCGGGAATCAGTAAGATTGTACAAAACTGCTTTTGCTGCCAGGCTGGAGCCTGAAAGTCCACTCAATTCCAGGTATGGAATAAACAGTGTTTTCAGGTTACCACGGATGCCGGTATTGACATACATCTTCTGGTTGGCAAATGAAGCAGGCGGAAGGGACTGTTCAAGCGAAGGCAACAACAGGTAAATATCATTGAAAGCTATAACCGATTTAGCCAGTACCGCTTCCACAAGGCTATTTTGCGGATCTTTCATGATCCCGGCCAGGCTATCATAACTTAAACTGAAAGAACGCTGAATAAGACTATTGGGTGTTTTGAGGTATATATCGTTAACGGCTATCCGATTTTTACTCATGCGGAAATCAGCGTGTGTGCTATCAAT
>JBAOHS010000002.1:0-9073 GCA_037045295.1 Ferruginibacter sp.
AAAACAAAATCCTTCCGCCCGGATAAAAGGCTATTCAGTATCTGATGAACAAAACTTATCTCCTGCTGGGCAGTAACCTGGGAAATTCCATCGCTCAGCTTGAAAAAGCAAAAAAATACATTGCCCAGAAAATCGGTAATATCAAACGTTCATCGGGCATCTATCAAACCAAGGCCTGGGGTAAAACAGATCAACCCGATTTTTTTAACCAGGTAATTGTTGTAGAAACAAAACTGGATGCAGCTGCAACCATGCATTGCATCCTTTCCATTGAAGCAAAAATGGGACGGATCCGGGATAAAAAAAATGACCCCAGGATCATCGACATCGATATATTGTTTTTTAATAAAGAAATCTGCCAGACTCCGCTACTGACGCTTCCACACCCGCTTATACAGGAAAGAAATTTTGTACTCATACCATTGAATGAACTTTCCCCTTCATTCATTCACCCGGTTTTGAAGCAAACCATTCACCAGCTTATGCTCCGGTCGAAGGATCAGCTGGCTGTGAAAAAAAATTAAATTGCCTTTCTGGCTTTCCACTTATTTTGCAGCCGAAATGAAATACAATTTTGTTACGATCGAAGGGAATATAGGCGCCGGAAAAACCACCCTGGCACATATACTGAGTAAACATTACAACGGAAGACTGATACTGGAAGAGTTTGCCGACAATCCCTTCCTGCCGAAATTCTATGAAAGTCCGGAGCAATACGCTTTTCCACTGGAACTGTTTTTCATGGCCGAAAGGTACAAGCAGTTAAAAGACCTGCTTCAGACCAAAGACATGTTCCAATCGATTACCATTTCTGATTACCTGTTTACCAAATGCCTGCTTTTTGCCAAAGTAAACCTGCCCGATGAAGAGTTCAGGTTGTATCAGAAATTGTTTGAAATCATCAATCCACAGATCATCCAGCCGGAAATTCTGATTTACCTGCACAGTCCGGTGAACAAACTGCAGGAAAACATCCGCAAACGCAACCGTGAATACGAACAATCGATCCCGAATGATTATTTATTCACATTGCAGGAAACCTATACACAGTATATCAAGCAACACAATATCAAAACACTTTTTGTAGATGCTTCCAATGCTGATTTTCTGGGCAATGAAGCACATGTTAAAGTTATTATTGATGCGCTTGATAAAGAATACGATGGTGGACAACATTATATCTCCCTGCCCTGATTCATGCCACAAATGCAATTATCTTTGAGCAAACAGTAACTCCTTTTTGCAAACCGACACTAAGAATAGAAATCCTTACGCACCACTAAAGGTTGCAGAATTCAAATACTTCATTGCCGGCCGTTTCATTTTTATCATGGGACTGCGCATGACCGGCACCGTTATAGGCTGGTGGATCTACCAGTTAACAGGAAGTGCATTGGCTCTTGGATTGGTAGGATTGTCGGAAGTCATCCCTGCACTTTCATTGGCATTGTATGCAGGTCATTACATCGACCAGAACGACAAAAGAAGATTGTTGCTTCGTTGTATTGTTTTGTATATGTGCTGCATTGGCCTGCTGATTTTTCTATCGGGTAACCTGATAAATGAATCTTTTAAACCCTGGACGATCGCATGGCTGATCTTCACAGTCATTGCATTGACCGGAGCCATCAGGGCATTTTCCGGACCAACTTTTTCGGCTATGATTTCACAGGTAGTACCGAAAGCCATGTTACCGTCTGCAGCAGCCATCAGTTCTGCCACCTGGCTGATTGGTTCTATTGTAGGTCATGCTGTTGGCGGTTTCTGCATAGCCTGGCTGGGTATCCACCAAACATTTTATGTGATCCTTGGCCTTGTTCTTTCAGGCTTTATTCTTTTGAACAAACTTCAACCAAAGCCAGTACTCGTTACTGTTAGTAAGAAAACATGGCAGAGTGTAAAAGAAGGCATTGAATATGTTTTCCGTACCAAAGAAATTCTGGGTGCATTGTCGCTTGATTTGTTTGCGGTACTTTTTGGCGGCGCAGTTGCGATGGTACCTGTGTTTGCAACTGATATATTACATATCGGACCGATCGGTTTCGGCTGGCTCAATGCAGCTGCAGATATAGGCGCTATCATGACCGTAACCTATCTTACCATCAGACCTTTGCAAAACAACCAGGGTCGCATCCTTTTCTTTGCAGTGGGAGGTTTTGGTATCTGCATCATCATATTCGCTTTATCGAAATTATTCTGGCTGTCGTTTGTGGCACTGCTTATCAGCGGTTGCATGGATGGCGTGAGTGTAATTGTAAGAGGAACCATTCTGCAATTGAAAACACCCGATCAATTAAGAGGCAGGGTGATGTCGGTAAACAGTATGTTCATCAATTCATCCAATGAACTGGGGCAATTCGAAAGTGGTGTGGCGGCAAAAATTATGGGCATAGTACCTTCTGTAATTTTTGGCGGCTGCATGACAATTGCAGTAGTGATTGCAACCTGGTTCAAAGCGCCCGCTCTGAGAAAAATGGAATACTGATTGGCTTTTTTACTAACTTTTGAATCCTAAAATCAAGTATTATGCAACGTCGGTCTTTTCTGAAAGCATCCGGATTTACATTAAGCAGTATCGCTTTATTCGGACATGATAGTCTGGCTGCATTACTGGCAGACCCGGCTTATAAAATTACCATGCTCTCTGAAAAGACGGGCATCTTCACCGAAAAAGGCGGAACCATTCTTTTCCGTTTTACCAAAGAAGGCATTGTGGTGGTAGATGCACAATTTCCCGATACAGCTGCACACCTGATAGAAGAGTTAAAAAAGAAATCCACCGAACCTTTCAGGTTGCTGATCAATACCCATCATCACCAGGATCATACATCCGGCAATATTGCATTTAAAGACCTGGTTCCACATGTGCTGGCACATGCCAACAGCAAAGCAAACCAGGAGAAAGTGGCCATTAAAAATCAGAAAGAAGTCTTTGCAGTTGTACCCCGACCAGGTGTACACAAATACCTGGTGTGAATCCATTCAGAAAAGAAAAAATCTGTTTGTATTATTTCGGAGCCGGACATACTAACGGTGACAGTTGGGTGCATTTAGAAAAAGAAAACATTGTACATACCGGTGATCTTTTATTTAACCGGCGTCATCCGAATATTGACAAATCTGCCGGCGCCGATATTACCAACTGGATAAAAATGCTGGATCAGGCTGCCGGCTTTTTCAACAAAAAAACCAGGTATGTCTGCGGTCATGCAGCAACTGATTATAGTGTGGTGTGCAAAAAAGAAGATCTGCTTGCCTTCCGCGATTACCTCACCAATGTGCTGATCTTCACCGAAGCGGCCATCAAAACAGGATTAACCAAAGATGAATTTTTAAAATCAACTGAAATTCCCGGTTCACCAGAATGGAAAGGTAGCGGTATTGAAAAACCTTTGTCAGCCGCCTGGGAAGAACTGAATGGCTGATAGTTTATTTCATCGTTACCATTAATTTCTCCAGAACGAAATATACAATCGGACAAAAAGTTGAATTTTTTTGTGTGAGTTGCGGCCGTTTCAGCAATACATCTTCTGAGGTATAAGGAAATCTTGCACAATCGGATGGCCGGGATTCATAAATGCTGCAGTAATTATCGGCACCCAGGAACGGGCAGGGTTTGCTATTCACCACATAATCTCCATCCTCATCAAGCAAAAGGTATTTTTCAATAAAAGCACCTTCCTTCATATCGAGAACCCTGGCAATTCTTTTGATATCGGGTGTTTTAAACCGGGGCGAATAATTCCGGCAACAGGCCGCACAATCAAGGCAGTTAACCTTTTCAAAAGCTTCTTCATCAAGGTCGGGCAATAACTTCAAAACCTTATTCTTATCGGCTTTGGCCAGGAATTGTTTGTACTGTTTCTGGTGGTCGGCCGACTTCTTTTGCCAGTTCTGAAGGATGTTTTGCGTCATTTGTTGAAATATAACATGATAATTATTCTACATTTTTCCACAGAACAAAACTAAAGAACTTACAGCTATCAAATATTAGTCGGTTATCGTAAATTTGCGGCGGATTGTTAACCAGCATTGGCATATTGCCATTTCCGTTGTTTGGTGCCATGGCACGGCAACTTTAAAGCCTGCAAAAAAAATTATATGAATCTTTTTCGAAAAGCAACATCGTGAATTTATTCAACGTCATATTGGTCCCGATGAAAATGAAGCAGCCGAAATGCTGCAAACCATTGGCGCCGATTCACTCGATCAACTGATTGAAAAAACGGTACCCAATTCTATCAGGCTTAAACAACCATTGTCTACAGGCAATCCGCTGAATGAGTATGAATACCTTTCTCAGCTGAAAGAAATTGCTTCAAAAAATAAAGTATTCCGTTCTTATATCGGAAAGGGATATTACAATACCATCACGCCATCGGTTATCCTGAGAAATGTGTTTGAAAATCCGGGATGGTATACGCAGTACACACCTTACCAGGCAGAAATTGCACAGGGAAGGTTGGAAAGTCTGCTCAATTTCCAAACCATGGTGAGTGACTTAACAGCATTGCCGATTGCCAATGCAAGTTTGCTCGATGAAGGTACTGCGGCAGCCGAAGCAATGGCGATGTTATTCAACCACAAAAACAAAGACCACGAACATATTACTGCTCCGAAATTTTTTGTTGATGAAAATATTTTTGATCAAACAAAAGATGTGCTGATTACCCGTGCTGCACCAATAGGTGTTGAACTTGTTTTCGGTGATCATAAAAATATTGAACTGGATGAAAATTATTTCGGTGCGATCGTTCAGTATCCGAATAAAAATGGATTGATTGAAGATTATCGTCAGTTCATCACCAGGGCTGAAGCGGTGAATACGAAAGTGATTATGGCGACTGATCTGTTGTCACTCACTTTACTCACACCTCCCGGTGAACTGGGCGCAGATGTTGCCATTGGTAATGCGCAACGCTTAGGTGTACCGATGGGATTCGGCGGACCGCATGCAGCTTTCTTTGCCACCAAGGATGAATTCAAGAGAAATATTCCTGGCCGTATCATTGGCGTAAGTGTGGATGCACAGAACAATCGTTGCCTGCGGATGGCTTTGCAAACCAGGGAACAACATATCAGGCGTGAAAAAGCAACCAGCAATATCTGCACAGCACAGGCATTGCTTGCCAACATATCATCACTATATGCCGTTTATCATGGTGCTGAAGGATTGAAAAATATCGGTAAAAGAACCAGCCTGCTCGCACAGACATTGAGTGAAGAACTGGCAGAGCTCGGTTTTAAAAATGAGAATGCTTACTATTTCGATACCCTTCGAATAAAAGTTTCTGATACTGCTAAAATCAGGGAGATTGCCGAATCACAGGAAATCAATTTCGGCTATGAAGGAGATTTTGTAAACATCTCTCTGGATGAAACTACTACGCAACAGGATGTCCTGGAAATCATCTCTGTATTTTCGTCTATGCTTGGCAGTGATACTGCTGTGGCAAATTTCGATACGGATGCATTGCTGAACAATATACCGTCGGCGCTTACACGCACTTCAGAATACCTTACTCACCCTGTTTTCAATACACACAGGAGTGAAACACAAATGATGCGTTATATCAAGCTGCTCGAAAACAAAGACCTCAGTCTGAATACATCGATGATCTCATTGGGTAGCTGCACCATGAAGCTGAATGCAGCCACCGAACTCATTCCTGTAACCTGGCCCGAATTCAGCAACATGCATCCGTTTGCTCCGGCCGATCAGTGGAGAGGTTACCAGATCATCATTCGTGAACTGGAGCAATGGCTGAGCAATATCACCGGTTTTGCTGCCACCTCACTGCAACCCAATAGTGGCGCACAGGGAGAATATGCAGGATTGCTGGCGATCAGGGCTTATCATGCCGACAGAAAAGAACAACACCGCAATATCATCCTCATCCCGATTTCTGCACATGGCACCAATCCTGCATCTGCAGTGATGGCGGGTTTCAAAGTTGTGGTTACCAAATGTGATGAAAACGGAAACATTGATGTAGATGATCTGCGCATGCATGCCGAAAAACACAAAGACAATCTTGCAGGCCTGATGGTTACTTATCCAAGTACACATGGTGTGTTTGAAGAAAGCATCATTGAAATCTGTGAACTAATTCATACCAATGGCGGATTGGTTTATATGGATGGTGCCAATATGAATGCACAGGTTGGATTGACCAGTCCGGGTAATATCGGTGCAGATGTTTGTCACCTCAATCTGCACAAAACATTTGCCATACCACATGGTGGTGGTGGTCCTGGTATGGGTCCGATCTGTGTAAATGAAAAACTGGCGCCTTATTTACCGGGTCATGTTACACTCAGCAACACAGCAAAAGCAACGCATGCAGTGAGTGCTGCTCCTTATGGAAGTGCCAGTATCCTGCTGATCAGTTATGCATACATTAAAATGCTCGGTGCTGATGGATTGAAAAAGAGTACAGAATATGCGATCCTGAATGCCAACTATATGAAGGCAAGACTGGAGAATGATTATAAAATTCTCTACACGGGTAAAAATGGTTCCTGTGCACATGAGTTCATTGTAGATCTTCGTCCGTTCAAACAATCTGCCGGAATAGAAGCAGAAGATGTGGCCAAGCGTTTGATGGATTACAATTTCCATGCACCTACCTTGAGTTTCCCTGTTGCCGGAACAATTATGATTGAACCAACAGAAAGTGAAGACAAAGCAGAACTGGATCGTTTTTGTGATGCGTTGTTAAGCATCAGGGCATGAGATCAGGGCAATTGAAGAAGGAAAAGCAGACAAGGCAGACAATCCACTCAAACATGCACCGCATACACAGTTTGTGATTACTGCCAATGAATGGAATCATTCCTATAGCAGGCAACAGGCTGCTTATCCGTTGGAATACGTAAAAAACAACAAATTCTGGCCTTCTGTTAGCAGGGTGAACAATACGTATGGCGACAGAAATCTTATCTGCACCTGCGAGCCGGTGAGCGCTTATGCTGAAGAAGTATAAAGAGGATTTAACATTCTTATAGATATTCAGATCCGCCTGCAAGCGGATCTTTTTTATTGTAACTAAGTCATATACAGCACAAAACAGATGAATTAACGCAAATCATATGATTAAAAAAAGAATCGGGCTTTTCATTGAATAACAGTAACTTTGCCCTTTATTAATACAATACAAATTAAAATGGACACTAAAAATCAAGGAACGGTTAAGTTCTTTAACTCTGAAAAAGGTTTTGGATTTATTAAACATGATGAATCAGACAAAGAAACCTTTGTACACGTTAGCGGCTTAATCAATGAAATCAAACAAGGCGATAAAGTTGAGTTTGAACTTCAAAATGGTAAAAAAGGAATGAACGCTGTTAATGTAACAGTTGTAGGATAAAAAGTTTCGTTTATCATGAAATGGACTGCCAAAAGCAGTCCATTTTTTTTATCCTCAACAGAGTCGGGTTAAATCTTTATTTCCGGCTATTTTTGCAATTCAAATTTTAAATTATGAAGAAAAGTTCTCTGCTGATCTGTGCTGCATTTTTAATCTCCTCTTCGGTTTTTTCACAGAACAGCAACCCTATAAAAATTGAAAAAGACAGGTTGATCCTGGCAACGGTGGTTTCCTCTTCAGATATGGATATGGGCATGGGCATGCAGATGAAAACCAGCAACATTGCATCCAATAAACTGCTGATCATAGGAGTAGATGCTACCGGTTACCAGTTGAGCAACACTGTTACCAAATTGAAAACTGACATGGATTTTATGGGTCAGCAAACCAATTATGACTCTGATAAACCTGAAGACAATGAATCGGAAACAGGAAAAGCAGTGGCCGCCAAATTAAACAAGCCCGACACGGTATCGCTGGATAAACTAACCGGAAAGGTTACACGAAATAAAAAATCATCCGAAGAAATGCCTGAGGTAAACCAGGGAAATCCATTAACCGGACTAATGAGTTCTATGAACAGCAGTACTGATGTTCAGGTTGTTGAAAATGCCTTTTTCATTATTCCCGCTGGTAAAAAAACCGGTGATAGCTGGAGTGATTCAACATCAGATAAATCCATGAAGAGCAAACGCATTTTCACCATCAAATCAATAGAAGGGAATACGGCTACCATCAGCTATTCAGGAACCATTGATGTGAGTGGTAACCAGGAAATACAGGGAAGTGAAGTTGCCATCACCATGAATACCAAATTAACCGGTGAAATCATATTCAATCCAACTACCAATCTGGTTAGCAAAAGAACCATGAATTCTGATATCTCACGGCACCATTGAAATGATGGGCCAGGCCATGCCGGTAACTGCTAAACTGGAATCCAGTTTTACCTATCAATAATGCTGAAACAGTTTTATTTAGCTTTCTGCAGCCGGTGATAACCATAGGCAGTTACAAAACAGGCTGCGCTGATGATTACCCACAGTAACGTATACCCGAGTTTATCTGCTGCGATAGCACCGGTACTGCTGCCAATCACCTGAGCCACGCTCCAGGCCATGGTATACAACCCTGCATATTGACCCCTGTTGCTATCAGAGCTACGTGAAATATAATAGCTGTTCATAAATGGCATTGCAATCATTTCTGCAAAAGTGATCAGCAATACAAAGATGAATGCAACGATCAGTCCGGCTGCAATGGGAAGATTCAGCAAGCAAAAATGATATGGCCATTAAGATCGTTCCCTGGCACATCAGTACCAGATAAGGCTTTCTTCCTTCCAGTTTAAAAACCAGCACCATTTCAATAACAGCAATCAGTACACCGTTGAATGCCATAGTTACGCCGATCCAGAATTCACTCAGGTGTAATCCCTCCTTAAAATAAAGCGGTATGGTGGTGAATAGCTGAAAGAAACAGATAGCGAATAAAACCTGCAAGCCAAGGAACCAAAGGAACGCTTTATCCTTATAAGGCGAAACAGCTTTGTTTTCTTTAACCGGGTTTCTCGAATATTGCTTTTGTTGTTCCACCGATACTTTAGGTAATAGGAACAACAGGCACAAAGCGGCTGAGATATTGGTAATGCCATCCGTCCAGAATAACAAATGAGCAATACGTAATCTGAGCCATGGCACATA
>JBAOHS010000003.1:0-132591 GCA_037045295.1 Ferruginibacter sp.
TTCATTCTGGCAAACGATTGGATACAAAAACAACCTGATGTACTTAATACTATCGGTAACTACCATATTTATCTTCCTGATACTTTATGTTCCGTATATGAGGGGAATATTTAATCTGGAACTCATTTCTGTAAAACAAATATTGATAACCATTGCAGTTGCACTTATTTCAGTTGGCTGGATAGAAATCTGGAAAATAAGCAGGAAACACAACGATTGAATTTGTTACTAACATTTATCATACAGATACCTTTTATAAATCATTTTATCTGCTGAACCGATGCTGTTTCTTTATCAATTAATAAAAAGATACACTGTTTAAACATTGATAAAGCTGGTATTTACACGTTTTTATCTAATTTGTTGTCATATATCACAACACTGATAAAAAGGGGCTATTTATCAAAAAAACAGGGTTTTCCCCGGTTGCTGTCTGAACATTGTTTTATTATTTTGTCTGATAACCCGAACACCCTGGAACACCTTTAAACCAGTTCTATTGAAACTGAAATCTACAACAGACCAGGTACTGGTATCGGTAATAATGTTGTTATTACTTGCGATCTTTATAATCGTAGGTATATCACTTAACCAATCAAGACAGGTTGCAGAGTCGGGCAGGATGGTTACTCATACACAAAGAGCATTGCTTCAGTTCCAGAAGCTCAGCACCAATATGGCCAATATCGGCTCGTACACAAAGAGTTATTTAATTTCAAATGACATTAGTTTACTTCCCAGAATACATCGTGCTGATTCATCCATCAGAGCACAGATTGATACGGTTAAGAAAATAACGGCCGACAATATTGTTCAGCAACGCAATATAGATACACTCACCAAAAACTTAAAAACCTTACTAAGTATCTGCCGTGAGTTAACTTCCAAACCCTTTGAAGGGCCGAATGATGAAATTTCGGATGAGAATAAATACCTCGATACCCTAACAATACAAATCAGGCGTGAGATTCATAAAATAGAACTGATCGAAAATGATTTATTGGGTCTCAGAACCCAAGAATACAAAGAAAAATCAGCACAGCATTTTAATATACTTATTACAATAGTAGGATTAACGTTGCTGATCCTTGCTTTTTTTCTGCATAAGATCAGGAATGATTTCATGGAGAAAAAGAAAAGAGAAGCTATACTCACGAAATTCAACGATGAACTTGAGGAAAAGGTTTGGGATCGTACCAGTGAATTGCTGAAATCGAAGAATGCACTGGAGAAAACCATGCTCCGCATCACAGATGCATTTATTGCACTCGATAAAGACTGGAAATACACTTATGTAAATAAGAGCGCAGCCAAACTGGTGAAAATGAAACAGGAAGATATGATCGGCAAAAATGTATGGGATCTGTTTCCGCAGGCTGTCGATTCGGCTACCTACCATGCTTTTCACCGGGCAATGCTATCGCAGCATTATGAGCACAACTTCGATTACTATGCACCGTTGGATCTGTGGCAGGAAAATCATATTTATCCGTCGCCGGAAGGGATCACAGTGTACATCCGGGATGTTACTGAAAATAAAAGAGCAGAAGAGAATATTCTGAAAGTTAACCGGCTATATTTCTTTATCAGCCAGGTAAACCAGATGATCGTTCGTACAACTGATGAGCAAACTCTTTTCAGTGAAGCCTGCAGGATAGCTGTTAAACTCGGGGAATTCCGGATGGCCTGGATCGGAATGATCGATGAATCGAAAGGAAAGGTTATTCCGGTTATGTATGCCGGAGAAGAGAAGGATTATCTTACCAAAGTAAAAGTCATTTCCCTCGAAGATGTTGAAAAGGGAAAGGGCATTACCGGCAGAGCTATTAAAGAAGGCAGGTATATTATTTCAAACGACATTGAAACAGATGTGAACATGGAACCCTGGCGTGAAGGAACACTGGAGCGGGGTTATTTATCCTGTATGTCTTTACCCATCATTAAATTCGGTAAAGTTGTAGGGGCATTTACCTTTTATTCCGGCGTAAAATATTTTTTCGACCAATCAGAAATTGAATTACTGGAAGAAGCAACAGGAGATGTGGCTTTTGCATTGGAAAACATGGAAAAAGAAAAGCAACGCAAAAATGCAGAAACTGCAATTATCGTTGCCAATGAACGCTTTGAAATGCTGGTCGAGGCTACCAATGCTGTGATATGGGATTGGGATCTTATCAGCAATAAATTCTGGTGGAATAATAATTACTATAACCATTTTGAATATTCAGTTGAAAAAATAAGTCCGGGTTTAGCAGCCTGGAGGCAAGGCATTCATCCCGAAGACAGAGAGCGCATTATTACAGGAATTCAGGATGCAATCGATACAGGCAAAAAATCCTGGTCGGATGAATACCGTTACCTGACACAGAACCGCGAAATCATGCATGTATTCGACCGGGGATTTATCATTTATGATACAGCAGGTAAGCCTTACCGTATGATAGGCTCTGTGCAGGATCTTACAGCCTTTAAAAAAGTACAAAAGGAAATAATCAAAGAAAAAAACTTGTCCGATTCCATCCTCAATAGTTTACCCGGTATATTTTATCTCTATGACAGGAACGGGAAATTTAAAAGATGGAATAGAAATTTTGAAATTGTTTCGGGCTATACTTCTGAAGAAGTAAGTAAAATGCACCCGCTTGATTTCTTCCTGGAAGAAGAAAAAGCATGGTTGTCAGCAAAAATCTCCAATGCTTTTGTTACCGGCGAAGAAAACGCACAGGCAAATTACCTCACCAAATCGGGCCGCACCATTCCTTATTACTTCACTGCTATCGTCATTGATTTTGAAGATGAACCCTGCCTGATGGGTGTTGGAATCGACTTTTCTGAAAAAGTTAAAGCGCATGACGACTTAAGGCAGACAACCGAAAAACTGCAACAGTTAACAGCGCACCTTTTGCAGATACGTGAAGAAGAAAGAAAAAGAATCGGCCGTGAGATTCACGATGAACTCGGGCAACAACTTACTGCTATTAAAATGGATATTTCCTGGATTGACAAAAAAATTCCGGATGATGCAGAAGCGTTAAAAACAAAACTTAAAAATGTTATTCACCTTCTGGATGGAAGCAATCAGTCGATCAGAAGAATTCTCAGTGAATTAAGACCCAGTATTCTTGATGAACATGGTCTGCCCGAAGCACTGGCCTGGCTGAGTCGCAGGTTTACCGAGAATACCGGTATACTGGCAATTTTTACCAGTGATATCCCCCGGTTGAAATTATCAGAACCTATAAATACCTGTGTATACCGAATATACCAGGAAGCACTTACCAATATAACCCGTTATGCACAGGCAACCAAAGTAACGGCAACGCTTACACTAAATAATGAACAGCTTCATTTCGAAGTGGAGGATGATGGAATTGGATTTGACCTCAATGCAAAGCCCCCTAAAAAATCTTTCGGTTTACTGGGCATTAAAGAGAGAGCAGGTGGTGTTGGAGGTAATTTTCATATTGTATCTGAACCAGGGGCCGGAACTAAAATTATTATTGAAATACCCGTAACCAGTTAAAGAAAACTAACCCATTTTATGAACATTAGAAAAATCATTCTGGCCGACGACCATAGTATTATCAGAGTGGGCCTGGTTCAGATCCTGAAAGACGAATATCCTTCTATAGAAATCAAGGAAGTAAGTAACGGTGAAATGCTGATCAAAGAAATCATGTTAAATGAGTACGACCTGGTTATTTCAGATCTCGACATGCCCGGGAGAAGTGGATTGGAAGCATTGGAACAAATCAAACTGATCAGGCCCGAATTACCTGTTCTGATCCTGAGTATTTATCCGGAAGAAATATATGCAGTCAGGGTTTTAAAGGCCGGAGCATCCGGTTACCTGAACAAAAATTCAGCACCCAATGAATTGATTTCAGCTATTACCAGGATAAGCCTGGGAAAAAAATACATTACCCAGGAGGTTGCCGAAAAACTGATCGATTTAAAAGATGAGAAAAACCCACATGAACTGCTTTCTAATCGTGAATTTGAAATTTTTAAATTGCTCGCCCTGGGAAAAACCATCACCCAGATCGCCGAAATGCTCTCCCTGGCTATGTCTACAATAAGCACTCACCGCAGCAGGATAATGGAAAAATTACACCTGAACACCAATGCAGAACTAACCCGTTATGCGATCAGTCAGCGCATCATCCGGGATGTTGAAAAATAACCTTAAAGCCTGTTTGTATTAATAGCCACTTGTGTGCTACCTTTTGTAGTATTAAAACTACCCCCCTTACAAATTCCTACTAGCAAAATTGTATATGTACGGCTATTTCAAAGGCCCGTTCTATTACCTTACTTTGTTATGAAAATCTATCCCAAATCCCAATGACTATCCTGTTAGTTGAAAACTCAGTATTACTCATCGAGCGGCTTAAGGATATTATTATGGATTCCGGTGAAGGGGTTCAATTACATTGTACGTCAAAGCAAATTGAAGCAATAGAACTATTTGAAAAAATTGATCCCGATGTGGTTATCATGGATGCCTACCTTCCGGGAAATCAGTCAACTGATTTGTATAAAAAAATGAAAAAAAGAAATGAGGAGGTGTTGATTGTCATTCTTTGTTACAAAGCAGTATTTATGAATTTCGATTGTTACATTCAAAAAAACGCAGATTTTATTATCGACAAATTTCATGAGTTTGAAAGTATTCCTTCCTTACTCAAATCCATAGCCCAATCCATCAATTCAATCCAACCAAAATGAAAACTGCTGCACCCTTCAATCATTTGTTCGAAAACATTCTGAAACCGGTATACACCTGCGATCCGAAAGGTTATATCACTTATTACAACAAAGCCGCCGCTAATCTATGGGGTAGAAATCCTGAAAAAGGAAAAGAACTCTGGTGTGGCTCCTGGAAGGCATTCCATCCGGATGGCACACTGATACCAAATGATCATACTCCCATGGCCAATGCAGTTAAAACAAAACAACCTGTGAAAGGAGAAGAAATCATCATTCAGCGTCCCGATGGCACTTACCGTTATGTACGGCAGAATCCTAGTCCGGTCTTTGATGAAAACGGAAACTTTACCGGCGGAATCAATATCCTGGTCGATATTACAGACCGCATTGAAAAAGAACGAAACCACAACAACCAGTTCAAAACCCTGGTAGAACAGGCAGCAGATGGTATTTTTCTATTTGCAGAAAATGGTCGTTTCCTTTCAGCCAATAAAAGTGGTGCCAGTATGCTTGGTTATTCTATTGAGGAGTTGATGGAGATGAATATCTCACATATCATGCCTTTGAAATATGCAGGCAAATCGCCCATAAGGTTATCTGATTTATACAGTGGAAGACCGATCCTAATTGAACGTGAATTTGTAAAAAAAGATGGCACTCATTTTTTTACTGAGCTGAGTGCAAGGGTAGTGAATGCCGGCAATATACAAGCTATTGTGAGGGATATTACCGAACGGAAAAATACAGCCCTTAAAATTGCGGAAGCTATTGAACGTTATGAAATGTTATCCAAGGCTACAGGAGACACCATTCTCGACTGGGACATCATACAGAACAGGATCATTTACAGCGATGGCGTGGCTACCATGTTCGGATATGCGCCGGGTTGCATGAAAAACAAAGAAGAATGGTGGAAAAAGAATATTCATCCTTCCGATCTGTCGAGGGTTTCGCAGGATCTGGAAGAAACCTTTTCAAAGAAGAAACAACAGTTTCAGCAGAGGTACCGCTTCCGTTGTGCCGATCACAGTTATAAACATATTTTTCACCGTGCGCATATCAGCTATCATCCTTCGGGTAACCCTTCCCGTATGATCAGTACCCTCCAGGATATAACTTATCAGCAGGAAGAAGAAAACAGAATCTCTAAAGCCATGATCAATGCACAGGAACAGGAACGGCAACAACTTGGTATTGAGCTGCACGACAATATTAATCAGATTCTCACCGGCTGTATGTTAACCCTGAGTATGATCAAGAATGTGGATGACCAGAAAGGTAAAGAGCTGGCAGAAACTTCGAAAGGGTATGTTCAGATGGCCATAGAAGAGTTGCGCAGGTTATCACACAGACTGGCACCGGCTTCCTTTATCAAAGGATCAGTGGAGAAATTATTTTTAAAACTGGTGAAAGATATGAATCCGGATGATCAGATTAACACCAGACTCAATTTCAGTGAACTCAACTGCAGAAAGATCAGTGAGAAGCAACTCCTCACATTGCATCGCATTCTCCAGGAACAAATGACCAATATCGTAAAATATTCAAAAGCCACTACAGTTGAGGTAAGCATCAAATTCACCAACAACCATGTAATTATGCGTACCTACGACAATGGACAGGGTTTTGATAAAAAAGCGGCTAAAAACGGAATCGGATTGTGTAATATCAAAAATAGAGTGCAGGTATGTTGTGGTAGTTGCAGCCTCATTACCTCACCGGGCAATGGTTGTGAAATGATCATCAAACTGCCGCTCAATCACGCATCCGCAAATGAATAGTATTGCAATCAACTATAAAAATCCAACAATCCACAGATATCCAAACCTATGTTAAACACCTGAGAAGAAGAATGATGCTAACCTTTGAACACCTTTAAAGCCCTGAAATCATCAGGAAGCGAAAACCCCTTCACCGGGGCTTTTTCGTTTATAAGAGACCGTTATTTACTTATTTCAGAAGATACCCTTTTCATAAGCCAGGTGTAATGCCTGAGCCCGGCTATTGACATGAAGTTTCTGGTAAATATTCATCACATGCTTCTTGGCAGTGTTCGCACTGATGCCAAGTTTTGCACCGATTTCTTTATACAGTAGTCCCTGAACCAACAATTGAAGTATTTCCTGTTCCCTTTGTGTTAAGTCGAAGAATTGTTTAGAATTGGGGGGTAATGCTTTACCTGGCATAGTTAATTCATTGTTCTGAACCAGTTGAAGTATCTTATGTGCAATCCCGGGGGAAATAGGCCCGATACCGCTTTCATGCATTTGCAAAAGCATATCTGCAATATTCTCTGCACTTTCATCTTTAAGAAGATAACCAAAAGCGCCGGCTTTTATGGCCCTGAATATTTTATCCTCATCATCAAAAATGGTTAATACCACAAACTTCACAGAAGGGTAGAGTGTGGATCCAACTGCAATAGCATCTACACCATCCATATTGGGCATTTCCAGATCCATCAGTGCTACATCGGGCATGTCCTCAGGTGCAATCATTTTCATCTTCTGCATGAACTCGTTGCCATCAGCAGCCGTTAATCCAATGGAAAAACTTCCGTTACGGGTCAGTTTGTCTTTGATGATATTCCTGTTACTGGCTTTGTCGTCGATGATAGCGATCCGAATCATGATGGATATCTAATTTAAAATAAGATTACTCATTGCATGTCATATTAAATATACTCCATTAGGATTATTCTGCTAAATAATAATCGTTACAATCGTTCCTTTTCCTTCTTCACTACTGATTTTCGCTTCAAAATCGGCTTCAACGGCTCTCTGAAGTATATTTCCTAGCCCGTTTCCTCCTTCCTGCTCTGCAGCATGGGTATAGTCAAAACCTTTTCCGTCATCTGTAACAGTAATTGTCCAACTGTTATTCACAACTTCACTCAACACTACAATATTCCTGGCTTCTGCATGTTTAATGGCATTGGAAACCGCTTCCTGTACAATTCTTACCAGGTGTAGTGCTTTTGTATAATGCAGCATCATCCCTATAGGTGCTTCACCTTCAGTTCTGAAAACAATATGGGGGAAATATCGGTTAAAAGGCTGAATAAAATTCCGTATCCTCAGCAGGCAATCTTCTGCTTTGAAATTATCTTTTTTCAGTGCCCAGATAGTTTCCCGAAGAGAAGTGATGATGTCTTTTGAAGCAAACCTGAGTTCTTTGATGAGCATTTCTCTTTCTGTCAAACCCTTTTCTTTCTGCAATAGTTCAGTATTGTACAATACTGCATTGGCATATGCTCCCAGGCTATCGTGCAGATCCCTGGAAATTCTTTCCCGTTCCAGTTTCACTTTTTGCTCTGCTTCAAGTATACTCAGTTTCTTCTCAAACTTTCTCCGGTTTACCGTATTAATAAGGAAGGCCATCAATGCAATGATAAAGCTGGCCAGCAATGTATATAAACCACCAGGTTTTCCAGAAGGGCGGATGAATGCTGATCAAAATCTCTCTGATGGGTTTTGCCTGGGGATCGAATGACCTGGAGGCATACATTTTAAATACATAGTTTCCAGGCTGAAGGTGATAGCGTACGGTTTGCATGTCTTCATTCCTCATCCAGTTTTTATCAACACCTTCCATCTTGTACTGATAAATATATTGAGCCGGATTGTTGTTTGCAAGTGCAATGAAATCAAATGACAATGAGTTGCTGGAGTAGGGGAGATCAATTGCTGTTGTATTCCAAACCGCCGTTTCCTGTTTCAGAGGTTCATTGTTAACCTGGATACCGGTAATCAGCAGTTGAATAGTTTCTTTGAACCCCGTGATTTTATCAGGATAAAAACTGCTCACTCCATTTACGCCCGCAAAGAATAATTCCCCATCAGCGGAAACAGTCGCTGCATTTGTATTGAATTCATTTTCCTGAATCCCATCCTCTTTTTTAAGGTGCATCAATACTCTTTCATTACTGAGTTTAAAAATCCCTTTATTACTACTACACCATAAAAAGCCTTGTTGATCGAATAAAACAGAATAAATACATTCATCCGGCAATCCGGTTTCTTTGTTGTAATGCTGCATTATTCTTCCTGATTCATCTATTTTAAAAATCCCCTTATTGGAACCTGCATAAAGAATATCATTCTTATCCTTTGCAAAACATCGAACACCTGCAGTATTTGGAAAAGGTATTCTTCGGCTAATACTGAAATCGGATGTATCAATTATTAATAGTTCATCTGCAGCATGAGATATGATGCGGCCTTTATGAAAAATGCCTCCCATCGTATAGGCATTGGTGAAAGTAAACTGTTTGATTTTCCTTTGTACAAGATCAACCCTGAAAATTTTTCCCTGCGTTTGTACCAAAGCAATTTTTTCATTAGAAAATAATACATTCCCAAAATAATCAACCCCGATTTTCTCTCCTGACTTACCTGCTACAATAGGAATGGTCTCTATGCTTGAAAGATCATGTTTTAATATAAATCCGGCTGTTTCGCTAACAGAAAAAACAAGATAATCTCCATTGCCAATTCGTACCATGGCATTGGGTGAGAATGGATACTTCCCTCCGGGTACTTTTTCTATTTGTTTGATTAATTTTTGAAGACTATCATAAATGCATAACCCATTCCCATAGGCACCCGCGAAAATCCGGTTTACTCCTTTATCAGCAAGTGTACTTAAAATATAATTGCTCCTGGCATTCTCTGTACCATAATATCGGATTGGATAAGTATTCCCGATTATCTTCCTTAAACCTGAGTTGATGGTAGTTGCATAGAGATTTCCGAAATTATCTTCTACTATTCTCACGAGGGCAGCCCTTTCCCCAATGCTATTATTTTGAAAATTTACGATTTCCTTTTTAAGAACAGTCAATGAAGAATCGGTTTCATATAAACGACCCGTGAAACTCACCATCCATTTTTTGCCCCATTTTAAAGTTGTACACCTGGAAATATAATTCGTGTCTTTTCCCTGAGGAAATATCATCCTGATTTTTCTGGTTCGAAAATTATATACCTGAAGTGCCTGCTTATGCTGGTAAGTATAGAAAAGTGCTTCATCTGCTGATAACATCTGCAGCAAATAAGTACTTAAATAATCGATCTTTTCTGAGACAGCCACCATTTTCGCTTTCTGCAGATCCCATAAATAAATTTGACCTTTAAAAGTAAAAACGGTCTTATGATCATATATGCTGGTGCTACTGGTAGGTCTGTATTCAGCATGCTTAGTACTGGTAGCCAAACCTGATGCGGTGTTAGATTTAAGTTTAAAACTAACTGCATCCAGAGCAATTATATTTTCGTTATCAGTAAATAAATAAAGAACACCATTTTCTTCACCGATAAATTTTGATGGAACTTCTGTTTTTTCAGTATGTGTATAAAGCAGTTTAAACTTGTTATTCGCAATGTCATATATGCTGATGCCTTTTGAATGACTGATCAGTATATCACCTGATTTCATTTTAAGAAAGTAAGTATACTTATTGTCTGGTAAACCTTCCTGGGGTTCTATATTTATAAATTGTTTCCCGTTAAACTTCTGGATTCCATTGGGGAAGCTAATCCAGCATTGATTATTCTTGTCAACAGCAATGTCGCCCATTGTACTCTGCAACAATCCTTCATTAACACTATAATTAAAAACATTGTAACGTTCGGGTTCCTGCGCAGAAAGAATGCCTGGATACCCAAACAATAGCATAAGGCAGCAGGAGAAACTGCTGATTACCCGAGTTATCAATTTTGTTTTACTACTCATTTTACACCGTAAATGTAAATACTTAAAGGCTTAAAAAGAGGACATGCTCCAAACGGATTATTTTTTGCGCTTTGCTTTTACTATTTATTTGACACAGATTTAGTCAATTCCGGATACTCATTGATACTTCTTGCTGACTCCTCTCCATCATAAGTTAAAGTAAGCGTACGTTATGCTGCGCTCTATTTCTGCCTTTTTAATTCATTTAAAACTGTTTTATGAACAAAAAACATTTACCTGTACTGTTATTGCTGATTTTTCTGACGCAATGGGTACATGCTCAAACATGGGATGGAAGTGCAAGTTCCGACTGGAACGATCCTGCCAACTGGACTCCAGCCAACGTTCCATTAAACAATGGGAACGTCACAATTCCCAACACGGCCAATGCACCCGTTTTGCCGGGCAATACTATTGTGAACAACCTCGACATCAATGCCGGTGCAATTTTGAATTTTAATGGATTCAGTCTTACTGTTAACGGAAATATTGATATCAACGGCGCAACCCTCAATAACAGTAGTGGTTCAACAGATATAGATATAACCATCAATGGCTCTGGCAGCCAGTATATCCGGAATACGACATTCAACGACCATGTTATCCTTAACCATACCGGCACGGGTGGATTGTTTGAGGGATTTCAGGGAGGAAATATTTATAATGGGAACCTGACCATCAACAGTACTTCTGCTGCAGCTACCCGTACCTGTTATACCGCCAGCGTCAGATTTCAACGGTAATGTAACCATCAATAAAAACACTGCAGGGCCGGTTTATATATTTGAAACTGGAGCAACCAATGTCAGCGGCAATTTCACCTATACCAATAATGCAGGTGGGCTCAGTTCTATCAATGCTTCCGGAAGTTCTCTGGCAGATATTGCCGGCACCATCAATATTACGGTTACGGGTAGCGGCAATCCTGCATTTACCTTACGCAGGGTAAGGAACAATACCGGAGGAGGAACGATTTCAGTTCAGAACAGTGGAACAGTCGAAATTTCAAATGACACACTTATTGTAACTGCTTTCAATATAAATGGCTTTAGTAGTGGCGGTATTGATGATATAGATCAATGCCAGATTACCGGCAATGTTAGTTACTCAGATGGTCCCGCCAATACCGGTTCATGGTATTTCAGGCGTTCAGTAATCAATGGCAATACCAGTTTTACCTCAAACAGTACTGCAAACTTTTTTGAAGGATACCAGGGAGGGAATACTTTTAACGGCAATACAACAGCGAGCCTACAAAACAGTGCTGCCGCATATTTCAGTTATACAGCCAAGTCAACTTATGCTGGTAACTTTAGTATTAATCGTACGAGTGCGGGAAATACGTACATCTTTGATGCCGGCTACAATGGCGTTACCGGAAACTTCAGTTATAGTAACAATGCAGGTGGCCTTACGAGTATAAATGCTGCAAATACGGCTAGTGGCCAGGTAGGCGGAACCGTTACCATTGATGTTTCAGGCTCCGATTATCCGGCATTTACCATGAATCGCATCAGGAATAATACCAATGGCGGTTCCGTTAATGTGCAGAATAGCGGAACGGTATCCATACAGAATGATACACTTTTGCTGAACAGTTTCTCTGTAACAGGTATTATCAGTGGCGGTATTGATGATATAGATCAGTGTGTCATCACAGGAACATTTACATACGGTGATGGTGCTACTAATACTGCTTCAACATACCTGCGCCGTTCCATTATTAATGGAAACAGCACCATAAATATAAATGGTAATGCGGCATTTTTCGAAGCATACCAGGGTGGCAATACCTTTAACGGAAATATTGTTTTCAATATCAACTCAGCTGTTTCAGTTTATACAAGCTATGGCACTCCTTCGTCATTCGAGGGAGATGTAACTGTAGTAAGAACTGTTGCTGGTGTAACTGATTTTTTTGCGAATGGCTTTACTTCATTAAACGGCAATTTCAGTTATACCAATAATGCAGGTGGAACCAATGGTATTAACTCATCTAATTTTTCTACGACTCCGATTAGCGGTACGATAAACATCAATGTTTCAGGAACCGGCAACCCTGATTTCAGCATGAAAAATTTAACCAATAATACCAATGGTGGAAATATTACCGTTCAGAATGCGGGATTTGTTAACATTCAGGATAACAATCTGAAAGTACTCAGTTTTGCTGTGAATGGATTTTCAAGTTCAGGAACCGACGATTTTAACGGCAATACGATTACAGGCAATGTAAACATTTCAGATGATGCTTCCAATGCGGGATCCATTTATTCCCGTGGAAATATCATCAATGGAAATACCAATTTCAGCTTGAACTCCACGGGTTCTGTTTTTGAAAGTTACCAGGCTAGCAATGTGTACAACGGCGATTTAACACTCACCAGAAACAATGGTACCATTAACTTTGCTTATTCAAATGCTGTAACCATTCAGGGTAATTTATTCCTGAATTCTGCCAGTGGTATTTCAATAATCGATACGGTTAAATTTACCGGTAACAGCAATACCGTAATCGAACAATTGGGCACACAAAGCATTGTGATCACCCGCTTTTATATGAATAAAACCGGTGGTGCAAAAATTACACTCAATGATCCTGTATTGGTTTCCAACAAAATAACTTTTGAGAGTGGTATCATAGAGAGCAGTGCTACCAATCTATTCCGCTTCTCAGATGGTGCTCTTCATTCAGGTGAAAGCAATACCAGTCATATCAATGGCCCTGTTACAAAAACCGGTAATGATGCATTTGAATTCCCTACGGGCAATGGATCGGTATTGGGCATACTCGCTATCAGTGCACCACCAACTTTAAATGATGTAATCAGTGTGCAGTATTTCAATGATAACCCCGATCTCGCAGGTTATGATACCAGTGCGCATGCAGGTTCTATTCTAAGGGTAAGTGGTTATGAATACTGGCAGGTGCAAAGACTGGTTGGTACCGCTAATCCCAGCATCACCTTACATTATGCTGATCCCGGAAATAACCAGTATATCACTGATCCAACACAAGCGGCAATCGTGCGCTGGACGGGCAGTACATGGGAAGATCTCGGTAACGGAGCCAATACCGGTACCACATCCGGAACCATTACTACGGCAGCAGCTGTTTCAAATTTCACACCTGGTATTTTCAGTTTCGGGTCAAAAAATCTTACCAGCAATCCGTTGCTGGATGCTACTTTATTTACTTATTATGCTGATACCGATGGAGATAATTTCGGCGACTTGAATAACAACATTACATCTCCTTCTCCAACAGCTCCATCAGGATATGTAACAGACAATACCGATTGCGATGATGCTGATAATACCATTTATCCGGGTGCTCCTGAGCTTTGCGATAACAAAGACAATGATTGTGATGGAACAATTGATGACGGGGCCAGTTTCAATACTTATTACCGCGATCAGGATCTCGATGGATTCGGCGATCCCGGTAATTCTACGCAAGCCTGTACTGCTCCATCAGGTTTTGTAAGCAACAATACAGATTGTGATGACAGCGATAACTCGGTTTATCCCAATGCACCTGAACTCTGTGATGGGAAAGACAATGATTGCGATGGAACAATCGATGATGGCGCTACGACAATTTTCTATCAGGATTCAGACAATGATGGTTTTGGAAATCCTGCTGTTACAACGCAAGCCTGCAGTGCTCCTTCAGGATATGTAAGCAACAATACCGATTGCGATGACGGCGATAACACGGTTTATCCCAATGCCCCGGAACTCTGTGATGGAAAAGACAATGATTGTGATGGAACGATCGATGACGGTGCCAGCACAACTTTCTACCAGGATTCAGACAATGATGGTTTCGGAAATCCTGCTGTTACAACTCAGGCCTGTATTGCTCCTTCAGGATATGTAAGCAATAATACCGATTGTGATGACAGCGATAACACTGTATATCCGAACGCCCCTGAACTCTGCGATGGAAAAGACAATGATTGTGACGGAACAATCGATGACGGCGCCGGATCTGCATTCTTCTATGCAGATACAGATAACGACAATTTTGGTGATCCTAATAGCTTTGTTCAGGGTTGTAATCCGCCATCCGGATATGTTGCCAACAATACCGACTGCGATGACAACGATAATACAGTTTACCCCAATGCACCTGAACTCTGCGATGGTAAAGACAATGATTGCGATGGAACAATCGATGATGGTGCTACGAATACTTATTACCGTGATGCTGATAATGATGGATTCGGTGACGCAGCAGTAACAACACAGGCCTGCAGTGCACCATCAGGTTATGTAAGCAACAATACCGATTGTGATGACAATGACAACACTGTTTATCCGAATGCGCCTGAACTTTGTGATGGTAAAGACAACGATTGTGATGGAACAATAGATGACGGTGCCGGACAAACGACTTTCTACCAGGATAGTGATGATGATGGTTTCGGAAATGCTGCAGTAACCATACAGGCATGCGTTGCTCCAACAGGCTATGTAAGCAACGATACCGATTGTGATGACAGCGATAATACAGTTTATCCGAATGCTCCTGAACTTTGCGATGGTAAAGACAACGATTGTGATGGTACAATAGATGACGGTGCCGGACAAACGATCTTCTACCAGGATAGCGATGGCGATGGTTTCGGAAACCCGGCTGTTACGACACAGGCCTGTGTTGCCCCTTCAGGTTACGTAAGCAACAATACAGATTGCAACGATGGTAACAATACTGTGTACCCGGGAGCTCCTGAATTGTGTGATGGTATCGACAACAACTGCGATGGTATTACAGATGGTCCTACACCAGCACCGGTTGTATCCGGCCCAACCAATATGTGTCCATTTGAAGGCACCGGAGAACAAGTAGTATTTACTGCTGCGCCTGTTCCTGGTGTAACCGGTTACCAATGGACGATTCCGCCAACCGTTAACTTAGTGAGTGGACAAGGTACCAATTCAATTACAGTAACCATATTGCCGGGATTTGGAGTAGCTGCCAATAAACAAATCAGGGTAACGGCCAGCTCTTCATGTGGAGTTAGTCCGCTTACAATATTCTACCTGCTGGCACAGTTCCCCTCAACGCCAGGCGCAATCAATGGTCCGGCTGAAGTATGTGTATTCGCTGGTACAGGAACAGATGCCACTTACAGGATATCCAAAGTAGCAGGAGCATCATCTTACAACTGGACAGTTCCTGTGGGAGCAACGATCACGGGTCACCCTGCAGGTTCGGGTGTAAATGATACTATCATTACAGTAAGTTATATAACCGGATTTACTTCAGGTGAAATAACAGTATCTGCCTCCAACAACTGCGGATCGAGCGCAAACATTCGTCAGTTCCGCGTTGGCAATAATACGCCATCTGGTCCTTCTCCGATACAAGGCCCAACCAACGCTTGCCTGTATATGCCATCACTGAGTGCTCCTTCAGGCAGTGAGGCTACCTATATCACCAGGAAAGTAAATGGAGCGATCAGTTATAACTGGACTGTTCCTGCCAATGCGAGCATCGTTGATCATCCTGCAGGTACTGGTGAAAATGATACAGTGATTGTTGTTACATACAACAGTTCATTTACCGGTGGCAATATAACGGTAACGGCTAATGGCAATTGCGGAACCGGTGGAAGCAGGTCGCTGTTGATTGGAACGAACCTTAAACCTGGAACCGCAGGTAATATTGTTGCTGCGTTGCAACAGGATTGTCCAGACAGGCAATACAGTTACAGTTTACCATCCCTGCCTGCCAATAGTAATTGGGTACAATGGACTGTTCCGGCTGGCGCTACTATAATCAGTGGACAAGGCACCATAAGTATTGTGGTTTCTTACGGCAATGCTGCTGCATCAGGCAATGTGACTGCTACACCGTCCAGTGGTTGTGGTACCGGAAAATCCAGAAGCCTGTCAGTAGCATTAGCAGGATGCACTACCCGTGATCTGTTTACCAGGTTCACAACAGAAACGGCAGAAGATAGGCTCCATTTAAGCATTTATCCAAATCCTGCCGTAAACAATTTCCGCATCAGTACTGCGGGAAAAACAAACGGCAACATACAGGTACGTATATTCGACAATACCGGTAGAATGGTGAGTCAATTCACCACAACTGCTGGTAAAGTAACAGAAACCGGAACATTACTGCGTCCCGGAATCTATATTGTTGAATTAAAACAAGGCAACCAGTCAGTAAAAATGAAACTGGTCAAACTATAAGTATAAGTTTTACCGGCGCAACCCGGTATTTATTAAGAACAGACATGTGCCGAAATCCCCTGGTTTTTACCGGGGGATTTCCATTTATAAAAACTCTTCTGGTTTATTGAAAGGTTACATTTAACTTTATTTGATTACTGAAGAGAATTATATTCAATTCCTTTTAGCAGTTTAACATTGAAAAATTAAATGCACATATTTTTTAAATCCAAATAAACAAATTATGACACAGGCTCAGGCATTTTTAGCCGAATTAAAACAGGAAGCTGCCAATACACGCAAACTCCTGGCACTCGTTCCTTTTGAAAAAGGAGATTATAAACCACATGAAAAATCAATGACCTTGCTGCAACTCGCAAGTCATGTTACCGAGATCAATGGTTGGTGGAAAGAGTGCCTTGTAATGGATGAACTGGATTTCGCCAAAGATTCAGGTGAAAGAAAAAAGTATCAGTCGACCCAGGAAATGGTAGACTGGCATGATGAACTCATCGCCAAATCGGAACAGATCCTGAACAACACTGCAGATGATGAGTTTGCCAAACCATGGACGATGCGCCAGGGAGAGATGATCTTTTTCACTTTACCAAAAGGAGCCGTTGTTCGTACCTGGTGTTTGAACCATCTTTATCATCACCGGGCGCAACTGGGAGTATACCTGAGATTGCTGAATATTCCTATCCCTGGAATGTATGGCCCTACAGCAGATTATCCAGGTTAAATTAATAACTGGCAACCGGTAAATCACTACAAAACAACAAAACTGATGTTCAATATGAAAAAGATAAAATTCCTTTCAATATTATTTATAAGTCTTATTACCGGTTGCCAGTTTCTATCTGCTCAGAATACATGGGCATCCTGGGCCCACAGCATTCCTGCCAAAGGTTATGAAGGCTCACGGTTCAGGATAACCGCAGCAATCAGAACTGAATTAGAAGATGATAGTGCTGCTGCAAGAATCTGGGCCAGGGTAGACAAAGCATATGGTAATGGATTTTTTGAAAACATGGGGAACAATCCTGTACGTACAAATACCTGGCAAAATATAAATATTGAGGGAAAAATAGATTCAACTGCCGTTAATATAGTTGTTGGTTCCTTGCTCGAAATGAACGGCAGATTCTATTTCGATAACCTGAATGTGGAAGTGGAAAAAAAGAAAGGTAAATGGGAATCTATTTTTAAAGAAGATTTTGAGAAAGATTTATCCAACTGGACTGCCGGAATCATAAAAAGTGAAAGTGGTAAAAACAATCTTTATTCGGCATCTATTGTTAAAGATGAAAAGACGAATAGCCATGTATGGCTGATTGAAGGCAAAAATGTACCGAATTATGGCTTCAATAAAAAGGCTGGCAAATTTGCCGATGTAAATGGCATCAAACTCTACTATGAAATTTACGGTGAAGGAAAACCTTTGGTAGTCTTGCATGGCAATGGAGGATCCATTTCAAGTGCCAGTACTCACTATCCTGATCTGATAAAAAAATACAAAGTAATTGCCATTGATAGCCGTGCACAGGGAAGATCGGGTGATACAGACAAACCATTAACCTATGATCAGATGGCCTCAGATGTAAATGCACTGCTTGATCAATTAAATATTGATTCTGCTTATATCTGGGGACAAAGTGATGGTGCGATTCTTTGTTTACTGATGGCCATGGATTATCCCAAAAAAGTTAAAAGAGTAGTAGCTTATGCACCCAATATTCAGCCTGATAGCAATGCTGTGTTTTCATGGGCGCTTGAATCATTGAAAAAAACAATCAGCAGGTCTAAAAACAAAGTGGAGATCAAACTCAACCAGATGATGCTTGATTATCCGAATATTCCATATTCAAAACTGGAATCTATCCAGGCTCCCTGCCTCATTATGGGCGGAGATCGTGATGTGATAAGGCCCGAACACCTGCTGAAAATGTTCCAGCATATCCCGAATTCACATCTTTGCATCTTACCGGGCTCAACTCACGGTGGCGCATGGGAGAAAAAAGAAATGTTCCTTCAGATCATGAACGATTTTTTCAATCAGCCATTTAAAATGCCTGATACGAAAGAATGGTTTACAGAATAATTGCTGAATTATATTTTTGAGAGAAGCTATATTATTTTAATGCCAGGAAAACTTAAACGAAATTTCATTGTAGTGCTACTGAACATCATTCTTGTATGTTCAGTACCTGGTCATTTATGGGCATTGAATGACAATGACAGTAGTTACCTGAACCATATCAGTTTCCCTGGAATCAAAGCCGATCCTGCATTTCCTGCAGATTCATCCTCCTTCATCATCCCTTTCAGCAGGGCAGGCAACCTGATTCTGATCAAAGCCAGGGTAGATTCCACAGAAGGAAATTTTATCCTGGATACCGGCTGCCCGGGACTTGTGCTGAACATCACTTATTTCCGTAATTATACAAGAATAGCAGAATCAGATGCGGAAAATGATGGCATCACTGGTTCATTCGGTGTTGCTGAACATACCATTGTAAAAGATTTTCATTTCGGATCCATCAGGCAATACAATGTAAAAGGCGACCTGGTTAGTTTAGGTAATATAGAAAACAGTAAAGGGGTGAAAGTACTGGGTCTTGTAGGCATGCGCTTCCTGAAAGATTGTGAGATGATCATCGATTTTGAAAAGAATCAGATTCACTTTCACATTATCTCAAAAAAAGAGGCGTCAAAGTACAATCACCCGATGCTGAATGATACTTCTCTTTACCAGATTATTCCTTTTGACATTACCGACAACCGGATCATGGTAAAAACTGTTATGGAAGGGAAGAAAGTACGTTTTGTTATTGATTGTGCCGCTGAAACCAATATCCTTGATAGTCGACTTCCCGATAAAATATTTGAAAATGTTTCGATTACAGGAAGGGTATTACTGAGTGGAGTAGGATCAAAAAAAATTGAAGCAGTAAAGGGCAATCTGGCCAATTTTAAACTGGGCAATCGGAATATTACGGAAATGCCTGTACTCATCACCAACCTCGAAAAGACCTGCTTTTCTCATGGTGGTTGTGTGGATGGAGTTTTAGGATTTGATTTTCTTTCATTGCAAAAAATTGGGTTTAATTTTGTAACACGTAAAATGTTTATATGGAAATGAGGCGGATCATAAATATGGTCATGAGGAATTTGGCTGCAATAAGCTGGGTTTTGGTTTTTATGCTGATTACCAAAAACGTAATGGCACAACCGCCCATTAAAAAATACAGCATCAGCAAAGGAGAAATGCACATCACTTTGGGTAAATCACTCAGTGACCAGGAAATCGATGCATTTATTAACCAATATGATCTGAAGGCACTCGCATTAAAAGAACTCATCCGGAATAATTTTACTGATTCAATTAAAAACGCAGGCTGGAAAATTCTGATCAACAACAAAGAATTGCTTTTGCTTACCAAACCATTGTTTTCTGCAGAGGAATTCAATGATCCTGCTGCCAGGATAAAAATGATCGATTTAAGCGGTATTTCCGGTGAAGACCAGAATCCAAACCCGATGAACATGCATGTCTTCGGATACAACGACTTTAAGAACAGGGATGGCTTTTTAATAAAAGATTCAATCGTGCATTTCGTATACCAGAATGGCAAGAATGCACAGCAGGTTTTACTGGCAGGAAGTTTCACCAACTGGCAATCAGGCGCTATTCCTATGACAAAAACAGATACGGGTTGGACGGTTTCTGTAAAACTCAATCCAGGTAAGTTTTTATATAAATTCATTGAAGACGGAAACTGGATAATTGACCCTGAAAATAAAAACATGGAAAATGATGGAGAGGGCAATACCAATTCAGTGTATTATTACCCTAATCATGTTTTTAAATTAGACACATTTGTAAATGCAAAACGTGTATACGTTTCCGGTAGTTTTAACAATTGGCAGGAAAACAAAGTCAGGATGCAGAAAACAGAAACCGGCTGGGCAATCCCGGTTTACCTGGCTGAAGGAACCTATACTTACCGTTTCATAGTAGATGATTACTGGATACATGATCCCAAAAACAGGGATTATTTCCCTAACGAATTCAATGAAGTGAACTCTGTGGTAAGAATCGGGACACCTTTTTTATTTGTACTTCCAGGCTTTACAGACGCAAAGAGTGTTCAACTGGCTGGATCATTCAACCAATGGAGGGCATTTGAACTGAAAATGAGTAAAACCAATACCGGTTGGGAACTTCCTTACACATTAGGCAAAGGAAATTATGAATTTAAATTCCTGGTAGATGGCAAATGGGTAAATGCAGACAGCAATTATATCCGCGACAATGAACCGGGTTCTATTTTTGTAATTGACCCGAATTATACTTTCCGGTTGAAAAATTTTGCTGATGCTAAGAATGTTTATATCGCCGGAGACTTTAACAACTGGTCGCCCAATGCATTTCCGATGACAAAAAAGAATGGGGAATGGGTACAGGATTTACATTTAACCAAAGGCAAGCACCTTTATAAGTTTGTGGTAGATGATAAATGGATCATCGATCCTGATAATCCATTCTGGGAACAAAATGAATTCAATACCGGCAATTCATTGTTGTGGATTGAATGATGATGATCAGTGTAATTTCTATCAGGCCTGCAGATTCATCCTTTCCAGTTCTTCGTCTGTAAACAACCGTGACCTTACCAGGAATCTTACGCCCATTGGTATTTCCAATGAAAAACTGGAACCTCTTCCTTTTATAACATCTATGATGAGCTGGGTATGTTTCCAGTATTCATACTGGTCTTTGCTCATATAAAAATCGCATCCCTCAATATTTCCGATACAGATATCACTGCTGCCAATTAAAAAATCACCTTTTGCAAAACACATAGGAGCTGATCCATCGCAGCATCCGCCGCTCTGGTGAAACATCAGTTCTCCAAATTGTTCCTGCAGTTTATTTACAACAACAGCTGCTTCTGCTGTAATCAAAACTTTCTGAATCATGGCTGAATGAAGTTACTTCGGTTGAAGTGAGTGA
The DNA here is from genome assembly GCA_037045295.1 of Ferruginibacter sp. Classification (GTDB taxonomy): domain Bacteria; phylum Bacteroidota; class Bacteroidia; order Chitinophagales; family Chitinophagaceae; genus Ferruginibacter. The sequence goes on from JBAOHS010000003.1 coordinate 21,650, forward strand.
CACAACCAAAGCTGAAAGATGCAATTGGCTGGCAAAAAAAGAACAGGGTCATCCGGAGATAACCCTGTCGCATATACGATTGCTTGTTAAAAAAAGCCGAGTTTGGATTTGCTGTAAGAAATCAGCATGTTTTTGGTTTGCCTGTAATGATTGAGCATCATTTTATGTGTCTCTCTTCCGAAACCAGATTTCTTATAACCACCGAAGGGAGCGTGTGCCGGATAAGCATGGTAACAGTTTACCCAAACACGACCGGCCTGGATGGCACGTGGCACCTGGTATAATTCATGTGCATCACGTGTCCACACACCAGCGCCCAATCCATACAATGTATCATTGGCAATGGCGATGGCTTCTTCGGTTGTTTTAAAAGTTGACACACAAACCACGGGTCCGAAAATCTCTTCCTGGAACACACGCATTTTATTATGTCCTTTGAAAATGGTTGGTTTGATATAATATCCGCTTTCCAGCCCGCTGTTCTGATGAAAAGCTTCTCCGCCACAAAGCAGTTCTGCACCTTCCTGTTTACCAATATCAATGTAAGAGAGAATTTTTTCATACTGATCGTTGCTGGCCTGTGCGCCAATCATCGTTTCAGGATCAAGTGGATTGCCTTGTTTGATGGCCCTGGTGCGTGCAATAACCTTTTCCATAAATTTTTCATAGATACTCTCGTGAACGAGTATACGAGAAGGGCAGGTGCAAACTTCTCCCTGGTTGAGTGCAAACATTACAGCGCCTTCAACACATTTGTCGAGGAAATCATCATCTGCATCCATCACGCTTTCAAAAAAGATATTGGGCGATTTACCCCCCAGTTCCATTGTAACCGGGATCAGGTTTTCAGATGCATACTGCATGATCAACCGGCCTGTTGTTGTTTCACCAGTAAATGCCACTTTAGCAACACGGGTGGAAGTAGCCAGGGGTTTGCCGGCTTCGATACCAAAACCAGTAACCACGTTGAGTACACCGGCAGGTAAAATCCCTTCGATGAGTTCGAGCAGACACATGATAGCAGTAGGCGTTTGTTCAGCAGGTTTAACCACCACACAGCAACCGGCAGCTAGGGCAGGAGCGATCTTCCAGGCTGCCATGAGCAGTGGAAAGTTCCAGGGAATGATTTGTCCAACCACCCCAATCGGTTCATGCAGGTTGATGCTTACAGTTGTTTCATCATGTTCTGAAATACTACCTTCCTCACTGCGAAGCACACCCGCAAAATAACGGAAATGGTCAATCGCTAATGGCAGATCGGCAGCCCTGGTTTCGCGGATGGGTTTACCATTATCAATCGTTTCAACTGCTGCCAGGTAATTCAGGTTCTGCTCCATGATATCGGCAATCTTCAGCAGGAGATTACTGCGGTAAGCAGCGGCTGATTTACTCCAGGAAGGGAAAGCGGCATGAGCGGCATCCAATGCCAGTTCTATATCTTCGGCAGTTGATCTGGCTGCAGAAGTAAAAGGTTTTCCATCAATGGGTGATATATTTTCAAAATATTCACCTTTTACGGGTTTCACCCAGCGACCACCGATAAAGTTGTCGTACTGGGCTTTGAATACTGGCCTTTCAACCAGGTTTTTTGGTTTTTCCATTGTTGTTGTAGACATATGCAATCGTTTTAAGCTGTAAATCTACCCTCGCTGAAACCTGTTTCCTGTTACCGATTGTATCAAAAAATGTAACTATTGTATCAACCTGACGAAAATCATCTGTCGGCCAGTGTTGTTTTGTAAGATAATTCTGTAATTTTTGTGTCAATTCAATTGCAATGCCAGGATCAGGTTTATATACGCCACAGCCATTTTCCCTCACCCCGCAGGAAAGTCTGGGCACTTTGGTAGAAAACAGAAAAGTGTTTACGCTCGATAAATGTGAGCTGAATATTTTTGAAACATACCAGCAGGCAGAAAATGTACCCCTGAAGTTTAATGATATCGTAATAACGAGTATGCTCAGGGGCAAGAAGAAAATGCACGCACAGGACAACAGCATGTTCGATTATATACCTGGTGAATCTTTGCTCTGGCAGGCAAACGAATGGATGCTGATTGATTTTCCGGAAGCAACAGAAACCAATCCCACACAGTGCATTGCCTTAACGATCAGCAACGAAGAAATTCAGCAAACATTACAACTGCTCAATAAGAAACTACCCCGGGTAGACGAAAGTGGTGATTGGAAGATCAATGTTGAAGAATTTTATCTTTTGAATTCGCTTGATTTTGCCGAAGCCATCAATAAAATCATCAAAGTATCTACCGATAACAGCCGGATGAAAGATGTTTTTGCTGAACTCGCATTAAGAGAATTGTTGCTGAAGCTGATGCAAACGCAGGCCCGGCAATTGCTCGAAACGCATTACAAACAAATGACTTCCTATCACCGTTTTGCAGTGGTGATCCAGTATATCAAAGAAAATATTCACAAGAAAATTTCTGTTGATGAGCTGAGTAAAAAGGTATACATGAGCCGACCCAGTTTCTTCCGGAGTTTCAAAAGAGAATTCGGCATTACGCCGGTAGAATTTATATTGAAAGAAAAAATTGAGCTGGCCAAACAATTGTTGTGCAATCCCGCTACCAGTGTAAGTGCGGCCTGCTACCAGAGCGGATTCAACAGCATCAATCATTTCATCAAAATATTCAGGCATTATGAAAGTTGCACGCCCCTTAAATACAAACACCGCATAATAGGCATTGCCTGATCATCCTATACAGTAGTTTATACAGAATCCCGTTAATTAGTGCTTTCTTCTTAATTTTAACAACTGTATGCGACTACTATTAAGCCTTCTTTTTATTTGTTTGCTGGCATCCTGCAAAAAGGATCGCAAAACCTGTTATGAATGTGACATAACAGCCAACAATACCGGCACCTATACTTATATTGGTTGTTTTACTAACAGTGAATGGGAAAATGCAGTACAAACCGATGTAATGGGAAACCCGATCAGCAAAACTTCCCGTTGCAGAGCCCAGGAATAAAGATTTACCATTTCATTTCTATTCCTGAATAAAATTTCCTGCTTTCAAATCAATTTCAACCATGGCTTTTTTAACTGTACATAACCTGAATAAAAACAATGATGGTGAAATTGTACTCAGTAATATTCATTTGAAACTGAACAAAGCTGAGAAACTAGCCATTGCAGGTGAAACCGGTTCAGGAAAAACGAGTTTATTGAAAATGATCGGCGGTTTGGAACAACCGGATGCAGGGGACATTTATTTTGAAGGTATCAGGGTGAAAGGTGCATTGGAACAATTGATTCCCGGCCATCCCGGCATTGCCTACCTGAGCCAGGATTTTGATTTACCCCACAATTATTATGTTCATGAAGTGCTGAGTTACAGTAATGAATTCACCGAGGAAAAAGCGGTTGAATTGTACGACATCTGTCACATCAGCCATCTGCTGAAACGCAGGACCAATCAGCTTTCCGGAGGAGAAAAGCAAAGGATAGCATTGGCCAGGTTATTGGGTTCAATGCCAAGGTTACTGCTACTTGATGAACCGTTTTCAAATTTTGATGCCATCCATAAAAAAACCATGCGGACAATCCTTGACGAGATCAGTAAGCGTCTCGATATTTCCATCATCATGGTATCACATGACGCCCTGGATATTTTATCCTGGGCCGACAGGATTGTTATTCTCAAAGATGGAAAAATGATCCAGGAAGGTACTAACCGTGATGTATACCTGCAACCCATCAATGAATATTGTGCAGCATTACTGGGAGATTTTAGTTTGCTTACAACGGATGATTCGAATCAAACGGGTAAAAAGCTATTCATAAGACCCGGCTATATACATCTTAAACCCGGTAACGATGCAGAAGTGATCCATACAGCATATTTCGGGAGTTATGTTTTGGTTTCTATGCTGTATCAAAACCAGGTAATCAAAGCATTTTCTACCAACATGAACTATGGTTGCTGGCAATAAAACCAGCTTTGACATTACTGGTCCCAAATGGTATTTGTAAAACTAAACGGCTTAAGGTTTAAACCTGAATCCGTTGAAAAATACATCCAGCTTATTGAAGTTATCATCCAGCGCTTTCTTCGATCCATAGGCAAATAAAAAGCCTATAAACTTCCCATCTGTCCAGCTTTTAACTTTCCAATCTGAACCTTCTTCGTCTTTCCAGAAATCAATTATACCTGTTGCTTTGCTATTGCCGGCAAGCTGGTGTCCCTTACCATAACCTGCAGATTCTTTAACTTTAAAAGAAGCCTTCAGGTAATCCATATAACTGATCATAACAGATTCAGCAACGGTCATATCAGTAATCGCTTCTTTAAACTGTACGCAGATCAATCCGTGAGAAAGCTCGCCAAACCTGCATTCCATGGTATATACAACAGATGAATCCTCGGAGTAGGAGACATTCGGACTGCCGGGATCACAATACATGTAAGTCTGGCAACCCGAATTGCCTATCGGGTATTTCTTCAATGCTGGCTGGGCTTCCAGGCTATATAAACTTAACGTTGTGAGTATGAAGAAGATTATTTTTTGCATGATTAAAGCTAAGTTTTAAAATCAAATTAAAACATACCCTCGTGCAGGTATTTTAATCATGCATCGATTAATTTTTTTTAAAATAAATTATGAACAAAGGGAAAGGAAGTGAGCAAAAAAGTTCATGGCTATACTTTTAATACTCAGCTTCCTTTGTACTTTTCTAAAGAACATAATTCCAGCCGTACCTGTCTTCTTTTTGTCCGGAACGGATCATTTCCAGTTCATGCTGTAAGCCGAACAAAATACTGTGCTCATTATAATCGGGTAAATCATATTCTGTTCCGTGAATATTGATGGCTTTGATGGGCAAAACAACGGCAGCAGTTCCTGCTCCAAAAGCTTCAGTAATTGTTTTATTCCTGAAAGCAGTTTCCAGTTCTTCTATTGAAACCGGTCTTTCTTCTACAGGGATTCCGGCATCTTTGGCCAGAATTAACAATGAATCTCTCGTAACGCCATCCAGGATTGAATCTGACAATGCAGGGGTGACGAGTTTCCCATTGATGATAAAACAAACATTCATCATGCCGGATTCTTCAATGTATTTATTCTCCCGGCCATCTGTCCATAAAACCTGGTCATATCCTTCATTCCTGGCCATCAATGTAGGGTAATAAGATCCTCCATAGTTTCCACCACATTTGGCAGCTCCGGTACCGCCACGAGCAGCCCTGGTAAACTGTGTTTCTACTTTTACTTTAACAGGTTTCGGATATAATGTTGGAACCGGGCCTGTGAATACAATGAACCGGTAATCATCAGAAATTTTAACGCCAAATCTTGCTTCGCTGGCATACATAAACGGACGAATGTATAAAGCATCTGATTTCCCGGTTGGCACCCAGGCTTTATCTTCAGCTATTAATTGGGCCATTCCTTCTACAAACACTTCTTTCGGAATAACCTGCATACACATCCTTTCCAGTGATTTAACAAAACGATCGTAATGTTTATCCATTCTGAAAATACTGATCCTTCCATCATGCATCCTGAAAGCCTTCATGCCTTCGAATACGGTTTGTCCGTAATGCAATGCAAGGGTAGAGGGGCTCATAGAAAGATTGGTAAACGGCGTGATCTGTGGTTCCTGCCAGGCATTGTTGGTGTAATCACAAATCAACATATGATCAGATACATATTTTCCAAACTCAAGTTTTGAAAAATCAACTTCACCAATTCCTGATCTTTTAATTCTATGTACTTTTATTGCAGCGATGGCTTCCATGTTCTTTTATTTAATTTTTAATGATTAGTTTTTATAGTTTGCTGGTAAATCATTCAGCTGATCCAGTTGAATCTGCATTTTTACATTGGCCCTTTCATAAACATCATTCTCTACCGGCAGCTCAGAAAAACCAAGCTTCTCATAAAGTTTTAAAGCAGCTGCATTCCGGGTATTGGAATAAAGGATGATGCTTTGAGCGCCCATCTCTTTTGCCCGTTGAAAACTTGCTTTGCTGAGTGCTTCTGCAATTCCCTGTCGCCTGAAATGCTTATCTACGGCCATTTTGGTAAATTCAAAAACCCGTTCATTCAGTTTTCGCAACCCAACGGTTCCGGCTACCTGCCCGTTGAAAATAGCCATGAGTATAGCTCCACCTTTTTCCAGAATGGCTTTTTCAGGATTGGTTAAAACATACTCATCCACTGGTTCCATCACAAACAATTCTTCTATCCATTCCCTGTTGAACTTTTCAAAAAAAGGGCGATGCATGGGTTCGTAATCAACAATTTCAATCGTATTCATATTTGTTGCTTTTTGAATTCTCTGTTAACAATGTAAATAGCAAGGAGCGTAACAAGACTTCCTGCGATCACGTTTACTGTCATTTTTTCGTTCAGCAATAACCATCCGCAAATGATGGCAACTATAGGGTTTATATATGCATACACCGATACTTTTGCAGCTGATAAATGCCGGATGGCAAAAACATAAGCTGAATAAGAAATCAGCGATCCGAAAACAATCAGGTATAACAAAGCATACCATGAATCGGAACCAGTATTAACGAGGTTAACATACTTACCGGTTGAATAACAGATGATCAGCATAACGATACCGGCTACCAGCATTTGCAGACCGGCTGCAAAAAGCAAATGGGTTTTGCCTTTATTACCCGATGTATAAACAGTTCCATAAGCCCAAACAATCGTAGAAGCAAGTGCCAGTGCTATTCCCAGTTTAAAATTCTTACCTGGCAGAATACCTGCATAATCATAAAATATGCTGAGGATACCTGCGAAACCAAGTAATAGTCCGAATAACATTACTCCTGTAAATTTTGATTTCTTCTGCATTTGAATACTGAAGAAAACAGTAAAAAAAGGAACCAATGCAACAATAATCGCTGCGAGTCCACCACTGATATACTCCATCGACCAGGTGATCAATCCATTTGCAATACATAACATGAGTATTCCCTGCACAGAAATTTTTTTCATTTCTTCCCAGGCAGGAAAGGCATCACCCCGAACAACAAAAAAGCCAGTCATCAGTATACCTGAAATAAACTGCCTGACACCCGATACAAACAATCCCGGCATATGCGTAGCGCCGACTTTAGCTGCGATATAAGTAGTTCCCCAAACGATGCTGACAATCGCTAATGCCAGGTAACCTTTTTGCTTGTTTGTTTTCATTGTAAAGAATTGATGATGCAAAATTTGAAATAAATAAGTTTGTAAAACAGATTCAGTTTTGTTATTTTTGACTATATCAGATTGCATATGAAAAAGAATATTTCAACTTCCGGAGAACACAAATACATGCAGATTGCTGAAGGCCTTGAGAAAATGATTGCAGAAGATGTGCTGCGCATCGGCGATAAACTTCCCTCTGTGAGAGTATTGAGTGAAGAGTATGGAATCAGCATGGGAACTGCCTTTCAGGCTTATTATCACTTAGAAGGAATGGGACTGATTGAATCAAGACCCAAATCGGGTTATTATGTTCGCTTCAATCATCGGCGTTTCCCGATGATGCCTGAACAGGAGAAACCTGATAACCATTCACATGAAGTGAGCATCAAGGAAATGATCTCTTCTATTTATGCAGATATAGCTGCACCGGGTGTGATTAATTTTGCACTGGCAGTACCGGATGCTTCCTTGATTCCTGCAGCCAAACTAAATAAATCAGTTGTGTATGCACTCAGGAATGCAAAAGATCATTGTATTGGTTATGCCGATACTCAGGGAAATGAAGAACTGCGGCAACAGATTGCGAAACTCGCTTTCAACTGGGGTGGAAAAATCAAACCATCAGAAATCATCATTACAAACGGTTGCCTGGAAGCGATTACGTTATGTTTAAAAGCGGTTACCCGTCACGGTGATACAGTAGCCGTTGAAAGCCCGACTTACTTCGGCGTTTACCAGGCGATTGAAAACATCGGACTTAAAGTAGTAGAGATCCCTTCCGATCCAACCAATGGCATCGATCTCGGTTACCTGCAGAAAGCAATTGAACGCTTTAAAATCAAAGCCTGTGTTGCTGTACCCAATTTCAATAATCCTTTGGGTAGTTGTATGCCGGAAATCAACAAGAAAAAACTGGTGGATATCATCACCAAAGCCAATGTACCATTGATCGAAGACGATATCTATGGTGAATTGTATTTTGGAAAGAAAAGGCCCGGCACCTGTAAGTTTTACGATCGCAAAGGAATGGTGATGCATTGTTCCTCTGTTTCAAAATCATTGGCACCTGGCTATAGAATCGGGTGGATGATCCCCGGTAAATTCATCGAAGAAGTAAAAGAACAAAAACGCATTCAGAACATCAGTTCTCCATCCCTGACACAGGCGGCCATTGCCCATTTTCTTAAAAATGGCCGTTATGAATATCACCTTAAAAATTTACGCAAGGCTTTGCATACACAACACCTGAAATATGTTCAGTCGATCATTGAATATTTCCCGGAAGACACCAAAATATCAAGGCCGCAGGGTGGTTTCACTTTATGGGTTGCGCTGAACAAAAAAGTAGATACATTCAGATTGAGAACGGAAGCGATGAAGCACAACATTTCAATTGTACCCGGAAAAATATTCTCCTCCGGCACCAATTATTCGAATTGCATCCGGCTCAGTTTCGGCAGGCCCTGGAGTGATGATATGGAATACGGTTTAATGATGCTGGGTAAAATGATCCGCAAAATGATTCAGTCAAAATAAATCATTGCATTTTACCTGCTGCTTTTCTTCAGATTATTATACAAAGCCTCCAGGTTGCTCACACTGGGTCTGATCGTTCCTTTCAGCGGATCATCCAGGTCGCGGATAGATTGCATGGTGAACGACACAATCACTATGTAAATAAGCGGAACCAGGTAATGTTTCTTGTCTTCAAATCCATTCATGAATCCAACCAGCAATCCTACAATCAAGGAAGAGATGATCAGCAGCAACATGATGATACCGGGCGTTCTTTCATTATAGGAATACTGGTTCCGGTAAAAAACAGAACTGAGCTGGTTCAGCTTCTGCAGCAGTTGATTTTGCTGGGCAACGGTGAAATTGGTAGAATCGGGTTGTTGTACAATATAATCAAGCATTTTACCATTTACCGCTTCTGCTTTTGACTGCCACTCCGTTCTTGAAATTTTATCGTTGGCAAAATGCGTTTTCAACTCCAGGTAATTGAGCAGGTATTCGTGAACGTTAGTTTTTGTTTTTTCTGTCATCAGTAAACTTTCCCTGCGCATCTGAGCAAGAATATCTGATTCTTCATGCACCATGGCGATCCGGCGGCGGTATTCATTGTTGGCCGACAAAAAAGAGAAGGAGAGTAGCAAAGCAAAAAATCCGATAATCGACGACTCGACACCTGATGCCACCCAGGCCTTTTTGCGAAACTTCTGGTACCTGCCCGCAAAATAAAAACCAACTGCCACGGAACAGAAAAGGATAAATGGAAACATAAACCCGAACAGGGATGAGTCGATAAAAGATTTCATAAATATTGCAGGTAATACACTAAAATATAAAAAAGAATCAGAATATGAACTTTTCGCTTAAGTTATATGCCCAATGTCTGATTAACTGCCTGAAATCAACCCGGAATAATTACCTCCAACCATAAAAATTTGCATACAGTACAATATTCAGGAATATGTTGCGTTTTACAAGTCAAATTCCTGCTTATATGAAAATTCACCAACACCTGATCCCGGTGGCGCTTGCTACGGGTATCCTCTTCAGCTCCTGTGCTACCAGCAATGTTCAGCAAACAGACATTCAGAAAACAGAAGCCAGCAAATCAAAAGAAACGTCTTCATCCGTTTTTGTTCAGCTAAAAGACGGCAGCATAAAAAATTATCAATCCCTGAAACTGGTTAAAGGTGTTTTTACCACACCACATTTACTCGCTGATGGCAAGATCAAAATTGAAGCCAGTGAGTTGATTGCTTACCAGAATCAGGATCATTACGCTGTTTCTCAATCTTTGTTTGCCAATGGCCGTAAAAGTTTTGTTGCGATTGAAACGCTGCCGGGCTTTGCCGTACGCATTGCAAAAGGAAAACTGAATATTTACTGTAAAAAATTCTACAATGGCCGTGCAGCCGTGGATGAATATTTTATCCAGGAAGGCTCGAATGGAAACATTGTTGCCTATACTCCTGAACTGATGAAAAACCTCATCAAAGAAAGTGATGAAGCCATGAACTTCTTCAGCAAACTGAAAATGAAAGACAGGGATATGGCTAAGAAACTTCAAACAACAGCTGAACTCTACAACAATACTCAGCTGATGACCAAATATTGATCTATGTTTTAAAATTTAGTGTGTTTTTTTTAATTGCATCAATTTAAACCCGGGTTTACGTCTGTAATGCCCGGGTTAATTGTTTATATACCCTTCACTGTTTAACAAAAGCTTATCGTTCGCTGATTAATCTCTCCGCTATTTTTTCTTTCTCATGTTAAGAACGGCTAAAAAATCCGGTCAATCAACATCATGAAAAAGAAAATTCTACTCATCCTTTGCTTAAGTGCAGGTACTATTGCCTTTGCACAACAAAAAACATCTTTCGGCGCTAAAGCCGGGACTCATCTCTTCGGAAATGAAAGGAGATGCAGTTAAAAGTCTCGACGGGCTCCTTGAACTCACCAATGGCATTGTTAGCTCCAAAGGCCGTACTGGCTTCTTTGCAGGCGTAAACGCTGATATTCCAATGGGCGGCTCATTGTCTGTTGAACCAGGAATTTACTATGCACAGAAAGGTTATGAACTAAGTGGCGATTTCAACATCAAGGGCAGTTGAATTCCTGGGTGCTAACGCTAAGGCACAGCTGCAGTCACAGTATATCGATGTTCCTTTAATGCTGAAATTCAAATCTGGTGGATTACAATTGTTTGCAGGTCCGCAATTGTCTTATCTTATTAAATCAAACCTGAGAACCACTGCAGGTGTACTGGGTATTAACCTGCTCGATAAAAACATCGATGCAACCAGCCAGTTCAACCGCTGGGATGCTGCACTTTCAGGTGGTATCGGTTACCAGTTCAACAATGGCATGAGCCTGTCGGCAGCTTATGATTATGGCTTGATGAAAGTAGACGCCAATAGCAGCGTGGCTTCTTATAACAGGGGAATCAAAGTCGGTTTGGGCATAAATTTTTAGTGAGCCGTTCTGTTAATACAAAAAGGGAGTCGAAAGGCTCCCTTTATTTTTTAAAGGATGTTAAATTAAAAAATGCTTGATGCTGAATTCGTTAATTTTATACAAACAATTCAGCATGGTTAAAGGATTTTTATCGGTTATATGCCTCTTTCTTATTTTCAGCTTCCAACAGTTGTTATGATAAAAAGCCTTCAGACAAAAACTGTTCAGACAGATTCCATACCCGATAAAAAAACACATTAGATAAAAGTATTCCCGGAAGTTTCTCGCCACCAACAAAGCTTGGTTTTTGATAGCCTGCAGGTAAAACTATTTACCGATAGTTTTCCACTCTTTGCTCCATTGCAAAAAGAATTACATGATTTCTACAGCAAAAGAAATTATTCATTTGCCTGGTTTGATGATAAAGGCATGATCGAGCCCGCAGATAATTTATACAACCGTATCATGAATATTCGGGATGAGGGTTTGCCCGATAAAATTCTGTATAAATCTGCCCTGGCCGAAATGATGGATGCTGAAGCCGACAACCGCATTCCATCACCGAAGCTGGATCTTATGCTCACTGCACAATACATCAGTTATGCAAAATCTGTATGGTCGGGCTTAAGCAAAAAAGAAATTACATCACTCGAATGGCTGCTCCCACGGAAAGAAACACCTTATACGTGAATTGCTTGATTCATTACTTGGCAGGAAAAGATATTTTGAAAAATGCACCTGTATACCGACAGTATGATCTGCTCAAAAAATTCCTGCAGCAGTACAATGAAATTCAATCCAAAGCTGGATGGCCATTGATTAAAGCAGATAAAAAATCATACAAAGCAGGCGATTCTTCTGCAACAATCGGGCAAGTAAGGCATCATCTTTTTATTACTGGTGATATTGCTGAAGACAATAAAAACAACGTTTATGATTCACTGTTAGTTCAGGCAGTTAAAGGATATCAGAAGCGTTTCGGCTACAATGAAACGGGCATCATAACGGCAACGCTTATCAGCGAAATGAATGTACCGGTTGAAAAAAGAATCGAACAGATCATCGTTAACATGGAAAGATGCCGTTGGGTACCGCAGGAACTGAAAACAGATCACCTGCTGGTAAATATTCCCGATTTCCGGTTGCACGTGTTTGAAAAAGACAGCCTGGTTTTCAGTATGAATGTTGTGGTAGGAAAGAACCAGCACAAAACCGTCATCTTTAATGGTGATATGAAATACATTGTTTTCAGTCCGTACTGGAATGTTCCTTCCAGCATCCTGAAAAATGAAATCCTGCCTGCCATCCGCCGCAATAAAAACTACCTGGCTTCGCATAATATGGAATGGAATGGGGGAAGTGTGCGGCAGAAACCCGGGCCGAACAATTCACTCGGACTGGTTAAATTTCTGTTCCCGAATTCTCACAGCATTTACCTGCATGATACACCGGCCAAATCACTGTTCAATGAAGACAAAAGGGCATTCAGTCATGGATGTATCCGTTTGGCTGAACCTAAAAAACTGGCTATTTACCTGTTGCGCAATGATTCATCCTGGACCGAAGAAAAAATCACCGAAGCCATGAACAAGGGCAAGGAACAAACGGTAACGCTCAGCAAACCCATTCCTGTATTCATTGCTTATTTCACTTCCTGGGTTGACAGGACCGGGAAACTGAATTTCAGAAATGATATCTATAACCGCGACGGCAGGCTGGCCAAAATGATCCTCGACAAGCCGGTTTTGTAATTCAAGTGTCATAAAAATATTCAAAACTACCATTCAGCAAGGTTGATTTTGCCTGCTTGTTTTTTTTTAGGAACTTTAGCGGCATTAATTAATTCAAATGAAGAATTTTACCCAATCTGTCTTACTGTTTTGTTTATTATTAGTATCTCCGGCAATTTTTGCCCAGGAGAATTTCTGGAAAGACATTCCGGAATCCGAGGCTAAAAACAACAATTTCAAAAGAATCATTATTCCCGAAAAGTACAGGACTTTATCACTGAATACGAGTGGATTAAGGGCTGCACTGAACAATGCTCCACAGGAGTTTTCTCCTGAATCAAGGTTAACGCCGCTCATCCTGCTTTTACCAATGCCGGATGGAACTACAGGGCGTTTCAGCATTACCTCCTATAGTATGATGGAACCAGGTTTGCAGGCCCAATTTCCTGAAATCAGAACTTTTTCAGGACAGGGTATTGATGATCCCACTGCAACGTTAAAACTAGACTGGACGGAGTTTGGCTTTCATGCCATGATTCTATCTCCTGTAAAAGGTTCTGTATGGATAGATCCTTATTCAAGAGGAGATAAAGAACACTATATTACTTATTTACAAAAAAGACCTGAGCGCCACGTCAATATGTTGAGTTGGGTGTATTGCCAGCAGAAAGCAATGGCAAAGAAACCATCAATTCATTTGTGGCAGGTGGACCATGTCTTGCCGGAACTTTACGTTCTTACCGTTTAGCTGTAGCCTGCACCGGCGAATATGCGCAGGCGGTAGGAGGTACTACTGCACCATTATTACACTCCGCCATTGTTACTTCAGTGAACAGGGTAAATGGTGTATACGAACAGGAAGTTTCTGTAAGATTGGTACTGATTGCCAATAATAACCTGATAGAATTTCTTACACCTGCCGGCGACCAGTTTACCGGGAACGATAACGCTACTATACTGATCAATGAAAGCCAGACGGTAATCAACAACAATATCGGATCGGCCAACTATGACATAGGACATACTTTCAGTACCGGTGGCGGCGGTCTGGCTCAATTGGGTTGTGTTTGTACAGCCAACAAAGCACGTGGTATTACCGGTTTGCCTAATCCGGTAGGAGATGCTTATGATATTGACTTCGTAGCACATGAAATCGGTCACCAGTTCGGCGGTCAGCATACCTTTAATGCCAACACCGGAAATTGTTTGGGTAATGGTTCCGCAACTGCCAATGCAGAACCCGGAAGCGGTAGTACAATCATGGCTTATGCCGGCATCTGTACAAATACAAATGATCTACAACCAAACAGTGATCCTCACTTCCATGCCATCAGTTTCGATCAGATCGGAACTTTTACCCGTTCAGGAAGCGGCTCAACCTGCGGTACTACCATCAATACCGGTAATACGGCTCCTGTTGTGAATGCTGGCAGCGATTACACGATACCGGTATCAACACCATTCATGTTAACAGGTACCGCTACAGATGCTAATAATGATGTGATCACATACAGCTGGGAACAGATCGATGTGGGTGGAACTTTCTCTAACTGGAATGCTCCTTCAGGTGCAACTGCACCTTTATTCAGGTCATTCAGACCTTCAACCAGCAACACCAGGATTTTCCCACGCATGTCGGATATTGTAAACAATGTTACCACCATCGGTGAAGTATTACCTGCTACTGCACGTACGGTAAAATTCAGACTAACGGCAAGGGATAATCGCTCTGGCGGCGGTGGCATCTGTTACGATGAAGCCAATGTTATTACTTCTGGTGCAACGGCCTTTAATGTTACATCACAGGCAACCGCAACTACCTGGGTAGCCAATGGTACCAATACAGCCACCATTACCTGGACAGTAGCGGGAACAACGGCAGCGCCATTCAATGTTGCCAATGTGGATATCCTGTTTTCTACAGATGGCGGTTATACGTATCCATACACATTACTCAGCAATACACCCAATGATGGATCACAAGTAATCACCATTCCTGCAGCAACTACTACCAAAGGAAGGGTAATGGTAAAATCAATCGGCAATATATTCTTTGATATCAACCTGGGAGATATTACCATTTCGTCTACCTGCGGGGCTGAAGGCGCTGTGGTTGCACCAGCCACTACTGTTACTTCTTCAGCGGGATCTGCACCGCTTAACCTGGGACTTAGTCCGCAATACAGTACACCGCTTACCATCGCCGGAACTTTGCAAACAACCGACCCGGTTTCAAGCCTGGCAGTATTAAATACAGCGACTTCTTCCTGTGCAGCATTCCTCAATGAAATGAAATACGATACCTACGTATTTACGCCAAGCACAACAGCTACTTATACTTTTACTCTAACAGGTGTATTCCCAACGGTGATGAATCTATACAGTACAAGTTTTGATCCTTCGAATTCATGTACCAACTTCCTCCGTTCGAATTCGAGCTTTACCAGTCCGAATGTTTCTATTGGAGCATCCCTTTCACAGGCTTTAACCGCTGGCAATACTTATGTAATAGTAGTCGGAACTTTCAGCAATACTCAGCCAACACTTCCGGCACCTTATTCAGTTGCAGTTGCATCAGTACCTGCAGGTGGAAATATTTATGGTGGAAGTGGTATCTACATCAATCCAGGTGCAGGTTTCAACTATGCTTACGTAATTGTGAACAATGCAACCGGTACTGATCAGGGGCATCAGTGCAACTGCTAACTTAACCAATAGTGCTACTTACCCAGTGGGTACCTATACTGTTTATGGCTTGAATTATGCCAGTTCAATTGCGACCCTCAATACTTTTGTAGGCGGAAGTTTTGCAGCTCTGGTAAATGCAATCTTCAGCAATCCTTCAGGATTCTGCGCCAACTTCAGTAAAAATGCAGTTACGGTAAACATTACTTCTGCAGCTGTTCCGGTAACATTCCTCGGACTTACAGCCCGCAAATCGGGTAGCAAGGTAATCCTCGACTGGAGAACCGCATCAGAACAAAACAGCGCTTATTTCAATGTTCAGCGTGCCGGCAACAGCAATGATTTCAACGGACAGATCGGAAGGGTAACGGCAGCGGGTAATAGCAGTACAATACGCCAGTATAGTTTTACAGATGCGTTGCCATTACAGGATTGGAATTATTACAGAATTGAACAGGTAGATCTAACCAGCGATAAAACTTACAGCAATACAGTGGCTGTAAACTTCAGCAAATCGGGCAACCTGGTATTGGTTTATCCAAACCCTGCTACTACGCAATTGAATGTAGAGTACAGCAGTGAAACCAATGGCAGTCTGAACCTGCAGATCATCGATGGAAAAGGTGCCATTGTACTGGCCCGTAACATCAATGTTTCAAGGGGCAGAACGATCACCAACCTGAATGTTAGCAACCTCAGCGCCGGTGTTTACATGCTGCGTTATACAGAACCAGGTGGAAACAGTTCCAGTGTGAAATTCATGAAACAATAATTTCATTTATATAATATCAATGAGCCTCCGAACAGGGGGCTCTTTTTTTTAACAGGCAATCGATAACAACAAACCGATTGCTTACCTTGTGTACTCGAAATAAAAAGCCATCCTGAATGATAGAATTAAAACCTTTCGGCAGAGAAGATTTTGCACAGCTTATGGAATGGCTGAATGATGAAACATTACTGGTGAACTGGTCGGGTAACCTTTTCAGTTATCCTTTAACAGAAGCCAGCCTGGAATGGTATATTGAAGACACCAATGACCTTGAAAATTCTGAAGCCTTTGTGTACAAAGCAGTAGAAACTGATACGGGCAAAATCCATCGGTCATATTTCGCTGGGCGGCATTAGCCGGAAAAACAGGGCAGGGCGTATCAGCAGGGTATTGATTGGTGACCAGGCAGCAAGAGGAAAAGGGTATTGCTGCCAGATGGTAAAAGCCACTGCAAAGATTGGTTTCGAATCGCTGCATTTACACCGCATCAGTCTTGGTGTATATGATTATAATAAATCGGCCATACAATGTTATCTGAAAGCAGGGTTCAGTATTGAAGGTGTTTACAGGGATGTACTCTGGTTCAACAATGAATGGCATAGCCTTGTGGAAATGAGCATGCTTGAACACGAATGGTTCGAAAAACAAACAAAAGAAACCTCCGGTATAATTGTGCAATAAAAAAACCTGCATGATTGCATGCAGGCCTGGTGGAGTTTCTGTAATATAAATATTTTAATAACGGTTCCTGTTGTTGTAGCCACCGCCGCCATCTCCGCCGCGGTTAAAGCCGCCACCTCCGCCGCCACGGTTAAATACCTCCGCCACCACCATTGTTCGGGCGCCTGAATCCACCGCCGCCACCTGATGGAGGACCGCTTCTTTCTTCGGCTTCTTTAACAACCAATGGTTTTTTACCGAGTGAAATATCATTCAGACTTTCAATAGCATCCAGACCTTCTTCACGGTTCTCCATTTCTACAAATCCGAATCCCTTACTTTTCCCGGTTTCCTTGTCAATAGCCACTTTCGCTGAAATAATTTTCCCGAACTTTTCAAAGATTTCTTCGAGTTCAGCATCATCCAGATCATAAGGTAAGCCGGCAACAAAAATTTTCATAAAGCAATTATTTTCTGTGAATGTACATAAGATAAATTGGTAATAAAACAGAAATGCTGTTTTTTTTTATCAGTTCAATATTAGGCATTTATGTTGATCTGCAAAACAATACATATCCAAACTATGCACTTACAATAAATTTTTCCTGGTACTGTCCCATGACCAGCCTGTAAACACCAGCTTTTAATCCTACAATTCTTAATTTAAACTCACTCAGGTTCGCACTTATAGAGCCTTTTCTGATCACACGACCTTCTTCATTGGTGATCATATAATCATTGTCGCGGAAATTTCCATCGGGAGAATATACAGTGAGCACATCATTTTGCTGCAACTGCATCGGCGATATGACCAGAGGTCTTTTACTCATCATCGTGCTGCAAGTTTTTAAAAACCGGGACTGTGTGAGTCCCGGCAGGGGTTTTTCGTCGGTTGTAAATATGATTAAGTTTCCCTTTAAGAAAATAAGCCAGTTATTTCATTAATGGGAAACCTGAATTGTAAAATTTATATCAGCACGAAAATCAGCCAGAAAGATCATCGGACCGGCAGCAGTAAATGGTTTTTGTACAGGAAACATAGACAGAGGTTTAAGCGTACGGGAAAATGCAAGAAATATGCCATTAATTGAAAATAATACCCGTTTCATGCTAAATATTTCCCCAGGCAGAATGATTTTAGGCATAAAGCTTATAATTTGATCCATTATATAATAATAAATTTTTACGTTTCATGAAACATATCACAAAAAACATCCATCATTTCAGGTTGATATTTGTACTGCTGATCATGTGTACACTGTTCACTTCATTTTCAATCTGCCGGACAAAAACCAGCGGAATATCGTCTGTTTCACCTGAACCATTATGTAGAAAAATGGTCGGCCACCTATAAGAACCTGAACTACTATTTCATCAGCGGCACAGGCCATAATAAGGTTTTAAAAAAAGCCACCATGCAGTTTAAAAAAGTTGATGATGAATGTATAGGAGCGGAGATTACTTATTTCCGAATGAAGGGTTATGAAAACCCGGATATCCCGATCATCGCTTCTCCGTCATTCAATGCACAATCAAAAATTGTTAATGCAACATACACCGGGGATAAATTGCTTTCTCCGGCCGATAAAATAAACATAGAGTATAACGGAAAGGCCTATTCGCTTTATACAACGAAAAACAAAAATGAAAGCGATTCTGCAACCATCTGCTTCAAAGCAGGAGACAAAGAAACCAGGCTGGCTGCTACCAGTTTCGACCAGGATTACCCGGCCCGGATTATTTATGCAGGCGATATCAATGCCGACAACCAACCCGATCTGATAATCCAGGTTTACCAATCAACCGGCATCCGCTGGATTCTATACCTGTCTGATACCTCAAAACCGGCAAATATTCAATGGAAGGAAGCTTCCCGTTGTTATTTTACGGCAACTCCCTGCTAAACAAAATAAAAAGACAGCAATTTCGTTTATTGAAATGATGCCCGAAACGGCAATGAAATTGTACTACCCAAACTGACATACGCTGCTGGAAATGATCCGGAAACACCGTACCCGTATTCCGGATGTATCAAACATCAGCCGTCGCTTACCTTGAGGCAACAACCTGATAACTTACAACCTTTGTTGTAAGTTATTTTTAATTTCCAGAACTAACGTTAAAGCTTATCTGCAATTTTATCTTCAATTCTTTTATCGGGGATGAACCAGATGACGGCGACCACAACATAAAGTGCGAAACCGATCCATGGATTCGATAAAACACAAACCGATTCCGGCTGCATAAATGATCAATGATAGCTTTCCTTTTAGATCGCTGCCAAGTGCTTTGGCCAATGCAGAATCCTTACCATGATGACTGGTAAGGGCTTGTGCCAGCAGGAAATAAGCAACTGCAGCCATAAACAATACCACACCATATAAAATCACCGGCCATTTGGCAAAATTGTTTTCACCCATCCAACCCGAAACAAAAGGAACCAGGGAAAGCCAGAACAGCAAATGCAGGTTGGCCCATAAAACCCTTCCATTCACTTTATGAGATGCATGAAGCATATGATGATGATTGTTCCAGTAAATTCCGATGTAAACAAAACTCAGCACATAACTGAAAAAAACCGGGAGTAATCCTTTCAATGATTCAAGGCTGGTGCCTTCGTGTGGAACTTTCATTTCCAAAACCATGATCGTAATGATGATGGCAATTACACCATCGCTGAACGCTTCCAGCCTACCTTTTCCCATATTGATTGCTTGTTGATCTGTTGTTTAAAAAGATTGTTCCATTTCCCACGCAACTGTTTTAATTTTGCGGCTCAAAGGCAATTTAGTAAAACATGAACAATACGAAACCAACTACCGGACAAATACATACCAACAAAGGCATACTCAGTTTTGAATTATACGATAAGGAAACACCAGGTACAGCAGAGAATTTTAAAAAACTGATTCAGAAAGGATTTTACAATGGCTTGCGTTTTCACCGGGTGATCCCCGATTTCGTTATTCAGGGTGGATGCCCGGATGGAACCGGTGCAGGTGGACCAGGATATAGCATCCCATGTGAAACCAAAGGCGAAAAACAATATCACGACCGTGGTGTATTGTCTATGGCACATCGCGGACTCAATACCGGCGGATCACAGTTCTTTATCTGTCACAACCGGAAAAATACCCAACACCTCGATGGCGTTCATACCTGTTTTGGTAAAATCACCGATGGACTCGATATCATCGATTCTATCCAGGCCGGCGATACCATGGAAAAGATCGTTTTAGACGAATAACCGGCAGATATACCTCAATTAATTTCCTTTTTCAAAAAAAGATAATATCTTTACTGCCATCGGATTAACCTCCTTTAACCTATTTCTATCCAGGCACCTACGAATTCTCATTCCTCCAAAGAAAAAATGTGCTTTTGATAACGGATGTATGCATCCAGAATATCTGTGCGACTACAGATGATTCATTTTTTTTATATCAAGGCATTTTGATCAATGATTAATCACATTTTTTACACATAGAGCCGTCAACGCCCATGCCCACACAGTATTTTAGTATTTTTAACTTTAAATCCACCATGTTTATGAACAGTGTTTCAGCCAGGCGCATTTTGTTGTGTCTTTCAGGATTGATTTTGATGATTCCGTTTGCCGGAACTGCTCAATACAGCTTAAAAACTAAATTCCAGAACTCTACGGTTTATGCCGGTATTGAAGTGGGATCTAAAGGCGTAAAAATGAGTCTGCTCGAAATCGGCAAAAACGGCCAGAAAAACGGCAGTTTCAATATTCTGAAAGATACTTCTGTGAATACAGATTTCATCTCATTTACACAACCCAGCTTCCAGGCAACTTTAAAAGGCTTGTGTGGATTGTACAATACTGCTTTAACCGGTTACCAGATTCCAAGTGAACGCATTTTTACTTTGTTCAGCAGTGGCGTTAAAATCCAGGCTGAAAAAGATGATAAAAATTCCTGGATCACCAATATGGCCGATTCATTCAGAAAAGCCATCAACGAACCACAAAGAAAGATGAGTGCTATTGATGTGGTAGATGAAGCCCGTCTTTCACACCTTGGTATTGTGCCAGCTTCAAGGCGTTACAATACTTTCCTGATCGATATCGGAAGTGGTAACACAAAAGGTGGTTATTTCCCTTCAGGCAATACCAAAGATTTTAAATTATTCCAGCTTACCTGGGGTACCAAAAGTATCTCCAATGCTACTGATAAAAGATTGGATGAAGATAAATCACTCACCAATTTCAGCAAACAAATGTACCGGGTACTTGCCGGGCCAGCCAATGATGAAATCACTTATGCAGTAAATGTGAGCGGTGCTTACAACATGAGTGATAACATCGCCTTCAGTGGTGGTATCGCCTGGGCTACTGCAACCCTGATGTATCCTGAACTGGCAGACAATCCTGTGGTTCCGGTAATATTCGATGATGTGGCGAAATTCTGCGACCGTCTTTACACTGATTATGCATCTTTCAGCGATTCTGCTGTTGTTAAAAATACAACTGACCCTACATTAGACAAGGCATTGATCGGTGCTGAAGTTAAAAGGGTAAACAAAGTTTTTGATCAGCGTGCATTGATGTCGGGTGCAGGATTATTGCTCAAAATCATGCGCCAGTTCGAAGGTATTTATGAGAAAAAACAATTTTTCCTGGTTAAAAATGGACAGGTAGGTTGGATCAGTGCTTTTGTAGATCAGACTGTTTCCAAATAAAGAACCCGTTCCATTATCCTTAAAAAATTCATGAAAGATTCCAAATCGCTGCTTTTACTGGTAGTTTCTGTTTTATTGATTCTTGTGTCATTTGCCCTGCTCTGGAGCTGGGGTTATAATCTTGGCAACCAGAAAAGTGAAAAGCAGGGAACTGTTTATATCATCAAAGATTCCACTGCGGCGGCTAATGCTACCCGTGACTCACTGAACCGGATATACGCAAATACCATCGAGAACATCAGCATCCTCGATTCTACCTGGAACCGTGCCGATTCCCTTAAACAGGACCTCGATGTAAAACTTACCGATTTTTATAAACTCCGCAACGAAATCGCTGAACTCCTTAAAAATCCTTCCACCAAAGCTGATCTCGAGATCGCTAAACAGAAAATCGGAGAGCTGCAGAAAAAAGTGGATCAATTGCGTGACCGCAATGCAGAAATTGAGCGGGAAAACAAACGACTTTATGGTGTACTGGCACAGCTCACTGCCGAACAGAAACAGGCATTGCAGAATTACAGAGCTACCACTACTGCCAGTATCTCCGATAACCGAACTTCGGCTGTTCAACAGGATCGCCCGGCTCCGGTAGGAAGTGTTTTCACCGCTTCCGATCTCAGACTGTCGGCGATGATGGTTGATGAAGGAAAAGAACAGGAAACTTACCAGGCTTTACAAACAGATAAATTTGTTGGCTCATTTGTAGTGCGCAATAATCTTTCACAAACCAGCAATGCCGAAATCATGGTAGTGCTCGTTCAGCCCGATGGCAAAGTAGTTAAATCATCTGCCTGGGAATCGGGTTCTTTTGAAACCCCAGAAGGCAGGCGTATCTATTCCTGCAAAGTGAGGTTTGAATACAGCAAAGGTGAAGCAAAGCGTTTATCCTTCTCCGTTAATGCCGATAAATGCGTTAAGGGCAATTACACGGTTCAACTTTACCAGAACGGTGTAATGATTGCCAAATCAAGCAAAACCCTGATATAATCACGGTTTATTGAAACTACTTTTTCCGCACAAAATCAAGGTCCTGGAAATCATAACTGAAATCGGTGAGGGGAGAGATGGCCTCCATTTTAATACCGATCGCTTTTCCTTCATTATCGAGTTCGAACTTTACAAATGCATCAGCATCCAGGCTACGGTCGTTCCATTTAACAATGAAGCTGTTTCCCTTGTAAGCAAACATTTCACCCGCCAGAATTTTAGATCTTACAGAAGCAAAGTATAATTTTCCATTGCTGATGGTTATCTCCACATCTCCAAACCATTTGTCGGTATAAGTTCCTGTATAAGCGGCGTAATCTTTTTTACTGCTATTGGCTTTCTGAACCGAATCAATGGATGCCCACAATTCTCCGGTGATTTTCTTTGCATTCGCTTCTCCTTTCATTACACGGTCATGCATTTCTTTTACCCTGTCTTTTCCCTTAATACCGAAATAACTGTCTTTGATGGTATTGGTGATTGCCGTAAATGCAGCGCCCGACTGCTGATTGGTAAGCACAACGATCCCCAGGTTGAGCTCAGGTAGCAAGCGTAACCTGTGTAACAATGCCTGCCAAACCGCCGGTATGAGAAGCTTCCAAATATCCCTTTGCATCCCGTAAAAACCAACCCAGTCCGTATCCCGAAAAATGTGTATTGTAAATTGTTGGGCCACCACCTGTTGGTATTACTGTTTGAATGGTCCACATTTCATGTTGTCTTTCCTGGCTGAATAATTTCAGCAGATTTTTCTCTCCGTATTTACCATTGTTCAATTGCAGTAGTATCCATTTGCTCATGTCGGCTATGTTGCTGTAAATACCGCCAGCTGCATTGGCATTCTCGCTCCAATCGCGGCGGATGACTTTTACTTTACCATCAACCGGCGCATGCGGATCAACTACATTAGATTTATCTGATAACCTGGAAAAAGAAGCAGCTGTTTTTTTCATACCCAAAGGAGCGAGTATTCTTTTTTCGATGTATTCTTCCCAGCTCATTCCTGAAACCCTTGCCAGCACTTCACCTGCAACAATATACAGCAGGTTATCATAATCGAATTTAGTTCTGAAAGAGGACACCTGTTTCAGGTAACGGAGGTTATGAATGATATCTTTTCGGGTGAAATTATTGGAATCGGGGAAAAACATCAGGTCACCGGCACCTAAACCAAGTCCGCTTCGATGCGTGAGCAGATCAGCAATGGTGAAATTTTCAGTCACATATGGATCATACATTTTAAACTCCGGAATAAAATCAGTCACCTTGTCTTCCCAGTTCAGTTTTCCCTCATCCACCAGCATAGCCAGGGCTGCAGCTGTAAATGCTTTGCTGTTGGACGCAATGCCAAATAAAGTTTGCTCATCCACTTTTAGATTGCTGTTCAACGAACGAACCCCATAACCTTTTGCATGAATCACCTGGCCATCTTTGACAATTCCCACCGCAATACCCGGCACATCAAAGGTTTTTAATGTCTTCTCAACCAGTGAATCAACAGAAGAGGATCCAATGGGCTGGGCTATTGACTGTTGAAAAACTAGCGTCAGAACCAGCAAAAGAAGGCAAAGCTTTTTCATATCATGTAAATTTTAAATTATCGGATACAATATATTGAAAATAAAGCATATAAGTCATTCAAACCAGGGTAATTACACAAACGGTTATGAATGAAAGCCTTTCCAATATTAAGTTAATGTTATGTATTTAACCTGGGTATAAGTTACGGTAATCTTTCACTATTATTACACCGTACAAACTTAACTCATGCAAACCCATACCACCATGCTTAGGCCATTTGAAGAACATGTTCAGCTCAGGCATATCAGAGATGAAGTTACGCACAATAAAATCCAGCGTCACCTCAACGATTTCAATGATCGTATAACCGAAGACGATATCAGGAATGTGAAAATCATTTTTGCGGGAAAGCAGATTGAAGATATGTCGAAGGAACTCGAAAGAATTATTCTCGGTAAATAATCAGTACTAACATATTTTTTTTAACCCCTGTACAAATTACAGGGGTTTATTATTTGTAGAATACAGCCGATTGGTACTACAAAAATATCCTATGCAGTACTACAAATTACTCCTGTTTAAAAAGAGAACTTAGCGTCGTTAATCCAATACTAAAAATGCATATGGGCAGGAAAAACCGTTGCTATTCCTATCAAAAACCGTCCTTGAAAAACCTTCTTACGAAGGTTTTTTTATTTTATGCATATCATGATCCGATCACTGGTTTTATTACGGTAAATTGTAGCCGAAAATAACTTGATTGTATGAAAGCTGCCAGTGTAAAGGAAATCAAAACAGAACTGGAAACACTACCCGAAGCAAGGCTGCTGGAGGTTTGCATGCGACTTGCCAAATTCAGAAAAGAAAATAAAGAACTGATTACTTATCTTCTTTTTGAAGAGCAGGATGAGCTGAATTATATCCTTGGAGTTAAAGCAGAAATAGATCTTTCGTTTACAGAACTCAATACCAAAAATCTGTACATCGCCAAGAAAAACATTCGTAAAATCATCCGCATGGCGAACAGGTATATTAAGTACAGTGCACAAAAAACTACAGAAGCCAGTTTACTCATTCATGTTTGCATGGGCATAAAAGACTCCGGAATAGACCTTACAAAAAGTACGGTGCTGAATAATATTTACCATGCACTGCTGAAAAAAATCAATGCTGCCATCGA
Source organism: Ferruginibacter sp. (assembly GCA_037045295.1). GTDB lineage: Bacteria > Bacteroidota > Bacteroidia > Chitinophagales > Chitinophagaceae > Ferruginibacter. The sequence goes on from JBAOHS010000003.1 coordinate 47,037, forward strand.
CACCATGCATGAAGATCTCCAGTACGACTACCGGAAAGAACTTGCTGCAGTAACCTGATTAACTTATGGCTTGAAGTTCCCTTTGAATTCTTTCTTGAAATGAATGAAATCGGGTATGGAAACATGCTGCACGTAAGAGTTTCCGGGGTTATTGAGAATATATTCCTGGTGATAATCTTCTGCCTTGTAAAAATTCTTAAAAGGAACTACTTCTGTCACTACCTTATTCTTGTACTTCTTACTGGCATTGATTCGACTGATTTCCGCTTCAATAATTTTCTTTTCAGATTCATTCCGGTAAAAAGCCACTGAACGATATTCTGTACCCACATCATTGCCTTGTTTGTTGAGTGTTGTAGGATCCATGCTGGCAAAATAGGCAGCTACCAGGGTTGCATAAGAGATTTTCGAAGGATCATAATACACCTGCACTGTTTCTGCATGTCCTGTTTTTCCAGAAGATACTTCTTCATAACTCGGATCCACAGTAGTACCACCGGCGTAACCGGAAACGGCATCTCTCACACCAACCAGGCTCTGAAATACAATTTCGGTATGCCAGAAACAACCCTGGGCAAATGTGGCCACTGCTTCATTCGCAACAGGCTTGGGATCTCCGGCAGGAATTTTCAATTTAGGTTGCTGCGTCTGAGCACAGGAACACAAAACAAACAACGAGATAATCGTAAAGAAGATAGGTTTCATATTTAAAATTAATGGTAATTCATAAACGATCCGTTGGTCAAAAAGGTTTTCCCGAATTGTTAAAATAAAAACAAGTCGGGGCGGCAGAAAGGATATCTGTAAATTAGCAACCCGGAACCATAAGTATCAAATTTGAAGAACAACAACTGGAATGAATAAAAAAATAGAAGATTTTGAACAGGTATTTTTTATAGGTGTTGCCGGTACAGGCATGAGTGCGATTGCCCAGTACCTGGCGGGTATCGGTAAAAAAGTAAGCGGAAGCGATCGTTATTTCATCGAAGGTCAACCCAACGATACAAGGGATAAACTGGAACAGGCCGGCATTCGTTGTTTTGCACAAAACGGAGAAGGGCTCACTGAAAATATTTCCCTCGTTGTTGTTTCAACTGCGATTGAAGATACTGTTCCGGAAGTGCAGAAAGCAAAAGCTTTGTCGATCCCGATTTTAAAAAGAAGTGAAGTACTCTCATTGATAGCCGATAGCAAAAAAACAATCGCAGTAGGCGGCACTTCCGGTAAAAGCACCACCAGTGCAATGCTTTTCGACATCATGGAAAAAGCCGGGTGGGAACCGAGCATCATCAGTGGCGCAGGACTTGTAAGCATCATCCGTGAAAATAAAATCGGCAATGCCAAAGTAGGCAAAGGAGAATGGCTGATCATTGAAGCCGATGAAAGCGATGGCTCCATTGTTCAGTACAATCCTGAAGTGGGTTTATTGCTGAACATTGATAAAGACCACCAGGAAATCGATGAACTGATGCAGATTTTCGGCACATTCAAATCGAACACGAAAAAATTATTTGTTGTCAACCAATGCAATTCACTGGCAGCAGAACTTTCAGCCGGTAGACCAGTTTGATTTTTCTTCTCAATCCCGCTATCAAAGCAGCGTATACAGCTACTGACTTCAGTCAAACAGGTATGCAGATCCGCTTTTACCATCAACGGCCAGTCGTTTCAATTAAATACCGTTGGAAAACACAATATGGAAAATGCACTGGCAGCTGTTGCCGTTGCACATCAACTGGGTATTTCTCTGGAAACCTGCGCCGCTGCGCTGGAAAAATATGAAGGTATTTACCGCAGGCACCAGTTGCTGGGTATCAAAAACGGCATTTCTGTTATTGATGATTATGCACACAATCCTGTAAAATGTGCTTCTTCCATTGAAGCCTGCCAGTACATCGCCCCGAAAGTAATTGCCTGGTTTCAACCTCACGGTTACGGACCCACGAGATTTTTGAAAAATGATTTTATTCATGATATTGCCCGTGCGTTAAGACCCGGAGATGAAATCTGGATGAGTGAAATTTTTTATGCCGGAGGTACCGCCACCAAAGACATTTCGGCCAACGACCTGGTGGAAGGCATAAAAGCAACAGGAAAGCAGGCATACTTTGTGTGCCGACAGAAATGATTTTTTAGAAACCGTCAGGCCACACCTCACCAGTGATTGTGTATTGTTGCTGATGGGAGCCCGCGATCCCGGTCTGGAAGCTTTCAGTAAAAAACTCTGGGAGCAGTTATAAATTTCTTCAAATTATCATCTACACATGACCACACTTTTTATCAATATCAGTTGCCTCGTCAATGTAAGAGAAGAACAGTACCTGCTGAGAGGCCAGGATCTTGCCAGTCTGCCCTGTATTGAGAATGCTTTTTTACTGGTGGAGGATGAGCAGATTGCTGCCTACGGACATATGTATGAGCTGGAACTGACTTTACCGGTTCAACCCCTGGTAACAGTGGATATGCAGGGTTGTATGATCCTGCCTGCCTGGTGCGATAGCCATACGCATATAGTATTTGCCGGTAGCCGGGAAACTGAATTTGTAGATAAGATCAATGGATTGAGTTATGCTGAAATCGCAGCAAAAGGTGGTGGCATTTTAAATTCAGCAGGAAAATTGAGCGCCGCAACAGAAGATGAATTGTTCAATGCAGCCTGGAAAAGACTGGAAGAAGTTTCCAGATTGGGAACAGGTGCCATTGAAATAAAAAGCGGCTATGGCTTAACGGTAGAAGCAGAATTGAAAATGCTCAGGGTGATCAAAAAATTAAAAGAAAAATCGCCCCTGGTAATTAAATCAACTTTCCTGGGCGCACATACTTACCCGGCACAGTACAAAGAAAACCATGAAGCTTATATAAAACTGATCACCGATGAAATGCTTCCGGTAATTGCACAGGAGAAACTCGCCGATTATATAGACGTGTTTTGTGAAACGGGCTTTTTCTCACCGGCAGAAATGGAAACCATCTGTAAAGCCGGAGCAACAGCAGGCTTGAAACCAAAACTGCACATTAATCAGCTCAACAGTATCGGTGGTTTACAAGCTGCTATTGGTTTGAATGCCATCTCTGCAGATCACCTGGAAACCATGACTGATAAAGACATCACTGATCTTTCACAATCTGAAATGATCGGTACGCTTTTACCAACTGCTGCTTTCTTTCTGAGAATGCCTTTTCAACCGGCAAGGAAAATGATTGATGCAGGATGTGCCATCGCACTTGGCATCTGATTTCAATCCTGGTTCATCCCCGAGTGGCAATATGAATTTTGTGGTTTCCCTTGGCCTGCATCCAGATGAAAATGCTTCCCGAAGAAGCCATCAATGCCGCTACACTGAATGGTGCTTATGCAATGGAAACGGAAAAAGAAACCGGCAGTATTACCATCGGCAAAAAAGCAAACCTGATCTTTACCAAACCTATTCCATCACTGGCTTATCTTCCATATGCATTCGGATCAAACCTGGTAGACAAAGTGATGATCAACGGACAATATGTTTAAACCCTTTTAAAAGTAAAATTCAAAAGATAAAGCAATCAATATGCAACAACTGATAGAATGTGTTCCTAATTTTTCTGAAGGAAATGACCTGGGTATCATCAAACAGATTACCGACCAGATTGAATCAGTAGAAGGAGTGAGGTTATTGAATGTGGATCCGGGAAAAGCCACCAATCGAACAGTAGTGACCATGGTAGGTGAACCGGAAGCAGTGATTGAAGCGGCATTCAGGGCCATTAAAAAAGCAGGTGAATTGATCGATATGAGCCGTCACCAGGGCGAGCATCCGAGGATGGGCGCTACAGATGTTTGTCCGCTCATACCCATCGCCAATATCAGTATGGAAGAAACAGCAGCCTATGCACAGAAACTGGCAGCCAGGGTAGGTAAAGAACTGGATTTGCCCGTTTACCTGTATGAAGCAGCTCAACCCAATAAAGATCGAAGCAACTTATCGGTTATACGTGCCGGTGAGTATGAAGGATTTGCTAAAAAAATATTGCTGCCGGAATGGAAACCCGATTTTGGTCCGGCTGTATTCGATGCCAAAAGAGGTGCAACCGTAATTGGTGCCAGGGATTTCCTGGTTGCTTATAATGTAAACCTCAATACCACTTCAACCCGCAGAGCCAATGCAATTGCTTTTGATATCAGGGAAGCCGGCAGGGTAAAAAGGGAAAATGGAAAAGTAGTGAATGATGAAAATGGAAAGCCTGTATCCATTCCCGGTAGTTTGAAATGTGTGAAAGCCATTGGATGGTATATTGAAGAATATGGCATTGCACAGATATCCATCAACCTCACCAATATCAATATAACCCCGGTTCATATTGCCTTTGATGAAACCTGCAGGAAAGCAGAAGCCAGGGGCATACGCGTTACCGGTAGTGAGATTGGTGGGATTGATTCCACTGAAAGCGTTGACGGATGCCGGCAAGTATTTCCTCCGCAAACAACAACGTTCAACCGGTGTGAGTGAAAAAGAGCTGATTAAAATTGCGGTTAAATCAATGGGGCTGGATGAATTATCTCCATTTAAACCCGAAGAAAGAATCATTGAATACATGCTGGCCGATAAAAGCAACAGCAGACTGATCAGTATGACACTGAGCGATTTTGCTGATGAAACAGCCAGTGAAAGTCCGGCACCGGGAGGTGGATCCATTTCAGCTTATATTGGTTCATTGGGTATTTCGCTGGCAACCATGGTGGCCAATCTTTCTTCACACAAAAAAGGCTGGGATGAAAGATGGGAAGAATTCAGCAACTGGGCCGAAAAAGGTGAACAGTACAAAACAGAATTGCTCAGGCTGGTGGATGCCGATACACAGGCATTCAATCAGATCATGAATGCATTTGGCTTACCCAAATCGACAGATGACAGAAAAAGCGATACGAAGCAAAGCCATACAGGATGCCACACGCAATGCCATTGAAATTCCGTTTAAAGTGATGCAGACAGCCTATAGCAGCATGGAAGTGATCAAAGCCATGGCAGAAACCGGTAACCCGAATTCTGTTTCTGATGCAGGAGTGGGAGCTCTTTGCGCAAGATCAGCTGTGATGGGTGCCTTTATGAATGTAAGGATCAATGCAGCCGACTATGAGGACAAAGCTTATGTAAACGATATCATCACCAAAGGCAAAGAAATAGAAAACAAGACCATCGCATTGGAAAAAGAAATTCTGGCTGTAGTCAATACCAAAATAGGTATCTAAAAAATCTACTTCGGTTTGTATTCAAATACCAGTACAGCATTTTCTTCCAGACTGGCACTGGAACGGAGTTCATAGCGTTTATCCCCGGCCGTTACTACAATGATGGCTGTATTCGGAGGAATGCCACCCAGGTTTTCGGCAAACATGGTGATTTCATGTATGCTGGTATTGTCATCGAGGTCTACTTCAATGATCAATGGTTTTTCCGAAAGCCGCTGTTTACCTTTTAATAAACGGCCATTGTAAAATATACTAACAGTGTCATTGTCTACCACACCATTGTCATAAACTTTCAATTCAATATGCTTTACATCCACTGCTAACCTCGACACTTCAGTTTTTCTCCGTGCAGTCATTTTTTCAATCAGGCCTCTATCCGTTACCGGTGGTTTTACTTTCACAGGCTGAGGTATTACCGGTTTTTGTTTTAAAGTATCATTGGCAATTACTGGCTTTGTTGGAACAGGTTTAGTAACCGGAGGTTTGGGTTTAACTACCGGAGGTTTAGGTTTAACTACCGGAGGTTTAGGCGTCACAGGCTTTGGTTTTGTAACCGGAGGCTTCGGAGTTGCGTGTGGCTTAACTACCGGAGGTTTGGGCTTTACAGGTACAGGCTTTTTAACTTCGGGCTTTTCGGGCTCTGGTTCTGTTCCCGGATAACAAACCGGCATTTTTCCGAATGGCTTTCTTGGCTTTGAAGAAACTTTACTCACTTCAAATGAATCGCCTTCTTCAAATCCGAAATAATCGGAAAACATAGAACGGGTTGTTACCAGTCCTTTTAAAATCTTAGGATTGTTCTTGTATTTCTGCCATAAACGCAAAGTCATCAGCACATGATTACCGCTGTTCTGGATGAAAGAAACGCCATTGATTGTCCATACGCCACTGGCTTTATCATAGTACCCGGTGAAGTAAGCTCTGCAATAACTGGTACGATTGTCTAACAGAATATCATACGTGTAACCACACAATTCATTTCCTCTTTGCTCCACATTGATCTGCAAAAACTCATCATTCATGATTCCTTCCCAGGTACCTGTGATGTTCTGGGCACGCGAAGCTATTCCTGAAAACAAAAAACAAAACAGCAAGAAAAAGTATCGTAAAGAAGACCTCATTTTCGGGCTCAATTTACAATATTAAATGCGGCAAACGATAAGAATGCATAAAGCATTTTGTTAGGGAAAGACTAATTTTCAACCCTTACCCTGTAACGGATCGATGGCTTAAAATCAAAAGAAAGTTCAAGGTAGTAGAGCGACATATCTTTTACTACATAATAAAAACTATAACAATTGTCGTGTTTTTCAAATGGAATATATTGTTGTTTTTTCTCAGCCCAGCTGTCTTTCACGAGCTTTGTTTTTTTCCGGCCGGCAGGCACGGTCATCCATAAAGATGGATTCCGGTAAACATTCGAATTGATCTGAATCTGCCGGATTTCTTTTTTGTATTCAAATGAAAAAAAGATGGTATCCGATTTTTTTACTTTGATCACACCTGTTGCTGGTACATTCTCTTTTATATTTTCCAGCACATCCACAGAATAATAAAATGGCTTATTAAAAAACTGTTCTTTGCTCAGCGAAGTCGTTTCAGTGAAATAACCTTTTTTGGGATAATGATTTCTGGAGAATTCAGTCAAATGACTTTAACCAGTAATATTCTTTAAAATCCTTTACATACCTGAGTAACCGACCGGTTTCATCATCTTCTATACAAAATCCTGCAGCCCAGGTTACATCTGTATAAAACCAATTGGTATCGATCATCACTGCATTCCAGCAATGATTCACACTCATCGGATTTCCGACCTGGTAAGCTTTCGTTCGGGCATAGCCGCTGATCATTTCACATTGAATGTTGTTTAACTCACACAGTTTTTTGAATAACCTGCAATAGCCATCGGCCACGGCTTTCCTTGTTTTGAGGATACGCTTGATGTAACGATTCTCCCAATCCTGCTGAATGAGGCTGCAATCAATTTTATCGCTGCACTCGGGTTCTATGATTTCCTTACCGTTGTTGATAAAACGATAATCATATTCTATATTGGCAGTTATCCATTTAAAAATTGACCGGAGTTTGCGGGTATCATCGTAATAAGGGGCAGTGAGTTCTTTAGAAAGGAGAATATAATCGTTCTTGTATTTTACCGTGAGTGCAAAGCTATCCACTTCACTATAATCCCCGGTATCCTGCTTTACCTGTGCAGTGGTACTGAGGCCTAGTGATCCGAAGAAAATCAAGCATATGGCCCTGGCCTGCAAGTTTTTATATTTTATGTACTTAAAGGTACATCTTTTTATACGGGAATGTTGAATATTAGAGCAAAAAGGATCATTACAGAAAGAGCAGAATTGAAAACAATAGCGTAGTTTTGACGACCCGAAAATCCGGGTTTAAAAGGCATAAGGTGAAATACCCTAAAGTCGCTCATTATGAAAAATAAATTCTACTTATTCCTGATTGCAACAGGTTTTGCATTCAGTGCTTGTGAAAAAACATCAGTTGAAACTACACCGCCTGTTGATGCTCCGGTTGTTGTAAACCCGATCAACCCTCCGGTTACAGCTACCGACAGTAATCTGGTTATGGGCAATCCCAGCAATGCTACAGCCGTTGAAGCCAATTATGGCAATTACCTGATGAAAGAAGGTTATTACACTGTTTCTTATAACCGCGACCGTGGTATTCCTAACTGGGTAAGCTGGCATGTAGTGGCTTCCGATTTTGGTACAACGCCACGTCAGGACGACTTCAGGGCCAATCCAAACCTGCCTTCCAGCTGGTACCATGTAGACAATATCAGTTATAGCACTACCGGATTCGATCGTGGCCATATGTGCCCGTCTGCCGACAGAACTTCGTCTATTGCAGCCAATTCATCTACCTTTCTCATGACCAATATTATTCCACAAGCACCCTATAACAACCAGGTTACCTGGGCAGCGCTGGAAGATTATACCCGTGTATTGGTAAATGCAGGCAATGAACTTTACATCATTTCCGGTAACTACGGTGAAGGTGGTATTGCAGCAACCAGTGGTTTAACTACTTCAATTGACAATAGCCGTGTAACGGTGCCTGCAATGCTCTGGAAAGTAATGGTGGTGATTCCTAACGGATCCAATGACCTGGCCAGGGTAACCAACAATACCCGTGTCATCAGCATCCTGATTCCAAATATCAATACGGTTAATTCCGACTGGAAAACATACCGTACTTCAGTTGATCTGATTGAACAGGAAACTGGTTATGACTTGCTTTCTGCGCTGCCGGTTTCAATCCAGAATGTGATTGAAGCAAGGGTTGATAATTTGTAATCCGGAATAAATCCGAACCTGATCAATTAATTGAGTTGATCACCTCAGGAATATAATAATCAATATATTAATAATAAAAAATGCGACATTTAACTGTCGCATTTTTATTTGTCCTGCTTATAAATAGAAGTATTAAACTTCTGAATTCCTGCTTAATAAACGGTTACCGGTACTTTCTGAACCTTGTCTTCTGAACGGTAAACCAGGTAATAAACGCCTGCACTGGCGGCTAGTAATGTGAACCTGATTTTATTAGATCCTTTGATAACTTTTACCGGCCTCTGAATCAGCACCTGGCCATTGCTGTTGATCAGAGAAATATTGATGTCCTGTGGGGTAGCTGAGATAAAATCTGTATTGATAATTTCGCCAACTTTCACCGGACTAGGATATACATTCTGTACAAAAGATCCGCTGGTTTTAAGTACTACAGAAACAATTTTAGAGAACTTATAAGTACCATCCCTGTCAACCATTCTCAAACGATAAAATACAGGGCGGTCAAATGCCACCGGTTTGTTATCAGTGAAACTATAATTCACACGGTTATCACTGAATCCACGGGCTGCTACACGGCCAACTTCAGTAAATGCCTGTTGATCTACACTTCTTTCAATGATAAAATGACTGCTGTTCACTTCAGTTGCTGTTTGCCAGTTGAGAATAGCATCATAATTTTTAACTGAAGCAGTAAATCCGGTAAGAATAACCGGTACTACGCAGCTCGTTGAGGGCTGAAAGCCAGGTTCCACCGGATCTGAATCAGTACCATCCAGCAGGTATGGAACAAAAGTAACATTACCCGTAATAGATGCTGCAATCGTAGGCTGATCTGTTGTATTATACCAGTTACAGGTAGCATTAAAATCAGCGTCATGTAAACTGCCGATATTAGCAGTATTCCCGGTGAATGAATTGTAATTAGCCTGATTGCCCACAGCAGCCGGATTGGGATCAGTAAGAATGATACCCACTGCATTGTTCTCAAAATAATTGAACTGGATGCGATTTCCGATCAGTGCATTGGTACCTGCAAGCCTGATACCGGCAACAGTATTATTCCTGAAAGTATTCTGCTCAATGGTAAGGTTGCCACGGGTAACCAATAAACCCTGTGCATTGTTTTCGGAAACATTGGCTTTGAAAATATGGTTATTGCTGGCCACCATTTGAAATCCTGCAGTAAAACCACCTGATGCATAATTGAAACTGATCTCAGAAACATTCTCCAGATTGCCATCAATAAAGAATCCGTTGCGGCAATTCTGAACATTGTTATACTGAACAGTATAGCTGTGAAGCCTCAATGGCGCATTGGCCCTGGTTGAAATTCCTGCCTGCTGTATCAGGGGATTTACAATTCCTGTTACAATATTATTGATCACCACGCTGTTTAATCCACGGGCTTCGATACCACGTATACCTGTTCCCAGGTCGATAGTGAATCCGTCTACAGTGATATTGTCGATGCTTTGTCCGTAATATATACCACCACCATTGATGATCGATTCATTGGTACCTCTGCCAACAGGAACAGCAGCAGGTCCGGCTGGTATACCAAACTTGGCACCCCTTAAAGTAAGTGATTTAGTAACAAAAATATCTCCTTCGCCATAAGTGCCTGCATCCACATAAATCACATCGCCGGATGAAGCGGCGGCAATAGCAAATCCAACAGTAGCAAAGGGAGAGGCGGCAGTTCCTGGATTGGCATCATTTCCAATAGCTGTTGTAAAAATGTCGCCGGTAGTAGAGGCATCGTTAACATACCAATCGGTTGCCAGGGCTGCATTGCAGATAAAACCTGTCAACGCAAAAGCAATGATTTTCCTGATTCCCGGGCATAGTGGTTTCCTTGCGAGTAAACTTGTGTACATAAAGTGTGCTTTTAATTGTGAAAGCGGTTACTCAAAGGATTGGAAATCACTATATAAATTTACTTCCTTTACAGCAAATCAGGAATTTTATTTATGTGAAAACAGCCATTTGAAAGGCTTTTCACATAAAATCGGGTACTAATTCGCAAAAGGAAGCGTGCATATTTACGATGACAGATACGCTAAATCGACCCATCCGGTTGCCCCAATACCAATTTTTTGGTTATTTCCCTGATCGTACAACTTTCACAATCACTCCTTTTGAAACAGGTGTATTGCTTTTATCGGCCACGCTGCTGATGGGTACCAGCACATTCGTTTCGGGGAAATAAGTAGCAGTGCAGGATTTTGGAATCGGATAGGGCACAACAATAAACTGATGAACAATACGCCTGATACCGCCTTCATCATTGATAATATCTACCATGTCTTTTTCCTTTAATCCACGATCGTTCATATCGGCCTGGTTCATCAGAATAACCCGACGTTCCTGGTGAATGCCCCTGTATCGGTCGTTCAGCCCGTAAATGGTAGTATTGAACTGATCATGACTACGGATGGTCATCATCAGCAGTTCATCTTTCATCAGTTTAATCGACTCGTGGGTGGCGATACTGAATTGCGCCTTACCACTCTGTGTAGCAAATTCCTGTTGCCGGTTTGGATTGGGCAGATAGAAACCACCGGGAATGCGTACACGCTGATTGTACTGATCAAAACCCGGAATTACTTTCTCAATTTCATCCCTGATATAATCATTATCACTGAGGTATTTATCCCAGTTTACTTTCGATCGTTTACCTAAAACTGCTTTTGCCAGTTTGCAAACAATAACGGGTTCACTCAGTAAATGCGTTGAAACAGGATCAAGTATTCCTTTGGATGATTGTATAACACCCATTGAATTTTCACAGGAAATAAATTGTTCCTTTCCGTTTCTGATATCTTTATCTGATCTTCCTAAGCAGGGTAGAATAATAGCTTCTTTACCATGAATCAGGTGACTGCGGTTTAATTTGGTTGATACATGCACCGTCAGGTTACAACGCTGCAATGCTTTTGCAGTGTACAATGTATCGGGTGTGGCAGAAAGAAAATTCCCACCCATGGCAAAAAAAACTTTTGCCTTTCCTTCATGCATGGCTTTGATGGAATCCACTACATCCAATCCGTGTTTTGACGGAGGTTGAAAACCAAATTGTGTTTCAATACTATTGAGCAATGCAGCAGAAGGTTTTTCATATATGCCCATCGTGCGATCCCCCTGAACATTGCTATGCCCCCGAACCGGACAGGTTCCTGCACCAGGTTTTCCGATACTTCCTTTCAGCAACAGCAGGTTTACAATTTCACGAATCGTATCCACTGCATTACGGTGTTGGGTAAGTCCCATGGCCCAACAGGCGATGATTTTTTTCTTCTGACTGATCAGTGTAGCAGCTTCTTTCACAGCAGCGATGTCGATGCCCGATTCGCTACACAAAGCTTCAAAGTTCAGTTGTTGCACATGTGAACGGAAGGATTCAAACCCTTTTGTTTTCTGCTGAATAAAATCAAGATCGAATATTTTACCGGGCTGATGTTCTTCTGCTTCCAACAATAATTTTTCGATGGCCTGTATCAATGGTAGATCGCCATTGATTTTAACCGGAAGAAAAAGATCAGTCAGCGTTGTTTGCATGCCCAACATTCCAGCCAGTTGCTGCGGATTGGAAAATCCCATCAGTCCGGCTTCAGGTAAAGGATTCACAGAAATAATCTGTGCTCCGTTTGCTTTTGCTTTCTGCAAAGCCGTGAGCATCCTGGGGTGATTGGTGCCTGGATTCTGACCGAGAATGATGATCAATTCTGCCTCGTTAAAATCATCCAGTGTTACCGATCCTTTACCAATACCCAACGCATCACCCAGGGCAACACCACTGCTTTCATGACACATATTGCTGCAATCGGGCAGGTTATTCGTTCCGAATTCTCTTACGAAAAGCTGGTAAAGAAATGCCGCTTCATTACTGGTTCGGCCGGATGTATAAAAAATAGCTTCGTCGGGCGACAACAATCCATTGAGTTGCTCCTCGATTTTTTCAAAAGCAGCTTCCCAACTGATGGGACGATAATGTGTATCGCCTTCTGCCAGGTAAACAGGTTCAGCAATGCGTCCCTTTTTTCCGATTTCATAATCTGATAAAGTCGCCAGGTTTTGCACTGCATTTTCTTTGAAAAATGAAGCTGTCAGTTTCTTCTGGGTAGCTTCATCGGCCACAGCTTTGGCGCCATTCTCACAATATTCTGCAATACCGCTGCGCTCATCATCGGGATCGGGCCATGCACAACTCGGGCAATCGAATCCGGTTTTTTGATTAAGCTTACTGAGTGCCTTCAATCCACGAAATATTCCTGCTTCGCCGAAAACATGTTTAAAGGATGACATCACCGCAGGTATACCGGCAGCTTTGGTTTGTACTGCAGTCAGTTTCAAACCGGTGAAATCAATCGGGTTCTCTACTCCGGGTATCCCTTCCTGTTGTGTTTTATCATTTTCCATTGCTAACAGGTTTTATTAGGGTTTTCATACATATCCCGTTGATCTTCGTGTGTCTCATCCAGGCAGGCGAAATCTTTTTCCAGCAACAGATACAAACTATCGGTAGCGGATAGCTGCAGCTGTGCATCACAGCCAACGATTGAATTGTGCTCCCATCCGGAAACAAATGATTGTGGCACATAAAGTGTAATCCGGTTACCTATAAAATCAGCTTCCAGTGTTTCAATGTTTTCTTTTGCTTTCAGAGCATAATAGAAAGTATTCACTCCGAATGCTGTACTTTCTTCAATCATTCCTGTATTCGTTAAGGCTGCAACATCCTTCCGGGTTAGCCTGTATCGAACTGAATTTCCTTTGATCCTTATTTTCATGATTGGTTATAATTATTACAACAGGATTCTTTCTTTTCCTGAATAGATATTGAAACGGTTATTGCGCAGAAAACCTGCTAAAGTGATGCCGTACTCATTGGCGAGTTCTACAGCCAGACTGGATGGCGCTCCGATGGAAACAATGAACCTGATGCCTGCCATTGCAGCTTTCTGCACCAGTTCAAATCCGGTGCGGCCACTGAGTAACAAAATATGATCATTTAATGGAAGCAGGTTTCCCAGGTAAGCTGCACCGATCAGTTTATCGAGTGCATTGTGCCTGCCCACATCTTCTTTCATCATCAGCATTTCTCCGGCCGAATTAAATAATCCGCAGGCATGGATACCGCCTGTTTGTACAAAAACTGACTGTTGTTCTGCAAGTTTTCCTGGCAACTGAAAAATAGTTTTCGACTCAACAACGATTTTGTCTTTCACATGATCATAAATTGAAACGGCCCTGATCGCATTGATACTCGATTTACCACAAACACCACAGGCAGAAGTTGCATAAAAATTCCGCTCTGCATTCTGTAAATCCGGAACGATGTTTTCCTGCAATACAACCCTGATGCTATCCTGCTCACCAGCGAGGTGGAATTCATTGATGGCTTCCGGTTGATGAATCACCGCTTCTGTAAATAAAAAACCTGCTGCCAGTTCTGCATCATGACCTGGTGTACGCATGATAACGGCAAGATTTTTCCTCAGCACTCCGGTTTCATTGCTGTATTCTAACAATACTTCCAGTGGTTCTTCCATGACCAGTTGATCGGTCACCATGGCGGTTGTAGTACCATCAATGCGCAGTATACTTACTTCCTGAATTTGTTTTTCGTAAATACTTTCAGACATGCTTTTCAGTTATTAGATGATGTTGGAATTGATTGTATGCTTCACGGGTATTGATATTCACTAAGCTTGATAAATCTTTGGCCCTGTATTTTACAGCTTCGATATTAAGCAGAAATGTTTGCAATGAATAATTGCCCGTTTCGAATTGCATGGGCAACTTAGCCAGATCAGCCGCATGATAAAAAGCAAGCATTGGCTCGTACCGATTTCCATCTGATGATGCAAAGGCTGCTGATTTATTTTCAGGTAAAACGGTGGAAAGAAAATCAAGTAATGCTTCCAGACTTATATTAGGATAATCACATCCCAGCATCAATACAGAAGAACCTGGATGCATCTTTTGAAAACTCATCAAAGCGCTTATTGGTCCTTTGTTTTTATATTGATCCGCATCAACAATTATTTTGAATTCCGGATTTTCAGTTGATGCCTGTAATTCATTCAGGGATAAAAAAACATTTTCGCAGCATTGTACCAGCAATTGATAAAGGAAATACCGTTGGGGGAAACCATGGTAATCGAGCATACTCTTATCAACGCCCATCCTCGAGCTGGTTCCACCACAGGCAACAAGCCCTGCAATGGCATAAGGAGTAATGGATTCTTTGTTCCGGGTTGAAAATGGCATGCTTTGATTTGTTATTTAAAGATACCAAAAACTAACTATTCATTCAAGCAAACTTACCCTCAGCTTTTCCGGTGTTTCACTACCGTTGATGTACAAACGAAGGAATCAGCTTCATAAAAAAAGCGCCCTGTATAAACAAGGCGCTTTCACATCTACTAAAAAAACAAAACCAGGTCATCATGCAACCATTATTCCGGAAGAAGTACATCTCCGATTACCTGGATGACACCATTGGTGGCCAGTAAATCTACCGGAGCAATAGCCGAGAACGACCTGTTCTTATTTCCTTTCACCCAGCCATTGTTAAAACCAAGCAAAGTGGTCAGTTTGTTATTAGGGCCACTGGCAAGCGTGGTTACTTTATTGAGTATTCCCAGATCCCATGCAAAATACCTGCTAGCGGTAACATGATAGGTTAGGATATTAGCTAAAGCGGCAACCTGTGCAGGATCGCTGATATTGGAAATATTCGTGCTGTTATTGAAGGGTGCTGGTAATTTAGCAAACGCAGCATTGGTAGGAGCGAATACGGTGAAATCTCCTGAACCTGCAAATACGCCTGCGAGGTTGGTTTTAACCAGCGCTGCAACCAATGTTGAAAAATCAGGGTTACCGATGGCGATGTCTGCAATGGTAGAGGATGGGAAAATCAAAACTTTATTGATTACATGAATCACTCCATTGCTGGCATTCAGATTTGGCAGGATTACAGTTGACAATCCGTTAATCCTTAAAATACCGAAAGTTTTAGAAAGGTATATGGTGTTATCATTGGAAGCACCGGCCGGTTTGATGGTGGCTGCACTGCTGCGGCCATTCGCTACCTGTCCGTAAAAAACTTCTGCTCCGAGCACGTGATACAATAATACATTCCTCAGAAAATCTACCTGGCCCGCGTCTGATATACCTGCAATGTTAGCAGCATTGTTAAATGGAGCAGGCAATTGAGCAAAAGCTGCATTGGTTGGAGCAAACACGGTTAAATTGGCTGAAGCATCAGACAATGCACCAGCTAATCCGGTTTTAACCACAGCTGCTACCAGTGCACTGAAATTTGCATTAGAAGAAGCAATCTGTACAATATTGCGGTTACCATTTCTGTCGGCTTCTGTAAAACCAAGTGTGGAACCTTCAGCATTTACTTGTGGTGGGACACTTTGTTCCAAAGAACGGGCTTCTGTTACAAGGGCAGATTCATCGGTTACTCCCGGATTCGAACCAACCAGGTCATTGTCCTTTTTACAGGAAGCAAACAATAATACGGTCATACCCAATACAACCAGCTTAGAGCGATAAGCAATGATTTTTTGATAGATTTTTTTCATGATGTGTGTGTTTTTTTGATTTAAGATTAAACAATATGGATGCGGGGAAGTAGGGGCTGATGGCAGGCTACTGAATAAATCAGCCCCTGAATTGTATAATTAACGGAGTTAATTGATGCAAAAACTGCCGGGGTTGGGTACAGAAAAGCTTATTCCGACTGAAAAACAGTCCTTTACGGGTGGATTAAATTTTTGAGATAAATTCGTATTTTTAGATTTCTTAATTGTATTTTTATATCAAAACCAGACAAATGAAAAAAGTATTATTTCTTGCATGCTGTGGAATAGGATTAACGACTGCTGCTTTTGCACAGGAGACCAGGAAAAAGGACAATGCAGCAGAATTAAAACCCGCTATTTATACCCCGGAAGCAGCTTCTAAAAAAGAGATTGCTGATAAAATGGAAGAATCCAGAAAAACAGCACCTTCGGTTGAAACTTCAAATGCAGAAACTGCTTTTAAACAACTCGGATTGACAGATGAACAAATGAGTCAGATGAGTGATTTATCTAAAAGAATCGGCGAAAAAATAAATGCCATCAATAACAATTCTAATTTAACTGCTGAGCAGAAAGAAGCAAAACTCACAGAATTAAAAGGATTGAAAGAAAAAAGGCAAAAAGAGATTCTCGGAGATGCTTTATACGCAAAATACACTGAGCTGATGAAGCCCAAAAAGAGCGAGTAGTTCTACGAACATCATTTTAAAGAAGCCTGTCAGCAATGACGGGCTTTTTTAATTTATGCCGTTAAATCCAATCCTTACCCAACCGTAACATCTAACTTTTTTATCGACTTCCTTCCACAACCTCAGCATTTTACAAAATCTGCGTATTTACCCTACGTAGTTCTACGAAAGGGCATAAGCACAAGTACCCAATCTTTATTCCTGTTAAAATATAATTAACATATACAGCGTTAGCAACCTATCCAATAACCAACCATTCATCAAAATGGCCTTATTCCAATAAGCCGATGAAAAATCTTTTATCTATCTTACTATTGCTGTTGGGCCTTTCTGCGGCCTCACAACAAGCCATTCCCGATGTTCAGGCAATAGAAAAGCCTGGTGTAGGATATGTTTTTGTTAATAGCAACCAGCAACCGGTAAATAACCAGATATGGGATGAAGCAGAATCTTTTGCGAATGGTTTCTCCAGGGTACTCAAAAACAATAAATTTTCATTTGTCAATAATATGGGCTTTGCAATAGCCCCGGCTGAATTTGATGCCGCCAGGAACTTCAACCATAAACTTGCAGCCGTTGAAAAAAATGGCAAATGGGGTTTCATCAATGAAAATGGCAGAACAGCCATTCCTTTCAACTACGACATTGTATTTGACTTTAAAGATACCATCACTGCAGTTTTCAGTAATAAGAGCTGGAAGCTGATCAATCGGAAAGGAATAATTCTTTACACTCCTGATATTGATGTTTTTCATGGCTTCGATAATCAAATAGCAAGTGTTGAGAAACAGGGTAGAATAGGAAAGATGAATCTTAAAGGCGAAATTAACTGGACCGGAGAAACTGTTTCTTCCGGTTTTCAACGTTTAACGCCACCTGTTAGTAATAATGTTGCGGCTCAGTGCCCCGAAAATATTGATTTCGAAGAAGGTTCATTTCAGAACTGGAGATGTTTTACGGGAAGGGTGGATTCTGTTGGTACTACCAATGTGATTACAGTTAACCCTTCTGCACCTATCAACAACAGGCACAGAATCATTACAAGAAATACTCCGGCAGCGATTGATCCATTTGGTTTGTTTTCATTGAATCCTCCGGATGGAAGTAATTTTGCAGTCAGGCTGGGTAATACCAATATCGGTGCACAATCGGAACGTATTCAATATACCATTCGTGTACCCCTCAACGATAGTAACTTCTCTATCCGTTATGACTATGCCGTGGTTTTCCAGGATCCGGGCCATACTGCCTGGACGCAGCCAAGATTCATTGCTCAGTTATTCGACTCTGCGGCGAATGCTTATGTAAGTTGTGCTTCATTTGAATATATTTCTACTTCAAATCTTCCGGGATTTATCCGTTCAACAGTTGATACTTCGGTAATTTATAAAGACTGGTCGAGCGTATTTATCAGTTTACGCGGTTATGCCGGTAAAACCATGTACCTCGAATTTACCACAGCAGATTGCGTAAGAAGAGGTCACTGGGGTTATGCATATGTGGATGTGGAAAGTGTGTGCGGACAAACCGTAACCATGGAATACGATTGTAATTATCCCAATATAACAACGCTGGATGCTCCTCCGGGTTTCCAGACATACAACTGGTGGAACCAGGATTTCAGCACAACACTTGCAACCGGCCAGCATGTTGTACTCAATCCGGGCCCTCCGGCTAACAGCACCGTTTGGGTGGAAATGATCCCATTCAATGATTTCGGTTGCCGTGATACCATTCCGGTAAGACTGACCGGCACATTTAATCCTTCTTTTCATGCATCAGATACATCTGTAATCTGTGCACCACATAGTTTTACTTTTTACAATCATGAAATACCTTCCAGAAATGCCTGGTGGGATTTTGGTGATGGTACAACAGGCTCCGGTGATACTGTAACGCATGTTTACAATCTGCCGGGAACTTATATCGTAACCCTTACAGTGATGCTTCCGGGCGGATGTACCGGTACATCACAGGATACCATCAGGATTCTGCAGCCAACCGGTTCATTTACTTATACTGGCGGAGATTTCTGTAACCGCCGGGATGTACGTTTTACCGCCACCGTTAGTAATGTTGATTCCCTTTTCTGGGATTTCGGTGATGGCACAGTGCTCCACACAACGCAAACAACAGTTACACATACTTATGCAAATGCGGGCGTTTATCTGCCTACATTAACCATTCACTCTAACAGTGGTTGTTCATTCACCTATCCGGGTGCTGATAGCATCAGGATAGAAATGCTCAATGCTTCTTTCATCATCAGAGAAGAAAGAAGTTGCAGCAATACCATCATTCATTTTACGGATCAGTCGCAATCTTTATTCGGAATTGCATCTTATAGCTGGAATTTCGGAGATGGCAACACAGGTTCAGGTAGTAACTGTATCTCATACATACAGCAGCAACGGTATTTACAATGTACAACTGATCATCACTGGTGTTACAGGCTGTAAAGACACATTCAATATGCCTGTACCGGTAACCATATTCAATAGTCCATCGGTTTCAATATCAGGCCCATCAGTAACTTGTCCGGCTACACCTGTAACCTTCAATAGCTCGGTTCAGTCTACCGATGCCATCGCCACACTTGAATGGAGCAGTACAGATGGTGGAACCGGATCAGGTAATGATTATACACACAGTTTTAACCTGCCAGGTTCTTACACTGTTCAACTGATTGCCACTACAGTGAATGGTTGTGCCGATACAAGCTATCATACGATTATCGTTCATGCCATACCGGTAGTTACTCCGGTAGCCAACCAGACTGTTTGTAATGGCGCAATGATCAACACAATCAATTTAAGCAGTAATCCTTCTGGTAGTACGATCAGCTGGACCAACGATTATCCTTCAATCGGACTGGCTGCATCAGGAACCGGCGATATTCCAGCATTTACTGCGGTTAATACCGGCAGTACCCAGGCTATTGCCAATATCACAGTAACCGCTGTTTCCAATGGTTGTAGTAGTACAACCGAAACGTTTACCATTACAGTTAATCCTGATCCAACAATATTTCAACCTGCGAATCAAACTGTTTGTAATGGGGGCGTTACCACAGGCGTAATCTTCAATAGCTTCACCAGTGCAGTAAGCAACTGCTATCAGATTTTAACTGGACAAATGATCAGCCTTCTATCGGTTTACCAGCCAGTGGTACAGGCAATATCCCTGTATTTACAGCCATCAACAATACCAATGCACCAATCATTGCTAATATCACAATTACGCCAATTACAGGTTCATGTAATGGCAATCCGGTGGTTTTTACCATTACCGTAAATCCTACGCCAGATATGGCACAACCCGGCAATCTCAGCTTATGTAATGGAGCAACATCATCTGCAATACCTTTCAGCGGAACTGTTTCGCCGATCAGCTATAGCTGGACGAATGATCAGCCTTCAATCGGATTAGCGGCTACGGGTAACGGCAACTTGCCAGCATTCACTGCTGCAAATACAGGCACTACTGTACTAACAGCAAATATTGCGGTAGTACCGACTTCAAACGGTTGTGAAGGCCCGACAAAATATTTTACCATCGTGGTGAGCCCGACCCCTGATGTGGTGCGCCCTGCAAATCAATCTGTTTGTAATGGCAGTGCAACAGATCCTGTTCAGTTTAATGGCAGTGTAGCTGCAACCAATTTTAACTGGAGCAATAACCTTCCATCTATTGGCCTTGCTGCCGGTGGTGCAGGGAATATTCCTTCTTTCAATCCTGTTAACAACGATCTTACCATCAATACAGCAACCATTACTGTTACTCCTGAAATCAATGGATGCCCTGGAACGCCACAGGACTTTACCATAACGGTAATGCCCAGAGCAGATTTCACACAACCGCTGAACCAGTTCATCTGTAATGGTATGTCATCGGCACCTATGAGTTTCAATGGCACTTTAAACAATACCACTTATACCTGGACGAACAGCAATACGGCCATTGGCCTTGCCGCATCCGGAACAGGCAATATTGATCCGTTCAATGCAGTTAACAATACCAATACGCAGGTAAGCGCTACCGTTACTGTTACGGCTACCGCTAATAACTGTCCGGGTAATACGAAAACATTTATCATCAACGTTGATCCTACACCTTCTATGGCTGAGCCTGCCGATCAGGAATTGTGCAATGGCTCTACCACCAACGCAGTCAGTTTCACAGGTACTGTAGCGGGCACTACTTTCAATTGGATCAATTCAAACCCAGCCATTGGTTTAGCTCCCAATGGAACGGGCAATATTCCTGCATTTACCGTTACCAATAACTATAGTTATCCTATAACGGCCATCATCTCTGTTACAGGAACTGCCAATACCTGCAATAGTGTTACAAGGGTATTTACGATCAAAGTAAATCCTTCACCGGATATTAATCCATTGTACGACCAGGCTGTTTGTAACGGAATTGTTACCGATACCATCGAACTAACGGGACCGGTTATGGGCACTGTTTACAGCTGGACAAACGATAAACCTGCAATTGGTTTACCTGCCAGCGGAACAGGCGATATACCTGCATTCACAGCAATCAATAATTCGTCCAACGATGTTATTGCAAACATCAGTGTAAGAGGATCTGTTTCTACTGTTTGCAATGATGCAACAAAGAGTTTTAAAATAACCGTACATCCAACACCAAGGGTGTCTGCAAGCCCCGATACAACCATTTGCAGGGGAAGTAATTTTAACCTGCAGGCAACGGGAGCTCATGAATATATCTGGGATCCACCAACCAGTTTAAATTGCTTCGATTGTGCGAACCCGGTAGCAACACCTTCAGATACCATTCGCTACAGCGTGCTGGGCATCAGCAACAGGGGTTGTAAGGCATACGATACTGTTTTACTCAATGTAATTCATCCATTCGACATGCTGGTATCGCCGGATGATACCATTTGTTCGGGACGTGCCGTTTCATTGCATGCAAGAAAAGCACAGCGTTATCTCTGGTCTCCATCAACAGGACTCAGCGGAACAGATATTGCTGATCCTGTAGCAACACCAGCAGCCACTACCAATTACCAGGTTATTGGTTACGATGATCATCACTGCTTTACCGATACCGGTCATATCAATATCACAGTAGGCCCCAATCCTGCATTGGAAATCGGTCCCGATGTTACCGCATCCGCAGGAAGCAGCGTGACGTTCAACCCTGTTACACAGAACGGTCCGATTGTAAGCTGGAACTGGTCGCCATCCACAAACCTGAGTTGCACCGATTGCCCGAACCCGACAGCCACCGTTGCAAACAATACCACATACCTGTTAACAGTAGAAAATACTTATGGTTGTATTGTAACTGATACTGTTGTAATCATCACCTTCTGTAAAAATTCACAGGTATTTATTCCGAATGCATTTACGCCCGACGGTGATGGTATTAATGATGTACTGATGGTGAGAGGTAATGGAATAACCGTAAAATCATTCAGGGTTTTCAATCGCTGGGGAAATGTAGTGTTTGAGAAACAACAATTCAGTCCGAATGATCCAAGATTCGGATGGGATGGAAAAGTAAGAGGCGTACTGGCTTCTCCGGATGTATATGTATTTACTGCAGAAGTAACCTGTGATAACGGTGTAGTGTACACGTACAAAGGGAATACAACGATACTTAAATAGGCAACTATGAAAAACTTATTCTTGAAAAAACCAATCCTGATCCTGCTGCTGATACTATCGCAGTTCGGCAGCAATGCGCAGGATATCAATTTCTCACAGTTCTACGATCTGCCTTTATTGCGCAATCCGGCACTGGCGGGCATCTTCAACGGTGATGTGAGGGTTACTTCAGGTTTCCGCAATCAATGGCAAAGTGTTACGGTTCCTTATCGTACGATCGCACTCGGTATAGAATACAAAAAACCGGTTGGACAAACTTCCAATGATTTCATCACATTTGGTTTACAGATGACCAATGATATGGCCGGTGATTCTAAACTTACCCGTACACAGGTTTTTCCAGTATTGAATTACCATAAATCATTAAGCGGCGATAAAAATACTTTTCTTTCTGCGGCATTTATGGCCGGGCCGGTGATGCAAAGATTTGATCCGACCAAACTGAGTTTTGACGACCAGTTTGTCGGCGGAACTTACAGTGCATCCAATCCAACCAGGCAATCATTTACCAATACAAGTCTTACCTACTGGGATCCTGCAGTCGGACTTTGTTTCAGCAGCACTTCCGGAGAAAATACCGATTTCTATATCGGTGCCGGACTATTTCATTTCACACAACCCAAAGTTGCTTTTCAACCCCAGAATGATATCACTTTGAACAAAAAATGGGTGATCAACGGAGGTTTAACCAGCCAGGTTGGTGATATGAACAGAATTGTTGTTTATGGTGATTACTTTAAGCAGGGCGGTGCAAGTCAGGCCCAGGGCGGATTAATGTACATGCATGACCTTGTTCAGCGGGATGACGATAAAAAAATAAGCATTGCAGCAGGTATGTTTTACCGTTTAAACGATGCCCTGATACCTGTACTCAGGCTCGATCACTACAATATGAGCATTGGTGCTACTTACGATATCAATATCAGCAAACTTTCCACGGCATCTCAATATCGTGGCGGACTGGAAATAACCCTTTCGTATAAAGGCTTTACCCGTAACCAGAACAGTGATGCCCGTATGGTAAGATGTCCGAGATTTTATTAATTGATTGCTGATTTCCTGCTTCAGACAGTTTTCCCTAACTTCCCTTCATGAAACATTTCAGGTTTTATACGAAGGAAGATATTTTATCGCTTACAAAAGTGCGTCGTTTTGAAACGAAACTCGGTGAGCGGATCCGGTATATTAAAAAAGAAGCCGGATGGCCGGATGTATTAGCTGAATCAACAGCAAAATATGTTGTGGTTGGTATTCCTGAAGATATCGGCATCAGGGCCAATCATGGAACCGGTGGTGCGGATACAGCCTGGCTTCCTTTCCTGAATTCATTTCTCAATATTCAAAGCAACGATTTCCTGCCTGGTGATAATATATTATTACTGGGTCATTTTGATTTCGGCGATATCAAATACCTGATAGATAAAAATGCCTATAACCAGGATGAGCTAATTGATGCATACAGACATGCAGTGAATATTATAGATGAAGAGGTTGAACATATCCTGAAAGCCATCGCAGCAGCTAAAAAAATTCCTATTATTATTGGAGGAGGTCACAATAACGCCTACCCGATAATCAAGGGAGTAGCCAAGGGATTGCACAAAGCTGAAATGATTCCTCTGGCTCAGATCAACTGTATCAACCTCGATGCCCAGGCCGATTTCAGGCCGATGGAAGGAAGACATAGCGGGAATGCATTCAGGTATGCCGAAAATGAAGGATTCCTGGGTAAATACAGCATCATCGGCATTCATGAAAACTATATACCACAGAATGTATTAAATGATATTCACGAAAGTCCCTTTGTTCAGTACAGTACTTATGAGGAAATTTTCATTCACGAAAGGAAAAATTTCATCCAGTCTATTGCCCATGCAACGGGCTTTACAGAAGATACTTTAACCGGTATTGAGTTGGATGTGGATTGTATTGAACATGTGCTGAGCAGTGCTTGTACACCCGCCGGCATTACCACCTTACAGGCCAGACAATACATCAACTTCGCAGCTACTGATTCAAAAGTGGCATACCTGCACATCAGTGAAGGAGCCTGCCAATTGGCTGATGGAAGGAGAGACGACAGTACCGGAAAACTGATCAGTTACCTGGTAAGTGATTTTATCAAAGCTAACAGCAACTAATAAACGAAATTTACAGGCAACCCAATCGGCCACCATCTACCGGAAGATTGATACCATTGATATAAGCAGCAGCCGGTGAACATAAAAAAGCAACGGCTGCCCCGAATTCCTCGGGCTGACCGATCCTTCCGGCTGGAATTTCTGCCACCAGTTCCTTCATTACTTCTTCTTCAGTTTTACCACTATCGGTGGCTTTTTTCCTGATCACATAATCAGCCCTTACTGTATTGGTGAAACCGGGTAAAACATTGTTAACCGTTATTCCGAATTTTCCCAGTTCTGTTGCAAGTGTTTTACTCCAGTTGGCAACCGCTGCCCGAATGGTATTGCTTACACCCAATCCCTGGATGGGTTGCTTAACCGAAGTAGAAATTACATTGATGATACGACCATAGGCGGCAGTTTTCATACCCGGTACCAGTGCTTTGGCCAGCACATGATTGCACAACAAATGATTGTTGAATGCCTGGAGGAATTCAGCTTCTGTCGCATTGAGCGCTGGGCCGCCAGCGGGTCCGCCGGTATTGTTAACCAGGATCTGTGCTGAATGCCCGTCATTGATAAAACTTGTAATAGCTGCGGAAACCTGCTCAACCGAGGAAAAATCTGCTACCAGGTATTGATGTTTTTGACCTTTCGAGCTATCCAGTGTTGGCAAAGCCTGCTTTAATTTTTCTTCATTTCTGGCCATCAGAACGATATTAGCGCCGAGCAATGCCAGTTCTAACGCTGAAGCATACCCGAGGCCTTGTGTGCTGCCGCAAACAACGGCCGTTTTTCCTGTAAGATCAAGATTCATGTATAACAGATTATTTCGTTTGCAAAATAATTAAATAGAATTTATTCATGAGTTCCATTGTCCTTAAAACCGGTTACTACTTTCAATTCTTCCACAACATTGTAAATAATCGGGCACATAGCATAATGTACCAATGTTCCAAAAAGTCTCCCTTTAAAATTTTTACGATGCAGGTGCGGAAATTCCCTGCATTCGGTAAAACGGTATTCATATTGTGTACACTGATTGTTGTTCAGAAAATGACAGGGCATTGATTTCATTATCTTCTGCCCGCCCATACTTTCTTCCAGGTATTCGTTTCTAAATGCATCGGCCTCCTTCTGTATACCATTGGCCATTCGAAGGGCGTCACTATCTGTTACATTGATCATAAGTGATCGGCAACAGGCACCACAGGCTGTACAATCAATCCGGGGAGAAATAGCTTCAGCAATGGGCTTCACCAACCCGTCGAGGTAATCGGCATTATAATTACCCAGGTAATCCCTGAATGCATCGTTCTCATCTTCCTTTTCCAATGCTATCCGGGCTATAAGTTCCGTGTTGATCTCTAAATTAATGGTATAAATTTTTGCCGAAAATAGCCTATTCAAAGCAGAGTGATCACAAAATATGTTCTTTAAAAATCAGGTCAAAAAGCAGCGTATTTGAGGAGTGGGGAGGAACAGGATTCCCGGTTTTGATTCAGATAAGCAACAATCCGGGTAGTAGCATACATTAAAAACAAACCGGATATCAGTGCTAAAATTGCCCCCAAATACAGTAGCAGCAAGGCTTTCAGCATTCCCCATTATTTAATCACAGCTGTGGGTAAAACTGTCTTACTAAAAAACCTAGCATTCTTTATATTCGCAGGCCTGAATACCCCTTGTTCACGTTAAAGCTTTGGGGCTCAAATTAAAAGATCAGTCTTTTAGATTCAGTTTTCAGCAAACCCATGAAAAAATATGACTATGGCAGAAAAAAATCTATTTGATTATAACGAGGAAAGCATCCGGAGCCTCGATTGGCGGGAACATATCCGCCTTCGTCCCGGTATGTATATTGGTAAATTGGGAGATGGAAGTAGTCCCGATGATGGCATCTATGTTTTGCTCAAAGAAGTGATCGATAACTGCATTGATGAACATACCATGGGATATGGTAAACATGTGGATGTTACCATCGAAGGCAAAACAATTACTATTCGGGATTATGGCCGTGGTATTCCTTTGGGAAAAGTAGTGGATGTGGTGAGCAAAATCAACACCGGCGCTAAATACGACAGTAAGGCATTTCAGAAAAGTGTGGGCTTGAATGGTGTAGGTACCAAAGCCGTGAATGCACTCAGCAATTATTTCAAAGTAACTGCATATCGCGAAGGAAAAGAAAAAACAGCCGAATTTGAAAAAGGTGTTTTGTTGAAAGAACACAAAGAAACGGCTACTAAAGAGGAGAATGGTACAAAAGTGACTTTCATTCCCGATGAATCTGTATTCAAAAATTTTCATTTTGTACAGGAATACCTCGATAACCAGTTCTGGAATTACTGTTACCTGAATGCCGGATTGGTAATGAACCTGAACGGTAAAAGATATGTAAGCAAAAACGGATTGCTCGATCTGCTTCAGCGCAAAACTAATGAAGATGAAATCCGTTACCCGATCATCCACCTGAAAGGAGAAGATATTGAAGCTGCCATCACGCACGAAAATGGATATGGAGAAGAATATTACAGTTTTGTAAATGGCCAGTTTACGACCCAGGGAGGTACACACCTGGCGGCTTTCAGGGAAGGATATGTGAAAACCATCCGTGAATTTTTCAAAAAAGATTACGATGCGGCCGACATACGGGGAAGCATATGCGCAGCAATTTCAGTAAGAGTACAGGAACCCGTTTTTGAAAGTCAGACCAAAACAAAACTCGGCTCACAGACGGTTTATGAAAACGGTCCGAGCATGAAAAATTTTGTGGGCGATTTCCTGATCAAGGAACTCGATAATTTCCTTCACCGCAATCCGACTACAGCCGATGCTTTGAAAAAAAGGATCGAACAAAATGAAAGAGAGCGCAAGGAACTCGCCGGAATTAAAAAACTGGCCAATGAAAGAGCGAAAAAAGCCAATCTCCACAACAAAAAACTCAGGGATTGTAAATTTCATTACAATGATGAGCCTACCGGGAAAGACAAAGATTCTATTCTTGAAAAGCAAAAAGAAAGTACCATATTCATAACGGAAGGAGATAGTGCCAGTGGTTCCATCACCAAAGCAAGAAGCGTGAATACGCAGGCAGTATTCAGTTTGCGGGGTAAACCATTGAACTGTTACGGACTTACCAAAAAAGTGGTGTATGAAAATGAAGAATTCAACTTGTTGCAACATGCCCTTAATATTGAAGAAGGATATGAAGGACTCCGCTACAATAATATTGTAATTGCAACCGATGCCGATGTGGATGGGATGCACATCCGTTTGCTGCTGATGACATTCTTCCTGCAGTTCTTCCCCGACCTGGTTAAGAATGGACATGTGTATATTCTTGAAACGCCTTTGTTCCGTGTACGCAATAAACAGGAAACAATTTATTGTTACGATGAATCGGAAAAACAGGCGGCCATGAAAAAACTGGGCACAAAACCAGAAATCACCCGCTTCAAAGGACTGGGAGAAATCAGTCCGGGTGAATTTGCCCGCTTCATTGGCCCTGATATCAAATTACAACCGGTGATTATGGAACAAGGGGAACACGTGCAGAATCTGCTGGAATATTATATGGGAAAAAATACACCACAGCGACAGGATTTTATCATCGACAATTTGAAGATTGAAATGGACCTGGTGGAAGAAAAATGATTTTATTAAAACATGTTTGAATTTCATACAGATAAAAAAAGGTATTTCGAAATGCAGGTGGAAAACGCCCGCAATTATGTAATTCCTTTTATTGAGCAGTACAAGCCTTTGAAACCCGGCATGCGGGTGCTTGAAATTGGTTGTGCGGAAGCAGGGGTACTGAAAGCTTTTATCGAAAAAGGATGTACAACGGTAGGTGTGGAGTTGGATCTGCCAAGACTTGAATCGGCCCGTGAGTATATGAAAGATGAATTGAACGCCGGGAAAATAAGGTTTGTATCAAAAGATATTTACAAATCGGATATCGATCATGATTTTCACGGAGGCTTCGATATCATTGTGCTCAAAGATGTAATTGAACATATTCACGACCAGGAAAAACTGATCGGCTGGATGAAACAGTTTCTGAATCCATCCGGTGTTATCTTTTTTGGATTTCCACCCTGGCAGATGCCATTCGGAGGGCACCAGCAGGTGATGAGAAGCAAAGTATTGAGTAAGGTTCCTTATTTCCATATGCTGCCGATGTTTATGTACAAAGGCATTCTTAAAATGTTTGGTGAAAATGTATCCGATTTTACAGAGATAAAAGAAACCGGTATTTCCATCGAACGCTTTGAAAAGATTGTTAGTAAAACAGGTTACAATATTGTACACAAAACACATTACCTGTTAAACCCGATCTATATTTATAAATTCGGCTGGAAGCCCAGGAAACAAGCGGCTTTCGTACAGGCGATACCGTATGTAAGAAATTTTTTCACCACCTGTGTTTACTACCTGATACAGGCGAACAACAAATAAAAATTACAAAAGAGAGAAATGATTCACATTGTATTCAACGAAGCGGATGTAGCAATTTTAAAACAGGCCCAGGAAATGGATGATGCGCTTTCAGGTGAAATTATACAGATTAAAGATGATTTTGCTGTTGGCCCATTGGATAATCTTTATGAAACGGAAGGCAGGGAAGCACGCCAGCAGTGGTGGACGGAAGTGCTGGATGGCGGCGATTATTCCGGCAAAGCAGAACAGTCGGCAACCGCGGATCATGAAACCATGCTTTTCATTACAGAGAAATTAAAAAATGATCCGGAAGAAAAAATATGGATCTGGGCTGCACAGAACAAACACGACGTTAGCGGGTACTATTGGCTGTTAGCTTATGTAAAAGAATTCCAGGGAAGAATTTTTATTCTTTACCTGAACAATCTTCCATTTATCAATGAAAAAGGAAACATATTTTACCCTAATTGGTTGCATGAAATCCCGGCAAAGGAATTCCTGAAAGCCAAAAAACTGGCCCGGGAAATCACATTGAGTGAGTTTGAAGTAGATCCGGATGAATGGACTAAAATCTGTTCCGAAAACAAAGGGGTGCGGTTACTCGAAGGCGGGAAAAAACTCATACAACAGGATTATGATTTCTACGACGCTGAATTAAAAAAGTTCATTACAGCCGACTGGCAGAAAGCATCTAAAATCATTCACGGATTTCTGCACAAAGCTAAGCATACTACCGGTGATGCTTACCTGCTATGGAGATTGAAAGTAATGATCGCTCAGGAAATGTTTGATGTACAGGGAAAAGTTGCTCATATGAAAGATTTTGAATTAAAACTTCATGCTTCATGAACATAAAAGGTATACACCATATTGCCATCCTCACCGATAATTACGAAAAAAGCAAGCGCTTCTATACAGAAATACTGGGCTTTGACATTATCAGGGAAACTTACAGGGAACAACGACAATCGTATAAACTCGATCTTTCGGTAAATGGTCAATACCTGATTGAATTGTTTTCATTTCCTGATTTCAGGCAGCGGGCATCCTTTCCTGAAGCCAAAGGGCTGAGGCACCTGGCACTCTCAGTTGAGAACATTGAAACAGCGGTAGAAGAGTTGAGATCAAAAGCTGTTTCCGTTGAGGAAATCAGGATAGATGAAATTACCGGAAAAAAATTCTGCTTTTTTTACGACCCCAATGATCAGCCATTGGAGTTATATGAACTATAGTGACTGTTGACGAAGGAAAATTAAAATTGAAATGTCTAAGAAAATTAAAGAAGAATATACACACAGCGATAATGGTGTAAGCGGACAGTACAAAACCTGGTTCCTGGATTATGCCAGTTATGTAATCCTCGAAAGAGCGGTTCCTGCTGTAGAAGATGGTTTAAAGCCTGTACAGCGACGTATCCTTCATGCCATGAAAGAAATGGATGACGGCCGTTTTAATAAAGTAGCGAATATCATCGGGCAGAGCATGCAGTACCATCCGCATGGCGATGCCAGTATCGGTGATGCCATCGTTAACCTGGGGCAGAAAGACCTGCTCATTGAAACACAGGGAAACTGGGGTGATGTACGAACAGGTGATGATGCAGCTGCCTCCAGGTATATTGAAGCAAGACTCAGCAAATTCGCACTGGAAGTAGCTTTCAACGCAAAAACAACTAACTGGCAACTGAGTTACGACGGCCGGAAAAACGAACCCGTTACCTTGCCCATGAAATTTCCTTTGCTGCTCGCCCAGGGAGCAGAGGGTATCGCTGTAGGATTGGCCACAAAGATTCTGCCGCACAATTTCTGTGAACTGATTGAAGCTTCGATCAAATATCTCCGTGGAAAGAAATTTGAAATCTTACCCGATTTTCAAACCGGCGGAAGCATGGATGCCGGTAATTACAATGAAGGAAGGAGAGGAGGAAAAGTAAGGGTGCGTGCCGCAATCGAAGAGCAGGATAAAAAAACATTGGTGATTCGTAGTGTACCCTTTGGCGTTACTACTACGCAACTGATGGAGAGTATCGTAAAAGCCAATGATCAGGGTAAAATAAAAATCAAAAAAGTTACGGATCATACTGCGGCTGAAGTGGAAATAATCGTTGAACTGGCTCCTGGCATTTCTCCCGATATTACAATAGATGCCCTTTACGCATTTACCGATTGCGAAGTAAGCATCTCACCCAACGCCTGTGTAATCGTTAACCAGAAACCACAGTTTCTTTCTGTAACCGAGTTATTAAAAATATCGGCCGACAATACGAAAGACCTTCTGCGCAGAGAACTGGAAATCAAACTGGCTGAATTGCTGGAGAAATGGCACTATACTTCTCTTGAAAAAATATTCTTCGAAGAAAAAATATACAAGGAACTCGAGAAAAAGCATGAAACCTGGGAAAAAGTACTCGACGGCATTGAAAAAGCCTTTGTGCCTTTCCGCAAACAATTGAAGAGAGACGTTACCAGGGAAGATATTCTCAAACTAACTGAAAAGCCTGTACGAAGAATTTACCGGCTCGATATCGAAGAACTGAATGCACAGATCAAAGGCCTTGAAGCCGACATCAAACAGGTGAAACACGACCTGGCCAACCTGGTCGACTTTGCCGTAAGCTATTATGAGAACCTGCTGAAAAAGTACGGGAAGGGAAGGGAACGTAAAACAGAAATCAAAGCATTCGATACCATTCAGGCCAAAACTGTAGCGATTGCCAATACAAAAGTGTACGCCAATTTTGCGGATGGATTTATCGGCACCTCACTTAAGAAAGATGAATTCATCACAGAGTGCAGCGACCTCGACGACATCATCGCCTTTACCAAATCGGGCATCATGAAAGTAGTTCGGGTTGCTGAAAAAACTTTTATCGGGAAGGATATACTGCATGTGGCAGTATTCCAGAAAAGTGATGAAAGAACCACTTACAATATGATTTATGTGGATGGCAAAACCGGTGTCAGCTTTGCCAAGCGTTTCAACGTTACCGGTATCACCAGGGATAAGGAATATGATCTTACCAAAGGTGCTGAGAAAAGTAAAGTGCACTATTTTTCCGCCAATCCAAATGGTGAAGCGGAAGTGGTGAAAATCATTCTGAGTCCGAACTGTTCAGCCAGAAACAAAGAGCTGGATTTCTACTTTGAAGAACTGGAAATAAAAAACAGGGGCAGTATCGGAAACCAGGTAACCAAGTATCCGATTAAAGCGGTCAAGTTCAAAGAAGCCGGCCGTTCAACATTAAGTGCCAAAAAATTGTGGTTCGACAATAAATTCGGCCGCCTCAATTCTGAAGAAAAAGGCGAATACCTGGGTATGTTTGAAGCAGAAGACAGGATCCTGGTAATTTACAACGATGGCAATTATGAAATTACCGACCAGGAACTAACCCAGCGTTTTGATGCCGATAAAATACTGCTGATCGAGAAATACAATGCCGATAAAACCATTACAGCTGTGTACCTCGATAATGAAAAACTGCAGTACAATATCAAACGATTCAAAATTGAAACAACCACACTCAATAGCAAATTCCTTTTCATAAAAGAAGGCAAAGACAACAGGCTGGAAACCGTTACCACAGCCAATGCGCCGGTATTAAAGGTTCAAACCGGCCGCGGACAACAAATGAGCAGTTCTAAATATAAAGTTGATCAGCTCGTTGAAATCATGGGCTGGAAAGCAGTGGGAGCGAAACTGGTAGATTATTCCAAATCAGTTGAGATGGAATGGGAAATTAAAGAAAAAGATAAAGGCCAAACAGAGCTGTTTGAATAAGTTATACACTTACTTTTGTTTAAGCCTCCTTAACCCGGAGGCTTTTTCATATTAAACAAAATAAAAGGAATTAATTTTCAGCATACTATACACTTTACCGTGGGAATTTCGTTAAAGAATTTTTGAAAAAAACAGTCGTTTTTCCGAACAAATCTGAAAAAAAACTGTTTATTGGGGAAATTATCTGCTGAAGCCTATTTCTTAAATTTTTATTAATATGCTTCATCAAATCTGAACAGCTGTTATTTTTGCGCACAAATCGCTGGAAAGCCAGGATTGGAATTATAAGTAACACTCTTTGAAAGTTTTAAACCAACGAAACAATGGCATCGAATGCTATAGACAGGAATATATTTGCCCAGCCGATTACAAGGATTCTTCGTGTTCTGAAAATGGAACGACACGAAATATCTTCCGTTTATTTTTATGCCATTTTGCAGGGTTTAATACAACTTTCTTTACCCCTCGGAATTCAATCGATCATCAGCTTTGTATTGGGTGGCACCATCTCAGCTTCCCTTATCTTCCTTATTGTTTTAGTGGTTGGCGGTGTATTTATTACCGGGCTGCTGCAGGTAAATCAATTGAAACTGATTGAAAAAGTTCAGCAGAAAATATTTGTCAGGTATTCATTTGTTATCTCCGATCGCCTTCCAAAGATAAACCTTCAGAAACTCGACAGTGGTTATCTACCGGAATTGGTTAACCGCTTTTTCGACACCATCTCTTTGCAAAAAGGTATTTCAAAATTACTGCTCGATATACCCGCTGCAACGATTCAGATCCTGTTTGGACTTAATACTGCTTAGTTTTTATCACCCCGTATTTATTTTATTCGGTTTATCACTGATCATCATCATCTTCCTGATTCTTAAAACGACCAGCGCCAAAGGCATGGAATCCAGTTTACGGGAAAGTGATTATAAATATAAAGTTGCAGGATGGCTCGAAGAAATAGCCCGGGTAATCAAATCATTCAAATTCTCCCGAACTCAGGAATTGTCACTGGCTAAAACCGATAAGTTTGTAACCGGTTATCTCGACCAGCGGACTTTGCATTTCAAAATTCTGCTGAAACAATACTGGACACTGATCGTATTTAAAGTGATCATTACGGCTTCTATGCTGATAGTGGGAAGTGTACTCCTCGTAAATCAGCAACTCAATATCGGGCAGTTCATCGCAGCTGAAATCGTAATCCTGATGGTGATTACCTCAGTTGAAAAACTGATCATCAACCTGGATAATGTTTATGATGTACTCACTGCTGTGGAAAAACTCGGTAAAATTTCTGATGTTCCTTTGGAAGAAAATGGCATTGTGAAGCTGGCTGAAAATACAAAAGCCATAACACTGGAAATCAAAAATCTCGACTTCAGGTATTCAGATGATCAGTTACATCCTGTACTGAATAATGTTTCTTTCAGCATTTCCCCTGGCGAAAAAATATGCATCATGGGCCGTGCAGGTTCAGGTAAATCAACATTGCTGAAACTACTAACAGGAGCTTATAAACGCTTTGATGGCATTATCAACATAAATAATATGCCGATCAACAATTATGATCTTTCTACACTACGCCAGAATATTGGAATATTATTCAGTCAGCACGATATTTTTGAAGGCACGCTGATCGAGAATATTTCCATGGGGAACGAGAAAATTTCACCGGAACATATCCAGGAACTGGCCGGACAGCTTGGATTGAAAAAATTCCTTTCCTCACTACCTGAAGGTTTTGGTACCAGGCTCGATCCGGTTGGCAAAAAACTATCTCACAAAATCATTCAAAAAATATTACTCCTCAGGGCTTTGGTCAACCATCCGGGGTTGATTCTCCTGGAAGAACCATTTGAAGGTCTTGAAGAAGAACCGAAAGCTTCTATTATCGATTATCTGCTGAACAATTGCAAAGATCAAACAATGCTCATCAGCAGCAATGATGCGACTTTCGCTGCTGCCTGTGATAAAGTACTATTCCTTGAAGATGGTAAAGTAAAAGCTTTTGATAACTGGAACGCCGTAAAGAGTAAAATCAGAAACTGATGAAAAATTACTTCGACAGTAAGTTTGAAGATGAACTAACGAATACGAATATGCGCTCTTTCGGGCATATTTATAAAATCACACACCGCAGCAGGGTGCGTTACTGGCTGCTGGGGATCCTGGGTTTTGTGTTGCTCACATTATTTGTTCCCTGGACACAGAACATCAGGGCCACCGGTTCTGTAACTACCCTCAAACAGGAAGATCGTCCTCAGGAACTCAATACCATCATTGGCGGAAAAATTGTAAAATGGCATGTAAAAGAAGGGGATTATGTAAAAGCAGGGGATACCATTATACAGATTTCTGAAATCAAGGATGACTACCTCGACCCGGCATTGCTGCAGCGCACAAAAGAACAACTCAGTTCCAAACAGATAAGCATCGAGAATTATAAGAACAAAGTAGGTGCTACTGAGCAACAGATTGATGCCCTTATCCAGGGACAAGTACTGAAAATCTCCCAGGTTGAAAACAAAATTGGTCAGCAAAGAATGAAATTACAGGCTGATAGCATGGATATGGTAGCAGCAAAAAATGATTTCGCAATCGCCTCCGAACAATTTCGCAGGCAGAAAATGATGTACGACAGCGGATTGGTTTCCCTTACCCAACTGGAACAACGAAACCTGAGTTATCAGAATGCTGTGGCCAAAAAAACCAGCGCTGAAATCAAATTCATGAATGCTAAACAGGAATTAAGTGTGCTGATGCTGGAACTGAATGGAGCCAGACAGGATTATAACGAAAAAATTTCCAAAGCATCCGGAGACAGATTCCAGTCGCTTTCGCAGATCGCTACCGGCGAAGCCGATGTGGCCAAATTGCAGAATCAGTATATGAATTACGATATCAGGAGTAAGTTGTATTTTATCACCGCTCCGCAGAACGGGCAGGTCGTTAAAGCAAAGAAAGCGGGTATCGGCGAAATCATCAAAGAAGGTGAAAACATCGTTGAAATTGTACCCGACAATATTCAATACGCAGTAGAAATTTTTGTTCGCCCGGTAGACCTGCCATTGGTTAATCGCGGACAAAAAGTGCGCTTCATGTTTGATGGATTTCCGGCAGTAGTATTCAGCGGATGGCCCTCGGCTTCTTATGGTACTTTTGGTGGGATCGTTACTGCTGTGGAAAGTTCTGTAAGTTATAACGGAAAATTTCGTGTACTCGTTGCCGAAGACAGTTCCGACAAACCCTGGCCAAAACAATTGCGCAATGGCGCCGGTGCACAGGCAATGGCCCTGCTCAAAGATGTACCCATCTGGTATGAACTCTGGCGAAATATCAATGGCTTTCCTCCCGATTATTATAAAGCCGACCTAACCAAGACCAATGAGAAAAAGTAAGTTTCGAAAATTAAGGTTGCAGCTGCTTTCACTTTTCCTGTTCATTACAATGGCATTTCCATCTGAAGCACAGGATAGCAGCTATGTGCTTAGTCCGGCCGATTTTTTAAACATAGTAAGAACTTTTCACCCGGTCATCAAACAAGCAGATATCATCTGTTGAAAAAGCAAGAGCGGGTATCACCATTGCCAGAGGCGAATTTGATCCATACTTTTACCTGAATACCGATCAGAAAACATTCGATGGGAAAAACTATTTCCGTTATACCAATCCCGAACTGAAAATTCCTACCTGGTATGGAATAGAAGTAAAAGCAGGATTAGAAAACAATGGAGGAGACTTCCTGAATTCTGAAATTACACCGGGCAAAACAAGTTATGCCGGCATCTCTGTTCCGCTGGCGAAAAACCTGGTAATGGACAAACGCAGGGCTGCACTCCGGCAGGCTGGTATTTTCAGAAACCAAAGCATGGCGGAAAGGGATATACTGATCAATGATATTTTACTCGATGCCTATTATGCTTACTGGAACTGGGTTCAGGCTTCCTGGAATTATGAAGTGATCGTCAATACAGTAAAAGTTAATGAAACCAGATTCAGATTGGTAAAGATGGCGTTCCAGTTGGGCGACCGGCCTGCGATTGATACAACGGAAGCCCTTGCACAATTGGAAGCATTCAGGTTTATGGAATCTGAATCTAAACTCAGGGTGAACAATGCTGCACTGGAATTATCAAATTTCCTCTGGAAAGAAAACAATGAGTACTACGAATTACCGGCTCTAACGGTTAGTGGTATACGCCCGGAGAAATCTATTGCGACGCTGGCTGAAATTCCGGATCTGATGAGCATGCTGGAAACCATCCCGGCTTCACATCCGAAACTCCGTTTTTATAATTTCAAAATGTCAAGCCTTGAACTCGACAGGAAACTGAAGTTTCAGGAACTATTACCAACCGTAAATCTTCGCACCAATATTCTGAATAAAGGGTACAATGTTCTGAGCAATATTCAGAAAAATGCTTTCTACGAAAACAACAATAAATTCGGCATTGAAGTTGGTATTCCGCTCAGGTTCAGCAAAGGCAGGGGTGAATACAAAATGGCAAAGCTCAAAATAAAAGAAACCAATCTGGAAATTGCCATGCTGAAACAACAGCTCCTCAACAAAACGAAATTTTATTTTAATGAATTGACTGGTTTACAGCAACAGGTAAAACAATATGAATCGGTGTATAACAACTACCAGCTCTTACTGAAAGGTGAGGAACTCAAATTCCGTTCAGGTGAAAGTTCATTATTCATACTGAACAATCGTGAAAATAAAGTACTGGAAACATCACTCAAACTGAATGAGCTTAAAATAAAATTCCTCAAATCCCAGGCCTCCCTGCAATGGGCTGCGGGTCTTTTAAGATAGTATTAAAAAAAGCCGGCTTAATACCGGCTTTAATTTTTTCGTTCAGTTGTATCAGGCTTTTTCTTCCAATGTTACTAATTGTTCAAACACTTGCTCATAAGCATCATTGGCTTCCTTTAATTCTTTCACTGCAGCCTGATAGGCAGCCTCTGCCTGTAAAAATTTTTGTTTGTCGCTGTAGATAACAGGATCAGCAAGCGAAGCTTCCAGCTCATTTTTATTTTTATTCAGCACCGCCAGTTTTTCTTCCAGCTGTTTGAATTTATTTTTTACTTTCTGCAATTCTTTTTTCTGATCCTGTGAAAGGGCAGGTGCAGCTTGCTTTTCTTCTTTCTTTTCAACCTTCGGAGTTGCAGCAACTGCTGGTTCTGATTTGGATTTCAGTTTTTCTTCCCGCTGCATTTCTGCTTCCGCTTTGGCCCTGCGTTCTTTCCAGTCTTCCCACTCGGCATAAGTACCTTTGAATTCCCTTATTTTCTGGTTATCGATTTCCCATATTTTATTGGCCAACCTTGAAATGAAATAACGGTCATGGCTAACCAGTATCAGGCTGCCTTCATATTTATTCAATGATTCCACCAACAGATCTACTGAATGTATGTCAAGGTGGTTGGTCGGTTCATCAAGCATGAGGAAGTTGGCTTTACTGGCTATGGTCTTGGCCAGTGCAACCCTTGCTTTTTCACCTCCACTCAAAACCTTCACCTTCTTTTCAACAGAGTCTCCACTGAATAAAAATGCACCAAGCAAACTCCGCAGTTCCAGGTCATTCTTTCCACTGCGGGCATCCTGCAATTCTTCAAGCACATTGTTATTGAGGTTCAAAGCTTCCAGCTGATGCTGTGCATAAAATGATTCCACCACATTATGTCCCCATTCTCTTTCTCCTTCAAAAGTTTCAGCCCCCGCGATGATCCGCAGCATCGTCGACTTACCCTTACCGTTAGCACCGATCAAAGCAATTTTATCACCACGATCTATTTCGGCACCTGTATTTTCAACAATCGGTACACCAGGAAAACTTTTACTTACATTTTTTAATGTGCAGATGATTTTGCCCGGCTGACGATCTACCGCAAAATTGATGCGGATATTCGGTCTTTCGATTTCAACATCTTCAATGCGATCCAGTTTATCGAGCCGCTTAACTATACTTTGTGCTGCCGCTGCCTTACTGGCTTTCGCCTTGAATCGTCTCTACGAATCTTTCCTGTTGCCTGATATAATCCTGCTGGTTCTCAAAAGCTTTCTTCTGGATATCAATCCTCATAGCTTTTTCCTGCTCATAAAAACTATAGTTGCCGGTATAAAAATGCAGTTGCTGCTGATACAGTTCCACGATTTTGGTAACCATCCTGTCGAGGAAGAAACGGTCATGCGAAACGATTACAACGGCCCCCTGGTAATGCTGCAGGTATTTCTCCAGCCACTCAATACTTGGCAGATCAAGGTGGTTGGTCGGTTCATCCATCAGTAAAACATCAGGATGCTGCAGGATCATTTTAGCCAGCAATACCCGCATACGCCATCCACCACTGAACAATTTATATTGCTTCTTCAGATCAGCATTGCTGAAACCCAATCCCTGCAAAATTTCTTCCGTGCGATGATGAATACTGTATCCATCCAGCACATCCATTTCATGCAGCAAATCAGAATATTCCTGGGCAAGCTTTCTCATCACCTGTTTTAGCCAGTTCTTCTCCCAGGACTTCAATTTCTTTCTCCAGTTGTTTCACTCTTTCAAAAGCACCCATCGCCACTTCGAGAATAGAATCCTCGGTATCAAAACCAAGCAAATCCTGGTGCAGGAACCCGATAGTGGTTTCACGTCCTTTCTCCACAGTACCCTAGGGAAGGGGTGTATTGTCCCGTCAAAACTTTCAGCAGGGTAGATTTGCCGGTTCCGTTATACCCGATCAGGCCGATACGCTCATTGGGCTGTATATGCCAGGTTGCATCTTCTACTATGGTACGGGCACCGAATTCAAACGTCACATTCTGTAATCCTAATAACATTTTTATTGTTTTATACTCCGGGATACCCCGGTTAATTTTTGCAAAAATAACTCAACCATTCAACCTTTTTGCATTCCTGGCGTTGATAGAGGCATAAATTTTCAGTTAAAAGCGGGTTAAGGTCAATTGCGTTCAGGGTTTGCATTTATCAGTTACTTTTGCAGAAACTTTATACATTATGAAAAGAGCGCTGATATTCTTTGTATTAATCCTTGCAGCCGCTGCTATTTACTGGTTTGTATTCAGGTCTAAGCCTGGTGGTCCAAAAGCCCCCAAAACAGAGCCAATGGCACTCAAAAAACACTCAGAAAGTTTCAACAATTCCATCAATAAAGTAATCACCGAATACCTGGCCGTGAAAGACGCCTTTATAGAAGCAGATACCAGTACGGCCAAAGCAAAAACAAATGCACTCATTACGGCACTCAATGCATTGGATACTGCAGAACTGAAGAAAGATACAGCCATGGTATTTGAAACAGTGATGGCAAGTCTGGCAGATGTAAAAAGCAATGCCGAATCCTTACTCAAACAATCAGATATAACAGAAATGCGCAGGGATTTCAGTAGTCTGACCGATATGCTTTATCCCACTTTTTTCAAAGCCATCAACTATGAAGGCCCCAAATTATACCTGATCAACTGTCCGATGGCTTTCAACGATGAAACCCCGGCCAACTGGATCAGCAACAGTGAAAAAGTACTCAATCCCTACCTCGGCAAAAATCATCCGAAACACGGTGCAGGTATGCTTGACTGTGGGGAAGTAAAAGATACCATTAAAGCACAATAAAAATTGCAGCGGGCAACCCTTATGAAAAATTTTATTCTTGTTCTTTCTCTTCTGCTTTTCTCAGGTATTGTAAAAGCCCAGGAAACGAACAACAATCCGGTTACGGTTCAGAAAGAAAACGCAAAGCGTTATACCATCAGTGGTTATGTTCGCGACAAAGCAACCGGTGAAACCCTTATCGGGGCAAGTATTACCATAAAAGGAAACAGCAAAGGTATTTCCAGTAACCAATATGGTTTTTATTCGATTACGCTTAACGGTGGGGACTATACGCTGGTAACTACTTTCATCAATTACCAGGCAAATATCATTCAGCTCAAACTTGCTGCTGATACCGTAATGAACATTGATCTGAGTTCCGGCATTTCCCTTTCACAGGAAGTGATTGTTACATCCCGGAAACGCGACAACAATGTAAAAACTGCCCAGCTCGGAAAAATTTCATTGCCGATCGAACAGATCAAATCTGTTCCCGCCTTCCTCGGAGAAGTAGACCTGCTCAAGGTTGTACAGTTATTGCCAGGCGTTAGAAATGCGGGTGAGGGTAGTGCCGGGATTTATGTACGTGGCGGCGGACCCGATCAGAACCTGATCATGCTCGATGATGCCGTAGTATACAATACCGGTCACTTATTTGGCTTCTTTTCAATTTTCAATTCAGATGCCATTAAAAACGTTGCACTGATCAAAGGTGGTATGCCCGCTCAGTATGGTGGACGATTGTCGAGCGTACTGGATATTTCCATGAAAGAAGGAAATAACCAGCGTTACCAGGTGGAAGGAGGAATCGGACTGATCGCCTCCAGGGTTTCTATCCAGGGGCCGATCAAAAAAGATCAGTCTTCCTTTATTATTTCTGCAAGGCGTACTTATGTAGATGCCTTGTCGAAACCTTTTATCAGTAAATCAAGCCAGTTCTATGGTTCAGGTTATTATTTCTATGACCTGAATGCAAAAATAAATTACAAATTCAATGAAAAAGACCGTTTGTACCTCAGTGGTTATTTCGGAAGGGATGTATTCGATTTTGTAAACGGCCGCCAAAGTCTTGATGTAAATATTCCCTGGGGCAATGCAACAGGAACCCTGCGCTGGAACCATGTTTTCAACAAGAAATTATTTGCCAATACCACTGCCGTTTTCAATGACTATCGTTTCACCTTCAATGCGGCACAGAATAATCTTCAACTGAAACTCGCTTCGGGTATCCGTGACATTAGTTTCAAACAGGACTTTGATTATTATCCTTATGCCAAACAAAAACTCAAATTCGGTATTCTTTATACACACCATCGTTTTACTCCTTCAGTGGTAAGCGGCAAACAGGATTCTGTTGTTTTCAATCCGTTGAATGCTCAAACCAAATTCGCACACGAAGGAGCCATATATATCCAGGACGATTGGGAACTGACACCTAAAATCCAGATCAATACCGGACTTCGTTATAGTTTCTTCCAGCAGATTGGTCCGAATAAAATTTACACTACCGATGCAGATGGCAACAGGCTCGACAGTTTGGTATACAAAAAAGGGCAGGCTGTAAAAACCTATGGCGGACTGGAACCCAGGCTGAGCATGCGTTTCTCGATTGACGATCAAACTTCTATCAAAGCTTCGGTTACCCGTAACCTGCAGTACATCCACCTGGTAAGCAATGCCGGAACCACTTTACCTACCGATTTATGGGTTCCGAGTACCTACAAGGTGAAACCGCAAATAAGTTGGTTGTATGCCGCCGGTTTATTCAAGAATTTCAAAAACAATATGTACGAAACTTCCCTTGAACTCTATTTCAAGGATATGCGCAACCAGATTGAATACAAAGAAGGTTATACACCCAATACCCTCGATGATACCGAAAACTCTTTTGTATTTGGAAAAGGATGGAGCTATGGTTCAGAATTGTTTATCAATAAAGTGAAAGGAAGATTAACCGGATGGATTGGTTATACCCTGAGCTGGACCTGGCGTAAATTCCCTGACCTGAATTTCGGTGAAAAATACCCGGCGAAATACGACCGCCGCAATGAT
Source organism: Ferruginibacter sp. (assembly GCA_037045295.1). Lineage (GTDB taxonomy): Bacteria > Bacteroidota > Bacteroidia > Chitinophagales > Chitinophagaceae > Ferruginibacter. The sequence continues at coordinate 89,524 of JBAOHS010000003.1, forward strand.
CTCAGTGCAGTGGCCATTTATGAGCTGAATAAAAAATGGAGGGTATCAGCCACTTTTGTTTATGGTACCGGTAACGCAGCCACGCTGCCACAACGTTTCTATTTTGTTGGAGGTGTGTTAACCCAGGAATACAGCAGGATCAATGAATACAGGCTTCCATCTTACCATCGCCTCGATTTATCTGCCATCTTAACGCCTAAGAAAAATGCCGATCGCAAGTGGAAAACTGAATGGGTATTCAGCATTTACAATGCATACAGCAGGCAGAATCCATATTTCATCTATTATGATCAAACAGGAAATCCTTTGCAGGGAACATTGCAGGTTCAGGCAAAACAGGTTTCTATTTTCCCGATCATCCCGGCTGTTACCTGGAACTTTAAATTTTAAGAATACTTATTTCGGATTACCGGCTACATCAGCCTTCCTGGTAAAATTGATCACGCCACTTTTCTGCAGATCTGAAGTGATGCGCACTTCATAGCGTTTAGCCCCATCCGTTACTACCATGATGGCAGTGTTTGGAGGAATGCTGCCAAGATTTTCGGCGTACATCACCAGTTCATTGGTGTTATCATCATCATTCACCGTTAGGGTTAAACTAAGCGGCTTGTCGGAGAGCTTCTTATTGGCCAGTAATAATTTACCGTTGTAGAAGAGCGATACACTGTCGCCATCAATTTCACCATTGTCGTACAGATCAACCCTCACGGTTTTCTGTTCAACTTCAATGGTCTTAATCAGGTTGCTGGCACGTTTCTCGAGTTTGGAAGCGGTTATTCCTTTCGACGGACTTTCAGTAACCAGTTTAGGAGCAGGCATCACCTGCAGATTATTGATCGATGCGCCATCCATATTTTGTTCCTTACGGTTGAGGGTAAGCGCAGGTTCTTTTTTAACGGGCGTTTTCTTAATGGCAACCGGTGGTTTTAATTTTTCAGGAGCTTTTACTGCAGGTGGAGTAGCCGTTTTTTTAATAGTCGATTTCTTTTCTGCAGAAGCCTTCGAAACACTGTTGTTGAAATTTGGGTAGGCATTTACCAGACTACGGCGGGTGAGCAAGGTCGTTCCATGACCACAATCGCCTTGCTGGCCAGGTGCAGGCAACCAGTCTCCTTCAATACTTTCTAAATCGCCTTGTTTGAAATAAGTGAGCCTGTGTACCTGGAAACAATTGCGGATATTGCCCGGAACGTTTGTTTTGGTACGTTCTATTTCCTTTACCTCAATGTATTTTTTCTTACGATCGATAAAACCTTCGAGTTTGCAGATCGTGTAATACTTCTTGCCGTCTTCAGAAAAATAAGTGTAGGAGGAGCCCGAAACCGATGTTCCTTTTACATCCAGTTCCAGCACATAATCACATCTGTCGCCACCCCAGCCGACATAAGCGGTGGTTTTGTCCAGAAACTCACCCTTCCACTGTCCGGTGAAATTTTGAGTTGAGGCAGTAAAACAAGCAATCAGAGAAATAAATAGAAGTAAAATTCTGTTCATTCTTCATTGGGTTATGATACTACAAAAATAACGATGATTCAGCCGTAAAATAGGAGATAGGATTCCTTATTCGCTAAGACTTCGTTAAATTTGCATTGAATATAAAGCATCACTAAGATACAAAATGATTAAAATTACTCTACCCGATGGTTCCATCAGGGAATACGAAGCAGGTTCATCAGCAATGGATATAGCCAAATCGATCAGTGAAGGTCTGGCAAGAAAGGTGCTGGCCGCCAATATCAATGGCGAAGTTTGGGATGCCGGCAGGCCCATTCAGCAGAATTCCAGCCTTAAATTACTTACCTGGGATGATACCGAAGGCAAATCTACCTTCTGGCATTCTTCAGCACATTTGATGGCTGAAGCCGTGCAGTCAATTTATCCGCACGCCAAATTCTGGGTTGGACCTCCGGTTGACAAAGGTTTTTATTACGATATGGACCTGGGTGATACCCGTTTGAGTGAAGAAGACCTGGCCATCCTTGAGAAAAAAATGAACGAACTGGCCAAACAGAACAATGCCTACGTTCGCAAAGCCATCCCGAAAGCGGAAGCCGTTCAGTATTTTACAGACAAAGGAGATGAATACAAACTGGATCTGTTGAGCAATCTCACAGACGGTGAAATCAGTTTCTATACACAGGGAAGTTTTACCGATCTCTGTCGCGGACCGCATATACCGGCAACCGGAGCTATTAAAGCCATCAAACTGACCAGTGTTGCAGGTGCTTACTGGAAAGGAGATGAAAAGAACAAACAGCTCACCCGTGTTTATGGCGTTACTTTCCCTAACCAGAAAGAACTCGATGAATACCTGCTGATGCTGGAAGAAGCCAAAAAAAGAGACCATCGCAAACTGGGTCGTGAACTCAGCATATATACCATGGATGATGATGTCGGTCAGGGCTTACCGTTATGGATGCCCAATGGTACCATCATCATTGAAGAACTCGAAAAACTAGCCAAGGAAACTGAAACTGCAGCCGGTTATAAAAGAGTGGTAACACCGCATATCGCCAAGGAAAGCATGTACCTCACCAGCGGTCACCTGCCTTATTATGCCGATAGTATGTTCCCGCCGATGGAACTGGATGGTACGAAGTATTACCTGAAGGCAATGAATTGTCCGCATCACCATAAAATATTTGATGCAGAACCCAAAACATACAAAGACCTTCCTTATCGCATTGCAGAATACGGTACCTGTTACCGTTATGAGCAGAGTGGTGAGTTATTCGGACTGATGAGGGTTCGTTGCCTGCATATGAATGATGCGCATATCTATTGCAGCAAAGAGCAATTTGGAGCCGAATTCAGGGCTGTAAATGAAATGTACCTGAAGTATTTCAAGATTTTCGGTATTGATAAATATGTGATGCGCCTGAGTCTGCATGATCCGGCTAAACTGGGCCAGAAATATGTAAATGAACCAGAACTGTGGAAGCAAACCGAAGCCATGGTTCGGCAGGTACTCATTGAATCGGACATTCCTTACATCGAAGTACAGGATGAGGCCGCGTTTTATGGTCCGAAAATTGACGTACAGATCTGGAGCGCCATTGGCAGGGAATTTACCCTGGCTACCAACCAGGTTGATTTTAACAGTGGTAATAAATTCAAACTATCGTATACCAATCAGCAAAATGGCTCCGATGTGCCCTTGATTATTCACCGGGCACCATTGGGAACACACGAACGTTTTATCGGCTTCCTGCTGGAGCATTATGCCGGAAAATTCCCGGCCTGGCTGGCACCTTTGCAGGTGAAAATTCTTCCGATCAGCGATAAGTTCATGGATTATGCAAATTCTATTTTGCAAACACTGAAAAAAGCAGATATTCGTGTAGAAATCGATGATAGAAACGAAAAGATCGGCAAGAAAATCCGTGATACTGAACTGATGAGAGTGCCATATATGCTGGTAGTAGGTGAAAAAGAAATGAATGAAGGAAAAGTATCCATCAGAAGACAAGGTAAAGGTGATTTGGGAAGCAAACCGCTGGATACATTTACCGCTGAACTGAAAGAAGAAATTTCATCAAGAAAAGGCGAATAAAAAAGTCCTGCAGGGTAACCCTCAGGCATACACGAAAATAATATTGTAAACCAAACCAATTAAATGGCATTTCCACCCAGACCTCCCAGGGGTACTTTTAACCCCAGGTTTAAAAAAGAACAACAGCAGGAACATCGCACCAATTACATGATCAAAGTACCCGAAGTACGATTGGTGGGCGACAATGTAGAACCTGGTATTTTCCCAACAGCTGAAGCAATGAAAATTGCACAATCACAACAACTGGATCTTGTTGAGATTTCTCCGGGAGCCAACCCGCCTGTTTGTAAAATCATTGATTACAATAAGTTCCTGTACGACGAGAAGAAGAAGAAGAAAGAAATGAAAGCGAAATCCAAAACCAGCGAGGTGAAGGAAATCCGCTTTACACCCAATACAGATGACCACGATTTTGAATTCAAAGTAAAACATGCAGAAAAATTCCTGAAAGAAGGAGATAAAGTAAAAGCGCATGTTCAGTTCAAAGGAAGGGCTATTATGTTCAAAGAAAGAGGAGAGCTTTTATTGCTGAAATTTGCCGATCGTTTGAAAGATGTAGGTGCGCTTGAGGGTATGCCGAAAATGGAAGGAAAGCGGATGCTGGTTATGTTTGCGCCTAAAGCGCAACAGAAAAAGAAAGGATCAGAACTCGGCAAAATGCACGTAGACAAAAAAGAAGATATTCCTACAACAGAACAATAAACTTTTTTACAGAAACGAATTAAAAGCTGTCTTTAAAAGATGGCTTTTTTTATTCAACCGCCTTGAACAGAATAAATGGATATCAGCTTAAACAAATACATCAGCGACAGCGGCTTTTGCAGCCGGAGGGAAGCCGATAAATACATCGAAGAATGCCGCGTAACCATCAATGGCAAAGATGCGCATAAGGGTAACCGTGTGCAGGAAGGGGATGACGTACGCATTGATGGCGAACCTTTGCGCAAAAAGAAAACCGCTGTTTATATCCTGCTCAATAAACCAAAAGGAGTAACCTGTACTACCGATACAACCGACAAAAGCAATATCATCAGTTTTATGAATTATAAAACCAGGATATTTCCCATCGGGCGACTGGATAAATTATCGGAGGGACTGATATTTCTTACCAATGATGGTGATATCGTAAACAAAATTCTCCGGGCTGGAAACGGTCATGAAAAAGAATATGCTGTTACGGTAGATAAACCAATCGACCAGGCATTCATCAATCAGATGCGCAATGGTGTAAAAATACTGGGAACCGTTACAAAAAAATGTTTTGTAAAACAGGAGGGTGATCTGCGTTTCCGCATCATACTAACGCAGGGGCTTAACCGACAAATCAGAAGAATGTGCGAAACACTGGGCTACAGGGTAACAAGCCTGAAAAGAACCAGGATCATGAACATTACGCTCGGTGGCCTTGCAGCCGGCAAGTGGCGATATTTTACACCTGCAGAAATCAATGCCATCCATGAAATGGTTAAGAACAGCAGCAAAACAGCTGATGCAGAAGGCATGGGCGAATAAGCTATTTTTTCAGCTTTTGCTTTTTGTACTTATTGAATAAGTCTAACGTGAAATTGATTTTTCCATCTGCTCCCGGTCTTCCCCTTAAATAAATACTGCTGCCCGGCTTTTTCCCCTTTTCAATATTATGTGGTACATAGGCAGAATCTCTTTTCTTCAGATTACTCAATGGAACCCTGATGCTGATATCTGTGCTTCCTTTACTGCTGTAAATGCCTTCTACAAAAAGACTCATAACACTTGATTGTATCTGCATGGGGTAAATGGTGATCACTTCATTTTTTACAGATAGTTTGTTTTTCAGTTCAGCAAAGCGGATGTTTTCAAAATCCCTTTTCTTGAAAATGAATTTCTGTAGTTTCTGCATGGGCTCATAATTGTTCAATTCTCCGTCTTTCAGGGAAAAATCCACTTCACTGACCAGGGAAGCAGGCAAAATTTCTCCCTGATGATTCAACAACATGGATGCACCCACGTTGGCTGAAAATTTTCCTCCAATGCTTTCGGCTGTAATACCGTCCTGTCCGAAATTCTCAAATGCATGAAACAACTGCCGCACATTCACTTTATCAAACTGAGCGTCTATCCGTGCCTGTAAGTGCTGATTTCTTTCAGTAACCAAAGACCCTTTCAAAGCCATTTTTCCTCCGGCGTGCATCAATGATACATTATTGATGAGGTAACTATCGTTGAGAAAACTGATATCTGCTTTTACATCTGCGGCGGAAAACCGCCGATAGCCCAGTTTACCAGCTCTGAACATCACATGCAGTTTTCCTTCCTCAAAAAAACGATCAAGGTTTGAAGTAATTCCCTTTTTCTTTCTTTTTACCGTTGCATGTTTTTTTCTTGGCTTTAATAAAAATGAGAACGCACTCAGGTTGAGATTCGGTGAATAGATGAACCACTCAGCCTGAACGCTATTGGGTGAAGTGGGCAAAAGTGTGAGTAATCGGCTCGCAGATCCTTTTATCCAGAGCGGATTATTGTACACCACAGTATGCAGACTATCTACCAACAGATCTGAATTCTTAAAAGAAAGCTTGCCGCTGATCTCTTTCATTTCAACAGATCGGGGAACATAATTCATCCTGCCACCCGAGAATGATACGGTTCCATTGAGGAATGAATTGGTCTGATCATTTCGCTTCAACGGACCATTATAATTCAGGTCTACTTTTGCCTGCCCTTCGAGAAATTCGAGTGAATTGTTTTCCAGTACATCCTGTAAAGCTGTTAATGGGAAAGCTGAACGAAGGTTACAGGTAAGGGTAGGTGCAGAAAGATCATTGATGCTGATGGAATCTGACTGTACCGGTAATCCATGCCAGGTTGCTGAAAAATTATGAAGCCGGATACTGGAATTGGGATCTTTTCTGGGCAAACCAGGCACGACTTCATTGGTAAATACGCCACTGAAATCAGCTGCTTCAAAGTCCATGAAGTTGGTTCTTAAAACGGAATTCGTAGTTTTCCATTTTGCCAGCACTTTTGGATCACCCGGTGTGAGAGGGCCACTGATGTTTACTGAAACATCCAGGGGTTTATCCAGTTGAACAATAGACATGGACCGGCTGATTCTCGCTGGTAAAATCTGCTTTATTTTCCCGAAGCTGATTTTATCGGAAGATACATCCAGTTCAAAATGTGGAGCATTGGCTGTTAATACAAAACGGCCATTTAAATCAAAAGCCTGTCCGCCAATTTTGATGTCCATTTTCTGAAAGCTTATTACATGCTGCGAGGGATTAAACAATATGGGGAAATTGCCTTTGAGAGTTTGATTTTCCAGAAACACACCACGGCTAAGGTTAAACGCCATTTTCTTAACGAGTATGTCCATATCTATATCTAAGTCCAGCTGTAAATCTGATCGCTGATCAATGGAAGCATCCAGTTTGTTGATGGCAAAATCATACAACTTATTCTTCCGTTCATCCTGCAACACAAAGGACATATTCTCCAATGAAACCTGCTTTAAATCAAACTTTTTCGATCCTGAAATCCGACTATTATTTTCCTCATTCCTGGGTTTGAGCAAATACGCATTGGAATAACCGGAAGTATCCGTATAAATAAAAATACTTCCTTGATTTATTGCGATTCCTTTTACGGGTGGAGATTTACGGATCAGTTTAAGAATGCTCAATTGTGCATGAACTTCCTTTGCCTGGAAAAAAATATGATGGTGCTTTTCATAAAGCGAATCAGTGAGCATTGTATTTTCAAGTACAACACTAACATTGGGAAAATGACTGAAGAAACTGATGTCGGCATTTCCGATCGATAATTTGCCACCAACTTTCTTACTCACCAATGCTGCAACATCCTTCAGTATCGCTTCTTTATTCACACGCACATAAATGTAAACAGCCAGGTATAAAACCAGCAGGAGAGAGAAAAGTCCAATAAAAAACCGCTTCAGGTATTTTCGAAAGTTTCCTTGCTTCATGGCAACCTGAATTTAATCAAAAAAAGGGAGCTGCTGTTATTTTGATGAAAACCTGAAATTCTTTGTATTCTGATTGAAAAGAATTAGCTTTAAGTAACACATTACTGTTATATCATTTTGCACTTTTTGTAATCGCTGGCAGAAGAGAAGTGTTTAAATCCATTCTAAATGACCCCGGAAACAATATTCCAGATCAGCAGTTCAATTGCCATGATTGGATGGATAACGCTGATTTTTATAAGTCCATTCTGGTGGTCGGCCGATAACTTTATTACCGGAGTTATTATAACCTTACTGGCTTTCGTATATGCATGGCTGATAGTACAGTCTTTTTCAATCAGTAATTTCGGGGATTTCGGCAAACTGGATACCGTAATGGCCTTGTTTACCAACAAAACAATGGTTACTGCCGGCTGGGTGCATTACCTGGCTTTTGACCTGTTCATCGGTACCTGGATAAAAAAGAATTCCAGGAGCTACCAGATTCCGCATGGATGGATTGTCCCGGTTTTACTGTTAACGTTTATGCTGGGGCCGGTCGGTTTACTCACTTATTTCCTTTTAAGATGGTTTTTCACTAAAAAATATTTTGCAGGCAACTTTGATTAGATTTTTTACGTAGATAGAAAAATCCTTGTAATCCTTTACCCTTTTTTGAAAATCCGCCACAACATTGCTATTGCTTAAAGAGAAACTATGACTGTGTTTTTACAGGAGTTACGCAGAAGAAATCCGTTATTGTACTGGTTTGGCTGGCTGAACCTTACCGGGTTTTTAATTTGTATTTTCCTGATCTTTTTTGACAAACACGAAATCCTGGGGATCAACCGCTGGATCAAACCTTCCAAGTTTTTTCTTTCTGTTGGCATCATGGTCTGGTCGATGGGATGGATTATGTATTACCTGCGTGCCAGGAAAACTACCATCATCTGCAGCGTGATTATTCTGCTAACCATGCTCGTAGAAAATGCATTGATCACCTGGCAGGCATACCAAGGCCAGCCTTCTCACTTCAATATCAGTACTACCCAGAATGCACTTATTTTTTCGGTGATGGGAGCGATGATCATTACATTTTCCGTGGTAGTTGCTTATATCACTTTTCTTTTTTTCAGGGTAAAGTCAATTCGCACTACTCAATCTTATTGTTGGGGAATGAGGATGGGACTTCTTTTATTCCTTTTCTTTTCTTTGGAAGGAGGCCTTATGATCCAGCTAATGAAACATACTGTTGGTGGTGCCGATGGATCAGCTGGTTTACCTTACCTAAACTGGAGTACAAAATACGGTGACCTTCGCATTGTACATTTTATGGGTATGCATGCGTTGCAATTTTTACCGTTGGCCGGATATTTTCTGTTTAAAACAAGGAAACAGGTACTGTTATTCTCCCTTACCTATTTCCTGGCAACCATTGCATTACTGGTACTGGCATTGCTCGGAATGCCGATTATCCCAATCAAATAAACACAAATATTATCACGTCAATACCGAACGTTATTCAAACAATCCTTCGATCGAAAGGTATCTTTCACCGGTATCGTAATTGAAAATCAGAACCCTGCTGCCAGCCGGAATTTCAGGAAGTTTTTTGGCCAGTGCGGCCATCGTAGCACCACTGGATATTCCCTGGAAAATACCTTCTTCACGGGCGGCTCTTTTTGCATATAAAAATGCATCGTCTTTTGAAACAGTGATCACGCCATCGAGTACAGCAGTATGTAAGTTGTCGGGAATAAATCCGGCACCAATGCCCTGGATGGGATGTGGCCCGGGAGCACCACCGCTGATAACAGGTGATAATTCTGGTTCAACCGCAAATACTTTAAGTGATGGAAATTTTTTCTTCAGCACTTCTCCCACAGCAGTGATATGCCCACCGGTACCAACCCCGGTAATCAGAAAATCAAGCCCTTCAGGAAAATCAGCTAAAATTTCATTGGCAGTAGTTTCAACATGAACTTTTATATTGGCAGGATTTTCAAATTGCTGCGGCATCCAGGCATTGGGTGTTGAAGCCAGCAATTCTTTTGCTTTTTCAATGGCGCCTTTCATTCCTTTTTCTCTCGGTGTTAATTCAAACGTTGCCCCATAGACGCTCATGAGTTTACGTCTTTCGATACTCATGCTTTCGGGCATTACCAGGATCAGTTTGTATCCTTTCACTGCAGCTACCATGGCAAGACCGATACCGGTGTTTCCTGAAGTAGGTTCAATGATAACACTATCAGGTTTGAGGATGCCATCCTTTTCTGCAGTTTCAATCATCGATAAGGCAATTCGGTCTTTGATACTGCCACCGGGATTGGCCCTTTCGAGTTTACTCCACACTTCAATTGAAGAAGGATACAATTTGTTGATGCGTACATGCGGTGTATTGCCGATGGTTGCTAAAATGCTTGTTGCTTTCATGCTATCTAAATTTTATTTGGTTATCAGATTACAAAATTGATGGGCTCGTCATTCAGGTTACGGTCGGAAACAATCAGTTGATTTTTGTGATATACTACACTATAAGGCTTTACCGATTCAGTAATCCAGGTATTTCCACCAATAATACTATCATGGCCGATAATGGTATTGCCACCTAATATGGTACTTCCGGCATAAATAACCACATTGTTCTCAATGGTTGGATGCCTTTTCCTGCTGGCATCTTCTTTGCGCACTGCTATGGCACCCAATGTAACTCCCTGGTAAATTTTTACATCATTGCCGATGATACTGGTTTCGCCAATCACTACACCTGTACCATGATCGATGAAAAACGGGCAGCCGATCTGTGCACCCGAATGAATGTCGATCCCGGTTTTGCTGTGCGACCATTCGGAAATCATTCTGGGCAATACCGGAATCTTTAAACGGTAAAGGATATGCGCAATACGGTGACACATAATGGCAAAGAAACCCGGATAACACAGGATCACTTCTTCCAGTGAATAAGCAGCCGGATCAAACTCCATGATCAGGGCAGCATCTTTTAAAAGCATATCTTTAACCGGTGCCAGAGAATTGAAAAATACTGCTGCAGTTTGATCAGGGTCGGTTTCTTTTCGTATAACCGATGCCGATAGCAACTCTGCCAGTTGATTTTTCAATGCCAACTGGGAGTCCTGGTGATGCCGGAGAAACAATGCTTCATCTGCAGCAACAGGAAATAAATAATCAATCAGTGAATGGGTAAATGAAAATACCTGGCTTTTTTGCGGAAAGCCTCCAGTGATAAAATACCCGGGAAATCCAGCCATGAGGTTGAAAATTTAAAATATAGAAACGGCAGGCGAAAATCGGTTGGGTAATTCTGAGAATACTGAAACAGCTGTAGTAGTAGATAGCGTTTAAACAAAAATAACAAAATCAAATCTTTATTTGAAATGTTTTTAATCAATAATTTCAACTGATAGATAAAATTTAACTTTTGTGCAAAAATCAGCAGAAACAATTATAACACAAACAAAACAGTGGCTTGAAAAAATCGTCATCGGTTGTAATTTTTGTCCGTTTGCTGCCAAACCGTTTTTCCAGGATAAAATCAGGTACCGGCTTGTAGCCTCTGCTCAGAAAAAGGATATCCTGGAAGCATTGGTAAGGGAATGCAGCTGGCTGGAAGAAAATGCTGAAACAGAAACCTCTTTGCTGATATTAGCCGGAGGGTTATGAAAAATTCAATGCGTACCTCGATCTGCTTGATCTTGCCGAACAATTGCTCGAAAAAGAAGGGTATGAAGGGATTTTTCAACTGGCCAGTTTTCATCCCGATTATCGCTTTGCAGGTAGTAAAGCCGATGATGCGGCGAATTATACCAACCGGTCACCTTACCCGATATTGCATTTATTAAAAGAAGAAAGCATAGAAAAGGCGCTGGAGAAATTCCCGGATCCCGAAAAAATACCGGATAAAAACATTGCATTTGCCCGGGAAAAAGGCCTCGAATACATGAAAAATCTGCTGAAAAGCTGCCTGTAAAGGTCCCGGGATTAGAAAAACAGCAATATTTTTAATATTTCTGCACGCTTTTACAGAGCTTTTCCTTACCTTTGCCGCCCGAAAAGTTCAACACTTTAAGGATCATTTCCCACAAGGCTCCATAAGTTTCCGGGTGTTCCGGAACGCCAGCAGGGAGTAACTAAAAAAAAGTTATATAATGCCAAAGGTAAAAACGAACAGCAGCGCAAAGAAGCGCTTTAAAGTTACCGGTTCTGGTAAAATTACATTTCAGAAAGCTTTCAAACGTCACATCCTCACCAAAAAATCTACCAAACGCAAACGTAACATGCGTATTGATGGTACTGTGAGTGATGCCAATCTTCACTTTGTAAAGCGCCTGCTGGGAATGAAATAAGCCCGGTTTGTAATTCATCAACTTTTAACTTTAAAATTATTCAGATATGCCACGTTCAGTAAATGCAGTAGCCAGCAGGGCACGCCGCAAAAGAATCTTAAAAGCTGCCAAAGGTTATTATGGCAAGCGTAAAAATGTATACACCGTTGCGAAAAACGTAATGGAAAAAGGCTTAACATACAGCTATGTTGGCCGTAAACTGAAAAAACGTGAATACCGCACTTTGTGGATTGCACGTATCAATGCCGCAGTAAGGGCAGAAGGAATGACGTACAGCCAGTTCATCAATAAATTAAACGAGAAAAAAATCGACCTGAACCGTAAGGTACTGGCTGATCTCGCAATGAACGAACCAGAAGCTTTCAAAAAAATCGTTGAATCCGTAAAATAAGCGGATCAAAACATAACAGGAAGTCCGGGTGCCCAGGTACCCGGATTTTTATTTTTGATACTGTGGTAAATTATATCTTTGCCCGAAATATTTCTAACCCATTAATACCCCGGAATCAATGCGCCCAGATGTTGGCATGAACAATACTTACAGCGACCTGGTAGACCAGACTTTTAACTTCCCTCAGGAAGATTTTAAAATGGTGAACAACTACCTCCAGTACAATAACCAGGACATCAAAGCGCTGATTGATAAATACGGTACACCGCTCAAAGTAACTTACCTGCCCAAGATCGGCAAGCAGATCAACAAAGCGAAAAGCATGTTTGCTGCTGCTTTTAAAAAACATAAATACACCGGGAAATACAATTACTGTTATTGTACCAAGAGTTCGCATTTTTCATTCATCGTGGAAGAAGCGCTGAAACACGATATCCACCTGGAGACTTCTTATGCATACGATATAGATATCATTAAAAATCTTTACGACCGCAAAAAGATCAACAAGGATATTTTCATCATCTGCAACGGTTACAAACAAAAGCCCTACACACAACGCATTGCCAACCTGCTCAACGGCGGATTTAAAAATGTAATACCCATTCTTAGATAATACCGATGAGCTGAAGGCCTATATCAAATCGGTTAAAGTGCCTTTCAACCTCGGCATCAGGGTGGCAGCAGAAGAAGAACCAACCTTTCCATTCTATACCTCACGGTTAGGCATACGTGCAAAAGACATCCTTGAATTTTATGTAGATAAGATTGAAGGCAACGAACACCGCTTCCAGCTGAAAATGCTGCACATCTTCCTCAACAAAGGAATCAAAGATGATATCTATTACTGGAGTGAACTCAATAAAGTGATCAACCTTTATTGCCAGCTGAAAAAAATTTGTCCGGAACTGGATTCTATTAATATCGGCGGTGGCTTCCCCATCAAACACTCGCTGGGTTTCGAATACGATTACCAGTTCATGATCAATGAAATTGTACGCAACATCAAAGTCGCCTGCAACCGAAATAAAGTACCGATGCCGAATATCTTTACAGAGTTTGGTAGTTATACTGTAGGAGAGAGCATGGCACATATTTACAGTGTAATCGGACAAAAAATGCAGAACGACCGGGAAACCTGGTACATGATCGACTCTTCTTTTATCACCACGTTGCCCGATACCTGGGGCATCGGGGAAAAATTCCTCATGCTGCCCATCAATAAATGGGACAATGAATACCACCGGGTGGTGCTCGGCGGCATAACCTGCGATAGTCATGATTATTATGATTCAGAAGAGCACATCAATGAAGTGTTCCTGCCGAAACTCGGCGATGGAGAACCCTTGTATGTAGGCTTTTTCCATACCGGCGCTTACCAGGATCAGATCAGTGGCTATGGAGGTATCAAACACTGCATGATACCATCACCCAAGCATATCATCATCGGTCACGATAAAAATGGGAAACTGGTTGATTGGGTTTATGCAAAAGAACAAACAGCCCAAAGCATGCTGAAAATTCTCGGGTACAAATAAATTATCAAACTAACAGTAACGACTACCCGTTTTTGATCGCCCTGAAATCGGGGTTATTGTACATGTCTTTATTGAAGAGATAATATTTCCCATCCCGGTTGTTTTTCCAGTAGCGCTTGCCGTTAAGGTCATAGTACATCCTTCCATCAACGGTCTTTTGGGCTACATTGTCATTTACCACAATTACTTTAGGAACTGGCACCTTGGTTTTCTTCGGTGCACGGGGTTTAGCAGCCGTTTCTGTTGCCGTTTTACTCTCTGTAGTACTTGCTGAAGGATGTGTTTTTTTGTTACAGGCTGTAAAAACACAACTACCAATTACACAAGCGGCAAACAGGAGGGGCATTGTTTTTATTACCTTCATAGCCATCCTTAATCAAGAATGTTACCAAAAACCATTAAACCAGGAACATGAAACAGATTTTTATTTTTTTTATATTTCTCACTCCATTATGTACCAAAGCGCAAACTGCAGAAGATTCTGTTAAACAGGTGATTGATCGATTTGTTTACAGCAATGAAAAACAGTGATGACAGTCTGTTATTTACCTGCTTTGCCGATAGTGCCATACTGCAAACCATCAGCAAAGACAAAAAAGGAAATATCATTGTTAAGCAGGAAAACCTGAAAGACTTTGGCATTTCAATTTCAATGGCGCCCAAAGGATCCCTGGATGAAAGGATCCGTTATGATGTAGTAAAAACAGATGGTCCGCTGGCCATAGCCTGGACGCCTTATTCATTCTATTACCAGGAAAAATTCAGTCATTGTGGTGTGAATTCATTTCAATTGATCAAAACAGCCAATGGGTGGAAAATACAATACCTTATTGATACCAGGCGAAGAGCCGGATGCGAATAAAAAAACCTCCCTAAGACTAGGGAGGTTTTTCCTTTTTTCAAAGGTTACCAACTGTATGTATAGTCACTAAGACCTTATTGAATGCTGATTTCACGTGAACCTGCTTTGGCTATTTCCTTTTTAGGAAGCTCAAGCTTCAACACACCATTTTCATACTTTGCCTGGATATTTTCGGCATCGATTTTTTCATCCAGCGTGAAACTGCGTTTGAATGATTTATAACTGAATTCCTTTCTTACCACTTTGTGCTCGGTTTCAGTTTTTTCATCTTGTTTTTTCTGTACTGATAGAAAGCATATTGCCTTCGAGCTTTACATTGAAATCTGCTTTGTCGAAACCCGGTGCAGCAATTTCCAGTTCATAAGCGGCTGCCTTTTCAATGATGTTAACCGGAGGAAACTGTAATACATCTTCCCTGAATGTTTTTCCGAATGCTGTTGGAAAGTCATTGAAAATTTCTTTCATCATTCCGTCGAACGATCTTGACAATGGGTTGTTTACTTTTACAAGTGTCATGGCATTTATGTTTTTAAGTTTATAATGATTTGTTTGATCTAACCAGTTCAAATTGCATTCCAACCGGTTTTTCAAGCCATTATTACAAAAAAGCAAGAAAAATAACGCCATTATGACACTTTGATCAACTTATTGTAGACATAATTACCGATTTCCGTAAAATTTGCATTGATATATTTCGATGGATATTAACGAAGAAGACCTTAATTTTGCATTATTAATCATAAAAAAAACTCCAGTAAATATGTATCCCGAAGAAATAGTTATCCCGATGAAGGAAGAACTGACCGAAAATGGATTCAAAGAATTATTAACTCCCGCAGATGTTGAAAAGGCTCTGGCAGAAAAAGGCACTACGCTGGTAATGATCAATTCTGTTTGTGGTTGCAGCGCAGGTACTGCCCGTCCGGGTGTATTGATGGCGGTAATGAACGGCACCAAAAAACCCGATCAGATTACCACCAGCTTTGCAGGATTTGATGTGGATGCTGTAAGAAAAGTAAGAGAACATTTACTCCCTTATCCTCCATCATCCCCAGCCATTGCACTTTTTAAAGATGGCAAACTGGTACACATGATCGAGCGACACAACATCGAAGGCAGAAGCGCACAAATGATTGCCGACAACCTGATGGGCGCCTTTGAAACATATTGCAATTAATTTTTTAACTAAACTTTCATCCTCCTGTAGACGCAATTTTACAGGAGGATTTTTTATTGCCGGGCTTTAAGAATATCTTGCAGCTATTAGAAAATCGAAACAACCGCATGTATCCCAACTTATACTATGTTTTCAAAGATTGGTTTGGTGTAGAATGGAAAGCCCTGGGCTTCATGAATACCTTCGGACTGATGGTAGCCATTGCATTCATTGCTGCCGCCTGGGTTTTGTCGGCCGAACTCCGCAGAAAAGAAAAAGCCGGATTATTATTACCCCGTGAAGAGATGATCACGGTTGGTAAACCAGCCAGCATTTTCGAATTACTCATTAATGGTTTGGTTGGATTTATTTTCGGATACAAATTACTCGGACTCCTGTTTTCCAAACCTGAGAATGTTCCTGCACAGGACTATATTTTTTCCGGCGAAGGCCATTTTGTAGGAGGCATTGTATTGGCAGCATTATTAGCCGGTTTGAAATGGAAAGAAAAAGACAAACAGAAATTAAAAGAACCCGAAAGAAGATTGGTCAGGATCTGGCCGCACGACAGGGTAGGTGATATCATTATCCTGGGTTTGATCTTCGGTATCATCGGCGCCAAACTCTTCGATAATTTTGAACACTGGGATGAATTTGTAGCCAATCCGGTTGAAAGGCTTTTATCTCAAAGTGGACTAACTTTTTATGGCGGACTCATTTTAGCTGCTGTTGCAATTTGCTGGTATTCATATAAAAAAGGAATTTCACTTAAACATTTAGTTGATGCAGCTGCTCCGGCATTAATGATCGCTTATGCCATTGGTAGAATTGGTTGCCAGGTATCGGGAGATGGCGATTGGGGTATTTATAACAGCGCTTATATCAGCGATAACCAGGGAAAAATATCCGTTGCTGCCCCCGGAGATTTTGAAAAAGCACTGAAAAACAATTCAACTTATTTTCTGGAAGGAAGGGCATCTGATAGTGGTAAACTGACCTATGTCACGGATCGTACTTATAAATCACTTGCAGAAGTTCCGCATAAATCGATCAAAGGTCCTGGCTTTTTACCCGACTGGCTGTTTGCTTATAGCTATCCGCAAAACGTAAACAAAGACGGGATTTTAATGCCCGGTATTACGGATGAACACAACAGGGTACTTCCTCAACCGGTATTTCCTACGCCATTATACGAAACCATCATCTGCACACTGTTATTCTTATTTATGTGGATGATCAGGCGCTCCATTAAAGTACCTATGCTGATGTTTGGCATTTACCTGGTGCTGAATGGCCTGGAACGTTTTGTAGTGGAACTGATCAGGGTGAATATCAGCTACAATTTCATTGGAATACCCACTACCCAGGCAGAAATGATCGCCATCGGATTGGTCATCCTGGGGCTGATCCTGATTTTTGTTTCCAGAAGTTTACATAAAAAATCGGCTGAGGGCTAAGTCTGGCCTCAATTACAGCATATTTTACGATCCCGTAGTTCACCGCTACGGGATTTTTAATTTCAACCATTTATCCCAAAATACAACCGTTCAATACTAAACACTGTACTATGCTTTACAAAGTACATACTTTTACTAAGTAGTATTAAAGTATAAGCCAAAAAAGTATAGTCATGAAAAAAATTATTCTAAGCATCCTGGCATTTTCGGGTATTTTGCCCGTTTTACATGCCCAGAACGGTTCATCAGGAACCATTAACGGTCAGATTAAAACCTCCGGTCAGCAGCCCGTACCGGGAACGATTTCCTTACTGAAAGCATCCGACTCGATGCTCATAAAAACTGCCTTAGCAGATGAAAAAGGAAATTTCCGCTTCGAAAACCTGAAAGAAGGGAATTACCTGGTTTTGATCAGCGCAACCGGGCATCAGGCGCAATACAGCAAAAAGATCGAAATCACCCAGGCCTCACCGTTAGTAACGACTGGCGAATTTATCCTTAAACCGGTTAACAAGGATCTGAAAGAAGTAGTGGTCGTCAGCAAGCGGCCCTTCATTGAACAGAAAATTGACAAAATCGTTCTCAATGTTGAAGCTTCCATTTCCAATACAGGAAGTACTGCTTTGGAAGTATTGGAAAAAGCACCGGGTATAACGGTAGACAAAGAAGGCAATATCAGTCTGAAAGGCAAACAGGGCGTCATCATCATCATCGATGGCAAACAAACTTACCTGAGTGGGGTAGAGCTCACCAACTTCCTGCAGAATATGCCATCGTCCAATCTCGATCAGATTGAAATCATGACCAATCCATCTGCCCGTTATGATGCAGCAGGTAACGCCGGTGTGATCAACCTGAAAACAAAAAAGATAAAACAGAAAGGATTCAATGGATCATTCACTACTTCCTTCGGACAAGGATCGTATTCCCGTACCAACAACAGTCTGAATTTAAATTACCGCATCAACAAATTCAATTTATTCGGTTCACTCAGTGGCAATTACCGCGATGGATTCCAGGAACTCAACATCCACCGCAGGTACAGCAACGACGACAAATCAACCAAAGCCATCTTCGATCAGGATAATTTCAGGCGAAAAAAGAATGAACACTACAATGCGAAAATTGGCATGGATTATTTCGCCACCAAAAAAACAACCCTGGGTTTTGTAGTTACGGGTTATTCAACACCCGGCAGTGAGAAAGGGTACAATACAACTTTCTTGAAAAATCCATTGGAAAAAATCGATTCCATTGTTGCTTCTACCAGCATTGAAGAATACAACTGGAAAAACCTGGGAGTAAACCTGAACTTCCGCCACAGCTTCGATACCACCGGAAGAGAACTAACAGCGGATGCCGATTTCCTTACGTACAAATCGGGCAGAGACCAGCATTTTACCAATACCACTTTCAATCCCGACTGGACGAAAAAATTCTCAGATGAACTTACAGGGAGATCTGCCATCAGCGATCAATGTATATGCCCTCAAGTTCGACTACACGCAACCGTTAAAAAAGGAAATTAAAATGGAAGCGGGACTAAAATTCAGTTATGTTACAACAGACAATACTGCAGGATATTTCAATATAAACAATGGTATTGCCACGCCTGATTTTGAAAAAACAAACCGGTTCAGGTACAAAGAAAATATCAATGCTGCCTATATTAATTTCAGCAGAACGATTAAAAAATGGGGATTACAGGCCGGTTTAAGAGCAGAACATACCCGTTACGAAGGCAACCAGTTTGGCAACCCGGTTAAACCAGACTCATTATTTGAAAGGCAGTATACCAGCGTGTTTCCAACAGCATTCATCAGCTACAATGCCAATGATAATAATCAGTTTGGTTTGAGTTATGGAAGAAGGATCAACAGGCCGGATTATGAAGACCTGAATCCATTTCTTTTCTTTCTCGACAAGTACACATTTGATGCAGGCAATCCCTTCCTGAAACCTATGTATTCGCATGTAGTGGAATTGTCACACACTTACAAACAGTTTCTCACCACAACGATCAACCTGCGGTCATACCAAAGACCTTTTCAATGAAACTTTTGAGCAAAAAGGATTTGCTACCATTGTACGCCAGGGAAATTATGGTACGATGAGCAATGCCAGTATTTCTGTAAGTGCACAACTGAAACCTTTCAAATGGCTCACCAGTTCGATTTATACTGAAGCCCGTTACCTGCGCTTCACCGGAATGCTTGTATGGTGAATACATTGACATGGATAACATCAACACATTGTTCAATGTAAACAACCAGTTCAGTTTTAAAAAAGGATGGAGTGCAGAACTGGGCGGTGTATACCGTACCCGTGGAATTGAAGGACAGATCATCATTCAACCGATTGGTGAAATGAATGCCGGCATCCAGAAACAGGTGATGAAAAACAAAGCTACCATTACGATTGAGTATTCGTGACATTCTCTATACAAGGCCGGCAAAAGGAAATATCAATTTCCAGAATACAGAAGCCAGTTTCAGGGAAAGAAGAGACAGCCGCTTTGTTACCCTCGGTTTCACTTACCGGTTTGGTAAACCAATCAAAGGACTACCCAAAAGAAAAACCGGTGGAGCAGGAGATGAGCAAGACCGCATCAAGGGAGCGAATTAATTGAAGAACTGGTATAGAAGATTCATCTATCTGAAATATTCAATAGGATCATGCTGAACAAAGACCTGTATTGACGGGTCTTTGTTCATTTAAAAACAGGAAAGAACTTCCGGGAGCCGACGGGTTGAATTATATTTGTAAAAAATTACAGCTATGCCTTCATTTGATATGGTAAGCAAAGTGGATTTGCAAACCCTCGACAATGCTGTAAATGTTGTAAGCAAAGAAATCACCAACCGTTTCGATTTTAAAGGATCGCATGTGGTGATTGATCTGAATAAAAAAGATTTCAAACTCAATCTGGAAGCCGACAGTGAAATGAAGATCAACCAGATCATTGATGTGCTCATCAGCAGGAGCATGAAACAGGGGCTGGCTGCAGAAGTTTATGACCTCAGCAAAGAACCATTTGTAAGCGGCAAAGTGACCAAAAAAGAAGTGCCTGTTCGCAATGGAATCAAACAGGAAGATGCCAAGAAAATTGTAAAGCTGATCAAAGACAGCGGATTAAAAGTTCAGGCAGCTATTATGGATGATATTATCAGGATTACCGGGAAGAAAATTGACGACCTGCAGGATGTCATTCAGCTCAGCAAAACCTGGAGCCTGGGCCTTGCCCTTCAGTATGTAAATATGAAAAGCTGATTGACTGACAGTGCTTTAATTTGAGAAAAATGCTTACATTTGCACTTTTATAAACAACCTGTACGGCAAAATCCGTACGCTAAACAGATAAAATTATGAAACAAGGCATTCACCCGGCTAACTACAAAACAGTGGTTTTCAAGGACATGAGTAACGGACACACTTTTCTTAGCCGTTCAACTGCACACAGCAGCGAAACCATTCTCTGGGAAGAAGATGGTCAGGAATACCCGGTAATTAAACTGGAGATCTCTAATACTTCACATCCGTTTTATACCGGTAAGAATGTATTGGTGGATACTGCAGGTCGTATTGACAAATTCAAAAAACGTTACGAGAAAAAAGCAAAATAATTACAAAAGCCTGCCTTTTGTGAACGATTGTTTTTCATGGCTATACTTTAAGATCCCTTCGGTTTTCCGGGGGGATTTTTTTATAGGGAAATATTCTCGTTGCTTACTGATTATCTTCCTATTTTTAAACCAATGAAATTATTTCTTGATGAAACTGCCTGCAGGCAACAACTGCGACCTTTCACCTATACCAGGCATGTTGCTGATATCCGGATCGGCATTTTTACCATTCGTGAAAAATGGGCAATTGCTTACTGGGTATAATCGCCTGACAACTGACTGAACACCAACGATCAGCCGAACATCTTGTTCATTCCGGCTAACATAATCCCATCTCAACAGAATTATGCCGCCATTCTGAAAGCTGCTGAATAACGGGAACCTTCATAAGGCAAATGATTTTCTCTTCTTAATTATCCCTGGCAGATTTTTCAATACAATGATGCGTGCCTGAGGAAAGATTTTGAATTATTATACAACAATCAAAAAAATCGGCACCCATCCCTGCAGAGCAATCAATGCATCCAGGATAAAGACTATTTTTATAGAACCTGGTGCAGAAATAGATTTCAGCATTTTAAATGCATCTACAGGCCCGATTTATATTGGTAAAAATGCCAGGGTAATGGAAGGTTGTATGATACAGGGGGCCATTTGCATTGGGCGAAGGAAGTATATTAAAGATGGGCACGAAGATTTATGGCGCTACCAGCATTGGTCCGTTTTGCATGGCCGGCGGTGAAATTAAAAACAGCGTATTTTTTGAATACAGCAACAAAGCCCATGATGGTTATCTGGGCGACAGTGTGATTGGTGCCTGGTGCAATCTAGGCGCAGGAACCAGCAACAGCAATGTAAAGAATACAGGAGGTGAAGTAAAATACTACCTGGATAAATCTGATGCACCTTATGCTTGCAGGAAACAAAGCCGGCTTATTGATGGGTGATTACAGCAGGGCAGCCATCAATACTTCTTTTAATACCGGCACGGTTGCAGGCGTTTGTTGTAATATATTTGGAGAAATTATGACCGAAACACATATTCCGAATTTTACGTGGGGCCGTCAGCGTTATGAACTCGACAAAGCGATTCAGTGATATCGGCAACTGGAAACAAATGAAACAACAGCAATTATCCGAAAAGGAAATCAACATCTTAACCGAATTATATCAATCAGGAAAATAAACATAACTATGCGCAATCAGATAGCAGCCGCCAACTGGAAAATGAACCTAAGTATCAAACAGGCCGAACAGCTTATTACTGAACTACTGGCTACCGATCATTCAGTAACCGGCCATCAGTTGGCAATCATTGCATGTGCCTTTTCCTTATCTGCTGAAAGCAAAGGAAATGCTGTCTGGCAAAACAAATGTTTATGTTGCTGCGCAGAACTGTGCCGCTACAAAAAACGGGGCTTATACCGGGGAAGTGAGTACAGAAATGCTCAAGGAAATGGGCATTGAATATGCCATCATCGGTCACAGCGAAAGAAGGGAATACTATCATGAAACCAATGCTGTACTAACTCAGAAAGTAAACCTGGCACTCGAATACGGTGTTAAACCACTCTTCTGTTGCGGCGAACCGCTATCCATCAGGGAAGCGGGTACGCAGAACAGTTATGTTGAAACGCAATTAAAAGAAAGCTTGTTTCACCTTTCCGGGGAACAATTAAAAGATTTCATCATTGCTTATGAACCCATCTGGGCCATCGGTACCGGTAAAACCGCCAGCAGCGACCAGGCGCAGGAAATGCATGCACATATCCGCCAGGTGATGAGCAAACAGTACGGAGACGCCATTGCCAATACCATTTCTATTCTTTATGGCGGTAGTGTTAAAGCGGCCAATGCAGTTGAAATATTTGGCAAACCCGATGTTGATGGAGGATTGGTAGGAGGGGCAAGCCTGGTAGCTACAGAATTTGCCGCTATCATCAACAGTCTGAAAAAATAGGATCAGGCTCCCTCAGGGAAATTCACTTTATCAAAGGCGTTAAGTTTTTCCAGGTTGAGAACGGTCGTTTCATTTCCAGAACCCCGTTGAAACATGGGCATGAATTTAGCGCCATAAACTATTTCCGGAAAAATATAGGATGTTCTTGAAACAACAGTATTGCTGAACTTGTCATCAAATGCTTTGATGAAGACCATCAGCTCACCTTTGATTTTTTCAAAGTCCTCTTTTGTAAACTGGTACAGTGGACTGTTTTCGTTTATCGGATGTACTAATGTCCAGCTCAGGGTGAGGATATTGATTTTATCGAGTTCCAGTTCCAACTGATAAAATTTGTTAACAGGAGCGCCATTTTCATCTTCGGATATCCCTAAGGTTAACCTGCATTCTGCATCCGTTAGTGAAGTGTTTTTATAAGGAGCCACCCGGATCATCAAAGCTTTTCCGTTTTTATAAGGAGCAA
This sequence comes from Ferruginibacter sp., assembly GCA_037045295.1. Classification (GTDB taxonomy): domain Bacteria; phylum Bacteroidota; class Bacteroidia; order Chitinophagales; family Chitinophagaceae; genus Ferruginibacter. The sequence goes on from JBAOHS010000003.1 coordinate 112,834, forward strand.
TGAGTGCATTGTGTGAATATTTCAAATAAGCACGTGGCTGACTGAACCGTCCGTACATTAAACCGGTTGCCACTGCAAAACTCAGTAATCCGATCAATGCCTGAAAGGATGAGATGGCGCTGGTTAAAAAGCCTGTCGGACTGATCCTACCATATCCCACCGTTGTAAAAGTTTGAGCGCTGAAGAAAAAGGCTTCTCCGAATTTTTCGAGTTCTGTTTCAGCATTCATTCCACTGAGGTATTCTGTTCCCAGTAAATAATATACGATAGCAAAAAGGAGGTTGATGCTTACAAAAAAAAGGAGAATGATTAAAAAGAAATGAGTGCCACTCACTGCCAGCATGCTATGAAACCAGCTGTATTTTTCCAGAAAGCCAAGTCCGGTTTTTTTCACATTTGCCTGGCCATCTTTGTTAAGGAATCTGCCCCCATAACTATTGGCACTGGTTCCGAAGCCGGTATTTACCGCCGATTTTGCCCTGCTGTTTATTTTCCTGATGATAGACATATTCTTGCAACAAATGATTATTTTGTAAGTTAATTAATTGTGCGTCAACTTTACCAAAGCTTACCGGCAATAAACTGCAATGATCAATATCGCTAACATCCTTAAACAAAACATCTTTGGCAAGCTGCTCAATCATGGTATTGTTTTTATCATCAATATTATCATTGTAAGGCTATTGGGAGCGAATATCAGTGGTAGTTACTTTAATGAATTGTACATCGTCAACTTCATCGTATTTATTTTCAGTGCAGGTCTTGATTATGCTGCCATTGCCTGGCTTTCAAGGGAACCTCGTTTACTACCGGTGATACACCGCTTTTTATTAAAGGTGGTGCTCTTCTTCCTGGTGGTTGCACTCCTGATTGGTTTCAGTGCCGGTAGTTTTTTAACAGGCTATTTCCAGCAACCATTACCAGCGCTTTTATTGTTTGGTGCCGGCAACCTTTTACTGATTTTCTACCAGGGTTTATTATCTGCTCAGAAAAAATTCAATCTGCAGAATATACTATCAGGAATTACCAACTTGCTTTTTTTGTTTTATCTGTTGTTTTTCTTTTCTGCCGATACACAGGATTTATTTAAAAAATTAACCATCAGTTATGCTGCATTGCTGTTTGTTCAGGGTGTTCTGATGACCATTGCAAGCTCAGTACCGATGGGCGATAAGCATTATAAGGTGAACTGGACGCCGTTCTTCAAACATGGCTTGTTCATCATGTTATCATCATTGGTCTATTTTGCTTTCCTGCGCATCGACAATTTTTTTGTGGAACGATATACAGATCCGAAAACACTGAGCAACTATGTGCAATGCGGCAAAATAGGGCAGTACTTTCTGTATTTTTCATCCATCATCAGCTCAACTTTATTACCCTTTATATCATCCCAGGAAGCGATTTATTCTCTTTCCGGATGGAAGAAAATGATGCGCCCTTATGTACTGCTGATCTGTATCGGAGCTGTATTCATCGCATTGCTCGGCGGCTTCGTTTATCCCTTACTGTTTGGTGAGGAATTCAACCAGATGCAACAGTATATGCTCATCTTTCTGCCGGGATTTGTCTGCCTGGGAATATTAACCCTGATCAACGCAGTATACCTTGGTAACGGAAATATCAAAAGGATTTTCCTGGGCGATATCCTGGGGCTTTTACTGGTGGCAGCCATGGACGGTTTACTGGTGCCCACCTATGGAGCCAAAGCTGCTGCGATCATCAGCTCAGGTGCCTATTGTCTATTATTTTTATTTTTATATAAAGACCTGCGTAAACAATTTGCACATCCTTAATGACAATGTGCTGAATGAAACGTTTATTTCTATATCAACTAGGACGGCATTCCAGGCTCGCAGCAGCTGCGACAATCCTGTTCATTTTATGCTACGCAGTGCTGTACAGCAAGAAAATGGACATGGCTTTGTTTCCCTACAACCGCATGTTTGCAACAGTACCCGAAAACAACCGCAGCAGCAAAATCTATGCAGTTAAACTGAATAATAACCGTATCGGGTACACGAAATATTTCTACTGGAAAAAAGACTTTCTGGAACAGGCTGCCACCAAATTTGCGCTTTACTGGAAAAACGATCATAAAAACTTCATGGATCTTTACCTGGCTCAGAAAATTAAGGATCCCAGTAACCGGAATTTTTTAGCTCAAAGGCTTACGCCAGAACAGCCCATCCTTAAAAAATGGGCACAATGGTATTGCTCCTATGCAGATCATCCATCACCTGCAGGATCTGTTGTATCACTCATCGAGTATACAATGAATTTCGATCAGCCGCAACCTTATCTGCTGGATTCAACTGAAATCACTTCAATCATCATCGGCAAATGAATTTACCAGTGGCACATACCGGAAATTACAAACGCATCCGATTTGCTGCAGCCATTGTATTTACTGAACTGTTGCTGATGATGTTTTCGGGTGTCAGTTTTTCACAGTTAAACGGGGCTGCGTTTTTCAGCTTTGAAGCAGATCCTTTATACTGGATAATATTCGGATTAAAAATTCCGCAAACAATCATTCAGCACCTATGGATAGGCGTTATAGCCGACATACTGGTGCTGCTATTACTCATCTTGTTTTTGCGTAATCCCGGTAGCAACAAGATAGTCTGGATTTTAATGCCCTTATTGCTGATTTTGTATGTGACCATTACCGGTTACCTGGCACACAGGAATTTCCAGGCAGGTTATGTGTGGTTCTTTTTCCCTTTTCTTTTCGCTAAAACTGTTAACCGGAATTTTGCCTATGAAGCAACCCGCTATTTCCTGCTTTTCTTTTATGTATCTGCTGCCGTTCTGAAATTGTCGAACAACCTAAGTTTTTCTCCCGCTCATTTCAGCGATTTCCTGGTGAACCAGTTTAGTCCGTATTTCCTCGAATCCAATACCGGCTGGAGAACCGACCTCAACCTTTTCCTGATTCAACACAAATCTTTCAGCGGGTTTTTATACGTAAGTTCAATCGTCATTGAATTGCTGGCATTGATTGGCTTCTTTACCAAAAAGTATGATCGCTGGATTGCATTTTTGCTTTATGCCTTCCACTTTACCAATTGGATCATTATGGATATTGCTCCGATTGGCCAACTTGGATTCCTGGCATTACTGTTCTGTCGGGAACAGCTGATTTCGCCGGAAAAAGTAAAAGGTCAAACATCGAATTTCAGTAAAACAGCCTCGTATAAATACGTGAAAAAGGTGCTTTTGATTCAATTACTGAAAAACTTATGCAGATTAGTCAGAAATAAGCTTAAAAAGCTATAAAAAGACAGAATGTTTTGGTATGTTTGCCGTACACATATATGCCCCTCATATATGCTTGTTTACCAACTTTTATCCTGTTTAAATCACACGCCAATTCACCCATTGAAATCCGAACCCAACCACCTTGTCCTTTAGAAAAACGCCACCCTCTTTACCCTTACCAATATTTCTAATAACCCCATCCAAAAGTTAGAAAACGCAATTTTATGCTTAACCTATTAACAAGGCTAACCTTTATCATTAGTCTGATTTTCTCATTCTCCGGCAATGCCCGTGCAAATGATTCTGATGTTGTAAACTGTAACAAAAACTGGCGCATCGTTGTGCTGGGATCTTCTACAGCTTTTGGCACCGGTGCAACTGAATACGATAGTTCGTGGGTTGGCAAGTATACGGCATACATGAAACGCAGGGATATAACCAGCGAAATCATCAACCTGGCCATTCCTGGTTTTACTACCTATCAAAACCTGCGTCCGGATGGATATACTCCTCCGGGTGGAAGACCATCTCCGGTTTCAGGTTTCAATATTACAGCAGCACTTGCGCAAAACCCGGATGCCATCATCATCAACATGCCTTCGAATGATGCATTCAATGATTATACACTCAGTGAACAGCAGGCCAACTTTGAAGCAGCACTTGCATTAACCGATGCTGCCAATATTCCTGTTTGGGTAACCACCTCACAGCCAAGGAACAACATGACGGTAGCACAGATTCAGAATCTAACGGATCTGCGTGACTGGATTCAGACCAGGTTTGGTGACAAAGCAGTAGATTTCTGGTCGTTGGTTTCAAATCCCGATGGCAGTATTGCTACTTTTTACGATTTCGACAATGTGCATGTAAACAATGAAGGACACCGGCTTTTCTTTACAAGAATGGCCGCTGAAAATATTCTTGATTCTTTGTGTAACCGGTTTACCGGAACACTGGTAGCAAGAGCTGGAAATGATCAATCCATCATACTTCCGGTAAACAGTATTACACTTGATGGAAGCAATTCTTCTTCCAGCGGAACGATTACTTCTTACAGCTGGGCTAAAATCTCTGGTCCTGCTACTTTCAATATTGTTTCACCAACGGCTGCATCAACTCTTGTAGACAACCTGGTGGAAGGTCGTTATTCCTTTGAACTGACCGTTACAGACGACAACAGCTTAACCAGGTCTGATACAGTGAACGTAGTTGTCAGTTCCAGGGTTCTCTTTGATGTTGGTCCAACTACCACTGTTTCTCCGGATGCCGGCGGAAAATACTGGAACAATTTTGCCGATGGTTTACCCGGCGTAAAAGTTTCCAATGCAGTGAGCACGGCCAATATTGCAACAGGAATTTCTTTGGAAATCATCAACAGGATCGATGGAACCTTTAATACAGCCGGACCAGGAACCAATACCGGAAATACAGCAGGAGATGTGGGTGATTATGTGAATGATGCTACAACCGACTTTGCATTTGCACATCCAAGCGCTACCAACGGGCAGTGGAAAATTGCCGGATTGGATGACACCAAACAATACAGCATTAAATTCTGGGGAACCAGAACGGTGATTGATGACCGCATCATTCAGATTAAAAGAGCCGATCAATTGGTATGGCAGGAATATGATGCCAAAAACAACACTGATTTCAACAGTGCTGCTACTTTTACTTTTTCCGGACAAACTGAAATGACTTTCGATATCAGGGTAAAAGACGGAAGTGCCTTCGGTCATATTTGCCTGGTTGATATAACCCGTTCTTCTATACCGGCTCAGGGAAATCTTCCCCCGGTTGCCAGGGCAGGAGCAGACCAGACAATTACTTTACCTGCCACCAGTACACAAGTGGATGGTAGTTTATCGAGTGATGATGATGGAACGATCGTTAGTTATCAGTGGACGAAAATTGCAGGACCCGCTACATTCAATATTGTATCGCCAAACAGTGCCATTACAACGATAGACAATCTTGTTCAGGGCAATTACTCATTTGAATTGAGAGTTACAGACAATGAATCTGGCGAAGATGCAGATACAATAAACATTACGGTAGGCAGCAGGGTATTATTCGATATCGGAAATACGGTTACCAATTCTCCGGATGCAGGAGGAAAATACTGGAACAATGTGACCGATGGATTACCAGGTATCAAGGTTTCCAATGCAATAACAACCGGCAATACTGCTACCAGCATCAATCTTGAAGTGATCAATAGGATTGATGGAACATTTAATCCAGCTGGTCCGGGTGTTAATACCGGTAATACAGTAGGGGATGTAAATGATTATCCCAACAGTGCAACAACGGATTTCGCTTTTGCTCATCCAAGTGCTACTAACGGACAATGGAGAATTTCAGGGCTTGATAACAGTAAAGAGTACACGATAAAATTCTGGGGTGCAAGAACTGCTGCTGATCAACGCATCATTGAAATCAAAAGAAATGATGAAACGACCTGGCAATCTTATGATGCCACCAACAACACAGATTATAACAGGGCTGCTGTATTCACATTTACTGGTCAATCGGAAATGATTTTCGATATCAGGGTTGAATCACAAAGCGCCTTTGGTCATATCAGTGTAGTGGATATCAAAATTGCCGATCCGATTGTAACCTGTAATCCTGTTACACCAGCTGTTACGGTAACTGCTGATCCAACAGGAGCTATTTGTGAAGGCACATCAATAACTTTTACAGCTACGCCTACGAATGGTGGCACTTCACCCGCATACCAGTGGAAGAAAAATGGCAATGATCTACCGGGCGAAACCAACGCAACTTATACTAACCAATACGCTTCAGAACAACGATATCATAACTGTACAACTTACTTCCAGTGAAGAATGTCCTACCATCAATCCGGTTACTTCTGCTGATCTGACTATGACAGTGAATCCGCTGTTACCGGTTAGTGTACAGATTGCAGCCAGCACGGCAACAACGATCTGCGACGGAACCAGTGTAACGTTTACGGCTACTCCAACCAATGGCGGAGTGAATCCAACATACCAATGGTTCAATGGTGCCAACCCGATTGTGGGAGAGACCAACAGTACTTATACGACCAGTACATTAATCAATGGCGATGCAATCAGTGTACAACTTACCTCTGATGAAGTTTGTGCAACCGGAAACCCGGCTACATCCAACAGCATCACAATGACCGTGAATCCTGCTGTTACCCGTTAGTGTGCAGATCGCAGCCAGCACGGCAACAACGATCTGCGACGGAACTTCTGTTACATTTACGGCTACTCCAACCAATGGCGGAGTGAATCCAGTATACCAATGGTTCAATGGTCCCGATCCGATTGTGGGTGAAACCAACAGCACATATACGACCAGTGCATTAGTCAATGGCGATGCAATCAGTGTACAACTTACATCGGATGAAATTTGTGCAACCGGTAACCCGGCTACATCTAATAGCATCACAATGACCGTGAATCCGCAGTTACCAGTTAGTGTGCAGATCGCAGCCAGCACGGCAACAACGATCTGCGATGGTACTTCTGTAACGTTTACGGCTACTCCAACCAATGGCGGAGTGAACCCAGCATACCAATGGTTCAATGGTGCCAACCCGATTGTGGGAGAAACAAACAGCACTTATACTACCAGCACATTGATCAACGGTGATGTAATCAGTGTTCAACTTACATCGGATGAAGTTTGTGCAACCGGAAATCCGGCCACATCCAACAGCATCACAATGACCGTGAATCCACTGTTACCGGTTAGTGTACAGATTGCAGCCAGCACGGCAACAACGATCTGCGATGGAACTTCTGTAACGTTTACGGCTACTCCAACCAATGGCGGAGTGAATCCAACTATACCAATGGTTCAATGGTCCCGATCCGATTGTGGGAGAAACCAACAGCACTTATACGACCAGTGCATTAGTCAATGGCGATGCAATCAGTGTACAACTTACATCGGATGAAGTTTGTGCAACCGGAAATCCGGCCACATCCAACAGCATCACAATGACCGTGAATCCGCTATTACCGGTTAGTGTACAGATTGCAGCCAGCACGGCAACAACGATCTGCGATGGAACTTCTGTAACGTTTACGGCTACCCCAACCAATGGTGGAGTGAATCCAGCTTACCAATGGTTCAATGGCGCCAACCCGATTGTGGGAGAGACTAACAGCACCTATACCACGAATACATTGATCAACGGTGATGCAATCAATGTACAACTTACATCGGATGAAGTTTGTGCAACCGGTAACCCGGCCACATCCAACAGCATCACAATGACGGTGAATCCATTGCTACCGGTAAGTGTGCAGATTGCAGCCAGCACGGCAACAACCATCTGCGACGGAACTTCTGTAACGTTTACGGCTACCCCAACCAATGGTGGAGTGAATCCAGCATATCAATGGTTCAATGGGGCATCAATCCGATTGCAGGTGAAACCAACAGCACATATACGACCAATACATTGATCAACGGCGATGTAATCAGCGTACAACTTACTTCTGATGAAGTTTGTGCAACCGGAAACCCGGCTACATCCAACAGCATCACGATGACGGTGAATCCGCTGTTACCGGTAAGTGTGCAGATTGCAGCCAATACAGCAACAACAATCTGTGATGGAACTTCAGTGTAACGTTTACGGCTACCCCAACCAATGGTGGATTGAATCCAGCATACCAATGGTTCAATGGTGCCAACCCGATTGTGGGAGCAACCAACAGCACTTATACTACCAATACATTGATCAATGGCGATGTAATCAGCGTACAACTTACGTCTGATGAGCTTTGTACAACCGGCAACCCGGCTACCTCCAACAGCATCACGATGACGGTGAATCGCTGTATTGCCTGTTAGTGTAAGCATTACCGTTAGTCCGACCGACGAAATCTGTGCCGGTACATCCGTAACATTTACGGCAACACCGGTGAATGGGGGAGACAACCCTACTTACCAATGGTTCAGTGGCATCAATGCCATTCCGGGAGAAACCAACAGTACCTATACAACCAGTTCACTGGTTAATGGTGAAGTGATCAGTGTAGTATGCAAATCAAATCTTACTCCTTGTATCAGCAATAATCCGGCTACCTCCAACAGCATAACAATGATTGTTAATCCGCTGTTGCCGGTTAGTGTGGATATTATTGCCAGCACCGGAAATACCATCTGTGATGGAACCAGTGTAACGTTTACGGCTACCCCAACCAATGGAGGATTGAATCCTGCCTACCAATGGTTCAATGGTGCTAACCCGATTGCAGGAGAAACCAACAGCACCTATACTACCAATACATTTAATCAACGGAGATATAATCAGCTGTACAACTAACATCAGATGCGGTTTGTGCAACCGGAAACCCGGCCACATCCAATAGCATCAATATGACAGTGAATCCTATACTTCCGGTAAGCGTGAGCATTGCTTCTGCTAACGGTACAACCGTTTGTGATGCCACTACAGTAACCTTTACTGCCACTCCGGTAAACGGAGGAATTAGTCCGGTTTATCAATGGTTCAATGGAGCCAATCCAATCGCTGGTGAAACAGGGGATACTTATACAACCAATACATTGCTGGATGGCGATCAGATCAGTGTTCAGCTTACCTCCAGCGAATTGTGTACTTCTGGTAATCCGGCTGTTTCGAATGTCGTAAACATGACCATCATTCCAAACTTACCGGTTAGTGTAAGTATTACAGCTGATCCCGGAAATGAAATTTGTGCCGGTACGCCGGTTACATTTACTGCAACACCTGTTAATGGTGGCAGTATTCCGGTTTATCAATGGTTGATTAACAACAACCCGGTTAATGGCGAAAACAGCAATGTATTCACAACAGCATTGCTCAATAATGGAGATATCGTTACGGTACAGCTTTTGTCAAATGAAACCTGTACTTCCGGCAATCCGGCAATTTCAAACGGCATTGCAATGATTGTAAACCCGATACTGCCGGTAAGCGTTACCATTACAGCTAATCCGGGAAGTACGGTTTGCTTTGGAACTACCGTAACCTTTACTGCTACACCAGTAAATGGTGGACTTACACCTGCTTACCAATGGCTACTCAATGGAGTTGAAATACCAGGTGAAACCGGCAGTACATTACATAACCTCTGAACTGGTTAACAGGGATGAAATTTCAGTTGTTCTTACCTCCAGTGAAGCATGTAATTCAGGCAATCCGGATACTTCAAACATCATAACTATAACGCTTACCCGAAATATTCCGGTAGTTGTTACCATTGCATCGAGTATCGGCGAAACTATCTGTGATGGTAGTACGGTAATATTTACTGCAACACCTGAAAACGGTGGAAGCAGTCCGGTTTATCAATGGTTCCTCAATGGTTCACCTCTCGGAGGCGAAACCGGTAACACCTATACCAACGCAGCTCTGCAAACAGGCGACCAGGTATTTGTAACCCTGCTCTCCAATGCAGATTGTGCTGTTGATAATCCTGCTACTTCCAATACATTAAACATGACGGTCAATCCTGTATTACCGGTTAGCGTGAGCATCAGCTCTAATACCAGCAATGTGATTTGTGAAGGCACCAGTGTTACATTTACAGCAAGTCCGGTAAACGGAGGTTTATCTCCAGCATATCAATGGTTCAATGGCACCAATCCGATTGCAGGTGAAACGGGCGTAACCTATACCAGCAGTACTTTACAGGATGGAGACCCCATCAGTGTACAGCTGACTTCAAGTGAAACCTGCACGACCAATAATCCTGCAAGTTCCAACAGCATTATTATGACGGTTAATCCGCTGTTGCCGGTAAGTGTTGAGATAACAGCGAACCCGGGAAATACAGTTTGCGCTGGTACAGCAATCAGCTTTACTGCTACTGCTGTTAATCCTGGTAATAATCCTGTTTACCAATGGCTGAGAAATGGCAATATTGTGGCCAGGTGAATCAAACTCAACTTTTACTGTAACCGATCCTGTTAATGGGGAAACCATTACAGCCATTCTTATATCAGATGCAACACCTTGCGCAACAGGTAATCCGGCTACATCCAATGGCATCAATCTTGTTGTTTCAGATGTATTACCAGTTAGTGTAAGCATCAGCAACTAATACCGGCAATACTATTTGTGATGGAACACAGGTTGTATTTTCGGCATCGCCTGTTAATGGCGGAACCAATCCGGCTTACCAATGGTTCAACGGCTCCAACCCGATCGCAGGGTGAAACCAATAGCACTTATAGCAACTAACTACATTGGTTAATGGCGACCAGATTTCAGTTCAATTAACTTCGGATATCCCTAACTGTTTGGTTAATAATCCAGCCAGTTCAAATGTGATAAACATGCAGGTAAATCCTGTATTACCGGTTAGTGTAAGTATCAGTTCAAGTGCAGGCAACAGTATATGCAGCAATACATCAGTTACATTTACGGCTACTCCTGTAAACGGAGGAACGACTCCGGCTTACCAGTGGTTTAATGGATCGAATCCTATACAAGGCGAAACCAATAGTACATACACAACAACTGCATTGGTTAATGGCGATCAGATTTCAGTACAACTTACTTCCAATGAAAGTTGTACTTCAGGAAATCCGGCATTGTCGAACAGTATTGCTATGACAGTTAATCAGCTGTTACCCGTAAGTGTTAGTATCACTGCCAACCCGGGAAACAATATTTGTGATGGAACCGAAGTAACATTCACGGCGATCCCAACCAATGGTGGATTGATCCCTGCCTATCAATGGTTCAATGGCGCCAACCCGATTGCTGGAGAAACCAACAGTACCTATACGACCAATACATTAATCAATGGAGATGCGATCAGCGTTCAACTTACTTCAGATGAAGTTTGTGCTACAGGCAACCCGGCAACATCCAACAGCATTGTAATGATTGTAAATCCTGTATTACCTGCAGGAATTCAAATTGCAGCTGCGCCAGGAAATACAATCTGTGCCGGCACTGCAGTAACATTTACTGCTTCTCTTACGAATGGCGGCGCATTGCCACAATTGCAATGGCAGCTAAATGGAAATGCGGTTCCGGGTGAAACGGGTAGTACTTATACAACTACAACTCTTTCAGATAATGATATTATTACCTGTACATTAATCAGTAGTTTGGTTTGCGCAACCACAACACCTGTAAGCAGCAATGCCATCAGCATGACTGTAAATAATCCAACAAGTTCGGTAACCACTGTAAATACCTGCGACCCGAACTACACCTGGAATGGCATAGAATACAATACTTCAGGAACGTATACATTTACTACCGTGAATGCTGCAGGATGTGATTCCATTGCCACTTTAAATCTATTCTTTGGCGGCGAGTTCAATGTCAGTTCAATAAACGGCCCAGGCAACGCCTGTGCTTATATGGGTCCTGGCGCATTGATCGCTACTTATAGTGTTACGGCTCCAGGTGCTACATCCTATAACTGGAATATCCCGATTACGGGAAGTATTTTGAGCGGACAGGGCACCAGCAGCATAACCGTAAGGTTCCTCAGCAGTTTCGGATCGGGTAGTGTAATCGTAACCGTTGGTAATCCTTGCGGCAGCCCGGTTACCAGGTCTATATTGGTTACCAGGAGTGTACCTGCTGTTCCGGCTGCCATCAATGGTCCGGTAAATGTTTGTTCGTTTATTGGCAATGGACTTACAGCTACGTATAGCATTAACCCGGTTGTGAACGCACTAACTTATCGCTGGACATTACCTCCAAATGCAACACTGGTAAGTGCTTCAACTGATTCAACCAGCATTGTTGTTTCATTTGATCCATCCTTTGTTTTAAATATCAATAAGACACTGAGGGTAAGATCTGTTTCCGGTTGTGGAACAAGTGGCGACAGAAGTGTGAACCTGGTAGCAGCAGTAGCTCCGGCACCAGCGCAAATATTCGGAGCAGTGAATGCCTGTTTGTTTATCGGAAGCGAAAATTCAACGACCTATACTATCAATAAAGTAGTGAATGCTACTTCTTATAACTGGTCAGTTCCGGCAGGAGCAACGATCATTGATCACAATGGCGGAACAGGCGTTAATGATACCAGTATCGTGGTTTTATATGACAACAATTTTGTTTCGGGTACAGCCATCACCGTTAGTTCTAACTCAACCTGCGGAACGAGCAACAATACCTTATTGGAAATTCAACGCATTGCTCCGGGTGTTCCTGCATTTATCAGTGGACCTACCGATGTTTGTCCGTTCATAGTTGGTTCTCCAAACAGGGCTGTGTACAGCATTCCAGCGGTTCTTAATGCTACCGGCTACAATTGGACCACACCTGCCAATACAACGGTATTTCATCCGGCCGGAACCGGTGAAAATGATACGATCATTGAAGTTATTTATCCTGCTGATTTCATCTCTGGAAACATTACCGTATCGGCTTCCAATGGTTGTGCAACCAGTGTTTTAAAAACATTGACTGTTAGAAAAACAATTCCTGCAACACCAGTCATCAGCGGACCAACAGATCCATGTCCGTTTATAGGAAATGGTACAGCTGTCTACACAATCAACAGGGTACTGGGTGCCACCAGTTATACCTGGACTGTTCCTGCCGTTGGAGCTACAGCAGTACATCCATTCCCGGATGGTGTAGATGATACGGTTATCATTGTAACCTATACCAGTGATTTTGTGAGTGGAAACATAACGGCCAGGGCAAATGCATTCTGTGCAAACAGTTCTACAAGGAGTTTATCAATTGTGAGAAAACTTCCATCCACACCAGGTTTGATTTCAACAACGGTGATTTCTGCTGCTTGTCCGGTTAGGCGTTACAGTTATGCAATCAATTCGTTGCCTACCAATGCAACCGGTACAATCTGGACGGTACCAGCAGGTGCTGTTATTGATTCGGGTCAGGGAACACTCCGCATTTATGTTACCTATTCACCGAATGCGGTGGCAGGTGGATTGGTAACGGTAACCGGAACCAATGGTTGTGCCAGCGGAACAACGCCCAGAAAACTCACCATTAACTTACCACCATGTACTGGTCCGTTTATTACCGGAACATTAATAAACGAAATCGAAATTGAGTTAAAGGTGATGCCCAATCCGGCAGCGAGTTATTTCACGCTGAGTTTTGAATCAAATGATCGCATCATTCCGGCAACTTTAACCATCACCGATATCAATGGTAACCTGGTTGAAAAAAGAAGCAATGTTCTGCCGGGACAATCGATCAGAACCGGGGAAACTTTCAAAAAAGGTATTTACCTGGCATCCTTTGTACAAGGCAATGTTCGAAAAACAATCAAACTATTTAAATTATAGAAAAATAACATATTAGGGCTGGCGGCTGATACAATCATCAGCCGCCTTTTTATTTGCAGGAAACAGGTGATGAATATTTTTCAAAACACTATAAATTACCAATTATTTTATTATTTTTGTAGGAGTTAACGTTGCTTACCATTCGTTAAACGTTGATTTTCAATACATATCCTGTGTATTAAATCGGTATTATTCCAATTCATATTTGAACTTCCCCTTATCCATTAGTTTTCCTTTAGAAAGCCTTTTTTGTCAATTTCCTATTTCTTCCATTTCAATTTTTGTCTGTAAATATTTTATATATGCGAAGTTTTTGTACACGTATCCTTTTATTGGTAGCCTTTTTCGCTGCTTTTGCTGTTTCATCGAGAGCCAACGACTCTGATATAGTGAATTGCAACAAAAACTGGCGCATAGTGGTACTGGGTTCTTCCACGCCATTTGGCACAGGTGCCAGTACCTATGACAGTTCATGGGTTGGCAAATTTACTTCGTATGTATTGCGTAGAAATGCTGCCAATGAAATCGTGAACCTGGCGATTCCAGGATTTACAACTTATCAGAATCTTCGTCCGGATGGATATACACCTCCTCCCGGTCGTCCATCGCCAACAGCAGGATTTAATATTACTGCGGCACTCGCATTGGATCCGGATGCGATCATCATCAATATGCCATCCAATGATGCGTTTAACAATTATACTATAACCGAACAACAGGATAATTTTGAAGCTACCATGGCACTTGCTGATGCAGCCAATGTTCCTGTTTGGGTAACTACTTCACAACCCCGGAATAACCTCACACTTGCACAAACGCAGAACCTGATTCAGTTGCGTGATTGGGTACAAACCAGGTTTGGAGACAAAGCGGTTGATTTCTGGAGTACCATTGCCAATCCGGATGGTACGATTGTTAGTTTGTATGGTTTCGATAATGTTCACGTTAACAATGCCGGTCATAACCTGTTTTTTACCAGGGTAGCAGCAGAAACGATACTTGATTCATTGTGTAACCGGTTCACCGGAACACTGGTAGCAAGAGCTGGAAATGATCAGTCGATTGTTCTACCTGCAAACAGTGTAACACTTGATGGAAGTCTTTCATCATCCAGCGGAGTTATCAATTCTTATAGCTGGAGTAAAATATCTGGTCCGGCTACGTTTACCATCAGCTCTCACCAAATACCGCTTCAACTTCGGTTACCAACCTGGTAGAAGGACGTTATTCATTTGAACTAACGGTAACGGATAACAACAGTTTAACCAGGTCTGATACAGTTAATGTAGTGGTAAGTTCAAGGATATTGTTTGATATTGGTCCTACTACAACTGCTTCACCCGATGCAGGCGGAAAATACTGGAACAATTTCAGTGATGGCTTACCGGGCGTTAAAGTAGCCAATGCTGTTACAACTTTCAATACCGCTTCAGGTATATCGCTTGAAGTAATCAACAGGATCGATGGAACATTCAACCCTGGTGGACCTGGTACCAATACCGGCAATACTGCTGGTGATGTAGGTGATTACGGTTCAGATGCAACGACTGATTTTGTGTTTGCACACCCAAGTACTACAAGTGGTCAATGGAAGATCGGTGGCTTGAATGCGGCTAAACAATATACGATCAAGTTCTGGGGAACCAGGACGGTACCAGATGACAGGATTATTCAGATCAAGAGAGCAGATCAATCTGTATGGCTCGAATACGATGCAAAAAATAATACAGACTTCAACAGTGGGGTTGTATTTACCTTCTCAGGTTTTACAGAAATGTCATTTGATATCAGGGTAAAAGATGGAAGTGCGTTCGGGCATATTTGTGTAGTTGATATATACAGGACTTCGGTTCCGGCACAAGGCAACATTGCACCGATTGCTCATGCAGGAACGGATGTAAACATTACATTGCCTGCCAGCACTGCACAACTGGATGGTTCAACTTCATCTGATGAAGATGGAACAATCGGAAATTATCAGTGGACAAAAATTGCAGGTCCTTCTACATTCAGCATTGTTTCTCCGAACAGTGCGATTACCAGTGTTGAAAACCTGGTAGAAGGTACTTACTATTTTGAACTCAGGGTTACCGACAATGAAAATGCCGTAGGAATCGATACAGTAGTCGTTACTGTTGGTAGCCGTGTTTTATTTGATGTAGGTAATACCGTTACCAGTTCACCGGATGCTGGTGGTAAATACTGGAACAATATGACCGATGGTTTGCCCGGCGTAAAAGTTACCAATGCGCTTACTACCGCTAATACCGCAACAGGAATTTCACTTGAAGTAATCAATAGAATTGATGGTACGTTCAACCCGGCGGGGCCTGGTGTAAACAGTGGCAATACAGTAGGGGATGTTAACGACTATCCTGCCAGTGCAACAACTGACTTTGCTTTTGCACATCCAAGTGCTATCGACGGGCAATGGAAGATCGGCGGACTTGATAACAGTAAAGAATACACGATAAAATTCTGGGGCACCCGTACTGCAGCAGATCAGCGCATCATTGAAATTAAAAGAAATGATGAAAGCACCTGGCAGTCGTACAATGCCACCAACAATGCTAATTATAACCAGGCAGCTGTATTTACTTTCACCGGAAAAACTGAAATGATATTTGATATCAGGGTAGAGTCGAATAGTTCGTTCGGTCACATCAGTGTGATTGATATCAAATCATCTATCCCTACAATTGTGTGTGCTCCGGTAACACCGGCAGTTACTATTGCTGCCAATCCATCAACAGCAGTTTGTCAGGGTACACAGCATTACCTATACAGCAACGCCAGTAAATGGTGGTGATAGCCCAACATACCAATGGAAGAAAAATGGCAATGATATTCCTGGTGAAACAAACAGTACATATACAACTACCGGCATTTTAAACAATGATGTGATCAGTTGTGTACTTACCAGCAATGTATTCTGTGCATCCACTCCAACAGCAAACAGTAATAATATTACCGCTGTTATAACAAGCAGCAGTACATCTACTACAACAGTAAATGCCTGCGATAGTTATTTATGGAACGGAACTACCTATACAACTTCGGGCACTTATACATTCAATACGACCAATGTTGCAGGTTGTGATTCTATTGCCACATTGATCCTGAATATTGCTGCTTCACCATTTATTGTTGGTAATTTAACAGGTCCATCCAATGCTTGTTCTTTCATGGGTACAAATGCCCTCACAGCAACTTATACCATTGATGTTACCAATCCTGGAACCATCACCTGGAGTGTACCTGCTACGGCAACGATTTTAACCGGCCAGGGCACCAATACAATTACAATGAACTTCCTGGCGAGTTTCGGATCGGGTAGTGTAGCCGTTAGTGTTAGTAGCCCTTGCGGAACAACCGTAAACAGATCAATCCTGGTAACGAGAAGTACACCAGCGATTCCTACAGCTATTACAGGCCCTACCAATGTTTGTTCTTTTGTAGGCACCAATATTATAGCTACCTATTCTATTGTACCGGTTCCAAATGCAATTACCTACCGCTGGACTTTGCCTCCAACGGCAACCATGATTTCTGCATCTCCTGATTCAACCAGCATAAACGTAGAATTCAGCGGATCATTTGTTTCCAATACCAATAAAACGTTGAAAGTAAAATCAATCTCAGGTTGTTCAAACAGTGGAGACCGTTCATTGATTTTAAAGGCTTCAATTCCTTCAGCTCCATCTGCTATAACCGGACCAAACAATGCATGTTTATTTATCGGCAGCAGTTCAGAAGCGACTTATAAGATCAATAAAGTTGCCAATACGAATTCTTATAACTGGGTAGTACCGGCAGGTGCAAGTATTGTTTCTCATCCTGAGGGATTGGGTGTAAATGATACTGTAATAACGGTAAGCTATAATAGTAGTTTTGTTGCAGGTACAGCCATATCAGTAAACTCAGTTTCCGGTTGCGGAACCAGCAGTGCAAGAAGTTTCACAGTTACAAAAGTATCACCAAGCACTCCAACAGCCATTACCGGTCCTACAGATGCCTGTCCGTTTATCGGAGGATCTTCACCAGCCATTTATAGAATACCGAAAGCCAATAATGCAACATCTTATAACTGGGTTCTTCCGGTAGGCGCAACTGCCACACATCCGGCAGGAACGGGCATCAACGATACCATTATTGAAGTGAGCTTTGCACCAACCTATGCAAATGGTGTGATTACCGTTGCATCGGTAAATGGTTGTGCAACCAGTTCAGCCCGTTCAATTACTGTGCGGAAAACATTACCGGCTACACCGACCATTACCGGACCTACAGATCCATGTCCGTTTATTGGTGTAGGTACTGCAACTTATACCATCCGGAAAATTTCCAATGCATCCAGCTATACCTGGGGCATACCCGATATTGGCGCAACTGCAACACATCCAAACGGACCAGGACCAAATGATACAATCATAGAAGTTACTTATACAACAGATTTTGTGGCGGGTAATATTTCTGTAAGTGCCAATGCCAGTTGTGCTTCGAGTTCAACCCGCAACCTGGCTATTGTAAGGAAACTGAGTTCAACTCCGGGAGCGATTGCTACTACTGTTATCTCCAACATTTGTCCGGTACGCAGGTATAGCTATGCAATTACCGCATTGCCTTCTAATGCGACCAGTACTTTGTGGACAGTTCCTATCGGTGCTGTTATCGATTCGGGCCAGGGTACTTTAAGAATTTATGTTACTTATCCAACGACCGCTATTGCCGGTGAAGTGGTTACCGTTGCTGGCGTAAATGGTTGCGGACCTGGAACTACCAGGAAACTGACCATTAATCTTGCAGCTTGTCCTGCACCTAAAGGCAGTATTCAGCCGGTAAGCGTTCCTGTTAGCAATGTAACGGGTAAAGAAGCTGCTGTTGAAGAAATCAGCCAGATCGATATCAAAGCCATGCCGAATCCAACACAGAATCAGTTCTCAGTTGTTTTTAAAAGCAACGACCTTACTACAAAAGTAATGATGAGGGTAACCGATGGAAATGGCCGCCAGGTTGAAACCAGGCAGGGAATCATTGCAGGCCAGCCAATCTACATTGGTCAGCAATACAGCCGGGGTATCTATTTTGCCGAATTTGTTCAGGGCAAAAAACGACAAACCATTAAATTGTTTAAACTATAGAAAAATCAATGTTTTCAACACAAAGCTGCCCGATAAAGGCAGCTTTTTTTTATGTACAGCCTGTGTATAGAAAAATCCGGGCATAGTATTTGTTGACAATTCGTAATTACCAGAACTACTGATAGTTAAACAGCAGGTAGTTTTTTGTAATGATCAGGCTAGTGTGTTTCGAATACGCGTTACTGTTCATTTAAACTCCTTACATGAAACCAGGCATCATCAACTGGCTTACAACTCAAAATTTCCATCTGGCGTAAAGACGCATCCCGCAAAGGCAATTTTCGGGTATTCCAGGATAATCTTCATGAATATGTGAACAAAAGAAAATTCGGTAGAATGGGGGTTTCATTTACTGAAGACCCGGAAGTTCAGAGTAACACACTGAACAATGCTGAATTCAAAGATGTTCATGCGAATCAGCCTTCGTCTTTTTATACGCTCAAAAAAGCTTTTTCTCATATTGACCTGAAGCCTGAAAATATTTCATTGCTCGATATTGGTTGCGGATCAGGGTAGGGTACTTTCTTATGCGATGCTGTTAAATTTTAAGAAAGTATTTGGTATAGACCTTGATGAAAGCGGTATTGAGAAAGCGATTTCAAACTGCACGCAAATGCAGAAAAACGGATTTACTACTATTTTTAATATCCAGATTGCAGATGCAACCAGGTACGACATACCCGAAGGCATAAACGTAATTTATATGTTCAATCCATTCGGTGAGCAAACGATGAATACAGTATCTGGAAAATATTATTGCTTACTGTAAGCACTTAAATAAATCCATTTTTCTGGTTTATTGCAACCCGGTATACATTAACCTTTTTGAAGAGAAGAAAGAATGTGAAAAATTGTATGAATGTTTTTTCAAAAATAAAAACCGGGAAATGGTTATCTACAATATAAAACCACAAGCCTGAAATTAAACAGGCATTGCGTGCGGATTTCTGACTTCAGCAATATCCCTCACCATTGAGAGAATACCATTCCAGCCTCCTTCTTCAATAGCTTCGTTGTATCGCTTCAGGCCATTTTCAATAATGCTGAAATCGCCCTGCGTAAT
>JBAOHS010000004.1:0-582322 GCA_037045295.1 Ferruginibacter sp.
CTAACCATAACATACAGGATCGATCGGATCAAAAACTGGGATTGTGGAAGGATATACCTGAACCCATGCAGTTGCTCTTGCACTTGCACTGCAGATGCTATCCTGTAAATAGAAATAATAGCTAGTTACCGAACCCGAAGCATTAAGCGGAGGTGTTCTGAATGTATGCCCGCTACCCAGGTAGTTTCCACCGGTGGGTGCATCATACCAGCTAACTACACCTTCGAATGTACTATAGGCTACAAAAGTGGCTGTTTCTCCATTGCAGATAATTTCATTTGGTGCATAGGGCATCGGAGGAGGAAGGGGAGATTTTAAAGAAACTGTAACCGGCGTTCTGGTAGTACTGGCTGCACAGGTACTGTCCTCTACATAAAAGGTCATGGTACCATAAACAGGTTCTGTTGTGAAGCTGGATCCTCCACCCAACCACACCCCTTCTTCGGGTTCATCATACCATCCTAAACTGCCGGTACCCGTTGCCGTTAGAGTAGCTGTACTTCCTTCACAAACAGTTTTATTACCGCCTGAAATCGGAGCCGGAGGCGGAACACAGTCCCGTAAAATGAGCTGGTTAACGGGTTTATTCGGAATGGTTTTTTTTGCATCAGGCTGATTAACCTGGGCATACATTCCCGGGATAAGAAAAAGTAATGCCATGGATATTACTATGAGCTTTTTCATTGTTGCTGGTATTTATGAACAGATTTGTTTATGGTTGTTACCATAAGCAAAGTGATGCCTTAAATGGAGGCGGAATCATGATTATAAACAAGGGTAGGTATGAAGCTGATCATATTAATGAAAATTTTGACCAAGGCATCTCAGCAAGCTTGAATTTGGTAATAGATTACCAGGCTTCTTATTTTGCGGATTGAAAGGAGTATATAGTAAATAAAAAAGGGTTTCAAAGTCAGATGCTTTGAAACCCTTTAAAAGTCGTGGGCCCACCTGGGCTCGAACCAGGGACCCTCTGATTATGAGTCTAGGAAAATCTGTTTTTATTTGGTTTGATATGGGCTTAAAGTCAATAAAGACAAGCTTTTCTCAAAACATACAAACCACATAACTACACAAAAAACCACATTTCTTGTGCAAATCCTGTGCTAATTTCTTTCTTAATTTAAGAGCTTCACAGCGGTAAATATAGGCTAAATTGAAGTTGTAGGATTTGATTTTTTATAATTCAAGTCTTGAAATACGAATAGACATAGCACTTACGCTAACATTAAATTTTTTTGCAAGCTCCTCTACCCAGTCTTCATCATAATCTATCTGTATTTTTTTCACCTCATCCCTTACCAAATGCTCTGGCATTAAAATACAAACTGCGAATTCATTTGCCTCCCATTCTTGCCACTCATTAGATGGACCGCCCAAAGAAGGACGATACATTTTGAAATCTTTATCAATAAAGAGGCTTCCTCCTCTATGAAGCATAAAATGGCCAAGTTCGTGGGCTTTCGTAAACCTTTGCCTTTTAATATTCTCATGTTTTGAGTAGCCAATAGTAGCGCTGCTTTTTTCAATCAATAAAATTCCACTAACTCCCATCTTACTCAATTTTGACCTGTAGGAAAAAGATTGGGAGAAAAAAAGGATCGTCAAAAAATCCTATTCCGGAACAGATTCAATTACTCGCTTAAATAACCGCATTCATAAGAGTAAAGCTGATGCGATGGATATTATCATGAAGCTTCATGATGCCAAGAAACTTGAAGAGTTATCAGTTGTTGAACTCCGTGACATGATCGTAAAGAAAAATAGCGAGGCATCTTTTTTTGATTACACAAAGGAAATAATTAAAGATCTTCAATCAGCCAACCGTATCGGAACTGCCCGGTCATACCGGGATGTTTTTAATGCCCTGAGTAGCTTTAATGAGAAAAGATTTATCATTCAAGGATCTCAATTATAAGCTCCAGATAAAATTGGAGGAGGAGCATTTTGGAAAGGGAAATTCCTATAACGGTCTTGCTGTTTATATACAAACCACCCGTGCAATTTTCAAAAAAACGGTAAAAGCCAGTGTTGTCGAAAAAGAATTTTATCCTTTTGCCGATTATATATTAAGACTGTGCAAACTGAAAAGCGGGCATTGGATGTCGAATTGTTGAAAGCAATCATTAACAAAGACCTTCCGAAAAATCATAAATGCTTTAATGCACGCAATTATTTTGTCGCCGGTTATATGATGTACGGCATGAATTTTACTGATATGGCTTTTTTGAAGAAAGAAGATATTGTTGATGGGCGCATCCAATACCGCCGCCGAAAGACAAGCAAGATGTACGATATTAAGATCACGGAAAATCTTAAAACTATTCTCGACTTCTATATAGCCAAAAACCCGACCAGCGATTTTGTTTTTCCCATTATTAAAAGAGAAACCTCTCGTTACCGTACAAGGATATTCAGTGGACGAGAAAGCGCTATAATAAGAAGCTTAAGCTTGTAGCCAAAGAATCCGGAATAGATAAAAACCTTACTTCCTATGTAAGCAGACGCTCATTCGCTACTCAGGCTATGCTTTAGCAAGTGCCTTTAAATGCCATTAGTGCAATGTTCGGTCATTCAAGCTTAAAAACAACAGAAGTGTATTTAAAGAGTTTGCCTTTCAATATCTTGGATGATTACAATGTTTTGGTTATAGGACACTAAGGTTTCAACAATTGCAAAGGAGTTGCATGTTATGAACATTCTCTTTTTTTATTTGTCACTCATATTATACACTCCAATGGTCAAATGACAAATCACGTTTAAGTTCACTTAAAATCAGATACGCTATTTCGGCATAGAGCGAGAGCTTATAGTCAACTTTTTGATTATAGACATTTTTAGTAGTTGCGCTGTCTGCTGACTTGTCTTTGTGAGAAGTTAATATCAAAGGATAAACCCAATATGGGATAATAGTTTGCTGTCCAAAATAAGTGAAAAGATTTTCTTCAAAACTATCAAGACTTTCACAGAAAGTATCAATGTTTGAAGTATAGTGTGTCCAAGAATCCGCAAACCCTTCACTAAGCTGCTTAAGAAGTTCCGTAAGAGAAACATTAAACTGTGTTTGTCTTTTTGACTTCACATTCATAAAGAAAAAGTGTGAAAAAGATAAAAGGTCTGCAATGAGAGAATCCAAACGCCAGTGATGATTCTTATATCGCATAAATATTTCTTCAATCTTTTGTTTGGAATCCTTTAGAAGAATTACATGCTTTTCTGCCTCTTTAAGGTTAGGGAATTCCTTTAGTAATTTACCCGATGGGAAATAATACGGATGAACCGATTTAAAATGAAGCTTTTTAACCATCTCTTTTTCTGAAGATGTCTCCCTGGTACACTGGGCACAACAATCGACAGGAATTAAATCGTTTTCGCTTGATACCCCAACTTCATACTCATCAAAATAAATTCCGTGTAA
Source organism: Ferruginibacter sp. (assembly GCA_037045295.1). Lineage (GTDB taxonomy): Bacteria > Bacteroidota > Bacteroidia > Chitinophagales > Chitinophagaceae > Ferruginibacter. The sequence goes on from JBAOHS010000004.1 coordinate 3,419, forward strand.
CACATATTTATCATGATTTTTTGAATTGTATGTTTTCATTAAAATTCAAAAAGTTTCATCAAAATCCTTTTCTCTCTCACAAGCAATTTTTAAACAATTATTGTAGCTGAACTGGTGATAATACTGTAGTAAAAAATAGCTAAATGTTTCTTCTGAATATGATTTATACTTTTCAATTACTAATTTAATAGCTTCTATATGCTTTAGAAACTCTTCCTTGAAAATATCAAACCGAGAAATAGCAAAAAACTTATGATCATTTGGAGGATTGTTTATAAATAAATCAATCTTCTCCAATGCTAATGTCACTTCTTCTTTTGTTAGCCTTTCCTCCCTTGTGAATTCGCCAATAATTTCTTTAGAAAGCAAATGGTATTCAGAAGAGTGCTTTGCAATTTTATGTGTGTCAAGAGTTACAAATTCATTTTGAATATTTCCCCTTCCCAGTGGAGTTGAATATCCAAAATCAAATCGTTCATAAAGTTTTTTCCTAAACGAAGCACAATATTCTAAAAGCTCACGAATGTTTACACCTGGCAGATCACTATACCGCTGTGCAGTCCAATTTAATTCCGCAAAATCAACGTCTGTAAGAAATAATTTGTATGGTTTCTTAAATATTTTTGCAAAACGAATAAATCTACCAATATCCGCAAGCAGAAAAATCGAATCCGAGTGAATTGAAAGAGCGTGACATAGCACAAATGAATTAGCTTGTGAAATTGGTGCCAATGTTTCCGCTTCCTTTTCTGAAACGCGAAACTTGGGGTTCATCTTATATAAGTAGTGTCCCAACAAGGAGGGAATTGCTATAATAAATTTCACTGCATCTTCTGGATGCACCTTATTTTTATCTGCAATAATTTTTGAGTATGGCGTAACAACACCCTTTTTAACAGAACTATTTTCACGTAGAGCACTGCCTAGATTTGAAAAAAAATCTTTCTGGATTTTTGTTTCATAGCTGTGTGACTTCTCTTGTGCTTCACTTGTCTGTGAAGTGTTGTTTATGCGATTATCTAAAAGAGTTTCCCGATACTGTTTCCAAAACTCACCATCCTTACCATTATAGTTATATTGATTGTATCTGTAAAAAAACATTTCGGGTTTTATAATCGCTTTCTGAACTAACCAATATGCTGCTAACTTATCTTGTGTAGCAACAATTTCCGATTTGTTCATGCCCTTTAGTAAATTGAAAATAGACTTAACACCAAAGCCTTGTTTATTTTTTTTTATTGCCATTTTTAAAAACTCGGCTACATCTTTGGCTATCAAATTAATGTCATGCCTTACATCTGTCTGTAATAAATCAATTTCATTTCCGTCTTTATACTTTTTAGGAAACTTCTCTGCTAACAATTGAAATATCAGTAACCTAATCTCAGCAGAAATATCCCCAGGCTTTTGTAAAGCGAGGGTAGATCCATTTTCCGGGATTTTTCCGGGATTTTTCCCTATTGTTTCCATAGCAAAAAAGATGTTGTAAAGAAAGCAGTTAGACCTTTGCTTAGAACAAAATTCTAAGACATATGACTACAAATGTACATCTTACAAACACGAAAAGCGCTTTTTCGAAAATGTCAAATTGGAAGCTACGTAAAGAAGTATTTCTTTTTAAAATTATGAACTCCGAAAAATTGAGTAGCTGGTTCAAAAAGAAAACAAATTATGCGTTAGAAAAAAATATCCCAATTGAGTGGCTTTTAAAATTAACTGTCTTTGGCCACTTTTGCGGGGGTGAGTCTGTAAGTAAATGCCGTAAAACCATTGAGAGATTGTCTCAAAATAAAGTTACGACTATTCTGGATTACTCAAAAGAGCATGGCGATGAAACAACCTACGACGCTGCTGTTTATGAGGTACTGAAAACAATTACTGAAGCCAAAAGTAATAAGAACATATCATTTGCAGTGTTTAAGTTTACAAGCATCGCAGATATGGATGTACTTGAAATGATTAGCAGTGGCGCTGCGTCGCAGGAACAACACAATAATTTTGAGATTATTAAAGCTCGTGTAAATCGCCTCTGCAAAGCAGCATTTGAAAATAACGTAAAAATTTTAGTAGATGCTGAACATTCCTGGATACAGAAGGCAATAGACAATGTAACAGAAGAAATGATGATGAAGTACAATAGAGATGAAGCCATTGTTTATAATACAGTTCAACTTTATCGCCACGATAGACTTGATTATTTAAAGCAACTACACAAGAGGTTAGCTTTAAACAACATTAAAACTGGGGTCAAATTAGTACGTGGTGCATACATGGATATTGAAAGAGAAAGAGCATTTAAGAACGGGTATGTTTCTCCAATTCAAGCTAAAAAAATTGACACAGATAGGGATTATGATTTGGCATTAAGATACTGTATTGAGAACATTGATACAGTGGCTATATGTGCAGGTACCCACAATCAAGCAAGTTCAGAGTTATTAGCTGATATGATGCTAAAAGGCTACATTAACGAAGGTGATAAGAGAATATACTTTGCTCAACTTCTCGGAATGGCAGACCATATCAGTAATAATCTTGGTGATGCGGGATATAATGTTGCTAAATATGTTCCTTACGGAACAGTTAAGGAAGTAATGCCCTATTTATTTCGCAGGGCTGATGAAAACAAGTCGGTCGCAGGAGAAATGTCTCGTGAACTGAAACTAAGAAAGGCTGAATTGCAAAGACGTAAATCAGAATAACCATGCTAAAAGTATTAGCTGTAACTGCACCTCATTGGGTGGCGCAGAGAAATATAGGCAGTTCAATGAGTTTGAACAGCAAGGAGCCTTATAGTCTTTATAATGCCGTAAGATATGCGGCTCATTTATCACAAGTAGGGTCAGGTGAGTGGGGTGGTAGTAATTGGAACACGAAAGAAGGTTGTAATCAAGGTATTATGCTATATGAATATTTTGAAAATCAAAAACAAGAATTTATTGAAATATTAAATCGGGTGCAACCAAACTTAGTTTTTATAGGATCAATGACTATAGGCTTCGCAGGGGCAATAGAGGTTGGTAAAATAATAAAGCATTATTTGGGAGACAAATGTTTCACGGTCATCGGCGGTAAGCATATTATTGAAACAACCTACTTAACCAATGGAGTCATTTCTGTAAATGATAATTGCTGTTTGAATTTAATGAAAATGGGGAAAATTCCCAAAGTATTTGACTTAGTTATATCTGGCGATGGTGAGGAGGTAATTGTGGAAATTGGGAATATAATTGGTGCATTAAAAACACCAAATAGTAAGAATGATTTTTACTTTAATATAAGTGCACTAAAAAATGCAAAAGGTGATTGGCTTGCCGCATGGTTGAGCGAGGACAATATAATATATCATATCCAAAGCGATGGGTTAGGGATTAATTATGACATGATGCCGAGCCCAATATCTGTTTTTGGGATCAAATCAAATTTTCCTGTGTTCCAGTCCGAAATTACTGCTCATACTTATAGTTACATGAGTAAAGGTTGTCCTTTTAATTGTTTCTTTTGCAGCGAAAGAAATGCAATTAACGGAAAGCTAAAACAAGTAGAAACCGCTCCCCAAAGACTATTTAATCAGTTTAAGGAGTTGCATGAATATGGGGAAAAGAATGGAATAAAAAAAATTAGTGCCTTTGTTGAAGATAGCGTTTTGCTTGCTGGCAAAGCAGAAACTACTTCATATACTGAATAAATTGTTGTCCGAGGCTGATTTTGAATTAAGCTTCGGTGGTCAAATTACTTCAGACCTGCTGCTCAACCCGATTATTCAAGATGCGATAACTAAATTATCCATGAACGGCCTTTCCTATTTTTTTATTGGACTTGAAACTAACAATCAGGAAATAGCTTCGCAGATGAGCAAGAATACAAACAAAAAGATTGAATGGTTGGAAAGAAATGAAGCAGTGTTGAAATATCTATCAAGTACTAATATCAGGTGCGGCTTTTCTGTATTGTTTGGCTTAGGTGAAAGTCAAAAGGAAAGAATATCACTACTTAAACAAATTGAAAACTGGCAGGAAGTTTATGGAACTCCTCATGTAATAAGTTTGAATTATGCAACACAGCACCCGTTAAAAAATTTCGCGCTAACTGAACATGATTATATAGATTGGGGAACACCATTAAATAGTCCATTGCTCCCTATTTTTACGCAATTATTTGGTGAGGCCTCAGAGAAATATAAAATGCCTAATATAACTTTAGGGTCAATTGAGGAGTTTAAAGAAATACAGGATTTGTACATGCAGCTTAATTTAAGGTTTCAATAGTATGTTAAAAATAAATATTACAAGTCGACTTAAATATAAGTGCCCCCAGATAGCACTCGGTGCAATACAATTTAATGCTGTTGTCAAAGAAAAAGACGGAATCCTTTGGTTAGATTTTGTATCGTACATTGACGAGCTTACATTAAAATTGGAAAATATAAATTTGAAAGAACTAGAAGAAATAAAAGCTGGTCGAATTGCTTATAAGAAATTGGGTAGAGATCCCGACAGGTATAATTTATCATCCAAAGCCCTTCTTAAAAGAATTAAGGCAGGAAAAGAAGTGTATCAAGTCAATAATCTAGTGGACTTAAATAATTATATCTCTGTTCAATCTAACTATTCAATCGGGCTATATGATTTAGATAAAACAAAAGGATCAATATCATTTGACTATGGCAGCGAAAAAGAAGTGTATGAAAGTTTAGCCAAAGGAATATTTGATGTATATAATCTGCCGGTTTTCAGGGATTCAATATCTAGCTTCGGTAGTCCGACAAGTGACAGTAAAAGAACTGCAATAAATTTATACTCTCAGAAGGTTTTGATGGTTTTAATTTCTTTTACCGGAGAAGATAAATTGAGTTACTGGCAAGAGTTAACAACTAAATTATTATTGAGATATTCATGTGGAACAAATTTAAAAACTTCAATAATTAAATGAGCATTTACAAATCAGGTGTGGGTGACGAACTGGTAAACCCAGAAAATTATAACATCGAAGTAATCGATTACTTAGACGAAGAGGCAAGGATATTAGAGATGCTAATCTCTAAATTTAATACAGTAATCGAGGCCGGATGCATGACTGGCCGAAACCTCAAACTTATCCATTCACTTGGTAAAAAATATATCGGTGTTGATTTAGAAAGAAGATATATTATAGAGGCAAAATTGAACTTTGGTTCTGTTGAAAACGCTTTATTTGTTTGTTCCGATATTATAAATATAGAGGATGTTTTAATTAATTCTAAGCAAAGTAAAGAAACCGCAGTGATCGTTTTTCCATTCAATAGTTTTGGTAACGTGAATGACAATTACACAACACTAAAATGTTTGCTACAACAACGATTTGAAATTGTTATATTCACTTACAGGAATGATAGTGTAACCAATGAGGTTCGTAAAGATTATTATAAAAAATCTGGTTTTAAAAACTTAGTAATAGAGGAAAATGCAGATGGTGTTAGATTTCATGACAAAACTGGGTTGGATTCAAAAGCGTTTTCAAAATATTGGTTTGATAATCTTGGGAGCCAAACAAACAACATTTTTTATCACAACCATTTCGCTAAGATTGGAGTTGCCTATTTCAATTTCAAAGTTGAAAATTTAACTTAAATGCCTTGTATTTGTAGTTAAATTAAATTGAACAACTTATCTTCTTCCAAAATAGCATTTCGAAACATTTGTGATAGCCGATCCCCCTTAATATGAGATAGCCTTAATGGGGATGAGATAATATCAATTTTTCTATTTTACTATTAATATGGTTCCGATGCTCGATCATGATCTTGATTTTTAAGAAATCAAAGCAAATTTGCGAACAAAAAAATTCATAGATAGCAACTCATACTATATATCATATTTTTTCTTCTTAAGGAACTGAATTTCAGAACAGCCAGAAATGAGAAATTTCCAGCGACTCCTCAAATACGGAATAACAATTAAACAAAATTAAGGTATTGGTGTGCAAATCCTGTACAAATGAAAAAGGGTCTCAAACTTAATCGTATGAAACCCTTGTTTGTACTGTGGGCCCACCTGGGCTCGAACCAGGGACCCTCTGATTATGAGTCAGATGCTCTAACCGGCTGAGCTATAGGCCCTTTCTTTTGCAAGAAAGATTTTATTTAGTTCGTATACCCGGTAACGTATACTACTGTATTGAATGATTTACTGCAGATTAACAACGTTGTTGTACCATCTTTCAGGGCAGCAAAAGTAATTAAAATCGGCTTTATGCAAATAAATTCATCTAAAAATGATGGAATGAAGTAGAATGCAGACGGATTCTGGCCGGTTACTAAAAATGATTTCCGCTAACAGAAATCATAAAAAGATTTGTTTACAATTCCTTAACAAAGTTTAATTTCGGGATAGAAAGCGACCTCATGGATAATGAGCAAATAAAACGATTACTCAGGGAAATCGCTCTTCAGAAAGATACTAAAGCTTACAAGGAGCTTTTCTTTTCTTTGAATGAAGAGTTGAACCGCTTTGCCTACTCCATTCTCAAGTCTAAAGAGGATGCAGAGGAAGTGGTAACCGATTGTTTTATAGCATTGTGGCAGAAAAAAGAAACGCTGATTGAAATAGAGAATCCCAAGCTTTACCTTTTTGTTTCCATCAAAAACAGGTCAATTAATAAGCTGGCTCAACGCAAACGCCAGAACAACTCTTTCAACGAAGAATACCTCGTTCATTTTAAAAGTCCATTTTTCAATCCCGGTGAACTGATGTTGTCCCGGGAAGCAGTAGGAAAAATACTGGAGGTGATAAATGAACTGCCCCCCAAATGCAAAATGATTTTCCGGTTGATCAAGGAAGACGGACTGAAATATGCCGATGTGGCTACTTTATTGAACATTTCTGTAAAAACGGTTGAGGCACAGATGGCTATCGCCGTAAAACGCATCAGCAACAGTCATAACTTCAAAAGTCATTTCCCCGAACTTCACTCCCTATTGTCAGGTAAAAAAAACTAGGATTTTTTTAGCATTTCTTTAAGGGTTTATCGAAATTTTATTGTCCATTATAAGTTAACGACGCTTGTCCATGAGTTCAGAAAGCTTTTATTTACTTGCTGCCAAAGTGCTGTCTAATGAGGCGACTCCATTGGAAGTTGCTGATTTAGAGAATATTATGGCCGAAAACCAGGAATGGAAAGCTGTTTTTCAGAACCTGGAAGAACTCTGGAATACACAACCCCCGCCAGTCTACAGACCAGACAGTTACCGAAGAAGCATACCTGCTTCACCTGGCAAAAATTAAAGATGCCGTCAATGACTTCGAAATTGAAGGAGAAAGCGCTGTTGAAGCTTCAGAAGATTTTCAATTGTATCCCATAACGCCGTAAATGGTATCAGAAATGGCAATCTTATGCTGCCATCACTGTATTGGGTATTATTTGTGTTGTTTCATTCAGGTTTCTTGGTCAAACTTCGGCCAGTCCAACACTGGCAGAAAATACCGGAAAGCATGTCAATGAAATCAATGTAAATCCGGGTGCCCGTTCTAAAGTTCAATTACCTGATGGCTCACAGGTTTGGGTGAATTCCGACAGCAAATTATCGTATCCCGAATCTTTCAAGGGAGAGAAAAGAGAGGTTTTCCTGGAAGGGGAAGCCTATTTTGATGTAGTGAAAGATCCTGCACATCCATTCATTGTACATACTTCAGGAATTGATATCCGTGTACTGGGAACAGCCTTTAATGTAAAAGCCTATAAAGCAGAACCGACCATCGAAGCCACCCTGGTGCATGGTATGATCGAAGTTACCAAAACCAATCAACCCAATGCTTCCAAGGTTATTCTGAAAAAGCATGAGAAGTTGATTTTTGATAAATATTCCGATGAAACCCTGGCGAAAACAGCGGCCGAAAAGGAATACCCAACACTGCGCAAGGTTTCAAAACCAGCTATTACCATTACACAGCTTTCTAAAAATCTTCCGGATACTGCTTTCCTGGAAACCAGTTGGGTTTACAACAGGCTTTCTTTCGAAGAAGAAGCATTTGAAAACCTGGCATTGAAAATGGAACGCTGGTTCAATGTGAAAATCATCATTAAGAACGAAAAAATCAAGTCATATAAATTAACCGGTTCTTTTGAGAATGAAACCATCGATGAAGCTTTGAGGGAATTGCAATACCTGGTATCATTCAGTTATAAAAAGAACGGAAGGGAAATTGTGGTGACTGGAAAATAGGAATCGACATCTACCAAAACTAATAAAGGGGAAATGCGCCAACATTCCCCCTGAAAGAAGCTAAAAAAACAGGCCCTTATCATTGAAATGCTTATGGGAGCTGTATTTATTAACGTCAAAACCAAAATTATGCAAAAAAGTGCACTTGGCGGAGCCAAACTCTGGCCGCAGGCGCTTCTTAAAACGCTGCTTATTATGAAGCTTGCCATCTTTATCCTTCTATTCACCGCATTTCAGGTAAAGGCTAATCCTTCATCAGGACAAAATGTTAGCGTTTCAATGAAGAATGCCGAGATTAAAAAAGTTTTAAAAACCATCGAAGGCGATGGTAACATCCGTTTTCTGTTCAATTCAGATTTAAAAGACCTCAGGAAAAAAGTAAATTTTTCTGCGGAAAACACACCGGTAACAGAAGCATTGAATACGCTTTTTTCCGGAACAACATTAACTTATAAAGTGCTTGGAAACAACCTCGTGGTAGTACTTTCTACCGTGGCGGAAGAAAACCAGGCCATCAAAGTAACCGGTAAAGTAACCGGTGAAAATGGCGAACCTTTATCCGGTGCATCTGTACAGGAAAAAGGAACCAAAAACGGTACAAGCACCGATAATTTCGGTAACTATACCATTACGGTAGACAACAATGCTACCCTGATTTTCTCCAACATCGGATACGATATCCAGGAAGTAAAAGTAGATGGACGCTCGGTTATTGACGTTAAGCTGTCTCTTTCTGCTAAAAAATCAGAAGAAGTGGTTGTGATCGGTTATGGTTCTGCATCTAAAAGAGACCTTACCGGTTCTGTATCAAAAGTAAAAGGTTCAGAAATTGCTTATCAGCCAAACACCAATGCCCTTTCTTCATTACAGGCAAAGGTTGCTGGTTTGAGCATCATCAATGATGGTACTCCCGGTTCTAATCCTGATGTTCGTATCCGTGGTACCATCAGTATCGGAAGGGTAAACCCGATCTATATCATCGATGGTATTTTCAGTGATAATATGGATTTTGTAAATCCGAATGAAATTGAAAGCATTGAGATCCTGAAAGACGCTTCTTCCCTCGCTGTGTTTGGTGTGAAAGGTGCGGCAGGTGCTATCCTGGTTACGACCAAGAGAGCTAAAGCCGGCCAGATGAACATCAACTTCAACACAACTTATGGTACCAAGAAACTGGTTGATAAAATTCAACTGGCCAATGGAGATGAATTCAGGAAGCTGCTGGCATTAGAAGCCAACAACAGGGTTGCTGATGATCCTTCTGCCAATTCATTGCTCAACTTTGTGAACAATGTTGGTGGTCCTGGTCTTTCTGCTTATGATGGAAATACCGACTGGATTGATGCGGTTACCCGTACTGCCCGTTTCAACACAAATAACTTAAGCGTTGACGTTAGTTCAGATAAAAACCGCTTCCACCTTGGTTTGGGTTATTCAACAGATGAAGGTCTGGTAAAACACACCAAATACGACAGGCTCACTTTAAACATCAATGATGAAGTAAGACTGAGCAGCAAATGGAAAGTTGGTTTCAACCTGATCGTTACAAGGGAAAACCTTCCTTATAACAGTGGTGCACTGGAAAATGCAAGAAGAGCATTGCCTATCATTCCTTCTGCAACCAAACAGTTCTACACTAAAAATCCTTATGGTGTAGATTCAGGTTATTATAACCTTTACGCCACCACGCCGATCATTCAGAACTCAGAAACCAATCCACTGGCAACACTGGAAAATTTCTGGGACAAGAAAATAGATATCCGTTACCGTTACCTCGGAAGCGCTTTTGTTGATGTGAACATCGTAAAAGACCTGAACTTCCGTGCAACCTGGTATGCTGATATCAGCAACCGTAACAACAGGGAGTACACGCCATTGTACAATATGTATGATCCTACTGCTACTCCTGGTAATGAAGTTTTTGCTAAAAACAGTCTGACCGCTGTATTGCAGGAACTGACCGACAGGAAATCATTCCAGCAGGATTACATTCTTACATATAAGAAAAAATTCGGCGATCATGGCCTTACTGCAACAGCAGGTGTAACTACTTATTATAATAAGAATGAATTCTTCAGTGCCAGTTCTTCACAAAGAACAGTGGGTATTGGTATCATTCCTAATGATGAAAGGTTCTGGTACCTCAATTCTGGTTTTACCGGAAACGCCAATGTAAACTCACCTACTTCACAGGATGAATATGCAACACTGTCTGGTCTGGCCAGGGTATTGTATAACTACAAAGGAAAATATTTCCTGAATGCAAGTTTCAGGAGAGATGGTGCGAGCCAGATCAACCGTATTTACAAAAATAAATTCCAGGATTTCTGGGCCGTTGGTGCCGCCTGGGAAATCTCCAAAGAGAAATTCATGGAGAACCAGAAAATCTTCAACTACCTTAAGTTGAAAGCTTCTACCGGTTTGCTGGGTAACTTCACTTCTCAGGGTAAAGCATATCCTGCTTACCCAAGCTTCTCTGCCAGCACTTCTGCTGTATTCGGAAACAACCTGACTCCGGTATATACTGCCGATTACCTGTTTGATCCAAACCTGAAATGGGAAACAGTAACTTCAACAGAAGTTGGTCTGGAAGCCGACCTGCTTAACAACAGGTTGCATTTTGAAGCAGCTTATTACAACAAAAAGACCAATGATTTGTTGGTATTGTTAACTCCTCCGGGAATCCTTCCTACCCTTACCAACGTAGGTTCTATCGAAAACAGTGGTTTGGAATTTACTGCAGGATGGACACAACGTCTTAACAAAGACATGGCCCTGACTTTCAATGGTAACCTGACAACTTACAAAAACAAAGTACTCGAGTTAACTTATCCGGCTTACGCTAACCTTTCATCAAGCCAGCAAACGCCTAACCAGGCTGAAGTTGGTCGTCCGTTAGGTTATTATTATGGATTAGTTGTTGAAGGCATTTATCAGTCTTATGCTGATATCCTTGCTTCACCAGTTAACACAATCAATGGTGGTGGTGCAAAACCAGGCGATCTTAAATACAAAGACCTGGATGGTAATGGTAAAATCGATGACCTCGACAGAACCAATATCGGAAATCCAACACCAGACTTCACTTATGGTATGAATATTGGGTTTAAATACAAAGATCTGGATGTGAATGTAGACCTGGCTGGTGTATACGGAAATGAAGTGTACAGGGTATGGGGAACTTCAGAACAGAAAAACTCTGTATACAACTATCCACAGAATTACACTACCGGTTGGTCTGGTCCGGGAACTTCCAGTTATGTTCCTGTTGTTAACCAGTTACACCTGATCAACAGGGCTCCTTCAACCTATGGTATTGAAGATGGAAGCTATTTCAGGATCAGGAATATCAGTGTAGGTTATAGCTTTAAGAAATTGCCAAAAGATTACGCATATCAAAGACCTGAGGTTGTCTGTAGGTGTTCAGAACCTGAAAACATGGAAGAAAAACCTTGGTTATTCACCAGAGTTCAGGGGAGATGGAAAAGACACAGCGTTTAACTCAGGAATTGATTACGGTGGTGCCGGAAGTGCATTACCAAGGATATTCACTTTTGCACTCAATCTTAATTTCTAATTTTTAAACTATACAAATAACCTTTATAAAAAAGTAAGAATCATGCTAAAGATTAAACAATTAATAGGTACTGTGCTGATAGCACTTCCTGTTATTGCCACTTTTTCGGGTTGTGAAAAATTCCTCGACAGAAAGCCTTTGTCTGCCTCGGTTGATGATCTGCAGATCGGAAAACTGGATGGTCAGGTATTGGGTCTGTACGGTGCGGTACGCAATTCAAAAAGCGAACCGTTTATCGGGGATGGTTTCGAAAACATCCCGTGGGTGGCAATGAACGGCTTCCGTTCAGATGATGCCGAAAACGTTGCCGATCCCGGAGCTTCCGGCTGGCACCAGACTTACGACAACTTCCAGTATACAAAAGATGACTGGGGTGCAGGTATGTACTGGAACAAACACTATGTACTGGCAGGTTTGTGCAATGATATCCTCCAGCTTGCAGAAGACGAAGGATACACAGATCCGCAATCACTTGTAAATATTGCCGAAGCCAGGTTCTTCAGGGCTTATGCTTATTTCGACATGGTAAGAACCTTCGGAGAAGTGCCCAAGATTGATTTCAAAATCAACAATCCCGCTGACGCCAATATTGAAAAATCCGACACAGCAGAAATTTATGAACTGATTCATGCAGACCTTACTTATGCAGAACAATACCTTCCATTGTTGTGGGAGCCAAAATTTGCAGGAAGGTTAACTTCAGGTGCTGCTAAAACCCTGCATGCAAAAGCTTTGATGTATCAGAAACGTTACAGCGAAGCATTGCCATTGCTGAGGGATGTAATTACCTCTAATCAGTATTCACTGTACACACCATACTGGAAAATATTCAAGAAAGAAGGTGAGCTCTGCTCAGAATCAATCTTTGAAATCCAGGCTGCAAAATCTGCAGGTGATGGTGATGTTTACTGGAGCAGGCTCGGCCAGTGCCAGGGTGTAAGGGGTGGATCAGGTGCATGGGATCTTGGCTGGGGATGGAATACGCCTAGCGCTTCACTCGTGGATGCTTATGAAACAGGTGATGTGAGGAAAGAAGCAACCATCCTGTTTTCAAATCAATCTGATGGTGGAAACAATACCGGCGGATACGGCTTAACGTTACCTAACCTTACCAACGCATTGTACTGGAATAAAAAAGTGTACAACAACTACAACGACTACCTCGATGCTGGTCTGGGAACTCCTCAGAATGAAGCACAGAACACCTGGGTTAACCACAGGGTGCTGAGGTTTGCCGATGCATTGTTACTGGCTGCAGAAGCAGCTAATGAAATCGGTGGTACGCAAAATGAAAATGATGCAGAAACATGGGTAAACATGGTACGCAGCAGGGCAGGATTGCCTGATATTTCATTCGTGAATCAGGCCCAGATGCGTTTAGCCATCAAACAGGAAAGAAGAGTTGAATTCGGTATGGAGTTTGAGCGTTTCTTCGATCTGGTAAGATGGGGTGATGCCATTACTGTTCTGAATTCTCTTGGATACCAGAACAAACACAGGTACTTCCCGATTCCGAGTGGCGCATTGAATGCCAATCCTAATCTGACTCAGAATCCTGAATGGCCATAATCAAATCATTATTGCAAATCAATTAAAGCATTCATAAAATGAAAAGAAATAAATTATCATTCTTCCTTTCACTGGTTTTGTTGGTAGTAGCTGCTACCAGCTGCCAGAAAATGGATCGCCCGGGTGTAGGTACTTACCCGGCAGATGCCAACCCTCCCGGTGGCCCATTGAAATTCTATGTAGCTTTCGATGGTAGTTCATCGGATGTATTGAGGAATGCTGTAGACAGCATCAGGGCTAATTTCCCAGCGGCCAACTCAGGAACAAGTGTTGATGGTATTTCTGGTAAAGCTTACCAGGGAAGTCCGTCTAGTTTCGTACAGTTCGGTGCAGCCAACGATTTCGCCGGTGTAACCAGCTTCACCCTTTCTTTCTGGCTGAAGAAAACTCCACATGCTGCAGGTACCGGAACAAACTTTGCTTTCGCATTAAATGCCAAGGATTACAGCTGGACAAAACTCCAGATGTTCCTTTTGTTTGAAGATGCAGGCAACCCAAGTACAGTTGATTCTGCCGCTTGCAAATTTTACCTGCTCGACCAATGGTTTGAATTCGTTGGTACCAAAAGGATTAAAAACCTGTTGAACGGCGAATGGCATCACCTGGCATTCACTTACGACGAAACAACTTCAACCTTGTCTACTTATGTAGATGGCCAGGCTCCAACCAACCTGCCTGCAGGATTTGGTAATGTAAGCAATGGAGGTAGCCCAAGAGGTCCGCTTACATTCAGCGGTACTTCAGGATTTACTATCGGTGGTGCCGGAGATGTTGCAAAATCTGCCAATGGGTGGATGGGTAATTTCGACGGACAGCTGGATCAGTTCAGGTTGTATGGAGTGGCTTTATCTGCTTCGGAAATAAATGCCCTTTTCCAATCGAGATTATAAGATCTTTTCTCATAAATAGAAGGCAGCATAATCATGCGAAAAAGGCTGAACAACTCTTTGTTTGGCCTTTTTTTATCTTCCTAACGGTAACGGCAACCAGCAATTATGACACTAAAGAAAACAAGCCTAATCATTTTCGTTGCCGCGATAGCAGTAACAGGTATTCTTAATGCCTGTAAGGAAAAGAAGAAAGAAACACTTTTCGAAAGCCTTCCTGCTTCGCAAACAAACATCAGCTTTGTAAATAAAACTGAGAAGCATGATCTTTTCAGCATTCTTTATTATCTCTATTATTACAATGGAGCCGGTGTAGCTGCCGGAGACATTAACAATGATGGTTTACCCGATCTTTATTTTACAGCCAACAACCCTTCCGGCAATAAGCTTTACCTCAACAAAGGAAATTTCACATTTGAAGACATTACTGCGAAAGCAGGCGTAGCAGGATCAGCCGACTGGTGTACCGGTGTTACCATGGCCGATGTAAACGGCGACGGATACCTGGATATTTATACTTCGGCTATCAGTGGCAGTTATAACCTCAAAGGCCATAACCAGCTTTTCATCAACAAAGGAAACGATACATTCAAAGATGAAGCAGTAGCGCTGGGTCTTGATTTCGCAGGGCTCACCACACAAGCAGCATTTTTTGATTTCGATCGCGATGGTGATCTTGATTGTTACCTGCTTAATCAATCTCATCACCCGCATGCCAATATTGTAGATACCAGTAAAAGAAGAAGATTTGATGCGGCTTCCGGCGACAGGCTTTACAGAAACGACGTGAGCACTACCGGGAAATTCACCGATGTTTCGGCATCTGCCGGAATTTATCAGAGTAATTTAGGATATGGCCTCGGTTTGGCCATTGCCGATTTCAACAACGATGGCTGGGATGATATTTATGTAGGCAATGATTTTCATGAGAACGATTACTATTACCTCAACAATGGCAACGGAACTTTTACTGAAAGCGGTGCATTGCATTTCAAACATTACAGCCGCTTCAGTATGGGCAATGATGTTGCCGATTATAATAATGATGGACAACTGGATCTCATAACAGTTGACATGCTTCCTCCGGATGAAAAAATATTGAAGACTTATGGTAGCGATGAAAATCCGGATATCTACAAACTCAAATTAGAAATGAATGGTTACCAGCAACAGTACTCAAGAAACTGTTTGCAGAGGAACAATGGCGATGGAGCAAGTTTTAGTGAAACAGGATTGATCTCCGGCGTTTCTGCCACCGATTGGAGCTGGGCACCACTTTTTGCCGACTTCGACAATGATGGCAAAAAAGATCTGTTCATCACCAGTGGTATTGTAAAAAGGCCGGTAGATCTTGATTACATAAGGTTTGTGTCAGACCTCGACATTAAAAAAGGCCGGCAGGAGACTGATGCCTTTGATGATGTGGCGATTAAAAGCATGCCCGATGGTAGTTCGCATCCATTCTTTTATAAAGGAGATGGAAAGCTGAAATTCAGCGACGTGTCTGACAGCTGGGGAACCGGCGATATGAAAGGCTATTATAACGGTGCCGCCTATGCGGATTTAAACAATGATGGAAATTTAGATGTGATTGTAAATTGTTTGGATGGACCTGCACTGATCCTTAAGAACAAACATCCGCAGCAACTCAGCATGGATATCTCTTTCAAAGGCAACAATAAAAATACTTTTGGTATAGGTGCGAAAGCCTGGTTGTTTACCAAAGGCCGCATGCAATACCAGCAGCTGATGTTAACCAGAGGCTTTCAGTCTTCCTGTGATGCTAAAATTCATTTTGGTTTAGACAGTACCCGCTACATCGATAGCCTGCTCATTGTTTGGCCCGATCAGCGTTATCAGGTTTTAAAAAATATTCCCGTTGTTGGTAAAATGACGGTTAACCAGGCTGAAGCTAATTATGGATTTGATTATAAAAAATATTTTCCGCAGCCTGCCCGGCATTTTGAAGACATCAGCGATGCTGTTAATCTGTCCTGGTCTCACAGGGAAAATACTTTCTGGGATTATAACAGGCAATACCTGATCCCACACATGCAATCTACCAGAGGTCCCAAACTGGCTGTAGCTGATGTTAACAAAGACGGACTGGATGATTTTTATGTTTGCGGGGCTGCAGGTCAGGCCGGACAGTTGATGATTCAGACAGCAGCCGGACAATTCAATAGTTCAGATACAGCCGTGTTCAATAAACAATTATTAAGTGAAGAGGTGGATGCGGTATTTTTTGATGCCAACAAAGATGGATATCCCGACCTGTATGTTGTGAGTGGTGGCAATCATCTCGCCGATAACAATGAAGAACTGGCAGACCATTTGTATATCAACAATGGGGCCGGGCATTTTACTTTACAGGCGGATGCCATTCCGAAGATATTAAAAAACAAATCCTGTGCTGCAGTCAGCGATATTGATCATGATGGGGATATGGATCTTTTTGTTGGGGGATTGGCAGATGCAAAGAAATATGGTATTGCTCAGCCATCTTACCTGTTATTAAATAATGGTTCAGGTGTTTTTAATGTTGCAACAGCGCAGCAGATCAATCTTGGTAACCAGGGTATTGTAACCAGTGCAGCATTTGCAGATCTCAATAAAGACGGTTGGGATGAATTGCTGATCACTGGTGAATGGATGCCCCTCCGTATATTCATGAACAACAAAGGAAACTTCACTGCGAAGGATGTTCCGGCTTCTACCGGCCTCTGGCAGTCGATCTGTGTAACCGATGTAAACGGAGATGGCAATATGGATGTGATTGCAGGAAACTGGGGCTGCAACAATAAATTCTATGCAGGTAAAAACGGGCCTTTAAAATTATATGTAAAGGATTTTGATAAGAATGGATCACTGGAGCAGGTAATGTGTTACACGATTAACGGTAACGAATACACGTTCCTGGCAAAAGATGAACTGGAACGTTCACTACCTGTATTGAAGAAAGCATATTTAAAATACAGTGATGTGGCAGGTAAAACTGTTCAGTATATGTTCGATGATCTTTTTAAAGACTATGTAGAATTGAAAGCTGAAGTACTGGCTTCGTCGGTGTTCATCAACAACGGCAAAGCGGAGTTTGGAATCAAAGCATTACCGGATGAATCGCAGCTTTCGCCTCTATTTGCCATCAGCCCGATGTCTGCTGATACCTGGCTGACAGGTGGAAATTTTTATGGCGTCGTTCCTTACGAAGGAAGGTATGATGCACAGATTCCGACAGCCCTCAGCTTCGATAAAACCAGCAGCACGATGAAAAAACAATGGCAGTTATCTTTTGTAGATGGAGAGGTGAGGGATTTTAAATGGATCAGGATGAACAACAATAAAAAATCACTGGTTGTTGCACGCAGTAATGGCCGACTGGTATTTTTAAACCCGGTGGAGAACTGATAGATGTATTATTTAAAACTTATTGGTAAATTTTAAAACGTAACAATGAAAAACAGGTTAGGACTGATTTCAATTTCCTTTATTACATTATTGAGTTGCGGAGTTTGCAAGAAAAGCGAAGTGAGCAACAATAACAATAATAACAACAACAATAATAACAATACCACTTATGGTAAGGTTGAAAACTGGTTAACGACGGGGAACCAGGCTTCCCTGGTACAAAAGCAAACCGACCTGAATTTTGTGGCAAGTCCCTCAACAGGATTTGGAACCATTGATGTTGATTCAGCATCAGGATTTCAATCGGTTGATGGCTTCGGATATACGTTAACGGGAGGAAGTGCGTCTCTGATCAATCGGATGGGCGCTACACAAAGAACAGCTTTGCTGAATGAAATTTTCGGAACCAGTGGCAGCAATCTCGGCGTGAGTTATTTACGCATCAGTATCGGCGCTTCAGATCTGAGTGAAAATGTGTTCAGTTATAACGATCTGCCAGCCGGACAAACAGACTTAAGTTTAGCTCAGTTCAGTTTGTCGGAAGACACTGTTGATCTGATTCCTGTGCTGAAAGAAATACTCACCATCAATCCGAATATTAAAATCATGGGCTCTCCCTGGAGTGCACCATCCTGGATGAAAGACAACGGCAGTTCGATTGGTGGAAGTCTGCAACCACAATATTACAGCGTATATGCAGCATACCTGGTTAAATATATTCAGCAGATGCAGGCGAAAGGCATCACTGTACATACGATGACAGTGCAGAATGAACCACAGCATGGTGGAAATAATCCCAGCATGGTGATGTCGGCAACAGAACAGGCAAATTTTGTAAAGAACAATCTTGGTCCAGCCTTCCAGGCGGCTGGTATAACAACAAAAATTATTATCTGGGATCACAACTGTGATAATCCGGGCTATCCCATTTCAATCCTCAATGATCCTGCAGCCAAAGCATTTGTTGATGGTTCAGCATTTCATTTATATAGCGGAAACATCGGAGCATTGTCATCCGTACATACCGCACATCCCGATAAGAACTTGTATTTCACCGAACAATGGACAGGTGCAAATGGCAGCTTCGATGGCGACCTGAAATGGCATGTTGAAAATGTGATCATCGGTTCAATGCGCAACTGGAGCAAAGTAGCACTGGAGTGGAACCTGGCCAACAATTCATCATTTGGTCCACATACACCCGGCGGCTGCACCGAATGCAAAGGTGCACTTACGATCAATGGTTCCAATTTTACCCGCAACGTGAGTTATTATATTATAGCACATGCTTCCAGGTTTGTTCCGGCAGGCTCTGTGCGTATAGCCAGCAACGTTATTACGAATGCACCGAATGTAGCTTTCAGAACGCCATCCGGTAAAAAAGTATTGATTGTAGTAAACAATGGGTCAACCGGAACCGGATTTAATATCGGTTACAAAGGAAAATATGCCTTTACATCACTGGCTGCAGGCGCAGTTGGTACCTATGTTTGGTAATTCTGAAGAATAAACTATAAATAAACGACAATGAAAAAATTGCTGTTCTTATTGAGTACTGTTGCTGTTTTTTCCTGCAATGAGAAAACAGATAATAAAAAAGAGGCCGCCGGTGCTGCTCCATCAGTTTCGGTGAATGGAAAAAAAGTAGTTGTTTATACTACGGCAGATAGTAGTAACTACAGACTAACAGCAACGGATACACTCGATTTTTCAGATAAACCACAACCTCTGGAAAGTGAAGTGGTGGTTTTTGTTGATCCTTCAAAAACATTTCAGACTTTC
Organism: Ferruginibacter sp.; assembly: GCA_037045295.1. GTDB lineage: Bacteria > Bacteroidota > Bacteroidia > Chitinophagales > Chitinophagaceae > Ferruginibacter. The sequence goes on from JBAOHS010000004.1 coordinate 22,842, forward strand.
TTCGGAATTGGGGCTGCGATGACCGATGCAGCGGCAGAAACCTTTTATAAATTACCCAAAGCAAGTCAGCAGGAATTACTCAAAGCCTATTTTGACAAGCAGAACGGAATCGGCTACACTGTTGCCAGAACCAATATCAACAGCTGTGATTTCAGCAGTGATATGTATACTTATGTAACTGATGGAGACAAAGAGTTGAAGAGTTTTAACATCGCACACGATAAAAAATTCAAGATTCCATTTATCAAAGAGGCGATGGCTGCGGCAGGTGGAAAGCTGAATTTATTTGGCAGTCCATGGAGCCCTCCGGCCTGGATGAAAGACAACAACGACATGCTCCAGGGTGGAAAACTCAAACCGGAATTTTACAGCAGCTGGGCTAACTACTACACGAAGTTTATTAAAGAGTATGAAAAAGAAGGGGTGCCTGTTTGGGGCATCAGTATACAGAATGAGCCTATGGCCAAACAACGTTGGGAAAGCTGTATATATACCGCTCAGGAAGAAACCGATTTTCTGAAGAAGAACCTCGGTCCTACAATGGAGAAGGAAGGTTTGAAAGATAAGAAGATCATCGTATGGGATCATAACCGTGATATTATTTATCAAAGGGCACAAACTTATTTCAATGATCCCGAAGCGGCTAAATATATCTGGGGACTTGGTTTCCATTGGTATGAAGACTGGAGTGGCGGAACACCAATGTTTGAAAACCTGAGAAGAGTGCATGAAGCTTATCCCGATAAAAATATTTTCTTTACTGAAGGTTGTGCCGAAAGTTTTGATTCAACCCGCTACAATGCCTGGGTATTGGGAGAGGAATATGGTATGTCGATGATCAATGATTTCAATAATGGAATGGTTGGTTTTACCGATTGGAATATCCTGCTCGATGAAACCGGCGGACCAAACCATGTGCAGAATTTCTGTTTTGCACCCGTACATGGTGATACACGTACAGGTAAAATTATTTACACCAATGCCTATTACTATATCGGTCATTTTTCAAAGTTCATACAGCCGGGCGCTAAAAGAGTGATCAGCAGTGCCAGTCGCAGTCAGTTACTCACAACGGCATTCACCAATCCTGATGGTAAAACAGTTGTGGTCGTGATGAATCAGGGCAATATCAAAACACCTTATTTTCTCTGGATAAACGGAAAAGCAGCAGAGCTGACAGCACTGCCGCATTCTATTGCAACACTGGTTTTTTAAAAAAGCAAACATGAAATCAAACTACCTCATCACGTCAATTTTACTGGGTACAATGCTGCTTCAGTGGGGCTGCAGTAAGAAAGACAGTAATACCGGCGGTCCATCCGGGAATCCATCGGCACTGGTTTTGGTTTCAGCAAAAATCGGTAACACCGGTTTATCTGCAACAGGTACTACTTATGGAGTGGCAGTTAATCAGCCCATCCGATTGAAATTTAACAATGCGGTCGACCGAGCATCTGTTGCAGGTGCCATTACGTTGAAAGAAAAATCAGTAACACCAGTAACACTGAATTTTAGTTATGAGAACAGCGATAGTACGGTTGTGGTGAGCGGAGCTTCTAATTTGAAATACATAACAGCATATCTGCTCGGATTAACCAGATCGGTTAAGTCGGCGCAGGGAGGTTATTTATATGCTGATCAGAGCCTGCGATTCATCAGCAATATAGATTCATCGGATAAGTTTCCGTTGTTAACCGATAATGCTTTGCTTGACCTGGTACAAAGGCAAACCTTTAAATATTTCTGGGACTTTGCACACCCGGTGAGCGGATTGGCAAGAGAACGCAACAGCTCTGGTGAAACGGTCACCAGTGGAGGATCGGGATTTGGTATCATGGCAATACCGGTGGCGGTTAGTCGAGGTTTTATTACAAGGGCACAGGCGGTTACCAGGATGCAAACCATTGTTGGCTTCCTGAAAAATACAGCACAGAAATTTCATGGTGCTTTTCCTCATTGGCTGAATGGTACTACAGGAGCCGTGATTCCTTTCAGTGCCAATGATGATGGCGCAGATCTTGTAGAAACATCTTATCTCATCCAGGGATTGATAACAGCCCGGCAATATTTTGACGGACTTGATCCAGCGGAGACTGCATTAAGAAACGATATCAACAGCATTTGTAATGGAGTAGAGTGGAGCTGGTTCAGGCAGGGCAACCAACAGGTGCTTTACTGGCATTGGAGCCCCAACAGTGGCTGGTCGATGAATATGGCCATTCGTGGATGGAACGAATGTTTGATTACATATGTACTGGCCGCTTCTTCAACCACTAACCCGATACCAAGAACTGTATATGATCAGGGTTGGGCGCAAAATGGTGCGTTGGCCAATAACAATTCATATTACGGGTATCAGTTACCGTTAGGTTCTGCCTATGGCGGCCCGTTGTTCTTTGCACATTATTCATTTCTGGGTATTGATCCAAGGCAACTCAATGATCCTTATGCCAATTATCAGACTCAGAACACGAATCACAGTCTGATCAATTTCAAACATTGTGTAAACAACCCGAACAGCCAGTTTGGCTACAGCAATCTATGCTGGGGATTAACGGCCAGTGATATTCCGAATGGATATAGTGCCAGCTCACCAACCAATGACCTGGGAGTGATTGCACCAACAGCAGCTCTTTCATCCTTTCCCTATACACCAACAGAATCGATGAATGCATTGAAATTCTTTTACTATAAACTGGGCGATAAGCTCTGGGGAGAATATGGTTTTGCTGATGCTTTTTCTTTAAAGGAAACATGGTTTGCCGAATCAACCCTTGCCATCGACCAGGGACCGATCATTGTGATGATAGAAAATTACAGAACCGGATTGCTTTGGAATTTATTTACGAGTGCCCCTGAAGTGAAAGACGGTATGCGCAACCTTGGATTTACAGCACCCTATCTTTAACTGCCTTAAATACCAACATGATCAGAAAGATTACCGTGAGCCTGGCATTGTTCTTTCTTTTTACCAATGCCCATGCTCAGCAAAATGTAAAAAAGACGGAACGGCCCCTAAACCTTACCGATAGTGCCCTGCTGGATATTGTTCAGCAGCAGACTTTCCGTTACTTCTGGGATTTTGCACATCCTGTAAGTGGATTATCCAGAGAAAGAAGTAATACCAATTTTGGTTATGGTAATGAAACGGTAACCACAGGCGGAACAGGGTTTGGTGTAATGGGGGTTATTGTTGCAACTGAACGCAAATGGATCAAGCGGGATACTGCCGCAAAGTTTCTCCTCAAAATGGTAAACTTCCTGCTCAAAGCCGATAGCTATCACGGTGTATTTCCGCATTGGCTGAATGGAGAAACCGGAAAAACCATTCCTTTCAGCAGAAAAGACGATGGCGCCGACCTGGTTGAAACTTCTTACCTGTTCCAGGGATTGCTTTGTGCAAGACAATATTTTACTGGCAACAATGATACAGAAAGAGAATTAAGAAACCGCATCGGTTGGTTATGGGAAGGAATAGAATGGAACTGGTTTACCAAAGGCGAAGAAGTATTGTACTGGCACTGGAGCCCGAACAATGGCTGGGCGATGAATTTCCCGATACGCGGTTTTAATGAATGCATGATTGTATATGTACTCGCAGCGAGTGCAGAAAGATACCCGGTAACTGCTGATGTTTATCATCGTGGATGGGCACAAAGCAATTTCTTCAAAAATGGTAAATCATTTTACAATTATGAATTACCGCTTGGTTTCGATTATGGGGGACCGTTATTCTTTTCCCATTATTCATTCCTGGGTCTTGATCCAAGAGGACTGAAAGATCAGTATGCCGATTACTGGCAACAGAATAAAAACCATACACTGATCAACCGGGCACATTGTGTTGCCAATCCGAAAAAATTCAAAGGCTATGGAGAAAACTGCTGGGGACTAACGGCCAGTGATACCTATGATGGATACAATGCTTATTCTCCCACCAATGATGAAGGCACGATTACTCCAACAGCAGCATTGTCGGCTTTTCCTTATACACCAGAATATTCGATGAAGGCACTCAAACATTTCTACAATGACCTGGGTGATAAACTCTGGAGTGAATACGGATTTATTGATGCCTTCAATGAAACAAAGAACTGGTATGCACAAAGTCACCTCGCCATCGATCAGGGACCGATTATTGTAATGATTGAAAATTACCGCAGTGGTTTATTGTGGAATTTATTCATGAGTTGTGATGAGATCAAAGGCGGACTAAAAAAACTCGGCATACAATCACCGCATTATAAATAACAATCAACGAACTGGATTTAAATTATTTCAAAACAGCAGTTACATTATGCGCAAAACAAATTTCATTTTCGGATTTCTGATGCTGATCACGGTAAACGGGATGGCGGAGCGAAAACTCAGTATTGCATCTCCCGACCAGCAGATACAACTCAATTTTTTAAATACCGATAACGGTAGCATACAGTACCAGGTTAATTATAAAAGCAGACCAGTTGTTACGCCTTCCACACTTGGCTTCCGATTCAGTGAGCCGGTGATGAGCCTGTTGAATTTCGATGTAATGTCGGTAGATTCTTCTGTAGTGAACAACAACTGGGAGCCGGTTTGGGGCGAACAGAAAACAATCGTCAATAACTACAGGGAATTGAAAATCGCTTTATCAGATCGTTCAAAAGATAAGATCAGGATGGACTTGATTTTCAGGGTGTATAATGATGGCGTTGTGTTCCGGTATGAATTTCCGGTTCAACCCAACCTGATGCACTTTATAGTGGCTGATGAAATATCACAGATCAATATGACCGGTGATCACCAGGCCTTCTGGATTCCCGGCGATTATGATACCAACGAATACAGTTATTACAATAGTTCTTTATCAAATATTGATGCATCCGGCGGAACTTTTGCGCAGGAGATTCATGCCAAAACTTTTTTCGACAGCAATGCGGTTCAAACACCGCTGATCATGAAATCAAAAGAAGGTATTTATATCAATATTCATGAAGCAGCTTTGAGTAATTATCCTGCAATGAATCTTATCCTGAATAAAAAAACTTTTGGTTTTCAATCGCACCTCGTACCCGATGCAGTGGGCAATAAAGCGTATTTACAAACTCCAGCAAAAACCCCCTGGCGTACAATCCTGTTCAGTGATAAAGCGTCCACACTGCTTGCATCAAAAACAATATTGAATTGCAATGAGCCATCCGTTATTAAAGATCCTTCATTTATTAAGCCACAAAAATTTGTAGGTGTGTGGTGGGAAATGCATGTAGGTGTATCCAGCTGGGATTACAGCGGTGGACAAGTGGGTTCTCAGCAAACAACGAGGGTGCCGCACGGCGCCAATACGGCTAACGTTAAACGTTATATCGATTTTGCTGCGAAATACGGATTCAGTGGTATACTCGTAGAAGGATGGAATACAGGTTGGGAAGACTGGTTTGGAAAATGGAAAGAAGATGTATTCGACTTTCTTACGCCTTATCCCGATTACAACATCAAAGAGATAAACGATTATGCTAAGCTGAAGGGCGTAAGAATCATCATGCACCACGAAACATCCGGGTCTGTTACCAACTATGAAAGGTATATGGATAAGGCTTATGACCTGATGAAAAAATACAACATGAATTCGGTTAAAACTGGATATGTTGGAAAGATCATTCCAAGAGGCGAACACCACGATGGACAATGGATGGTAAAGCATTATGAAAGAGTTGCCAGAACTACGGGTGAAAATGGAATCATGGTAGACATGCATGAGCCGGTAAGGCCAACTGGTATGCACCGCACCTATCCGAACTGGTTAGCCTGCGAAGCGGCCAGGGGAAATGAGTTCAATGCATGGAGTACAGGTAATATGCCCGAACATGAGACCATTCTACCATTTACGAGACTGATGGGTGGACCGATGGATTACACGCCGGGAATCTTTAAAATCAAAATGAGTCATTACAACAAAGACAAAAAAGAACAGGTACATACGACCCTTGCCAAACAGCTTGCTTTGTACATTACGATATACAGTCCATTACAGATGGCGGCAGATCTTCCTGAGAACTACGAAGCCAAACCGGATGCATTCCAGTTTATCAGGGATGTGGCGGTTGATTGGGACGACACAAAAATCCTGGATGCTGAACCCGGCGATTATATTTACATAGCCCGTAAGGAAAAAGGAAAAGACAATTGGTTTGTCGGTGGTATAACCGATGAAAATGCCCGTACTTATACAGTTGATTTGTCTTTTGCTGATCAGAATAAAAAATACGTGGCTACCATTTACAAAGATGCAACCAATGCACACTGGAAGGATAACCCTGAGGCATATACGATAGAAAAATTCATCGTAACCAGTAAAACAAAAATGAAACTGGATATGGCACCAGGAGGTGGCTTTGCTATCAGCCTGATGCCGGCAACAGCTGATCAGGTTAAAACCATTAAATCGTACAGGAATAAATAAACCATGCGTTTGATAAAAAAAATTACCGCCTTGTGTATAACCGGAGCATTCGTGTTCCTGAGTGCGCAGGATGCATCTGCCCAGCAGAAAACTTATTGTAATCCGGTTAATATCGATTACGGATATACGCCGATTCCCAATTTCAGTCAGTGGGGCAGGCACAGGGCTACTGCCGATCCTGTGATTGTGAACTATAAAAATGAGTATTATCTGTTTTCTACCAACCAATGGGGATATTGGTGGAGCGATGATATGCTGAAATGGAATTTTGTTTCCCGCAAATTCCTGCGCCCCTGGAATGAAGGCTACGATGAGCTTTGTGCGCCTGCAGTTGGTGTGATCGGTGATACAATGATTGTATTCGGATCAACGTATACGAGCAAGTTTACTATCTGGATGAGCACCAATCCCAAAGCCAATGATTGGAAACCATTGGTCGATTCTTTTGATATCGGCGGATGGGATCCCGCATTTTTTACCGATGACGACGGAAGGTTATACATGTACAACGGCAGCAGCAACCGTTTCCCGCTTTATGGAGTAGAACTCGATCGGAAAACTTTTAAACCCAAAGGAACAAGAAAGGAAATGTACCTGCTCGAGCAGGAACGTTATGGATGGCAACGATTTGGCGAGCATATGGACAATACTTTTTTAGATCCTTTTATCGAAGGCGCCACCATGAACAAACATAACGGTAAGTATTACCTGCAGTATGGGGCACCGGGTACAGAGTTCAGTGGTTATGCCGATGGTGTTGTGGTGGGAGAAACTCCGTTAGGGCCTTTTACAGCGCAATCGGATCCATATAGTTTTAAACCGGGCGGTTTTTCCCGCGGAGCCGGTCATGGATCTACGTTCCAGGATAAGAACAACAACTGGTGGCATGTTTCTACCAGTATTGTATGTGTGAAAAATACTTTTGAAAGAAGGATAGGCATCTGGCCTGCAGGTTTTGATAAAACCGATATGATGTATTGTAATACCGCATTCGGGGATTACCCACGTTACCTGCCTGCTTATCGGAACAATGAAACGGCTGGTCCGGATTGGATGCTGCTGAATTATAAAACACCGGTTCAGGTTTCTTCAACCCTGGGTGCTTATGCAGCCAATAATATTGCAGATGAAAACATAAAAACATACTGGAGTGCGGCAACTGCCAATAAAGGCGAATGGCTGCAAACAGAACTGGCTTCTTTGTCGGAAGTACGGGCAATTCAGGTTAATTATGCCGACCAGGATGTTGATACCAAATTCCTGGGTAAGTCTTCGGGTGTTTATCATCAGTATAAAATTTCCTACTCTGTTGATGGAAAGAAGTGGACGCTGCTGGTGGAAAAAAGCAACAACCAGACAGATGTTCCGCATGATTATATCGAACTGGAAAAACCGGTACAGGCAAAATACATCCGTATGGAAAACATACATATGCCCACCGGAAAATTTGCAATCAGTGGATTAAGGGTTTTCGGTAAAGGTTCAGGTGTAAAACCATCAGCAGTGAAAGATTTTATTGTATTAAGAACGGAGAAGGATAAACGCAGTGCCTATATCAAATGGAAGCCCGATGACAATGCCTATGCATACAATATTTATTATGGCATTTCACCTGAACAGATGTACAACTGTGTAATGGTGCATGATTTTAATGAGTACTGGTTTAAAGCCATGGATAAAAACAAAGCTTATTATTTTTCTATAGAAGCCATCAATGAAAACGGGGTTTCTGAAAGAACGAAACCGGTAAAGGTTGATTAAAGAATAAAAACTGCAGCATGTTATTGAATGCGAAGAAATATTTTCTCTTTTGTTTGTTGCTTTCAGCAAACCTGTTTTTACAGGCACAGCCTTTTGCTGATGAAATAGCAGCATTCAAAAAAGCAGACAGTATACAACCACCACCAAAACATGCGATCCTTTTTGCAGGCAGTTCTTCTTTCAGGTTATGGAAAAACCTGTCTGATTATTTTCCCGGCAAAACGATTATCAACAGGGGTTTTGGCGGATCGAGTATTCCCGATATGATCCGTTATGCGAACGATATTATATTTCCCTATCAGCCACGGCAGATTGTGATTTATTGTGGCGAGAATGATTTGTCGGCCAACGATACTATACAAGCGTCTACAACTGTTGAACATTTTAAAACATTGTTTCAATTGATTCGTTCAAAATTACCGGAAGTGTCTGTTGTATATGTATCCATCAAACCAAGTCCGGTACGCAGGAAGTACTGGCATAAAATGCGACAGGCAAATCTGGCGATCAAACGTTACCTCCGCAAACAACGCAATACCGCATTCGCAGATATTTATGGAACAATGCTCAATGATGATGGATCTGCAAGAACAGAACTCTACATCAAAGACCAACTGCACATGAATGAAAGCGGTTATAAAATCTGGCAAAAAATTATTTCTCCATATTTAAAGAATGAATAAACCAATGAACATGAAGAGGATTACTGCATTGTTATTGCTTTTCGTAAGCCTGCAGGCTACTGCACAAACCAAAACAGTTGCTGTTGATCAGTCAATGAACAAATTCATTGCCGATCTGATGAAGAAGATGACAGTCGATGAAAAAATCGGGCAGCTGAATCTGCCGGGTTCCGGTGATATTGTAACCGGGCAGGCATCGAATTCAGATATCGGAAAAAAAATCCGCGAAGGAAAAGTAGGTGGATTGTTTAATATCAAATCGCTTGCTAAAATCCGTGAAGTACAGAAAGTAGCAGTGGAAGAAACCAGGCTTAAAATTCCGATGTTGTTTGGTATGGATGTGATTCATGGTTACCAAACGACCTTCCCGATTCCATTGGGCTTAGCCTGCACCTGGGATATGAAGCTGATTGAGCAATCGGCCCGCATTGCAGCAGTGGAAGCCAGTGCCGATGGTATTAACTGGACATTTTCACCGATGGTAGATATTGCCCGTGATGCACGCTGGGGTCGTATTGCAGAAGGCAGTGGTGAAGATCCGTTCCTGGGTTCGGCTATTGCCAAAGCCATGGTGTTGGGTTACCAGGGAAATGACCTTTCAAAAGGAAATACGATCATGGCTTGTGTAAAACATTATGCTATGTACGGTGCTGCTGAAGCCGGCAGGGATTACAATACAACCGATATGAGTCGCCTGCGGATGTTCAATGAATACCTTCCTCCTTATAAAGCTGCAGTAGATGCAGGTGCAGGATCTGTGATGGCTTCTTTCAATGAAGTAGATGGTATACCGGCAACGGGTAGTCGCTTTTTGATGACCGATGTACTGAGAAAAAGATGGGGTTTCAAAGGATTTGTGGTAACCGATTATACCGGTATCAACGAAATGATTGAACATGGTATGGGTAACCTGCAGCAGGTATCTGCACTGGCTTTGAAAGCCGGGATACATATGGATATGGTAGGGGAAGGATTTTTAACTACTCTGCAAAAATCATTGAAGGAAGGTAAAGTTACCATGAAAGAAATTGATGATGCCTGCAGACTGATACTCGAAGCGAAATACAAACTTGGCTTATTTGCTGATCCTTATAAATATTGTAATGAGCAAAGAGCTAAAACAGAAATTTATACACCCGAACATATCAAAGCAGCCAGGCAGATAGCCGGCGAAAGTTTTGTATTGTTTAAAAACCAGGGTAACCTGCTTCCATTGAAGAAAGCCGGCACCATCGCATTGATTGGCCCGCTCGGTAATTCAAAATCAAACATGCCCGGCACCTGGAGTGTGGCAACCGACCTTAACACAGCTGTTACCGTAAAAGAGGGATTGGAGAATGTAGCAGGCAGCAATGCAAAAATTTTATATGCCAAAGGATCCAACCTGATGGACGATAGTTTGTATGAAGAAAGAGCCACGATGTTTGGCCGTTCGCTCGATCGTGATAAGCGCAGCAGTGATGACTTGCTCAATGAAGCACTGGCAATAGCTGCTCAGTCGGATGTTATTGTTGCTGCATTGGGTGAAGCTTCCGAGATGAGTGGCGAATCTTCCAGCAGAACAGATATCGGTATTCCAGATGCTCAACGTCGTTTGCTCGAAGCTTTATTGAAAACCGGTAAGCCGGTAGTGTTGGTGCTTTTTGCCGGCCGGCCGATGACCTTGAAATGGGAGAACGACAATGTTCCTGCAATCCTCAATGTTTGGTTTGGTGGATCTGAAGCCGGCAATGCGATTGCAGATGTGGTTTTCGGTGATGTGAATCCTTCCGGTAAACTGACTTCAACTTTTCCGCAGCATGTTGGTCAGCTGCCTTTGTACTATGCACAGAAAAATACTGGTCGCCCATTGGGTAAATGGTTTGAAAAATTCAGGTCGAATTACCTGGATGTTTCCAATGATCCGGTTTATCCTTTCGGATATGGGTTGAGCTATACAACATTCAAGTACGGTGATATCAAACTCAGCAGCACCAACCTGAAAGGCAATCAGCAACTTATAGCATCCGTTACCGTTAGTAATACCGGAAGTATTGATGGAAAAGAAACCGTACAATTATACATCCGTGATCTGGTGGGATCAGTGACCAGGCCTTTGAAAGAATTGAAAGGCTTTAATAAGATTTTCCTTAAAGCCGGAGAATCAAAAACAGTAAGCTTTTACCATTACACCGGAAGACCTGAAATTCTACAATGGCGATCTGAAGTACGACTGGGAAGCAGGAGAGTTTGAAATTATGATCGGCGCCAATTCAAGAGATCTTTCAAAAGCAAAGGTTAACTGGAATAAATAATACGGCTGTGCAACAATTACTAACTGTTGCGCATAGCTGAAAAAGTACAAGTGAGTGACACAACCGCAGCCGGGCATTGTTCCGGCTGCTTGTAATATAAACAGTATGAAAAGAATCAAGCTCCCGCTTATTTGCCTGATGCTCTTCACCGGAACTGGCAACCAGGGCACAACAGAAAACCATTCCTCAGAAAGTAGATTCGGTGCTGAAGCTGATGACGCTGGAAGAAAAAATCGGGCAGATGAACCAGTACAGTGGCGACTGGAGCCATACGGGGCCGATTACAAAAGATGGTGACAAACAGGCGCAGATCCGCAACGGGCAGATTGGTTCTATGCTCAATGTAATTGGTGTGCAGCATACCCGTGAGTTACAGGAAATGGCGATGCAGTCGAGATTGAAAATTCCGCTGTTGTTCGGACAAGATGTGATCCATGGTTATCGTACCACTTTTCCGATACCATTGGCACAGGCTTCCAGCTGGGACCTTACTGCCATCGAAAATGCGGAAAGAATTGCGGCGACTGAAGCGGCGGCAAGTGGCGTGCATTGGACGTTTTCACCAATGGTAGATATTGCCCGTGATGCCCGCTGGGGAAGGGTGATGGAAGGTTCGGGAGAAGATACTTACCTGGGTTCAAAAATTGCAGCAGCCAGGGTGAAGGGTTTTCAGGGAAAGGGAATCGGGCAAACCGATGCATTGATTTCCTGTGTGAAACATTTTGCTGCTTATGGTGCGGCTATTGGTGGCCGTGATTACAATAATGTAGACATGAGTGAACGTACACTCTGGGAATATTATCTTCCTCCGTTTAAAGCTGCTGTGGATGCCGGGGCGGGTTCGGTAATGAATGCGTTTAATGATATCAACGGTGTACCTGCTACCGCCAACGCGTACCTGCTGAGGACAATCCTGAAAGGTAAATGGAACTTCAAAGGTATTGTTGTGAGCGACTGGGGTTCTGTTGGCGGCGTTATGCGCCATGGTTATGCAGCAGATGATAAAGAGGCGGCAGAGAAATCAGCGAATGCCGGTTGTGATATGGATATGGAAAGCCGTTGTTTTAAAAATTATCTTCCGGCACTGGTGAAAGAAGGTAAAGTGAAAATGCAAACCATTGATGAAGCGGTTAAACGAATCCTTACCAAAAAATTTGAACTCGGACTTTTTGCTGATCCTTTCCGTTTCTGCAATGAAGAAAGAGAGAAAGCGCAGTTAAACAATCCAGCTTCCCGTAAAGCAGCAAGGGAACTTTCTGCAAAGAGTATTGTGTTGCTGAAAAATGAGAACCAATTACTACCGATCAGAAATGATATAAAAAAAATCGCCTGCATTGGTCCCTTTGTTAAAGCTGTAAGAGATAACCTTGGATTCTGGAGTATGGAATGGCCCGATGATTCTACCACGATTGTTTCCCAATGGGATGGATTGAATCAGCGTTTTGGAAAACAGTCCGCTCTCTCATATGCGAAAGGTTGTAACATCAATGATGCCGATACCTCAGGTTTTGCTGAAGCATTGCAGGTGGCGCTTCAATCAGACATTGTGATCATGAGCATGGGAGAAGCCCGCGACATGAGTGGTGAAGCGAAAAGCAGGAGCAATATAGAATTGCCCGGTGTGCAGGAAGCGTTGATCAAAGCCATTCATGCGACCGGTAAGCCGATTGTATTGTTGCTTAATGCAGGAAGACCGTTGGTGTTCAAATGGAGTGCAGATAATATTCCAGCCATCGTATATACGTGGTGGTTAGGTTCAGAAGCCGGAAATGCAATTGCCGATGTTTTGTCGGGCGATTATAACCCTTCCGGCAAATTGCCGATGAGCTTTCCACGCAGTACAGGGCCAGGTACCGATTTACTACAATCATCTGAATACCGATCATGCTGCTCCCAACGACAGTACACTTTTTTATGTATCGGGATATATTGATCAGCTGCATAGTCCGCAATATGTATTTGGTTATGGATTGAGTTATGCAAATTTTCAATATGGGCAGTTGAAGCTGGATAAAACATCTATGCGGAAAAAAGACAGGATCAAGGCCAGCATAACGGTAACGAATACCAGCAATGTAGACGGAGAAGAAACTGTTCAGTTGTATATCAGGGATCGTTCTGCCAGCCTGGCGAGACCGGTGAAAGAACTCAAAGGCTTTAAAAAAATATTCATTCCAAAGAACAGTACGCAGACAGTTGAATTTACATTGAGTATTGAAGACCTGAAGTTTTACAATGCCTCGTTGGAATATGTTGCTGAACCCGGGATTTTCGATCTGATGGTTGGGGGCAACAGCAGCAATCTTGCAACGGTTTACTTCAACCTGCTTCCCTGATTCAGTGAAAAACTGAAAAATAATTAATCATAATCCGGGATATTTGCAGCCGCAATGGAAAATATGAAAGGAATCAGGAATGTATTGTTCGACCTGGGCGCTGTATTGATCAACATCGATTTTGAAAAAGTAGCCCTGGCATTCAAAGCGCTGGGGGTTCAGGATTTTGAGAAACGTTATTCTCATTTACAGGCCGATTCATTGTTTGAGAAACTGGAAACAGGGAAGATCAGCAACGAGATGTTCTATGAAAACATTGCGTATCAATCGGGCCTTCCTTTAAAAGCTTCCGAGATAAAGGATGCCTGGAATGCCATCCTGCTTGATTTCCGGACCGAAAGCATGGAATATCTGCAGCAATTATCCAAACGGTATCGCTTGTTTCTTTTAAGTAATACCAATGCCATCCACCTGGAATCGATCCATAAAATTCTGTACAATCAATTGGGGGTAGAAAAGCTGGATCAGTATTTTGAGAAAGCCTATTATTCCCATCTTGTCGGCATGCGAAAACCCGGAAAAGCGGTATTCGACTATGTACTGGCGGATGCCGGGATCAGTGCTGAAGAGACTTTTTTCATAGATGATGCTTCACCCAATATAGAAACGGCGGCCGCCATGGGCTTCAAAACGCATTTACTGCTTCCGGGGGAACGTATAGAAAAGCTGAACTGGAACGGGTAGAATATTACTATTTTACCTCTTCAAAATCGATGTATTCTTTGGCAATATCTTTCGGCTTTTCGGCTGGCTTTACAGGCGGGGCCTGGGTTTCATAAGAAGGCCCGCGTTGTTGTTCCATCCTGCTGTGCATGTCCTGTACTTTTTGTTTCATCTGCTTGGTGGTTCTGTATACAGGAATGATAAAGTCGAAAACCAGCTTAAAAAGCAGGTAGATGACAAACAGCTCACAAAGCAACCTGATTATGTTCATGATCCAAAGGTAAAACGCCCCGGAATATATAACTGTTAATTTTTGATGTACGGGAAACAGCCATTTTTTGCTAGATTGTAACAGGATACGTATATTTGCAACGGAAAAAGGATAAACAGAAGGGAACGGAGCCGTTCCCTTCTTCTTTTGTAAGCAGTATGAGCACAGAAACACAGATAGAAACCATTAAAAAACTGCTGGAACCCTTGCTGGAAGACGATATCTTCCTTGTCGACATCCGGATCAGGCCAACCAACAACATTAAAATATACCTGGACGCCGATGGCGGACTGGGCATAGAGAAATGCATCAAGGTTAACCGGGCACTTTACAAACAACTGGAAGAGGCAGTTTTATATGCCGACGGCGATTTTTCGCTGGAAATTTCCAGTCCGGGTATCGATGAACCCCTGAAAATGTTGCGCCAGTACCACAAGAACCTGGGAAGAAATGTGGAAGTAATCACCACAGATGGCAACAGGAAGGAAGGAAAATTAACAGCAGTAGACGAAAATGAGATTTCTATCGAATATACTGAGGGAAAAGGGAAGAAGGCGGTTGTTCAGCAATTGCAGATACCCTTTACCGATATCAAGCAAACGAAAGTTCTTATTAAATTTTAAATAACAAAAAACCCCCGCCGGCGGGGGCCCGTTTCAACCGGGAGCATGGTCCGGAGAGGAATATGGCAAGTATTAACCTGATCGAATCGTTCCAGGAATTCAAGGAGGCAGAAAATATAGATCGCCCTACCTTGATGAAAGTAATGGAAGATGTTTTTAAAACACTGATCCGTAAAAAATACGGCAGCGATGAAAACTTTGATGTGATCGTAAATGACCAGAAAGGTGATCTGGAAATTTTCCGTCGCCGTACCATCGTGGAAGACGATGACCTCTATAACACCTTAACAGAAATTGAATACAAAGACGCTATTAAGATAGAGCCCGATTACCAGGTTGGGGAGGAATTGTATGAAGAAGTAGACATCCAGAAAGAATTCGGCCGCAGGGCAATCCTGGCCGGCAAGCAAACACTGGCTGCCCGTATCAACGACCTGAAAAAGAATATCCTCATCAAGAAATACGAAGATCGTGTAGGCGAAATCGTTACCGGTGAAGTTTACCAGGTATGGAAAAAAGAAGTGTTGATCCTTGATGAAGACGGAAATGAAATGCTGTTGCCGAAATCTGAACAGATTCCGAGTGATTATTTCAAGAAAGGAGAAACCATCCGTGCGGTTGTAAAGAAAGTAGAACTGAAAAACAGCCAGGCGGTGATCATCCTTTCACGTACCAGTCCGGTGTTCCTCGAGAAATTACTCGAAATTGAAGTACCGGAAATATTTGATGGCCTTATTGTTGTTAAGAAAATCGTGAGGGATCCGGGAGAAAGAGCGAAAGTGGCTGTTGAAAGTTATGACGACAGGATCGATCCGGTGGGCGCCTGTGTGGGTATGAAAGGAAGTCGTATACACGGTATCGTTAGAGAACTGAAAAATGAAAATATTGATGTGATCAACTGGACTGCCAATACGCAGCTCCTCATTCAAAGGTCACTGACACCTGCGAAGATCACCAGTATTGAACTGGATACAGAAAAACTGCACGCCAATGTGTACCTGAAACCCGACCAGGTTTCACTTGCCATCGGCCGCAGGGGTGTTAACATCAAACTTGCCTGTGAACTGACAGGTTATGAAATTGATGTATTCCGCGACAATGAAGGTGAAGAAGACGAATTTGATATAGACCTCGAAGAATTCTCCGATGAAATCGAATCATGGGTGATCGATGAACTGAAACGAATCGGTTGTGATACCGCCCGTTCAGTACTGGATCTGACTCCGGATGAACTGGAACGCAGAACCGATCTTGAAAAAGAAACGATTACCGATGTAAGAAGAATACTGCAGGAAGAATTCGACAGGGAATAACAGTATGGGCTACACGAAAGCTCATTTATTAAGTAACACTAAAAGAAAATACAGGTACGCCGATTATGTGTGTACCAGTAAAACAAACGAATGTCAGAAGTAAACACACCAAGGTTAATGGCCGCTGCCAAGGAATTTAATATCGGCACCAACACGCTGATAGATTTCCTTGTGTCGAAGAATTTCAGTGCAGATGACCTTAAACCAACCACCAAGCTGACGGAAGCGATGTACCGCGTTTTGCAGTCGGAGTTCCAGCAGGACAAAGCCGCCAAGCAAAAAGCAGAACAGGTAGACCTTCCCAAGGGTGCTGGTTCAGTTGAGCAGAAGAAGAAAAAAGATGAGGAAGATCTTTCCATCAAAAAGAAAGAAGAGAAAGCCAAAGCAGCTCCTGTTGCTGCACCGGTAGAAGAAAAAGCGCCGGAAGCTCCTGTAGCGGTAACACCTGCTCCGGAGAAAGAAGCAGAAGAACCTGTTGCAGAAACCAAAGCACCGAAAGAAAAAACTTCTGCGGTTACTAATATTGAAGCGCCCGAAATTGAAGGGCCCAAAGTGCTCGATAAAATTGACCTTGATGCCATCGATTCTTCTACCAGGCCGAAAAAAGCGGCTAAGAAGAAAGAAGCCGAGGAAGTTGCAGAGAAGCCAAAAGCAGAACCTGTTGCAGAAGTAAAACCTAAGAAGAAAGAGGAAGAAGCTGTAGCAGCTACTGCACCGGAAGTGGTTGCAGAAACACCGGCGCCGGCAACAGAAGATCCTGCCGCACCGTTGATTGAAAACATCCAGGCAGAAAAACTGACCGGTCCGAAAATTCTCGGAAAGATCACCTTGCCGGTTGACAATGATACCCGTCCACGCAAAGAATCAAACGAAGAGAAACACAAACGCAAGCGTATTCCCATCCAGAAGAAACCGGGTACACCAGGTCAGGGTGGTCCTGCGCATGGTAACAGGGCGATACCTGATAACCGTGGCGGACAAAACCGTCCGGGAGGTGGTCAGCAGGGCGGTAACAACCGCTTCCAGCGTCCATCAACGGGAACGCCTGTACGCAGAGAAGAAAAAATCATCGACGCCAAAGAGATTCAGGAAAAACTCAAACAAACACAGGCTAAACTGGCTGGTGCCGGAGGCCGTGGTAAAAGCCTTAAAGCAAAATACCGCAAAGCCAAGAGAGAAGAAATGGCCGAACAGATGGGCGATGCATCAGGCGAAGGAAACAAACTGCAGGTTACTGAGTTTATTTCTGTAAGTGAACTCGCCAACCTGATGGAAGTAAGCTTTGCCGATGTAATCAGCAAATGTATGAGCCTGGGTATCATGGTTTCGATCAACCAACGTCTGGAAGCAGATGTGATCGAACTCGTAGCCAGTGAGTTCAACTTTGAAGTGGAATTCATCGGTGTGGATGATGCCGCAGAATTGGAAGAAGAAGTCATTGAAGATAGTCCGGAAAACCTTCAGCCAAGAGCGCCGATTGTTACCATCATGGGTCACGTAGATCATGGTAAAACATCGCTGCTCGATTACATCCGCAATACGAATGTGATCGCTGGTGAGGCCGGAGGTATTACCCAGCACATCGGCGCATACGAAGTAACGTTACCCGATGGAAGGGCCATCACCTTCCTGGATACACCGGGTCACGAAGCGTTTACGGCTATGCGTGCCCGTGGTGCCAAAGTAACCGATATCGCCGTGATCGTGGTTGCTGCAGATGATGCGGTGATGCCACAAACCAGGGAAGCGATTTCGCATGCCCAGGCTGCCGGTGTACCGATGATCTTCGCCATCAACAAAATTGATAAAGACGGTGCCAATCCTGAAAAAATCAAGGAACAACTGGCATCGATGAATATCCTGGTAGAAAGCTGGGGTGGTAAATACCAGAGCCAGGAAATCAGTGCCAAAAAAGGACTGAACGTAGAACTCCTGCTCGAAAAAATATTACTTGAAACAGATATCCTGGAACTGAAAGCCAATCCATCGAGGCAGGCTAACGGTACCATCATTGAAGCTTCACTCGATAAAGGCCGTGGTTATGTAGCCACCATCCTTGTTCAGAACGGAACATTGCACCAGGGCGATATGATCGTATCCGGTCAATACTTCGGAAAGGTGAAAGCCATGTACAATGAACGTAACCAGCGTATCGATGTAGCGCCGCCTTCCACACCGGTATTGATACTCGGTTTGAATGGCGCCCCTCAGGCCGGTGAAACTTTCAAAGTATTTGAAGATGAAGCCGACGCAAGAGAAACTGCGTATAAGCGTGGACAGATTCTGCGTGAGCAGGGTATCCGTGCGAAGAAACACATTACACTCGATGAGATCGGTCGCCGTCTGGCACTAGGAAACTTTAAAGAACTGAACGTGATCATCAAAGGTGACGTGGATGGTTCAGTAGAAGCGTTGAGTGATTCATTGCAGAAACTGAGTACCGAAGAAATTGTGGTGAAAGTGATTCATAAAGCGGTGGGTGCGATCACAGAAAGTGATGTAACCCTCGCCAATGCTTCTGATGCGATCATCATCGGCTTTAACGTAAGGCCTACATTACAGGCTGCAAGGTTGGCTGAAAATGAATCGATCGAAATCAAGATGTATTCTATCATCTACAATGCGATCGAAGAAATCAGGAGTGCGATGGAAGGTATGCTTGAACCAACCGTTGAAGAGAAAATTCTCGCCAATGTTGAGATCAAGGAAACTTACCGCTTCGATAAAGCTACCGTGGCTGGTTGCCAGGTACTCGATGGAAAGATTGCCCGTAACAACCGCATCAGGCTGGTTAGGGATGGTATCGTGATCTTCACCGGAGAACTGGCGAGTCTGAAACGTTTCCGTGATGATGCCAAGGAAGTAACTTCAGGAATGGAGTGCGGATTGGTAATCAGGAACTACAATGATGTGAAAGTAGGCGATATCGTGGAAGCATTTGAAGAAGTAGAAGTTAAACGTACATTGTAATAATTTAAATAACTGGTATTGTAGAGCGGTTTATACTGCTCTACAATTTTTTGTTAAATGATATATTCAATCCCGCTGTAGCCCAATACAGGCTTAACTTTGAAGATATCCCAATATAAGCGACGCTTCATGATGAAACATAGCATTTTACTTACCGTATTATTTACAGCATTTTTTTCCGTAGCAATGGCACAACCTAAAAAGGTAGTGGCCGATAAAATCATTGCCGTTGTTGGTAACAAGGTTGTATTGAAGAGTGATATCGACAATACCATTCTTGATATGCAGCGCCAGGGAATTGAAATTCCGAAAGACGCCCGCTGTTTGAGTTTAGAACAGGCGATGGGCATTAAAGCATTGGTGTTACAAGCTGAAAAAGATTCACTGCCGGTTACCGATGAAGAAATTGAAGCTGATATCGATAACCAGATCCGTTATTTCATCAGCCAGTATGGTTCTAAAGATGAAGTGGAAAGAGTAGCCGGTAAATCTTTGTATCAACTGAAAGAAGATTTCAAAGACGGATTCCGTGATCGCAAACTGGCATCTTCCATGCGCAACAAAATTGTGGATGGTATCAAGATTACCCCCAATGAAGTGAAAGCATACTTCGAAAAATTCCCAACCGATAGTTTGCCCTTCTATGAAACAGAAGTGGAAGTTGGTCAGATCGTAATGTATCCCAAAGCAAGCAGGGATGCGGAAGAATATTGCATTGAACAATTAGCAGATTATAAAAAGCAGATCGAATCAGGTAAAAAAGATTTCGGAACCGTTGCTTCTGTTTATACAGATGATCCCGGAAGTAAAGACCGTGGTGGTATGTATGAGATCAACCGTAACCAGAAAGACCTTGATCCCATCTGGCTTTCAAAAGCATTCACGTTAAAAGAAGGACAGATTTCCAATCCATTCAAAACAAGATTCGGATACCATATCATTCAATTGGTGAGTCGTGCCGGTGATGATGCCGTGGTGCGTCATATCCTGAAAATACCACAGGTTACCGGTGTTGAAATGAAAGGTGGGTTTACCAAACTGGATTCGGTGAGGGCGAAGTTGATTGCAGGTACGATTGATTTTGGTACAGCAGTGAATAAATACAGTGATGATGAAGCCAGTAAGTTTACTGCAGGTATGCTGCAGGGACGTGACGGAACATTCCTCACCATCGATCAACTAGATAAAGACATGGTGGTGATGTTGAAAGATCTTAAAGTGGGCGAATACTCGCAACCGGTAGAGTATGTAGATGAAAGAGGCCGTAAAGCCATCCGCATTGTTTACCTTAAATCACAAACAGAACCACACCGTGAAAATCTGAAAGACGATTACAATAAAATTGCTCAGCGTGCCATCGAAGAGAAAAAAGAAACTGCATTGGAAAACTGGTTCGATGCAAAGATCCGCACGTATTATATCATGATAGATGATGAATACAAAGGATGCAGTACGCTCGGAAGATGGGTGCAGGCATCGCAGGCTACCGGAAAAAAATAGTCAGTTGAACAACGATATTGAAGCAGGCCCTGAACAGCGCCTGCTTTTTTGTTGCCGGAAGTACCGGTAAAATAAATTTATCTTTACCTAATAATTAAGCATACACATTGATAGAAAAAAAGAAAGTCATAGAGCAGGAGGAAAATGCCATTCTGGTCGGACTGATACAAAAAGATCAGACGGAACAACAGGTGATGGAATACCTGGATGAACTGGCTTTCCTGGCAGAAACAGCCGGGGCAAAGTCGGTGAAGCGGTATACGCAGAAGATGGCGCATCCCGACAGTAAAACTTTTCTTGGAAAAGGAAAGCTGGAAGAAATCAAAAACTATATTATCCTCAAAGGGAATATCGGCATTGTGATTTTTGATGATGAACTCACCGGTTCACAGATCATCAATATTGAAAAATTGCTGGGTGTAAAAACAATCGACCGCAGTGATCTGATCCTCGACATCTTTGCCAGTCGTGCTAAAACGGCACAGGCGAAAACACAGGTGGAACTGGCGCAGTATCAGTATATATTACCCAGGCTGAAAGGAATGTGGAAGCACCTTGAAAGACAGGGTGGTGGTGTTGGTACGAGAGGTCCGGGTGAAACGGAAATTGAAACGGATCGCCGTATTGTCAAAGACAAAATTGCTTTATTACGGAAACGGCTAGCCGAAATCGACAAGCAATCATTTACACAAAGAAAAGAAAGGGGAGAGTTTATCAGGGTAGCATTGGTAGGTTATACCAACGTTGGTAAATCTACCTTGATGAATGTGCTGAGCAAGAGTGAGGTGTTTGCCGAGAATAAATTATTTGCGACACTGGATACCACTACCCGTAAAGTTGTTTTTGAACAAACGCCGTTTCTCCTAAGCGACACCGTTGGGTTCATCCGCAAGTTGCCGCATCACCTGGTGGAAAGTTTTAAAAGTACCCTGGATGAAGTACGTGAAGCCGATATATTGCTGCATGTGGTGGATATTTCGCATCCGAGGTATGAAGAGCAGCTTACAGTCGTAAACAAAACACTGGCAGAACTGGGATCGGGAGAAAAGCCAACGATCACCATTTTTAATAAGATGGATAAATATGAGGAAGAAGCTTTTGATCAGTGGCTGGAGCCGGAAGTGAAAGCCGATATCCTGCGGGAGTTGAAGGAAAGGTGGCAGGAAGAAACGAAAGGCAATTGTGTTTTTGTTTCAGCAACGGAGCGACTCAACCTCGACCAGTTGCGGCAAACCATATTGAATAAGGTGAGGGATATGTACCAGATCAGGTATCCTTATAAGGCAGAATTCTTTTATTAAAAACAGCAGCGTGTCGGCCAGAAAATACCAATGGCATAAGATTGCCGATTCTACAGCGGAACTGATGTTTTCTGCTTCCGGACTGCTTGAAGTGGAGGCCGGTGGCAAAAAGCTTTGTCTGGCTGTAAAGAACGATCGTTTGTATGCCTGCGCTGCCAAATGCCCGCATGCCGGTGGTCGCATGGCGGATGGTTTTACGGATGCGCTGGGGAATATCGTTTGTCCCCTGCACCGTTACCGCTTCAGCCTGGAAAAGGGCTACAACAGTTCCGGGGAGGGCTTTCACCTGAAAACCTACCCGGTGGAGCGGCGGGAAGATGGTATTTATGTGGGTATAGAGGAATCAAATCTTTTTAACTGGTTGAAATAGTTGAGATAATTTTTTCGGGTAAAGCTAAAATCCCTTATTTTTGCCCTCCCAAAACCGGAAACGGAAAGGGTGTATTCCTCCTTAGCTCAGTTGGTTAGAGCATCTGACTGTTAATCAGAGGGTCGTTGGTTCAAGTCCAACAGGGGGAGCCAAAAAAGCAAGCAAAGCCTGTAAACTGAAAAGTTTATGGGCTTTTTTGTTGGGTTGAATTTAATACATAATTGTGTTTACTGCTTATACTGAAAAATAGTAAAGTTTAATTATGTAAATTTCTAGTATAATTTAATTATTCTCAGATTTCTCTATTGTATGGACTCAAAACTAACTTCAGGTTTTAATGATTAATTATTACTACGCAGATACAATTCAGACCTTTCTGACAAAAAGTAATGAAGAAATACTAGGAACATTGACTAAGTCAAATAAGTTTGACTCAACTTTTAATCAAAACAAAGCATGGGATCAACAAATTAATATTCTTAAGAAATCTTTATCAGAATATAAAGGCGTTCTTTTCTTTGAATTTTCTATTCCTAGATTGGGGCAAAGAATTGATTGTTTGTTAATCATTCAAGGTGTTGTATTTATCGTTGAATTTAAAATTGGAGAAACAGCATATCTAAAACATAATATTAATCAGGTATGGGACTATGCGCTTGATTTGAAAAACTTTCATGCGCCAAGTCATAAAGCAATAGTTGTTCCTGTTTTGGTAGCAACTGAAGCGGAAAATAGAAATTTTACAATTGCAACTACATCACATGACGACAATTTAATATTGCCAATTTGTACAAATGACAATGGTTTTGTAGAAGTAATTGAACGCACTTTGAATTGGTTTTCTGATTCTGAATTGATTGATTCAGATGCTTACGCTAAAGGGAGTTATTCCCCTACCCCAACAATAATCGAAGCTGCAGTTAATTTATTCAATAATCATGGAGTTGAATCCATTACTAGAAATGATGCGGATGCAATTAATTTAAATGTAACGACATCTTATATTTCAAGTATAATTGATGATGCGAAAAGGAATAGCAAGAAAACAATTTGCTTCGTAACCGGAGTGCCTGGAGCAGGTAAAACTTTGGTTGGGTTAAATATAGCAGCCAATCATTTAGATAAGACTAAGGGAAATTCAAGTGTATTTTTATCGGGCAATGCACCATTGGTTGCTATTTTGCAAGAAGCTCTGACGAGAGATAAACAAAAGCGTGAATTAGAAATTGGGAATAGAATAACTAAAACTACGGCAAAGGAATCAGTAAAAGCTTTTATTCAGATAATTCACCATTATAGAGACGCTTACTTAATTGATAGTAAAGCGCCTTACGATCATGTAGCCATTTTTGATGAAGCACAAAGAGTGTGGAATAAAGAACAGACCGTTAAATTTATGCGTGTCAAAAAAGGAAAACTAGATTTTGACGAATCAGAACCAGAATTTCTAATTTCTTGTTTAGATAGGCATAAAGACTGGGCTGTAATGATTTGTTTAGTTGGTGGAGGTCAAGAAATAAATACAGGTGAGGCGGGAATTTCCGAATGGCTTAATGCGATACATTCTAAATTTAAAAATTGGGAAGTGGCTATTTCGCCAAATCTTGTTGATAAAGAATATAATGCCATAGATGCTATAAATAATATCAAATCAGATCATAAAGTTTCATTTTATAATGAACTGCATTTGTCGGTTTCTATGCGATCTTATAGAGCTGAAAATGTATCATTATTCATAAAGCAACTTCTAGATATAGATTTAAGAGCTGCGCAGAAGACTTACGTAAGCATAAATGAAAAATACCCAATTGTTTTAACTAGGGATTTATTAAAAGCAAAAGCTTGGTTAAAGGAAAAAGCAAGAGGAAATGAACGTTATGGTATAGTTGTTTCTTCGCAAGCTCAAAGATTAAAACCTTTAGCGATTGATGTTAAGTCTGCTATCAATCCAGTGAATTGGTTTTTAGAAGGAAAAGATGATATACGGTCCTCATATTATTTAGAAGATGTTGCAACAGAATTTCAAGTGCAAGGATTAGAATTAGATTGGACTTGTATTGTTTGGGATGGGGATTTGAGATATAGTAATGCAGGGTGGAAAACATTTTCATTTGTTGGGACTAACTGGCAGAATATTCATAAAGAAGAAAGAAAAAAATATTTAATTAATGCATATAGGGTGCTTTTAACAAGAGCTCGTCAAGGAATGGTTATTGTTGTTCCGGAAGGAAATTGCGAAGACCACACAAGGAATTCTATTTTTTATGACGGAACATATTTATACTTAAAAGAGCTTGGAATTAAATTGATTTAGTTTTTTTTTGAACTATTAGCATTATATCAAATAATCTGTATTAATCAGGGTTACATTCTCAATAATGTCTCCTGCTAGGGACATTACGTGTCATAATTGAGCAACGCAACGTCTCGTACCGAAGACATTGCTACGAACACATAAAAAAAGCAACGCCCCATCTCTGGAACGTTGCTTTTAATTCCGTCGCTGTTGGTGTTCTTCCATCGCAATAAGTCTCCTGCCGCCGCCTGGTGTTATCACCAGCGGTCAATATGAGTTACCCCAAATAATGAGTAAGCATATCAAAAGAACAGCTACCGTCATGGTAGAATTTAGCTGATGAAAAATAGTATTCTTCCGGGTATTTACATAGACCAGCATTCACAGGATTGTTATGAATATAATTTATCTTTTGTTCAAACACTTTTGGTGAATATAATTGAATACTTAACGCTTCCCGTTTCCAGAATTGATAATTTCTGTCACCTGAATTTACTTTGAATTTTTCCAGCGTAAACGTGTCATTCTTCATCAGATCAAATTTAATTTGTTGGGCAGTAAACTTCATAAAGCTCAATTGAACGGCAGAAGAAGTGTGTCCGGGCAATGCCTGCCATATTAAATGAATGTGATTGTGCATGATAACAAAGGCATTTAATTCTATTCGCTTATTGCTTACAAGAAAGCGAAGGCTTTCAACAATTATGTTTTTATATTTATCATCATTTAGCAGAGGGATCCATTTATAAATAGTCGCAGTGTAGAATGCTGGCCATTCAGTCGGGTAGGTTGTGATCATTTTACAAAGCTACAGTAGCGGGTTGAATTTTATGAATGGAACCGCTGGTGATAACACCAGGCGGCGGCGTGAAAAAAAAGCAACGTTCCATTCCCTGAAACGTTGCTTTAAAAAAACTAATCGAAAACAATCTCTTTACATCCTCATCTCTTCTCTTTCCCAGGCTCTGGGTGCTGCGATATTCTGCAAAAATGTTTTTGTATTGCCATCCAGGTTTATGCCTTTGCCTTTTACAACTTTTGTTTTATCGATCAGTGCTTTGGCATCTTTATCGGCACCAATGGCTTTGCAATGTTTAAAGATATCGTTGATGATATTGATGGCATCATCTTCCTGTGATAGTGTATCAATACTCTTCTTACCACCAGGAATATAAACTGCATCAAAGAGCACACCTGCCGTGTTGAAAATGGTTTCATCTACTGCAATGCTTGAACCTTTGATAGGTTTCACAGGACTTAGCGTAGGTGCCACAATTTTTACAACCGCTCCTTTGGATGCTGCTTCTTTTTTAATCTGCTTAATCGTATCCCCGTTTACACCATCAGCCGCCAGTACTGCAATACAACGGGTTTCAATGTTATCGAATGGCTGATGCGTCATGCTCAATGCCGGAGATGTTTTTAATGCAGGCTTTTTGTCAACAGAAGTAAATTCCGCCGGATCGCCATCTGCAGGAATATTCAGGTTTTCCCAAACCATCAGTTTCGATGGTATGGTTGCGCCGATTTTTGCCGCCACATATTGTGCCATCCCCAGATCAATATTGGTAAGATTGTTTACCATTCTCTGTCTGATGACCGGACTCTTCACTTTGCTCAATTCAAAAGAAAGCGCATTTTTAATGTGTCGTTGTTCATGTGTACTCTGACTATTGAAGAATAAACGGGGTTGACTGAAATGATCAAAGAAACTCCTGCTCCTGGCACGGATTGTTTCTCCGTCAACTTTCTGTGCATAGGCAACAAAACCGCCATCTTTCTGAGCAGCCTGGAATGGACATCCTGCTGCTACTGTATTCGGTGAATAAATATTTTTTCCCTGCGGCACATTGGTTTGCATGAATCCATCACGGTGATTATTATACGCAGGAACGATTGGTCGGTTGATGGGGATCTGTGTAAAATTCTGCGAGCCCAGTCGGTGCAGGTGTGTATCGGTATAAGAAAGAATACGACCATGTAAAAGCGGATCGTTTGAAAAATCAATACCGGGAACAATGTTGCCCGGATTAAAAGCGATCTGTTCTGTTTCAGCAAAGAAATTATCAGGATTTTTATTCAGGGTCATCCGACCCACAATTTCTACCGGAACAATTTCTTCCGGTATCAGTTTGGTTGGATCAAGCAGATCAAAATCAAATTGATGCTCATCTTTTTCGGGAATGATTTGCATGCCCAGATCCCACTCAGGGAATTGTCCGCTGTCAATCGCATTCCACAAATCCTGACGGTGAAAGTCTGAATTCTTACCATTTATTTTCTGTGCTTCATCCCAGGCAACACTATGCATGCCCAATACGGGTTTCCAATGAAATTTGACAAAATGTGATTCGCCTTTATCATTGATCAACCGGAATGTATGTACACCAAATCCTTCCATCATGCGGAAGCTTCTTGGAATCGCCCTGTCACTCATGGTCCACATGATCATATGAGCCGCTTCCGGTGTGAGTGATATAAAATCCCAGAATGTATCATGTGCACTGGCGGCCTGTGGCATTTCATTGTCGGCTTCTGGTTTAACACTATGAACGAGATCGGGAAATTTCATTGAATCCTGTATAAAGAAAACCGGGATGTTATTGCCCACAAGATCATAGTTGCCTTGTGTTGTATAAAACTTAACAGCAAAACCACGAACATCTCTTGCCAGATCACCACTGCCCCTTGATCCGGCAACAGTAGAGAATCGTACGAATACAGGCGTATCCACAGAAGTATCATTCAGAAAAGCGGCACTTGTATATTTCTTCAAAGATTTTTTTAGTCTGAATACACCATGTGCTCCTGTGCCTCTTGCATGTACCACTCTTTCGGGAATTCTTTCCCTGTCGAAGTGCTGAATTTTTTCCCTGAATATAAAGTCCTGCAAAAGTGTCGGACCTCTGTTACCTGCTTTTAAAGTATTGTGATCGTCATTGATGGGTATGCCAAGGTCGGTTGTGAGTTGTTGTCCTGCACTATCTACAACATTCTT
The DNA here is from genome assembly GCA_037045295.1 of Ferruginibacter sp. GTDB lineage: Bacteria > Bacteroidota > Bacteroidia > Chitinophagales > Chitinophagaceae > Ferruginibacter. The sequence goes on from JBAOHS010000004.1 coordinate 50,660, forward strand.
AGAAAGGTCTGTTGTTTTTTTACTCCGGACGACGGAGTTTTTTTTTCTGCATTGCCATAAAATTGTTTTAACGGTGATGTAAACTTTTCGGCGAAAAAATTTTTGTTGCAGAAAGTAGGTAGAGGGAGGGAAGTGTAGGATACTATCTGTTTGAGCAGCAAAACTAATTTGTCTGTTTAAAGGTAGGTAAGGAATCTTAACTGTGAAATTTATTTTAGTTAAGATTCTTAATAATGTTTTTGGTATATTAATTGGGTAAAGCAACGTCTCGTGCCGAAGACGTTGCTGGGAGGAAAGTTGTATGCATCATTATTAATGTTTGCACAATGATATATTTGTTAGTCATTTTGGATTTTTAGTAATGTCTCTGAAAGGAACATTACGTGTTATCAAATGAGCAACGCAACGTCTCGTACCGAAGACGTTGCTGGGAAGGAGATTGTTATAGCCTGTTAAATTGCATAACCGATCCATGTTTTTGCACTATTTTGCAGCCCCGTGAAATGTAAACCGGGAGTTTATTATGTTGTTGAAAATCCTTACCGTTGCCGGACTTGCTACTTTTGAAATTTATGCCGCCATTCCCGCGGGTTTTGCATTTGGCTTATCAGCCTGGACGATCTTCTTTGCGAGTGTCATTGGTGGTTTAATTGGTGTTTTTGTTGCTGGCTTTCTGGGCGACAAAATCAGGGCTATTCTGCATAAAAAGAAACCGGCAAAGCCAGAAACTGAACGTCATCCCGTGATTGTAAAAATCTGGAATAAGTATGGCATCATTGGATTGGGCTTTTTAGGAACATTGTCAGTTGGAGCGCCGATCAGCATTGCCGTAGGTGTTGGGTTAAGGGCCAATTTCAAAAAGCTGATTACCTGGTGTTGTATTGGTGTGATCACCCGCTGTACCATATTTACACTGATTGGTTATTATGGTGTACAGTTGTTTTAGTATCTTCAGAATAGTTCCTTAAGTTTAGATTCTCAGCATTGTCTCCAGAAAGGGACATTGCGTAACGTCGATTGGGTATCAGCAACGTCCGGTACCTGAGACATTACTGAAAACTAAGGAACGAGAAACCATAAAGGATAGTTTTTAAATAACAGCACTTTATGAATATTATCATCTGTAGTTGTTTTGCATTCCTTCATTTTTTATCTGCTGTTTTTCCAATACAAGACAGTGCGATAGCAATTTCCCTCCATTTTAATTCTACTAATTTGACTCAATATGAAGACGCAAGGATTAATATTAATTTTAAAAACTCAGGAAAGGAATATGTTCTCATTCCAGATGTTTTGAACTTTGGTTATTTGGATAGACATTTACGGGATACCTTTTGTAGCGTATTATGGGATGTAGAAAAGAAAGATATAAAAATGTTTAAGAAGTATAGATCGGACGCCCATTTGTGCCCGGTACCTATATTGATTACTTACGACACTTTATATATGAATGAAACAATTACCCGGAAATTTCCATTGGCAGCTTATTATAAATTTGAAAAAGGAGAATACCGGGTAAGAGCTTTCTATCGCCTTAATAAATCTGACAGATTGATAAATTCGGAATGGATTTATTTTAAAGTACTTAAAGAAATATCGTTTTAATGAGATTTTCAACAATGTATCATGGAAGGAGCAGTGTATACATTGATTGGATACTGCAAATTCGCATACGACAAGCATTGACGGGAGTAAATGAATTAACCAGCATGGAAGAGCTTATAGGAAATCTTAAACTATTGTTTTAGTAATATGTTCAAAAGTTCTTTTATTATAATAGTGGTTTGTGGAACTTTCCTGATAGGCTGCGTAAGGGGAAGCAGATATCCAGTAACCACATATCAATACTATGAAATAAACAATCCGAATACAATTAATTTGTATGAGAAACTAATTAATATTAAGCGCATTGAAGAATCCGCTTCTGCATTTGAAATCAGGCTTTGGGAAACTTTTATAAAAGACAGCTTTCCGCTTACATTGAAAATTTTTGAACCTGGAAGTAATACAGAAAATACAGCACTGTATTTATTTCGTAGCATTGATACAAATGTAATCAGGGGTTTACAAGAGGTTAAAGAAAATAAAGTCACCTATTCATTATTCAGTCAGAAAACCGAGTATACTGAAGGCAATGCAACCCGTTTAAAAAGCAGTGCCGATTCGATAAAAAGTCTTATTAAAACAAAAAAGATTGATTCCTTATCATTCGGAAAGGAAAATGCTATTTATTCAAACAGCATATCCATGTTGTTGCTGGAAATTAAGATGAACCAGGAAGTAATCAGGATTTTTATAACCAATAGCGATTACCGGAGTTGGAACAATGAATCTTTTTTAATCCTAAAAAGAAACATGCACATATTTCTTTCGATGTTTGACTTTCCTGATGCCGAAACTAAAAGTGAAAGCGATAAGATTCTAAAGAGTATGTATCGTAAATATTGGGGCAATTAGGTAAATGTTGAATGTAAAAGATCTTTTTTCAAACTGCATAGGAGTTCTGGCAATGTTTCGTGCAAGTGACATAGCGTATCATAATTTGGAAACAGCAATATCCCATACCAGTGATATTGGCAGGAATTTAAATCAGTAACTTTCTTTTGATTTGTATATGAATAAGTACTTTTTCTTTGTAGCGGCAATGGTTGTTGTAACCTTTTTAATTTTGAAGAAAAGGAATTCAGCAAAACTGATAAGAAGCAACCACATCGTTGTATGTGGTGAAATTACAGGTGTGGGTTATAACAGGTCGGGGCATATTATTCATTTTGAGTATTATGTGAAAGGTAAACTATTCAAAAACTCCTGTGATGGAACCTACAAGACAAAAAGCCGGTTTGAAAGAGGAAAAAGAATTATGCTCGTAGTTGTGCAATCCGATAATTATGCAAATAGCAGATTGTTACAGGATTTCGATGATTATATAAGATTTGATATTATCCCGAAAGACACTTCAGGGTTGAGTTGTAAATAAGAAAATGCTGATAGATTCTCAACATTGCAATCTGCATGAGACATAGAGTATCGTCGATTATGTAAGAGCAACGCTCCTTATCAGAAACATTCTTGGGAACAAAATAATTAAGAAAAATGCACAAATATTTTATAGTTTTTTTATTGATATTATTCTCCACGGATTCTTATACTCAGATTTCAGAGATAAGGGTAAAGAAATTAATGCGGGCTGTGGTAATAAAGGACTCAATGAGGGTTTTCGATGATCAGTTTCCAGGTACTGATTTTAAGCTATTAGATATAGATAAACAAATAGATTCAAATTTATCAATTGTGATTGATCATGATAAAAGGCTTATAAAGTTTAACTGTCCAGGGTGGTTAACGTCAGAATGTGAAATTTTGCAAATGGACACAACAGATATTACAATTGGGAAAAGTAAAATCCTACTTACTTATACTTTGATAGGTGCAAATAAAAAGCGACCTAAGCGAGAAGTTAAATTATATTTTGCGTGTAATAATATAGATGGCCAGCTTGAATACTTTTATTTCTTTTTCAATCAAAGAGAGAATTATTTATTAGTACTGAATCAGGATACTACCATGTTTATTTTTTGAACATTGGATGCTCAGCAATGTCTCCTGCAAAGGACATTACGAATCGTCATTCAAGTAACAGCAACGTCCCGTACCGGAGACGTTGCCTGGAAAGAGAGCTTTCCACAAACAAAATGGGATTGCTCTTTCAAACAATCCCATCTATTAAAGAATATAGAATAATATTACATCATAACGGTATCGGTTAAATGCACTACTCCGTTCGAAACTTTTGCATCCCTTGCTGTTATGGTAGTTTCACCGATACTGATTACGCCGCCTGTTTCAGTGATCAGTAGTTCCCTGCCATTTACAGTAGTTAGTTTATCGCCGTTCTTCAGCGTATCGAAATCAACTTTACCTTTTACAATGTGATTGTTCATCAGATCGGCAAGCTTAGCCCTGTTCTGTGGTTCCAGCAGTTTGTCCATTGTTCCGGCTTCCAGTTTTTCAAAAGCAAGGTCGGATGGCGCAAAAAAGGTGAAAGGTCCGCTGCTGCTTAGCAACTGGTCGAGATCAGAAGCATGTATTCCTTTTTTCAGGACTTTCATATTCTTGTCTACGTTCACAACCTGGGTGATATTTGACATTTGTATTGTTTACCTGCCGGCTGTATTACCGGCAAGCCTGTAAGGTAGTCTTAATAAAAGGGAGTAGCTGTTAATGTTTTGCTTCTGCCGGTACAATAATTATTACAATATTTGTAAGCTTTTACAGGTATCTGCTATAAGTGAACTGAATCGTATCCAGAGAATTAATTTCCTACCCAGCCCAACCTTTTACTTTTGCAGGCAGTATATAGGATTATAAACTACTATTATGAAACATTTACTTCGTTTATCGTTACTGGTTATATTGGCCTTTTCACTTGCACAATGCAGTAAAGATCCTGGATATATTGGTGGTCCCGATAACCCACCTGTCGCCTATACGCCAGATCCGGAGCCCATTGTGGCTGGTCTGAAGGGCAATATCACCGATGAGCAGGACCTGCCTGCTGCCAACGTTCAGGTAACCATCGGAACACAAACGACTACTACAGATGCCAAAGGATTTTTTAAGTTCAGCAATGCCAGCCTGGATAAAAGAAATACCATGGTAGTTGCACAGAAAAGCGGCTATTTCAAAGGCATTCGTTTGTTCAGCGCCACAGCCGGAACCAACTATGTTTCTATCAAACTGATCAAGAAAGTGCTCGCTGGTACTGTAAGTGCTGCTTCCGGCGGCTCTATCAACTTACCCAATTCCAGCATTATTGCATTGCCGGCAAACGGGGTAGTTGTAGCGGCGTCATCTGCTGCTTATACCGGAACAATCAATGTTTATGCTCAGTATATTGATCCGTCAGCTGCAGATATCAGCAAAACGATACCGGGATCACTGGCAGGGATAAGCGCCGATGGTAAAAATGTTACTACTCACTTCCTATGCGATGATGGCGGTTGAACTGGAATCAGCCGCAGGAGAAAAGCTTCAGTTGAAAGAAGGTTCAGAAGCTACCCTGGTATTTGCAGTACCTGCTGTAGCTCAATCTTCAGCCCCGGCTTCCATTCCGCTCTGGTATGTAGATGAAAAAATCGGATTGTGGCGGGAAGAAGGAACAGCCACTAAACAAGGAAATCAGTACACCGGAAAAGTGAAACATTTTTCTTTCTGGAATTGTGATTTCAGTACCACGGGCGTTACACTTTCCATGACATTACTGAATCAGCAATAATGCGCCATTGGTGAATACGGCAGTCAGACTAACCCGACCCAATATCACCTGGCTGACGACGATCACCGGATATACAGATTCTCTGGGCAATGTATCGGGAATAGTTCCTTCCAATGAAACCCTGCAGATGGAAGTGCTTGATCCATGTGGTGCAGTACTCTATTCGCAAACGATAAATCCCATCACACAGAATACCAATCTCGGAAACATAACAGTTACGAATACGGGCGCCGGCATTGTAACGGTCAGGGGAAGATTGGTGGATTGTAACAGTGCCCCTATCAGTAACGGATATGCGATGATTGAATTCAATAACAACGTACGTTATGCAACGGTGGATGCGAACGGTATTTACCAGACAACTTTTACTTTTTGTCCGGGCACCGGTTCTTCAGCTACCATACTGGCTATCGATAACGGCACCGGCGGGGGACCACAACGCAGTGCAACCGTAAATGTGAATCTTACCTCACCTACCAGCAACCTGGGCGATATAGTAGTATGTGAAGCAACACCATTCGCCTATATCAATTACAATATTGACGGTGTTGATTATTACTGGAATCAGCAAAACAGTTTCCAGATGCAGGGTGTAAACTTCCCGGGTTCGTTTACACTGTTGGCCGATAATCAACCTAGTCCCCGGCAATTCGTTTTGAATGTAAATGGAAATGGCACCGGAACTTTTGATGCTACTTTTACTTCAACAGATGCTTTTATGAGTGGTGGCGGTGTATTTATTCTTCCAGGGTTTACCTCTACTGTAGTTGAGTATGCATTGGTTTGGCCGGAGTTTTATGTTGGATCATTTTCCGGTCAGTTCACGCATTCTTCAACCGGATCGGTGATCCACACAATCAATGGCACTTACAGGGTTATCCACCAGTTTTAATTTCAATCATTGAACGTAACGAACGATATCATCAGGGGTTGTAAGCAAGGCGACAGAAAATCGCAGGAGCAATTGTACAAAAACTATTATGCTTCTATGATCAATATCTGCCAGCGTTACACCGGTAATGAACAGGATGCCGTAGAAGTGTTGAACAACGGTTTTTTAAAGGTCTTTAATAATATACAACGGTACGAATCAGGCAAAGGAACTTTGTATACCTGGATTCGTACCGTTGTTGTGCATTGTTGTCTCGACTTTCTGAAACTACGCCAACGGCAAAGCATACACGAAGAAATGCATGCTGAAACAGAGGAATACCCTGTAGAACCAGAGGCAATATCCAACATGAAGGTAAATGAGCTGTTACAGTTTGTAAGGCAATTGCCTGCAGCAACCCGTGCAGTATTTAACCTGTACATCATGGAAGGATATAACCACAAAGAAATTGCAACCATATTGAACATCAGTGAAGGCACCAGTAAATGGCATTTGAGTGAGGCAAGAAAAAATTTAAAGCAAATGATCAGTTTGCAGGAGGTAAAATTATGAACAAGAAACTTCCCATAGAAGAAGCGCTGGAACAGAAGCTACAGCAAATTCCCCAGCCCGACCAGGAAGCATCCTGGCAAGCAATGAAGCTGCTGCTTGAAAAGGACAAGCGCAGGCCGGCTTTTATTTTCCGCAGAAGAAACGTTATCCTTTTGCTGATAATGTTACTTTCTGCCGCTTTGCTTTTATGGAAGTATAGTGATAGAATGTCTTTCAATAAAACAGCATCAGATTCAATTGCTGAAAAAGAGCATACAAATGATATTAATAGCGCAAATGTAAAATCAACAGATAGTCAGGATCGGAAAGATGTAAGCAGCCAATACTCAAACCAGCACTAATTGACAATAAAGTTCCAACAACATCTGCTCCGGTCGGTAGTACAACGGTAACGAATAATAGCAATAATTTAGCAAACATAACTACTACAGGTATTGATGATAATGTATTACCTAAAGTAAAAAAGAGAAAGAGAACGAACAATGCCAGAATGAATGCCAATATTATCAGCTGCAATGGCAAACGATGATCAACTTACTGGAGATAAAGACAAACCGGAGGATAATATTTACAAGAGTAAAAAAGTAAGAAAAAAATCATCTTCAAAAGCAAGCTTGGTTATTAACCCGCCGAGTACAGCTGATAAAAACAAACCGATAGCAGACAATAAGAATAGTCTGGCTAATGAATTCAATACAACTTCAGAAGCTGGTAAACCTACAAACGCCGATTTACTATCAGCAGATAGCAACAGTAAGGAAGCCATCGTACTGGAAGTAATTAAGCCGAAAGTTGATGCAATTAAAAAAGATAGTTTAACGCTGAAAGATTCAGTTACTGCAACAGCCATCAGTAAGCCAGATCCAGGAAAGAAGAAGCCTTTTATTTTCTCAGCCGGAATCGGTTTTAAACAACAGATTCCATTGAGTGAACAAAAGATCAGTCGCTATGGATTTAATGGACGCAACAATGTAGTTAATGATTACATTCCATCTGTTTATTTCAGAATAGAAAAGCAAAGAAAATGGTTTGCCCTGATGGAGTTCGATTTTGCTGCGCCAAGAATGAATGCGCCATTGGTTTACAGTCAGCAAACCAGTGTGAATTACTTTGCAGAACAACAAAAAATAACCACAATTCAGTTGCGGAAGATATTTTACCAGAAGATTGGATTCAGTTACCATCATTTTATTAAATCATCCTGGTCTGCCGGTGCAGGATTTACCTGGAGTAAATTATACCGCACCATTTCTGAAAAAAATGTGATCATTAAAAACCTGCAAAACCAAACACAGCAAACCAATACGCAGGTTTTGCCAGCTGCTTATAATGACTCTTTCTTATTCAAATCTGTTCCTGCTTTTACATTGCATACTAATTATGAATGGCGCAGGTTTAATCTGGGCCTTAGGTGGACCAGCGATCTTCAGCCGTACATTAAATTTATTCGTCCATCAGGAGAGATTGTTGAAAGGAAAGATCAGTTGCTGGAGTTTTTATTGTACATCAGGCTTTGGAAGTCGAGAAGGAACTAAACTGTTTCAGTTTATAACAAACTGAGTAATTAGTTTTCATTCTCATTCAATATTGCAGCGTATTTATGCTGAAACTACTAACTGGTTATCTTTACGGGATTAACTACTTTAGTCATGTCAACAACAGAAAAGATAGCCCACGAATGGTTTGATGCTTTTAATCTGCACGATATAGAATTATTGTTGGACCTATATCATGAAGATGCTGTGCATTATAGCCCGAAATTAAAAATTCACCAGCCCGAAACAAACGGACTCATTAAAGGAAAATCAGCCTTAAGAAACTGGTGGACCGATGCATTTAACCGCTTGCCGGAATTGCATTACCAATTGATTCAGCTCATCAGCAATGATGAACAGGTGTTCATGGAATATATCCGCAAAACGCCGGGGGAAGCAGATCTACAGGTAGGTGAAGTATTGGTCATACGGGACGGAAAGATTGTTGCTTCAAGAGTTTATCATTCATAACTTCTCAGCAATGTCTCCTGCAAGGGACATTGCTTATCATAATTGGGAAACGCAACGTCTCGTGCCGAAGACGTTGCTGACAAAGAAACGCAACGTCCCGTTCCGGAGACGTTGCTGTGAAAAACAATTCCGTATTTTTATAAAAAAAAGATGAAGAAGAATGCCTTATTTATTCTTTCCAACGGAAGGGTAGCAGCCATTGATAAGAAGAATGGCGAAATTATCTGGGAAGTAAAACTCAAAGAATATCTTACCAGATCTATGTCACTTTATTACGGACAAATTTCTGTAGAAGACAATAAAATTTATGTAGGCGCATCCGGTATACTACTTTGTCTTAGCACAAAAGATGGTTCACTCATCTGGAAGAATGAACTCAAAGGATGGGGTTACCAGTTTGTGAGCATGGCCAATGTGGGCAATGAAGCAGCCAGTGCAGCAGCAAGCAGCAGTGCAACAGCAGCAGCCGTAATTGCGGCATCTTCAACTGCAGGATAAAACTTATAGAATCAGTGATTGATTAAAAAAGAGAAGTCTGCATTTCCTGTGCCGGACCATCATCTCCCAATGCCGGCAAGTACTCGTAATCGAAAGGTTCGGATTTCTCTTTTCCATCCGGGCGTTCCTTTGTGGTGCGGATCATCCATACAGGATATGCGGTGAGTTCGGCTGAATCAATGCAGTAATCAATATATTCCTGCATTGATTCATCTGTCATCTGATTCATCAAGCCATTGCAATGCTTTTTCAGCAGGCACAAATAAGGGCATCCGGTGTTTATTGTTTCCATCATTGTGTATCTGGCTCATCAGTTCATTGGCCGAACGGGTGATGATCGAAAAGGTTCCGGTCATTTCACCGGTTTCAGGATCTGCATTGGGAGAGTAGTTGTAAAATCCGGGTAACAGTAACGCCTGTTTGCTTTTCAGTCGGATGTAATAAGGGATCTTATTTTTAAATCCTGTAACTTTCCGGTGTTCATAAATACCATTCACGGCTATCAGGCAACGCTGTTTACGGATGCGGTACCACACAGAACGTTTATCAAATATTTTTTCAGCCCTTGCATTGGCCATATCATTCCGGTATTTTTTTAAAGTCTCTGCCGTGTTCATGAAATCGGCCACCAGTCCCCATTCAAAAGTATTCAGGTGAATATGGTTTTCCTTACTCAACAGCACCAGGTGCTTTTTATGGCTCATCGATAAGGTATGATTGGTCATACTGAAATCAATGTCTAACTGATGATCAAATACAATATCAGGTAGCAGATCGGTGATGAATTCTACTGTATTGGCAGAGAAAGATAAATCATGGCACATCAGCGCTGTTTTTCTATTTCTTCAAATGTAATTTTTATTTGCTCACCGGCATAACCCAGTGATGCATATAAAATACCAAACTGTAAAAACAAATCCACCGACACCGTTTCTCCTTTACCAGGCTTCCAGCTGGTATGCATCCGCAGGTAGCTGTTGATTTTCGCCCGGGTGTTTACTGTTATCTTTTTTTTATAGTCGGGCAGAAAGTAGGCTGAAAATATTTTGTATCCTTCCGGCTGATTGGCAGCGATGTATAATTTTTCCCGGTCTGTCGCGGCATTCCAGTCGTATACTTTTCTGGATGTATCATTCGAAATACTGTTGAAATGTGCGATGGCTTTTGAATGATCATTGTAATGTGTCATCAGGAAGCAGGCTTTGATCTCTGTTTCAAAATGATCAAAAGCAAGCGGATAGTTGTTTCTTACAAACCAATAACATCCCCTTTCGGCAGTGGCTTCCAATACATCTTTGGTGAATGGGAATAGTGGATTGAACATCAGTATTTCAATTCCTGTTTGGTATATTGAATAAAATCTTCTTCATAATCTTCCTCGTGAATGTGCAGGAAGAAATAACATCTTTCCAATCCCTGCAGGAACCAGGATCGTAGTTGTTTTTTCCATTGCTCAATCCTGAACAGATCCAGTTCATGATCACCCCTGCAATTGAAACGGATGAATGCAGTACCGTTCGACAACATCATATGAGCTGCATCTCTTCTGCCCGGCGCATCGGTGATAACAAGTCCCTTACCCAGGGCATTCAATGCACGGGCAAATGATTCAATGGTATCGGGGTTTTCAAACCAATCGGGATGGCGTAGTTCCAATGAAAGTTTGAAATCGGCCGGCAACATTTTCAGATAAGCCAGTATCGGTTCTTTTCGCTTTTCTGAAATATCTTCTTTTAACTGTATGAAAGAAGTGCCTAGTTTTTCTTTGAACCCACTGACGGCTTTGATGAATTCTTTGGTGAGTCCAACTTTCTGAACATCGAGTGAACCAAAGTGGGTGATGTTTTTGAACAACTTCGGACAAAAACTGAAATCCTCCCTCTCCGCTGCCATATACCACTTGTTTATCCTGTCGGCATCCGGAACAGCATAATGTGTAGCATTCAGTTCGATGGCATTAAAATGTTTTGCATAATAAGGTAGTGTACCCGGCTTGGGCACCTGGTTCTTTTTTGTTTTGTCGCCTTCACCGTAAGTCCACCGGGTTAAGCCGATAAAAATTTCCGGATGCAGGTTTTTAGTACCGGGTAAATACGGCTGGTGCATTTCCCTGAAAACAAAATCATTTTCTGTTAATCCGGTATAATCGATCATTCCGAAATCCATGCATTAATTTTTTATCGTGAGCACTTCATTAATATTGGTCGTATAACAAGGCGACAATCTTTCCTGTTTCAATTTCCACTTTTTTTTATAACCCTGAACAGCATAACGGATAATATCTTTTCCGAAGCGGGTATTGATGCTGTCGAATGCCGCCATTGCCTGTTTGGAACGACTATGGTTCGATTCATCAAAAACACTCAACTGAACGGTATGTTCGGGAACCAGGTCGAGTACCATCACACCCACTTTTTTAAAATTGTATCCTTCCCGGTAAATGATGCTGAGGCCTTTCAGTGCAGCGGCAATGATGGCTCCTGAATCGTTGGTAGCAACCGGCAGCTGAATATTGACAGAACGAAAGTATTGTTTATCCTGCGTCCTGTGCGTATTGGTTTGAAGAAATACCTGTACCAGGTTGCTGCAGCTTTGCTGGCTCCTCATTTTCCGGGCACAGTTGCCGGCATAATTGGCCAGCGCTTCCCGGATGTCTTCGAAGGAAGAAAGCAGCTGTCCGAATGACCTGGCAGTGCAGATGGCTTTACGGGGTGCCGGCATCGATTCCCAGCCGATGCAGGGAACAGCTTTCAGTTCATTAAACATGCGTTGACCCGTAACCGTCATGTTTTTTCTGATCCATTCTTCGTTTAAGCGGATCAGTTGTGCTGCGGTAAAAATTTTCTGCTGTGCCAGTTTTTTGCTGTGCTCGCTGCCAATGCCCCAGATATCTTCCACACGGGTATAGGTGAGGAGCTCATTTATCTGCTCCTGTGTTTCTGCGAGGTAGATGCCATCGGTTTTTCTTTCTTTTTTGGCAAAACGATTGGCCATCTTAGCAAGGGTTTTTGTTGGTGCTATGCCGATGGTAACGGGAATGCCTACATGCAGTATGATGGTATTCCGGATTTTTTTTGCCAGATCCTGTATGTTGTTGTGTTTTAACTGGCCGAGGTCGAGAAAAGCTTCATCAATGGAGTAAATTTCCATCTGCGGAACGAATTCACTCAGCGTTTGCATAACGCGGTTGCTGATGCTGCCATAAAGTGTATAGTTGGAAGAGAAGATGGCTACCTGGTTGCGGCTGAGCATTTCTTCCATCATAAAAGCAGGTGCACCCATTTCAATGCCGATCTCTTTGGCTTCATTGCTTCTTGATATCACACAACCATCATTGTTGCTGAGGATAACGATGGGCTTATTATTCAATTCGGGTGCAAACAACCTTTCGCAGGAAGCATAGAAATTATTGCAATCAACCAGGGCAATCATGTTATACTTTTAAAGCATCCACGATGATCTTGGTAACAACGCCCCATACTTTGAAATCCATTCCTTCGGTGATGGGGATGGGTTTCCATTTGTTGTTCCTGCTTTCGGGCATGAGCCTGATGCCGCTGCTGTTGCTGATGAAACGTTTTACGGTAAACTCATTGTTGAGTACGGCTACTACGATCATTTTGTTCTGTGGTACAATGGAGCGGTCTACGACCAGCAGCGCATTTTCCGGAATGAAAGCGTCGTTCATAGAATCACCGGATACCCGAACGATATAGGTGGCGCCGGGTTTCGGACAAAGGTATTTAGCCAGGTCGATGTCTTCCAGCGCATAGTCGGCTGCAGGGGAAGGAAATCCTGCAGGAATATCGCTGCCACAGAGGGGAAGGGAAATGGCGCATTCCAGGATCTCGGGTTTCATGTGCTAAATTTTTTAGCAATATGCAAAAAACTATTGAATAAAACGAGAAAATTTTTGAAACCCTGAAAATGAGTTCTTTGTGAAGGGCTGCAAACAAAAACCCCGGGAGATTGCTCCACCGGGGTCTTACAAGCATCAGAAAACCAACAGTTTTACTGAACCATCACTTTAGAAGTGAATTTCTGTTGCTTGTTGTCTGTTACTTCGAGGAAGTATATTCCTTTATTCAGGTCGCTCACAGCGAATGCCGAAAATATTTTTAACGGTGGCGGGGTTGCTGCCAGCTTTTACTTTTCGTCCGGCCATATCCGTTAGCGTATATGCCTGAACGGTAGTTGAACCCAGCAGGCGTACGTTCACGATATCTTTAACCGGGTTAGGATATATGCTGATGCCGGTTTCTGTTTCTGCCGGTAAATCAACCTGTGTGATCTGTGGTTCACCGCTCCGGCAGTTACCATCAACTCTTATGAGCATCGTCTGACAGGCCCATGCAGGATCATCGGTACAGATTTCTATCTTATAGTATCTGGCAGTATAAGGAGGAACAGCGAGGTTTCCGCCGAAAAGTGGATTCCCTTTGCGATTCGCCGGCCCGTTAATCCAGTAAGCTGCCGAACCTGTAGCCAGTGCCTGAAGGTTGATATTGTTGGGCGCCTGACCAGGGAACCATTTACCCCATTCGTACTGATAGGTGCGGTTCATGTTTGCATCTGTTTCCCAGATACCTACCCAATAGTCGGATTCACAGGTAGTCGTGGATGCATCTATGGTTAGGCTGCTGCCGCAAACAGTTGCTGGTGGCGGTGTTGGAGCGGTATAGGTTCCGCTCGTGGTAATGAGTTTAAAATTAGGAGATGCAGGTGTAGCAGTAACTGTAATCACGTTAGAATAAGTTGTTTCAATATCTACCCACTGACAAAGCAGGTTGGATTTCTGGTAAACAACTTTGAAACGCCAGGCCCCAGGCGTTACCGTTATGTTATCGAAGAAATCGTAAGTCCAGTATGTAGATCCCTGGAATGTATGATCGGCCACATAGCCACCGTTTTTCTGTAAAGTAACCAGGAAACGATAGTTGGCATTTCCCACGCAGAGATTATTGGGCGCACAATCAACAGCATTGCAATAGGAATAATATAGCCTGAATTTTTTAAGAGCGGATTGGCAAACATTGAAATTAGATTGGGAATATCCCACAGGAAAGAAGGTCTGGTAATGGGTCATGGTTGCCCAACCACCAAAGCTTTGGGTGTAGATGCCCGTAATGAGCAACAAAAGGAAAATTTTTTTCATGATAATTTTTTTAAGTTTTATGAATCAATAGTATCAGAGGGCAGGAAGATTTCACCAGAGCAGGATTAAATATTTACAGTCGTTGAACTGTTTCATAGCCGGTATTAAAAATATACCTGCGGGGAACTTTTAAAAAACGGTGATTGGTCAATAATGCATCTGACTTGTTAAGTGATGGATTCCGGCTGGTAAATGCAAAAGCCTGTCTTATTAGCAGACAGGCTTTTGCTGTTAAATCAACTGAAAACGATCTATTTCATAATTGAAATTTTCGCCCTGATCTCACCACTGTCGGTACTTACTTCCAGGAAATAAATACCATTGGCAACTGCATTCAGGTTTACCTGCGCAGTTCCATCTTCCGTAATATTCCAATCGGGATTGAGTTGTTTACCATTTACATCCACCACCCTGATTTTACGAATAGACTCATTGCTGTTGTTCAGTTTTATCCTGAATCTTCCGTTGCTTGGATTGGGGAATACCGTTAGCCTGTTGCTGGCAGAAAGGGCACTCACCTGATCTGTTGAAACAGTAGTTCCACTGATAGATTTAGAACCTGTTGGCGTATAGTCTTCGCACAGAATAATCAATGTTCCTGCTTCTTTCTGATCCTTGTGTGCTGTACGGGTCCAGCTGCCACCTTTCGGATCAAGTTTTACATCCACGAACGTTAGTCCGGATCCCTCTGTTACCGTAGGCGCTTTGTAACAGCAGGTGGTAGCTCCTGGATTCTGATCATTGATTTTCGAAACAAATATTTCCTGGTCGGATGCACTGATGCCATACTTACCGGTTACGAGTACATGATTGTTGACCGTTTCACAAACATTATACAACGCATTCGGATAGGCATTACTCAAAGCGTAAGCCCATATTTTCTGCAGGTGATTGGCCTGACCGGGATTGATCCTGATTTTCATTGCAAAGGCCCTGGTTGGACTAACGGTAGGCGATGTCGTTTGATAATCTCCAACCAATACCAGGTTGTTATCAGCAGTTTTCTGCGCCTTGTATACCTGATCTATGTTGGTGATATTGTAACTTCTCGCAGAACCTGTTGGTGCCATGCTGTTTTTATTGATCTCCAGCACGTATGCGTCATCGTTACCTGCTACCGGCCAGCTGGCTGTTCGGCCAACGAGGTAAACATAGTCGCCGATTTCTTCCATGCCATACACATAATCATTTCTTACACCAGTCGTACGGTAAGCATAGATACCTGTTACCGGGTTCAGGTTGTCGTCGATTTTAAACCAGAACAGATCTTCATTACCTGTAGCAAGATAACGGGCACTGATCACATAGGTAGTGGTACCACTCAAACGAATGATATCTGTTCCGTATTCATTGGCACCTGCATTGAGTACTTTATAACTGTTCAATCCAACTACCGATCCGCCGGAAATTGCTGTCGTATTTATTTTTAAAGCAAAGATGTCGTTGTTATTCGGTGTAAAGGAAGTGGTTTGACCAGTAATGATCAGCGTAACGGCTCCTGTTGGAGAACTGGCCAGTACGCCTTTAACACCGGATTCATCTCTGCCGCCATCATAACGGTTGGCCCAATCGATGTTGAAGGTCGTAGCGTCCAGCCTTGCCACAAAAACATCCAGGGATGAAGGTGTTCCGGTTGATTTAGATTCACCGATCACAAAGTAAGCATCGGCACCTACCACAATAGAATAACCAGCATCTGTAAAAATTGTACCGGTGCCATTATCGCCGATTCGTTTCCTGCTTCCCGGAACCATGTTGTAATTCGCATCGAATTTTGCAAAGTAAAGATCTTTGTCGTTAGCAGATTCCATCATACTTCCAACTACTACAAAACCGCCATCGGATGTGGATTCAATTGCAGCACCTGCATCTGAGAAACCGGTATTCTGTATGTATTTGCAGAACTGGTTCACCAGGCAATTCTGGTTCACATTGATGGTTACCGATGAAGTGGATGAACATCCGCCACTATTCGTTGCCGTTACAGTATAGGTGGTAGTGGCCGCAGGGTTCACTGTGGTAGAAGCAGTAGTAGCACCCGATGACCATGAATAGGTACAGCCCGTACAGGTTCCGGAAACACCGAGGTTTACGGGGTCGCCCGGACAAATATTCGTTGTATTGGCAGTAGCTGCTATGGAAGGTGGATTGGCAATGGTGATGTAAACACAGTCGGTACCGGTGCAGCCATTGGCATCTGTAACAGTAACGCAATAATTACCGGTCACACAGGCTTGAGCATTGGCGCCTCCATAAAGGCAATTCCCGGGAACCGTCCAGGTATAAGTACAACCAGCGCAGGAACCTGCATTCAGGTTGATGGGTCCGCAAACAGTTTGATTGGGTCCAAGATTCACCGGTACGCTGTTCACCGTAATCGTTACATTGTCGGTAAGAACGCAACCATTAAAATTGATGGTTAACGTGTACGTATAGGTGCCGGGAGCCAGTGCACTTACATTCAAAGTGGTATTGAGTGTATTGGTTGAACTCAATCCTGCAGCTGGCGCCCATGAATAGGTGGCGCCCGGGATATTGGAGCAGCCTGTACCAAGTGAGATTGTGCCGGAGCAGGCAGTTTGATTGGCGCCTGCATCCGCTTCATACATGTAAATATTGTCAACAATCAGATTGGAAACATTGGCGCTAGCCTGGTTTTGTTCTGCATAAATCCAGAGTGATTCATAATTGTTGTTTGCTTTCACACATAAAGTTGAGGTGATTGTAGTTGCCGGTATTGGCAGCATTCTGAATATGTGAAACGGTTTGTTGTGTTGCAACGGTTGGTAATGACGCTGTGCAATTGTTCGTTGCGAAAGTATTGTTATCGGAAAGCTTTACATAGAAATTATCCAGAGAGCCATAGGGCAGTGCAGTAGGTAAATTCGGGGCAGTACAACAAGGTATACTCGTACAGTTATAGTTGATGGCAGCAGGAACCTTGTAGTCGAGCCCTATAAAGTACATCGACCCATTGGTGATGGTTGTATTCTGAAAAATTCCGGTGCTTCTTTTGTTCTGACCCCAGCCTGAAACGGAGTTAACCACCATGCCTGCTTCATGTGAATAGCAGTTCCAGTTACCGGCTCCGCCTGAGGGGCAAGTCCAGGGGTAATAGGGATCGCCATGACTTACCCGCCAGCAGTTTACCCAACCGCCGAAATCGCAACCCGGGGAAGACCAGCCACCGGAACAACTGAAATCGCTGTTCCTGATTTTTTCGCAGCTGCTGGTGGTACAGTCATAGGCTTGTCCCATAGATGTACACTGCGAATAACCCTGGCAATAAATACCTGTAATCATTGCCAGCAATAGAATTATTCTCTTTTTCATAATGCTTATAATTTTTCCTACTCATTCGCTTTTCGGTTAACGCGGTTAATCAATTTTGAATTAACGCTTCAAAGCTTCAAATAGCAGGGAAAGAAATCAACCGGCATTCTACCATAAATTGTTCTGACTTGATAAGTGAGTACAAACCATCGGTAACTGCAAAAAGAAAACCCTGTTACAGGAACAGGGTTTTGCGGGTACAAAAGTATAAGTTCAACCAACCTATAACCAGTACCGGATTTTTCAGCGTTATTATCTTACTACAGATATTTTACTTTCAAAAGATTCATTGGTAGAAGGATCTGTCATTTTAAGTACATAGGTTCCGGCAGGAAGATTGCTGATATTGATTTCATTTCTTTTTTGCCTGCTGTTGATCATACGTACCTGTTTGCCATTCATATCGAAAATGGTCAGAATCAGGTTGGCTTTTAAGGAGCCTGCATCAACCACTAAAATATCTGAAGCGGGATTGGGATAGATTTTAATAGCGGCCGCTTTTTCACTGAGTTGTATACTGGTGCTGTTGCCTGAAGGACGGCATTGGAATAAAGTAACCACTGCTACATCTGTTGTGATGCAACCACCGCAGTTAACCGTTAACGTTAGTACTGTTGAAGTGTTGGGTGGAATCGATAAGCCTGGTTGTGCTATCAGCGGATTCGTTACTGAAGCGGCGGGAGACCAGGAATAAGTACAGCCTGCTGCTGCTGGTGTACCAACAATCTGTTTGGCGCCGCCACAGGTGGTGAAGACAACATCCGGACCAGCATCGGCACCATTACCGATTATTTTTGCGATACAGATATCTGCAATGCCCGATGAAACAAGGGTGGTAGCTCCGAATGTAGATGTAGTAAGGGTTTCGCCTGTAACAACCGCCCTGTTGCTTCCAATGTTAACTACGCCATGTCCATATCCCGGGCCGGTAGGTTGTATGGCGAATTGTGCATTACCCTGGTCATTAAATTTGGCTACATACAATTTATCTGTACCTCCTGAAGCAACACTCGAGCAACCAAAAGTTGCGCTCGAGAATAATGTACTACCGGTGATGAATGAATTGCCGCCATTATCAGTTGAAATACCAACACTGGTTTCATAACCACTTCCTCCGCCATTTTTAACAGCCCATTGAATGTTCCCGGCGGATGTGTATTTGGCAACAAATACATCATTCACACCTCCGCTTGTGAGCGGATTACCTATAAAATTTCCGGCAAAAGTTGCGGTCTGATAAAAGTACCCGGTTACATAAATAGAATAAGCGTTTAATACAGGAGAGTACGCCACCGATAGTCCGCCGGGATATGCCAGATCTATGCCCGCAATTTGTTTATACCATAGAATCTGTCCGGTGGCAGGGTCAAATTTTGATACCATAAGATCCGGATCAAAATCGCCTCCCTGTGATTGGAAAATATTTCCGTTCACAGAAACTTTATCCTGGAAAGAAAAAAGCACATATGGATTACCGTTATCATCACAATCGATTCCTTTTCCGAAGCTAAATGTTGAGGGATAATCAAGGGCTGTGCTCGTGTTGGTCCATTGTACCACTCCGTTGAAGTTGTATTTTCTCAGAAAGAAATTCTGGTTGGTAAAACCCCCGATCATATTGTCATCATGGCCGGTAACATATACCGCATTGGAAGATAAAGCGATACCGAGTATCTGGTCGTCGTTGGCACCACCATCGCTGGTCACCCATTGCAACTGCCCGGCAGCATTGTATTTGGCCAGAAAGTAATCCCAGGTACTGCCACTAGCCGTTACCGTTGCAGTAGTTGCATTGGTGCCCGTAAAAGTTGCCGTTGATTTGAACCAGCCACCGATATATACACTTGTGCCGTTTGTAGCTACCGCCATACCTGCATCTATGCCGCTGCCACCGGCCCGGATGCTCCATTGGTGTGTACCGGCGCTGTTGTATTTCGACAGGAAGATATCGCTGCTACCGGCACTGGTTAAATTGGTAGTGCCGAATGTGGCTGTACCACGGAACTCTCCTGTTACATAGTAATTCGAACTATTGTCTTTGTCGATAGCCCAGCCTATGTCTGATTGTGTGCCACCGGATTTTTTAGCCCAGTCCCATGTTTGGGCCTTTGCATGATAAAACGCACCTGTAATCACAAGTGCTGTGATTAGAATTTTTTTCATTTCATAATAATTTAATGCCTACTGGTTCGCTTTTCGGCAATAGCGATTGATTGTAAACCAATATGTAAAACTTTGAAAATGCAGCTGAAGCAAAAAGACAGAATTGTTCAGTATCGGATAGCGATTGATAAGTGATTGGTTGAAGCCGATAAGTGAAAAGGAATTAAAGAGGAGAATCAGTGTTTACTAGTGAATGCCCAGAGCCTTCAGCAACTCTTCTTTTTTTCGCTGCGACACATCTACTGTTTTCTGGTCGCTCATCATCAGGTAGCCACCATTGCCCCGAACATATTTTTTGATATGACTGATGTTAACCAGGTGAGAATGATGAACCCTTACAAAGCCGCTTTTCTCCAGGATCATTTCATATTCCTTTAACTGTCGTGAAACCAGTATTTCGGGTTCATTGGCCAGAATGATTTTTGAATAACTTCCACTGGCTTCTATTCTGATGATAGCGGAGAGATCAACAAAAACGTGACCTTCACTTGTTGGGATAGCAATGCGTTTGATGTTTTCAGCCTGCTGCGTAACTGCCTGGAATAAATCACTCAGTGCATCAATTCCATATCGGTTGAGGTTTTGCTGTGCACGCAATACAGCAGCCTGCAGGTCTTTGATGTTGATTGGTTTCAGCAGATAGTCGAGCGCCGAAAAGCGTATAGCCTGTATCGTGAAATGATCGTAAGCGGTTGTAAAAATGATCTGTGGGTGTGGTTTGGGTAATGCTTCCAGTAGTTCAAACCCGTTCTGATTCTGCAACATGATATCCAGGAATATCAGGTCTGGTTTGTGTTGCATGATCGCAGCTATGCCGGTAGTAACATTCTGAAATATGCCAATACACTCTATACCGCTGCAATATTCTGCCAGCATATTCTGTAATGCAGATGCACTGTTGTATTCATCTTCAATAATAAGTGCTCTCATTGTGTGGTTCCCGGTTTTGTGGTATCAAAATAATAAAAAAAAGTAAATCAATGCGAAGCCATTTTAATGACATTGTTTACTATGGGGAAGCTGACTTAAAGTATAAACGCACGCTGGCACCTATAATTTCATTGGCTTCATTGTGCCGGTTTGCGAGTTCAAACTGTATACTGGTCTGGTGCATCTGGTTAATGGTAAGTATGCGTTGACCCAGCGCATTGATACCGAATGAACGGTGGTCTTTATCATTTCTACCCAGGCTCTGTCCGGCATGGTATCCTTCGGGAAATCCTACACCATCATCTTCAATGATACATTGCAGCAGATTGTTTTCGAGTTTGAACTGGATTTTTATAAAGGACTTACTGTTTTTAGGAGTAATGCCATGTATAATAGAATTTTCTATAAATGGCTGCAGCATCATTGAAGGAATCATATATTCCATGATGTTCAGTTCATCATCATAACTGAAAGAAAAATCGAACAGGTGATTGAGCCGGAGTTGTTCCAGTTTAAGATAGGTAGTCAGGAATTCAACTTCTTCTGCAATGGGTATGAAGTTGATCTGTGAATTGTCGAGCGTCATCCTGATCAGCTTCGAAAAAGCCGTAAGGTATTCATTGGCTTCTTCTTTTTTATTGGCAAAAATGAAATGCTGAATGGAGTTCAGCGAATTAAAAATGAAATGCGGATTCATCTGCGCCCTGAGTGCTTTGATCTCCGATTGCAGCATATTGTTTTTGAGGATGAGTTCATTTTTCTGACTACGCTGATAACGGTAATACAGAAAAAATGCCGCGACGATGCTTATCAGCAAAATGCCAATCACCAATGATCCTGCCAATGAAACAGCGAATATAAACCAGGGCTTTTGCCAGAATGGTTGCTGAATGGTGAATGAAAAAACCGGGGCATTGTTTTCCCATTTACCATCCGCTAACTGGCGGCCAATCTGCAATTGATAATTACCCGTATCCAGCGCCGCTATGGTGATAACCGAATCTTTGATGTATCGCCATTTGTCCTGTTCATTCAATCTATAACGGAACAATTTATTTGGAGCACTGTCTTTCCCGACTGAAGTAAATGTGATGAGAAGATTGTTCTGATCGCTTTTTAAAACAAGCGGACTGCTCAGATTTTGTGCTTTTCCGTTTGCATAAATACTGCTGATGCGAATGCTGGTCAGGGTATTGCTATCGGATGTCGTTTGGGCATCAACGTTACAGCAGTAGCTGATAGAAAAAAATAAAAGGAGGAAAAGATATTTTCTCATGAGCAGTTCAAATATATATTTTAACTGCCAGAGAAAATGAATGAATTTTAATTCAATGAATCAGGCTGATCGTTTGTATGCTTTTTCTTTTCTCCTGAGTTCCCTGAATTCACGGAAAGACATAAATGCTTTTTTGTTACGGTTTTGTTGTGCGGCTGTGTACATCATTTTATAATGAGAGCAGATATCCGCCATCGCTTTAAAGAAAGGGTAACCCGATTGATAAATATGCGCTGGTTCTGCACCGGCGCCATTCAATTCCAGGATAAAAATATTTTTCCCTTCTTTAAGGTCTTCAATGCTACTCGTGCGTAAATCATACCGCCCGAAGTAAAAGCCATCTACCTGTTTACTGATGTTGTTAAATACCGCTTCGAGTTGAAGATCAATAATATGATTGTAGTTAAAAAATGCAGCACCCCTGCAATGGTTGCCATAAGGAACCAGCAGGTGTTCTGCTCCATCGGTTAGAATGAGTTTTTTATTTATTTCATGGTTGTTGAGCAGTGTTTTCCGTTGCAGGAATGCACGGTTGTTATTCATGATCAGTTGCTCCAGGCTATCGTGGCCGTTACCGGTTACGGATAATAATTTTTTATGTGTAACTGAAGTTATGATGCCATTTGGTTTTGATGGATCCCTGAAATAAAAGATGCTTAACTCAACGGGAAGGTCAACATATTCCTGAACGAGAAACGGATGGGCAAACGACGACTGATAAGCAAGCAGCTCAGAAAAAGAGAGAATTTTTTTCACCATCCAGCCTCGTTCACCACGATCTGGCTTTGCGATCACCGGAAATTCGATGCCGGATTCTTTCAATTGATTGCTGATCTGTTCATCACTGAATGCAGCATCTATTAAAATGGTTTTCGGGCAATAGGCAGGAGGCAGTTTTTCAGTTATGGTCATTTTGCTTTCGAAAAACATACCACCGTTTTCAATACCGGGATTGGTGGCCGTAAAAAAGAAAAAACTGCGGGCCTTTACAGACAACCACGCATAATAGAATGACGGTATCAGGTAAACAACCCACATAGGCCAGTATTCCCAATGAAAAAGCCGGATATAAAATGCCTTTAACCAGTTTTTAGCAGATTGCCATTTTTGCATGGTTCTTTTCTTCTTCTGAAAATCTGTTATGGATATAACCGGGTTCAGCATACAGTGTTGGATGTTATTTCTTCTTTGTGATAACTAAATTGGATAGCGGATTTGTAAGAACGATTGTCGGCATAATCGTGGTAGCTATATTGAGCGCCATCATAGGTTCTGTATTCAATAAAAGAAAAACTAAGTGTTTTGATTTTATTGTCGCGGTTAATCAGGAAGCCATTCAACGGATCCTGATACCGATTAAAAAACGCTTTGAATGATTCAGCATTAACAGCACGTTCTTCTTTTATCCAGTTGAAGAAACGTTCATGCCTGATTTTTTTTGATGGCAGATCATAAAGAGTAGACGAAGAGAAAATATGTGGTATTGATGGATTGAGTATTTTTTTATGTTTGCTTTGACCATCCCAAACCAACTGAAATAGATGTCCTTCTGAATAAACAATCAAAGTGAAAGGCTCTACAGTCTTCAGGTTCATCAGTAACCAGGCAAGTACCGGTAAAGACTCGCCCAGTAGTTCCCTTACTATAAGTCCCCTGCTTTTAGAATAGGATAATCCCGGTTGATGTTTTTCAAAACCGCCATTCAGTAAAATAATTACAGTGCCGTTATTGTTTATGCCCGCCCAGCTGCCACCGCCCATTGGATCTACCGGAATCAATAGCTGGTTTGTATTGTCTCCGATCAATGAAGGTGTTTTTGCTTTTGCACGGGCAGGATTCTCATCCCTGAGTGAAACAAATATTTTCTTCTTTTCGGATGGATAATAAATTACGGTGCACATAGATGAAATTATTGATTAACCGTTAAAGAATTCCTGTAACGTATGGTAGCATAAGCCATGCCGAATTCATCACTGGTGAGATCTGACAATCCCATTTCTATCAATGCCACTTTAATCAATGCCAGGTGATGTATGATGTGTTCGGTGTTGTATACAATTTCCCTGTCGCTATTGCTGTAAATATAAGCCCCTTCGGTATCTACAGCCATCCTGAGTTGCTTATTCGGCAGGGATACATTATCGTGTAACTCGCTGAGGATGCTTTTTGCTAAATTAACTTCCTGTTCCAATAAAAGGTTTCTTTTCCTGTTTACATAATCTACTTCTCCATTACTGTAACCATTTACGAGACATTGTAGTAGTTCAATGATATGCCGGGTATGATTCCCGATACTTGAATGATTCAGGTGTACTACCGGTGAAGTATAAATGTTGTTATTGATTTTATCCAGCATTTCCTTTAATGTTTGCAGCTGGCTTTTCAGTTGTGAGATGATCATATTTATGGATTTAGGCGGGCAGAGCCAAATAAGTGATTGAAAGCAACACAATGGATTACGATGAATTTGTAAGTGCTGAAATCGGGCATTCCTGTTACGGGATAAATCTGGTTGCCATTGGTAGACCTTATTGCTCCCAGGTCGATAAAATTTACCGGCATTGCTTCTTTGGAAATGTATACATGTAAATCGGGTCCGTTGCTGACAGAAAACGAATCGAGTTTGATTTCATAATTGTTTCCCTGCCGGTAGACTTTGGCAATACCGCTGGTAGTGCCGTATGGGCCCGACATGAAGTCTCCCCGCAACAGCAGTACAGCACTGCTGTCTGTCATATCATTAATGTTTGTAGTAGGTGCCAGTGTTTCTTTCTTACAGGAAAGCATAGACGCTGTAATCAAAGTAGCAAAGAATAATAGTTTCATATACTAGAAGTTTATGGTTAACTCGGGTGATACAACGAATTTTCTTGTCAGACCATCCGGACGGATATCCCTTACAACAAAAGGAGTACCCGATACAATTCCAAGCGATATTTTCTGATTCGCTTTATAGAAAACCGATAAAGTGCCGTTCAGTGTAAGTCCGGATGAACCCTTCAACAATATTGGCTTATTGCTTATGCTACCATCTATATAACTGTCTTCACCGAGGTGATAAATGCCCAACAAGCCGGGTATGAATGTCCATTTGTTTTTTGTAAAATGATAGCTGGCTTTGCCCAACAGATCAGCTTTGCGTTTGAAGTCATTTCCCGGGGGATATTTTAATGCTTCATTGCTGTTGTTGAAATAGACAGGTAAGAAATTGTTTCCGTTTGTACCTGTGAGTGGTTGCTGATATGCAATGGAGAAAGACCATTTCTGTTGAACAGCACTTAGGCCTGCAATAAGATCAACTGTACCCAAACTGCTCTGGTATTGCATGGGTAATGATTGTCCATTTGTTTTCAGGTTACTGTTGCTGAGTGGAAACTTGCCGCCGATTGTACCAATGAGTTTCCATTTTTTATCGAGTGGAAATGTTTTGCTGCCGGTTAAAATGATATCACCGGGAGCAAAAGCGGAACCCAGATTACCATTGGCATAATTGGCAGTTAACTTTGCCTGGATGGCCCAATGATTGTTGATGCGCAGATCGTATTGAATGGCCGGTGTGAAAATATAAACCGATTCATCGCCGATACCATTGCTGAACTGTATACCTAGTTTATGCCGGGAGGAAGACTCATCTGCCTGCTGGTGTTTAAAACTACCGATGCTGCAGAAACCTGCATCGCTGCAGCCCTGTGCATGAAGCAGATTGAATGGCGAGATAAGCTGATCAGCATGGTAAGTAGTGTTTTTTTCATTGTACTTTGTTTAGGGATGAATAATGATTTATGGTACAAGTGTGCGACGCAACGGTGACGGGTAGCGGCAGTAAAGCCGGTTACTTATTTCCGCTGAATTTCCTGTATAAAATGAATAATTCCGAACGATGCAGCCATAGTACTACCAGTGAACAGGCGAGTACGAGCAGTGCTAAGTAAAAGAGTTGACCACCATCGTTTGCTAGACTCAATGCCAACTACAAATAAATGAGAAGCAATAGCTCCGAGCATCACGCCCACAGCCGATAAAGCACCAAAGGCTTTTGTAGCCGGGAGAATGAGTAGTATGGCAGTGATCAGTTCGATAACACCGGTGGCAATTCTTCCCCAGGGTTCAACACCGAGCTTTAGTAAACAAGGCCACAGATTCAGGATGTGCACTGAATTTGAAGAAAAGAGTCTGGAGCAGGATGATGGCTGCAATGATACGCAGTGACCATGAAACAAGGGTGGTAGTTTTGTTCGACATTTTAGTGGATGTATGAGTTTATTGTTTATTGAAAATGCCTGCCCAGGTTTTGTCGGCACTGGCTTTTAGTTTGCTTTCCTCTTTGTTCCATTTGGTAAGGGTATTGTTCGTCCAGCTATGATAAAACAAGTACAATTTGCCATCCAGTATTTTAAATGTTTCAGGATCTACACTTACTTTTTCTCCATATGAACCCATGGCATAGGCACACCAGCCGCCGTACTGCGGTTCGTAAGCAGTAGGATTTTTGAGAAATAGATTTTTGTTGTTGAGTGAGGAGAAACGGTAAACAATACCATCGGCATTTACAGCGAACTCTTTTTTTCCTTTGATCGCTTTGTTTTCTGTGAAGTAAGCAACGGGATCGTAGCCCTGAATGGCCAGGTTAGCTTCCGTATTGAAATGTTTGGTTCGGTTGTTCTGTTGTGCATTGGTAGAATGTGTTGTAAAAACCAAAAACAGTAAGAGTGTAGAAATAATCTTCATTGTATCTTTTTTTAGGATACAAAGATGTTTATTCAGGAGGCGGAAAGAAAGGCAGATATTTCCCGATCGGTTGTACAATTATCCCCTTAACGTTAATATAACATTTAGTGCAGCTTCTTGAGTTCTGAGGGGGTTTTTTGCGTGCAGCTTTTGATGAATTTGCTGAAATGGCCTACATCTTCAAATCCCAGTTCATAGGCAATTTCCTTCACTGATTTATCGGTATAGTAGAGCAGTCTTTTTGTTTCAGTTACAATGCGTTCATGTATGACCTGCAAAGGTGTTTTATAACCATACAGGGCGAATACATTGGAAAGTGTTTTGGGTGATTTGTTCAACAGGCCTGCATAAAACTGTACCTGCTTTTCTTTTTTGTAATGCGTTTCTACCAGAAAATGATACTGCCGCAGCAGCTGATATTTCTGTTCTCCAAGCGTTTTCATCCCAGTATTGTTTTTTGGCGAGCCTGGTAATTTTTATAATCAGCCGCACCAACAGCATCCGGAGCATATCTGTTTTAATGTCTTCATTTAATTCAAATTCTTCGGCAAACATTTCTACGAGCCGGTGCATGTTTTCTGATTCGTGTTGATCGAGTGGTATCCACATCACAGGAACAGGTCCATAAAAAATGAAACCCAGGCAACCCACTTCCGCATCATGGTTTACGATACAATAAAACTCCTTGTTGAACTGCCATACAATCAATGAATCGGCCACTTCAAAACGGTACGACTGGTTCATCATGATGGGCAAAAGGGTGTTGGCAGGAAAAACATACTGCACTTCATCAATCATAACCTGCTGATCAGCTCCGGTATTCCAGGCGATTGTATAATAGTCGGGACTATCTTTTTGTGTATAATGATTCCTTTTTATTTCCGGCTCTTTAATCAACATTTCAAGCCGTGCATCGGATTCTTTCTGGTAGTAAGAATAGTTCATAGAAAAATTTCGCATGCTAAAGATGCGAAATAAAAGCGGATATGGATTTATTGTTTCATCATTTCACATACATCCATGTTTTTCCTAAACGTAAATAGTGGCCGAGTTTCGGATTGAAGCCACGTTCTTCATCATACATGCAGGGGATCACTTCTCTTCCTTCCTGGTTGACAAAACCGATTTTTTCTTTTTTCACTACTTTAATAAGTCCGTCTATCGTCCATTCATAATCAACAAAATCATACATGAAACCAGATACGGGTTCGTTGTTGCGGTTGATGAACCCGTACAATTTACCTTTCTGAACAGCGGTGATTTTTCCTGAAAAATTTCTACCGGCATCGTATTGAAATGCGATTGTAACGGCACCGGTGCTATCAACGTATCCCCATTTATTTCTCCAGGATGCGAGGATCAAACCATTGTAGAACTGGGTAGCTACTGCCTCATAGCGGAATGGAATGATTTCTTTGCCAGAAGAATCAATGATGCCGTAGAATTTGTCTTTTTTCACACGTACTCTTCCATCCACCGCATTGCCGATTTCATCGTATTGAGGAACTACCTGAACTTTAAAATTGGCATCCATCCATCCCTGCTTGCCTTTTTCGGTGAAAATGATTTTTCCGGGAATAGAAGTATAGTTCAATGCTTCATATTTACAGGGAAGCAACATTTCAAAATCTTCATTCACCATTCCATACCTTTCACCTTTGCGGATAATGGCTTTTTTATAGCCCTGGTTGAAATCGTAAATATCGTCATACTCAAAAGGCAAAACCATATCGCCGTTTTTGCTGATGACACCCCATTTGCCGAACCGGCGTGCTTTATAATATTGCTGCGACCATTCGGTTTTGGCATTTGAAATCCGGATGCCAGTAATATTCTCATAATAAACCGGAGCTTTGAAGTTGCCGGATTCATCTACGATGCCATAACGGTGTACCCTTCCGGCAATATAACGGTGTTTGATAAACGAACCCCGATCTCCCAATTCATGTGATTTTTCCCATTTGATTAATTTTTCGTCGCAGCCGCTGGTTTCATTTCCATTGATGTCTAAACAAAGAACAGAACCGTTGGAAATAACCAATGCTTTACCCTGGTAAAATTGCATAGCGTCATCATACTGACAAGGAATGATCTCTTTTCCATTCTCATCTACATAACCCCATTTTTTATTCCGGCAAACAAGTGATATACCTTCCTGGTAATTTACCTGCGCATAATCGTAAACGGGAGCAACGATCTCTTTTTTTTGATGGTTGATGAAGCCGGTTAAACCGTTTTTCCGAACAGCAATAAGATTTACTTTCTTTCCGCTAGCAGCGCTGATTTGATTGACATCATCAAAACGGTCTTCATCTATCCAATCGTAGTTGTTGAGTGTTGTTACTGTTTTCTTATTAAAGTCATAAATTTTTTCTTTTTTATTATTGTTCGAAAAGACAACGGCATCAGCGGTTTGGGAAACTGCTTCATATGCAATCGGGACGATGGGTTGCTTTTCTTTATCAAGCACACCAAACAGGTTATTTTTTTTCACTAAGAAATCATTGCCGATTGCTTCTATGTAATCGAATTCAATCGGGAAAACAATAGTGCCCAAGAGTATCGATCAGGCCGACTTTAAATTGCTCATCAAACTCGGGTGTATAGGTAAAAAGTTGCGGTGTTTCGGTATAGACTTTATAAAAGCCGGGGATGGCTTTTTCTAACTGTCGGGCATATTCCATAACGCGGATAGAAAAGGAATGCCTGATGGGATAAGAAGATTTACCGGTTACTATCTGGCTGGGTTCCTTTTTAGCGTCTTTAAATATTTTGTTCAAAGAATCGAGGGAGTATTCGCTGTTATAGGCACGGATAATAGCACCCGATTGATTACGGAAAATGTAAACACCGGGATGTACCCTGGGCATTGAAAACCCAAATGGCATCGCCCTGGGTTGATAACCTTCTTTATGATAAGCTTCATCTACCCATGCCCGTTTATAGTTGATTTCAATCATCTGAACCTGGTCGTAAAAAGGATAATAAACGGTATCGGGATTGAAAACAGGTTTTGCTGTTTCTTTTTTTCTTTTTCCCGGTTGGGCAAAACCAGAATGGCTAAGCATACTGGTGCTGATCAATAGCAGCATGATAAACCGGATTGGCTTGATAAGCATATAAAAATGATTTGGCTGTTGAGTATTCTCCTGCATGATGCGAGTTTCCCACTTTTTGCATAAATACCAACTTTGTCGTGCAATTTATAATACAAATTAGGTATTTCACTTTTACCTGTTTTTTTTGAGTTTAGCTGAAAATTAAGTGTATGAAAAAGTTGCTTTCTTTCTGTTTGGTATTGCTGGTTTTTTCTGGTTGTAAAAAATCGGAGACCGGATCTGTTTCGGAGATAACGGCCCCGCCAGCTTCACTTGGGCTCAATCCATTTTATAAAAAATACCTGGATGCGGATGGGATTCCCGTTATTAGTTCAGCAGCGGTGGCCGATGAAGCACTCATCAAGGCCCGGGATATTGTTCGATTTATGGTGAGTACGATTCCGGCTGAAAAAGCAAAGATGATCATGAATCGCCTTCGCGTAGGCATCATCGGTATCAGTGAACGGCCTACACAAATGCCTGAGTACAGCGATTTGTACACGGCATTCCCGGGAACCGACTGGGATAATCGTGCAAGGGCCTATGGGGCAACCATTGATCGGCCACTCACCACCAATTGCGAAGAAAATATGTTGTGCAAAAGCAATGACCGTTATGTGGGTGAAGAGATCCTCTGCCATGAATTTGCCCATGCCATTCATGAACTGGGTATTAGGTTTACCAATCCGAATTTCGATAGCGACCTGCAGGATGTTTATGATCATGCGGTGGCCAATAATTTATGGACGAATACCTATGCGATTTCTGATGTGAGGGAATACTGGGCTGAAGGGGTTCAATGTTATTTCAATGCCAATATCGGGATTTTTCCGGCCAATGGTGTTCACAATGAAATCAATACCAGGGCAGAATTACAGACTTACGATACGATGTTGTACGACCTGATCGATAATTATTTCAGCGCTGCGTCAAAGAAGTTTGGTTGTTATTAATAAATGTTTAGTGTATTAAAAAGCCGGTTAAGTGCCGGCTTTTTTTTATCTACAGTCTTTCTTTATAGTAGAAAATTTTATAAATCAGGCAATCTATTTCATTCATTATGAGGGTTTTTTGCGAATTTTTATTATATTGCAATACCCCAATAAAAAGCAAACAAATGTTTTCCTACCCAGACCAACATTATTTTAGTAATGAAAAGCCTGACATACAGTTTGAAAATATGCCTGGGGGTGCTGTTATTTACAGTATCTGCGCTTAGCGCTTTTTCGTTTCCTGAACTTTCCTCCAAACAAGTCTGCAAAGAATCTATTTTAACTAAAAACCGACAATTTTGCATCGGATACCAGTTATGCAACCATTTGTTTTAACCAGTTGCCTTATCAATGGAATGGCATAACCTGTTTAACAGCCGGACTATACAGTGTAACGCTGACTGATGTAAACGGACAGGATTCTATAGCTTTTCTGCAGCTTACGGTCATCAATATCGGTACCGGCATTACCAATGCAATCGTATGTAACAATGATCTGCCCTATATATGGAACGGGAACAGCTACACTGCAAGTGGTACCTATTCGGTAACCTTAACCAGTTCCAGTGGATGTGATTCCGTTGCGATATTGAGTTTAACGATAAACGATGTGGTAACCAGTACCACCAATGTCTCCGTCTGCAGTAATCAGCTTCCTTACACCTGGAACGGCAACAATTATACTACCAGTGGAATATATACCGCTACACTTATCAGTGCTGCGGGTTGTGATTCAATAGCAACCTTACGTTTTACAGTAAGGCCGGTAAGAACAGGTTTTACTACTGCCAGCATTTGTACCAATCAGTTGCCTTATTACTGGAATGGAACTCCTTATTCAACTAGCCGGGAATTATTCAATAAACCTTACAGCCTCCAACGGTTGTGATTCAACCGCCACCTTACAATTGATGGTTAACCCTGTATTATCGAGTACCACCCGGGATACAGTTTGCAATACGCAGTTACCGTATCAGTGGAATGGAAATACCTATACGGCTGCCGGAACTTATAGTGTAACGCTACATACAGTTGCAGGTTGCGACTCTGTGGCAAGATTGATTCTTACGGTACCGGTTGTAAACATCAGTACAACTTATATTACGATTTGCACTGCACAATTACCCTTTCAGTGGAATGGAATCAGTTGTGCGGTAGCAGGTTTATACCTGGCAACGTTAACGGGTAGCAGCGGTTGTGATTCAGTAGCTCGTTTACGCCTAACCGTTGCTTCACAATATACAAGCGTATCCAATGTCACGATCTGCAACAGTCAGTTGCCCTATGTATGGAATGGAAATAATTATTTCAGCACAGGAAATTATACAGCCTCTTTTGTAACACAAGCAGGCTGTGATTCGGTAGCTACCCTTAACCTTCGGGTGAATACTCCCAGAACAGGTTCTGATACGGTGGTCATCTGCGAGGAACAACTTCCATTTACATGGAATGGAAATGTGTATACGGCGGCTGGTGTGTATCCTTTTTCACCTCCGATTGTTACGGGTCCCTGCAACAAGGTAGATACGCTTGTATTGCTGATCCGAACAATTGTGCCGAGTAATTCTATTATCAGGGTTTGCAGTAACCGGCTTCCATATAACTGGAATGGCAACACTTACAGTGGTCCGGGCCAGTACAGTGTAACATTAAGCAGCAACACGGGTTGTGATTCAACTGCCAACCTGAATTTGCTGGTTGTGCAGGTAACCACCAGTACAACCAATATGTCTGTTTGCAGCAATCAATTACCGTTTATCTGGAATGGCCAACCGTTCTCGAATTCGGGATCGTATACCCTCACGCTTCCGGGCCAGAATGCCTGTGATTCGCTGGCTACGCTTAACCTGGTGGTAAACCCGGTGGATACCAGCATTACAGAAATGTCTATCTGCACGAATCAGCTACCCTTTATCTGGAACGGTCAATCATTTAATAGCACCGGGAATTATCCGGTATTGCTTACGGCCTCAACAGGCTGTGATTCTATCGCTTTACTCAGGCTTACTGTGAATCCATTTCTTACCAGTACCACTACTGTAAATGTCTGCAACAGTCAACTGCCTTTTTTATGGAATGGAAACAGTTACTCATCGGGCGGATTTTACCCTGTAACCCTGACCAGTTCCGGTGGCTGTGATTCAGTTGCCAATCTTAACCTGATCGTAAACAATCATATCAGCAGTACCAGCAATATAGCTGTGTGCAGCAACCAGTTGCCTTATCAATGGAATGGAAACAGCTATAATACATCCGGGGTATACAGGGACACACTGATCAGTACCGGCGGTTGCGATTCGATTGTTATTCTGAACCTTACCATAAACCCTGTACTTAGCAGCACTACTTTTGCCAGTGTTTGCAATAACCAATTGCCTTATGCATGGAACGGAAATTCCTATCCTTTCGGCGGAACGTTTACAGTAACGTTAACGGCTAGTAGCGGATGTGATTCAATTGCAACACTGGTATTGAATGCGTCTGATATCCTCACTTCTACCACTTATGTTACCATTTGCACAGGGCAGGTTCCTTATTTGTGGAACGGAAACAGTTATTCTTCTGCAGGTACTTATTCAACCATTATGACAACGCCTGGTGGTTGCGATTCGGTTCCTGTGCTTAGTCTGGCCATCGTTCCCTATGTTACCGATACCACCAATGTAACCCTTTGTGCATCACAGTTACCTTATATATGGAATGGAAACAGTTATACTTCCACAGGACTGTATGATGTATTGCTCAATACTTTAACGGGTTGTGATTCATTGCTCACCCTTAATTTAACCATCAATCCTATAGATACAACTATATTCACCACATCAGTATGTGCTGATCAATTGCCATATGTGTGGAACGGAAACAATTATACAGCCACGGGCCAATATGATATTGTTCTTACTGGTTCTGATGGATGTGATTCAATCAGCAGGCTTCAGTTACAGGTAAACGAGATAATCAATACAATTGTAGACAGGAACATCTGTTTCAACCAGCTTCCTTTTAGCTGGAATGGTCAGACTTATCTTTCAGCAGGTACTTATTCAGTTACATTAACCGGAAGTTATGGTTGCGATTCAATTGTAACATTGAATCTTTCTGTTGGTTCTGTTGCATCCAGTACAACGAATGTATCTATCTGTACCAATCAATTGCCTTACAACTGGAACAACCAGGATTACAATACAGGCGGAACCTATAGTTTAACATTGGTTGGCTCTTCTGGTTGTGATTCGATTGCTACGCTGAATCTTACAGCTAAATAGCCCTGTTTCAAGTACAACAGATGTAACCATCTGCGACAATCAGTTACCATATTCCTGGAACAATCAAACTTACAATGCAGGTGGAACCTATAATGTATTGCTCACTTCATCTGCAGGTTGTGATTCTGTGGCAACTTTAAACCTCCTGATTAATCCGGTTGTAACCAGTACAACGGATATTGCTGTTTGCTCCAGTCAACTGCCTTTTAGCTGGAACAACCAATCCTTCAATACATCTGGAAGCTACAGCACAACCTTGGTTTCAGCTGCAGGTTGTGATTCTATTGCAACGCTGAACCTGGTGGTGAACGATATACAAACAAGTACAAGTGATATAAATATTTGTACCAATCAGTTGCCATATAACTGGAACGGACAAACGTACAGTACTCCGGGAACTATACACAGTAATGCTGACTACTGTTGCTGGTTGTGACTCTGTAGCAACTTTAATTCTCACTGCCAGTTCTGTTGTAACCAGTACAACAAATGTATCAATCTGTACCAATCAATTGCCTTACAACTGGAACAACCAGGTATATAATTCAGCCGGAACTTACACAGTAGCATTGACAGGTTCATCAGGCTGTGATTCGATTGCTACGCTGAATCTTACTGTAAATAGCCCTGTTTCAAGTACAACAGATATAACTATTTGTGATAGTCAGTTACCATATTCCTGGAACAATCAACACTTACAATGCAGGCGGAACCTATAATGTATTGCTCACTTCATCTGCAGGCTGCGATTCAGTGGCAACTTTAAACCTCCTGGTTAATCCGGTTGTAACCAGTACAACGGATGTTGCTGTTTGTTCCAGTCAACTGCCTTTTAACTGGAACAACCAATCCTTTAATACATCTGGAAGCTATACTGTAACCTTGGTTTCAGCTGCAGGTTGTGATTCTATTGCAACGCTGAACCTGCTGGTGAATGAAGTACAAACGAGCACGAGTGATATAAATATTTGTACCAATCAGTTACCATATAACTGGAACGGACAAACGTACAGTACTCCGGGAACTTACACAGTAATGCTGACTACTATTGCAGGTTGTGACTCTATTGCGACTTTAAATCTCACTGCCAGTTCTGTTGTAACAAGTACAACGAATGTATCTGTCTGTACCAATCAACTACCTTATAACTGGAACAACCAGGTATATAATTCAGCCGGAACTTATACGGTTACATTGACAGGTTCATCAGGTTGTGATTCGATTGCCACGCTGATTCTAACGGTAAATAGTACACTAACCACAACGACTTCAGTCAGTGTTTGCAACAACCAGCTTCCATATTCCTGGAATGGTAATACGTATAACAGCAGCGGACTCTACAGTGTAACGTTAACTTCTACAACCGGTTGTGATTCTGTTGCCAATCTGCAGCTAACTGTAAACAATACCGCCACTACTGTTTTTGCCGATATGGTTTGCGAAAGCCAGTTGCCTTATCTGTGGAATGGAAATCAGTACAATAGTTCGGGTAACTATACTGCAACTTTGGTTACAAGTGCCGGATGTGATTCTGTAATTACGCTACAACTGACTGTTGTTAATACGATCTATAACAATTTGTCTGTAAACATTTGCAGCAATCAAATGCCTTATATGTGGAATGGGTTGATTATTTCAGGGCCCGGAACGTTTACGCAGACATTCAATGCTGGCAATGGATGTGATTCTGTTGTAACATTAAATCTTATTGTATTGCAGGAAACAGTGAGTACAACACAGGTAAGTGTTTGCAGCAATCAATTGCCCTATCAATGGAATGGTCAGCAATTCAACAGCAGCGGTAATTATACGGTGTTGTTTACCAACCAGGCCGGATGTGACTCTGCAGCGAATCTTCAGTTGACTATATTGCCCGTTAGTTCCAGCGATAGCTATGTAACTGTTTGCAATAATCAATTGCCTTATGTATGGAATGGAAATAATTATTCAACTTCAGGAAACTATCTGGTAACCCTTACCGGTAGTAACGGCTGCGACTCTATAGCAAACCTGCATTTTACAGTTAATGCTGTTACTGGAAGTACTGCAACAATCAATATTTGCAGTAATCAGCTCCCATATGCCTGGAACGGACAACAGCTTACACAGGCCGGCACTTATTCAGCCTTGTTTACAGGCTCAGCGGGATGTGATTCTGTTGTTACCCTGCAATTAATAGTGAATCCGGTTGTTTCCAGCAGCAGCAATGCCAGTGTTTGCAGCAGCCAATTGCCATTTGTATGGAATGGCCAGCAATTGAATAGCACCGGTATGTACAGTGTTACACTTGTGAGCAGTGCTGGTTGCGATTCTGTGGTTACGCTTCATTTAACTGTGCACCCAACACCAGGAGTACCTTCGGTGAACAGTCCGGTTGTTTATTGCCAGTTTGATCCAACAGTCGCTTTGACCGCCACCGGCGCCAATCCTTTATTATGGTATCAGCAGGCATCCGGCGGAGCAGGCTCAAATAATCCTCCAACGCCTTCATCCCAGCAACCCGGCACATTTTATTATTATGTAGCAGAAGCCACTTCATTCTGTGAAGGCCCAAGGGTGCGTATAACGGTAACGGTTAATGGAAAACCTGCATTGGGTCCCGACAGGAATATCAGGGTTTGTTATGGAGGGCATATCAACCTGGATAGTATTTATTCAACCATTGGTTTAACTGCAACCTGGATGTTGAATCAGCAACAGGTGTCTAATACTGACAGTATTGTTGAAAATGGCGTTTACACATTAACGGTATCCAATGCATCCGGATGTTTGGATACGGCCACGGTGAATTTCGCTGTTCAACCCCAGGTAATAGCCAATGCAGGACCCGACGGAACGGCAGAATACAATTATCCTTATCAATTGAATGGTACAGGCGGTGGAACTTATCAGTGGTTCCCTGGATTTCCATTGCTGAATAATTCGGGCATCGCCAACCCGACAGCTACTTTAACCGAAGACACCCGGTTTATATTGATGGTGAAAGATGAGATCGGATGTAAAGCATTTGACACGGTGTTTTTGCGGGTACTACGTGGCCCAACATTTTATATCCCCAATGCATTTAGTCCGAATGGTGATGGACTCAATGATGTATTCCGGCCAACACCGGTTGGTATAGATCGCATTGAATATTTCAGGATATTCAACCGGTTCGGGGAGAAGGTATTTGAAACCAGTGAGATAAATAAAGGGTGGGATGGAAGTTACAAAGGAATCCGCCAGCCTTTGGGTGGATATGTGTGGATGCTGAAAGGGGTAGACAGAAAAGGTGATGTAAAAGTGTTGAAGGGAAATGTATTGCTGGTGAGATAACAGTTTGCTGAAAATAATTCTGGCATCATTTCGGTATTGGTATCTGTATGAAATGGTACAGATTTTACAGAAGATATCACAGTTGTTTTTTCAGGCCGGTTGGTTTGGTTATACTCTATGCTGGAATTATGATCCTGATCTTCAGGCAGGAAAAGCCAATGAGCAAAGAGACCAATTCATTGCGTCCGATGCAATCAACAGTTACAATGGGTAATGAGAATGATTATATTATTCCTGCCATATTACTGATCATTACCGGCGCAACACTCAGCTACAGAAAGAAGACCAGGAAATATTGGATTGGGTAATTATTTTCCCGGCGGGTATTTTTTTTCCATACCAATAGCTCCTCATATAAAAGGCAAAATAAAAATACAGGCGGTCATATTATTTGACCGCCTTTTCGTTTACGGAAAATTTCAGCCTAGCTTTACAGTATCAATCATCACTAATTTCATCATCATGAGAACAAGATACTTTTTAAAACGCTACTTCCTTTTTACAGTTATTGCATTTTTTTCACAGTATAGGGTTAGTGCTCAATTGCATTTACCCAACGACGGTGTTAATTATGCCTGCAAAGCAGGAAGGAAAATCGGACTAACAGATATCGATATACGCTGGAATGCACCGGGTGTTAAAGGGCGTGAAGGAAAGATATGGGGAACTCCCGTAGCTTACTATGGTTTTTCGGTGCTTGGTTACGGATCCAACATCCCTTCACCCTGGAGAGCCGGTGCTAATGAAAGTACTGTATTCAGTTTTTCTACTGATGTTGCCATCAATGGGAAAACATTACCAGCCGGTTCCTATGGTTTTTATATTGCTCTGTATCCCGATTCCTGCACACTTATTTTTAATAAAAATACTGCCGGATGGGGAAGTTATTTTTACAACAGTAACCTTGATGTACTGCGGGTTTCCACTGTTCAACAGAAAGATATTAAGGAAAGTAAAGAGCGACTGGATTTTACTTTTTCAAAGCAAACTGCAAAATCCGTAGAAGTTGCACTTGAGTGGGAACATTGGCGTATACCCTTTACCGTTGAGGTGGACCTGGTTAAAACTACGCTGGCATCCATCAAAGCACAGATGAGCAGTGAACTCGGATTCGATCCTCCTAGTTTACAGTCGGCAGCCGATTGGTGCCTGCGTAACAATGTGAACGAAGAAGAGGCGTTGAACTGGATCAATTCAGCTTTAGATCCAAACCTCGGTGGTGTGAAATCATTTAATGCATTGTCTACCAAAGCAGGCTTACTCAATAAACTGAACAGGAAAGCAGAGGCCGACCAGGTGATGGCCACAGCTCTGGAGAATGCTACAGTAATAGAAATGCATGGATATGGCAGGCGTTTGCTTTCTGAAAAGAAGAACAAAGAAGCGCTGGAAGTCTTTGAAAAAAATGCCAAAAAGAACAAAGGCGCCTGGCCAACCAATGCTGGCTTGATGCGTGGATATTCGGCCAACGGCGATTTAAAGAAAGCACTTGAACATGCGAAACTTGCACTGGCACAGGCTCCCGATGAACAAAACCGGAAGGCACTTGAGGAAATGGTAAAAACATTGTCGGATGGCAAGCCTTTATAGCACAGTAATTCAACATTTTATAAAACCTCCATCAGGAGGTTTTTTTATGGTTATCAAATAGTAAAATCAACTAACCGGAATTATTTACCGTATATGTATTTACGGTAAATGAACTTTTTTATGATGTCTTTGTTGATCAGTTTTGTTTTTCTTATGCAGATGATCAGTATATACCGAACATTTATTTTTTCGCTGTTAACAGCAGGGCTATTGTTTTCTGTTGCCTGCAACAAAGAATCGTATACGCCTCCTTCTCCATTTAATAATCCGGACAATGACAGTACCGACACAACCATTAATATAAAAAGATTGCTTGCATTGGGCGATAGTTATACCATCGGACAAGGGGTTACCGAACCCGACAGGTTTCCCAATCAAACCATCAACTTATTGAGGGCTCAGGGCATCCAGGTTAAATATCCTGCTACGATTGTGGCTCAAACGGGTTGGACAACACAGGCATTATTGAACGGAATTGTCAATGCCAGCAGTACTATTTCCGGCACATACGACCTGGTAACATTATTAATCGGTGTTAATAATCAGTACCAGGGAAGAGATACCATTGAATACAGGATTCAATTCAACCAATGCCTGGATAAAGCCATCAGCTTTGCAGGTAATCAGAAGCAAAGGGTTTTTGTACTCAGCATTCCCGACTATGGTGTAACGCCTTTCGGTAGTGGAAATGCAGCACAGATTGCGTTGGAAATAGATCGTTTCAATGCGATTAATAAAGATGTTTGTATACAACGCGGTATTAATTATACTGATATTACTCCTTCCACAAGAGAGGCAGCCAATGACCCCGGCCTTATCTGCAGCGACAGTCTTCATCCTTCCGGTATCGAATATGCGAAGTGGGCAAGGATGCTGGCACCGAAAATGTTACCGGTAATACAGTAACCTTATACAACTTTACTTTCGTGTGTCCTTTTTTTTCGTTTATGCTTAAACGATAGTATTACAGTCTCCGCTGATCATCCACTCCTTATTTCATTTCAGAAAGCTGATTTTGCATACCGTCATTTAACGGTTTTCAGGATGCAAACGACGGATTATTTTTTGATAAATTTCGTATAAGTATTTGATATTCAAATAAATATAAAAAATTACTGTTGGGCACAGTTTTGCAGGCAGATGGAATGCAGGTTGTTTTTTCCTAGATTTATTGCTCAACCAACCATAACCAAAAAACCAAAGCAATGAGAAAAGTTCTGATAACCAGCAATGTGTTATTGATGGGCATAATCTTCTTTATGTCCTGCAACAAATCGGATGTATCGTCCGGCAATGATTCCGAAAGCACGTCGAAAAATGTAGTTACCGGCAAAACAACGGCTAGGTCCTGCCCGGATTGTTTTAATTATACCGGTGTTAATTTTCAAGGTGTGAATGCAGCTACTGCAGCAATGATGTCGCATAATTATAAAACCCTGAACCAGCCATTGCTGGAGATTGCTGAAGGTGTGGATGATGCTAACAGCATCTGGTTTAGTTTGCAGTCATTAAAAACATTTATCTGGCAAATTGAAGAAGCAGCCTGCAAAAACGGATGCCCCAATGCCATGAAACTCGGCTTGAGGGTTTATTATGGCAGGTATCCCGAGAATATGGGCGGAAACTTATCAGAACTCGATCCTAATTTTGCGCAGCATCATACTTTATTCATGGTACCAACTTTCCAGGATGAGCTGAATCCACAGGTTCATTGGGATTTTGATCCATGGCATTGGGGTCGTCCGGGTTGCAAACCAATCACCATGAAAGAATGGTTCAGTACATCTGACAAGCCATTTGATGAAAACAATTCGCTGATATTTTCCATCGGTGAAGACCAGTATTTCATGAACACCAATGGTACCTTATCTTCGGCCATGAATCATGGAGACCTGATTCCTCCATATCCATCCATTGGTCCGGCTTACTAATAAGCGCTGTTGATATTTCCAACTTTACAATCAGTAACGTGAGCACAATCGACATTCTGAAAATATTACTGAATACAGCAGAAATACTTGCCTGTATTACAGGGTTTATCTATTGGAAGAAATTGAGATCATCTTACTGGAAATATTTTCCGCTTTACCTGGGCATTATTGTGTTCTGTGAACTCGCTGGTAAATACCTGAATTACACCGGACATAATTCCCTTAAAGTTGGGTTGTATAATTTCTTTGTTATACCATTAGAGATTTTTTTCTTCGTTAGTATTTTTTATAAAGAATTTGAAAAACTATCTGTCAGGTGGCTGCCAATTGCAGCCGCCTGCATTTATTTTATTTGCTGGCTGGCGGATATGTTTATAATTTCCAAGTACCCCAATTGGTGGTTCCATTCATTTTCCTATACAGTAGGTATACTGCTGATGTTGGTACTGATACTTACATTCCTTTACATCCTGGCTACAGGAAATGATATACTTTTTATTAAGTCGAACATCATGTTCTGGGTATGCCTGGGCCTTTTTGTGTTTTATTTTTGTTCACTTCCTTTTTTCGGAGTAGGAAATTATCTTTTCGCACATTATAAAAATATTTATATTGGCTATGCGCATGCAACGTATATTCTGAATTTTATCATGTATTCATTGTTTACAATAGCCTTTATATGGGGGAAGCCGAAATCATCATCTTCATTAGCCTGATCAGTTTTGCGATTGTGGCTTTTGTTATTGTAACGGTGGCCCTCGTGCTCCAGTACAGGAAAAGAAAAATCATTTATGAACATGAATTGAAAATTGCAGCCGATCAGCACAAAGCAGAACTAATGAATGTGAAAATGGAAGTGCAGGAAGAAACCATGCAGCATATCGGCATAGAAATTCATGACTCAATTGCCCAGAAGCTAACCCTTGCTTCTCTTCATCTGCAGAAAACGGAATATGAGAATAAGTACAAAGACATCAATGATACATTGATTCTAACCAGTTCGCTCATCAATGAATCGCTCGATGATCTTCGGTTGCTTTCCCGGCGTTTGCTGAAACATGCAGATGAACAAACTGACATCATTCAAACCATTCAAACCGAATGCGATCGTGTATCACAACTTAAAATCTGCAGTGTTAATTTTCAATCCGATTGCAATGGTTTATTTCTCAATACAGAAATCGCACATACAGTTTTGCGCATTGTGCAGGAGCTGATACAGAATAGCCTGAAACATGCATCCTGTAAGCATATTCATGTAGTTATAAAAGGAAAGAACAGCCAGTTTGAACTCTCTGTTTCAGATGATGGAAAAGGGTTCGAAAGCAATA
Organism: Ferruginibacter sp.; assembly: GCA_037045295.1. GTDB lineage: Bacteria > Bacteroidota > Bacteroidia > Chitinophagales > Chitinophagaceae > Ferruginibacter. The sequence continues at coordinate 92,991 of JBAOHS010000004.1, forward strand.
GTCCCACATTTGAAGCGGGTGTCGGTTTAAAAAACATCCGCAACAGAGCCCGGTTGATCCATGCATCATTAAGCATTAACAGCACACCCGGAAAAGGAACCCAAACACATTTAATGATTTCACCATTGAACACAGCGGAATAAATTTATGCAACACAGTATTGTAATTGTTGAAGACCACCTGCTCATCGCCAAGGCCATTACCAATATCATTGAAGGGTTCAGTGCGTATAAGGTGATTTATGAAGTTGAGAATGGAAAAGAACTGATCAGTAAAATAAATCAACCCGGTAATGTGCCAGAGATTATTCTGCTGGATATTTCAATGCCTCTGATGGATGGATATGAAACAGCCAAATGGCTTACTGAAAATTATCCCGGCGTATTGGTAATGGCACTCACCATGCGCAATGAAGATGAAGCGTTGATTAAAATGATCAAAAGTGGAGCAAAAGGATTTCTGCATAAGAACATACATCCGGCTGAACTGGAACTGGCATTGAATACGTTGGTTGAAAAGGGTCATTATTTTCCCGATTGGGCAACGGGTAAGCTTTTGAACAATATCGCCAATGACGATAAAGCTGCTGCAGAAAAAATAAATCTCACTGCCAAGGAAATTGAGTTTTTACAATACGCAGCTACGGAACTAACTTATAAAGAAATCGGGGAGAAGCTTTACTGCAGTCCACGTACAGTGGAAGGCTACCGTGATGCACTATTTGAAAAACTGGAGTTGAAAACAAGAATCGGACTGGTGGTATATGGTATCCGCAATGGGATCATTAAGGTATAATCTTTTGCAGATTATGAGGCGGCAGCAATGGTAATGAACAACAACTCACTTCCACCGTTTTCAATGGCTACCGGGTAAAAAAGATACCAGAGTATAAAGTGGAAAATCAACTCTTCTGTTACTGAATTTATTTTTACTGCTGCTTTTCCCTTTTCATGGGTTAAGCTATATGCTGCGAGTTGTTCATTTCCTGCGTACAAAGCAAATTCACACAACGGATTGTTCCTGATTTTTATTTCGTATACACGTTCGTGGTAGTTCAGAATGGTAGTACTTGAGTACCATTTCTTTGGTTTGCTGTAACCGACAATATTTCCTTCGCTGCTTACTAATTCAAAATTGGTTTTGAAAAAGCCACTACGCCGCAGGGTTATTTTTTCCTTTCCAAACTGCGCTGTTGCTACTGTAAAATTTTTGTTGAAACCAAGCGTTCCGACTACCTGGTCGTTAGCTGTTAGTTCAAATAACTGTGCTTCTTTTTTTGTCCAGTTGTAAGTCATACATTTATTTTCGTGTAAAACTACCCTGCCCAATGTTAAGCCAGTATTACCTGTGATAAAAGGATAAGCTTTCTTTTAAAAGGTTGTTATTCAGTGATAAAGTAAAATGCCATTTAAGAAGAGCTCAAATTGCAAAGTTCCCGCCATCCTTTTATATGGCCCTTTATCCACTTTTGGGTTTTATAACAAGTATGATTTGTTGAAATTTATAATCCGTTTGAATTGTCAAAATTAAACAGCCATGAAAAAAATTGTTACCCTTTTAAACTGTATGTTGTTCATTGGCGTGATACAGGCGCAGGTAAGTGGTCAGCGTATAACCGGTAAAGTATCCAGCTCAAGTGCACAGTCCATTGAGGCTGTTACGGTTGAACTGCTTGATACGGTTACCCATAAACTCGTTAAAACAGCGCTGACAGAGAAAGATGGTTCTTATTTATTCGAAAAGATTAAAGAAGGAACCTACCAGCTTTCGTTTACTGCTACGGGTTATGAAAAAAAACTCAGTGATGTTTTTACAATTGACAATACTGTTGCTGAAGTGAAGATTGGCGATATAAAACTTAGTACTTCAGCGAAATCGATGACGGCGGTAACGGTTGTTGCAACGAAGCCATTCATTGAACAGAAAATCGACAAAACGGTTGTGAATGTGGATGCTTCGCCTTCCAACGCCGGTGCAACCGCTTTGGAAGTATTGGAAAAATCTCCGGGCGTTACGGTAGACAATGATGGCAACATCAGTCTTAAAGGAAAGAACGGAGTAATTGTGATGATGGATGGAAAGCCAACCTATCTGTCGGGGGCTGATCTGGCCAATGTATTGCGCAATCTACCTGCGTCGGCGCTTGATCAGATTGAAATCATGACGAACCCTTCCTCTAAATATGATGCAGCAGGGAACTCCGGGGTGATCAATATCAAAACAAAAAAATCAAAAACCAGGGGCTCAAACGGCTCACTCACATTTGGCAATACAACCGGTTTGTTCAGGAACAATGGAACTTCAGAGCTACTGCACAAACCGACTTTTTCAGTGAACTATAATTACCGGAAGAATAAAGTGAATCTCTTCAGCAATTTTGTTTACAATTACCGGGAAGGCAGAAGCAAGATGGATATTGTGAGCAGGTATTACCGCGATGGAAAGCCAATTGATAGCATCAACAATGTGAATACGCTATTCAAATTCAGGAATAACAATTACACTTTAAAAATGGGTATGGATTATTCACCCAATAAGAAGAATACTTTCGGTATTGTATTGAATGGATTCATGTTTGCTGGTAGGCCCAGGTCTGCAACCGGAACCTATTTTACCAACCTGGGGAACAGTGTTTTTTCCAGGCTTAATTCAACGGGTTCCAGTAAACTGAGCTGGCAGAATTTCAGTACCAACCTGAACTTCCGCCACCTGTTTGATACAACAGGTACCGAACTTACTGTTGATGCAGATTATGCGATTTACAGCAACACATCTGATCAGTTACTGAGTACAGGTTTTTTTGATGGCAATTTTAACCAGACAGCTGATTCAATGTACCTGCGGGGTCATTTACCTTCTGACATTAATATTTATTCACTCAAATCTGATTTTATTAAAACTTATAAATCCGGATTGCGCATTGAAGCCGGTGTTAAAGTCAGTTATGTAAAATCAGACAACCGGGTGAACTACGAAAGAAAAGTGCCAACCGGTTGGGTTCCCGATTCCCGTAACAACCATTTTATATATAATGAAAACATCAATGCCGCTTATATCAATGCCAGTAAACAACTGAAAAAGTGGACATTGCAGGGAGGTCTTAGAATGGAGAATACCAATACCAAAGGAACACAGGTAATTGACAATTCTTCTGTGAAAAGAAATTATGTAAGTCTTTTTCCAACAGCATTTGCCAGTTATGCTTTGAATGATAAAAACTCACTAACGCTATCGGTTAGTCGCAGATTGCAAAGACCAAACTACCAGGATCTGAACCCGTTTACTTTCTTCCTGGATTCGCTTTCTTACCGACAGGGGAATCCTTATCTCACACCCCAGTTTTCGTATAACTTTGAATTGATTCACAGCTACAATGGCAAACTGATCACAACACTCAATTACAGTAAAACGACTGATGTGATTTCGAATATCATTAACCGTAACCGTGGAGCGAATAATGAAATCATTGGCTTCCTTACATCCGACAACATCGCCAGCTTTACCAACATGGGTCTTGCCATCAGTGCTCCTGTAAAGATTTCGAAATGGTGGAATGTAAATCTTTACGGAAATCTTTACCGTAATCATTATGAGGGAACATACATTTCAAACGAAACCGGCAGCCCGGAAGTGGTAGGCCTCGATATCGCTTTCACTTCATTTACGGTGAATATTGCCAATAATTTTACCATCGGCAAGGGCTGGTCTGCAGAACTTAGCGGCTGGTATCGTTATAAAACAGTTGAACAGCTGAACCTGGCTTTTCCAATGGGACAATTGAACTTTGGTCTGGCAAAAAATAATTTACTGAATGGGCGAATGAGTCTCCGCTTAAATGCACGTGATCCTTTTAACTGGCAGTACTACCGTGGTTTGACCAAATATGGAACTGTTGATTTTAATTTAGATAACCGATGGGACAATCGCCAGTATGGCATCAATGTCACTTACCGTTTTGGTAAACAGCAGAACCAGAACAAAAGAAGATCTTCCGCAACTGAAGAAGAACAAAAAAGGATAGGTGCCGGTAACGGATAAATGAAATGATATTAAGTGGACAGTATCGGATTCGAACCAATGACCTCTACGATGTCAACGTAGCACTCTAACCAACTGAGCTAACTGTCCGGCCCGGCAAAGATAAAACCTGCAGTCGTTTGTTTCTGTCAAACAGCTGCAGGTTTTTTATGGAATCTGCATTACTTGTTGCTGATAATATTAAATTAACATCTCCGATTCGTGGAAAAACTGCCACAGTATTGCCGTTCATCAGTTTAATAAGCGAATGTACTTTCGTTAGTTAGAATCTGGAATCAAGCTTAACAGGCCGTTCAGCATTTTATATTTTCTTAAATATTTCCGGGCACGGTTTTATAGCTATTACGGTTAAACGACACTATGAAACTGTTTATTCATTTATTAATCATATTATTTTTTTCCAGCTCTGTTTTCATTGCATGCGGTCCGACCGCTTATATTGAAAAAGATAACGCGGTGAATTTCGATCGCTACAAAACCTTCGCCTGGGCTGAAATGAAAGACCAGCAAGGGGTGGGTGATATTATGGAAAGTACTATAAGACAAGCTATCTCCGCTGAATTAAAAAAAACCAGGGGTTGGAAAGAAACAACCAGAAGACCTGATGTGTTGCTGAGTTATGATGTACTGGTAGAACGCAATACGAAAACGCAATCAGATCCTGTATATTCAAGATCATTTTCACGTACTTTTTATAACCCCTACAGAAGACGTTTTTATTCTGTTTATTATCCATCTCAGTTCCTTGGATATGACCGTTATGATGTATCGGTTAAAGAAGGAACAATTACCGTTACGATGATTGATGCCAGAACAGAAAAGACAGTAATGCAGGGCTGGGCAACGGAGGAAATCGGATCGGGCAAAATCAGTGAAGAGCTTGTTAACAGGGTGGTGAAAGCGATTTTCAAAAAGTTTGAGAATGAAACCCGTTAAATATCAACCCATTAATCAAAAGGAGCTGTTTTCAGCTCCTTTTTTTATGGATATAAACTAGAAGTTATATATTTATCTGCTCTTACCATAACTAATTTACAGAACTGCCCTTTAAGTCTATGCGCATGAAAACTCTATACAAACTGCTTTTTGTTATTGTATTATTTTCAATAACAAATGAATCCGGTGCACAATCGGTTTCATTATTCCGTTATAATGGCATGTTTAAGGCTGCACCCGGAGAAATGATTACGCAGGCTACAAAATTAACATTGGACCGGTCAGTACTTGAAATGCTTCATAAAAATAAGCCTGCTACTATACGTTTGTCATTGCCGGTTGAGAACGAAATCAAAGTACTGGTTTTACGCAAGGCCAACCTGTTTGCTAAAAATGTTTCTTTCATTTTATCGGGCACATTGGAGAAGTATAAATATGAACCAGGCTATTACCTGCAGGGAACAATAGAGGGCGATAGCAGTTCGATGGCTGCGATTTCTTTGTTTAGTGATTATGCGGGAGGAACCCTATCTTATAAAGGAAATAATTATAACCTGGTATTGGCAAACAATGTCAACAATCATACTGCTGATGATTATTTATTGTATGCCGACAAAGATTGTACAATACCTCGTCCCGGATGTTTTACAGCAGATGATATGGGTTGGGATATGCCGGAAAATATTTCGCAGTCACGCAGCGCAAATGCCCTGGCGGTGGGATGCCCGGTGGATATGTATTTTGAAGCCGCCAATCGTGTTTACGTGCAGCAGGGAGGAAGTGTTCAGAATACACTGAATTATCTGACTACACTTTTTAATGGTATTCAGACTTTATACACAAACGAAAATATCGACATTCAGATCAGGGAAGTATTGGTATGGAATACCGTTGATCCTGAAGACGCATTAACCACCACCAATGCTGTGCTGAATTCTTTTTCTTCCCGGATGAGTTTATCGGGATTTAATGGAGACCTCGCTCATTATTTTACTTATAAGAATCTTGGTGGTGGTGTCGCTTACCTGGATGTTTTATGTTCAGGAGGATTCCGAACGGGCATCAGTGGAAATATGTCGGCTAACTATAACCCATACCCGAATTATAGTTTTTCAATCAATGTTATTGCACATGAAGTAGGGCATAACCTTGGATCCAGGCATACACATAATTGTACCTGGCCCGGTGGCGCAATAGACAATTGTGCTCCAACAGAAGGCGGATGCACGCCCGGTCCTACACCGGTGAACGGAGGAACGATTATGAGTTACTGTCATACCTCTGGAGTAGGCGTGAATTTTGCCAATGGTTTTGGGCCCTTGCCAGGCAATCTCATTCGTTCAAAGGTTACCACCGCGGCTACCAATAACTGTATATGCAACTGCAATGATATTCTGCTGGATGTAACCAAACAGGATATCGGTTGCGGTAGTCCTGTGGGAACCGCAACAGCTGTAGTTACCGGCGGAACCGCACCGTTTACTTATGAATGGAGCAATGGTGCCACTGGTGCAAGTGTTACCGGGTTAACTGCCGGTACCTATTATGTAAAAGTTACCGGTTCTACACCTAACTGTACAGTAATAAAAGGATTTAAAATCATCAATACCGGCAATGCACTGAGTGTAAACCTTACACCACCGGCAACCAGTGTTACCCTTTGCCCGAATGAGAATTATCCATTGTCTGCAACAATTGTTCCTGCCGGCACCTATAATTATCAATGGTATAAAGACAATGCCATTATTCCCGGAGCTAATACCATTAATTATACACCGGTTTCATCAGGCGCCTATTATCTTGGCATTAATAATGGAACCTGTATCGGTCAGTCGGCCACAACCAATATCGTATTTCAGAACATTCCTGTTCCGCTGGTAACCGTTAACGGTAGTAACAGCATCTGTGCGAATGATAGTGTTCGGCTTTCTGTTCCTTCCACCACTTATGCTATTCAATGGAGCAGGAATGGTACAGCAATTCCAGGTGCAACCACGAATTCATATTTTGCAAAAACAGCAGGGAATTATACAGTGCGCATTTATTCAACAACAGTAGCCGGCTGCCAGGGTGTTTCTGCACCAGTGAACATAACTGTAAAACCAGTTCCATCAGCCATCACCTCTCCAACAGGGTCTGTTGAATTTTGTGCCGGACTTCAAACGGTGATTTCGCTCAATCCTGTAGTTGCAGGTGATACATATACCTGGTACAGGAACAATACTGCCATCGGTGGTGCTATTGCATCTTCTTATATTGCAACAACTACCGGCGATTATCAACTCCAGGTTACGGGAGCAAATGGATGTATTACAAAAAGCGGAACGACGAATGTTTTGGTAAATCCATTACCGAATGTAAACATTACACCAGCTTCACAGGTGACCTTATGCGACGGGGGTACGCTTCGTATACAGGCACAAAGCAACACTTCGTACACTTATCAGTGGTACAATGGCGGCCAACCAATAGCCGGCACCAGTTCAAATATACTCGACGTAACAGGTAGTGGAAATTATTCAGTAACTATTACCAATACCACCACAACCTGCAGTAATACCTCTGCTACCACTGCTGTAACAATCATTCCGCCACCAAGAATTTCAGGTGGTAATGATACTATTATATCAACAGGCCAACAGTACGGGTTACACGCTTTTGAATTAAGTAGTCTTGGTATTGATCACTACGAATGGTCGCCTTCAACCGGATTGAACAATCCGAATATTGCAAACCCGGTAGCAACTTTGTACAGTACACAGGAGTACGTGGTAACCGGTATTCATCCATCGGGCTGTAAAGCCACCGATACAGTGCTGGTCAGGGTTTTTAAAGGGCCTGCTTTTTATGTGCCTTCGGCTTTTTCGCCCAATGCAGATAATATCAACGATAAGCTGAATATTTTTGCCGTTGGACTAAAACAATTCGCTTTCTTTGAAGTGTACAACAGAAACGGGCAGAGAGTATACCGTACTTCCAATCCATTGGGTGGCTGGGATGGCACCTGGAACGGACGTGAACAGCAGAGCGGCACTTATGTATGGGTAGCTAAAGGAGTTGATTTCAGGGGAAAGCCAATTCAGGGTAAAGGAACGGTTATCATTATCCGCTAATGCATCAGGTATAAAAAACAAAAAAGCCCCTCCGTAGAAACGGAGCGGCTTTACGATTGCTTGCCATTTGAGATCTATTACTAAGTTGTATTATTCTCTTTAATTTTTTACTTTTGTAACTCGCATCCCGGGAAACCGGATTACGATTGCCTTCCTTCACGATTGCCTGCCATTTATTTATTCAGCAATATGCATGATTCATTGCTATTTCGAAAGTAGCACCTGTTTTCGGCATACTCAAAACATCTTGGATGCTGTTTTATGATGCTGAAGCTATCCAAAAATTCAGGAAAACCTTTATGGTATTGAGTTTCAGGAAAAATTATTAATGATGCCCAACCGTTCTGCAGACATACTATTTCAATTGATCCGGTCGCTCGAAAAGTCGGAAAAACGCAACTTTAAATTGTACATCCAGCGCAATTCGGGTAATAAGGATTTGAAGATCATCGAACTTTTTGATGCGATGGACAAGCTCGAGGAATACGATGAAAACCTGCTCCTCAGAAAACTCAGTTCTATTAAGAAGCCCCAGCTGGCCAATGTAAAAGCACATTTGTATAAACAATTACTGGCAAGTTTAAGACTGATCAAAACCACAGAGAGCATCGATCTGCAGTTACATGAACAGCTGGATTATGCCCGGATACTCTATAACAAAGGGCTTTATCACCAGAGCCTAAAGATCCTGGAGAAGATCAAAGAGCTTGCTGTAACTTATCACCAGTATAGTTTCCTGATACAGGTAATATCCCTGGAGAAGAAAATTGAAACCCTGCATATTACCCGGAGCTTAAAAGACCGGGCCGAGAAACTCAGTGCTGAAGCTATTGAAGTAAATGAGAAAAGGAGCAGGATCACCCGCTTATCGAACCTGGCGCTTCAGTTGTATGGATGGTATATCCGTTACGGACATGCCAGGAATGAAACGGATGAGGCTGGTGTAAAATCTTTTTTTTATAGTCAATTACCGGAGGATGCTCACCAGGAAACAGGTTTTTATGAAAGGTTGTACCTGTTTCAGAGTTATTGCTGGTTCGCTTTTATCAGGCAGGATTTTCTGATGTATTACCGCTATACACAGAAATGGGTTGATCTTTTTCATGCCGAGAAACCAATGATTGCTGTAGAAACGGGTCATTATATCAAAGGAATGCATAACCTGCTCAATGCGCATTTCGACCTGAGAAATTATAAGCAGTTTGCAGAAACACTGCGGCAGTTTCAGGCATTTGCTGATTCAGACATTGCGGGCAAAGATGATAATAACCGTATCCAGACATTTGTTTACCTGAACAGCGCACGACTGAATCATTGTATTATTCTTGGTTCTTTCAAAGAGGGACTTGATATGATACCCATGATGGAAGAAAAGCTCGCTGAATATGCACTGTATCTTGATCGCCATCGCATACTCGTGTTTAATTATAAAATAGCAACGCTGTATTTCGGGGCAGGGGATTACAATCGTTGTATCGATTACCTGCACAAAATTATCAACGACCAGGTTGATCTGCGGATAGATCTTCAATGTTATGCAAGATTATTGCACCTGATCGCACATTATGAGTTAGGGAATGCTGAAATTATTGATCACCTGATCCGATCGGTATATCGGTTCATGGCTAAAATGCAGAATTTTACGGTGATTGAAGAAGAGATATTCAGGTTTTTAAGGAAATCATTTCATGTGCATCGCAGCAAACTCAAAGAAGAATTTGCTTTGTTGTTAGAACAGGTGCAACTGTATGAGCAAAGCCGTTTTGAAACCCGTGCCTTTGCATACCTCGATATCATTTCCTGGTTACAGAGTAAAGTATTGGAAAAACCTATGGCAGAAATTATCAGGAATAAATATATCGCCAGCCGGCATAAATAAACTGATTATATAACTAACGATAACGAATAGTTGTAGTAACAACTTTAAGTTTCGATGGAAGTTGTTTTCAAAACAAAAACCTTTTCAGCTTCAGTAATTAGCACAATGTAAATGCCTACCTGAATCTTTCCGCACCGGTACAGGATCGATTTTTTTGTATTGGATTGTATAAAGGCTGCTAAATTCCGGTACTGCTGCGCAACCAGTTCCGGCTTATCCCCACCACCGATCATTACATTACGGATGCACTTATTAAAAAAATCATCAACATCAGCCATTTCAGGTAGATTCCCGGCGGGATGCAATGAAGTTATTTTCTTTTCAATTTCCAACGCGTCAATCTTTCCCCAACTCAATATTTCAAATGGATAATTGGATTCGCTGCTGTAATACAGGTTATGGCAAAGTTTTTCCAGCGAAGATTTAAGTGATTTTTTCTTCATAATTGTTTTTCCTTGAAAATGTCTGGAAAGCTGCTTATAATAATGAGATTATAGTGAATATTCCCTTCCTCATGTTTTAAAGATACTAAAACAAATAAATATCATTTAATTGATCAACGTCAAGCCACCAGCATATAGCCGTCAGTCTTTGTTTGAAATAATTAACCAAACTTGTCGGTATATCTTTCATCATGACAACAGTAAATAAATCATCTGTATTACATTATCTGCAGGTAATCTTATTTACAGCGGTAATCCTGTATTTTGGCAAAACCCTTTTTATTCCTTTGTTTTTTGGTTTGCTTGTTGCCATTGTAATGCATCCGGTATGTAAATGGCTGGAGATCCATGGATTAAATAAAGCGTTGGCCATCACTTGTTGTTTACTGATCGTTGGATTGCTGTTTGCAGGTTTGCTGGCTTTGATCATCTGGCAGCTAAGCGCTTTTGGAAAAGATGCACCGGCTATTTTTCAGAAAATGCAGGAAGCGCTGCTCAATATTGAAAAAACAATCAATGAATCAGCAGGCTCCTCAATACAACTGGAGAACAGCTGGACAGAAAAAATCAGTTCCGGTGCCGCCGGTTTTTTAAGTTCCATATTTAAAGCTACAACCAGTACTTTATTCATTCTATTTATTACACCGGTTTACACGGCATTGATTATGTATCACCGGAAAACTTTTGTACAGTTTCTAAAACTGGTTGTTCCGCTACAACAATTACCAGCCCTTGATAAAATACTGCAAAATACTATTCATACTTATTTTAATTATATCAAGGGAATGGTGCTTGTGTATTTAATTGTTGGGGTTTTGAACAGTATTGGCTTACTCGCACTTGGGGTACCACATGCAATTTTATTCGGGATGCTCTGTGCAATCATGACCATTGTGCCCTATATAGGAATCGTGCTGAGTGCACTGTTGCCTATTTCAGTAGTGTGGTTATCTACCGGAAATATTTGGTATCCGTTAGGGGTAGTAGCTGTTTTTTCTTTTGTTCAATACCTCGAAGCCAATGTGATTTTCCCAAAAGTAGTGGGTACACAATTGCATGTAAGCACATTTGCCATGCTGGTTGCGATAATAGCGGGCGGAATATTATGGGGAGTTGCCGGTATGGTTTTATTCATTCCTTTTGTTGCCATCCTTAAAATAATCAGTGATTATATAGAGGAATGGAAGCCGCTTAATGTGTTGCTGAGCAGAAAGTAAAAACTAGAACGATTCTTTATACAGTTCAGGTTTATTATACTCCAGTTCTGTTAACTCAAGGGTTAACCAGTGAAAATCCCCTTCTTTTAACGACCAGGTGACTTTACATTTTGAAGGGATAAGATAACCGTTTACTTTTCTGAAGTCGCTGGTTTCAATAATCCATTTTTCTTTAGGGCTTGTTTTACCGCTTTCTTTATACCTGTATCCGGAAAATCCCAGTAAATCGCCATTTTCATTGAAATTAAAATTACCTGTTGCAGTCACATTCCTGCAATGAATGGTTGCTTCAGCAGTAAGTGTATCTATTTCTCTCCAGCTTATATCTTTATGTAGCGCTGCATCCGGAAACCAGCAGATTTCGGCAAGGTATCTCATGAGTGTAGATTCATTTATCGTCTCACTGTTTTTAGCATCGACAACTTTAAACAGCGATAAAAGTTTTATGAGCATTTGTCCCTCACCGTTATTTAAACGATCTCTTCCTGAAAGTGTAACCAATGGAAATAGTTGAACGGTGGTTTCCCAGATAAAGGCCGGTTCGTCTGTTCTGAAATACTGAACAGCTGTAAAAGGCATCCAGCTGCCATCGGGCTTTGTACGCATTGTTCCTTTTTGCCGGAGCCGGACAATTTTTACAGGCGCTGCATTTGTATCTATGCTTTTACTGATCCATTTGTTTACAATTGCAGGTAGACTTTTTGCAGAATTCAACGGATACCGGTTAGTTTCAGCAAAAGGTTTTGAGAACATTGCTGTTACTTCCTTATTTACCTGCTGGTGAAATCGATCTGCAGCAAAAGATACCAATGCAACAGTAAATAGGATGATATTTAGAATGGTTCCTGCCTTTGCATCTTTCCAGGAAAGTATGATCAGCAGCTGGGAAATAATAACGGCGGTCATTGCCAACTCAGGCCAATAGGGAGCTTTTATAATGTAAACAATCGCTGCGGCAATAAAAATCAGCATAGTAATTAACCAAAAGAATCCTGCTGGCTTAGATATATTGTCGGTTAATAAATTTTGTCTACCCAGGTTAAATGCTTTTGTAAAGCCCATAACATGAATAATACCATGAATTAGTAAGAGCAGTATAAAAAGATATTTCATATAGCGTTAAGGTATATTTAATGTTTTGGTGTATACGGTTTCTGCATCTTGAGCCGCTTTGTCCAGAGCCACTTTTATATTGGATTCATTAGTTCGGCTATCATCATTTGGTCGCCAAAGCCAATAGCTAAAATTGTTTGCAAGAATTGCTTTTCTGTGTAAAATTATTTCGGTGAATTTTTTTGCAGAACGACTTGTACTACCAGCTCCTAGCGTTATTGCTACAGTTTTTTTGTTTTCGATGTTTAGCTTTTTTATAAATCCTGTGATCGCCCAATCGGGAGCCCAGTTGTATGTATTAGCACATAGTACAATCAGTTCGTAATTACCTGGATTAAGGGTGACAGCCTCCGATACAGAAGCGACTACTGCAAAACAACCTTTACGGGTAAACGTTTCAGCATATTGTTCACAGATTTGCTGATCCAGATTATAAATAGGGTCTGGATCGTAAACAATCATGATATGGTTCGAAGCTTTTTTGTTGCCGTAATATTTTATAGTTGATTTACCATTTGCTTCTACCCAAAACGTTAGGATAGTCCACATAAGGATTATTATGGCAATAATCCATAATCCATATCTCAATATCTTTTTTCCCATATAAAGTGACGACTGTCTTTTTTAAACAGAATATAAACAGCGATGGCCATTACTGCTGTTGATGGAAATCCAGAACCTACACCAAAAGGAATGATAGCAACCAGGAATACAATGGCTCCAGTGCAGCCAATTTTATAAAGCGTTCCACGCAGTAGCATGGATAGCCCGATCAATAGCTGGCAAATGGCGATGTAGCCAACCGTTTCAGCAATATGATCCGAAAACCACCCATTGATAAAATTAGTATAAGTATCACTCCAGGTAAGATCAGCATACTCAAGGTATGCCTGTGGCTTATTAACGGATGTTCGCCAATTGGTAACGGAAGCCCATGTGAATAAAAGAAAAAAGGATATTCTTGCTATCCGGGGCCATTTGGATGCAGCCACTAACTGTAGTATAGCAATGATATTGGCAATAAATAGCAGTATTACATAAGTTTGATTTTCCAGCCCTTTCATATTGCCGTTTTTAGAATGAACTATTGAGTTGCACAATGTGTGACTAAAACTACGATACATTGTAATCAGCATTAATGATGCTAGTTATTTTAATAGGTGATAGATGTCAAAATTGCCGGGCATAAGCATGATGAGTAATCACAGCAAATGCCATTTTATTTGATCGTTTAGTAAGAAGTAAATGTATATGGTTAGCCGGGATGATATTGATCAGTCAGGATCAGGTTATATTTTGTTATATTGGATGATTAAAGATTAATTGCGTAAAGCGAGCTACATGCCAGAAACTGAACGGGATAAATTTTACCCTTCCGGGAATTTAAAACTTGTCAGGGGTGGCCAGGAATATTTTGAAACCCTGATCGGCCTGATCAATAAGGCACAGGATAGCATACATCTTCAGACTTATATATTTGATGACGATGCCACCGGACTGCAGGTATTAGCAGCACTTACTGAAGCAGTGAAGAGAAAGGTAAATGTATACATGCTGGCAGATGGTTATGCATCGCAGCGGATATCCAGGCATATACTTCAGGAGATAAGAACTTCAGGTATTCATTTCCGTTATTTTGAGCCATTGTTTAAGGGTAAGAATTTTTATTTCGGCAGACGAATGCACCAGAAGATATTTGTAGCAGATGCAAAATATGCATTGGTAGGAGGGATCAATATTGCTGATAAGTACAACGATCTTCCTGGTAAGCCTGCATGGCTTGATTTTGCCTTGTATGCAGAAGGCGAAATTGCTGTTCAACTCTGTGTTCAATGCTGGAAAACCTGGAAAGGCTTTCCGGTTAATATGGGAGAAACACCCTGTGAAAAAATAAAACCATCTAATCCTGAACAACAGCAAAGCCTGGTTAGAATGCGCCGGAACGATTGGGTCAGAAGAAAGAATGAGATATCATCCAGTTATATTCAGTTACTCCGGGAAGCCCAATCGGAAGTTATTATTGCCTGCAGTTATTTTCTCCCGGGTAGGATTATACGAAGATTACTGGTGAATGCAACCCGCAGAGGTGTGCAGGTTAAGGTGATAACTGCCGGTATATCTGATGTAAGGATTGCCAAGGATGCCGAGAGATGGTTATACGACTGGTTGCTCAGGAATAAGATTCAATTGTACGAATTCCAGCCCACAGTGTTACATGCTAAAATTGCTGTTTGTGATCAACGCTGGATGACCATTGGGTCCTACAACGTTAACAATATCAGCGCCTATGCAAGTATTGAGTTAAACCTGGATGTTAAAGACGAACCATTTGTAAACCAGGCAGCCCTTCTACTCAAACAGATTATAAAAGATGATTGTATATTAATCACAGCTGAACAGCACCTGCGATCAAGAAATGCGTTGATTGAATTTAAAAGATGGATGGCTTACCATTTTATCAAAATGGTCTTTTACCTTTTTACTTTTTATTTTAAGCAACGAAAAAAATAGCGCTTTGCCAGTCAATTGATAACAGTCAGTTGACCCAATGACATGCATTCTTTTGTACGATAAAGCATCCATTTACTTTTACTGAAATTATAATGGTTGTTATGTCTTTGCTCTACACCAAGCTGCCTTTTCCTGCACCTTCTTTCATATTGAAGCAGTTGTTGTATGAGGTTGCAGCGTGGAAACGACTTTTGGGTTTTCTTTCAGATGAAAATAATCTTCTTAAAGACCGGCTTTCGGAAGTATTGAAAGAACGTAACTCGATTATCGAACTGTCTGATGCCGAAAGATTCCAGTCGAATTTTGTACGGGAAGATGAATTGCTTCAGGTACTTAGAATGGAAGTTGTTGAAATAGAACGTTTGGCCAGGGCTTTTGGTAACAAAGAGATCAACCATCAACGCATTATAGAAAGGAAATTGAAAATTATTCAGAAGCAATATCCTTTATTTTGAAAGCCAGTTTGCCGGTTTACAAACTGTTTTCAACGATTATCTCCGCCTCGAACTGACTGCACATTAATTGTGAGGATGAATCTCTGATCGGAACAAGTGTTTTCACCTTGTAAAATTTCTATTATGACATTAAAAAGAGTTTATATCATAACAGCTTTAATCTTCTTTGCTGGGTGCAGTACATCCAAAATAACCACATCATGGAAAGCGCCTGATATCGAACATCGGGTATATGAAAAGATAATGGTGGTTGGATTAATCAATGAAACAGACAGACAAATTCAGGAGAAAATGGAGAACCATTTTGTAAATGACCTGAAAGATCTTGGATATGAAGCTGTTTCCTCTCTGGCAACCTTTGGTCCCAAAGTAATGGATAGTTTAACAGAAGAACAGGTTCTGGCTAAAATGAAGGCTGTAAATGCCGATGCTGTAGTTACAATCGTTCTGCTTGATAAGGAAAAGGAGAAAAAATATGTTCCAGGGAAAGTTACTTATGCACCGTATAGTTATTACAGCAGGTTTTCGAATTACAGAAATTCAATGCGGCAAAGAATTTATGAACCTGGTTATTATATTACCGACACGAAATATTTCTGGGAAAGCAATTTTTACGACATGCGAACAGATAAATTGCTGTACTCTGTTCAAACAGCTTCCTTTGATCCCGATAATGCAGCATCACTGGGTCATGAATATGGTCAGCTGATTGTAAAAGATATGGTGAAAAATAAAGTACTGGAAAAAATAAAATAAGCGATTAAGATTTACAACATTGTTTTTCTTCCATCAATCGATTCGTTTACAAATTGATTTAAACCTGATGGCAACACCTGGAGTATGTCGCTCATTTCAGCTTCTGATATTATATAATTCAATGCTTTGAATACTGCAGCGATAGCTTTGCGTGCTTTTAAAGGATCATTGAAATCATAATGCGACATCAGTTGATCTTCAGTGATTACTTCACCGATGAAATCATTGAGTTCAGTTAGATTGATATAATCTTTGTTGAATTTCCAGTTGTCGGCATATACGCCTTTCAATGGCATTGGTAACTGGGCCATCAGGTGAAAAGATTCTTCATGGCTTAGCCTGTTTCTCAAGGCATGAAACACAGCTCTTACAATGCTTCCGGCATTTTTTACAGGAATATTCAGCTCTTCCGCTACCAATCGCACGAATTCATTTGCTTTTACAGCATAATTTTCGAAATCAAGTCCCATATTATATTATTGAAATGAGGTTACCGGGATTTCAGTTGCTATTTCCTGAAAAGTCCGAATATTTTTTTGCCGGCTTTGCCTAATACCCAACGGCTGGCCAGAACACCGGCTGCTGGTAGAATGGTGCTCTTAAGAAAAGAGGATTTATTTTCCGGATCGCTGCTTTGTTTGCTGCCGAATAAATTGCTGATGGTTTCTTTGGCTATGTTTACAGGCCTGGCTGATTCTTTCAGGTCTGCCCAATTCTCCTGGATTTTGTTTTCCAGGTTGTGCTGCTTTTGCAGTATCCGTTTTTTCTCTTCCTGTAACTGTCGTATGCTTTTAATCTTCTTCATCGGTAGAAAATAATTGCCTGATCAATGCATTCATAACGGGAATGCGTATGAGCTTTCCCCTGGCCGTCCATACTATTATACCAATTATCAGGTAAAACCCCGCAACAATCGCAAACCCCGCCCACATTTTACCGATGGCAGCACCAATCAGTAAGGAAAGCGCTACGCTTAATAGTAAAGCGACCAGTAAAAATATCATGGCTGCAACAAGCCCTGCAACCATATTAGCGATTACTGAAGAGGTTTTCTCAGCAGCCTGTAATTTTACCAGCTCGATCCTGGTATGAATATATTCTTTAACACTCCCTGCCAGTTCCTCGAGATGAGCGAAACTTTTTTCCATAGAATCATTTTTTACGACTGGTGTTGTTGTTAAAACGATTACCCAAAGTCTTCTACTTTGTCTTTCATTTTCTTTTCAAAATCTGAACGGAATTCATTGAATCTGTCTTTTCCTTTTTCAAATTTCTCCTGAACATCGTCAGCCAGTTTTTTTCCTTTTTGTTTTAGTTTTTTACGGGTTTCGCTTCCTTTATCAGGTGCAAATAAAATTCCCAGTATTGCACCGGCAGCTGCGCCTGCAAGTATGGCGGCCAGTACTTTGCTTTTATTGCTCATAGTATTGCTTTTTATATACTACAAGTTAACATTAATAAATGTAAGCATGGCTGATTGGCCTCATTATTAACAATGATGATTGTCACGCAGCAAATAGCTGTAATTGAATCTTTTGTGGAAATGCTTATTGTTTGATGATCCTTCCGTCTTCCATTTCAATGATGCGGTTGGTTCTTTCGGCAAAACTATTGTCGTGCGTAACCACGAGGAAGGTCTGATTGAGCTCTGTTGAAAGTTTCTGAAAAATGCTGAATACGATTTCAGAATTTTTTTTATCAAGGTTCCCGGTAGGCTCATCTCCCATGATGATAACGGGATCATTGATCATGGCTCTTGCGATGGCGACTCTTTGTTTTTCACCACCGGATAGTTGTGCAGGTTTTTTTATGGCGAGTTTTTCAATCTCCAGCATGGCTAATTTTTCTTTCGCTCTTTTTTCTATTTCCTTTTCACCAAATTTGTTCAGCTTTAGTGCAGGCAGCATTACGTTTTTTAAAACACTGAATTCATTGAGCAGGTAATGAAACTGAAATACAAATCCTATTTTTTCATTCCGTACCCTTGCCAGGTCTTTTTCTTTTTTGCCATTCATCAGTTGCTGATCGATGTACAACTCTCCTTCATAATCGGTATCCATAGTCGACAATACATACAGCAGGGTTGATTTGCCACAACCAGATTTTCCGATTACAGAAACGAATTCTCCTTTGTTGATGCTGAAGCTGATGTCGTTTAAAACCTTCACGGTTACGGGATCATGAAAGTTTTTAGAAATATGCCTTGCTTCCAGGATGGTTGTACTCATTTATTTACCTCTTATGATGATCACCGGATCTACTTTACTGGCTTTCCTGGAAGGAAAAAGTCCGGCGAAATAGGTCGTGACCAGTGAAAAACTAATGCCAATGATATAGTAAACCGGGTTGTAATTAACCGGAAAAGTTTTAACTGTAGGCAGAGCAGTTGTGTTAAAAGGAATATGATTGATTCCTTTCGAAAGCAGGAAGCCAAAGAGCAATCCGGCCAAGCCGCCAAACAAACCAATGCCCAGTGAAATCGTCATGAATACTTTTTTTACATCGCTGCCAGAAAACCCTGTTGCTTTCATGATCGCAATGGAATCCATTTTTTCATAGATCATCATATTGAGGATATTGTAAATGCCAAATCCTGCAACAATGAGCAATGTTATACCAACTGCATATGAGATAATTGTTCTGACCCTGGTACCGGTTTCAAATTGCGAATTGGCTGTCTGGATGTCTTCAGCATCTGTATTGAATATCCTTGCGAACTCAATTGCTTTGGCAGGCGCTTCATTCATGTCTTTCAGTTTTACACTGATATCGGTAATATAGCTACCGGGTTTCGACAATAATTTCTGCGCCGTCTTGATCGATGCATAGCTCTGGACTTTATCAACTTCGTTTATGCCCGACTGAAAGAGTCCTGCAACTTTTAAAGCATAACGATCTCCCTTCGAAGTTGTAACAGTTACAATATCTCCGATCACTACCTGCATTTTTTCAGCTAAACCTTTACCAAGAATGATACTGTTTGAAACATTTTTCAGGTCTTCGGGTTTGCCGGCAATCACATAATCCCTGAATGTAAATAGCCGCATCTCTTCTTCTACATCCACACCATTCACCACGCCATTGATATCGATGGTTCCGTAATTAAAAAACACCTGTGCTGTAATCCGTGGAGAATATCCGAGCACCTGGTTGTCTTTTTTCAGAGCACGCATGATAAAGTCGGCATTGTAAATTTCCTGTCGTGCATTGCCTGATTTCAATGAGCTGATAAAATGATGGTAATTCTTATATAATCCGGATGTGAATATTGGTTGATCGGCATTGGGTTTTATTTCTTTGAACAAACGGATGTGGGGTGTTCTGTTAAGGATAAGTCCATCCAGTAACTTATTAAGTCCCGTCATAAAACTCAGCAGGGTCACAAACATGGTAATGCCAAAAGTTACACCAATAGCAGCAACGAGTGTTTGTCGCCAACGAGCCATCAGCAGCGCTTTTGCAATATTTAGTATCAGTTTGTTCAGCATGATCAGGGTTTGTATATCACATCGGTTGATTGTAAGCCACTCAGGATTTCAACTTTCTGAAAATCTTTCAAGCCTGTTTTTACTGATTTTTTTTCTGAGTTTGAAATATACACAAGGGAATCATCAACGAGATAATTGCGTGGAATCGTAAGTGCTTTTTCTTTTACCGCAGTTATAATATTGGCTTCAACTGTCAGGTTCGGATACAGTACGGGTGGTTGCCTGGTAAACTCTGCTTCTACCAAAAACGATTTCGTTCTTTCATTCATCAAAGGATTCAACTTGGTAACAATGGCTTCAAACACTTCACCTTTATAGCTATCCATTGATACGAGTACTTTTTGTCCTTCTTTTATTTTTACAATATCATATTCATCCACTTGTAATTCGAGGAGATAATTATCTGTTTGACCAATGGTAGCCAGGCTTGTTTGCTGATTGACCATTTCTCCTTTTTCTTTATTGATAGCATATACTTTTCCATTGATCTCGCTTCTGATGATCAGATCACTTTCCCTGTTTTTACTGATGGCCAGGTTGTTTCTCGATTGCGCTGCGTTGAGTGAAAGTTGTTTGAGCAGATCATTGTATTTCAGTTTCGCAGATTCAAGAGCGGTTCTTGAATTTTTTAAAGAAAGTTCCCGTTGTTCCAGTTCAACTTTGGTTCCGATGCCCTGGTTCCACAGGTTTTGCTGACGACTCAGCAGTAAGCTGTCGTTCCTGTATTTACTACGGGAAAGATCAATGTTGTTTTCAATTTCTGTTATTTTCTCCCTGTTATTGGAAAGGGTAGCATAATCGGCAGCCAGTGCTGCATTGTCGCTGCTTAAAGATGAAATTTTATCGGCAATCCTGAAGAGAGGAGAACCTGCTTTTACAGAGTCGTTTTCTTTAACGAGGATTTCGCTGAGTATACCACTCACAGTGGAATAGACTGAATACTGATTTTTTGTTTTAATCACACCTGCTGCATATACAGAAGCAGTGATGTTCTCAACCACCGGACTGGTCTTTTCCCGGCTTTTACTGCAGGATTGAAATCCCGGAGAAGCAATGATCAGTATAATAATTAAAAAATAAAGAGCCGGATTATTGTTGTGTTTAGCAATGTTTGAAATGCGGTTCATTGAACAATTATTTATTTTCAGTACTTAGCTTATTTTTCAACTCCTGTTGCTTTTTCTTTTCCTGCTTTTTAATATATCCACGAAGCAGGAAGCTATGTTTGATGGCATCCATGGCCTGGTTAAAACCCTCCGTTCCTTTGCGGATATTTTCTAAACTGGCATTCAGTTTTTCTGTAACAGTGGAGTCTTTTAAAAGTGCATGCACGGTTCCTTTTCCGTTGTTTACATCTTCTTTGATTCCTGCTGCAAGGTTTTTAATTTCCCTGGCCAGTGAATCGGTAGTTTTACCCACCTGGTTGATAGAAAGAACTGCTGTGTTCAGGTTATAGGCAAAGGTAGTATCTGTTAGCAATGCACCTGCAGATCCTTTCCCTTCTTTTATATCTTTTACGAGATTGTGCAGGTCTGTTGCCATAACATTGGCTTTTGCCGTGGCCTGCCGGATATTGGATACAGATTGTTTGATATTTCCGGGGATCGACTGATCGTTGAGCAACGACCACAAGGCACTACTGCTGTTGATGCGTTCGATGGTTGTTTTAAGACCATCAGCAATGATGGCAACGTCGTTGTTGGTTTTGCTGAGTGTTTGCAGCATTTCATCAGTATCTATTGTTTTTCGGGTGGAGATCAGATCGCCATCAGTAGCGAAATCTGCGGTGATTTTCCCTGGGATTATGTTTAGCACTTTATTGCCCACCAAACCTTCGGTACCAATGGAAGCCTGGGCATTTTTACGGATGACGGTTTTCATTTTATCGTCAATAGTCATCAGTACTTCAATGGTTGTGTCATTGAGAATGCTGATTTTTTTAACGGTCCCTGCCTGTATGCCAGAGAAACGAACATTGTTCCCGGCAACAAGTCCCTGTACATTGCTGAACCTTGCCCTTAATTCATAATTGCGACCAAAAAAATTCCTGTTCTTGCCGATCATGTACATGAGCAGGATCAAGGAATAACAATCCTGCAAGTACAAATAAGCCCGAGTTTTAAGTTGTTGATGGATCTGGTTGCCATATAAATTTATTCAAAAAATTGTTTTATTCTTGGGTCCTGACTTTCT
The DNA here is from genome assembly GCA_037045295.1 of Ferruginibacter sp. GTDB lineage: Bacteria > Bacteroidota > Bacteroidia > Chitinophagales > Chitinophagaceae > Ferruginibacter. The sequence goes on from JBAOHS010000004.1 coordinate 115,133, forward strand.
AACAGTTCCGCATAAGTGCCGTTTGCATAACAACGGCCATCAATAAGGATAACCACCCGGTTGCTGGCATTTTTCACACAATTCATGTCATGAGAAATAACCAGGGAGGAAGTTTTGTATTTAACCTGAATGCTTTTTATCAGCTCGATTATTTCTCTGGCAGTTATGGGGTCCAGTCCGGTGGTTGGTTCATCGTAGAGAATGATTTCGGGTTTCAGGATCAGTGTTCTGGCAAGGGCGATTCTTTTGCGCATGCCTCCGGACAGTTCTGCAGGCATCATGTTAGTAGTGTGTTGCAGTCCTACATCTGTAAGTGCTTCTTCTACCATCTGGTTCACTTCTGTCTGTGAAGCTTTGATCCAATGCCTGCGCAATGGAAATTCCAGGTTTTCTTTTACCGTCATTGAATCATATAATGCATTGCTTTGAAACATGAATCCTGCTTTTGCCCTTATTTTATCCAGTTCATCTTCCTTTATATCGGTAATTCGTTTACCCAGTAACGTTATGTTTCCGCTATCCGGAGCAAGTAAGCCGATGATGCATTTAATGAGTACCGATTTACCTGAACCCGATTTGCCCAGTACTACAACTGTTTCGGCTTTGTACAATTCCACACTGAAGTCTATCAGTACTTTATTTTTCCCAAATGATTTGTACAAATGTTCAACACTGAGTACCGGTTGATTCAGCGTAGTTGAAAGGTTGGTATGTTCTGTTGTAGTTTCAATCATTTGTATGATCAGTTAAATCCCAGCAGATCGGTGAGCTGTACTGCCAGCAGGTCGAGTATAAATATCATTACCGATGAAACAACAACCGCTGAATTGGCCGATCTTCCTACACCTTCAGTACCCTTGCTGCTGTTGTATCCTTTGTAGCAGCCGATGATGCCAACGGCAAATCCGAAGAAATAACATTTGAAATAGGCCGGTAGTCACATCTGAAATTGAAAGTATATCAAACACCTGTTTCCAGAATAAGCTGAAAGCTCGTGTGGTACTGCGGATGTTCACACCAAGATATGATCCATATAAAGAAATGGCATCACCCAGCATCACCAGAACCGGTAACATAAAGGTTGCGGCCAGTACCCTTGTTACGACCAGGTATTTGAAATGGATTGGTACCGCTTACTTCCATGGCGTCGATCTGTTCGGTAACTTTCATGGAGCCTAGTTCAGCACCGATACTACTGCCGATTTTTCCAGCGAAAATCAGGGCAATGATTACCGGTCCGATTTCTCTTACGATTGCTATGGCTACGATAGCGGGTATTTGAGATTCCACGCCATAATCAACCATCGAAGGGCGTAGCTGCATGGTAAGTACAAGACCCAGAATAAAAGCGGTTAACCCTACCAGTGGCAGAGAACGATACCCGATTAAAAAACATTGCCGGAAGAATTCTGCTATTTCATAACGGGGTTTGAACCATTGTCTGAAAAACCTGCTGGTAAACCGGGATATGTCACCGGTTTCATTTAAGAAACGTTGCAGGTTACTATTTAAGGACATGATGTTGTTTCACTTGCTGAAATCATCTGAATTGTATACATAAAGATCGTTCTTTATTAACTGCCAGCGGATTTAATATTCATCCGGAACAACAATATCAAATATGAATTTATTTCAGCAGAAATCTGATGAAGCGTGTCAGCAGATCCAGTGATAACGATCAGTTTTATAGCTCAAGGGTACTATTAAAAGGAATCCGGTGAATCTGGGGAAACAAATAATCTGCATCTTTTTTATTGCATAACTGGGTACCGTGGTTCATGGTGGCTGCAGAACCACATGCAACAGCATAAGCAGCAGCATCTTCTATGTTTTTTTGCCGGGAAAGATAGCATACCATTCCTGCAACCATGCTGTCGCCGGCGCCAACTGTACTCAATCTTTTTACGGGTGGCGGTGTAAATAATGTGGCAATATCTTTTGTGAATAATACAGCGCCTGATGCGCCCATAGAAACCAGCATTGCTTCGCATCCACCATTACTGATCACTTGTCGGGCAGCCTGGTAAATACCTGCATTGTCAATTTCTGATTTACCAGCAAGAGAGGCAAGTTCCGACAGGTTGGGTTTGAGCAGAAAAACACCTTCTTCGGAAGCATGTCTTAATGCTTCACCGGAAGTGTCTACCACCAGTTTTGCATTTTGCTGTTTGGCAATTCTGGCCAATTGTGCATAGATATCCTTGGGTACACCGGGAGGAAGACTGCCGCTTGCAACGATATAAGTAATACCTTCTTCATTGGCGATGATCTCCAGGCATTTTTTCCATTCCTCTTCAAGCAGTGTTGTGCCAGGCATACCAAAGCGGTATTGGTTGTTGGTGGATTCATCCAGTACAATGATATTCTCCCTGGTTTCATTCACCGATTGTATGATGCGACTACTGATCTCTTCTTTTTCTAAGAGGTGATTGAAGAACTGGCCTGTATAGCCTCCGGATGGGAAAACGGCAATGGCTTCTGATCCCAGTTTATTCAATGCCCGGGCAACATTGATGCCACCTCCCCCCGGTTCCAGAACAGGTGGAGCACAGGATAATTTTTTTTCGGGAACCAGGCCTTTGACACTGGTGCTTTTATCGATGCATGGACTGAAGGTGAGGGTGATGATTTTTTCCATACCTGAAAGTAGGCATTATTCATTTTCAAAACGTCCTGTTTTTTCTATAGGGATAATTCTGAATACAACTGGCTTTAAACTATGTTGTTCATTGGGATGGGCAGTCTGACTGATTTTGAGTTGTAACATTTTATCCAGAAAAAGTTTCATTGCGTATAGCCGTTCACGTTCGTCTTTGAGTTCCTGGAATTGCCCACGGATAATGACTGATTTCCAGGATTGGAAGTTGCTGATTTCATCTACTTCAAAACAAACATCCGGATTGCTACGCATCATGTTTGTTTTCAACCCTTCCATTGAATGAGCAATGATGAACTTTCCGTCATATACGTAGCTGATGGGAACGATATAGTTTCTGTTTCCATTACTGCAGGCCAGTCGTCCTAAAATATTTCTTTGAAGAATATTTTCAATTTCATCGATGGTTAATTTTCCAATCATATCATCGGATTGTATAGTTAAAATCGGGTTAGTTCATTTGCAGATCTTTCCTGGTTGATCCAGCATCGCAGGTTCTGAAAAGTGGTATCCGCAATGTTTGTTAGTGCTTCGAAGGTAGCGAAGGCCTGGTGCGGCGTTACCAGTACATTGGGAAGCTGCAGGAGTTTTTTGAGTATAGGATCAGCTAATTCTTTTCCACTGTAATCATAGAAAAAAACACCTCTTTCTTTTTCATAAACATCGGTTCCGAAAAAACTGATCTTTTTGTTTTCGATTGCATCAATGACATCTGTCGTGTTTACACAGCCGCCCCTGCTGGTATTGATGATCATAACCGAAGGTTTCATTAAAGAAATGGTTTTCTGCTTGATCATATGATGCGTTGATTCGTTGAGGCAGGTATGTATACTGATAATATCCGATTCACGGCAAAGAGTTTCCAGTGTATGATATTCGAGTTGGTAGTTTTTTACCAGTGATGGATTTTCTACGATATCGTACCCGATTAATTTGCATCCAAAACCATGCATAATGCCAGCGAAAATACTGCCGATGGTTCCTGTGCCTATGACGCCTACAGTTTTGCGGTGCAAATCAAAGCCAACCAGATTGCCTGTTGTAAAGTTGTAGTCTGATACCTGTTCCTTCGCCAGTGTGATTTTCCTGTTGAGTGCCAGGATCAGGGCAACTGCATGTTCAGCAATGGCGTACGGCGAATAGGCGGGAACGTTAGCAACCCGGATATTTAACTTGTTGGCTTCAGCAATATTGGTATTATCGTATCCGGCTGCACGTATGGCAATGTATCCAACACCTGCCTCTTTCAGCTTGTTCAGAACAGCTGCAGATGCATCATCCCCCGCAAAAATGCTTACAGCTTCATAGCCTGCTGCTTTGGAGGCAGTTTCTTCTGTGAGGGCTTCGGTTATAAAATTCAGATCATGAAAATCTTTGCCGGATTTGTCGAGATAGGGCTTTTCAAAATTTTTGGTACTAAAAAAGAGTGTTTTCAAAATAGTTTATTCAAGGGTGACTAATTTTTTATCGTAATGCTTTACCTGGTATTGGTCTTTGCCATTGCCGGCAATAATTTCCAAACCTTCCTGCTCAAGGTAATCAGCTTGCTTGGATATCCCACCGGGAAATTTCGGGTTGAGTTTTCCCCCTTCTTTTAAAACCCGCCAATAGGGTGTAACCCTGGTCTTTCCCCGTGAACGGTCTTCTTCAGCGGTATTGGCTGCTATGTTCAGGAATATACCGGTTGTTAAGGGACAGGTTGTATCGGCTTTGTATTCATTTGCCAGGTAGTCTCGTATATTGTTTACCGTTACTACTTTGCCTTTGGGTATTTTTTTTATGGTACTGTCGATCAGTAATGGCGTAGGGATCAGCATTTTACCTGTACCCATTTTTTTCGACCAGTTAAGCGACAGATCCACTAGTTTGGGTTGAATCTTTTTTTCAAGCTTTTCTCTCCAGCTTATGGATGACTTTCCCTTTTGCATTGAATCCGTTTAATTGGTTAGGACTGATGCAGAGCCATTACAGGCACATGACTATGCAGAACGAGCTGTTTGGTATGACTTTTATGAATCAGTGAGTCGAGCAGGTTGTGTCTTTTAGGAAGCACGACCAGCAGATCAAGTCTATTTTTGTCGGCAAAATCCATGATGCCTTCATCAATGTTTTCATGTGTGAGCAAGTGGTATGCAGGTTTCATAGAAGCGAGTAATTCCTGCAGCATTCCTGATTCAAAAACAATGTCTGGGTCGTAAACGCCTTCTTTTCCTGTATTGAGTACATGCAGTTCGGCATGAAAATCATTCATCATGGTTTTAATCTGGTCTACAGGAGTTGTTTCAACTACCTTATTGAAATCGCATGCCAATCCGATTTTCTTAATAGCAGTAAAGGAAGCATTGGAAGGTACCGTTATCAATGGCCAGGGTAAATGTTTCATTGCATATACTGCATGACCGCCAAAGAATAGTCTTTCTGCTGCAGTTGTTCCCTGGCTTCCCATGATTACGGCATAGGGAAGTACTGTTTCACACAAGGATTTCAATTCGGGATAAAATGAGCCAACTTTTACAGAGATGTCAATTGCAATTTTATTTCCGGTCCTGCTGTTCAGTTCATCTCTTATCAGCAGTAATTTATTTTCTGTATTTTTTTGAATCTCATCAAGATTAACGGCAACAGGAACTTCACTGTAAGTAACCGGCACCTGGTAAGTATGAAGCAATAGAATAGCTGCATTGATACTCACTGCCATATCAGCAGCATATTTAGCTGCATTCATAGCGGCAGGGGAAAAGTCGGTGGCAACAATTATTTTTTTCATGGTAAATGTTTTTATGAGTATGTATATTGCTGCATGATCAATTAATCAGGCAGATGAAAGAGTATGCTGTTTAATCCTCCTAAGCTTAGCTGCAATGATCACTGAAAAATAAGGGCATTCATCAGGAACAGCTTTATATATCGAAAGTAGATTTTCAATTGAAGGAAAATGCTGATGGCAGTCACATTCAGCCTTGATTCCGCTCATTCAAATACCAGTAAAACAGGGTCTGTTTAATTGCCCCTGATTCTTTTCAGAAGGGAAAAAAATGTGTGGGAATTCCAACCTTCAAAGCGGCCCCTTTGTACTACAAGTGTATTGTTATCGGGTTCCTGTAGGTAATAATGAAATGCAAAATGGTTTTTTGGATTTTGCCAGCCTGTTATTTGTCCGAAACGCAGATCATTGAATACCAGTGTATCTCCCCATTTTTCGATCGTATAGAATTCTTTTCGAGAACCGGATCAGTTTCGGCAGATCTTCATTATGGGAAATAGTATTGAGTAATTGTTCATTTTTAGGAAAGTAATTGAGTTGAAGACTATCAGACTTGTCGAACACTGAGTAGAATCCTACATAATACCCACTGTCGTTTCCTGCCACTACATACCATAACCAGTTTTGCAGTGGCGCCGGTGTTGTGAAATAACGGCTATAGGAAATCTGTTGTTTTTGTAGTGAATCTTTTATGTGTGAATCGGTATGCGATTTATTGATCAGGCAATAGATAAGGTACAAACTACTAACACCAAGGCCTATACGCCACCATCTTTTCCGACGGGTATTCCACGGGCTTATGATGATCAATGCGATACTGCCGATCAAAGGCCAGATAGAGAAAAACGGATCAGCCACATAGATGGCGTTAAAAGAAATGCGGGTATGATCAAACGGCTCAAACCAACCAACGCCGTAATTATTGAATGCATCTATGAAAACATGTATAAAGATTACAGCTCCGAAAAAAAGCATCCATCTTCCCAATCTGATATTGTGCGGACGATGTAATTTCTCCGCAATGAATCCCAGCAGGGGTGTTATCAGTGCACAGAATAGAAAAGAGTGAGTAAAGCCCCGATGCGCAAGAAGGTTATCGGTGGTATCCATCCAGAAAGAAGCCATGAAATCAATATCAGGAATACTTTGCGCCATGGCACCCCATAGCATTGCTTTCCTGCCCAGTGTTTTACCGGCGAAAGCTTCTCCCATACATGCTCCCAATGCCAGGTGGGTAATTGAATCCATTCGTCTCTTTTATAAACTTTTATTTTACCGGACTTCTTTTCTTAGAATTGATTTGATCTCTTCCATCAAATCTACCTGTGTTTTCTGTATGTCGAACAGTGTTTTCATTTGTTCTGTTATCAGCAGATCGAGTTTGCCATGGAGATTGCGCACTTCTATTTCTGATTTCAGGTTGATCATATAATCATTTACCGCACGCTGCCTGTCTTTTTCTTCTTTCCTGTTCTGGCTCATCATAATCACAGGGGCCTGTAATGCAGCAATGGTAGATAAAAGCAGGTTCAATAGAATAAACGGGTATTGATCAAAGGGCTTACTCAGCAGGTAAACATTGGTTAAAATCCAAACCAGCATGAATAACATAAAACTGAGAATAAATTTCCAGCTGCCGCCAAAACTTGCCACACGATCGGCCACCCTGCTTACGAATGTTGGGTTTTTGTCTTCGAATTCGAGCAGTTTCTGGGACAGTAATTTTTCTTCTTCTATGGCTTCCTTAACAATGCCATTCAATTTTGCAAATTGTTCCGATTCTATATCGAGTAATTCTTCCAGTTTTAATTTATTCATAATTCGATTTTAATACGGCGGCAAGAACAAAAAAAGAGCCGGCAGCTGTTTTTATTCGTTATTTATTGTGCGCAATGAATAAGGGTAATTTCAATTCTCTCATCAGTATATCGGCCATGCTTTCCCTGAACCAACGACTCACGGTTCCACGCCTGTAAGCGCCCAATACGACTAACGTATTTTCTTTTTCTTCTTTCAGGTGATGGATGATTTCGGTTTCAGGTAATCCCTGTAAAACATTGAATACAGCATTGGGATAGTGTCGTTTCATAAATTCTTTCATCAGTTTATTGTCTTTCAGGTGTAAGCTGCTGTTAGGTGGATTTACTGAAATGATTGATGTGGGTAATTTTCTGAAATCAGGCAAAACATAACTGAACATTTTGATAGCATGAACCGATGATGGTTCTCCATCGAATAATAGTACCACTTTTTCTATGGGCTTATATTTCCGTGGAGCAACGAGTACCGGGCATTGTACATCGCCCAGTAATTCTCTGATGAAACGGGTTGGAATTTTTTCTTCATAATGTGAAAGCGTCTCCTTAGAATCTATTACCATTAAATCGGCATAAATACTTTCATGTTTTAATTCCTGGATCGCAATTTTTCTGTCGTGGTGCAGGGAATAATCAATGGCAGCCTGTTGACAGGTTTTTTCGAAATCATCGGCTGCTTTTGCCCTGGCGTTTTTATCATTGGTTTCCAGGTGCCTGATTTTATCTTCGGATATGCCTCCCTGTTCTACCATCTCATAAATTTTATAACTGGTGTATGTAGGATCATCCAGGAAAACACCCACCAGGTGCGCTTTGGAATGATGTGCCAGTGCAATGGCATAATCTCTCGTGCTTTCTGAATACTGTAATCCATCAAGTGCTGCTATAATTTTATCCATACAGGTAATTTTGAAATCAGAAATATTGTTATTTGTTAACGGTGTGCTATAAATACAGGCAATTTATGAGCGGCAACAATGTCATTTACAAAACTCTTTTTCAACATCATTGATAAACCGGATCTTCCGAATGCACCACTCACCAGCATGGCCGATGTTTTGTTCAGCAACCAGCTGGTGAATTCTTTTTTATATCCACATCCAGTTTGCAAATGGTTAAGTTCGGGTAACTGCGTTCTGCCAGTTCCTGAATCAATGGTTGATCGGGTATTTCTTCATCTTTACTCACACCTGCGTAAACTAGCATGGTATCCAATACAGTTAATTCCGGTAAAAGATAGGCAAATTGTTTAATGGCATAGATAGCGTCTTCACTTCCATCATAAGACAGAATGATGCTGGCTGGAAAACTATAATTTTCCGGTACAACAATAACAGGGCATTTCATTCCGTGCAAAGCATCCTGCAGGTAATCTTCCTGCAATTCTTTTCCATCATTATTATAAAAAACTTCACTGCCAATGATCATCAGATCGGCGTATAAACTTTCTCTCTTTAATTGCAGCAATGCAAAATCATAGTAATCTTTATGTATCGAAAACCTTATTCCCGCTTTCGTACAGCGTGTTGTAAAATCTTCCAGGTTTTTCTGTATGGCTTTATCATCAGAAACCACTTCATCGCTACCTGTTAATGGGGTAATCAGTGCCTGTGCATAACTCCATAAGCTTTTCACTTTCGACTGTGGTAAAAAAATACCCGTGAGGAGAATGGGCTGTAATTCATTCAGCCTTTGAGCAAAGGCAAATGCACCTTCAGAAAACCGGTCACCTTCAAAAACCATTAATATTTTTTTCATGCCAATCTGTTTTTTATTCAAGTGTTGTATCAGTACCAGTAAAGCTAATCAGGCGCCTGTTTTACAATCATGATACTGAGTAGCATCAGGACTGATTAAGGTTATCAACTTTTCATAGATGGAAATCAAATACAAAAAACTCAATTCATTCAGGCTAAGTTACATTTCATATCAATCGGTCCTCCCGTTTGTCCTGCTTTTATAGATGTTTGCATTTAATTAAAAATTACAAACATGAAAAGGGTATTGCTGTTTTCTTTAATCTTTGTTCTTCCATTTGTGTCTGTTGGGCAGGTAGACAAACTATTTAAGAAAGTTAAAGATAAAGTAAATTACAGGGTAGACAAGAATGTAAATAAGGCCATTGACAAGTCTTTGGATGAAGCGGAGCAATCGGTGAAAAACGGTGGTAATTCAGGCGGTGCTTCATCCACTTCAACCAATAGCAATGCGGCAACCACCACACCTGATAATCCGGCAACTTCTACTGTTTTGAAATCTTATGCCAGGTATGATTTTGTGCCCGGTGAAAAAGTTATCTATGCGAATGATTTTGCGTCCGACAATATGGGTGAATTACCAACCGGATGGAATTCAAACGGTACGGGAGCGGTCGTTACCATCAGTGGACAAAAAGGAAACTGGGCCCAGTTCTATCAGAACAGTGTTTATCTAACGGATAACAAAGAATCATTCACTGAAAATTTTACGGTGGAATTTGATCTCATCCTCAGGAGAGAAAATCCCAAAGCTGCTTTTCCTGTTTTGGCATTTGGCTTTTTTGCTTCAGGAACAGAGTCTACTACATCCAATGATTTTCTTAAGGAGTATGCAAAAAACTTCGCTACTGAACTGAAAATTCAGCCTTATGATAATAATGCCTCTCATTTGCATTTCGAATCACTGGAATCATATAAGCGATTTCTGAATACAGATATCAGAAAAACGCCTGAACTGGAAAAGTATTTTAATAAAGTAATTCATGTGGCGATGCAGGTTCAAAAAGAAAGATTGAGAATCTGGATGAATGAAGAAAAATTATACGACCTGCCGAAAGCGATCAAAGCAGGAACAGATTTTAACCAATTGTTTTTTGCAGTGAAAAGATATGGAGGTGCCGACAGTGAAGTTGGTTACAATGTGACAAATATTAAAATTGCTAAAGGGATTCCAGACACCAGGCATAAATTAATAGATGAAGGAGCTTTCTCTACAACTGGAATATTGTTTGATGTCAATACAGCAACCATTAAACCCGAGAGCAATGGAGTACTAACAGAGATCGCCGGTATTCTGAAGAAGCATGCCGATGTAAAAATTAAGATTGTAGGCCATACAGATAGCGACGGTTCAGATGCCTCTAATCTGGAACTTTCCCGGAAACGGTCCGGTGCTGTGAAAGATGCACTGGTAAAAGATTTTGGCATAGATGCAAGCAGGATAGAAACAGAAGGAAAAGGCGAGAGTTCGCCTGTAGCTGATAACAAAACGAAAGAAGGTAAGGCTGGCAACCGGCGGGTTGAATTCATCAAATTGTAAGCATAAAAAAGCCGCAGTGTTAAGTCTGCGGCTTTTTTATTTTATGGCTTCCTGGTTTAACGAACCAGTACTACATTTCCTTTCATTACTTTCACTTCACCTTTTCTGTCGACGCCTTTTAACATCCAAACATATCCACCCAGTGGTTGTTTGATGCCTTTATAATTTCCATCCCAGCCTTTATTGATTTCATGCGTTTCAAAAACCAGTTCACCATAACGGTTGAATATTCTGAAGTATTCCAGTTTAGCTATGCCAACTGCAGTTGGTTTATAAGTATCATTTAAGCCATCACCGTTAGGTGTAAACGCATTTGGAATATAGAATGTTGGCCCTTTGAGTACTTTCAGGAATACAGTATCATAGTCGGTACAACCGATTTCGTCTTTAACCATGAGTATGAAGCGGGTGTCTTCTGTCAATGTAGCGTTCGGACTGGAAGCATAAGGGTTGTTCAGTAATGGAGAACCCGGTGACCACAGGTACTGACCGCCGCCACTTCCCTGTAACTGGTAAGGAATACCATATTCTGCAATATCGTCCGGGCCTGCGTTTGCAATAACTTCCGGTTGAATGGTTAATCGGATTTTTGCTGTATCTGCGCAGCCGAAATTGTTGCTGATGATCAACTGGTAATTGCCTGAAGTATATACCCAACCAGGAGCACTGATGGGATTGTTATTGAAAGTCCAGTTGGCGGTCAATCCAAATGTATTGTACTGGATGGCCATATTTGCTGAATCGCCAAAGCAAAGGCGTAAGTCTCTATCAGCTCCGAGTATCGGTTTCGGATTCACAATAACGGTAATGGGTGTCCGAACACTTTCACAGAAACCGGTATGCTGACTAACATAATAAGTAACTGAACCAGGAACAGCGGTGGATGGTGTTGGCGCAGTGTTGCTTCCTGTGCCTCCTGTTGCGCTGGTATACCAGAGTAGAGTATGTGTGCCGTTTGCTGTTAATGGAGAGGCGGCGCCATGCTGACAATAAGTTACAAGTGTTGTCACGGTTGGAGCGACCGGTGTTTGGTTGATGGTTAGGTTAAGTGTTACTATTGAATCACAGCCCGCACTGCTGGTGAGTGTGATGCTATGAACACCAGCAGTATTGAGTTGAAGACCATTCCAGAGATAAGGCAATTGACTACTGCAGGTACTGGCATTGCTGCTGCTGGAAACTACCGGATTTACTGTGAGATGTAAGGTGGCAATGGAATCACAACCTGCATTGCTGACCAGCGTTACCTGGTAATTTCCTGTTGCATTGTAAGATTGACCATTCCAGGTGTAAGGCAGCTGATTGCTACAGGTGCTGGCATTCGTACTGCTGTTTACAACCGGATTTACAATCAGGTTCAGGGTAGCTACAGAATCGCATCCGTTACTACCGGTAAGGGTTACCTGGTATGAACCAGTCGTAGAATAGTTATTTCCATTCCAGCTATAAGGCGCCTGGTTGGAGCAAATAACGGCATTGCTGGAACTTGTTGTAACTGAGTTTACGTTCAGTTGCAGTGTTGCCACCGAATCGCATCCATTACTACCGGTAAGGGTTACCTGATAAACTCCTGCACCGGAATAATTGTTTCCATTCCAGTTATAAGGTAACTGGTTGCTGCATACCGAAACGGCTGTATTACTTGAACTGGTATTGTTTATCTGCAGATTAATTGTTGCTATAGAGTCACATCCAGCAGATGATATTAATGTTACAGTATAAGTACCCGCTGTGTTGTAAACCTGTCCATTCCAGTTATAAGGAATCTGATTTGAACAAATAGTTGTGTTGGTAATACTCGTTACAACAGGATTTACCGACAAATTAAGTGTTGCGATGGAATCACAACCTGCAGAAGAAGTTAAAGTTACGTTGAACGTACCTGCTGCATTGTAAGTCTGGCTATTCCATGAGTATGGTAATTGAGTTGAACAGATGGATACGTTGGTTGTACTGGTTAACATATTATTGACCGTGAGGTTCAGTGTTGCAATTGAATCACATCCTGAAGTTGAGGTTAATGTTACATTAAATGTACCAGCCGCATTGTAAGTCTGACTGTTCCAAGAATAAGGCAGTTGAGTAGAACAGATGGTTGTGTTGGTTGTGCTGGTTACAACAGGATTTACAGTTAAGTTAAGTGTAGCAATAGAATCGCATCCTGATGTTGAAGTCAATGTGACATTGAAAGTTCCCGCTGCATTGTAAGTCTGACTGTTCCAGGAGTAAGGCAATTGATTAGAACAGATGGTTGTGTTGGTTGTACTGGTTACAACAGGATTTACAGTTAAGTTAAGTGTAGCAATAGAATCGCAACCTGAAGTTGATGTCAACGTTACATTGAATGTTCCGGCAGCGTTGTAAGTCTGACTGTTCCAGCTGTATGGCAATTGATTAGAGCAGATCGTTATATCAGTTATGCTGGTGAGAGTGTTGTTCACAGTAAGATTCAATGTTGCAATAGAATCACAACCCGAAGTTGATGTTAACGTCACATTGTAAGTTCCAGTCGCATTGTAAGTTTGGCTATTCCATGAATAAGGAAGTTGATTAGTACAAATTGTTACATCTGTTGTGCTAGTCAGAGTATTATTTACTGTGAGGTTTAGTATTGCAATAGAATCGCAACCTGAAGTACTTGTCAGTGTTACATTGTATGTGCCAGCTGCATTATAAGTTTGGCTGTTCCAGCTGTATGGCAATTGGTTTGTGCAGATCGTTACATCTGTCGTGCTTGTCAAAACTGAATTTACTGTAAGATTCAGCGTTGCAATCGAATCGCAACCTGCAGAAGAAGTTAATGTCACATTGAAAGTTCCTGCCGCATTGTAAGTCTGACTGTTCCAAGTGTATGGTAAGTTGATTAGAACAGATGGTTACATCGGTTGTGCTTGTCAAGTGTGTTATTTACAGTTAGATTTAGAGTTGCGATAGAGTCACAACCTGAAGTTGAAGTCAATGTTACATTGAAAGTTCCAGCAGCATTGTAAGTCTGACTGTTCCATGAGTAAGGAAGTTGATTAGAACAGATTGTTACATCGGTTGTACTTGTCAAAGTACTGAATTGACAGTTAGGTTCAGTGTTGCAATTGAATCACAACCTGAAGTTGAAGTCAATGTCACATTGTAAGTTCCCGCAGCATTGTAAGTCTGACTGTTCCATGAGTAAGGAAGCTGATTGGAGCAGATGGTTATATCAGTTGTGCTCGTGAGTGTGTTGTTTACAGTAAGATTAAGCGTTGCAATTGAATCACATCCTGCAGTAGAAGTCAATGTTACGTTGTAAGTTCCTGCAGCATTGTAAGTTTGACTGTTCCATGTATAAGGAAGTTGGTTAGAGCAGATCGTTACATCTGTTGTACTGGTGAGTGTATTGTTTACTGTCAAATTGAGCGTTGCAATAGAATCACATCCTGAAGTTGAAGTCAATGTCACATTGAACGTACCAGCCGCATTATAAGTCTGGCTATTCCAGCTGTATGGTAGTTGATTAGAACAGATAGTTATGTCTGTTGTACTGGTGAGTGTATTGTTTACCGTGAGGTTGAGCGTTGCAATAGAATCGCAACCTGAAGTTGATGTCAACGTTACACTGAAAGTTCCAGCCGCATTGTAAGTCTGGCTATTCCATGAATAAGGAAGTTGGTTAGAACAGATGGTTACATCAGTTGTACTTGTCAAAACTGAATTTACTGTAAGATTCAGCGTTGCAATCGAATCGCAACCTGAAGTTGAAGTCAGCGTTACGTTGAAAGTTCCAGCCGCATTGTAAGTCTGACTGTTCCACGAGTAAGGCAATTGGTTTGAACAGATTGTCACATCAGTTGTACTGGTGAGTGTGTTGTTTACTGTAAGATTCAGTGTTGCAATCGAATCACATCCTGCAGTATGATGTCAGTGTTACATTGAAAGTTCCCGCAGCATTATAAGTCTGACTGTTCCAGGTGTAAGGCAATTGATTTAGAACAGATTGTTACATCTGTTGTACTAGTGAGTGTATTGTTTACTGTCAAATTGAGCGTTGCAATAGAATCACATCCTGAAGTTGATGTCAACGTTACACTGAAAGTTCCAGCTGCATTGTAAGTCTGACTGTTCCAGGTGTAAGGCAGTTGGTTTGAACAGATTGTTACATCTGTTGTACTTGTCAGAACTGTAATTTACTGTAAGATTCAGTGTTGCAATAGAATCACAACCTGAAGTTGAAGTCAACGTTACATTGAAAGTTCCAGCAGCATTGTAAGTCTGACTGTTCCATGAATAAGGAAGTTGGTTGGTGCAGATGGTTACATCAGTTGTACTTGTCAAAACTGAATTGACAGTGAGGTTCAGTGTTGCAATCGAATCGCATCCTGAAGTTGATGTCAACGTTACATTGTAAGTTCCAGCCGCATTGTAAGTTTGACTGTTCCAGGAGTAAGGCAAGTTGGTTGGTGCAAATCGTTACATCTGTTGTACTTGTCAGTGTGTTATTTACTGTGAGGTTTAGTGTTGCAACAGAATCACATCCTGAAGTTGAAGTCAATGTTACATTGTAAGTTCCAGCCGCATTGTAAGTCTGACTGTTCCATGAATAAGGAAGTTGGTTAGAGCAGATCGTTACATCTGTTGTGCTTGTGAGTGTGTTGTTGACTGTAAGATTCAGTGTTGCGATAGAATCGCAACCTGAAGTACTTGTCAACGTCACAGTGAAAGTTCCAGCCGCATTGTATGTTTGACTATTCCATGAATAAGGAAGTTGATTTGTGCAGATAGTTACATCTGTTGTACTAGTTAGTATGTTGTTTACTGTCAGATTTAAAGTTGCAATTGAATCGCATCCAGCCGTAGAAGTCAGTGTTACATTGAAAGTGCCAGCCGCATTATAAGTTTGGCTGTTCCATGAGTAAGGAAGCTGATTGGAGCAGATGGTTATATCAGTTGTACTCGTGAGTGTGTTGTTTACAGTAAGATTCAATGTTGCAATAGAATCACATCCTGAAGTTGATGTCAATGTTACATTGAAAGTTCCAGCCGCATTGTAAGTCTGACTGTTCCATGAGTAAGGCAGTTGATTAGAACAGATAGTTATATCAGTTGTACTGGTCAAAGTGATTTACAGTAAGATTCAGTGTTGCAATTGAATCACAACCTGAAGTTGAAGTCAATGTCACATTGAACGTACCAGCTGCATTGTAAGTCTGACTGTTCCAGGTGTATGGCAATTGATTAGAACAGATGGTTACATCTGTTGTGCTTGTCAAAACTGAATTTACTGTAAGATTCAGTGTTGCAATAGAATCACAACCTGAAGTTGATTGTCAACGTTACATTGAACGTTCCAGCTGCATTATAAGTCTGACTGTTCCAGGTGTAAGGCAAGTTGATTGGTAGCAGATGGTTATATCAGTTGTACTGGTGAGAGTATTGTTAACAGTAAGATTCAGTGTTGCAATAGAATCACAACCTGAAGTGCTTGTCAGCGTTACATTGTAAGTACCAGCACGCATTGTAAGTCTGACTGTTCCATGAGTAAGGCAAGTTGGTTTGAGCAGATTGTTACATCAGTTGTACTCGTGAGTGTGTTGTTTACTGTGAGGTTCAGTGTTGCAATAGAATCACATCCTGAAGTTGACTTGTCAACGTTACATTGAATGTTCCAGCTGCATTGTAAGTCTGACTGTTCCATGCTGTAAGGTAAGTTGATTAGAGCAGATGGTTATATCTAGTTGTGCTCGTGAGCGTGTTGTTAACAGTAAGATTCAGCGTTGCAATAGAATCACATCCTGAAGTGCTTGTCAACGTTACATTGAATGTTCCAGCAGCATTGTAAGTCTGACTGTTCCATGAATATGGAAGTTGGTTAGAACAGATGGTTACATCAGTTGTACTTGTCAAAACTGAATTGACAGTGAGGTTCAGTGTTGCAATTGAGTCACAGCCAGAAGTTGAAGTCAGCGTTACATTGAACGTACCAGCTGCATTATAAGTCTGACTGTTCCATGAGTAAGGAAGTTGATTAGAGCAGATGGTTACATCAGTTGTACTTGTCAGAACTGAATTGACAGTTAGGTTCAGTGTTGCAATAGAATCACATCCTGAAGTAGCTTGTCAATGTTACATTGATAAGTTCCAGCTGCATTATAAGTCTGACTGTTCCATGAGTAAGGAAGTTGGTTAGAACAGATCGTTACATCGGTTGTACTGGTGAGTATATTGTTTACTGTCAGATTAAGCGTTGCAATAGAATCACATCCTGAAGATGAAGTCAATGTCACATTGAATGTGCCAGCTGCATTGTAAGTCTGACTATTCCATGAATAAGGCAGTTGATTAGAACAGATGGTTGTGTTGGTTGTGCTCGTTACAACAGGATTTACTGTTAGATTAAGCGTTGCAATAGAATCACATCCTGCAGATGAAGTTAATGTCACATTGTAAGTACCGCCTGTATTGTAAGTCTGACTGTTCCATGAATATGGAAGTTGGTTAGAACAGATGGTTACATCAGTTGTACTTGTCAAAACTGAATTGACAGTTAGGTTAAGTGTTGCGATAGAATCACAACCTGAAGTTGACTTGTCAATGTTACGTTGTAAGTTCCAGCAGCATTGTAAGTCTGACTGTTCCATGTATAAGGCAACTGATTAGAGCAGATGGTTATATCTGTTGTGCTGGTAAGTGTATTATTTACTGTAAGATTTAATGTTGCAATAGAATCACATCCTGTAGATGAAGTTAATGTCACATTGAAAGTACCAGCCGCATTGTAAGTCTGACTGTTCCATGAGTAAGGAAGCTGATTAGAACAGATGGTTACATCAGTTGTACTTGTCAAAACTGAATTGACAGTTAGGTTCAGTGTTGCAATTGAATCACAACCTGCAGTTGAAGTCAGCGTTACATTGAAAGTTCCAGCCGCATTGTAAGTCTGACTATTCCATGAGTATGGCAAGCTGATTAGAACAGATCGTTGTGTTGGTAGTGCTTGTTACAGCTGGATTGTTGACAGTCAGATTTAAAGTTGCAATTGAATCACAACCCGAAGTTGAAGTCAGCGTTACGTTGAACGTTCCAGCTGCATTGTAAGTCTGACTGTTCCAGGTGTAAGGAAGTTGGTTTGAACAGATTGTTACATCAGTTGTACTTGTCAGAGCAGTATTAACTGTGAGGTTCAGTGTTGCAATCGAATCACATCCTGAAGTTGCATGTCAACGTTACATTGTAACGTTCCAGCCGCATTGTAAGTCTGACTGTTCCATGAGTAAGGAAGTTGGTTAGAACAGATCGTTACATCAGTTGTACTGGTCAGTGTATTGTTAACTGTGAGGTTCAGATGTTGCAATAGAATCACATCCTGCAGAAGAAGTCAAGCGTTACATTGAAGGTTCCAGCCGCATTGTAAGTCTGACTGTTCCAGGTATAAGGCAAGTTGATTAGAACAGATTGTTGTATTGGTTGTACTTGTTACAACTGGATTCACCGTAAGGTTCAAGTGTTGCGATAGAATCGCAGCCTGCCGAAGACGTTAGTGTTACATTGAAAGTGCCTGCTGCATTGTAAGTCTGACTGTTCCATGAATAAGGCAATTGATTGGAACAGATCGTTGTATTGGTAGTACTCGTTACAACACCGATTGACTGTAAGGTTTAAAGTTGCGATCGAATCGCAACCAGCGACTACTGGTCAATGTTACATGTGTATGTTCCTGCCAGCATTATAAGTCTGACTGTTCCATGAATAAGGCAATTGATTGGAACAGATCGTTGTGTTGGTAGTGCTCGTCACAACTGGATTCACCGTAAGGTTCAAAGTTGCGATGGAATCGCATCCAGCAGCTGACTTGTCAATGTTACATTGAAAGTTCCAGCTGCATTGTAAGTCTGACTGTTCCATGAATAAGGCAATTGATTGGAACAGATCGTTGTGTTGGTAGTGCTCGTCACAACTGGATTCACCGTAAGGTTCAAAGTTGCAATAGAATCACATCCTGCAGAAGAAGTCAGCGTCACATTGAAAGTTCCGGCTGCATTGTAAGTCTGACTGTTCCATGAATATGGTAATTGATTAGAACAGATCGTTGTATTGGTTGTGCTCGTCACAACCGGATTCACTGTCAGATTTAATGTTGCGATTGAATCGCATCCTGCAGATGATGTTAGTGTCACATTGAATGTTCCCGCAGCATTATAAGTCTGACTGTTCCATGAATAAGGCAGTTGATTAGAACAGATGGTTGTATTGGTTGTGCTCGTCACAACCGGATTCACTGTCAGATTTAAGTGTTGCGATTGAATCGCATCCAGCCGAAGACTTGTCAGTGTCACATTGAAAGTTCCTGCAGCATTATAAGTCTGACTGTTCCATGAATATGGTAATTGATTAGAACAGATTGTTGTGTTGGTTGTGCTCGTCACAACTGGATTCACTGTCAGATTTAATGTTGCGATAGAATCACATCCTGCAGATGAAGTTAATGTCACATTGAATGTACCAGCCAGCATTGTAAGTCTGACTGTTCCATGAATATGGTAATTGATTGGAACAGATCGTTGTATTGGTAGTACTCGTTACAACACCGGATTGATTGTAAGGTTTAAAGTTGCAATTGAATCGCAACCAGCCGACGACTGGTTAGTGTTACATGTGAATGTTCCGCCAGCATTATAAGTCTGACTGTTCCATGAATAAGGCAGTTGATTGGAACAGATCGTTGTGTTGGTAGTGCTCGTCACAACTGGATTCACCGTAAGGTTCAAAGTTGCGATGGAATCGCATCCAGCACTACTTGTTAATGTTACATTGAAAGTTCCGGCAGCATTGTAAGTCTGACTGTTCCATGAATAGGGCAAGTTGATTGGAACAGATCGTTGTGTTGGTAGTGCTCGTCACAACTGGATTCACTGTAAGGTTCAAAGTTGCAATTGAATCACATCCAGCTGAAGATGTTAGTGTCACATTGAAAGTTCCTGCTGCATTGTAAGTCTGGCTATTCCATGAATAAGGCAGTTGATTAGAACAGATAGTTGTGTTGGTTGTGCTCGTTACAACAGGATTAACCGTTAAGTTGAGTGTTGCAATTGAATCGCATCCAGACGAAGAAGTCAGTGTCACATTGAATGTTCCGGCAGTATTGTAAGTCTGGCTATTCCAGGAATAAGGCAGTTGATTAGAACAGATAGTTGTGTTCGTTGTACTCGTTACAACACCATTGATTGTAAGGTTTAAAGTTGCAACCGAATCGCAACCAGCACTACTGGTTAATGTTACTGTGTATGTTCCGCCAGCATTATAAGTCTGACTGTTCCAAGAGTATGGCAATTGGTTCGAGCAGATCGTTGTATTGGTAGTGCTCGTTACAACAGGATTTACAGTCAGATTTAAAGTTGCGATTGAATCGCAACCTGCTGATGAGGTCAGTGTCACATTGAAAGTATCCGGCAGCATTGTAAGTCTGACTGTTCCATGAATAAGGCAAGTTGATTGGAACAGATGGTTGTGTTGGTAGTGCTCGTAACAACAGGATTAACCGATTAAGTTTAGAGTTGCGATTGAATCGCAACCTGCTGATGAGGTCAGTGTCACATTGAAAGTTCCCGCAGCATTGTAAGTCTGACTGTTCCATGAATAAGGCAGTTGATTGGAACAGATGGTTGTATTGGTTGTGCTCGTTACAACAGGATTTACTGTCAGATTTAAAGTTGCAATTGAATCACATCCAGTCGACTACTTGTTAGTGTTACATTGAAAGTTCCTGCTGCATTGTAAGTCTGACTGTTCCATGAATAAGGCAGTTGATTGGAACAGATCGTTGTGTTGGTAGTGCTCGTCACAACTGGATAAACAGTTAAGGTTCAAGTGTTGCGATTGAATCGCATCCTGCACGACTGATGTCAGTGTCACATTAAAAGTTCCGGCAGCATTGTAAGTCTGGCTATTCCATGAATAAGGCAGTTGATTCGAGCAGATCGTTGTATTCGTTGTACTTGTTACAACACCATTGATCGTAAGATTTAAAGTTGCAATGGAATCGCAACCAGCACTACTGGTTAATGTTACTGTGTATGTTCCGCCAGCATTGTAAGTCTGACTGTTCCATGTATAAGGTAGTTGATTAGAACATACAGTCATATTGGTTGTACTCGTCACAACCGGATTAACGGTTAAGTTGAGTGTTGCGATGGAATCGCATCCAGCCGAAGACGTTAGTGTTACATTGAAGGCACCCGCTGCATTGTAAGTCTGACTGTTCCATGAGTATGGCAATTGGTTCGAGCAGATCGTTGTATTGGTTGTACTCGTTACAACCGGATTTACTGTCAGATTCAATGTTGCGATTGAATCACAACCTGCCGAAGAAGTCAGTGTCACATTGAAAGTTCCGGCAGCATTGTAGGTCTGACTATTCCATGAATAGGGAAGTTGATCAGCACAGATAGCAATATTTGTTGTACTGGTTACAATTGCCGCAACAGTAATATTCATGGTTGCCGTAGTGGCACATTGTCCAGCATTCGGAGTAAAGGTATAGGTACTGTTTCCGGCTGCTGTTGTGTTTATCGTTGCCGGGCTCCAGGTTCCGGCAATACCATTATTGGAAATTCCAGGTAAAGCCGGAGCAGCAGCATTCTGACAAAACGGGCCTACCTGTGTAAATGTTGGTGTTACTTGTGGTGGCGCAACCAATACAACCTGCGTTGACAAAATTGTATTCGGTATGGTACAACCAAAATTATAATATGTCGGAGTTCCATTGGCTGAATACAGAACATACGCTCCATTGTTGATGGCCGCAGAACCGCCAGTTGTACCATTCTGGTTAATTAACAAGGATGGATCATAAGTGGTCGTATCGGTACAGCCTCCGCCAAAATTCATAATCAATGTTCTGATGCCTGGCAAGCCGGTGTTGTTGGAAAAATGACCCTGTGTATTTCCAGGGCATTGAAACATCGCATATAAGGTATCCGTAAGATTGGCAAAACTACTGGCGCTGGTTGCAGGCGTACTTGTAATGAGAACAACATTCGCATTGGCAGGTAAGATACCGCTAACGGGTAGGGGCAGTACAACACCTCCGCCGGTGATTGTTGCATTTACACTGGCAATAAAAGCCGGATTGCTGCATAACCCATTCCATGAATTGGCAGCTGTAGGCCAGGAAACTGTGAGTGATGCCGTATTGAGTGGATTTGATCCTACCTGGAAGAAGGTCATTTCCTGATCATACTCGATAGCAGAACAAGCATCCACCATAGTACTTTGAATCTGAAAACATCCGGAAGTAGCAGGAGAAAGCGCAGCTGAAATACAACCATGAGAATCTGTTACCGTTACCGAGTATGTTCCTGCACAAAGATTAGTGATGGTAGGTGTGCTCCCGCTATTGCTCCAGGAATATATATAGGGAGCAGTTCCTCCACTTACGGTAACCGTTGCAGCGCCATCACAGTTACCTGTACACGAAGGATTGGTTCCACTTACATACAATACCGGTAATTCATATACTGTAACTGTAACAGTAGTCGGAGCAGCACATTGGCCAGTATTGGGTGTGAATGTATAAGTTCCCGTTGCCGTATTGCTGATTGTTGCTGGCGACCAGGTTCCTGTAATACCATTGGTAGATGTATTCGGTAGTGCTGGTGCGGCAGATCCATTGCAGATTGCTGTAGCAAAAGCGAATGTGGGAGTAATGCTGTTGTTTACAGTAACAGTAAGTGTAGCGGTATTGGCACATTGACCAGCATTGGGTGTAAATGTGTAGGTTCCGGTGGCTGTGTTGCTCACTGTTGCTGGAGCCCAGGTGCCGCTTATGCCATTATTGGAAGTACCCGGTAAAACAGGCGCTGTTGCACCACTGCAAAAAGCAGGAATTGCAGTGAATGTTGGCGTCGTGTTGCTGGTAACCGTAACCGTTATTGTTGTTAATGTGGCACATTGCCCGGCACCGGGCGTAAATGTATAGGAAGCAGATGCCATATTGTTAACCGTGGCTGGCGACCATGTTCCCGTTATGCCATTGGTTGACGTGGTTGGAAGTACGGGAGCAGTTGTACCCTGACAGAAAGCAGGAACAGCATTAAATGTTGGTACTGTGCCTGCACCCGTTACGGTTACTGTTAAAGTGGCAATCGTTGCGCATTGGCCAGTAGAAGGCGTGAATGTATATGTACCCGTTGCTGTATTGCTAACAGTAGCTGGCGACCATGTTCCTGTAATACCATTGGTAGAAGTAGTTGGCAAGCACCGGTGCTGCAGAACCACTGCAGATCGGGCCAACAGCATTGAATGTTGGTATTGTGGTGGCGATCGTAAAATTAAGACAACCCGGAGGCGCAACATTACCACAAAGATCTGTTACTGATCCTGAAGCATTCGTTAAACAAACCTGGTAGTTGCCATTGGTACTTAGTGCAGGGCTTACCGTTAGTACTACATTGTTTGCATAGGTTGCACCGGAAGTACAGGTAACAGATGACCATCCGGTTACAGTATAAGGTCCACCAGGTCCGGTGATTGTAAAGTCCGTATTCTGAATGGTATTGCAAAGAATATTTTCAGAGAAATTTACTGCTATCTGATTGCCACCGCAGGAAGCTGTTGAACCCATAGATTGAATGAACGGAGCAATATTGTCGAATATAGATGCAGTGGAAGCACTGAAGTCGATCGAATAGCCATTGGTTGACAATAGAGTAATTGCTTACGTTGATAACGTAAGTCTGACCGGCAACAACAGGTATCGTTGCATTATAAGGTGTTCCCAATGCATCCTGGTTGTTAAGCGCTGATCCGCCTGTTGGACCTGTACTTCCGGGTAGTTGAAGAGAAATTGCAACTTACATTCAAAGCTGCATTGCTGTAAATATCAGAGCAGGTAGCACCGGTTAAATTATAAACAGCCCAGTCATAGTCTTCAGTAATATTGTTGGGGGTAAGGGTGAAATTAAGATTACCGGATGACTGTACAGTAAAGGTGTACCATACATCGGCTCTTTCACCATCTTCCAGGCAACTGATATTTTCATCAATTTCATTGGGTAAGCTTCCTGTTCCACTGTAGGCTGTGGGTTGGTTGTACACATTCTGACAAATAGCCAATGCAGCCGGACAATCCTGTACTGTAGGTGGTGGAGGAATACTTGCACACAATTGAAAGGTACCAGTATTTCCGGTGCCAAATCCCCAAACCCTTATCCAGAGTGTTGCACCGGGGGTTAACCCACTTAATGTTATTGAAGGCATAAAACCATTGGTACTGGAGAGATCATCACAGGCTTCCAACGTTAATCCGTTGCAGGTGCCTGAGTAAACAGCCATATCTGCATCGGTTAATGTTCCAGTGTTGGAATCGAATATCAGTGCACCTCCAACCGGAACTGTTACTGTAAACCATACATCGTTACCCTGGAAATTACCACAACCAGGATCCGGTACCGATGAAGTGGTTGCACCAGCATTGGTATAAGTTGTATAATTGCAGCTATTGTTCACCGGTAGTGTGAATGCCGTACAGGCTTCATCATTGGTAGGCGGTGGAGGTGGGGTAGTAACACAAATACCAAATGTACCCGGGTTGTCATTTCCGTATTCCCAGAAACGAATCCATACAGTGCTGCCAGGAGTAAGTCCTGTTGCTGATATCATCGGCATCAATCCATTATTGCTTAAATCATCATCACAGGCGATCAGCGTGAGTGCATTACAAGTGCCGCTGTATATTGCCATGCCTCCGTCGGTTACAACGCCGGTTTGGGTATCAAAAATCAAACTGCCACCAGCCGGTACCGTTACCGAAAACCAAACATCACCTCCCACATAACTGGAGCAGCCTGGTGCCGGAACGCCAGGAGAATTGGTTGCGTTCTCATTGGTATAGGTAGTATAATTGCATCCAGTCGACACCGTTAGTGGCGTTGCATTACATGGATTGTCATTGGTTGGAGCAACCGGTGGAGGTGCCGGCGTATTGTTGAATAAAATACTCCAGTTAGTAAGACTGCCCGCATCAAGCCCGGATACATCTTCAATGCACAATTGCCAAACTCCATTGGCATTCTGTCCGTTGTTTACTGCACCGAGATTTCCTTCCGGATTAAAGTTTCCGGTAAATGGAGCTGTGCCCGCAGTGATGGATGTAGCAGCAGTTTCAGTAAAGCAGGTATTGGTATAGTTTACACCTGAACCTCCGTTCTGAATAGAAAGCGGAATGATGGTTCCATCTGGTGCGGTAAGGTTAATCTCAAGATCTGAAACCCAGGGATGGGTGATGTTCAGACAAACAGATGCAACACCATATGTTCCATTAATGGCACCAACACCTGCTACGGTTATATTAAAACAGGCTTGTGGCCCACCGTCAGGAATAGTTCCACCAGTGCCATTAAAGGTTTGTGCATTGGATTTTTCGAATAGAAATAGTATGCACAGTGAAAGTAAAAATTTCGACATACGCAGTCAGCAGGATTACCCCATTGGATTTTGATCAATGAATAGTGTGAAAGAGTACGAAGTTGGATTGTTTTTATAGTGCGGACAAGGCTTTTCACATACTGTCGGGGGCGATCAGCACGATTGTGGAAGTTAACGGTTTTGGGCTTAAATACCTAATAATGAAGGAGAAAATAGGTGAAATGAAAAAAGCGGGTATCCTTTCTGTAAATACCCGCTTTTTGGAAGGATAAATTATTGAAAACCTGTTCCGATTTTGCGGGAACCAAGAGCCCGATTGATTTCGTCCAGGATCAGTGGATCGTCGATGGTTGAAGGAATGCTGAATGGCTCTCCGTCGGCAATTTGGCGGATGGTTTTGCGAAGAATTTTACCGCTTCTTGTTTTCGGTAACCGCTTAACAATCAGGGCATTTCTAAAAAAAGCAACAGCCCCGATTTTTTCCCTTATCAGTGAAATGAGTTCTTCTTCTAATTTTTCTTCATTCATGCTGTTGCCGTCTTTCTGTACAACCAATGCAACAGGCCGCTGTCCTCTCAGTTCATCAGCAATCCCTACAACCGCACATTCGGCCACACAGGAATGAGAAGCTACCAGTTCTTCCATCTCCCCGGTACTAAGCCGGTGACCACTTACATTGATCACATCATCCACCCTTCCCATGATATAAAAAAATCCATCCTCATCTTTATATCCTCCATCGCCGGTTTGGTAATATCCCGGAAAATGAGTGAGGTAGCCGGCAATAAAGCGGTCGTCATTGTTCCATAATGTTGGTAAACAGCCCGGTGGCATGGGCAGTTTGATGGTTACAAAACCTTCTTTACCTGTTTCCATTTCATAACCTTCTTCTGATAAAATCCTGATATCATATCCGCAAACGGGCAACCCCGCAGCACCTGCTTTGGGCTCCCTGGGTTCAACGCCCATCATGATCCCCAGCATCGGCCATCCGCTTTCTGTTTGCCACCAATGATCAATAACGGGAACGGATAGCAGCTCTTTAATCCAGTAATAAGTTGCCGGATCGCAACGTTCACCAGCAAGGAAAAGATGTTTTAACGAAGAGAGGTCATATCCTTCAAGCATTTTCCCTTCATGGTCTTCTTTTTTTATTGCCCTGATAGCAGTAGGTGCTGTGAACATGATATTCACCCGGTACTCGGCGATCATGCGCCAGAAAGCACCAGCATCGGGCGTTTTGATGGGCTTGCCTTCATACAATACTGTGGTGCATCCCTGTAACAGTGGGCCATACACGATATAACTGTGACCAACCACCCAACCCACATCACTGGCTGCCCAGTATACATCTCCGGGTTGTGCATTGTAGATATGCCCCATGCTGAATTTCAATGCGGTGGCATATCCGCCATGATCCCTGATAATTCCTTTCGGCTTACCCGTTGTACCTGAAGTATAAAGTATATACAATGGATCAGTTGATAGCATGTGCTCAACTTTAGCATGCTGATCACTGTACAGCGATTCAAATGTTCGTTCATTCGGCAACGTTAGTAAATCTGTCTCTTTATTGCGGAGCTGAAAAATCCTGAAGTCGGGCTTGTGTTTAGCTTCTTCAATGGCTTTGTCTACAAGAGGCTTATATGGAATTTCACGATCGAACTCAATACCATAACTGGCGGATATAATAGCTTTTGGTTTGGCATCATCAATCCGCATAGCCAGTTCGTGCGGTGCAAAACCGCCAAATACAACTGAGTGAATGGCGCCGATACGGGCGCAGGCAAGCATGGCAATCACCGCCTCCGGAATCATGGGCATATAAATTACTACAGTATCACCTTTGTGTATATCGAGCTCCTGCAAACCTTTTGCAAAACGGGCAACTTTATCCAGCAATTGCTGATAAGTAAATGTTTCTTTCTTTCCGGCTACCGGTGAGTCATAAACGAGGGCAGCCTGGTTTCCCCTGCCGCATTCAACCTGATAGTCGAGACAGCAATAAGAGATATTCGTAACCCCGTCGGGAAACCAGCGGTAGAATCTTTTTTCGTTTTGTGTGAGGATGGTTTGCGGACTGGTGAACCAGGGAATGGCCTCTGATTGTTGCTTCCAGAATGCAAATTTATCGTCGATACTGTGATCGTATAGGTCTTTATAGCTCATTTGGCAAGGTTGATAACTGAACTGTTTTCAAGTTACCATAAAGGCCTTGTTTTTTATAGAAAACTATACCAATTAACCAGAATTTTACCTATCAGGAAACGAGCAATTCCTTCACTTTTTTCATCAGGTCGCGGGTGCTGAAAGGTTTGGTTACGTAAAGGCTGGCGCCCATATCATAACCTTTCTGAATATCCGATTCTTTGCTTTTGGCACTGAGAAATACGATTTTGATATGTTTTAATTTATCTGATTTCTTTACCTGGCTGCAGATCGCATACCCGTCAACGTCAGGCATCATGATATCGAGTAAAACGAGTGAAGGCAGATCACGGTTGATGATCTCAAGCGCTTCTGTACCATTGCGGGCTACACGCACATCGAATCCTTCCTTTTTCATCAGGAATTCGAGCGACATCAGTATGTATGGGTCATCATCAACAACCAGAATCTTATTCATGTTACAAAGTTAATTCAAGGGCAGTGTAAAAATAAAGCGGGAACCTTTACCTTCTTCACTTTCTACCCAGATTTTTCCTGCATGCATTTCTACAATTTTTTTGCAGATTGCCAGGCCCAATCCTGTGCCCTGTGGTTTTTTCAAGGTCTGGTTACGTGCCTGGAAGAATTTATCAAAAATCAGCGTATGCAGGTCTTTTGTTATGCCTTTGCCATTGTCTTCTACACTTACCTGAAGTTCATCATGATTGGTGTAGACCGTTATTTTTATTAATCCGGTCGTTTCATCTGCAAATTTTATGGCATTAGACAACAGGTTGTACAATACCTGCTGGATCAGTGTAGCATCGCATTGCACAAGGAACATCGAGTTGGGCAATTGCTGCAGGATGCGCACTTTTTTTTCATTGGCGATGGTTGAAACCGACTGCACAGTTTCATCTATCAGCGTATTAAGCACAACAGAAGTTTTATTCAGTTGTTGCCTGCCACTTTCATATTTTTCCAGGTTTAACACCTGTGTAATCAGGTGACTGAGTCTTTCTGTTTCTCTTACAATGCCCGAAAGAAATATTTCCTTTTCCGATTCATCCATGGAAGGATTGTCATGAATAATTTCCGACATCGCTCTGATGGAAGTTAGCGGCGTTCTCAGTTCATGCGTTACCGTATACAGGAATTCATCCTTGGCTTCATCCATGTTACGCAACTGGGTATTCATCTGACTAAGCTGTTCAGAAGCTTTTTGTAATTCCATTGATTTTCGTCTAAGCTCCCGGTTTAGTTCCATGATCTGTTGCGATTCTCTGAGGATATTGATCACTTCATCAATCTTCAGTTCTTCTTCTTTGGCCACAGTACTTACCATAATATGTGCGGAAGCTGAACCAATTACGCCACTGAGAATTCTTTCTGCAAAAGCCACCATCCGTGGATCAGCTTTTTTATTGTCAGTTGAAATGCGGTTTCGCTGAGCATAATTACTGAGTAGCTTTTCAGCCCGATCATTGCCGAGAAAGTTCGACAGGAGTGAAGTCAGATCCGGGAGATATGCACTTCCTTTGAAAGCAACACGATTTTCAGTCGTTTGAGAATGGCGGAATATATCTACAAATATTTCCGACTGATAAGTTTCCTGTGCACTACGCTGGCTTTTTAAAGACACTGCAGTAAACAAAAGAATATTGAAAAGCATGCTCCAGAAAAAGGAATGTGTAATGGAATCCATACCAGTTATGCCAAACAGTGAAAGAGGGTTCAGCCATGATTGTCCGAACAGTCCGTCTTTCACAATGGTATCACTGATCATGCCTGCATTGCTCATAGAAGGAATGACAGCTGTAAAAAACCAGATGGCAAATCCAATGCAGATACCGGCCATAGCACCTTTCTGAGAAGCATGTTTCCAGTATATACCGCCAATTACAGATGGGGCAAATTGTGCAACGGCAACAAATGAAACAAGTCCGATTGATACCAGGTTGAAATGCTGCGCTACCAGTTTATCATATAAAAATGCCAATGCAATGATGAGCAGTATACTTAATCTTCTGATATTGAGAATGGGTGCGGTAAGGTTACCATCCCTGCGGGCAATAAATTTGCGGGTAGAAAGCAATAATGGCGTAGCGATGTTGTTACTCATCATCGTACTCAATGCGATGGTTTCAACAATGATCATACTGGTGGCTGCAGAAAATCCACCTATGAAAATAAACACACCCAAAATTTTTGCACCATAATGCAGTGGCAGCGAAAGCACATAAGTATCTGCATTGATACCGGTATCGCCTAGTAGCAGTTTGCCGCCGAATGCTACTGGAATTACAAAAATATTGATCGCCAGCAGGTATAGGGGAAACAGCCAGATGGCTTTTCGCAGGTGGTTTTCATTCGTATTCTCCACTACGCCCAGCTGGAATTGCCTGGGAAGAAAAACGACTGCCAGCATCGACAGTAAAGTCAACCCGAACCAGGAAGTATAGGATGTATTGGGTTCAAGGGTGAAAAGTTTCTTCAACGATGCTGTATTGGAAGCTTTGGAAAAAATATCGCTGAAGCCATTGAAAATTCCATAAGTAACAAATATGCCAACAGCGAGGAATGCAATCAGTTTGATGATCGATTCAAATGCGATAGCAGCTACGAGCCCTTCATGTTTTTCGGAAGCGTCAATAGACCTGGTTCCGAATAGTATGATAAAAACAGCCAGTGCTACTGCAATGTAAAATGTGTTGTCGTTCAGAAATCCATTTAAACCGGTTTCATGTAAATCAGATCCGGTGAGTACATTGATGCTGGTTGAGATCGCTTTAAGTTGTAAGGAAATATAAGGGATGATGCCCAGCACACATAATATCGTAACCACAACAGCCAATGAAAAGTTCTTTCCGTAGCGGGTAGAAATAAAGTCGGCGATGCTGTTGATGCGTTGCGTGCGGCAGATGCGTATGATCTTTCTCACCATGGGCCAGAAGAGTGCAGCCATGATGGTTGGACCAATATACACAGGTATAAATTCAATTCCTCTTCCAGCTGCCTGGCCCACACTGCCATAAAAAGTCCAGGCAGTACAATACACGCCCAGTGATAACGCATATACGTAAGCGTTATTAATAATGCTTTTGCCTTTTTTTAACCGGTATTCGGCATAGTAGGCTACACCGAACAGAATGCACAGATAGATCAATGCGCTGATGATGACTATCCAGTTACTCATCCTTTTTATTTTTTGGATGACTCTTTCTTTCGGCTATCAGGTAGAGAAGAAAAATGCTTACGATCCAACAGGTGAATATGTAAACGTATAAGATCGGAACGCCCTGAATGGTTTTGCTTTTATCTGCAATAGATATAAGTGGATAACTGAACACCGCAATCAACAGCAGTGCCAGGAAGGCAAACTCTTCTTTTTTTATCCGGTCGGGCATTGCTTGAGTAATAATGAAAAAGGAATAACATTCAAATGCCGTATGAATTTAGCAAAGAATGTTATTCCGCACAAAAACCTGGTAAGATTTATTAACCGGGTATTCTTTCAGTACAGAAACTAAGCAGGTTAAATGCTTCGTTTATGCTTATTGTTTATGATCTGTTTACTGATTACCGATCTAGTAGTCGGTAATCTCAGCTGAACTTTCGGGTAAGTGATCATAATAACCTTTCACTGAGTAATAGCCGAATATCAGCAAACCAATACAGATAGGTATGAAGATAAACAGGATGATTACCCATTGCAGTGTTACGTTCGATTTGGTAGCTGCCGAAGCTTTGCTTATTTTTTCTGCAGCCTGCCAGAACATGAATCCTACAAGGGCCGGAGCCAGCAGCATCCAGATAATTCCGAGAAATCTTTTTAATGCGTTCATATAAATGAGTTTTGTTGTTGTTGAATATTTTTAATTAATCCATTACATCTTCATCGATCTTATTGCGCAGGTAAATTACCCCGATGATTAAGCACAATGCCGCAACGCCGATCGGGTACCATAACCCCGCAAGTGGATCTCCTGCCGGATTTGCATCTGTCTTTGTGAACTCTACAATCAATGTGCCCAGGAAAGGTACCAGACCTCCGAATACACCGTTACCAATATGATAAGGAAGTGACATAGAGGTATACCTGATCTTGGTTGGGAACAATTCAACGAGGAACGCAGCAATAGGTCCGTAAACCATGGTTACAAAAAGAATCTGCACGAACACAAAGAAGACTAACTTCCAGAAAGTGTCTTTATCAAGTGATTTTTCTACCACAACACCCGCCTTAGCTGATTTTTTTTCAACGCTGGCATAAGTTACTCCTTCAGGCAATGTGGTACCGGTGGCAACTTTTACTTTAGCAGTAACGGTATCGTATGAGAGCGGATCATCTTTTTTCGGAATAATATATCCAATGGAAGCAGTTTTGCCTGCATAATCGCTAACGAGGTGTAAGGTATCTGTTTTTGTATAAGTGAATTTGGCTCCATCTGTATAAGCTGTGTCATACTTAGTTGATACCAGTACTTTCTTTTTGTCTTTGGCATCAATGGCAGCAACAGAAGGCGCTTTGGTGGTATTGGCGAGGTCTACGATTTCTTTTTTATTGGCGGCGCTGGTCCATTCCAGGAAATTTTTATAAATGGGACGATAAGAGAAAATACCCAGCAACATCCCGAGCATCATGATCCATTTGCGGCCGATCTTATCGCTCAATGTACCGAACACTACAAAGAACGGCGTGGCAAAAAGAATCGCAATCAACAGGATGTTTCTTGAATCAATGAAGTTTACTTTACAAACATTTTCAATGAAGGATTGTGCGTAGAACTGACCGGTGTACCAAACAACACCCTGGCCCATTACAGCACCAAACAAAGCAAGCAGTACCATTTTGAAATTGGAACGATGACCGAAACTTTCTTTTAATGGATTGGTAGAAGTTTTTCCTTCTGCTTTTACTTTGGCAAACATGGGTGATTCACTCATGCGCATACGGATCACAATTGATACGATTACCAGTAATAGTGAGATCCAGAAAGGATAACGCCAGCCGCCCCATTCAGAAGTGAATTTTTCTACGCCCTGGTTCTGCCTGATCAGGATGATGATGCCCAGTGCAAGGAACAATCCCAATGTAGCAGTGGTTTGAATCCAGCTTGTCCAGAAACCACGCCTGTGTGCCGGTGCATGTTCAGCAACATAAGTAGCGGCACCGCCATATTCACCACCTAACGCTAACCCCTGTACGAGGCGGAGTACAAGTACCAGAATGGGTGCTGCCCAGCCGATGGATTGAAAACCTGGAACAAGACCGATAGCAAAAGTAGATCCGCCCATCAGAACCAGCGTGAGCAGGAAAGTATATTTTCTTCCGATGAGATCGCCCAAACGACCGAATACCAGTGCCCCGAAAGGCCTTACGATAAAGCCCGCTGCAAAGATGGCAAGCGTACTAAGCAGGGCAGAGGTACCTGAATCTTCCGGAAAGAATTGTTTTGAAATGGTGGTGGCCAGCATTCCGAAAATATAGAAATCGTACCACTCAATGAGGGTTCCCACCGACGAAGCCCCGATGATAAAACCCATCCCTTTTGATGATTGATTATTGTTGTTCATAAAATTGCTTTTAAATATGTGAGGGTTTTATTTAGAGGAAAATATGCGTTTGCAGAATGAATTCTCCTTTGCTGCCGTTTCTTTCGGGATTTCCGTTCACTGTTTTGTAAACTGGTCTTGAGCTGTACTGCAAAGTGATTTTCGCATTGTGTCCGTTGATGAAATAATTCATACCGAGATCGTATTGTCCACTTGCTTTTCCGATTCTATCGAAATTCTTTTGCGTGAAAGTGGCATAAGGCATAAACGCTGTTCCGTTTTTCAGTTTTGGTAAAAGATAACCAACATGAGTGTACCAGATATTTCCTGTGCCAATGGTTGGTTGAAGGTTTCCGCCTCCGGCCCAGCTCGCATCAGCATTGGCTGCAACAGGCTGTGTTGCGCCGTGAAGATTGAGGATGCCTACATTGCGCAGGTAATTTTTTCCGAAATCAAAATTGTAAAACACACTGTACACACTTAAGGCAGTTCCTTTTGTTTTATTCAGCGGCATGTCGAGGTAAACATCAACCCCAAGATTTGTCTGGCTGTGTTCCTGTACAGAATCCGTTGCTGAAGCCCTGCTGGCTGTTGCACCTTTGTGATTGTACCATCCGGCACCAATATTGAAAACTTTTTTGTTGCCTAAATAAGTACCAACAAAATAAGGAAGCACATTGCTTTCTTTATCCCAGATCATGTAATTAAGATAACCGCCGGTACTCCAGTTTTCGTTGATTACATTCACAGCATTGGGAGAAGTAACAGATGCAAGCGATGAACCAAAGGCAAATGGTTTGTTGATGTGTACACGATAATCAAGTTTCCCCAACTGACCTTTTGCATAAATACCAAGTTGGCGGGCAAACTGATCTGTTGCTTCTATATTAAACCAGTTGAAGATGGGTGCATCGAGTGTCATAAAATTTAAAGTACTGTGACTGCTCAATCTGGATACGCCGTTCCAGTAATGCAAACCTGCACCCAGGTGAAGTTTGCCGGGCTTAACAGCATATTCCGTCCAGGCATCGTGTATGTACAACTGGGGTCTTTTACCACCTTGTCCGGTTGCACTGGCACCTGTACCCAATGTGCCCGAGCCACCGCCATTGATGAAGCTCTGGTTGTTGATGCCCCAATGGCTTACAATCATAAACCTTGGAGAGATCTGTGCCTGAACAAGGAACCTCGATCTTCGGATAGCCATGTCCGTTGCTGATTTTTGTACCTTACCATTTACATCGAGGGTGCCGGGATTATTCTCAGTGTGGGTAATCCACAT
The DNA here is from genome assembly GCA_037045295.1 of Ferruginibacter sp. Taxonomy (GTDB): domain Bacteria; phylum Bacteroidota; class Bacteroidia; order Chitinophagales; family Chitinophagaceae; genus Ferruginibacter. The sequence continues at coordinate 149,047 of JBAOHS010000004.1, forward strand.
CTGGTGCCAGGTAATGAAGCGGATGAATTTCTGGCCTTTCTCATCCAGCTTTATCATCATTGGTTTATAACTGTGATCGATACCCGGAGCGGCATTTCCCTGGGCAAACAGCTGCGTTGCGGCGAATAGTGCCGAAGCAAGAGCAATCGTTTTTTTGAACATGGCAGAAGTTTTTGATAAAGAATATTTCTGCCAATTTCTAACAGTTTACCTCCTGAATCCAAACGTTGGATATATCTCTGCTAAATCATATATTTTTAAAGTGCATTTTTGCGGAACCGTTCCCATTTGATCACCATGAATTTGTCTCCCAGTTCGGTAATCATGCAACCTGATCCTTTGAGCACTTCCCGGTTAGAGAAAAACTGCTGCAACTCTTCATGATTCAGTACTTTGTAAGTAGGCCGGTATTCATAATTTTCCGGGGCTGTCACATGGTATTTCTTCACCCAGTTCATCACCGATACATGGCTGATGCCAAGGATCCTTTCGATCTCACGGTAAGTTACTCCTTCGATGTACAGTTGCAGTGCTTTTATAACATAGTAGGGATCTATGTTTTTCCCTTCTTTGAGCACCGTAAAAAAGTAGTTGCATTCTTTGCAGCGGAAACGCTGGCGGCCTTTAACAACGCCACTTTTCACCACTTCTTCGCTTTTGCATTTGGGGCAGGCAATTTCTTTCATAGCAGGAAGTTAAATGATAGACTATACTAATTTAGCATAAATATACCAATTTAGCAAAAATAAATGTTCAGGGGATAATCAGGTTTTATACTTTTATACCCCTAAACGAATTGCTATGTCATATCCTTTTCAGATCAGGTCTTTTGAACAGTACGAACAGGCGTATAAAGAAAGTGTGGAATCGCCCGATAAATTCTGGGCTTCCGTGGCCGAAAATTTTTCCTGGAGAAAAAAATGGGACAAGGTTTCCGACTGGAATTTTAAAGAACCGAAAGTAGAGTGGTTCTCCGGCGCCAAACTCAATATCACAGAAAACTGTATCGATCGTCACCTCGAAACACTGGGCGATAAACCAGCCATCATCTGGGAACCAAATAATCCAGAGGAAAGAACAAGGGTGGTTACCTACAATCGTTTGCACAAAAGAGTTTGCCAGGTAGCACAGATGCTCAGGAACAATGGCGTAAAAAAAGGCGACCGCGTTTGTATTTATATGGGCATGGTACCTGAACTGGTTTACGCTGTGTTGGGCTGCGCAAGAATCGGAGCCATACACAGCGTGATCTTCGGTGGCTTCAGTGCACAAAGCATTGCCGATCGGTTGGATGATGCCAAAGCAGAATTTATCATCACCTGCGATGGAGCTTACCGTGGCAATAAAGACATTCCACTGAAAGGCGTTATTGATGACGCATTGGTAGGAAACAAAACCATCAAGAGAGTAATTGTTTATACACGTACCCGAACTCCTGTATCAATGCTGAAAGGAAGAGATGTGTGGTGGGAAGATGAAATGGAACATGCCGAAACACAGATTGAAAAAGATGGTGTGGTTTCTTTTCCTGCTGAAGAGATGGATGCAGAAGATCCGTTGTTTATTTTATATACATCCGGATCAACCGGAAAACCAAAAGGTGTGGTGCACAGTTGTGCAGGTTATATGTTGTGGACTACCTACACTTTTGTAAATGTATTTCAGTACAAACCCGGCGATATTCATTTCTGTACAGCTGATATAGGTTGGATTACCGGTCATAGTTATATAGTATACGGTCCATTGTCGGCAGGCGGCACTTCGCTTATGTTTGAGGGCATTCCTACCTGGCCAGATGCAGGCAGATTCTGGGATATTGTAGATAAGCATAAAGTAAATATTCTGTACACAGCGCCAACGGCTATACGAAGTTTGATGGGCTATGGACTCGATCCTTTAAAAGGAAAAGATCTTTCTTCTTTAAAAGTGTTGGGTACTGTTGGTGAACCAATCAATGAAGAAGCCTGGCATTGGTACAATGAGAATATCGGTAAGAAAAAATGCCCGGTAGTAGATACCTGGTGGCAGACAGAAACAGGCGGTATCTTAATATCGAATATGGCTGGTATTACTCCGTCACGACCCGGATGGGCCACCTTGCCGCTTCCCGGCGTACAACCGTTACTGGTAGACGAAAGAGGAGAAGAGATCACAGCGAAAGATGAAAATGGTTTGCAGAAAGGGAATCTCTGTATCAAAGCGCCCTGGCCTTCAACCCTGAGAACGACTTATGGTGATCATGAAAGATGCCGTACCAATTATTTTGCGACTTATGAAAATCTATACTTTACCGGTGATGGCGCATTGAAAGATGAAGCCGGAAATTACCGCATCACCGGAAGAGTAGATGATGTACTCAATGTGAGTGGCCACCGCATCGGCACTGCTGAAGTAGAGAATGCCATCAACATGCACGCCGGTGTAGTGGAGAGTGCAGTCGTTGGTTATCCGCACGATATCAAAGGTCAGGGCATTTATGCATATGTGATTTACGGACATATGCATGGTGATGAAAACCTTACCCGCCAGGATATCCTTCAAACAGTGAGTCGTATCATCGGACCAATTGCCAAGCCCGATAAAATTCAGTTTGTAAGCGGACTGCCAAAAACAAGAAGCGGCAAGATCATGCGGCGTATCCTGCGCAAAATTGCAGAGGGTGATACCTCTAACCTCGGTGATACAACTACCTTGCTTGACCCTGCCGTTGTAGATGACATTAAAACAGGTAAGATCTGATAACTGTTTTAAAACATTTCAGATCATTTTATTTTTAATAACTAATTCAACCTCTGTACAGAGGTTGTTTTAGTTTTAGCATGTTTTGGTTTTTTAATCTGGAATACCCTGCTGAGATTGAAGCCAAACCTGATTTGTTTTTTCTCCCAGCTATTGGTCGTTTCCATGATAAAGGCTCTTTCATTCATTCCTGTTGAATTGGAAAAATGCAGTTGAAAAACGTGCCCGCCGGTTTCAATATCAAATCCTACCGATAAAGGATTATAGGTAACATCATCAGTAAGGCCGTTGAAGTTGTGATAGTAATCACAGGTAAAAGCAATCCTCTTCGACAATTTCAATCTTGCTCCCACACCCAGCGCATACACATCATTGGATTGTGTGTGAACAGCCACCAGGTTGGTATGAACCAGTGTTGGTGAAAATTGCAGTGTAAAACTTTCACTGAATTTTCTTCCCAGGATGGCCTGAAAATAATAAGCCAGTCTGGAGGTATAGAAATTCTGTCTTTTCGGATCTTCCCATGGAGAGGTATTCATGGTCATTCCCGATACAACGGCAACGGTTAGGGGAAAACTGCCTGGTCCTGTTGATTGACGGATAGGCGCAAACTTGATATAGCCATCGAGCTCTTTTTTAACATTGCTCCTGCCGACACCGATCATCAGGTTGTGAAATATACCGAAGTCGAAACCCAGCCGCATGTTGGCCTGGTCGAATCCGAAGAAATTTTTATAACCTTGGTCCAGTGGTCCAAAACGATGCAGAATCCTTAAATCCATTGTGCCCGGATTCAGGAATTCCATGGAATGGCCATTGATCACTCTTGGTGATTTGAATGCGTATTTGATTCTTTCTTTTTTGGGTTTATCTTCTTTTACTAAAGAAAGCAGGTCGTCCTGTGCAAAGCTGTTACTACTGAACAAAATGAAAGGTATCAGTAGTCTGTATAATTTCAGGTTTGTCATGTCATAGAATTTAAGATGGATAAGCGGGATCAGATTTTTAAAGGTTCCATACTGCAGTCGACCGTAATGGTTGCATTGGGTGAAACTTTATCGGATACCAATGTTGGAATCAATACTTTGAAATCTTTCAGTACGACCGTAAAACTCGCAGCGGCGATGATTTTGCCGGATTTTATCGTTATGGTTCCGGATGTTTCAATTTCTTTGGTTACGCCATGCATGGTAAGATTGCCTTTTACTTTTACATTGTAGTTGCCGTCTTTGGTATAGTTTACAGCACTGTTATTGGAAACAATCCCTTTGAATTCAGTTTTAGGGAACTTGCTGCTTTCAACATAATTTTCATTGAAGTGTTCTTCCATCAGTGCTCTTTCAAAAAGAAACCCTTTCATCATAACAGCGAACTGAATATTTCCTGTTTTGATATCGAGTACACAAACAGATGATTTATTGATTCCTTCAATTTTTTCAGGAGAACCGGCAGATGTAGCATCAAAGCCGATCTTTCCGGTTTTTGTGTAAAATTTATCCTGTGCTTTTATGGCAAAGCTTACGATGAGCAATGTGGTGGCGATGATTATTTTTTTCATTGGAAATTTTTGAGTGGGTGATTTTAATTATTTATGGTGCAACGGCTCAGAATAACATCGGAGCCCAGCATTTCATCTGAATTGAATCCGGTGCAGATACCCTTTACCGTTATTGTTTTCTGTGCAGCAATACGAACAGCTTCATCATTGTGTGTGCTGTCGAGTGTGCACCTCACTGCCAGTAATTCCCCTGGTTCACCGATGATGATGGTATTGGTACCTTCCGAGTCTTTGTCAACCGATTTTACATTTCCGGTTACCGCAATAACTTTATCGAGGTATTTTTTATTAGCATTTTGTTCGTTGCTGATAAAGGCTTGCAATAAATCCTTGCTGGATAGACTGAAGTCTGCATTTAAAGCTGCGGTATCTTTTTGTTTTCTATTGTACTCATTGTAAGCATACCAGCTAAGTCCGGCAATTATGATAAGTACTGCAAAGAATGAATAACGAACGGTTTTTCTTTTCATGTGTTAAATGGGTTTTAATTGTTAGGGGCGCTGGCATCAATCCATTTTTTAATAATAGCAAGCTGGCAATCCGACATTTTCGGTGCACCTTCCGGCATCGGCGAGTAACCGCTTGCATAGCTGATGGTACCGTATAGTTTTCCATTGTCGGCAAGTGCTTTGTCTGTAGCATAGGTTCCCATCAGAATACCGCCTGAAGGGCTGCTTCCTGTATGACAGCTATAACATTGCTGCGCAAGCATTGGCACTATCTGCTGTGAATAGGATACAGCCAGAACAGTATCACATCCTGTGCCCGATGATGGATATAGTATATCTGCTTTGTCGTAATAACAGGAAGAGAAAAACATTGCTGTTAGCAGCGCAATAGCCGGCACAATTAATTTTCTTTTCATTTTGATTGTTGATTTAATAGGTTTTTCAAAAAGATTCAACCCGGGCAATTGAATTACCCGGGTTGAATTCAGAGATTAGTTACCATAGGTGTGTCCGGCATTTATCCAGTCTGTAATTTTTTGTTTTTCAGCAGCTGTTAACAGTGGCTGTGGCGGATTGGGCATGCTGTTGGAAGTAACACAGGAACTCCTGATAGCACTCCAGGCTGTTACGATGCTGCAATCGTTGTCGAAATTGTAACCCGCTTTGTTGCCTCCGTTCATGTGACAACTGGAACCACCACAACGGTTAGTGATAAGCGTTCTTACTTCAGCGAACAATGGTCCCCTGGCGGCAGTACCTACAACCGCACTGGCTGTTTTGGTACAACCATTCAGGTCTTTTACACCTACCGTATAAGTACCTGCTGCAAGGTTGCTGAAGATATTGCTGGCCTGGTAGGCTCCTCCATTGATATTATAAGTATATCCGGAAGATCCACTAGCCGTTACTGTTATCTTGCCGTTATTGGCTGTGGTTGAACAAGGAACAACATTCACAATAGCTGATGTGATGGTGATGTTGGTATTCGTACATGGATTTGCTGCAGTCAGTGTAACTGTTTTAGTGCCCAGGCATCCCTGGGAGCTTTTTGCAGTTACTGTATAAGTACCTGCAGCCAGGTTGCCAAATGTTCCACTGGTTTGATAAGCGCCACCATTCAGGCTATAAGTAAATCCTGTTCCGCCTGTTGCGGTAGCAGTTATAGAGCCATTTGATTGACTGCTTGCAGGATTCACCTGGGTAGTACTAACGGTGATGGTTACACCGGTACAAGGGTTAACAGCAGTCAGCGTAACTGTTTTAGTGCCCAGGCATCCCTGAGAACTTTTAGCTGTAACAGTATAAGTACCTGCAGCCAGGTTGCTGAACGTTCCACTGGTTTGATAAGCGCCACCGTTCAGGCTATAGGTAAATCCTGTGCCGCCGGTTGCAGTGGCTGTTATTGAACCATTGGATTGTCCGGTCGTTGGATCTGTTTTGGTGGTACTAACGGTAATGGTTACCCCAGAACATGGATTGGTAGAACCCAGGGCTACTGTTTTGGTTCCCGTACAGCCATTGCTGTTTTTGGCAGTTATGGTATAGTTGCCGGTTGCCAGGCCTGTAAAGATTCCGCTCGACTGGAAAGCACCGTTGTTAAGGCTATAGGTAAATCCTGATCCACCGGTTGCTGTGGCCGTAATTGATCCGTTAGATTGTCCGGTTACCGGGTTTACTTGTGTTGTACTCACAACAACGGTTACTCCGGCACAAGGATTGGTAGAACCCAGTGCAACAGTTTTGGTGCCAATGCAACCATTGGAATTTTTTGCAGTAATAGTATAGTTACCGGTTGCTAATCCGGTAAAGTTTCCGCTGGATTGATAAGCACCATTGTTCAGGCGATAGGTAAAGCCAGATCCGCCAGTGGCAGATGCAGTGATAGAACCATTGGATTGACCGGTTACCGGATTTACTTGTGTAGTGGTAACTACTACCGTAACACCGGCACAGGGGTCGTTGGTACCAATTACTGCAGAACCAGTTCCCGTGCAGCCATTACTGTTTTTTGCAGTCACAGTATAATTTCCTGCAGCTAAGCCGGTAAAGTTTCCGCCAGATTGGAAAGGGCCATTGTTTAAGCTATAAGTATATCCGCTTCCAGGAGCGGCTGTAGCCGTAATGCTTCCATTCGGCTGGTTGGGTGATGCGTCTGTTTTGGTGATACTAACGGTAATGGTTACCCCTGCACATGGATTGGGAGGAGTGGTTTGGCCAATGGTTACTTCAGCAGTGTCGGTACAACCCCAGGAATTTTTAGCAACGACCCTGTAATTGGTGTTTCCCTGTAAACCATTGAAAACACTGTCGGTAACATAAGCAGCGCCATTCAGACTGAATTGAAATCCATTTCCACCGGTAACATGTGCCTCAATAATTCCATTGCTTTGCCCACTGCTGGCATCCGTTGCAGTAAGGTTCAGCGAAATCGGGTCTGAAGCACAGAAATCATGTGGTATTTCATGCTCGCAGGCAATGAAAGAAATCACAGATATAAAAGCAAGGCTGATAACAACCAGAATATTTTTTTTCATATGAATATTGTTTAAAGAAAATAAGTATCCGCGGGTGCTGTATGGGCACAGGAGAACTGATCCTGTATTTACGAATGCACAGAACAGTTGCCGGGTATACTTAACTTCTGTTATACCTTAAATAAAAAAGGGATGTATCGTTTAAGCAGCCTGCTTAATAGGAGGGCGAAGAATTCCGGTTGTAAAAGTCGCCGGGTAATTTTCCTGATAGAAAGAATAGCATTTATTGCTGTTGTAGGTAAATTGTTTAGCCGCCACGATCGCAGGTTCATCTGCCATGAGAGCGCTTGCCATGATGTGAAACTCAAGTGATTTGAAAGGTAACTTCATATCATCTTTATGGTCGGTGGTGGCAGCACTACTGCTTTCGGTTTCAGCATAATGCATTTTTAAAAACTGCAGAAAACTGAGCCCTGGAATTTTTTGCTGATGATAATGATAGTGACTGATAAGCTGAGGAAATTTGAATACCTGGCCGATATCTGTGTATGCAAACAGATGTATGGTCATGAGCAATATTGCGACCGGGTTTTTCATGACACAAAGATGACAATAACTGTGCCATTTTTAAATGGTCAACCAAATTTGAATATTAAATCTCTTATGAATCAACCGGTTCTATAAAATTAAAAAGGGCAACAATGAAGCTGCCCTTTTTATAATTCACACTATTGATTTGATATCCGGATACGGATCGGTATATCCAACTAATTACAATAACCAATGACCAGAACAAAAGTCGGGATTGGGTTTTATTAATCACACAGAAATTGATTTGGAGGAAATTAATTTGAGCAAACGGGCATCAGCCCAGGTGTAATTTTTGCAGAATGGTTTGAATTTCGGCTTTTTTTCTTTTAGACACTTCGAACTGCAGGTTGTTTTTCAGTTCAATGAAAAGTACGCCGACGATATGTTTTGTTTTTTCAATCTGGGCGCTGCTGATCAATACTGATTTATGAATTCTCAGGAACTGGTGGCTTTCATCGCAAAGCAATTCATCCAGTTCTTTCAATGGCCTGGAAACAGTAATGTGTTTTTTCTGCAAAGTGTGTATCACAGCATAATTTGAATCGGCTGTAATGCAAACGATATCTCGGAATGGCACATTTTCCTGGGTATATTTATTTATCACCAGCACCCGGTTGTTGTTCTGTGTATTTGAATTAGACAGAACGGATGCATAATTTACGGGGTTGTCTTTCCGGAACTGGTAAAGTTGTTTGCTTTTTTCGATGGCCAGTCCGATATCATTTTTGTTCACTGGTTTCAACAGGTAGTCGGTAGCACTTAACCTTAATGCTTTAATCGCATACTGATTATAAGCAGTCACAAAAACTACGGGAAAGCTGATGGTGCCTATGTTTTCGAGCAATTTAAAACCATCGCCTCCGGGCATTTCTATATCCAGGAAAAGGATTCCGGGAGCCTGTTTGCGAATGGCGGCTTCAGCTTCTTCTATATTACTGCATACAGCCTGTACTGTTATTTCAGGAAAATAAGTACTCAGTAATTTCTGCATTACATTAATGCCGCTTTGTTCATCATCAACAATAATCGCATTCATAATTTTAGTACTCTGTTTGTAAGGGTAAAACAATTCTTACCACCACGCCTCCGTTACCGGATTTGTTTTGTATGCTGAAAAAATCATGCGGTGGGGCTTCCTCATAAGTAAGCCTGATTCTTTCTTTCACAATTTCCAGTCCTACGGACGTGTGTATCTGATCGCTGTTCTGCAGCCCGATTCCGTTGTCGCTGATTTCAATGATAAACAGTTTACCGTCTTCCCTGAATTTCAGGGTAATCGTTTTTTGACCGGTTTGCTTGTTTAATCCATGCCAGATGGCGTTTTCAACCAATGGTTGCAGCAGCATGGAAGGAAGCAGAATGTTTTCGGGATCAATAGAATCCGGCATGTCAATTTCAAGACTAACGCTCTCCCTTAGCCGCTGTTCTTCAATAGAAACATACAATCGTATCAGGCTGATTTCTTCTTCCAGGGACACATTCTTCTTACGGCTGTGTTCCAATACCATCCTGATTAATTTGGCGAAGGATGAAAGAAAAAGATGCGCTTCCTCGGTTCGGCTGTTTAAGATAAAATCCTGTACGGAATTAACTGCATTAAAAATAAAGTGAGGGTTCATCTGGCCCTGTAATGCCCTGGCTTCAAGATCGGCAATCCTGAGTACCAGGTTTCTTTTTTGTAATTCCCTGTTTTTTACTCTTCGTATAACGATCAGCGTTATACTGGTAAACAGCAACGCAAACAAGGCGACAGTACTTAAAAGAAACCACCATTCCCTGTAAAAAGGGTTTTTAATACTGATGGGAATAGTAAAACTGTTTGAACGTACATCAAGGAGTTTGTCTTCTGCATATATCATCACTTCATACTCTCCGGGATCAAGGCTGAATTTCAACGTGGGAGAAAGCGAAGAATCGGATAGCCCCATTCCATTTGGACCGGTGATAGTATAGAAATATTTAGTGTTGGCCGCAGATCTGTAAGAGTAATTATTCAGTTTGATGGAAATGCTGTTCAGGTTGTGTGATATGCCTTTCAGGTTGTCGGCACTGCGTAAACTGTTGCCAGCCAGTATTTCATCAATTCCGATTTCCAATGCAGGCGTGTAGGCATTTACTTCCTTCAATGGCAAACTTACAATAGTGTTTCTTCCGGCAATGAAAATGGTACTGTCATTAATTTTCAGGTCGATGATTTCATCAAATGGTAAGAGGTTGCTGTTATTGTATCCAATGATATGATCATTTTTCAGGTTGATGGAATAAAGCCCTTCCTTTGTTCCTGCATAAAGGATATTGTTCTGTAAAACCAGTTGCTGTACACGGTTCGGAAGCTTTGTGTATTCTTTTACAATTTTGCCGTCCTCATTTACAATGAGTATTCCTTTTTCATTCATTCCTAATGCGTACAACGCTCTGTCAATTTTCTGAATGGTATTGATGCGGCCTGCGTTCAGTATTCTGGAAAAATTATTTTCATTGGCAGTTAAGTTTACTTTCCATAATCCTGATGAGTATCCACCGGCAAGTACTATACTGTCTGAAACAGTTGCCAAAGCCTGAAACCTGTCGGGCGTTATCAGTTTTTTTGCCATTACTCCATTTTCAAAAATCATCAGGTTTCTTGCACCCCAACAAGCCGCTTTGTTAACTCCCAGACGAAGATGAGTGGCATAATAGGCCCTGTCTGTCAAAGACAATTTCCCGTTCTTTATTAAGTATAAGCCATCCAGTGATAGGAACAGTGTTTCAGTGTCAAAAAATGCAATATCTGATATCGACGTGTTTTTAGGCCAGTGGTGTTCTATTGGTTTTCCTGTAAATGAATAAAAACTGTTATCTGCCAAAAGGTAACCAGCTTCATCATTGTGTAAAAGGAATTTGTTGACGATTTCATTGTTATCATATACAGACTGTAAATGGGTATTTCTGCAAACAAACAACCCTTTTTGTAAAGTGGAAATCCAGGTGTTGCCCTCCCGATCTTCGAGAAAAGCGGTTATGGTATACCGTGATGCTACATTTAGTGCCTGTTGGCTGATTCCGTTATCAAGGTAATAAAATCCGTCATTTACAACCGCTGCTGCGATCCTGCCTTTTATTTTAGTGAAACTGAAAGTAATGTCTGTAAGTGAATAAATATGTGCAATGGTATAATTTCTGAAATGATGAATTTTACCCAGGTAGCTGGTATAAAATGATTGGTCATCATCCTGGTAAAATGCACGCAACTGAAATAGTATTCCAGTGATGCCCATATCTTTACTATACTTGCCTCTTGTAAAAATGGTATCAATTTTTTTCAATTCTTCCAGAAATGTAATTCTCTGGTTTCGGTTTAATTTGAATTGAGGAAATAGAATCGGAAGGTATTTGTCATCATCTTCACGTGGAATAGCAATAACATCTTTTAAGTCTTTTGATATTTTAAATATGCCCGATTTGCCGCTGGTGAAAGTTCCGTATAAACAACTGTCGGTCCCCATTCTGAATTGATTGATTCCAGATGACGAGGGATCAAATTTTCTCAGTTGTGCATTGGCAGGGATAGCAAGCATTTTTTTATCCTTTATCAGGGTAATGGAGCCATCGTATCCCGATATCCAGATTCTTTCCAACGGGTCTTTGTAAATTTTTAAAACAACATCAGAAGCCAGGCCGTCTTTGCGGGTGTATACTTTAATTGAATTTCCGGTAATACAAATTAAACCAGCATCACTGGCTACCCATTTGTTTCCTTCTTTGTCTTCAACAATACCATGCATTTCAGTACTGGGAAAACGGCCCTCACCTTTGAAAGGCTCGAATACAAGATCCTGTGAAATCCCGTTCTTTGATGAACATACAATCACCATCAGCATTGCTGTTTTCAGTAATAAGGCGATTGATTTTTGAAGGAGCTGCATGAAAAAATTCGCATAAACTTATGAAAGAAATGCTGAATCATGTGTGTGCTGAATTGAATTTTGCCGGATAATCGCAGTTTTTACCGATAACTCGATTTCGTTGCCGGTAACAAGGCTTTCTGTTACCTTCGCAACCACAAATATTCACCATGAACAAAATTTTATTTCTTTTTTCGATCCTTTGCATTTCAATTCAATCCATCAGTCAGCAACCAGTGCTTAGCTGGAACAGCGCTAATACCAAACCTGCCAAACAAATTGACGTTGAGATAGCAGGATATACTGCAGACGGTTATTATGTTGTAAACAAGAAGCCTGCATCCGGAATGGAATTTTCTCCTACAATCGTAATCGAATATTTCAATGCAGCTAATGAAAGGGTCTTTGTTAAAGATGTAACCCCAACCAGGCAGGAAGATTATGTGAATGTTGTTTACTTTAATGAATCGCTCTACCTGGTAAGCAGTTTGTTTACCAAAGAGTCGGGTAAAAATATACTCACAGCAACGGCTATACTAAGAAATGGAAGTCTCGATAAGCCTGTACAGATCGGAGAATTGTCTGCCGAAAAAATGTCGGCCCGGGGAAGGTTTAATGTAGCCGTTTCGCCCGATGGCAGTAAACTACTGGTTTTGTCTCAACCTAATTATACAAAGGATGCCAATGAGAAAATCGGTATTGCTTTATTTGAGAAAGGTTTTACCAAAACTTATTCCAGTGAGCAGACTTATAGTTATGCATGGACAAAAGCCGTAGACAATGCGCCCTATGTTAACAACCAGGGAATGGCATTTATCGTCAAGAAAACGGATATGAAAGGAGATGACAATACTTTTTCGGTGTTTTCTTTTGATGGTAAGGCATTGAAGGAGTTTAAAATTGCTATGGAAGGCAAAAGAAAAGTGGCAACCATTGTTCAGGCATTTTCACCAGAAGGCGATTTTACAGTTGGTGGTTATTATACAGAAGAAGGAAAGTTCAAAGCCGGCATCGGTAATGCATTGCACGGTACATTTCTTTACAGGATCGACAAAGCTGGCGTGGATGCTAAGATCGCACAGGCCACTCCTTTCGATAAAAGAAAAGACATCATCGCCAGGCGCATCATTTTTCATGGTAACAACAGTATCCTGATGGGCGAAAGATACTATGTTTCCTCACAGGCACCCCAGCGTGATCCATCCAAGCCGATGACCAATGAAAATATGTTTGAACGGGATTATTCTTATTATGGTGTGGATATTATTGTTGATGCTTTTGATGCAACAGGAAAATTCCTTTATTATTCAAAAGTAGATAAAGACAACACTTCCCGCAACGACAATGGAACCTGGGTTTCTTATTTCGCAGCAGTGATCAAAGATAAAATCCTGATCATTTTTAATGATGACAAATATAAGTACGACGATAAAAAGCGCATATTCATTGTCGGTAGTCCACGCATCATTGTATATACCACAATCGATCCGGCAACGGGAACTGTAGCTGAAGCACAGCCGATCCCTAATACTGGTCCGGTAGGAGGTAAAGGTGCTGATATGCTTATGCGTCCCGACGTGTTTTTACAAACCGGCGAAAACCAGTTTGTCATCCGGGCAGAAAATCCATCTATTTACAGAATGGGAAAAATGAGCTTTTAATTATTTTCCTTTCTTAGCCCACCAGGCATTGTATTCATCCATGATATCGAAGATGTTCAGGAGGCCATAACCTTTTTCTTTGCTTTCTACCTTGGCAGATAGTTCGGGGTAATCGCTCAATAGTTTGCTGATTTTTTTGGCAAAACCCAGGATCAGTTCTGTGTGTTGAAATGGTTTTTCATCCAGCTTCTGCCAAACGATTTCATCTGTATGGATGCGCTCATCATATTGGGCATAGGTTTCATTTTTACCCATGACATCGAGTATATTGTCTTTCCTGCTGTAGTAAACAAACTGGTTTACACGGCCTGCTTTAACCAGCAATACAAAACCGAGTGGTTTTCCCAGCAGTCCACCGGTAAAGTGAATACTACGGTAATGCTTATCTGCTACACTCCAGGCACTGATATCATCGGCTTTTAATTTTTGTCTTTCTTTTTTTGAAGCATCTGTATAAAATATGCAGGTTTTCTGATTGGATGTCCGGTTGCCATGCTCTACATAGCCCCTGGTGGTATCACCGGCTAAACTAACGATATAGCCCGGGTGAATTTCATTGTACTTGTATTTTTCGCCCGACCAGTCCTGGGCCATGGAAGAACCTGATAATAATAAGCAAGCGATGAATGTGTAAACTGTTTTCACTATTTAATTTTTTTTAAAGATGATTTATTTTCTCTGATTGCATAAAGATAGCCTGCTTTTTTTAAAAGTCCTTCGCAGATAAATTTTACATTCGTTGGGAAATCGCAATTGTATGTCGACACTTACCATCAGCACCATTCAGAGCAATCTTTTCTGGGAAGACAAAGAAGCCAACCTGGCCATGTTTACCGAAAAGATCAGCAGTTTAAAGCAAAAAACAGAACTGGTGATTTTGCCTGAAATGTTCAGCACCGGCTTCAGCATGAATGCCGCAAAGCTGGCGGAAAAAATGGATGGGGCTACTGTTGATTGGATGCGCAGCATGAGCAGGGAAAACCGGGTAATAATTACCGGTAGTGTGATCATAGAAGAGGATGGAAAATATTTTAACCGCATGATCTGGATGATGCCCAATGGGGAATATGGGCATTACGATAAACGACATTTATTTGCTTATTCACAGGAAGACCAGCATTACAATGCCGGATCAAAAAGACTGATTGCTTCAGTAAAAGGATGGCGTTTAAACCTGCAGGTTTGTTATGATCTGCGTTTTCCTGTTTGGGCAAGGCAACGCCCTGGAGTTGAAACAACCAACCCGGAATATGATGTACTGGTATATGTAGCCAACTGGCCGGCCCGTCGCAGTCATGCCTGGAAAACTTTACTCTGTGCCCGTGCCATCGAGAATCAATGTTATGTAGTGGGTGTGAACAGGGTAGGCCAGGATGGGAAGGAAATCAATTACAGCGGCGATAGCCTGGTGATCAATCCGCTCGGGGAAGTGTTGTACCATATGGCCGATGAAGAAGATATATTTACGATTACCCTTGAACGTGAGAAACTCGAAGAAGTGAGAACAAAATTTCCATTCCTGAAAGATGGCGATGATTTTCAACTGCTCATTTAAGTAAACGTGATTAAAGGATTTCCATTTAATATCCTCTCCCTGATCAGTTTCATTTTATAATCATATCCTTTCAATATTGCATCGTAACTGGTACCGATGTAGAGGTCAGGAATAATACCGCTTCCCTTTAGTTCGGGTTTGTGTTTGTATTGTACCAGCCTGAATAAGGGCAATCGAACCCTTACTCCTGTATGCGGCAGGATAATATCAGGAATCATGATGCCATTATTTCCATACCATCCACCTCCGGTTTCTTCACCTGCAATGGTAATACCGGGTTGACCCTTAACCGCATTGGAAAATAAGAGTGGAAGCCGAGAAAGTCGGGCCGTTTACCAGCACGTATACATTACCGTTATAATGCAGTTTCTTTTTGGGCTGGTATAATTTTCTTTCGAGATGACCGATATGATACAAGGCCATCGGCCTTTTTGCGACAAATAAATATCAGTTCAATGTTGTTGAGGAATTTCCCTTTGATGTAGCGTGTATACGGCCCCAGGTTTTTGGTAACACTGATAAAGCGTATCGGCCACTTTAAACGGATGACGGGAAATATATTTTGTAAGCAAGGTAGAAACGCCCACTCTTCCACCACCATTGTTGCGCAGATCGAGTACAAGGTTCTGGATGTTTTTTTCTTTCAGCTCTCTGAACGACCTACGAAAGAAACGTCTCAAATGACCTTTGGAAAAAGTATTGAGGTTGAGTATTGCATATTTACCACTGCTGTCTATCTTCAGACTTCTGTATGCCTGTAATCTTTCTTCCCTGGTCGGTTTGGGTAATTTGATTGGCTTTGGGAGCAGACTGTCTTTTTTCCTTGCGCTGTCTTTCGGTGGCGTATATACGGGAATCGTTGCTGTTTTTTCATTGCCCTCTTTATCAAGATAAGTAACCTGGTAATCTTTGCTGAGTCCGTAAATATTCCTGTGATAGTAAGGGAAATTGGCGCTCATGCGGATGTAGTTGATATTGTTGGCATATCCATCCTGCGGCAGGTAACCGAAAATATTATTTACCAGCTCGCTGGTGGATAATCCGTTCACCGATTTTACAAGCGTGCCTCTTTTAAAAATACTATCCTTCCTGTTCATATTGCCGATCACCGCCATACTATCGTTCCACACTTTGAGCGTTAGTGGAAATGCCGGGAACCTTCTGCCATCAGCCCATTTCGCATAGGCCTTGCTTAAACTTACACTGGTATGGCCACAGTTGATTTTATCAACCAGCGGCGCCAGAATTTTCCAGGCGTATTGTTGTTCCGTCATACTATCGCCGATCTGCTGATAATATTTTTGAAAATAAAAATCCATGCTGTCTTTTGGATGTATACCAGTAAAGTGACGGATGCTTTTTTTCGAGAATATTTTTCAGCAGCCTGTATTCTTCCTGCAATGTTTTCTGATCATATTTTTTTGCAGGGGAATAATTTTTTTTGCCGGCAGCGCAGGAAAAAAGAAAAAACAGGAAAAGTAAAGGGGCGGCGTTGATGAATTTGTTCATTATAGCTATACCAGACTCCTGTAAAGTTAGGCAAACTTCTTTTCATCCTGCACCAATGCCGCCAAAGTGTTTAATACATTTTGTAATATGAGTTGCAATTGTTCATCTTTTTTCTGCATGGAAGCCAGCAGGGCCGTCCACATTTCTTTTTCTGAACCATTGCCTGTTTTCAGGTTTTGTGTTAAGGGATGGTTCATCGAATAAAGGGTTTCCTGCGGATCGGCCAGCAGATTTTCTACGGGGATGTCGAGTGTGTAGGAAATGTTTTCGAGTTGACTCAGTGTTACATCTGTAAGATCATTTTCAATATTGCTGATGGCCGCTTCAGAAAGACGAAGGGCGGTGGCCAGTTCCTTCTGTTTGATCTCTTTGATGTTTCTCCATTTCCGGATGTTGGCGCCAACCTTTAACCGGTTGTAACCCGATGGTTCTTTTCTTTTTTTCATATACGGATGTTATTCAATAAAAATATTTTATCCGGATGTTATGCAGCAAGCAGATTTCAGCTATTGTTTATCAGAATTACATCATGGCAGAAAAGTTTATTTTCTTTTTTGAAACTGAATAAAAGTCAGGCAAGATGAAATTAGTTTATCCTTTTATGCAGGTTAAAGAGATGATCATTCGGACATTTATTGATTCAATAAATATCTCCTGCAATGAAAACTATAATGATGCTTTTATGTCTTGCGAATGCGATTTTTAATTTCCCCGGAGAAATGAATTTGTTAACCGATGAGGCAAATAGTGAGATCAGCTTTTCCCGATCTGAATGGGATGGGCTCATGAAAGGAACCCGTTTTTGTGGTGATGCCCTTTATTCGAAGAAGCGGATTCCCATTTATATTGAGATAGCCGATCAGCGCAATGGCAAATGCAACCGTGGCATCGGTTTGGGTTGCAGTATTATGGACGAGAAAGGAAGACGCCAATGCTGACGATTGAGGATAACACGATCACTCATCAACGCATGGCAATGGCTGAAATAGTAAATGATTCATCAGGGATTGTTACCCTGAAGTTTATCAGTAAAATAAACTGGCTCAGTTTAGCGATGAACCGTTGATTTATTTCAGGTGATTCCAGCCCTGTGCCACCAATGCATGCTTGTTGCCGCCTCGGGTGATGAGGTTTTTACCTTCAGCAGCTTCGGTCATATAACCGATAACCGTAATCGCCGGATTGGTTTTTATTTTTTCATAGTCTGCCTGTGAAACCGTAAACAGCAATTCATAATCTTCTCCACCACTCAATGCGCAGGCGGTAGGATCGAGCTGAAGTTTATAAGCAAATTCTTTGGCTTCTTCGTTGAAGGGCAGTTTGTCTTCATAGATCACACAACCTGTTTCACTTTGTTTGCAGAGGTGCATTACATCGCTGCTCAGGCCATCGCTGATATCGATCATGCTGGTTGGAATAATTTCTGCTTCTGCAAAATATTCAACGATGTCTTTTCTTGCTTCCGGTTTCAGCAAACGGCCAACGATATAAGCCTGGCCTTCAAGATCAGGCTGGGCGCCTGTTTCCTCGAAAATCTTTTTCTCTCTTTCCAGGATGGTTAAGCCCAGGAAAGCACCACCGAGTTCGCCACTCACACAGATCAGGTCATTTGGTTTGGCGCCGTTTCTCCGTACATAACTATCGGGTGCTACTTCTCCGATCGCTGTTACACTGATGATAAATCCTTTTTTTGAACTGCTGGTATCACCACCGATCAGATCTACATTGTAAGCATCACAGGCTGCATAAACACCTGCATAAAATTCTTCCAGCGCTTCTACACTGAAACGATTGCTGAAACCGATGCTGAGTACAATTTGTGTGGGCGTTGCATTCATCGCATACACGTCACTGAGATTAACCACCACAGATTTATAGCCGAGGTGTTTGAGTGGTGTATAGGAAAGATCAAAATGAATGCCTTCAATCAACAGATCAGTTGTGATAACTGTCTGGCGACCGAAATGATCAATCACGGCTGCATCATCGCCCACACTCACCAGTGTTGAACTGTTTTTTGTTTCTGCATTTTTTGTCAGCAGTTCGATCAATCCAAATTCACCAAGTGATGCTATTTCTGTACGTTGTTCCATAAATTATTTTTGAAGTACTGCATTTATGCAATACCGTTATGTTGTTTTATTTTTCACCCCTGACATAGGCCAGCAGTTCATCATGAATTTTTCCATTCGTTGCAATAATGTGCGGCTGATAGGGAGAATAATAATCACCTTTGAAATCGGTGATCTTTCCGCCTGCTTCTTCCACAAGGAGGAAACCTGCTGCACTGTCCCATGCCTGCAGGTTGTGTTCATAAAATCCATCAAACCTTCCGGCTGCTACCCAGCAAAGATCAATGGCAGCACTGCCCAATCTTCTAACGGGAATTCCCTGCCTGATCAGTTTTTCAAAAACCTGGATGGGTCCGTTTTCGCTGTCGAGGTAAGTGTAAGGGAAAGCCGGTTACCAGGCAGCTTTTCGCCACACTGGTCTTATTGCTTACGCTGATTTTTTTATCGTTGAGGAAGGCACCCATTCCTTTTTGTGCAAAAAACAATTCGTTGATGAAAGGATTGTATACAGCACCGAGAATCATTTCGCCGCTTTTTTCCAAAGCGATGCTCACGCAGCAGATCGGAATGCCATTGGCAAAATTCACCGTGCCATCAATCGGATCAATGATCCATTTGTATTCACTATTGGTTTTGATCTCTCCGGTTTCCTCACTCAGGATAAAATGATCGGGATGAGAAAGCTGAATCACATCGATGATCGCTTTTTCGGCCGCATGATCGGCTTCAGTTACGAGGTTATTGATGCCTTCTTTATTGGAAATTTTAAAACTGCCATTGAAATAATGTTGCAATTGTGCAGCCCCGGCCTGAACTGCGTTGAGAAGTGTTGTTTTAAACATGCTGCAAAGATACAGGGCAGGCGCTGATTTTCAAGACAGGACTTGATACATGCCGGTCATTTTAAAATGGATGCCGCATTGATTTTGATGAGTGGATGAAATCAACTTAATTCGTAGCAAAATCGGCACTTGAAATTATCGGTCATAATTGTAAACTACAATGTGAAATATTTTCTCGAGCAATGTCTCTGCTCGGTACAGAAAGCCTGTGCCCGTATAGATGCTGAAATATTTGTGGTAGACAATTGCTCTACTGATGGCAGTCGCCAATATTTATCGGCCCGGTTTCCCGATATTTCCTTCAGATGGAACAACAGCAATGATGGTTTTGCAAAAGCAAATAACCTTGCATTGCAGGAAGCTGCAGGTGATTATATTTTGTTTCTGAATCCCGATACAATTGTTCCCGAAGACTGTTTGGAAAAATGCATCCATTTTTTTGAAACCCGCAAGCAATGTGGTGCACTGGGTGTTCGGATGATCGATGGCAGCGGCCATTTTTTAAAAGAAAGCAAACGTTCTTTTCCTTCAGCTGCTACTTCTTTTTATAAGATGACTGGCTTAACAGCTTTATTGCCTTTATCGCCGGTTTTTGCCCGTTATTATGCAACCCATATCAAAGAAAATGAAAGTGGTAAAGTAGATGTATTGCCCGGAGCTTTTATGATGTTATCAAAAGCAGCTGTGAAAGCAACAGGCGGATTTGATGAACGTTTTTTCATGTATGCCGAAGACATCGATCTCAGTTATCGGGTGCAGCAGGCTGGGTTTAAAAATTATTATTTCCCCGAAACAACCATCATTCATTTCAAAGGTGAAAGCACCAGCAAAATGAATCCGATGTATTACCGGCATTTTTATGGAGCCATGAAATTGTTTGTAGAAAAACATTACCAGGATAAGAAAGTAAAACTGATGCTGATGAAAACAGGCATCTGGTGTGGCGAAAAAATGGCCATGCTGAAACAGGTACTTACAACAAAAGCCGGCCAGAGCGAAATGAAACCTGCTGCTTCAACAATGGTGATAGCTACACAACCTTATTTTAATACGGTTTTGCGTATTCTGAAATATGCGCAACCGCCTTTAATGATCAGTGGAAGAATTGCTGTAACGGCCGGTGATCGGGATGCAGCAGCAGGTAAGCTGGATAATGTGGAACATATAGTAACCAAAAACCAGGTGAAGCAATTGCTGTTTTGTGAAGGTGAACTCAGCTTTAAAAAAATCATTGAATTGATTCAGGAACTCAAGGGTAAAGTTTCCTTTCTTATCCATAGTAAAAATGCTCATTCGGTTGTAGGCAGCAATGAGAAGGACCGGAACGGCATTTTTATTGCACTACCGGATGAACAGTAATCAACATACTTCGTTTATTCATTTCAGTTAGGCGCCTGGTTTTTTCCAATTATTTCTTTAACCTGTTGCAGTATCAATGAATGATTGATCCGGTAACTTCCGGGTTTTCTGAATTCAAATGACCGGGTGGCTTCCATTGCCTGTATAAGAGAAAAATTTTCCTGTTGCGCTGAATAAAAAATTCCTTTTTTAAATAGCGATGCTGCAAGGTATTCCTGTTCTGTTTGTCCGGGTGTAGGTACCAGTATAGCTTTCTTTTCCAACGCAACGAGGTCCATGATAGTAGAATAGCCCGCCCTGCAAACAATGAGTTGCGATTCATTCAAAAGATCTTCAAGCTGACCGGCTGGAAGATGATTGTAAAAAACCAATCCTTGCTGTTGAAATGCCGGCAATTGTTTCAGCATCCGGCAATCCTCTCACAAAAGCGATGGTTCCTTTTACCTGGGTAATCTGACTAAGCAGGATGTTTTCAAAAATCGTCCGTTGCGGTTCAGGGCCTGAGAGCAGAATGGTAAGGGTAATTTTTTCCGGCATATTTTTTTTGCTGAACCTGGATAGTGGCCCGATATAGTCAACAGGTTTTTCCGGTAACAGGTTCGGGTGCGCCAACTTACCGGCAAGATTATCCGAAGATTCGGTGTCAGGGATCCAGCAACGGGTAAAACGATTGATATAACGGTAATTGATTTTTCGGATGATTTTATTGAGCCATGAATTTCCGCTTTGAATATTCAGCTGGTGCGTAATGAAGATGCAGGCTGTGGTTTTGTGGTAAAATCCATACCGGTTATCGGAAATTATCAGATCAGGCTGGAGATTTTGAACCATTTCCTTTAACCAGTTGTTTTCATATCTGATGACGCTTAATAACCGGGGAACCTGTTTGAGCATCGCCATAAAAAAACCTGCTCCTTTGGCCGGATAACTGATTTTATAGCCCTTTAACGGTAAAATTACGGTGCCGGGAAATTCTTTTTTGAGGAGTGTGGCGATAGAGCCTTCAGCGGCTATCCGGACTTTGAAATTTTCGCTCAAAAGCAGCTGTATCAAGGGAATACAGCGGGTTGCATGGCCAAGACCCCAGTCGAGCGGAGCAATGATTATGAGTGGTTGAGGAGCTGTTTTGTTAATATTTTCGATTTTCGACAGCAGGGGGCAATATTTATTTGTGAAAATAGTTTAAATTGTAACTTGAAAATTATGCGTCAATCAGTAAAATTAATATCACTTGTTTTAATCGCCATCGTATTGCTTGCTGGATGTTCTTCTTCCAAAAGAGGCCAATGCGGGTGCCCCAATCAACAGGGGATGGTGGGATATAAATAACCTGGTAATAAAATGAATAAATCGAACCGCGATTTACTGGTATTGTTCAAGCAAGATCTGATGACGCCTCAGGCCATAGAGCATGAGGTGGGATGGTTGCATGAACTGCTGTTTAACGTAGAACGGCTCGATAATTTTGTAACCGCACACGAACTCATCGATCTGAATAAATATAAGATCACCAACAACAGCGTTGAAATTAAAAAGATGGTTCGTCGTAAAAAGGAACAACCTTTCCTTTTCCTCAACAATAAGAATTAATTCCCCTTAACTTATTTTCTGCAATGCTGCTTTCAGTTTACTGATAACAGTTTCGATGTCTTCTTTTTTGCAGCAACCCACACTTAGCCTGTACCAGTTGTTTTCTTTACCGGCACCGAAAATTCCAAAAGGAACAAGTGCCAGTTTGGCTTCGCTTAAAATGTATTCTGTAACTGCAGCCTGATTTTCGAGCAATACGCCTTCTGCCGTTTTTCTTCCGGCAAGATTGATTTGAACGGTTAAGTAAATGGCAGCCTGTGGCGCAATTGCATCTACACTATATCCTTCCGATTTTAATTGAATGAATCCATCATAGAGATGGCTTAACCTGTAAGAAACTTCTTCTTTAAATGAAACCAGGAATTTTTCTACAGCTTCATAATGATTCAGGAATTTTGCAACTGCTTTCTGTTCAGCCATCGGCGCCCATGAACCGATATGGCTGTTGAGTGAACGCATTTTAACCATCAGCTCCTGTGGTCCCATCGACCAGCCAACCCTTACACCTGTAGCGGCAAATGCTTTACTGATGCCATCAATGAAAACAGTATACTGTTTCATTTCAGGACGCAATGAAACCGGATTGTAATGAATGGTATCTCCGAATGTAAGTGTCCAGTATATCTGGTCATACATCACATATAATTTCTTTTCACCTTCTTTTCTGCTATTGTTTTCTGCAATCACCAGGTCGCAAATGGCTTCCAGTTCTTCTTTGCTGAACACAGTTCCGGTAGGATTGAGTGGAGAACACAAAGCAAGCAGCGTTGCACCTTTGATATGCGGAGCCAGCTGAGCAGCGGTAGGCATGAAATTATTTTCCCTTGTGGCTTCTATTACAACATGCGTTGCATCTGTAAAATGCGCATAGTGGTTATTGTTCCAGCTGGGCACCGGGTATATTACTTTATCGCCTTTGTCGACAATACTGCGGAAAACAGCATAAATCAACGGACGGCCGCCATTGGAAACCAGTATTTCTGCAGGCGTATAATGCAATCCATCCTTTTTTTCCAGGAAACCGGCAATGGCTTTTCTTAAATCCATTTCACCTTCTGCAGCAGGATAAGTAGTATATCCTTCGGTATAGGCATGGATGATTTCCTGCTTTAATTCTTCGGGAATGGGAAACTGCGATGAGTCGAAGTCGCCAATTGTATAATTGTAAATATGATCACCTGCACTGATTTTTTCTTTAATAGCTGCTCCGAGGCGAACGATTTCCGATGCGATCAATGTTTCGGCGAGATGACTGAATGTATGTATACCCATGGTTAAAGAATTATCAGTGTCAAAAACTGCAAAAGTATTGGTTAAGCCTTGCAAAACAAAAACTGAAAGAGGGTATGGCGAGGTTTTTTAAGGGAAATGTTGATTTGAGGAGAATTGGGAAGTAAGATAAATAATTAAACGCTATCTACCATAAGCAGCAATTATTTTTAATATGGCTAATTTTAAAATTTAATAGTTAAAAACGCTCAAATTCGTTGATCAATATTATATTTACGATACCAAAACGGTAGTTTAATGCTTGTGAATCTGTCAGTTTGCTAAAAAAACAGCGTAAATAATTGCAGGCTTTTTTACCTTTGAGGCAATGCACGATCGGGTATTCACATTTCAACAAGAAGGATAGTAAGTAAGCATATGTTCAATTTAATACTCTTTGGCCCTCCGGGCAGCGGAAAAGGTACGCAAAGTGAAAAACTGATAGCCAGGTATGGCTTGAAGCACCTCAGCACCGGTGATTTACTGCGTTCCGAAATTGCCCGCAACACTGCTTTGGGCCAGGAGGCCAAGAAAGTGATGGACAAAGGTCAGCTTGTTCCCGATGAAGTAGTGATTGGTATGATCAGTTCTGCACTCGACCAGAACCCACAGGCAAAAGGATTTTTGTTTGATGGATTTCCAAGAACCTCCGCACAGGCTGAAGCACTCGATAAATTACTGGAACTGAAAAAAGCACCGATTGCTGTAATGCTTGCATTGGAAGTAAGTGAAGAGGAGCTGGTAAAAAGGCTGATGAAAAGAGGAGAAACCAGTGGCCGCAGTGACGACACAAACGAAAATGTAATCAGGGCCCGTATTTCAGAGTATCATAATAAAACAGCTGCCGTAGCAGACTATTACCACCAGTTCGATAAAGTTCGCATGGTTAAAGGCGAAGGCAGCATTGAAGAAATTTTCAAAGGCCTCTGTGATGAAATAGACAGTCGGCTCATTCCCGGTTAATCAACAACCACATGCCAGTTCAGCAAGAAGATTTTCTCCGCAATGAATTCATGCAGCATATTCATGCATTAACTGCAGATAGCCCTTCCCGTTGGGGTAAAATGAATGCATGGGAAATGATCGAACACCTCAGTGATTTCTTACGTGTTTCTACCGGTAAACTTGTATTTCCATTGGCAGTGCCCGAAGCACATCTCCCGAAATACCGTGAATTTTTATACAGCGACAAGGCTTTCAGGGAAAATACAAAAGCTCCGGAAAACGTCCTCGGCGAAAACCCGCTTCCCCTGCGGAATACAGGTTTTGAAGCTGCAAAAACAGCATTGCAGGAAGACCTGGATGATTTTTTTAAATTTTTTGAGCAGGATCCTTCACAACAAACAATGCATCCGGCATTCGGGAAGCTCAATTATGAAGATTGGGTACGCCTCCACTACAAACATGTTACCCATCACCTGAGGCAATTCGGTTTATTGGCTTCGCTGTAGATTGAAATTTTACTAATTCATTTTAGCAATAGCAGTTGGTCAATAGATCAACTCTTAATCCAATTTTATTTGGTGTAATTATAATTCTAAAGATTGTTTTAATCTTTTTTAATCGACTGTACTTCAGGATAGATTTAAAAGATAAACTTCATTAAATATTTAAAAGGGCAATAGGAACATAAAAACATTAAAGTGATTGTAAATTTATTTGTAAATCAAATGAATTATTTTATAAGCGTTCTTAAAGAATCAAGTAAATAACAACAAACTATTGGAAATTTTCATTGAGTTTTATAATGATAAATTTTCTTTTTTTGACTAAGGTTATCTAAATAGGTTGCTATTCTATATTCCATCAAAATTTTTATTTAGTGCAAAGCGACTTTTATATGGTTTATGTTTCGCAAATTCACAACGTTTGAGTAAAAATTGAAAAGATAAATTTGATTTATTTATTGAATAGCATTAAATTCATTAAAGGATTTATAGATAGGCCTGAAATTCACTGTATATACAGTCTCGCTAACCAGCATAAACACTTGCCAAAAAATATTTTTTTCTTGGATTAATTTTTAGTGAGCAAACTATAGTATAACTATTGGTTTTGCTTGAGTAAAATATTGCCTATTAACAACATGTAGTAGAATGTTTATTCAATTACATGTGCAATATGTTTTATCAAGCTTGCTTTGCTTTTAATAAAATAAATCAATTATGTTATTTTAAATGAATTTGGAATAACATAAGTATTCAAAATGTATTTAGCCGCCAGGAAAATTTATTAACGAATAAAAACGTTGTTCAATTTCTTATGATTTGCATTTAAATTTCTTCATCGTTAAAAAATTATACAATGCGTAAAATTATTTTATTTAGCCAAATTATAATTGGGGTTGTATTTTCTCAATTAGTTTCTGCACAATCGTTTTCTGTTCCGGCAGGTACACCCACTTCAACTACAACCACAGGAAACTATTCTCCTGTGGGAATTTATGTAGATGGAAGTACTACTACTGGAAATGGTTTGAGTACTGCAATTTATATTGGTAAAGGAACAGGTGCAACTCCTTCAGGATATCGTAGTTCTACAGCTGTTGGGGTTGGCGCTCTTCAAACTTCTGAAGGGCAAAGAAACGCAGCTATGGGATTTAATGCCCTAAATGCTACTACTTCAACAGATAATTCAGCGTTTGGGCATAATGCTCTAGTTTTGAGTAGTACTGGAAATCATAATACTGGTATTGGATCTTCTGCTCTTTCATCGTTGACCTCGGGTGTTGGGAATGTTGCAGTTGGTTCTTTATCGCTTCGTTTTGCTACTACTTCTGGTGATAATATCGCAGTCGGTTATAATGCTTTATCAACTACGACTACTGGTGGGCAAAATATAGCAATCGGTTCATCCACTCTCAGAAATTCTGTATCTACAGCAAATACTGCTATAGGTTACCATGCGTTAGAAAATCACTCAGGTGGAACTGGTAGTAATATCGCCATAGGACATAATGCACTTTTAAATCAGACGCAGGGTTCAGGAAACCTTGGGATAGGTGTTGGTGTGGCTCTTCCTAGTTTAACTGGAAGTAACCAATTATCAATAATGAACAGTATTGTTGGCAGTAATATGAATGATAACACACAATGTCGTACTTCTATCGGAATTTCTGGTGGTCCTGCATCAACAACAAATGGTATAACTCCAGTAGGAACTTTTGTTAAACTGCAACTGGGTGGCTCTTCAACAATTCCTTCTTTGCGTCTGCAATCTGTTCCTACCTATTCGGGAACATTGCCGGTACAAAACCCAACAGGACAAGGGAAGTATTTATTTGTTGATGAAGCGGGCGTGGTGGCTCAGGCTTCCGTTCCTGGATTGACATCAAGTTGTTCTACCATTGGATCGTTAGCGAGAACTACGGATGCTTCCGGTAATCTTGGATGTAGTCAGATATTTGATAATCTTACAAATGTTGGAATTGGATTGGGTGCAACTACACCAACAGCAAAACTTGACATTGAATTGGTGAATGGTACAACACCCGGAACTGTTCGATTAAGAAATCTGCAACAAAATGATAATGTACAATTGAACCCTATATTAATTGATGACCAAGGTTTCTTGTGGAAAGGGGAAAGTAGTTTATCAAGGCCAGCCGCTACCCAGCAAATTATCCAACTGGAACAACAAGTTAAAAAACTGGAAAATCAATTAAATGAGTTAATGTTAATCATAGAAGCACAGCATAAAATTTCTATTTCACGAATAGCCGATAAGCCATTTAATATAGCTCCAAAACCAGTTCAAGGGGCCTTAAAAATATTCCGAGAAAAAATCAATCAACCTGGCGATGAGATTTTAGAGCTTCGTAATATAAATAATGAACTTATTTATACTAAGCGTTTAAACAATGCGTCAAAATTTGAAATTCAATTACCATCTTCTGTATTACCAGGAAATTATATTTTGTTGTTTACTAAGCAAAACAGAACGATTCAATCGGAAATTGTTACGATTATTCAATAATATTTAGCCGTTAAGTGCTTCTGAACATTTCAGAAGCACTTATGTTTTATGACTTATGAAATATATGCATCAATGCAAGCGACTTTAATGTAATATTTATTAACTATTGCTAAACCATTTGTCTTTTAGTTGCAAAATTGGCTTTTCGAAATAAGTATATGAAAGGCTTGCTAATAATATCGTAATAATGGTATAAAGAGGTAATTTAATTATCCAGGGATGCCATTGCAGTTTTCCGACAACTCCCAAATTATTCCAATTGATGCGTTCCCATAAAAATGGGTTGAATACATACTTTGTTATATAATAGTCTATGGGGAGATGAAATACATAGATTCCATATGAGATCATACCAATTTTTATTACATTCTTATTTTCCAAAAAAACATTAATTGATTTAATAGAAAACTCCCAGTTGGTTGCTTTAACAATCAGGTATAATGAAATGATTGGGCAAACAATGAATTTTAAAACAGGGGTAATTGTTAATACAATTGCTAATAGTATCAGCGATAGAAATTCAATCCATCTTTTATTAAGAATGACCGATTGTTTATCTGAAAAATTAAAAGTAGCTCCTAAGCATCCAACTAGTATCGAACTTGCCCTTGGAAATAAACCTCTTTGATAGCCTGGCAAATCAATAATATTAAAAGTAAGTTGAGCCATGCAAATGGTTATCAGCACTAGTAAAACTACTCTAAATACAATTAAGTTCTTTCTAAGGGTTAATAAAATAAGAGGATAGATTAAATAAAACTGCTCCTCAACACATAGTGACCAGAAATGTTGAAAATAAGTAGCGTTAACAAGATTGTAATCCTCTGCATAGTTGTATGAGTATGTTGCAAAAAATAAAATGTTTTCCTGCATAAAACGATCTCCTATTATCAATAAGGTTAGTAGAAAACCATAATAGAGTGGAAATATGCGTAAAGTTCTTCTTCCAATGAATTTTGAATATACATGAAGATTTGAGCCATTAGAGCGAAGTAGAATTCGTGTTATTAGAAATCCACTTATAACAAAAAACAAATCAACACCGTAATGTGCTGCATTGAATTTGTTGCCTATTGAAATAGCGAAGTGCTCAATTAAAACCAGAAAAATTGCAATAAATCGTAATCCGTCTAACCGCTTAAAATGTTGCATTGGGAATTATTCCAAACTATTTAGAAAAATCTAATTACCAAACTTATGATTAAATTATTTGATTCAAAGTGACCATGATAACTGATTTAATTAAGTTCAAGTAAAAGGGATAGGCGAAAACAATATATAGGATTAAAATTTCCCTGAATCCTGGAATAAGTAAAAAAATAAAAATAAGCCCTGAGTCTAATCTTAAATAATTGAAGATCAGGCTTTTGCAATTATAATTTCAAACAATTATTTGATGTTGTTGGATTTGAAATAAACAGCTTTATTTACACTCTTCTTTCCTCCAGCTTTTAACTCCGGCACAACGGGCAGTGCATTCATTTCCGTATACTTTTCCATCGCAACCGCAAACAGGATCATATTGCATGGTGCAATTACAATCTTTTAATTCCGGTCCTTTGCAATCGGTGCTGGTTTTGCAGGTAGCCTGGCAAAGTGATAAAACCAATGCTGAAAAAAATAATTGCTTCATGTTGCTTTTATATACTTGTTTTGCGCTACAAATATACCTTTGTATTAAATCGATGTTATGAACAAGCTTGGAAATTTTGTGCAGGGAAAATGGATTGAAGGAGATGGCGACGGACAATTGTTATACAATGCAGTAGACGGAACGCCGATCGTTGCTGCCAGTACCAAAGGACTCGACTTTGCAGCCATTTTGCAATATGCCAGAGAAAAAGGAAATACAGCACTTCGCAAAATGACTTTCCAGGAGAGAGGAAGGATGTTGAGGGCACTTGCTTTACACCTGCTGGATAAAAAAGAAAAATTTTATACGATCAGTTATCAAACCGGTGCAACCAGGATCGATAGCTGGATAGATATTGAAGGCGGTATCGGCAACCTGTTTTCCAATGCATCGCTGCGCCGGAAATTACCCGATGAAACATTTTGCCTTGATGGCGATGCGATTCCTTTGAGCAAGCAACAGACTTTCATGGGACATCATATCCTTGTTCCTAAGGAAGGTGTGGCAGTTCATATCAACGCTTATAATTTCCCGGTGTGGGGCATGCTCGAAAAAATTGCCGTAAACTTACTGGCAGGGGTACCCGCAGTTGTAAAACCAGCCACCGTCACGTCATTTCTAACAGAAGCGGTAGTAAGAGAAATCATAGCATCAGGCATATTGCCGGATGGCGCCTTGCAACTGCTTTGCGGAAGCGCGGGTGATATGCTCAATCATGTAGGCAGCCAGGATGTAGTAACCTTCACAGGTTCTGCATCAACAGGTGTGATGCTGAAATCGCATCCGAATATTCTTTCTGAAAGTGTGCCGTTTAATATGGAAGCCGATTCACTCAATTGTATGGTACTGGGTAGCGATGTAGTTCCCGGAATGCCTGAGTGGGATATCTTCATCAAAGAAGTGAAAAAGGAAATGACCGTTAAAGCCGGACAAAAATGTACAGCCGTTCGGCGCATATTCGTTCCCGAAAGTAAAATGGAAGATGTGTGGAAAGCGATTTCCACAGAACTTGACAAAACCCTGATCGGTAATCCACTGAACGAAAAAGTGCGCATGGGATCACTGGCAGGCAAAGACCAGCGGGAAGAAGTAAGAACACAGGTGCAGAAATTGCTGGCATCCTCCGAAATCATTTATGGTTCACTCGACAGTGTAGCTGTTGTGGATGCTGATGCCAGTGCAGGTGCCTTTATGAGTCCGCTCCTGTTATTGAATAAAACACCTTTCACATCCGAAGAACCACACAATGTGGAAGCCTTTGGTCCGGTAAGTACGATTATGCCTTACCGTAATATCGACGAAGCCATTGAACTGAGTAAAAAAGGAAAAGGAAGTCTTTGTTCTTCCATCGTAACGCAATGATCCGGCCATAGCCAAATCTTATGTGCTGGGTGCTGCATCGTATCATGGAAGGATACTGGTACTGAACAATGAGTGTGCTAAAGAAAGTACGGGGCATGGTTCACCCTTGCCATTGCTGGTTCATGGTGGCCCGGGCAGAGCAGGAGGAGGAGAAGAAATGGGCGGATTGAGAGGTGTGAAGCATTACCTGCAGCGTACGGCGATCCAGGGTTCACCAACCATGATCACGGCTATCAGTAACGTGTACCAGCCGAATGCAAAAGGCAATATTGATTCCATACATCCTTTCAGAAAATATTTTGAAGAACTGAAAGTAGGTGATCAGATTATCACCGATAAACGCCTGGTAACTTCAGAAGATATTGACCGTTTTGCCGATCTCAGCGGCGATCATTTTTATGCACATCTGGTGAAAACAGATTTTGAAGGAACCATGTTTGAACAGCAGGTGGCGCATGGCTATTTTATCATGAGCGCAGCAGCCGGATTGTTTGTAGACAGTTATGAGAAGAACCCGGTATTGCTCAATTATGGTATTGATGAATTACGGTTCACCAAACCGGTTTATGCAGGCACATCCATCTATATTCGTTTTACCTGCAAGGAAAAAACGGCTCAGGAATTGAAAGAAATAAACCCGGATGTACCAATGACAAGAGGTGCCGATATTCCAAAAGGTATTGTGAAATGGCTGGTAGAGATGTTTGATGATACCGATGAAATAGTAGGTGTAGCAACGATCCTTACCATGGTTCAGATGAAAAATAAAATTTAAAACATTCTTATATGATCAGGGAAATTCAGGAAGGGTATGTAAAATCAGAAACCCATAACGGCATTACTTCGATAGAATTTTTTCATCCGCAAAGCAATTCATTGCCCGGAAAAATCCTGGAAGAACTGGCCCAGCAGATTCATTTTGCAGGTACACACGAAGAATCCAAAGTGATCATTTTAAAAAGTGCAGGTGAAAAAGCTTTCTGCGCCGGAGCATCTTTTGATGAGTTGCTGCAGATTAAAAATGAAGCAGAAGGTCTCCAGTTTTTCAGCGGCTTTGCCAAAGTGATCAATGCCATGCGTCGCTGTCCGAAATTTATCATAGCCCGTGTACAGGGAAAATGCGTTGGCGGTGGTGTTGGGATTGGCTGCTGCGGCAGATTATGCCATTGCAGTAGAAGCTGCTGATGTGAAACTGAGTGAACTCGCAGTAGGGATCGGCCCATTTGTTGTAGGTCCTGCCGTAGAAAGAAAAATCGGCGTATCTGCTTTCAGCGCATTGGCCATTGATGCTTCCATGTGGCGCAACAGTGAATGGGCTAAGAAGAAAGGACTTTTTGCTGAAGTACATCCCGCTGTAGAGAATATGGATGAAGCAGTTCAACGACTGGCACATACACTTGCTCATTCCAGTCCGGATGCCATGGCCGAACTCAAAAAAATAACCTGGAAAGGAACAGAACATTGGGATACCTTACTGGCCGAAAGAGCCGCCATCAGCGGAAGATTAATCCTCAGTGATTTTTCCAGGAAAGCAATTGAAAAATTCAAGAAAAAATAAATTCGGTTACCCGGTATCGTTAGCGAACGTTATTTCAGAATAATATCGCCCTGAATTTCCGGTTCAAACTTATTGCCGGTTATGGCCGACAAAGCTATTTTCAACAATGAAATACAGCGGCCGTTTTTTGTATCCCAGTAATGGCCTTCTTCCGGTGTGATTTTAACCAGCATAACATCGGGCTCAGTTTCTGCTTCTTCAAACCAGGCAGTGGTGACCGGATTCATTAATTCAGGCGAACCTGTGATATCATAATGTACAACGGTGGCAACCCCGTTCAATGAAAGATATTGTTGCTTTGAATGATCCTGATATAAGAGCGTAACATTGCTTTTATTTTGTAAAACAGGATTTTCAGCAGTTTGCTTTTTCCCGATAAACCAGATACTTCCCTCATCATCTACCAGTCTTGTTTTCATCGGAATGGAATAAACTGTGTCATCATCATGCGAACAACAAAAGCAGGTGCGGTCTGATGCGATTTCTTTTATTTTTTCAACAGCATCTTCCTGGAATAAAGTTTTCATCAGACTCATGTTGCTAATTTTAAAGTAATTGCTCATAAAACATACCAGAAACAGGCTGTGCAGTAACAAAAGACATTATTAAATTGAAATTAAATTCCAGTTGCGTATATAGTAGAGGTTTATTGTATGTAAGCATGAACTGTTTGATTGGATATAAAGGGTATTAAATTGTAGAATTTTATCCCCGTTATTTGACATTATAGGCTTATTTTTAAGATAAGCACCCATTATCGCCCGCAATAAAATCGGGCATAGATATTTCTTATAGATAAGGGTACAAAAACAGGCTAAAGCAGATATTTCTGTAACATCGGATGAGCAGGAGCAAGAAAATTTTAAAAAAGACAGGGAAAATCGTACTCTTCCTGCTGGGAGGGCTATTGCTGCTGCTTGGCATACTGCTCATTTATATCCATACTGACTCGGGAAAGCGTTTTGTTAAAGAATAAGATTGAATCTTACCTGGAGGATAAACTCAAAACTAAAGTTGACATCGGTGCGCTGGATTATCGTTTGCCACAATGGATCAGCCTTAAAAAAATTTACATCGAAGACCGTAACAAAGATACTTTATTATCCGGCGATGAAATCAGGGTTGATATTAAAATGCTCAAACTGATCAATGGCGAAACCGATATTGAAAAAGTATTCCTCAGCAATGTTTATGCAAAGATAAAAAGACCCGCAACCGATTCCACATTTAACTACCAGTTTATCATAGACGCTTTCGACAGCGGTTCAGAACAAAACAATATCAAGGATACTTCTTCCCTGAAAATTAGCCTGGCAAAACTAACGCGCACAAAAAATCAGGTTTGTGATGGAAGATGCTTATGCTGGTGTAAATATGACGGCCAGTCTGCAGGAACTGAATACCACATTGAAAAAGTTTCAACCAGATAAACTTGTTTTTCTTTTCAAAGATTTTTCGGTGAATGGTCTGAATTATAACATGAAGTCTGTGAAGGGAAATGCGGTAAGTGATGATCGTACAACGGAAGATGAGTCATCTGGCGGCGCCTTGGTAAAAGCCGATGAAGGTTTCGTCTGAATAATATCTCACGTCGGTATCGAGGATATGGTTACGGGCATGGTTAGCGCAAATCGAGCTGCAAGCAGCTGCTATCAGAAGATTTACGTTTTGATATGAACAGTAAGCTGGTATCAGCAGCCACACTGGATATTGATTCAGCAGGCATCGTATTCAAACAAGCAACTGATTAAAGATACGATGGCTGTTAAGGTTTCAGCCAAGCAATCAACAGGCTGATTCCTGGAAAATTAAGGTAGCCAGTTTTAATGCGAACAGATTAGTCGGTTCGCAGTACGACGATCCGAATAGCAAACCAGCACGCTAAAGGTTTTGATCCTTCGCATATTGATGCAGGAAAGATCAATGTATCGCAATCAGCGGGTTTCAATACAGCGAAGACAGTACAACAGCACTGGTTAAAGCAGTTTACTTTTGCTGACAAATCTGGTTTCAGACTATTGATAGCTACATATGCCGATTTCCGCATGAATCAAAATCGGATAGCCGTTAACGATATTTACCTCAAAACACCGAATAGTCTTAATCCGGAGATCTTTCAGTTTGAATTATGACAGCCTTTCCGGTATTCATGCTAAACCCGCAGCGTAGCCCAGGTTGAAGCTGTGCTGGCTAAATCGGTCATTTCTTTCAATGATATTTACCTGTTGTTGCCTGGGCTTGGAACAATCGCTTCCGCCTGCTTCATTTCGCCAACCAGAAAATGTATATTAATACCGGTATCCGTGGTAACCTGAAAACATTGTTTATTCCATACCTCGAATTGAGTGGACTTGTCAGGTTCCAGCCTTGGCAGCCAAAGCGGTTTTGTATAATCTTACCGATACCCGCCAATTTGCCTATGATCTTACTTTGTTGAAAGGAAGATTTCTCAAATCAGACCTGATTAAATTTATTCCGAAAGAACAGCTTGCACAGTTTAAAGACCTGCCTGCCGTTATCGACTTCACCGGAAACTTTAAAGGAAATATGAGATAAGGTTGATGGCAACCTGAACATCCTGACAGAAGGTTTTGCTTTTAATGGAAACATTTCACTGGCAAATATTTCTGATCCGTCAAAACTTACATATGGATTCAATGCACAAAAAATATCGGTAACCAAAAAAATACTGCAGGCACAATTACCACCTGCCTTGCTTGCTCAGATTGAACTTCCCGATTATATTACAATGTCGGGTAAACTGGAAGGTAATAAGGAGAATCTTCGCCCCGACTTAAAAATCAACAGCAGTTTTGGCGACCTTAAAGTAAAAGGATACATCAATCATTTTTCAGATTCAATGAAAGCCAATTATGACCTGGCTATTTCAACCAGTGGTTTTCAGTTGGGAAAACTGATGAAACAGGATTCTGTTTTCGGCATAGTAGCCGGAAATTTTACTGCGAAAGGAACAGGATATGATTACAAAACCATGCAGGCTTCTATTAAAGGAATGCCCTCGACAAATTTGCATACAATCGGTTATGTATACAACAATGTTTTACTGGACGCCCGTTTTGACAGAGGCCTCGTGGATGCAACCGGAAGTATCAATGATACATCAGTCCGTATGCAATTTTCTGCAACTGCGAATCTGCATGACCGTTACCCAACAGTAGATGCCCGTTTGAATATTGATACATTAAGATTACAGGCGCTGCATTTTACGGATAGTTTACTGGATTTATCCGGCAAGGTAAAGTTGCGGGCCATTAATCTTCAGCCACACCAACTGGATGCTTCGTTAATGATGGATACATTTAACATTCGTACCTCAACAGCATTAATACCGCTGGATTCGGTTTCACTGGTAGCCAGTTCATCTGATGGAATTGATTCTATCCGTTTATATGCTCCTTTTGCCAGGATTGATGCGGGCGGAAACTTTGAATATGATAAATTGCCTGCTTCTCTGCAACAATACATCCGGAATTACTATCAGCTTCCGGGAAAGTTTGAAACAAATGATTCTTTACCGGTTCAGCAACTCGCTTTCAATGGTACGATCATTCCGCATCCTGTATTTGAGGCCGTTGATCCTGCACTTAAAATCAAAGAGATTATCTCGCTGGATGGTAGTTTTACATCCAATGCGGCAGATAGTGCCTTAAATGTAAATGTAAAAACCGCAGCCGTTGCTTATGGAGACAATGCCCTGAGTAATGCTTTGTTCACAGTGAGATCAAGCAGCGACCTGATCAGCAACCGGCTTCAGTTTGATACTTTACAATCAGGTGGAAATACTTTTTACCAGTCGGATCTGAATGCCAACCTCGGGCAGGACAGGATTTACCTGAACGCAGATACCAAAGACAAAAAAGGTAAAGACTGGTTCGGAATCAAAGGGTATGCTGCCCTGATGGAAGATGTATACCGGTTACGCATAACCGATACTGTATTACTCAACCATGAAGACTGGATTGCAGCTTCTGATAACTATATTGAATATTCACCTGCCGGATTAATAGTAAACAATTTTCTTATCACCAGTGATACGGCAAAGATTTTTATTCAGAGTGAACAGGAGAAACCCAATAGTCCGATTGACATCAATATCGATAATTTTAATCTCAGCAATCTGAGTTCTTTGGTGAGTTCAGATACGGTTTTTTTATCTGGAATACTGGATGTTAAAGCAAGGTTAGATGAGCTGGATCAGCCATTGCCCGCTTTTGCAGGAGATGCTACTATCAATGGTCTGATGGTTGAGAATAAACCCATTGGTGATATTGTTATGAATGCTGCAAAAACAGACAGCAATAGTATTGCAGCCAAAGCCAGTTTAACAGGAAATGGAAATGATCTGTTGCTGGAAGGAAAATATTATCTGTCTGATACACTAAAGCAGTTTGATGCAAATCTTGATATCAACCGATTGAATGTAAAAACGATTGAAGCTTTGTCGAACGGTATGTTAACCAATAGTTCCGGTAATCTTCATGGTTCTGCTGATCTGTATGGCCGTTTTGATGATCCGCGTTGGAATGGAAAATTATTTTTCGATACCACACAATTCACGATTGCTCAATTAGGTTCGCCCTACCGCATCAACAACCAGTCTATATCATTTGATTATCCAAACCTGGTGTTTGATAACCTGGTGATAAAAGATTCTTTGAACCATCAGTTAAAAGTAGATGGAAAGATAGCAGTAGAAGAGAATGGACAGATGGCTTTTAATCTTGATTTTAATGCCAATGATTTTATACTGCTCAATTCCAGAAAAGCATTGAGCAACCAGTTTTTCGGATTTGCTTCTGTAGATGCAAATGTTTCTGTTACAGGAACAGGTGAATCGCCGAAGATTGAAGGAGATATCCTGGTTAACCCAAAAAGCGATATAACCATTATACTTCCTGAAACATCTTATGGCGATGATGATGGCAATACCATTGTTCGTTTTATAGATGCTGATACCTTTAATCTCAACGAGTCAAAAAAAGGGTTTACACAAGCTAAGGTTGATAAAGGTAGTTTTGGAAAATACCTCTTTTACAATCTGAATGTAGAAGTTAATAAAGATGCTTCTTTGAAAATAGTTGTTGATCCTATTACTGGTGATGAAGTTCAGGTGAGGGGAGATGCCCGATTGAATGCAGGTGTGGATCCCGGTGGTAACCTGGTACTGGCCGGTGTGTATGAACTCGACCAGGGATATTATGTACTGAATTACCAGTTCCTGCAAAGAAAATTCAATCTGCTAAAAGGCAGTACCATTGTATTTGCAGGTGCACCACAGGATGCAGATGTGAACATCAGTGCAGAATATATTACCAATACAACTGCACGAGACCTGCTTGGAAATGAAATCACAGATGTGAATCCGGCCATGGCAAATGCCTTGAGACAAAAACTCCCTTTTAAAGTACTGTTGTATGTAAAAGGAAAACTAACCAAGCCGGAAATCAGTTTTGATATTCAATTGGATGCTACCAGCAATCAGCTGACCAGCGAATTGAAAACAACCATTGAAAGTAAGTTGCAACAGTTACGCACAGACGCAGCAGCCACCAATAAACAGGTTTTTTCATTGTTGTTACTGGGAAGGTTTGTTGGTGAGCAAAGCAGCGACTTCTTTAAAGGCAATGGTGCTGATTTTACAGATATTGCCCGGCAGAGTGTGAGCCAGTTTCTTTCATCGGCACTCAATGAAATTGCTGGTGATATTTTTAAAGGTATTGATGTAGACCTCAACCTGAATTCTTACAATGACTTCAGAACGGGTGCTGGTCAACAACGCACGGATGTTAATGTAGCCGTGAGCAAATCATTCTTTGATGAACGGCTTACCGTTACTGTAGGAAAAAATTTCGGGCTAGAGGGTGAGGATCCTACTGCCAAAGCATCCCGGAATAGTTCCGGCTTCCGGCCAGATGTTACGGTGGCGTATAAGCTTACCCGTGATGGTAAATACATGATCCGGGCTTATACTAAAAATCAGTTTGAAGTAATACTTGATGGTTATGTAGTAGAGAATGGTGTTTCATTTGTGGTAACACTCGACTATGATAAATTCCGTGAACTGTTCAGAAAACCAATTAAAAAGAACTGATGAGGTTGTTAGCCGCCATATTATTGTGTACTGTATTCATCTGTTCCTGCAGTGTAAAAAGATACCTGCCGCCCGGGGAGAAACTCTACCGTGGAGCTACCATTAAAGTAGAGAAACATCCCGAAACCAAAGAGTCGGAGAAGTCGTTGAAGAAATTACTCAAACTGGCGGCCAAACCGGCACCCAATAAATATTTCCTGGGTCAGCCTTATAAAGTCTGGTTCTGGTATGTAATCGGTGAACCTAAAAGGGAAAAAGGATTTCGTGCATTTTTGAGAAAGAAACTGGCAGAGGAACCTGTATTATCGAGCCGTGTTAATGCCAAAGGAACAGCTGCACAATATGCAGGTGTTCATGAGTAATATCGGATATTTTCATACGACTGCACAGGGAGATACAATCCATCAGGGTTATTTTTCCAAAGCGATTTATACCATTCAGGTACAACCTCGTTATACATTGAATAAAATTGAATGGAGGGGAGATACGATTCCTGTGATGAAATTACTCAGCAGGAATGCACAACGCAGGGGTTTATTGAAACCTGGAAATCCTTACCAGTTGAGCGATATAACAGCCGAAAGAGACAGGCTTGATCTTTTCCTTAAAAGGAGAGGGTACTATTTTTTCAATCCCGATTATATCATGGCTTATGCAGACAGTACCATCGGCAACCGCAAAGTAGATCTCTATCTGAATTTGAAAAATGATGTTCCAGCAACCGCAAAACAGCCGTATAAAATTAATCGGATCAGTGTGTTTGCAGATTACAACCTGGCAGATGGAAACCCGGATACAACCATGACCCGGATGCAGTATTTCGATAGTCTGCATATCAGAGATGATCACAAGAAGTTTACACCAAAACTTTTTGCTACAACGATAACATACCGGCCCGGATCGCTTTACAACAGCAATACACAGAATGCAACCCTCAACCGATTCATCAGCCTCGGAACTTTCAAATTTGTAAAGAACAGGTTTGAAGCATTGCCCGATTCATCAAATCCACGGTTGAATGTTTATTATTACCTGACACCGGCTCAAAAAAAATCATTACAGGGAGGCATAGACGCTTTCACAAAGGAGAATAATTTTATGGGAGCACAGGTGAATGTAAACTGGAGAAACAGAAATGCTTTCAAAGGTGCAGAACAACTGGGAGTTAAAGTATACGGTGCATTTGAAACTTCTTTTGCCGATTCGCTGAAAGGAAATAATAACTACCGACTTGGTACAGAATTGACGTTGAAAATTCCACGGTATTTTACCCCTTTTATCCGAATCAAAGAAAATAATTTCTATCCACCCAAAACCAATATCCTTCTGGGTTACGAATGGTTCAGGAAACAATTGTCTTATACGAAGAATATCTTTCGTTTGCAATATGAATTCACCTGGAAAACCAATGTACAGAATGAATTTACACTGGCGCCGGTTTCGCTCAGTTATATCAATGCCAGCAATATCAGTGATGCTTTCAAACAGGAAGTTATTGCTGATCCTTCATTGGGTGTTACTGTTTTTTCAGAAGCAGTGTTGGGGTCTTTTCTTTCCTATACATACAATTCAGGTGCAAAGTCAAGAAAAAACAAATTATACCTGAATACCAGTCTGGATTTATCAGGTAACCTCGCAGGACTTATTACCGGAGCAAAAAGTTTTCGGGAGAAAGAAATTTTCAATACGGCATTTGCACAGTTTGTAAAGTTTGATATCAATGCGCATTATTCGAGAAAAGGTTCCAACAGAATTGAATGGGCAAACAGATTGCAATTGGGCATTGGTATTCCGTATAACAATTCAAGAGCATTGCCATTTAATAAACTCTATACAGTTGGTGGTTCCAGTTCGATTCGTGGTTACAGGGCCAGAAACCTTGGTCCGGGCACCAATAAGCCTTCCGCTGAACAACAACGGTATTTCCAGATCATAGGGGGCGATATAAAACTGCTCGCCAATACAGAGCTTACGGATTCCTGATTACCAATCGCATTGGTACCGCTTTGTTTGTTGATGCGGGCAATGTTTGGACAAAAGACACTATTCTTTTTGGCCCTTCCGGAAAATTTACCAGCAATTTCTATAAAGAAATCGCTGTTGCCACAGGTATTGGTATCCGTTTTGATTTAACTGTATTGATGATCAGGGCAGACCTGGCAATACCAGTTAGAAAACCATTTAATCCATCGGGCAACAGATGGGTGTTTGATGAGGTCAACTTCGGCAATAGCAACTGGCGAAGAGAAAATCTCATTCTGAATATTGCGATCGGGTATCCTTTTTAACATTCACCTTTTAATCTTTTCAATTGACCATAAAAAAAATGGCATGGCTCATTGCAGCCCTGCTGGTTACTGTTTCACTGATATACTGGCAAACCATTAAAAAAAAGCTCGTCAGAAATCAGATTGAGAACCTGGTTAGCAATAAATCAGACAGTGCTTATTTTATTCATTATGATAGTTCGTCGATTGATGAAGTAGCCGGCAACGCTTCATTTTATAATATTTCGCTGCAGCCCGATAAGGATTCTGCAAAATCTGAAAGAACAGATAGATTCAACATTACGGTGAAATCGGTGAAGGTGACGGGAGTGGATATTCCAGGTTTAATATCCGGGAATAGGGTCAAGGCAGGTAGTATTACAGATCGACAACCCGGTTATCTACCTTATTCCGCAAGTCTGGCGAAAAGGAAAACAGGATTACTGCTGA
Source organism: Ferruginibacter sp. (assembly GCA_037045295.1). Taxonomy (GTDB): domain Bacteria; phylum Bacteroidota; class Bacteroidia; order Chitinophagales; family Chitinophagaceae; genus Ferruginibacter. The sequence goes on from JBAOHS010000004.1 coordinate 189,956, forward strand.
TGACTCTGCAGCGATTTATAAAAAACTGCTGGGAAACTTTAATTCCATCAATGCATCCAGCATCAGTGTTGTGAATGGACAGTTCATCATGTCTTCCAGTGCAGGAAAACCTTCGCTGGTGGTTAAAGATATTAATGTTGAACTCCGGCGATTTCCAGATAGACAGTGCCCGCAACTATGATAACATCATCAGTTATTTTATTAAAGACATAAAAGCTGTCCTCCAAAGAAATTATTTACACCGATAGTGCAAAGCAACTGGTAACAGTAGCCGCTGATGTTTTGTATGATGCCCGGGAAAGCAATTGCTGGAGTTCGGTAGTTTGAAATATATCCGGGAAGATCAAAAAGCAGACTTCGCTGGAATTCAAATAAAACTTCACTTAACCGGACTGAACACGGATTCATTCATATTACGAAAGAAAATTCAGGCAGCTCATTCTGCGGAGTGATGGAGGAACCGTAAGTGTTTACCGACGTAAAAAAGCCGGGAACAATAAAGTAATGGGAGCGCTTGAAATAGAGAACAACCTCTTCGCAGAAGCAATGGTAAATGCCGTTGACGTCCGTGGAATATAGATATCCTGCTTTTTGATGCAGAAAAGCCATCTGCCAAACCATTGCTCATAAAAAATGCTGCGCTTAGAAGCTACAGATATACAAGCCCTACATGCTGGCATTACTTTGAGAAAAATCATCAATGAGGCTTCCTGGAAACTGAGTGCCGATGGTTGTACATTCAGTACAGTTGACAAGCGATACCAGGTTGCGATCGGAGAATTCATGATAGATAACAGTAACGCTTCAACGAAGATTAGATCTTTTGCGTTGATGCCGCTTATTTCGGAGAATGTTTTTTCAAAGCAGATCAAAGTGCAGCAGGATCTGTATTCCCTCAGGCTTTCCGATATCCTGATCAGGGGATTGAAAATTCCGATGTTGCTATCATGGTGATGGGTATTCAGGCTGATGAGGTTTCGCTGACACCCGGATTTGTTTGTGTTACAACGACAGAACGGTGGCGCCTAACCCGGCCAGCAAAATCGGTAAGTATCCGCAACAACAATTACTCCGTATTCCGTTTCCGGTGCAGGTAGACCGGCTGCTGGTTCGCAACGGTAAAATCGCCTACAAGGAGAAAGGTGCAAAATCAGCTCAAACGGGTACTGTATATTTCAGCTAAGCTTTCGGCGACCGGTAGACAATCTCACCAATATAAGAGAAAACATCCGGCGCAATTCCAGAGATGAAAGTTAATGCTACTAGCTCTGTTTTTAGGTGTTGCTGACAGTTGAAAACCCAGATGGGACTTTATCACTGATTGCATACAAACGGCGACTTCAAAATCAACGGCACGCTTGGGCAGCGTTTGGTCAGCTACTATCACTCGAACCAGATTACCGAACCGCTCGGGTATGGCAGCGGTGTGAAGAACGGCACTATTCATCAACTTACGTTTTGCTTTGAAGGGAAATGACTACGGAGCAGAAGGAACAACCGTTCTCTCTATACAATGACCTTAAAGTAGCTTTATTGAAAAAGGAAGAGGATGAACTGGTGAAGAAGGGCGTTGCTTCTGCATTGGCTAACCTGGTTATCAGGGATCACAATCCTGCAAACGGAAAAACCCGGGAAGCCCTGATTGAGTGAAAAAAGAGATACTACCAAATCCTTTTTCAACCTGGCCTGGAAAAGTATTTTCAATGGAGTTAAAAGAACTGCCAGTGGGTAAAGATGATGAAAAATAGAAAGCTGCATATAATATGCAGCTTAATTTTCACGGGAGTAACGTATGCTATGTAGTCATCTTATTTAGTAACATGCTGGTCATTGATTATCCTCGCTTTCATAACTGGGAATGGTTGTACTTGATTATTTTTCTTAAACAGGTTATTATAAGTAGCAATGGCGTAAGCTTTTATTTTATCGGTATTATTGACCGCCGTTTTTGCAACGGTAAGATCCAGCGCTGTTCCAATCAGCTTGCTTAGTATGAAGAAGAGCCTATTAAAGAAAAGTTTTTTCGTGAGCATTCCTGCGCTCTAATCCGGCTGCTGTCTTGATCATACCTTCGGGTAAACCCTTGGTATGAACTAATTTTTAAAACCTTCCCTGATAATGTTCCCGGGCTTTAAACTTTCCCATGTTGCATTGAACTGATACTTCAATTCAAGCTGTTGAACCCGTTTTTCTGTTTTCAAGTTCTAAAATGGCTGTTTCCAGTTCTTTCCTGTTTCTGATTGGTCGGCTCATGTAAAATTTATTTAAGCATTTTCTGAACAAGCTTGTCTGCAAAAGGTTCCTTTAGCCAGCGATGTCTCATCTGCATAAAAAATAAGTCCGGCAATAAAATAAAATCCGGCAACAATAAAAAAGCCATAATATACCTTGCCCGTCAGTTCGCCAATGTAAATAGCAATGCCAATGTTGAGTATAATAAAGAACACCGACATAACAAGTAAAACGATCAGTTTAGAGGCAAAGGAAGATATGATATCGGCAGACCTGTCTGCAGCTCTGAGCTTCAACAGGTCCAGCCTTGTTTCCAGGTAATCGCCTGCTCTTTCAATCAGCACCTCTACATTATTGCTTATGGTAGTTGTTTCCATGATAAAATTTTATCGCCGGTCCTTATTAAAGAATTTTAAGATAAACTTCTGCGTGCTTCCTGAGCCTTGTCTTTACCTTTTTCCATCAGCTCATTTGCTTCACTGCGGATATTATCATACTTGTCGGCAATGGCTTCTTCCAGTTCTCCAAACCTGTTCCTGATAGCATCACCCAGGTCTTTACCTTTTTCCTTGATTTTTTTTCTTGTTTCAGAACCTTTATCAGGTGCAAATAAAATTCCGAGCACTGCTCCGGCAGCTGCACCTACCAATATGCCTGTTAATAATTTAGATGAACTCATAGTTGATGATTTAAATGTGATTAATATAATTACACTATGTAGAACTAAAATGTTGCCAAACTGTATTGAGGGCTTGTTTGTTTAAAAATCCCACAGCATTTTGGCAATTGTGTATTTAATTCCCCATAGCGATTAAATTTTTTACGCAGAAATACGCAGTGCTTCATTTTTTGATGGGAATATATTGGTCTAATTGAAAAATTCGGCATGCCGATTTTCTGGCATAATAATCTATCCTGTAAGAACTGATATATTTCATTTTATATATTAATAACTGTTCCTATAGAGGCTAAACGGAGTTATTCCATTCATTGAGTTTAATCCGGCCGACAAGCTGATTGACAGTATTCTTCATCATTTAAAATTTACAAACATGAAACCCATCAACTTTTCATTAATGTCCACCTTATTACTGGTCCTTTTAGTATCACTTTCAGGTTGCGAAGCCATCGCTGGTATTTTCAAAGCAGGTATGTGGACCGGCGTTATTGTCATTGTAGCAATCATAGCATTGGTACTGTACCTGGTTGGAAAAACAAAAAAATAGCGGCTGATAAATTTCCAGATTTGTTCAGTTAACTTAGCAAACAACAGATTTAGCAATAATCATGACAATTAAAAGCTTTATTGAAGGAATTGATAAAAGAAAAGTGAGCGGCTTCGTGGCGGCGTTCCTGTTATTAATGATTTCGTATTTACTGCTCGTTTACAATACCCGGAAAATGAACGACCAGTCCAAGCTGGTTGATCATACCAATAAAGTTATTGTAAGTCTGGAGTCCCTGATATCAGACATGAAGGAAGTTGAATTCAGTTACAGGGGTTATATCATTACCAACCAGGATAATTTTATAGAAGATTTTGCCATTTACAGGAGCAGTACAGACTCTCTATTTGGTTTGCTCAAAGACCTGCTCAAAGATAATCCGGAACAAATGCAAAGTCTGGATACCATTGTTACAGCAACACACAGGAAGTATGCAGATGCTGAAGCGTCTATGCTGTTGTATAAAAGCAATCCTTCCTATAAAGATTCATTGCTGAAATTCGGATATGAAGGCAAGTATACAGGCAGGATCAGTAAGAAAGTGCGGCACATGCAGTACCATGAATCCGCACTGTTGTCGATGCGCTCAAAAGATCTGCAATCGATGTCGAAAGCCATTCAGGTAATTAACCTTACGATTTTATTCATTGCCTGTTTGCTGGCAGTGTATTCATTTATTACATATGCATCAGAATCCTCCGAAAGAAACAAAGCCGATAATAAGGCCAAAGAATATCGGGATGAGTTGGAGCTAAGGGTTCAGGAACTCAGTAAAGCGAATAAGGAACTGACAGAATTAAGAAGCATTGAAAAATATGCAGCAACTGGCCGAATAGCCCGAACGATTGCACATGAAGTGAGAAATCCGCTTACCAATATTCACCTGGCAGCAGAACAATTAATAGAGATAACACCAGCCGGTGAGGAAAGAGATATGTTGCTGAACATGATTAACCGGAATGGAAACCGCATCAATCAACTCGTATCCGATTTGCTCAAGGCTACTAAATTCCTGGAACTGAAACTTACAGAATGTGGTGTTCACGATATCATCAACAAGGCAATTGAGCAGGTAAAAGACCGCATTGAACTTAACCAGGTGCAATTGGCAATTGATTACGCTCCGGTGCAGTGCAGGGTTAAAGTAGATGAAGAAAAAATGATCATTGCTTTTCTGAACATACTGGTGAATGCTACTGAAGCAATGGAACAGGGCAAAGGAAAACTCAGCATTCAGACCATTCCTGAAGGTACCTGGTGTAAAATTATCATTACTGATAACGGATCTGGAATGAATGAAGAAACCCTTTCAAGATTATTCGAGCCATTCTTTACCAATAAGCAAAAAGGAAACGGATTGGGCCTTGCCAATACGCAGAATATTATTCTTAATCACAAAGGGAATATCCAGGTTAGCAGTGAACCCGGAAAAGGAACCAGTTTTACTATTATGCTCAGAACTATAGCCGGACAGTAATAGTAAAACCGGTATATATTTTAGCCAATATAACGGCGAAGCGTCCACGCAATGGTTTCATGTTTTTCCATCAGACCTGTAAGAAAATCTGCTGTGCCTTTGTCTTTAAATTTGTCATCGCAGTCGTCGATATTTTTCCGCAAGGCTACCACAACTTTTTCATGATCGGCAAGCAATTCTTTGATCATTCCCATTGCATCGGGGTTTTTGCCGGGCGTTTCTTTGATGCTGCTCTTAGAAGCAAATTCAGCAGTAGTTCCAATGGTGATACTCCCGAGTTTGCTGATTCTTTCGGCAATCTCATCTATGGCCTCTTCCAGCTGCGTATACTGCGATTCGAAAAGTTTGTGCAGCTCCATGAAATTTTCTCCTGAAACATTCCAGTGAAATTTTCTTGTTTTGATATAGAGGATCATACTGTCGGCCAGTACATCCGACAACATTTCAGTTACCTCTTTAAGGTTTTTGGCACTAATGCCAATTGATGGCTTCAACATTTTATTATGATTTAAAATATTGATCTAAACTATTCTAATCCTGGCAGCATATTCATTCCTGGAAGAAAGTACCAGTTTTATTTTCATGAATGCGCATTTGAGTGAATTCATCTGGTATTGCATCATTTCCCGCAGGCAAGGGGAACGGGAAGCTTTCGCTGAATATATCCAGGTAGGCATTGGTGATCTGTTCTTCCGATTGTAAGCAGAGCCTCGATAATTCATTGCCGGTTTCTTCATCAGCTGTGGCTATAGGCTTCCGCCGGAACAGTGGGATCGGCCTGGTAGGCTGATTTCACTTCTTCTCCCAGGCCATGTGTTAAGCAACTGTGCATACAGCTCATCCACATACTGACAGCTTTCCAATGGAGAGCGAATTCAAGGCAGATTTCAGGTTTACGTTTTCAACCTCGTCGGATACAATTTCAAATTCTCTGTTAACCCCTTTGAGTGAATGAAACAACCTGAATAATTTATTTTTAAATGTTGGTATGCAATTGTTCCATTGTGTAGCTTTTTAGTAATTTTTTATTAGGAGCCTGATCCCCTGATGACACGGAGCAAAACGGCTATGATGGCAATTACCAGTAAAAGATGAATCAATCCACCCGCCTGGTATCCGATAAATCCGATAGCCCACCCGATTATCAGGATTACTGCTATAATGTAAAGTAAATTTCCCATGAATAAATTATTTGATTGTTAAGGAATGATTATACTAATGAAAAAACTCTGCCACAAACTGTTTCAGTGAACTGGAAATTCCTTATTAATTTCTGCACATAAAAAAGCCCGGTAAACCGGGCAGTATTGGGGAAAATATTCTACATTTATTTTAGTTGATCAACTGATCCACCGCTTTGTAAATTATATCTCTGGTAAAAGGTTTTCCGATAAAATAATCCACACCTTCCCGGAGTGCTCTTTCCCTGTCGGAAGTAGTATCATGTGCAGTGATCATCACGATTTTAGCAAATGGATGGTGTTGTTTGATGTACTCCACGAAGTTCATACCAAGCCCATCGGGCAAGTGATTGTCAAGAAAAATCAATTGTGGATTGCGCCCTTGTAAAGCCTGTGTAGCTTCTGTGAGGCTGTTCACATAGCTGGTTTGCAGATTTTTCTGCTTTAGCAGCGTGCTTAGTAAATAGCAGATGTCAGACTCATCGTCGATGATCAACACGCTGTGTTGTTCTGCTTTTGTATCGGTATGGTATTTCATCTCGTCGCTCATTTCAATATAACTGGGAGATAATAGTGTGCCAATATAGAAAGTCGTTATAGGGTATTTGGGTTATTTTTTTGGTTAACGCTTATTTACTACAATAAATATGCAACTTTTAAAGAATAAGTGAAAAAATTTTAAAAAAATATTGCATATGTAATGGTCTGACGAAATACCAGGCGGGCATTTGAGGGGGAATAAGCAGGTTAAAAAATCCCCGGATTACGGGGAATTAATTACATGGTACAATTCTGGCATATAGGGTTATATAACAGGTGCAATGAAAAAGAAGCTGATCGGGTTTGTAAAGTTCAATAAACAGGTGCTGCATGAGTATTTTGCCGATAATGTGATTAAGTACAGTGCATCACTGGCTTATTATACCACGCTTATCACTGGCACCCATGCTGGTGATCATCATTGCAGTAAGCGGATTTCTTTTCGGAAAGGAAGCCATGGAAGGCGGGGTTTATAACCAGATCAACGGACTGGTGGGTAAAGAAGCAGCCTTGCAGGTGCAGGAAACGATTAAGAAAGTTCACCTCGATCGTGATTCACCGATTGCCGGAACCATCAGTTTGATCGTACTCATCATTAGTGCAACCGGCATTTTCGGCGAAGTGCAGGATTCACTCAATAAGATCTGGGGATTAAAAACCACGAACAAAAAAGTATGGTGGAAAATTATTCTGAACCGCTTGATTTCTTTCTCACTGATCATCAGTCTCGGCTTTGTAATGATGGTATCATTGGTATTGTATGCATTTGTGGGCGTACTCAGCGAACGATTTAATGGGTTGATGGCTGGTGTGGGCGACAGCCTGCTGCCTTTTGTAAACCAGCTATTGTCGATAGGAATATCAACCGCATTATTTGCGGCTATTTTTAAAATCCTGCCCGATGCAAAAATAAAATGGAAGGATGTTTTTATCGGCGCTTTCATCACCTCATTGCTCTTTACAGCGGGAAAATACCTGATTGGAAATTATATCGGCAATGGCACTATTACATCAGTATATGGCGCTGCAGGCTCTGTGATCATCATCATGATCTGGGTTTATTACAGTTCGGCAATCCTTTACCTCGGAGCTGTATTTACAAAAGTATATGCAGTGAATTTCGGCGGAAAAATTTATCCGAATGCCTATGCCAGCTGGATCAAACCGGTTGAAGTAGAAATGCCCAATGCTGTATTGAATTGACGAAAATCACGAATAACAACTAATTTTAAATACTGAAGTATATATGAAAAGAAAGATCCTGATAATCGACGACGACATGGATATGTGTCTTTTGCTGAGTAAATTTCTTACCCGCAAAGGTTACGAAACAGAAACTGCTCACACAGGTGCTAAGGGAATCGCCAAATTTAAAGAAGCCGAATATGATATTGTATTGTGCGATTACAGGCTGGGTGATAAAGATGGCAAAGATGTACTGGCCGAACTCAAAGCGCATTCTCCGCATGCCATCGTATTGATCATAACCGGTTATTCAGATATCAAAACAGCTGTTGATGTGATCAAGCTCGGCGCTTATGATTACATCACCAAACCACTGATACCGGATGAAGTAATCAACGTACTGGAAAAAGCGATTAGCCAGTCGGGTGAGCAACCAGCCAATGAAGGAGAAGTTTCTTCTGCTTCCAGAACACCAGCACCTGGTAAGTCAAAAGCATCGAACAGTGAGTTCCTGGTGGGAGAGGCGCCTTCTACCAAAGACCTTTATAAGCAGATTGAAATAGTAGCCCCAACGAATTACAGCATCATTCTTTATGGAGAAAGTGGAACCGGTAAAGAAGTGATTGCAAAAACCATTCACCAGTTAAGCAGCAGAGCCGATAAGCCTTTTGTAGCGCTTGATTGCGGAACCTTATCAAAAGAACTTGCCGGCAGCGAATTGTTTGGTCATATGAAAGGAGCATTCACCGGTGCTTTGTCTGATAAAGAAGGTCATTTTGAACTGGCCAATGGCGGCACGTTGTTTTTAGATGAAGTAGCGAATCTTTCTTACGATGTACAGGCTTCATTGTTGCGTGTTATCCAGGAAAGAAAATTCAAAAGGGTTGGCGGAAACAAGGAAATGCCTGTGGATGTGCGCATCATTGTAGCATCCAATGAAAATCTCCAGGATGCCTACCGGAAAGGAAAATTCAGGGAAGATCTCTATCATCGTTTCAATGAATTTTCTATCAACCTTCCTCCACTCAGGGAAAGAAAAGCAGATATCGACCTGTTCGCTCAATTCTTTCTCGAAAAAACCAAAGCAGAGCTCAACAGGGAACTGGATGGTTTTGAAGATGAAGTGCTGGAGAAATTCAGACAGTACTCATGGCCAGGTAACCTAAGGGAATTCAGGAATGTGGTGAGAAGGTGTGTATTGCTAACCACCAATGGCAGTATAGACGCATCCAAACTTCCCTGGGAGATTAATAATCCCTCAACACCTTTAGGTACGCCCGTAACCGAACAACCGGTACAGCAGGTAGCCATGCCCGTTAATACCAGCATCAACGACCTGAAGAATGCGTCCAGTAAGGCAGAATATGAAACGATCTTGAGTGTGCTTAAAAAAGGTAAATTTCAATAAAACAAAAGCAGCAGAAATGCTCAACATAGACCGCAAAACACTTTATAACAAGATCAAAAGTTATGAAGAGATGAATAAACTCAGCGAATAAAATTACAGCACAGGAGAGAACAGACGGGCCAGTTTTTCTGGTAATTGTTTATAGGCCGGACGGGAAAGCCATTGTTCCGGGTCAATTTTTTCGGCATCTTTGAGGTCGTTGAAAAACGAAGTTCGCATACTGGTTGCCGTTGGTTTGTCGTATATGATGGCATTTACTTCGAAGTTCAGTTCAAAACTACGGTAATCCATATTCGCAGTTCCCACCAAACAAAGCATGTTGTCGGTGATCATTGTCTTGGCATGTACGAATCCTTTTTTATAAAGATAGATTTCAACACCGGCCTGCAGTAGATCTTTGTAGTAAGACCGGGCAGCTGCATTTACCAGTTTTGAATCACTGATGCCCGGCACCAGGATTTTAACTGAAAGACCGCTCATTGCGGCGATACACAAAGCATTCATGATACTATCGCCCGGAATAAAGTAAGGCGTCGTGATGAGAATTTCTTTTTTAGCCAGGTAGATCGCCTGCAGGATAGCATAGAGTATAGAAGGTTGCAAAGAATCGGGGCCCGCGGCTGCAATCTGTATATATGCATCGCCTTTGCTTTCAAATTTGGTCGCAAAATGCCGTTGCTCCGCCATCAGCTTTTTTGAACAGCAGAAACTCCAGTCGGTAAGAAAGATGTATTGAAGATAGTAAACTGCCGGACCATCAATACGAACATGCGTATCTCTCCAGTATAGCTTATTTTTATTATTGTTGACGTATTTGTCACTCACGTTGATGCCACCTACAAAAGCAGTTTGTCCATCGATCACAACAATTTTGCGGTGATTGCGGTAATTGATCCGGTTGGCTAACAGGTAGAACCGCACTTTATGAAATGGGAAAATGCAGATGCCGGCTTCCTGCATTCTTTTTTCGGTGGTTTTTTTTATGCCCGGACTACCAAAATCATCATAGATAAACAAAACCTCCACACCTTCCTTTGCTTTTTCAATCAGTAATTCTATAATGCTGCTGCCGATTTCATCGTATTCATAAATATAATATTCAAGATGAATATGGTTTTTAGCCTGGCGCATTGCCGATAATAATTCAGGGAATTTTTCTTCCCCATTGTTCAGCAGTTTAACTTTATTTCGGTTCGTAAGTGGACTACCCAGATCGGAAAGTAACATAGAAGCCAGTTCTGCATGCTGTTGTACGGCTTCATCCATTTGTTTGATGCCCGATTGATCAAACTGTACAATATTCTTTTTTAACTGGTCGAGAATCTTTCCGCCTTCCTTTAGTTTTTTATTGTACTTCCGTTTCTTCCAGTAATTGATGCCAAAAACCAGGTAGAAAATCATCCCGATAAAAGGAATCAGTATACTGAAAAGCAGGTATGCAAGGGCTTTATTGGTGCTTTGTGTAGAAAATACAATCCTTATGCAGATCAGCAGCAGAAATGCAAAGTATATGATAGCAGCAGGAATGAGCCAGTTCATTGGTATAAGTATACTATAAATATAGAAGATAAGCAGTTGAATTGCGAATTGATTATTTTAAAGAACCACTGAATAATTATTTCCGCAGTTTTTCTGGCTGTGCGTGTAAATAAATTCCCATCGTATTTGTTTAGAATTACTTTAACGCTTGCTGGCACAATTTTCATACAGTATAATCAGAACTGTTTGTAAAAAGCATTCCCGTTACGAGGGCGAAAATCCATAAGTTCTTTCAGCATGAAAGCGGTAAGCCACCGGATAAAGCCTATGTGAAAACCGATCGATATAAAAGGAAAGTCAGTTCATATTGCCCTGTAATGTTCATATAAATTTCGGGTTTATCAGAAAAAAGCACCGCTCAAGGAGGGTGCTTTTTTTATTTTCCTTTTTTGAAAGAGGATTTTTTTTGCAGATGATTGTCCTGCGCTTCATCGATCGAATGTGTGCTAAAATATTCTGTTCATTTTTTGAGAACCGACAATTGCTGGTAAAATTTTTTGATGGTCTGCAACTCTTCTTCTGTTAGTTCTTCGATGTTTACAAGCCGGTTACTGGCTTTCTCATTCGCTGCATCAGTTCATTCAGTTTCAGCTGCATGGCAGTTGTGTCTTTGTTCTGAGAGTGCTGGATAATGAATACCATTATAAAAGTGATGATGGTTGTACCGGTATTGATAACCAGCTGCCAGGTATCAGAATAGCCGAAAACTGGACCGAGGAAAGCCCAGGTCACAATAACGCCCATCGCAATCAGTACAGCTGCAGGGCTTCCGCTGGCCCTCGTGAGAGAGGAAGACATTTTTTCGAACGATTTGCTGAAAGATTTTTTAGCGGAGGATTTATTTGTCATATTGAATTTATTTGTGTTTAACTATACCATCCGAAAACTATGCCCATTCTATTTCTGAATTGATTTTTGTACAAGGCTTTGCACATTTCGTTGCATTAATTCAACATTCATATATCTGCAACATGAATATTTCCGGTTGAAACAGTTGTTTTATTTCTGGCAGGATTTTGCATCTGTTTAAGTAAACAAAATAACAATTATGAAAACAACCCGAATTGTATGTGTTGCTTTTGCAACTATTGCTTTAACAGCTTCAGTAAAAATGACAGAGGCACAAACTACTGTGACCGACAATGGCTCACTTTTCAGCAGCTTTGGCGTGAAAGGCGGTCTTAACATTTCCAATCTTTATGCAGATGATGTTGATGACAGAAATGCAAAAGCCGGCTTCCAGCTTGGTTTTTTCGCAAAAGCACCGATCACGAAGAATTTTTCGATTCAGCCTGAATTGCTTTATTCCCAGAAAGGAGCACAGTTGCAATATGACAATGCATTTACATCTGGCAAAGCTTCCTTTAACCTGCACTATTTAGAAATGCCGGTGCTGGGTGTATTTAACCTGGGTAGAAATTTTAATGTGCATGGTGGTGTATACATTAGTTACCTTCTTGGCGCCGATGTAGTAAACAAAGCATCTAATGAAGGTTTCAATTTTGAAGATGAGCTGAAGAAAGAAAATTTTGAATCGATTGATTACGGACTGGTTGGAGGAGTAGGTCTGGATGGTAGAAAGATCGGTGTAGGGGTAAGGTATAATTATGGTCTCAAGCCTGTTGGGAAGGAAAGAAATTTCCTGGGTCAAACATATCGCATCCCGGATGCCATGAACAGCACATTGCAGGTTTACTTATCGTTGGCGTTGTAATTTGGTATGATTCGTTTATAGGGTAAGGTCGCATTGTTTTAATGCGACCTTTTTTTAATTTGAGTATGAATGAATGAATCCGGTTTATTTATTCTCAGCTTTATCAGCAATGTCTTCCGCTGTTTCATTTCCACTAAAACCGGTTTGTATTTTTCTTAAGAGAGAGGAAATCGGTCCTTCCATTTTGTTGGTCCTGTCATCGAGGGTTTCGTCCTGTAGAATGTCACCCAGTTCAAGGCTTGCAGGAAGGTATACCAGTACATTATCTCGTTGTGAGGCCATCAAGGATTTAAGTTCTGTAGTGTCCTTGTCTTTTACGGCATCCCTGATCTGACTAACAGCATTGGTTGCAATGGAGTTGAATTTGCTTTCTGTTTCATCTGCACTGATGGAAGTATATCGGGCAATATTTTCCAGTAAACGGGTTTTATTTTCCCCAAAAAGTTTGAATGACCAATCCTGTACTAAAGGATCATTTGCTAAAATCTGTATGCCTTCTTCACTCTTTCCGGCTTTGTATAAACCAGCCATTACTGCAGGTATGATTGCCTGGAATATTTTCTGTGAAGTAGTCAGGACAGTGCTTTCCGGAACGTCCTGTGTATTTGGATCCATCTTGATAAGCGGATCAATATTCATTGATTTTTCCAGTTGCTGAATGATATTTACTGACATATTAATTGGTTTAAATGTTAAAAATCTTTCCATGAAAAAGTTTGAAAATCATGCCATAAAATATGGTATAACATTCGCCTTTATATAGATAGCAGTTCACCAAAAACTTATTTTATGGCTACAAAAAATGAAATGACAACACTAAGTGTAATACTGGAAAAATTGCGTATTAAAAAACAGGACAACGAGTTTCGTATGACTGATCAGGGTTTTGGAACCGAAAGCGGTAAAGTATACCAACCCGAAGACCTGAAAATAATACGCACTTATCGTTTTGAAGGAGAGTCTGATCCATCCGACTCATCTATTTTATACCTTATTGAAGCCAACGACGGAAGAATCGGGTACAGTATTGATGCATACGGCGTTTACAGCAATCACGACGATGATCTGTATGATGAATTTATAAGGAAAATTCCAATGGAAGAAAGAGAAGAGCAGCAGATATTCGGCTAACCCCCACAGTTATTTACTTTAGATAGCTGTTATGTATCAGGTGCCAGGTGTTGATTTCAATGCCTGGCATTTGTATAATGTTGATTCAATACAGCAATGACTTCATGAATAAAATCACTGTGTACCTGCTTTCCTGATTTCTGTATTGGTTCCCATCACCTGCCAGTTCCCCCTATTATCGAGCATCAGCGTATATAAGTAACGGTGAGCCATATTGTAAATTTCATACAAAGTGTTATTGAAGTTCCGGTATTGGAAATAACCAAAGGCATTCAAAATGCCATTCTCAGGGTGATATTCCCATTGAAGTATCTTGGATGCATGAGGCAATGAGGCATATTGCCGGTTGATTTGTTCGCCTACCTGTTTGGCCAGATATGTAAATCCCAGGTCTTCTTCAATCCAATGGCCGTTTTCAACATCCCTGTAAAATATATTTTCATACCCTTCTTTGAAATGCACATGGTACATCAGTTGTTTTCTGTTGGGAATTTTAGTAATCCAGGCAAAGCTGTCGTTGCATTGATAGTTCACAAAAATGAAATTTTCCATGTGCTTCAGTTTGATTTATTAAAACAGAAAGCCTGCCAATAATCTGGCTTAATTTGTTGAATGGTTTATTATGAAACAGGGAGAAGAATCAACAGAAATGAAAGATGAGCAAAACAATTGTGGAAATTTGTGGAATTTTTTACACAGCAATTTTATGGTTTAAACGTAAATAATTCTGGCACAATTACTGCGAAAATCGATGTATAGGTTTTTCATAGAATATTGGATTTAAAAAACGGGACCGGATTTCTATCCGGTCCCCTTGTTTTTATAAATCTCCCGGAAATGCTTATTTTGAACCGGCTAATTTCAGTCCGATGATAGAAAAAATAAGTGTTGTGATAAAAAACAACCGCCAGAAAGTTGCTGGTTCTTTCAGAAATACAATGCCGGTTATAACTGTTCCAACGGCACCAATACCAGTCCAAACAGCATATGCCGTTCCGATGGGTAAACTCTGAGTCGCCCGGTAAAGCAGATCCATACTAATCACCAGACATAAAAAGAATCCACACATCCACCATATTTTAGCTATTTCCGGTACTCATATTGGCTTTGGCCAGGCAGGTAGCGAAGGCTGTTTCAAACAAGCCGGCAATAATCAGTAATATCCAATGCATTGTTTTTATTTTTTACGGGGTATAGATAAGCTCTGCCATTCTCCCTGTTTGAGCATTTTGGCTGCGTATACGATTTGTCCGGCATGATAAGAATAATGTGCCAGTTGGCGATTGATCGCTTCCATAACGGTATGGGCTTCTTTTCTTATGTATACAGTAAACAGTAACTGATCTTCTTCAATATTGTCGAGTGCCGAAAAAACACAGGCCCATCCTTCTTCCCACAAGCGTAAAACGTTTTCTGGTGAAAGATCATTTTCAAATTCTCCATCCCGGTTCCGGTTGGGTTTTTCTCCATCCGTAGTCAGAAAATCGGTCCACCTCGACAACATATTGCCATGCATGTGTTTGACTATCGTAGCAATGCTGTTTGTTTCTTCGTTATGGGAATACAACAATTGTTGAGGTTCCAGCTGTTGCATAGCTTTTTCGGCCAAGTACTTTATAATACCTGTATAGTTTTTTCATGTTATCCAGGTAATGAGATGAAACGTTCATAAGCATCTATTGAAAGGATTATATAATTCAGCTTTGTAAAAGTACAATTTCAGAAAGGCAATAAAAAGCTAATATGGTTTATCAGTGTTTGCCATTATCTTTAAGTATGAATTACCTGGCACATGCCTACCTGTCTTTTGGGAACGAAGAAATTCTTGCAGGAAATCTTTTCAGCGATTATGTAAAAGGCAAAAAACAATTTGATTATACCGGTTTATTGCACAAGGGAATCAGGTTGCACAGGATGATAGATGCATTTACAGATGCACATCCCTCCACTGCAGCAGTTAAATTGTATTTCAAACCAGACTATGGTTTATATGCAGGAGCATTTGTGGATGTGGTATATGATTATTTCCTGGCCAACGATACATCCATTTTCAATACCAATCGGGATCTTGAATTGTTTGCACAACATACTTATCAGATGCTCGAAAATCAGTTTGACAGATTGCCACCAAAACTTTCAACCCGTATTTCTTAACATGAGAAAATACAACTGGCTTTACAATTACCAGTTTACCTGGGGTATTCAGAAAAGCTTTGCCGGATTGGCTTACCGGGCAAAATACATCAACGAAACCGATACAGCTTTTGCTGTTTTTGAGCAGAATATCCATCTGATTAAACCTCATTATGATCATTTTTTCCCTTTGTTAAAAAACTATGCCGCTGATACATTATCAGATTTATTGAAGGATGATTAATTTATCTTTGGATTATTATGCATATGAAACTTTTTTTGGTTAGCCTCTTGTTTTCTATTACCACAGGGGCATCTGCACAGGATAAAATTCCTGCAACAGATAAATCACCTATGGACATGAGTTATTGTCCGGCAAATTACCCGATCCTTAAAGTTCAGGACAAACTGAATGAACCATTGATTGCCAGGCTGGTTTACAGCAGACCTGCCAAAGATGGACGCAAAATATTCGGGGAGCTGATTGAATATGGTAAAGTCTGGAGAGCCGGGGCCAATGAGGCAACAGAAATTGAATTCTACCAGGATGTATTGATCAGCAATGTACGTGTGAAGAAAGGCCGTTATACTATTTATACCATACCATTTGAAGACAAATGGACTTTTATCCTCAATAAAGAAACAGATACCTGGGGCTCTTTCAGGTACGACAGCAAAAAAGACCTGGTGCGGTTAGACGTTCCTGTGAGTAAGCAAACAACCGAAACCGAATTTTTTACGATGTATTTTGAAAAAGACAATAAAGAAATAAAATTGCAAATTTTATGGGACGATATTAAAGTAACCGTTCCTGTTTCGCTGCCATAATCATGAATAAATTTATCCCTGTTTACACCAAAGCCATTTTGCTGGCATTATTGTGCAATGTTTTTATCTCCTGTAAACAGGAAAGCAAAAACGAAAAAGCGGTACTGATAAAGAAAGATACTTTACAAAGAAAGGATGCCCCCAATCCTTATGCAACCTATGACCAGTCGCCGATGGACATGAGCTATTATCCACCGGAGTATCCCATTTTAAAGATGAATGGTACTGATACTGCTGCGTTATTAGCAAGGGTGATTTACAGCCGGCCGCAAAAAAAAGGAAGAGTCATTTTTGGTTATGATCCTCGAAAATGTCTTCGTGAATATGGTAAAGAATGGAGATTGGGCGCTAATGAAGCAACGGAAATCGAATTTTTCAGAGATGTTTACATCAGCGGAAAAAAAGTGAACAAAGGCCGTTACATTATTTATTGCATTCCGAATCCTGAAAAGTGGACCATTTTCCTCAACAGCAATTTATATACCTGGGGATTGCACATGGATCCTTCCAAAGATATTTTTAAAACCGAAGTTCCGGTAGCAGAACAATCACCTGTACTCGAAGATTTTACCATGGTATTTCAGCCAGCCGCCTCAGGAGCTGATCTGATCATGGCATGGGGCAATATAAAAGTAGTATTGCCCATCAAAACAACTCCCTGATCTGTTCATTTTTTTTGCATTCGGTTTCATAAATCGGATATTTACAACATTATGTGTGGAATTGCCGGCATCATATCTTCCCGACCAGCAGATGTAAACATTCATTTACTGAAAAGTATGTCTGATGCGCTCAGCCATCGTGGTCCCGATGGTGAAGGAGCATGGATCGGAAGTAAAAAGAATATCGGGCTCGCTCACCGGCGACTGGCCATTATCGATTTAAGTGAAGCAGCCGCTCAGCCCATGCATTACCTCGACCGCTACAGCATTGTTTATAATGGAGAAATTTACAATTACCTGGAGTTGCGGAAAGAGCTGAAAAAAGCTGGTTATCATTTTACAACCAACAGCGATACCGAAGTTATATTGGCTGCCTACGACTGCTATAAGGAAAAATGTGTGCAGTATTTTGATGGCATGTTTGCCCTCGCAATCTGGGATGAAAAAGAACAAACTTTGTTTGCGGCCCGCGACCGTTTCGGGGAAAAGCCTTTTTACTATTATACCAACAGGAATGTATTTGTATTCGCCAGTGAAATGAAAGCACTCTGGGCAGCAGGTGTAAAACGGCAGGTAGAACACAAGATGCTGCTCAATTATATAACCCTCGGTTATGTACAGAATCCGGCCGATAAAGCACAAACATTTTTTAAGGATATTTATTCATTGCTTCCTTCCCATTTTCTGTTGCTGAAAAATGGACACCTTAAAATAGAATCATACTGGAATATTGATAAGCAGGCATTGATTAAAATTTCAGAAGAAGATGCGATTCAAAAATTTGAGCAGTTACTATCGGTATCGGTTCAACGAAGATTGAGAAGTGATGTGCCTGTTGGAACCAGCCTCAGTGGCGGAATAGACAGTTCCACCATACTTTATTTCATCCAGCAGCAACTGCGCAATGTAGCCAATGGCAACAAAACATTTTCTGCCATCTTTCCCGGATTCGAGAAAGATGAAAGTGCCTATATAAAAAAAGTTACCGAACAGTTTCATGTAGAAAATTATACCGTTACGCCTACTGCACATGAAATGGTAGATGATTTCGAGCGCATGTTGTATTTCCAGGAAGAGCCCTTTCCTTCTTCCAGCATTTATGCCCAATACCGTGTTTTTAAACTGGCTAAGGAACATGGGATTAAAGTATTGCTCGACGGGCAGGGCGCCGATGAAATCCTCGCAGGTTACCATCGTTATGTCCACTGGTACTTGCAGGAAATGGTTAGCAGGTATAAGTTTTCAGGGTCCAAACATGAAATGAAACGACTGCAGCAGAACAATGTTCGTTTTGGCTGGGGTGTAAAAAACCTGGTTGCCGCATTTCTCCCATCACATGCTTCTATCGCACTGGAGAAAAAAGAATTCATGCGCATCATTCATCATGGTGAAGTAAGTAAATACCTGTTGGGTTATGTGAGAGGAAGAGAGTGGGAAGGTATTCACAAACCCGTAGTTACAAAACTGAATGATATTCTTTATTTCAATGCCATGCAGAATGGTCTGGAGGAATTGCTTCGTTTCAGCGACCGTAATGCCATGGCGCATGGAAGAGAAGCCAGGTTGCCGTTTCTGAATGCAGAGCTGGTACAGTTTATATTTTCATTGCCTTCTCAATACAAAATTTCCAATGGGTTCACCAAGTCTATCCTGCGCAAAATGATGGACAATCGACTTCCTTCAGATATTGTTTGGCGAACCGATAAAGTGGGGTATGAGCCTCCTCAGAAGCAATGGATGGAAGATCCCCTGATGAAAGATTATATTTTCGAAGCCCGGCGAACATTGGTGGAAGAAGATATCCTTCGGCCACAGGCACTACAGAAAAAAAACAAAGCCCTGCATGCACATGAAGCCGATAATTTCGACTGGCGCTATATCTGCGTAGCAGCGTTGCTGAAGCAAAAGACGACTATTTAAAACAATTAACCTTCCCTTTGTCAAATATTATGATGCGCTAAGTCAATATTGAGTATTTTTGCGGCCGATAATAAAACAAAATTATGAGCAGCAACGAATCACTCAGGAACAAGAAAGCAGCAACAAAGTTCATTCATGCAGGTGCCGAGCCCGATCCTTCTACCGGAGCTATCATGACGCCGATTTATCAGACTTCTACCTACGTTCAGGCAGCGCCCGGTCAGCATAAAGGCTACGAGTATGCCCGTTCACAGAACCCAACCAGGGCTGCACTGGAAACAGCACTGGCAGTGATTGAAAACGGACAGTACGGTCTTGCTTTCAGCAGTGGTGTTGCCGCTACGGACGCCGTGATCAAATTACTGTCGCCCGGCGATGAAGTGATTGCTGCCAATGATATGTATGGCGGAACCTATCGCCTTTTTACAAAAGTGTTCGAGAAATTCGGCATTGTCTTTAAATACGTGGATACAACCGATACAGCCAATATAACGGCAGCGCTTACCAGCAAATCAAAACTGATCTGGATTGAAACACCAACCAATCCACTCATGAATATTACAGATATCGCTGCAGTTGCTGCCATTTCGAAAAAGGCCGGCACTTTGCTTTGTGTCGACAATACCTTTGCCTCTCCTTATTTACAGAATCCACTCGACCTGGGAGCTGATATCGTAATGCATTCTTCAACCAAATACCTGGGCGGACATAGTGATGTAATCCAGGGCGCACTGATCATGAACGATACCGCCCTGCGTGATCAGCTTTATTTTATTCAGAAAAGCTGCGGTGCTGTGCCCGGACCATTCGATTGCTTCCTGGTTTTGAGAGGAATCAAAACACTGCATATCCGCATGAAACAACATTGCGAAAACGGCGCTGTGATTGCACATTTCCTCAGAAATCATCCGAAAGTAGACAGGGTATTCTGGTGTGGTTTTGAAGATCATCACAATCACGCAATTGCCAAAGCACAAATGAAAGATTTCGGCGGTATGATGAGCTTTACTTTAAAAGATGATAGTGTTGCCGCTGCCAATAAAGTGCTTTCATCTACAAAACTTATTCTCACTTGCAGAAAGCCTGGGTGGTGTTGAATCGCTGATCAATCACCCGGCAGTAATGACGCATGCCAGTATCCCAAGGGAAGAAAGAATTAAGAATGGTCTTACCGATGGTTTGATCAGACTTGAGTGTGGGAATTGAAGATGCAGAGGACCTGGTGGAAGACCTTCAGCAGGCTCTGGCTTAATCAGCCTTAGTTGCCGTAAAGAACATTTACACAAACCTCATACAAACCGAAACTTCCTTAATTTGCAATCATGCAAAAGAAGTTTCGGTTTTTTTTATACTTTTTCATGGCTGGGATGATAACTGCCAATGCCCAGTCGTTCAATAATGATTCTCTTGGTATTTTTATTCAGCAAAAAGCGGATAGTCTTTACCGTAAGTCAAAAGTGCCGGGCATTTTTATTGGGGTATTGAATGGCAAACAAAGGCAGTATTTTGATGTTGGATTTGCCGTACCGGATCAGCAGAAGCGTTTCGATGCCACCACCATCTTTGAAGCTGGCAGCATCACCAAAACTTTTACGGCATATATACTGAATGCTGTACTGGAAGATAATCACATTGCAGATACAGTTTCAATCCTCAGCTTTTTACCCGATTCTGTACAAACCAATAAGGCGTTGGCGGGTATCAGTTTTTTGCAATTACTCAATCATACTTCCGGATTTCCAAGGCTGCCGACAAATATGCTGATGGATGGGAGTGCTGAAATGGCTCCTTATGACAACTATACAGCCAGTCATTTATATGCCTATCTGAAAACCGCCAGCCCTGTTGCATCAGAGAAGCCATCCTATTCAAACCTGGGTATGGGGCTCGCAGGCGTTCTGGCAGAAAGAATCAGTAAAAAATCCTTTGCAACATTGCTCGATGAATATGTATTGATTCCTTTTGGTGTAATTGAAAAAACAAAGCCTTCAGATGAATCATCCAATAAAAGCCAGGGATATTTCGACACATCCAAAGTTGCTTACTGGAATATGGATGTAATGGCACCCGCAGGTGGTTTAAAATGCAATGCAACAGAAATGCTGCAGTATTTACAAAGCATGAGCGTGCCGGTTAATCAACAGTCAAAAAATCGTATTGAGAAATTATTGCAGCCAACTGCCGCCATGAGTCCGCAGGTAAAAGTATGCAGAGGATGGTTTACCCTGGATGTAAAAGATAAGGGAACCATTTACTGGCACAATGGTGGAACATTCGGTTTTTCTACTTTCGCGGCTTTCCTGAAAGATAAATCCAAAGCGGTGATAGTGGTGGTGAACAAGACCAACAGCAACAATGTGAGCGATAAACTTGGAATGGAAATCATCAAAAAATTATTCTGATGAATGAAGATTCCCTGAAATCTTTTTTAGACCAGAAAGTAATTGAATACAACAGGCCTTCATTCATCAGCGCAGATCCTATCTGCATTCCACACAAATTTTCAAAGAAGCAGGATATAGAGATCAGCGGTTTTTTTGCTGCCATCTTTGCCTGGGGCAACCGCACAACCATCATCAATAAATCTGCAGAACTGATGCAATTGATGGACAATGCTCCTCATGATTTCTGTTTGCATCATTCAGCAAATGATCTGCGAAAGCTGCTGTCTTTCAAGCACCGTACATTCAATACAACAGACCTGCTCTATTTTATTGAATTTTTTAAAACGCATTACAGTCAATCAGATTCACTGGAAACCGCTTTCACCCGTTCATTCTCAAAGAAAGATCCCGACATTACCCGGGCACTGAATGGTTTTTATGATTACTTTTTTTCTCTGCCGGATGTGCCACGAAGAACAATGAAACACATTGCAGCCCCGGCCAAAAAAGCCAGTTGCAAAAGACTGAATATGTACCTGCGCTGGATGGTACGCAGCGACAAACAAGGTGTCGATTTTGGAATATGGAAGAAAATCAGTCCGGCTCAACTGGTAATTCCCCTGGATCTACATGTGGCAAGAGTGGCACGGCATTTTCAGTTAGTTGAACGAAAGCAAACCGACTGGTTAACGGCATTGGAACTAACCAGTCAGCTTAAACGCTTTGATCCTGCAGATCCCGTTAAATATGATTTTGCGTTATTTGCATTAGGTGTACTTGAAAAATTCTGATATGGAAACAATACAACTCAGCAATGAACTGAATAAGGAATGGGGATTAACCCTGTCGCCTGAAACTTCCAGGGATCATATGCTGCAGGCATTGGCCAATCGGATCAACGAACTTATTCTGCATGATTTTGCATACCTGGTTCAGGTACTCTACCGGTTAGATGTAAACGAAAAATTATTGAAGCAGTGGTTGCGGGAGAACAGCAATACAGATGCAGGAAAGATCATCGCAGAACTGGTAATTGAAAGAATTGCACAGAAAATAAAATCCCGGCAGGAGAACAGCCGGGATGATTTGAATATCAGTGATGAAGAACGATGGTGATTATTTGTACATCAGTTCTTTTACTTTCTCTTTGTCTTCTTTTTCATTTTTGAGGTCGAACATCGTTCCGAAAATATGATCCCAGAGTGTGCTGCTTACGCCAAAACCCATGTCCATATGTTTGTAATGATGCAGGTGATGGTTTCTCCAGAGTCCTTTCATCCATTTGAATGGAGGGTTCCAGGCATGAATAGCGTAATGCATAGAACCGTACACAAGATAACCCAACATAAAGCCAGGGAAGAAAGCAAATGCATTTTTACCCAGAATAAGATGAAAAACAAATAAGAAGCCGGAAGCAATGATCAGGCTTGGTACTGCCGGCATAAATAACCTTTCTTTATCTCTCGGATACTCGTGATGGTTACCATGTAAAACATACACGATCCTTCTGCCTTTTTCAGTTTCGGGATGATGATGAAATACAAACCGATGCAGCACATATTCCATAAACGTCCAGAAAAAAGTACCCGATAAAAAAAGCAATGTAATTTTCCATCCGGTAAAATCAAGTGTGGTTGAACTGTAATATGGAAACAAAATCAACACCGGCATATACATCCCCCAGATAACGAGTGGATGGGTTTTGGTAAGGTATTCAAGGTATTGATTTTGAAATAACCTTGCCTGACCTTTATTATAAATTTTTTCGAATTCCATGAGTATGAATTTAGCCCTTTGCAAATATACTAATTCCTTTTTTTTAGCTGTTAGCGGAATGCTAAATTTGTCATTCAAACATTAACATGAAACTAGTTACTTACTTAAAGGATGGCCATGATCAACTGGCATTAGTTATTAATGGACAACTATATGATACCGATACGCTGCATCCCGACCTTCCGATCAGTATGGCGATGTTTCTGAATTACTGGGATGATGTACTGCCCGTTGCGCTGGCAGCTGAAGCGAAAATCAAAGAAGGTATTGCCAGGAGTATCCTCACAACATCCTATGCTGAGGCTGACCTGCTCGCCCCTGTACCGCACCCGACCAGTTGCCGCGATGGTTATGCCTTTCGCCAGCACGTAGCAGCAGCCAGGCGTAACCGTAAAGTAGATATGATCACGGAATTTGATCAGTATCCCATCTTCTATTTTACCAATCACAATAGCATTCAGGGCCCGGGCGATATCGTTTGTATGCCCGATCATTTTGAAAAACTTGATTTTGAACTGGAAGCAGCCGTGGTGATCAACCGTGTTGGCAGAAATATCAAAGCTGCAGATGCGGATGATTACATTGCTGGCTTGATGATCATGAACGATATGAGTGCCAGGCGTTTACAGATGGAAGAAATGTTGTTGAACCTGGGTCCGGCAAAAGGAAAGGACTTTTCAACAGTGATCGGACCAATGCTGGTTACACTGGACGAACTGCAGCCGTATGAAGTTCCTTGTAAAGAAAACCATACCGGCAAAAGCTGGAACCTGCCCATGAAATGCTGGGTAAATGGCATCCAGGTAAGCGAAGGAAACCTGGCCGATATGGACTGGACCTTTGCTGAAATCATCGAAAGATGCAGCTATGGCGTTAATCTTTATCCGGGTGATGTAATCGGCAGCGGAACTGTTGGAACCGGATGTTTCCTCGAACTCAACGGAACCGGCAAACTCAACAACCCCGATTACCAGGAACAATGGTTGAAAGAAGGGGATATTGTGGAAATGGAAATCGAAGCACTCGGTCATCTGAATAACCGCATTGTAAAAGATGAATCTGATTTTTCTATTCTCGCTTTGAAAAAATAATTACTGTAATCAACAGCACGGACAAATAATATACAGAACTTATGTTAACCCTTGATTTAAAAAACCTGAAACCAGCAGATGTGCAGAACTATCTGCAACATGCCATTGCACCCAGGCCCATTTGTTTTGCGTCTACGGTAGACAGTGAGGGGAATGTGAATTTAAGTCCGTTTAGTTTTTTCAACCTTTTTTCATCCAATCCGCCCATTGTTGTTTTTTCACCGGCAAGAAGGGTGAGAGACAATACTACCAAGCACACACTCGAAAACGTATTGGCAGTGCCGGAAGTTGTCATCAATATTGTGGATTATGAAATGCTTCAGCAGGTTTCTTTGTCTAGTTGCGAATATCCCAAAGGCGTAAACGAATTTGTGAAAGCAGGATTTACCGAGCAGAAAGCAACAGTGGTAAGGCCACCCATGGTGAAAGAAGCCAAGATAAAACTCGAATGCAAAGTGAACCAGGTGATTCCTCTCGGAACAGGCGGTGGAGCCGGTAATATGGTAGTGGCTGAAGTACTGGTAATGCACATTGATGAATCAGTGCTGAACAGTGAAGGCAAAATAGATCAAAGAAAATTAGACCTGGTGGCACGTCTCGGCGGAAACTGGTATACCAGGGCAAATGCAGATACGATTTTTGAAGTGGAGAAACCCAATACACAATTGGGTATTGGTGTAGATGCACTTCCTGATTCAATAAAAAACAGTAAAATTCTTACCCGTAATCACCTCGGGCAACTGGCTAACGTTCATGAATACCCGTTTGTGGATGCAACTTTTAATGACGACCGGTTGAAGAACATCATTCAGTATTATTCCATCAATCCCGATGAGATGGAAGCAGAACTTCACCGGTATGCAGCAGAATTGCTCAATACCGGTAAAGTTTCAGAAGCCTGGCAGATTTTACTGGCGGCTGCTTAATTATTTTAAAGAAATTAATTATTTCAACACCGATCCGAATACTTTCTTCAGAATATCAGAAGTTCTCGCAGCAAAGTTGGTACGGATATTCACTTCTTCTTTTGCAATCAGGTTAAACAAAGCTTCCGTGGCTTTTCCCGTAACATAACTGGTGAGATCAGGATTTATTTTTTTAATGGTAGTGGGGAGATTGTTGTATTTCGTTACGAGATCGCCATAGTATTTCGTTGCATCTACTTTGTCGAGCGATGATTGAATCACAGGTGTAAAAGCTGCAATCAGTTTTGTAGTTGTTTTCTCCCTGAAAAAATGAGTAGCACTGGTATCACCATTTCTAACCAGCCCGATGGCATCCTGTAAACTCATGCTTTTTATAGCATCCACAAAAATCGGTTTGGCAAATCCTGCTGCATCTTCAGCACCACGGTTGATCTGTAGAATGGCTTTGTCTACCATACTGTTCAATCCTAAACTGCGCAACGTATTTTCAATTTTTTTTGCATCCGGTGGCAGTAATATTTTGTAAAAAGCGTCTTTGAAAAATCCATCTGTATTATTCAGTTGAACAACAGCCTTTCCGATTCCCTGGGAGAGTGCTTCCTTGATTCCTTGTCCTGCTTCAGCTTCTGTTACACCGGTTCCGGGAGTTCCTGTTGGCAGGTTTTGTATTACGTCACAGGATGAAAGCATTGTTGCTGTTACCAGCAATAGGGTATATATTTTTTTCATACAATTGTTTACGGCAAAGTTGCAATTATATTGCCAGAATCCATCAACTACTTGTTAAACAAGGATATGCCCGGGCTGTTTTTGCAGGCTGCGCTACAACTGTTACCTTTGCTCACCAAAAACGAGAAAAATCTTGTATGAATACAAATCATTTATCTGAACAGGAAATTATCAGGAGAGAGAAAAAAGCGGAGCTGGAGAAACTGGGCATCGATCCTTATCCTGCTGCACTTTACCCGGTGAATACCACGGCTGCATATATCAGAGAACATTATAAAGGAGAAGAAAATAAAGCCGACTTCGCTGATGTATGCATCGCAGGCAGGATCATGAGTGTAAGGGATATGGGAAAAGCAAACTTTGCTGTGCTGCAGGATGGTACAGGTAAGATGCAGTTTTATATCAAGCAGGATGATATCTGTTTAGGAGAAGACAAATCATTGTACCAGCAGGTATGGAAAAAACTGGTCGACATTGGCGACTTTGTTGGTGTCAAAGGATATGTATTCACTACAAAAACCGGTGAGATATCTGTTCACGTAAAGGAATTTACGATCCTCAGTAAATCACTCAGGCCATTACCAATTGTGAAAGAGAAAGATGGAGAAGCTTTTGATGAAGTAACAGATCCTGAATTCAGGTATCGCCAGCGTTATGCAGATCTCATTGTAAATCCAGGTGTAAAAGAAGTCTTTGTAAAAAGAACAAAGTTTATCAATGCTGTTCGTGAATTCCTCAATGAAAGAGGAGCGTTGGAAGTTGATACACCTGTGTTGCAGAGTATCCCTGGTGGCGCTGCTGCAAGGCCTTTTGTAACGCATCACAATGCACTCGATGTGCCCATGTACATGCGCATTGCCAATGAACTTTACCTCAAAAGGCTGATTGTTGGTGGATTTGAATGGGTATATGAGTTCAGTCGGAATTTCAGGAACGAAGGAATGGACCGGACGCACAATCCAGAGTTCACCGTACTCGAATTTTATGTGGCCTACAAAGATTATGAATGGATGATGGATACCACAGAGCAAATGCTCGAAAAAGCGGCCATCGCTGTTAACGGAACTTCTGTAGCAACAGTTAACGGAAAGGAAATTAATTTCAAAGCTCCCTACAGAAGGGTGACCATGTTTGAAGCGATTAAAGAACATACAGGTTTCGACATCAGCAATATGGATGAAGAGGGAATCCGTAGTGTTTGCCAACAGTTAGGCATACACGCAGATCAGAAATGGGGTAAAGGAAAGCTGATAGATGAAATTTTCGGCGAAAAATGTGAAGGTCATTATATACAGCCTACTTTTATTACCGATTACCCGGTAGAGATGAGTCCTTTAACCAAAAAGCACCGCAGCAAACCCGGTTTGGTAGAGCGTTTTGAGTTAATGGTGAATGGCAAGGAAATTGCCAATGCCTATAGTGAACTGAACGATCCGCTAGAACAAAGAGAAAGATTCGAAGAGCAGGTAAAACTGATGGAAAGAGGTGATGACGAAGCCATGTTCATCGACCACGATTTCCTGCGTGCCCTCGAATATGGCATGCCACCTACGAGTGGTATCGGTTTCGGAATCGACCGCATTTGTATGTTACTCACCGATCAGCACAGCATACAGGATGTATTGTTCTTCCCGATGATGCGCCCGGAGAAATCAGAATAAGCATCAATACCTGATCAATAAATTTAAAAGCAACACAGTTAACTGCGTTGCTTTTTTGTTACGATTCCACTGATCATATTGACTTGGTGCTTTGTTTTCAAAAAACTATCTTTCCGTAAATAATTTTTTATTGTATGATGAATATGAATAAAAGCATTGCTCTTTACAGCGTTTTGGTACTGTCGGCCTTTTCTGTTGATGCACAGCAAAAGCCATTGACAGACGATTTTTATTTCAAGAACAGTTACAAAGGCGTAATTAAATCTTTGCCTACTGGTTTTAAGTGGCTCGATGATACCCGGCTGCAATATGTGAAGGAAGGAAAAACAATGATCGTGGATGCGAAGACTGGCGCAGAACGTGAAGCCGGAGAAGCTGATAAAGTGACTACTCCTGTACAGAAGCCTTCCGCTTACCTCAAGGGCAGTGATCTTTACATAAAAATCGGGCAGGAAACAGTACAGCTTACCAATGATGAGCCAAAAGAAGTGAATCCGGTGATGAGTCCGGATGGTAACTATGTAGCCTATACGAAAGAAAACAACCTGTACAGTATCGACATCAGGGATAGAAAAGAAATCAAACTCACCGAAGATGGTTCTGATGTTATTCTGAATGGTTATTCCAGCTGGGTATACATGGAAGAGATTTTGGGCAGGGCATCTCAATACAGGGCTTTCTGGTGGAGTCCGGATAGTAAGAAAATTGCTTATTTCCGTTCAGATGATACACAGGTTCCTGTTTTTACCATCACAGATGCGAATACCCAGCACGGTTATATTGAGAAAGTACGTTATCCTAAAGTAGGGGATCCCAATCCGCAGGTGAAAGTGGGCGTTGTTTCTCCAACGGGTGGAAAAACTGTTTGGGCAGAATTCAATCCAAAGGAAGATCAGTATTTCGGATTGCCTTACTGGAAGCCCGATGGAAGCAAGCTGCTGGTTCAATGGATGAACCGCAAACAGAACAATTTAAAAATCTGGGAAGTTGATCCTTCCAATGGAATGAAAACCTTATTCCTGAATGAAGAACAGAAAACATGGATCAATCTTGATGATGAAGGTGAGCGCATACATTTTCTGGAAAATGGAAAAGGATTTATTTACCTGAGTGATCAAACAGGCTTCAACCATCTTTATTACTATGATATGAACGGAAAGCTGATCAACGCTATCAGTTCCGGAAATTTTTCGGTAACGGGTCTTGATTATGTTGATGAGAAAAATGGCGTGGTTTATTTTTCAGCACGTAAAGAGAATACAGCCCGTAAAGATTTATACCGCATCAATCTGAACGGAAAAAAATTGCAGCGTCTGACCTTTGGCGATTACAATCATTTCTCAACCGTGATTTCGCCTGCAGGTTCTTATTTTGTTACTTATTACAACAATGTTTCCAATCCAACTAAGATTGCACTGGTTAGCAATACTGGTAAATTAATCAAAGACCTGGCAGATGCAAAAGGAGAGGAGTTTACCAATACAGCATTGGCTAAAACGGAACTGATAAGGGTATTGAGTGATGATAGTCTCTATAGTCTTCCAATGAAAGTTACCTGGCCTGCCAATATGGACAAGAATAAAAAATACCCTGTACTGATTTCAATCTATGGTGGCCCCAATGCAGGAACGGTGATGGATAGCTGGACGCTGAATGGTAACCAGCAATGGTATGCCAAAGAAGGGAATCATCCAGGTAGCCATGGATCACAGGGCCAGCGGGCATTTCGGAAAAGAAGGCGTGAACTATATGTACCACAACCTGGGTTATTGGGAAATGAAAGATTATTCAACAATGGTAAAATGGCTGATTGCAAATGGCAGTGCTGACCCTGCTAAAATTTGTATGACAGGATTCAGTTATGGCGGATACCTGAGTTGTTATGCATTGACCTACGGGGCTGATGTATTTACCCATGGCATGGCGGGAGGCAGTGTGGTAGACTGGTCTTTGTATGATTCGCATTACACAGAGAGATTCATGGGTACAACTTCGGATAACCCTGATGGTTATAAATCAAGTTCAGTACTGAATCATACATCCAAATACAAAGGCGTTTTACAGATTGTGCATGGTGTGATCGATGAAAATGTTCATATGCAGAACAGCATACAGTTGATCAGTAAGCTGCAGGATGAAAAGAAAGATTTCGAATTCATGGTTTACAGCGGAGGAAGGCATGGCTGGGGTGGTAATAAAGGTGCCCATTTCCAGAACCTGAAAACAAAATTCATTTATAAATACCTGCTGGAAAAAGAAGTGCCGAAAGGGCTGTTGAAATAAAAGCCAGCTGCTTTAAAAAATAATCCCCTTTCAAAACTGAAAGGGGATTTGCATTTATGAAACTTTAGAACGACGCATTTTTTTCCGGGCCGTATCATAGTCGAGGAAATAAATAACTTTTACCGACAAACTATTGAACTGCGGCTGGTCAATGGTTTTATGAAAATTCTTAAAGTAGTTCCTCTCGAAACTCCTTGTAAACCTTTCGGAAATATCTTTCCAGGCAATATTGATGAAACTACCCTGTGCAAATTGCCAGGTATAAACGATATCCGTACTGAAGTAATTGTAATTCTGGCGCCTGTTTTCAGTATAATCAGCATTGGCAATCAGGTTGCCTGAATCTGAAAGAGAATAATATTGGCGGGGATCAACCTTGGTCCAGCTATGTCTTGTTCTCAGGGTGATGCCCATACGATTGGTGAAATTGTATTTAACGCTCAGTACATTTTCTACACCTCTTACATGTCGCCTGGAGAAAATAATCTCTGTATTGTTATTTACCGTTTGGCTTCCGGCCCATCCCGGCTGATTAAATGTATTGGTAATATAGGTAGCCAGATCAACAGAAAACTTACTGTTGAATCGGGCTTTACCGGTTACGCCAAATTCCAGACTGGTTCTTTTAAATACCCCACCGGTACCGGTAAAAATATTACTGGTCCAGGAGTATTTTTTCGCAGAATTGCTTTCATACCATACATTAAGCCCAATGCTTCCTTTGTTTTTGAAAAAGCGGCCATGTTGGCGGGGTTCATAGAAATCATTGTAATTTCCGTTCACAGAGAAATTAAAGCCAATCCAGCTGAGTCTTTTCAACTGTGCATTACCGTTAGTATTGAAACCCAGGTTCTGAAATTTCGGGTTATCGAATTTTGGATTTACAATCGGCGTTACGAGTTTATTGTGCCAGAAATTTACATTCAGTCGCATCTGATTGTACCAGTTCTTTGGTTTGTTCCAGTTGTATCCCATCCACAAGCCATTTTCCAGAAAATTGTTATTGGTAAAATAACCCATATCACTCTTGTCGTACTTATCATTGAACAGATCCTGGTAAACAGTAAAATTGAAACGGCCACTTGTTTTACCGAAATACAATGAGTGTGCATAGCCGGTGATGTTTTTCCCTTTTCCAAACAAAAGGTTGCTGACACTAACATTGCCGCCCACATTCCAGGTATTTTTCTTGTCATTCAGATCGAATAAGGCAGAAGTGACATTGGCATCATACGCTTCTCCTTCCCGCATCACATTGGTATTTACCAATGATATACTGCTATTGTGTTTGAAAGTTTTATCAAGTACCAGTACATTATAATTGGTAAGCGGCATTATTTCTTCCCGGTATGTTTCGCCGGTACTTCTTTTTTTGAGTACAGCAGTCTGGGATTGTGTAATGGCATTCAGAACACCAATACCAAAACCTTTCTGTGTACGACCACTGATCTTAGTTGCATTCAGGATTTTTGCCTGTTGCGGATATTCAATTACATCAACAGTATCGGGTACTGAAATGTCTTTATAATAAACCGGTTCAAGTCCTATACGCCTGCTGTAGAAAAGGTTTCCTTTATTGAACAATTCTGTTCCTTCAGTAAAGAAAGTTCGGTTTTCAGAAAAGCGTATATCGAAAGGCGTTAGATTGAGTACACGGTTGTCACTCGGTGCTTGTCCGAAATCAGGAATCAACGTCATGTCTAATGTGAAAGCCTGGTTGATGCCGTACTTCACATCCATACCACCATTTATACTGGCAGTATTTTTTTTAGTGCCTGCAGTAGCGGTGCCATCATGATTGAGATAAGTGGAGATATAAGGAGAAAACTGCAGCCTTAAGGGTGGTTTGATGTCTTCCAGACCAGTAAGCAAACCTTCCTGTGTAAGAAAACCGTTCACTGTTGGATCGATGGGTTGCCAGAAAAGCTGCTGTCCGCTTTTTTGTCTTCTGCGCACAATGTTCAATCCCCAGTCCTGAATTTTTTTCTTACCGAAACGGATAGCCGAAAACGGAATAAACATCTCAAAACTCCATCCATCAGCATTTATTTTGGAAGCGCTTTGCCATACGGCGTTCCAGCTGAAATCTTCATTACCGGTAGTTGTTTTGGCATCCATCTGTTCTCCCAGCGGAGTTACGAAATATTCAAAACCATTTATTTTATCATAATAGGTATCGAAAATTACACCCAGGAAATCATTGTTACCGAAACCGTCTCTTCCTATTAACTCAGAAGCAATACTGTCTTTTACTTTTTCATGTAAATAACCGCCAACATAAATGCCTTCGTTGTTATAGAGAAAATAAACCTGGCTGTAGTTTTCGGGAGATTCAGGCATGAAGGGCACTGGGCGAATGGCAACAAATTTATCAGCTATCTCCGCATCTTTCCAGCAGGATTCATCGAGGACACCATCTATTTTTACATGGGAAACTGTTTTCCTGATGGAAAGCTTCTTCTTCTCAACCTTTTGAGATTGACTGAAGACAGGTAGGGATAGCAGCATGGCAGTGCATGCTGTCAAAAGTTTTAAAAAATTCATGGCTATACAGTTTGGCGTCGTGGCAACCTTTCAACAACGACGCTACGAAAATACTCTTCGGTAATCCAAACTGTTTACCGCTCATCAAAAGCGGAAACCATTAATATTTCATTAACAATTAAATGAATAAATCATCAAAGAGAGGTCCACCCGGAACAACTGCATAGCTGGATAGATCTGTAATGCCTTCAGCAGCAAGTACTTCTTCATCAAGGAAGGCATGACCAGAACAACTGGCAGCTTCCCGGGAAAAAATATAGTAAGCGGCATCGGCTACGATTTCGGGTTTGCGGCTCATGTTCATCAATGCGTCGCCACCCAGCAGGTTTTGAACGGCGGCCGTGGCAATGGTTGTTCTTGGCCAGAGTGCATTGGCAGCAATATTGTATTTTTTGAGTTCCGCAGCAAGGCCCAGTGTGATCATTGTCATATTGTATTTGCTCAGCGTATAAGCGATATGGTTAGCAAACCATTTCATATCGAGGTTGATAGGAGGAGAAAGGGTAAGTATATGCGGGTTTTCCGATTTTTTCAGGTGCGGGATACAGGCTTTGGAAACAAAAAAAGTTCCTCTTACATTAATATCATGCATCAGGTCGAATCGCTTGGGCTCTGTTTGTTCTGTTGGCGTAAGAGAAATCGCGGAAGCATTGTTCACCAGAATATCTATACCGCCAAAAGTTTCAATGGCTTTGTCTACCGCCATCTGAATCTGAATTTCATCACGGATATCGCATTGAACGGCCAGGGCTTTACCTCCGGCTTCTTCAATTTCTTTCGCAGCAGAATAAATGGTGCCACCCAGTTTAGGATTTTCAACGGTCGATTTTGAAGCCACCACAATATTAGCGCCTTCTCTTGCCATACGCAGTGCAATGGCTTTACCGATTCCCCGGGAAGCTCCTGTAATAAAGATGGTTTTGTTGCGGAAAGACATGTTAGTTGGTTTTTGCGATAAAATAGATACGGATCAACGTAGTAGACTACCGTTGATCCGTATCCGAAAAAAAATTAAGCCAGTACAGCTTCGTGTGTGATATTCGTTTTGTACAACTTTGATATGGGGCAGTTCTGTTTGGCATCTGCTACCGCAGCATCAAATTGTTCGTTGCTGATACCGGGAACAGTGGCTTTTACAGAAAGATGGGATTCTGTAATACTGCCGTCCTGCAATGTGATGTCGCATCTCGTTTCAATATTATCAGCCGTAAAACCCGCTGCATTCAGCACAAAGCTCAGCTTCATGGTAAAACATCCAGCATGCGCTGCAGCAACCAGTTCTTCCGGGTTG
This sequence comes from Ferruginibacter sp., assembly GCA_037045295.1. Lineage (GTDB taxonomy): Bacteria > Bacteroidota > Bacteroidia > Chitinophagales > Chitinophagaceae > Ferruginibacter. The sequence continues at coordinate 223,817 of JBAOHS010000004.1, forward strand.
GTTCCTACACCGCTTTCAAACCTGCTGGAAAATGAATATTGAGTTTTATCGAGTGTGGTGCTTTGGGTAGAAAGATGACCTTTGCCTTCTTTACCGGTTCCTTGCCATACGGCGGTTGCGTACCTTTTCATAATTATTTGCTTTTTTGTTTGGGTGATGTATGTGTCAATAATAATGCTGAAATACTTTTTTCGTCAAAACCAGCAAGTACTTTTTTGTTAAATGTAATCATTGGTCTTTTAATAATGCTATTGTGAACCACCATTAATTTAATAGCGCTGGATTCATTGAGTACGATCCCCGGATCATTGACCTGAACCTCCTTCCAGGTACTGCTGCGCTTGTTGAAAACCTGTTCCCATCCGATCAATTTACACCAGTTACCAAGCGTTTTTGCATCAATACCGGATTCTTTATAATTGTGAAACCTGTAAGAGATCTTATTTTGTTCCAGCCACCGGAACATCTTTTTCATAGTATCACAATTAGGGATACCATAAACTGTTAACTCATCCATATCAATAATCGGGCAGTTTTGGTTTGTTTTTCATAATCCCTTCAATTTTTTCCATCACTTCGGGTGTTAGCAATGCAGCTGCATCCAACGCTTTCAGGTTATCGAGCAGTTGTTGTTTTTTGGTTGCACCCAGAATAGCGGTACTCACATTCGGATTTTTGATACACCAGGCGATGCTCAATGCAGCCGTACTGATACCGAGTTTGGCAGCCAGTTCACTCAGCTTCTTAACTTTTTTCAGTTTCTCATCGGCCATCCATTGATCTTTCAGCCAATCGAATCCCTGCAATGCAAACCGGCTTCCTTTGGGAATACCATCATTGTATTTTCCACTGAGCAACCCGGAAGCAAGCGGACTCCAGATGGTGGTTCCCATGCCAACGGTTCTGAATATATCGAGGTATTCTTTATCTAATTTATCTCTTTCAAACAGGTTGTATTGAGGTTGTTCCATGGTCGGACCAATCAACCGGTAATGTTCAGCCACCCGGTGTGCTTCCATGATCTCCACACCGCTCCATTCACTGGTTCCCCAGTATAATATTTTCCCCTGTTGGATCAAGTGGTTCATCGCCCATACCGTTTCTTCAATCGGTGTTTTTTTATCGGGCCTGTGACAGAAGAACAGATCGAGGTAATCAGTCTGTAAACGCAGCAGTGCCTCATTACAGGCTTCTACCAGGTGTTTCCTGCTGCAACCGGTCTGGTTGGGTTTGTTTTCTTTTCCACGCCATCCCCAGAATGCTTTGGAAGAAATCACATAAGAGGTACGATCCCATTTCTTTTTCTTTAAAACCCTTCCCATCATCTTTTCGCTTTCACCCAGCGCATATACTTCAGCGTTATCAAAGAAGTTTACGCCATTGTCATAAGCAATGCCCATGAGTTCTTCGGCCACTTTATCATTGATTTGTTTGCTGAAACTTACCCAGCTTCCGAAAGAGAGGGTACTAACCTGTAATCCTGATTTACCAAGTCTGCGATATTCCATATAGAATGATTTGAAAAGCTAAGTTAGTTGAACAAACAGAAAAGACTTTTGTTTTCCGGAAAATTAAGCAGGGAATATTACAAAGGAAAGCTGGCAGCTGGAATGCTGATCATGCCGGTAACATGTTTGATATGCCAGTTCTTGAAATCCTGAGCGGATTCCATGCCGATTCCATCGATCATGTGTGTTTTGGTACGGATTTTTACCGGTTTGTCGGTATAGAATTCAACCCCTTCACGGTTGCGGTCCCAGTACAATTCGTCGCAGTATAAGGTATCACCTTTTTCAATATTGATCACTTTCACACTATCCCTCAAAAAAACAGTACTCTGGTTCTGTTTATACTGACCGTAAAATGCAGATAGTTTACTTTCCACTTTCCCCAGTTCATTGTAAAAATCGACATGGAGTTTCTTCGGAAATTCTACATATGGTACTGCTTCCTGAACATTCAGCATCACTGGAGAAGTGAGGATGGCTTTCGTCTTTCCGCCAATGGTATAATTCAGTACGATATTACGGGCTTCTTCAACTCCGATCTTTTTTTTCGAAAGACCTTTCACACTGGCTTCGTCATTTTCACAGGCATACAAAAAAATGCAGCCGGTAAGTGCGACTGCAATTTTTATAAAATATGTTGTGCTTTTTTTCATGTAATCTTTAGTCGTATTTCCTTTTCTGGAACCAGCGTGCGTTCATGGAAATGCCGAAATTGATGCGAACAAAATTCTCACGCAAACCGATGGATTGTTTGTTTCCTCTTCCACCTGCTTCAATAGAAGTATTTAAAGCAACATAATCACCTCTGCCCATTGTTCTTGCTGTAGTTAAAGGGAAGCTGGCACCAGCTGTAGCGGCATACTGGTTGCGGGTTTTGCCCAGTTTGACATAATCAGGACCGAAGTAAAAGCCTGCCCTGTATTTTACAAAACTCCAGTATTTGGCATTCGCTTTCACCAGTGGCGTAAATTCTGCACCCGCTTTTATAAACCAGCTGTTGGCAACAATATCCTTGTCATTATAATAACGGTAACCGTTCCACGAAGTATATTCAAAATCGGCGCCGAGCAACCAGCGTTTCTTTTTGGTCTGATAAGTGAATCCGGTACCAAAAGTTGCCGGAATAATCACTTCTCCTTTTACATCATTTGTTTTTGATACGCTGTCGATTGTTACATAAGAGCCGGTACCATCGGTTGCGAATGTTTCATTGATGGTACTTTGCCTTGCATCCAGATTCTGTTGCAGGTTGGCATATACACCAATCCTGAGCACTCCTGCATTGGCAGTATTGATCTGGTATTGAATACCGGTGTTTAAAAATATTCCACCGAAGCGGCTTTGAACCTCTAAGTTGGAACGATAATAAGCCACTGTATCATTTACAAGTGATGTTCGGGTGCTGTAATCTTTTGTTCCGAATGTATAACCCGAACTGAAACCTATACTGAATTCATTTTTACGTGGGCCTTTACCGATTCTGCGAAAACCGGTACTGACGTTCACCTGGTTTAAACCACCGCTGCCTTCATACAAAGTATTGATGCTGTCGATGCGTCGACAAACGGCCATTCTGTTCAATTTTGTAATTGATACGGGTCAATGGCTTTAATCCGAAACTCAATCCCCAGCTCATACCACGGTTTTCCATTTTACGGGTAGAAATCGGGAAACCAACCTGCAGGTATGAAATAACGGCATTGGTGGCTTTGTATTTTTCGGTTGAAGTCGTGCTTTTTAAAGTCCGGATATCTACTTCTCCACCAAAATCAAAAATGGTGTTGGAATAGTTCCTGGAATTACTGAGGTTACCGAGTGAAGCAGGGTTGGTAATATTCAGGTTGAAAGGAGCTCCCACCAGTCCGTAATCGGAATAAGCGGCGGATACGCCACCCATTCCACGGTTGATAATATTCTGGCTGGGCACTATGTCGCCGAGCCCATATCTTGAATAAGGAGAATTTTCCTGGGCATGGAGAGCGGTAAAGCTGAAAAGGGAAAAAGAAACGAAAAGAATTCTCTTAAGCCAGTCAGTTGTTGAGTTCACTAAGTGCATACAGTCCTTTGAATAAAAAATTTGCGTCGGCAAATATCCTGTTTTTAAGTTGACTGGCAAAATAGGCCGAATTGCCCCCGGTTAAAACCACGTTAAAGTTCCCGTATTTATTGCTGTATTTCTCTATAATACCATCTATTTCACAAACCATACCCATGATTACACCCGATTGCAGGTTGGTTTTGGTGTCGTATCCGATCAGTGGAAAATTCCAGTCGGCCTGCACCAGTGGCAGTTTGGCCGTATAGTCATGCATCGACTTAAAGCGCATATCCATTCCCGGGGAGATGCCACCGCCCAGGAATTGGGCATACTGGTTCACGAAATTGTAGGTAATACAGCTTCCCAGCCCGATGATCAGGTTGTTTTTTCCGGGGAAGAAATGAACGGCAGCAGCCATTAATGCCAACCGATCTGCACCAATGGTTTCTGGTTTTCCAACAGGGGAAGTAAAATTGAGTTTTGTATGTATTGATAATTTATGAAAACGGGAGGAAGCCGCCAGTATTTCTTCAACGTTGGCAGCATGATTGATAACAGAGGAAAGAATGGTTTTATCGGGCCTGAATTGCTGCAGGATACTTTCGATGGTAGCAGTCTGATCATCGGGCAGATAAATTTCTTCTGCCATAACATCCTCCCTGAAAAAGGCTGCTTTCAAACGGGTATTACCGAAATCGAAACAGAGTGTAGTCATAACCGTTATGAGAAATTGAACCCCTCCAGGTTTTTAAAGTGTCCGTTCAGTTTTATTTTTCCTCTCAGGGAATCCATTTTTTCCATCACCGGCATTACTTTAGCCAGGTGTCTTTTTAAAAATTCCTGCCGATGTATTTCTGTAAGGTATTCGAGCAAACGATATTCTTCTTCCAGCGAAAGGCCTGCATGATGAGCCACATCATAACTGGTGAGCTGTTCATCGGGCCTTGAAAATTCTTTGGTCACACCAAGGCTCTGGTGAATTTTCCGGATGCCTTCAATGATCGTTTTCATTTTTGCCGAACTACCTCTTGTATTGTTTTCAGGATACGTTACAATTGCGCCACTGTACATTTTATCGGGAAGTTCTTTGATCACTTCAAGAATTTTAAACACCTGCAATCCTTCTGTCCGGATGTCCATCTGGCCATCTTCATAGGTTTTACTGATTTCACTGATCTGTACCAGTGTGCCCATTTCGGCAAGATGATTGTTTAAAACTGCCGGAATGCCAAATGGTTTTTTTGCTGCTGCACATTCCTGGATCAGTTGTTTGTAACGTGGTTCAAATATGTGCAGGTTAAGCTTTTCACCCGGATAAACAACAATGCTCAATGGAAATATAGGAATGAAATTGGTCATGCCCTGCTGATCTTTTTTTCAAATTACCTATTATGAAAAGGATAAAAAAATATTTTTCAGTATTCCTGCAGGAAACAAGTACAGCATGCAGACGAACTAAGTTTAGTAAATTGCGGCATGGCTTTCAACCGGCAGGAAAATATTTTAATGCATCATCCGCTTGTTTCGATTGTGATGTGTACTTACAATGGGGAGAAGTTTGTGGAAGAGCAATTATTGTCACTGCAGAATCAGTCGTACAGCCATCTTGAAATCATCATTGCCGATGATGTGTCTTCCGATAACACCTATGCCATCCTCGAAAAATATGCTTCAGAGCGATCAGCGTATTCAGCTTTTCCGCAATGAGAAAAATCTTGGTTACAGTGGTAATTTCAGGTCGGCATTCAACAAAACAACCGGGGAATATATTGCGATCTGCGACCAGGATGATGTGTGGCATCCAGATAAAATAAAGGTAATGCTCAATCACTGGAATCCGGGCGCTCCACTCAATTATTGTAATTCGGTACGGTTTACAGATAATGTTCCGGTTGATGCAAAAGACAATCCACTTTACCGCCGCTTTGAAGGTACGGATGCCCGCAAACTGGCTGTATTCAATACCATCAGCGGACATGCGATGCTGTTTGAAAGAAAATTTCTTTCCATGATTCATGATTTCCCGGATCATCTGATGTATGATTGGTGGGCCGGAGTGGTGGCTGCTTACAACGGAGGTGTTAGTTATGTGCCCGATATACTGGTTTACCAACGGGTGCATGGCAACAATGTTTCAGTTGGTAAAGGATTTACACATCTTGGATAAGGCGTACAAGAATGAATTTAACCAGATGGTGAACAATCACCTCAAAGCATTTGCAGCTGGTTCAGCAATATTCCTGATGCACATAGCCGGTTTTTTAAACAACTGCAGCAATTATGGGAACAGGCCATGGGTAAGTCTTTCAGCTGGCCACTGTTTGTATTTTTATTCAGCAACCGGCAAATTATTTTCTGGTATAAACGGAAAAAGATTTCTTTTTTCTCACACCTGAAAGCACAGTTATAAACTGGCCAGTAACAGGAATGCTTAAACGCCCATAATTTCATTGTAAAACCGGTTCCGTCTCTTCAACAAATGTACCGGCACCGAAATTTTCTTTTGCCAGTAACGATGCATTCTCAGATATAAATTTGCGCAAGGATTCATCGGTTAATAAGCTGCACACAGCCGAAGCAAATGGAGCAGCTTCGTCTGCCAGGAAAATATTTTCTTTATCCTTTAATCCCGGAATGCCTGAAGCACCGAGTGTTGTAGATACCATCGGCAATCCTTTGGCAAAAGAGGTAAATACTTTCACTCTAACGCCGGAGCCTATACGAATCGGAACAACCAGAATTGAAGTTTTGAGTATGCTGTCTATATCCTCTACAAAACCAGTAAATACAATGTTGTCGCTTTTGTAAAATGCCTGGGTGGCTTCCGTCCAGTTGCCGGTTACTTTGAGTATTACATCCGGCACTTTTTCTTTAATAGCGGGAAAGATTTCTTCCAGGAACCAGGTGAGGCCTTCTTTGTTCGGGTAATGTGTTTCGCCGCCAACAAAAGCCAGTTGAGGTTGAGCAGATGGCTGGTATATATGTTCCATTTCATCTTCAAACAAACCAAATGGCTGTGAAACCTGCTGTGGCACATGTACACCTTTGGCAGATAACAATTCAGTGTCATCCGCATTTAAGCTGATGATACCATTGTATTTATTCAGCCAGGAAACCTCTACTCCTTCAGCCATAGCTGTCATATAAGTTACAAAATCTTTGTTGTAAGAAAGCGATTCCATATCCTGCTTCACCCTGGAAAAATAAATTTCATGGTGCACAAATATTTTCTTTACAGCATCAGGTAGTATAGTAACCAGGCCCATGTTTTTTACATGCTCAACCTGAATGATATCATATTTTTTTGCCGTGGCCATTCTGCTGATTGCTTCGACCATTGCCGGGTTATTGATAAAAAATCCATTCATCTGCTTTGATTTTCCAACTGCATAAGAAAGATCTTTGCCTGTCATTTTTCTCCACTGCTTCATAAGAAAAGCCTTTGCTTTTTTTCCGCCGGAAAGTTTCTGAAAGCCTGTAGTAAGCAGCTGTAGTTTTGGAAATCTTTTAGCAAATGCAGGAATATCAGCCTCGTCTATATTTTCAGGAGTGAGAACAATGTCTATATCGTGTTGTGATTGTTGTTTATCGAGAAAGAGCAGTTGTACATGAGCGCCACCGGAATCAATGGGAAATATGCGGTAGCCCGGGATAACGAGAATCTTATATCGTTTCATATGATGGAGACAAAAGTATCAATAACTCATAAATATTTATTCAGGTAGTTTCTTTTATTTATTTTCGGGCCTATTCAAAATGATTATGCCCACCTGTTCATTGCTCGTTTCTACTTACAACTGGCCCGAAGCGCTGAGGCTTTGCCTGTTAAGCATCAGCGAACAGTCGGTAATGCCCGATGAAGTAATCATTTGTGATGATGGATCAAGAGAAGAAACAGCCGCATTAATAAAATCATTGGAACCGGTTTTAAAAACAAAGTTGCTGCATGTTTGGCAACCAGATGATGGTTTTCAACTGGCACGCATCCGCAACAAAGGATTTGCGGCAAGCAAGGCAGCATACTTTATCCAGATTGATGGCGATCTCATACTGCACAAACATTTTGTAAAAGACCATTTGCAGTTTGCAAAGAAGCATCATTTTACAACAGGTAGTCGTGTGCTGTTATCGCCACAAACATCTGCAGCGCTTATTGAGCATCGTTCATTGGATATCAGTAAATACTCCACCAATGACCGGAACTTTTTAAATAGTTTTCATTTTTCTTCCCTGCACAATTTCCTGGCAAAGCGATACAAACACAAGGGCAAGTACAAATATTATGTGAAAGGCTGTAACATGGCTTTCTGGAAAGAAGACATCATTGCCGTGAATGGTTACAATGAAGCATTTACCGGATGGGGAAGAGAAGACAGTGAGATTGCCATCAGGCTGATGAATGCGGGAGTAGAGAAACAATTTCTCAAATTCGGTGGCATCTGTTATCACCTCTATCACAAAGAAGCGTCCAGGGAAATGGAACAGAAGAATATAGAAATGATGCAGGCAGCCGTAACGGAAAAATTAACCCGGGCGTCGAAGGGCATTGATCAATACCTGATTTTTTAATAGCATATGATGTGGCAGCAACTTAAAGATGGATTACTGAACGGCGATACCAAATCGCTGGCCCGCTGTATTTCATTGGTAGAGAATGAGGCAGAAGGTTATGAGGCATTCATGAAATCGCTCGAGATTCCTGCACTGCAGAACATCATTGGCATAACAGGACCACCAGGCGCTGGTAAAAGTACCCTTACCGATGCATTGATCGGTGCCTTTGTAGAAGACGGAAGCAAAGTAGCCGTGCTTTGCGTAGATCCATCTTCTCCTTTCAACCTGGGTGCTGTATTGGGCGATCGGATCCGCATGAGTGAATGGTACAATCATCCTGGAGTATACATCCGTTCACTGGCTTCCCGCGGATCAATGGGTGGACTGCATCCCAGGATTATTGAAATTGCTGATATGCTGAAGGCAGCTGGTTATGATAAGATCATTATAGAAACGGTGGGAGTCGGACAGAGTGAAATTGAAATCGCCGGACTGGCAGATATTACGATTGTGGTGCTTGTACCAGAATCTGGTGATGAAATTCAAACCATGAAAGCCGGACTGATGGAGATTGCCGATATTTTTGTGGTGAATAAATCCGACAGACCAGGAGCAGATCAGTTCACCCGGAACTTAAGGCTGATGCTGGCACCAGCATTCCATCATCATACAGAAGAAATCCCGATTGTGGCTACTGTAGCATCCAGAAAAGAAGGAATAAAAGAGTTGAAAGATAAAATTAACGGTAAGGCACAAACGCAAAATGCTGATCGAAAATACTGGCTGCTTACTGAAAAAGCCTATCAGCTCATCCGAACAAAAAGAATGAAAGACATTGATAAAGCTGAATTAAAAAACAAGATTGCTGCCCAGGAGCAACCATTTAACCTTTATCGCTTTATAGAAAAATTCTGAATTAAGCATTCTCTTTAGTCTCGCCCAGAGGTTCTGCCGGCTGGTTCTTCCACCAGCGATAACCGATAAATCCGATAATCACAAAGGGGGTCAGCATCAGGTACAGGATACCGTTATTAAGGCCGAGTGCAGGTTTTTCTCCCAGTTGTGATGCCGTTTTCGTACACATCGAACATTGAGCATTAACAGCTGCAGGAATGCATCCGATTAGAATTGTTATAAGTATTATGGCCAGGTATTTCTTCACCATACAAAGTTATTGATTACTTACTGATCATAAAAAAACCGTTCAACTTTTGAACGGTTTTAAGTTATTTTAAACGGCTTCCTGTGCCAGGGATTTGCTGGCCCTTTTCCGGTCTTCTTCGTTGAGAATGGTTTTCCGCAAACGAACATTTTTAGGCGTTACCTCAATGCATTCGTCGTGCTGGATATATTCCATGCATTCTTCCAGTGTCATCAGGGTTTTTGGTGCAATGCGACTGGCATCATCACTTCCGCTGGCCCTGTGGTTGGTGAGTTTTTTAGGCTCGGTAGCATTCACAACCAGGTCTCCTGGCTTAATGTGTTCGGCAATGATCTGGCCTGCATATACTTCTTCTCCCGGATCCACAAAAAATCTTCCCCTGTCCTGTAATTTATCAATAGAGTAACCGGTTGTTTTTTCTGTTGTTTTAGAAAGCAGTACACCATTGTTACGGCCCGAAATCGGTCCTTTCCATGGTTTGTATTCATGGAAACGGTGTGCCATCACGGCTTCACCGGCTGTATTGGTAAGCATATTGCTCCTCAATCCGATCAGTCCGCGGGAAGGAATTTCAAATTCAAGGTGTTGCATTTCTCCTTTGGTTTCCATCACCTGCATTTCACCTTTTTTCTGAGTAACCAGATCGATTACTTTTCCACTGTATTCTGCAGGAACATCTACTACGAGGATCTCGTAAGGTTCGCATTTAACGCCATCAACATGTTTTACCAGCACCTGCGGCTGACCAACGGTTAATTCAAATCCTTCACGACGCATGGTTTCGATCAGGATACCCAGGTGAAGAATTCCTCTTCCGAAAACAAGAAAACTATCTGCACTATCGGTATCCTCTACACGAAGTGCCAGGTTTTTCTCAGTTTCTTTCATTAAACGGTCACGAAGGTGACGGCTGGTTACGAATTTTCCTTCTTTACCAAAGAAAGGTGAGTTGTTGATACCGAAAAGCATGCTCATGGTTGGTTCATCCACACTGATCACCGGTAATGCTTCCGGTGTTTCCTGGTCGGCAATGGTATCACCGATATTGAATTCATCTAAACCAACAACAGCACAGATATCACCTGCAATTACTTCAGTAACTTTTTTCTTACCCATTCCTTCAAACACATACAATTCTTTCACACGCATTTTTTTGTTGCTGCCATCAGCCTGCAAAAGAGAAATAGGTTGGTTCTCTTTAATGGAACCACGGGCAACTTTTCCTACAGCGATCCTGCCGAGGAAAGATGAATAATCAAGCGAGGTAATCTGCATCTGCAGCGGACCTTCATTGATTTTCGGAGCCGGTACATGTTCGATGATACCATCGAGCAATGGCGTGATATTATCGATCGGGGTTAATGAACTATTGAACCATCCGTTTTTACCTGAACCGTAGAAAGTAGGGAAATCAAGTTGTTCTTCTGTTGCATCAAGGTTGAAGAAAAGTTCAAACACCGCATCATGTACTTCATCGGGGCGGCAATTCGGTTTGTCAACCTTATTGATCACCACAATTGGTTTGAGGTGCAACTGAAGTGCTTTTTGCAGTACAAAACGTGTTTGCGGCATCGGTCCTTCAAATGCATCTACCAGCAGGATAACGCCATCGGCCATTTTCAAAACCCTTTCTACTTCACCACCGAAATCGGAGTGACCAGGGGTATCAATCACATTGATCTTTGTGTCTTTGTAAACTACGGCTGCATTTTTACTGAAAATTGTGATGCCTCTTTCTCTTTCGAGGTCATTGCTGTCCATAATCAGCTCACCTGTTTCCTGGTTATCCCTGAAAACTTTGGTAGCATGTAAAATTTTGTCAACCAGTGTCGTTTTGCCATGATCTACGTGAGCAATGATGGCGATGTTGCGAATATTCATGAATGGTGCTTTAAGCCAGGTTGCAGCTTGAAGTGAAAGCGGGAAGGCCGACAGCTTGAAGCGAACAGCCCATAGCTGTTTTTTGAGGCGCAAAAGTACTACAATTTGCTGGTTTGGCAAGGTTAAAATTTAATAACATTAAAACTGTTTACCTTTTTCTGGAATGAGGTATAAACAGCTATAAATATTAAATAAAACTCATTTGAAAAATATCAGAAAACTTGGATCAAGAAAGCGCATTGCTCTGGTGGCGCATGACCATAAGAAAAAAGACCTGGTTGAATGGGCGGTTTACAATAAAACAGCCCTGGCCAGGCATGAACTGATCGCAACCGGAACCACCGGGCATTTGCTGGAAGAGCACCTCGACCGGCCGGTGAAAAAACTCCTGAGTGGCCCGCTGGGTGGTGATCAGCAGATCGGAGCCCTGATTGCAGAAGGTAAAATAGACGTGCTCATTTTTTTCTGGGATCCGATGGAATCATTGCCGCACGACAGTGATGTGAAAGCACTGCTCAGGGTTGGCGTAGCCTGGAACATTTTACTGGCCTGCGACCGGGCTACAGCCGATTTTCTGGTTACTTCACCTTTGATGCAGGAAGATTACGAAACAATTTTGCCCGATCACAGCAAATACCTCAACCGCAAACTGGAAGTATAGTTTTGTTAAACTTCACTGGCAGCACCTGCTCCGGTTTATTTTGCATGCTATTTGATATCTATAAGCACATGAGAAAAAATTCAACCCCACTTCCATCAATTGTCATTTGCATCCTGATGGATTTAATGGGTTATGCCAGTTTTGCCATCCCGGGTCTGGGCGAATTAACCGACTTGCTCTGGGCACCATTATCCGCTTTTATTTTTTATAAAATGTTCGGCGGCAGGATAGGTGTTTTCGGTGGGATGATGAATTTTGTTGAAGAAATACTTCCTTTTGCTGATTTCATTCCTTCATTTACCATTGCCTGGATGATAAAAATGTTCAGTAGTTCCGCAAAGTCAACAAAGGCTTTCGGTCAAATATCTGCTTAAGGCTGCTGCGAATGCATTAATTTTATTTTCCAGTCAAGCCCGAATATGCCATTCAAACTTTTTGCTGATTATACACCCGCAGGCGACCAGCCTGATGCGATCCGCCAACTCACTGAAGGAATACTCAATGGGGAAAGATATCAAACGCTACTAGGCGTTACCGGTAGTGGTAAAACATTTACCATGGCCAATGTAATTCAGAATGTTCAAAGGCCCACACTGGTACTTACGCACAACAAAACCCTGGTAGCACAATTGTACGGCGAGTTCAAACAGTTCTTCCCGGAAAATGCCGTGGGTTATTTTGTTTCTTACTACGATTATTATCAGCCCGAGGCATACATGCCTGTTTCCAATACTTACATTGAAAAGGATTTAAGCATCAATGAAGAACTGGATAAACTCAGGTTACAAGCTACAGCTCAATTGCTGAGTGGCAGACGGGACATTGTGATTGTAGCCAGTGTGAGTTGCATTTATGGTATGGGAAACCCTGCAGAGTATGAGAACGGCATCATTCGTATCAAAGAAAAACAAGTAATCTCACGCCAGGGATTTCTGCATGCACTCGTCAATTCATTGTACCATAGAAGTCAGGGTGATTTTGAAAGAGGTTCCTTCAGGGTAAAAGGCGATACGGTAGACATCAATCTTCCTTATGTGGATTTTGGTTACCGCATCAGTTTTTTCGGAGATGAAATCGAAAGCATCGAAACCCTCGAACTGGCCACTGGCAAGCGTATCGGTAAAGTTGACAATGCGGCTATCTTTCCAGCCAATCTTTACCTGGCTCCGAAAGACATGTTGGCACAGGTGATCAGCGAGATTCAGGATGAATGCGCCGCACAGGTAGAGTATTTTAAGAGCTCCGGAAAATACATCGAAGCGCAACGCATCAGCGAAAGGGTGAACTACGACCTGGAAATGATCCGTGAACTCGGTTATTGCAACGGCATTGAAAACTATTCCAGGTTTTTTGATCGTCGCAACCCCGGAGCCAGACCATTCTGTTTGCTCGATTATTTCCCTAAAGATTATGTAACGATTATAGATGAAAGCCATCAGACCATTCCACAGGTAAGTGGTATGTATGGTGGCGATCGCAGCCGCAAACTGGTGTTGGTGGAATATGGCTTCCGTTTGCCATCGGCAATGGACAATCGTCCGCAGAATTTTCATGAGTTTGAAAGCCTCACCAATCAAACCGTTTTTGTTTCAGCCACACCGGGTGAATATGAACTGGAGAAATGCGGCGGTGTAGTTGTAGAACAGGTGGTAAGGCCAACAGGATTGCTCGATCCGCCGATTGAAATAAGACCTTCTTTAAATCAGATTGATGATCTGCTCGATGAAATTGACAAACGCATTCAGCAAGGTGATCGGGTATTGGTAACCACACTCACCAAGCGAATGGCAGAGGAGATGAACAAATACCTCGGCAGAATCAACATTAAATCAAAGTACATTCACAGTGAAGTTGATACGCTGGAGAGAGTAGAGATATTGAGAGAACTTCGTTTAGGCGTAATAGATGTATTGGTAGGCGTAAACCTTTTGAGAGAAGGTTTGGATCTTCCTGAAGTGTCGCTTGTGGCGATCATGGATGCCGACAAAGAAGGTTTCCTCCGCAATGAAAGAAGTCTTACCCAAACTGCGGGTAGGGCTGCCCGTAATGTAAACGGACTGGTAATCTTTTATGCCGATAAGATGACCGAAAGCATGCAGCGTACCATCGATGAAACACAACGCAGGAGAGAAAAGCAGATAGCCTATAATACAGAACATGGCATTATTCCCACGACCATTCATAAAACAAAGGAACAGGTATTTGCACAGGGAAGTGTACTCGATGTGAAAGGATATGATCCTTCTAATCCTTATGCATTACAGGTCGATCAGGAACTGGTTACAGTTGCTGCAGAAGAACAGGAAGAATTCAAAACCATTCCTCAGCTTGAAAAAGCCATTGCGAAAACAAAGAAGGAAATGGAGAAAGCAGCCCGTGATCTTGATTTCATGGAAGCTGCCAGGCTGCGTGACAAAATGTTCGGCATGCAGAAGGATCTTGAACAAATGAAAAAATAACCGACCAGCGTATAAATGAAATACCTGCTTATCATATTAACCATCGTCGTTTATAGCTCCCCGTTAGCAGGCCAGACTAAACTTTCTCCAGGTGCAGAGCTTCTTTTCAAACAAGTTAAGTCAACCCTGAGCGCCGCTGATAAAAATAAATTGTTTGTAAAAACAGGTTTTGTTTTATCTGCCGATAAAAAACAATTTCTCATGAGTGATGATCCTGCAGTAGCGGCTTACCCTTTTTCGGTTGCTGTTTATCCTGCAGACCTGAACAATGATGGTCGGGAAGAAATAGCCCTGATTTATGGCAATGAAAGTATTTCAGGAAAAGCAGGAAGCAATATTGTACTTTTTATAAAGGACAAGACCGGTGAATTTCAGCAGCAGTTTGGTTTTTCCGGTACTATGCCAATGGTTTTCACAGCAGCACCCGGCAAATTTCCCGATCTCCTGATTGGCGGGCCGGGTGATAGTTTTCCGGTTTGGCGCTGGAATGGAAAAGACTATGTTTATCATCATACCATCACCCAGGCCCGGCTCGCTGCCAGCAAACCAGTTTCGTTGGCGGTGATCAGCAAAACCTATTGCAGCAAAATCCATTAGAATTTTTTAACTTCCTTATTATATTCTTCAAAAACCGGTAATATGATCACCATTGCTTTGTACAACCTTAAAGGAGGCGTTGGAAAAACTGCCAGTAGTGTAAACTTTTCCTACCTGGCAGCAGCCGATGGTTATAAGACACTCTTATGGGATATTGATCCGCAAGGGTCCTCTACATTCTATTATAAGGTAAAACCCAAAACACATCCGGGTATCAAAAAGCTGATCACAAAAGAAGGCGCTCTGGAAGCAGCGGTGATGTCGACCGACTTTGAGTTGCTTGATGTGATTCCTGCAGACAACAGCTCCAAAAGTTTTGACATCATGCTGGAAGAAATGAAAAGCTCCCGTAAGAAACTGAAACAGGTGTTGAAATCACTTGAAGAGGAATATGATTTTGTTTTCATCGACTGTCCGCCCGGCTTCAGTGCACTAAGTGAAAATATTTTTACAGCCGCAGATGTTGTACTCATGCCGGTAATACCTACAACGCTTTCTATCCGTACATACCATATGGTGAAAGATTATTTTAAAGAGAAAGACATCGATCAGCAAAAGATGATGTGTTTTTTCACGATGGCGGATATGCGCAAAAACCTGCACCACGAAATCATGAATGAATTATACAAAGACAAAAAATTTTTCCAGAACTATATTCCTTACCTGAGTGATGTAGAGAAGATGGGCATTCACAAAGCACCGGTGATGGAATTTGCCAATAGCAGTTATGCAGCTAAAAGTTACCGTGAATTGTGGACGGAGATCAAAGAAGGACTGCTGGATTAATAGTAATAGAATTTATTCCAATAAAAAAGGGTTGAATCATTTCAACCCTTTTTTACTAAATATTGTATTCGCTGTTATGGTATTGAATAACTCTGCAATACCCTGTGGAGCAGCAGAGATCCGAAGAAAGCATCTACAGTATAAGCTTCAATCAGTCCAACATTTTTTGCATAATAATAATCTGTTTCAGCTTGTGGAATGCTGATGCCAAAAACTTCTGTACTCAAAGTCTGATGAACATGAATAACATCAGGGAAAGTAACGCCCAAAACAGTCCTGCTTGAACCTTTTGAAATGATTTCATAATCATATACCGCATTACCGCCGGTAACAGCATTCACTTCCTGCCAGGTGGCACCTACAGGTTCATTTTCTTTGATCGGAACAGTATTGATTCTTTCAACCGTTGATCCTCCTGTACCTACCGGGTTGTAAGCTACAAGTGTGGTCACACCATTGGTGCAATTCTGGTAAGAAAGATTGGACGATGAACCAGCATCAGTTTTATGGAAAGTTTTACCATCTATGGTTGTATCTGCAAGGATATCCAATGTTTGAGAAGTGGTTGTTGCTCCTGCGCCGGTGGTATCTACATAAGTATATACAGATCCATCGCACCAGGGTTGGTATGTACATGATTTGCAGGTAGCATTGTTGCCGCCACCACCTCCACCGCCATTTCCGCCGCCGCCACCGGAGCCTGGCAGTAAGCCATTTTCTTCACTGTATTCCTTTTCACAGGCTGTGAAACTAATACCTGCCACGATAACCAGTAACAGGGTTTTAAACGTACGAATCATATAGATTTTTTTGAATTTGGTAGCAAGGATAAGGCTTTTTTGCCGATATTAATAGGCCTATCAGCCAAAAAATCGGTAAAATTAGTTGATCGGTAAACTGAAACTGCCTTCTGTAAATAGTTTGGTTGCACTCGAGCCGGCATCAAACATGGCGCCCTCAAATGTTCCTTCTACCCTGGTGGCAGAGATACTGGTGATTACTACCGTAAACGGGTTGGGCCTTGGTGTCGGGGCATCGATATCTATATACCAGATACCAAAGGCATTATCGAGGTATCCTGCTTCTACAAATGTAGGAGCGCCTGGTACTGCACCTTCTTCTTTATATGTTCCCGGAGTTATACTGGTTCCGCCTATCAATTGTATTTCCATGGTTTCAATGGATGCTAATGAAACAAGGCCACCAATCGATAATGTATCTGCACTGATATAGGAAGCTTCAGCTAAAGTATTGAACTCGGTTAAAACGCCCGCAATCTTGCACCGGAGGAAATCACCGGTTGGGGTGCCCGTTACATTGATATTAAAACTACAGCCGGTACTTCCGGGAGTAAATGCAGTGGTTACCGCAGATGACGGAGTGCCAGAACCGGTCAATGTCACAGTTTGCGCTCCGCTGGTTGTAAAACTTCCGGAACCGGCAAAACTCATTCCATTGGCGGAAGATGTATTAATGGTATAAGTTCCTGGTGTAACAACCGTTACTGCCAGTTGTACAGTATTGGATGCGCCCAACGCAGTTCCTACCTGATAACTGCCACCAATGACCGGTGCTACACAATTGCCCGGACTTCCATCGAAGCTGAAAACCGCTGTTCCGCCTACGCCTCCGCCGCCACCCGGCAGCAATCCGTTCTCTTCACTGTATTCTTTCTGGCAGGAACTGAAAACAAATCCTGATAAAATCGCTAAAACTAAAATTCTGGTAATTCGTAACATGAGTTGATTATTAGCCCGTGAAAATACTACATAAGTTCAATTAATTAAGGATTATATAAGTGTTAAACTTGCTGCATCAATGCAATGAAACTTTATAATATAGTTTCATATATTTACAATCCACCAAATGAACAGCTTATGAAAAAGGAATTGGCGAGCTGGTTTAGTCCGGCTTTACAGAAGGAAATGCCCATTGTATCTTACGGCTATTATGGCTTTGCCCTCTTATTGGTACCCACTGCAGCAGCAGATTACCTGGAATATGAACGTTTCCAGCTGATGGATACCCTGGCTCCATTTATCAACAGTGGTAAACTCAGGATTTTTTCTATCAATAGCATCAACAATGAAAGCTGGCTGAACAATGAAATGGAAGGCGCTCACAAAGCCATCCGTCAGAACCAGTTTAACGAATATGTTTTCAATGAAGTTGTTCCGTTTATCAAAACAAATACTTCCAATGAAACGCCCATTATAACCTGTGGCGCTTCTTTCGGCGCTTTGCACAGCATGAATCTTTTCCTGAAAAGGCCCGACCTCATCAATGGTGTAATCGCCATGAGTGGTGTATATGATCTTACCGATTATACAAAAGGTTATTACGATGATCAGGTGTATTTTAATTCACCGGCTCATTATATTCCGAATCTCACCGACGACTGGTATCTCAGTAATATCCGTCGCAGCAATCATATTCATATCCTTACCGGAAGTGGTGATTATGAAGATCCCAATGCATCCCGTAATTTTTCCAATGTGCTGAATAGTAAAGGCATCAATCACGAACTTGATATCTGGGGAGAAGAATGGAAACACGACTGGCCTACCTGGCGTGCGATGTTACCGGCTTATCTCGAAACCAGGTTTTAATTAAAATATTATTTCAGGAGCGGAACAATCATTGTTCCGCTTTTTTTGTGTCATAAACCTTCGTCCTGCATTCCTGTTTGCATTCATGCATTTGTTTTACTTTTATGGCATGCAGAAAAAATTATTTCTACTCGATGCGATGGCATTAATTTTCAGGGCTTATTATGCCCTGATCCGCAGCCCGAGAATTACCAGTAAAGGACGGAACACCAATTCACAGTTCGGATTCACCAATACATTGATCGATCTGATCAACAACCAGAAGCCAACGCATATGGCCGTATGTTTTGATACACATGCACCAACAGAACGGCATACCGATTTTGCAGATTACAAAGCCAATCGCCAGGAAGCACCGGAAGATATTATTTCCGCCATACCGGATATCAAAAGAATTGTACGTGCATTGAATATACCGGTTGTTGAGATGGATGGATTCGAAGCGGACGATGTGATCGGCACATTGGCAATCCAGGCAGCCAATGAAGGATATGAAGTCCTGATGGTAACACCCGATAAAGATTACGGTCAACTGGTTACCGATAAAATTAAAATTTACAAACCACCCTATCAGGGAAGCCTATTCGAAATTTTAGGTCCGGAAGAAGTTTGCAAAAAATGGGACATCGAGAATGTTTCTCAGGTGATTGATATCCTCGGTTTAATGGGCGATGCAGTAGACAATATACCCGGCATCCCGGGCGTAGGAGAGAAAACTGCCGCAAAATTGTTGAAGGAATATGGCAGCATAGATAATATTCTTGCCAATGCCGATAATATCAAGGGAGCGCTGGGAGAAAAAGTGCGAAACGGAAAAGACATGGCCATCATGAGCCGCAAACTGGCAACCATCATTACCGATGTTCCGGTATCTTTTCATGAAGAAGATTTCGGTTTGAAAGAATGGAACAAAGATGCCTTGATGGAAATTTTTGCTGAACTGGAATTTAAAACACTGGGTAAAAGATTGCTGGGTGAAGAAGTGGTGGCAGCGCCTGATCAACCGAAGAAAGCAGCAGCTGCGGGACAAATGGATCTTTTCGGGAATGCAGTGGAAGCGCCGGTTGCCAATGAAGCTGTTCAGGAAAGTACTGATGAGAATACAGTTTATGCAGTTGCTGATAAGAATATTAACAACACGCCACATCAGTATGAGATGATTGATACGGATGCAGGGATTAAAAAATTGTTATCTGTTCTCAATGCCACTAAGGAAATCTGTTTTGATACGGAAACCACGAACATAGATGCTAACCTCGCCGAACTGGTTGGTATGAGTTTTTCTGTAAAACCTGGGGAAGGATATTATGTCCCATGCCCGTCTAACAGGGAGGCCTGCACGAAAATACTGGAGCAGTTCAGGTCGCTGTTCGAAGATGAAAAGAAAACCTGGATCGGTCAGAACCTGAAATATGATCTGCTTGTATTGAAGTGGTATAACCTGGAGCTCAAGGGAGAAACATTTGATACCATGCTCGCACATTATGTGATTGAGCCCGAAGGAAAAAGAAGCATGGATCTGCTGAGCGTGAAATACCTTGGCTATGAACCGATTCATATTGATGAGCTCATCGGGAAAAAAGGAAAGAACCAGGGCAATATGCGGGATGTTGAACCAGAGAAAGTAAAAGAATATGCAGCAGAAGATGCTGATATAACTTTACAACTGAAAAATGTTTTTCTTCCGCAATTGAAAGACCAACGAAGTTGAAAAAGTATTTTATGAAGTTGAGAATCCGTTGGTGAAAGTGCTCACAGCAATGGAGTTTGAAGGCATCCGCATTGATGTAGATTTTCTGAAAGCCTATTCAAAAGAATTGGAGAAAGATGCAAAGCAGGCTGAAGAGCTGGTTTATGAACAGGCCGGTGTAAGGTTTAACCTGGCTTCTCCCAAGCAATTGGGTGAAGTGTTGTTTGAAAAACTGCAACTGGATCCGAAAGCAAAGAAGACTAAAACCGGACAGTATGCAACCGGGGAAGACGTGCTTACCAAACTGGCCAACCAGCATAAAATCTGCAATGATATCCTCGTGTTCAGGGAACTTACAAAACTTAAATCCACTTATGTGGATGCATTACCTGAACTGATCAATCCGAAAACAAACCGGGTACATACCAGTTATGCTCAGGCGGTTGCAGTAACGGGAAGGCTTAGCAGCAATAATCCCAACCTGCAGAACATTCCCATCCGAACAGACAGGGGAAGAGAAATCAGGAAAGCTTTTATTCCAAGAGACAAAGATCATATACTGGTGTCGGCCGATTATTCTCAAATTGAATTAAGAATAGTTGCGGCCATCAGTGGTGATGAGAATATGTGCCATGCCTTTAAAACAGGAAAAGATATTCATACGGCCACAGCTGCCAAAGTGTTCAATGTAGCAGAGTCGGAGGTCACCAAGGAAATGCGTTACAAAGCCAAGAGTGTGAATTTTGGTATTATTTACGGACAAGGTGCATTTGGGCTGGCAGAGAATCTCGGCATTTCCCGGTCGGAAGCAAAAGAGATTATTGATAACTATAAAAAACAGTTCCCGAATATCCAGCAATACATGGACAATACCATCAATTATGCCAAAGAGAACGGTTACGTACAAACGCTGATGGGCAGGAAGCGCTGGTTAAGAGATATCAATTCTGCCAATTTCACAGTAAGGGGTTTTGCGGAACGCAATGCCATCAATTCGCCGATACAGGGCACAGCAGCAGATATGATCAAGCTGGCCATGATCAGAATACACCAGGAGTTCAAGCAAAAGAAATTCAAATCTAAAATGCTGCTGCAGGTGCATGATGAATTGGTGTTTGATGTATTGGCCGAAGAACTCGAGCTGGTTAAGCCGGTAATCCTGGATTGTATGCAACATGCGCTGGCATTGCCCAATGATGTGCCCACAGATGCGGAACTCGGATCAGGCAATAATTGGCTTCTGGCTCACTAAAAAATTTTTTATTCAAATCTCAAAATGCTGGTCATGGAAAAGCCAATGCTTATTTACTGTTATGATGCTTATTGTGGCTGGTGTTACGGGTTTAGTCCGGTAATGCAAAAGGTAGCTGAAGCTTTTAAAGACAAACTGGACATCGAAGTTTTGAGTGGCGGAATGATATTGCCGGAAAAGCCGGTACCTATATCAAAAACCGCCGGCTATATTGCCAATGCATATAAAGGAGTGGAGGAAATGACGGGTATAAAATTCGGACAGGATTACCTCTGGCATATTTTTAATGCCGATGAAAGTGACTGGTACCCGAATTCAGAAAAGCCAGCTATTGCACTTTGTATTTTCAGAGACTATTATCCAGAGAAAGTAGTTGAATTTGCTGCTGAGTTGCAGTACGCTTTGCACTATGAAGGCAGGGATCTTACCGATGATGAAGCGTATCGCCACCTGCTGGAGAAATACAGTATTCAGCCGGAGGTTTTTTATGAAAGTCTGCACAGTGATGAGTATAAAGAACAGGCCTATGAGGAATTTGGTATTGTTCAGCAATTCCAGGTTACTGGTTTTCCAACTGTGCTTGTTCAAACCGGTGATTCAAAATTTCACATGATTGTTCGGGGATACACAGATGAAGCAACATTCACTCAAAGACTCAATGATGTGCTGTCTGCATCGGCCGATCAATCTGCTTCCTGAATAATTTCAGCATAAAAAAATGCGTTCCTCAAAGAACGCATTCCGGTTATTTAAAAAGAAGACTATTTAGCTGCTTCTACATCTTTCCAGTTCTCGCCTCTCATGATTCTTTTGATCTGGGTATCGGTCACTTTAAAATTCTTGGCGAGCGTTTTTATCGGTTTACCTTCTTCAATAAGTTTTTTAAGGAGCATTACTTTCATAACGGTCAGTTTGGATCTTCCGTTTGCCTCCTCTTTTTTCGATATAACGTTGGGGCTTGAACGCTGATGTTTATAATTTTCTTCCGGTGTCATCCATTTCAGATTACGGCTCTCGTTGTTGAGTTTGTTATAGTCTAAATGACCAATAACGGTATGGTGAACAGAAGGTTTGGTGCAGAAGTATTTTGCGATAAGTGAATGTATGAGCGGTTGATAATAAATGGTTCTTGAGATTTCGTCTTTGCGTTTCTCTTTCAGCAATTTACTTTTAGCTTTTTCAGCCTGTTTGGTAAGCTCTTCCAGCTCTTCGGGGGATTTGGTATTTTCTTCTTTGAGTTTTTTAATTTGCTCAAAAATAGCATTGATTTCATCCCTGCGTTTATTGAAAACAGCTTCTTTTTCCGGGTCTTTGTCTTTGTATAATTTGAGGCGTATAATTCCATACCCATTAACCATCGATCCTTTGATGATTTTGCGGGTATACATTTTATTGGAGGTTCTTACCCTGCCATAATTGGATACTTCCAGTATAGGCTTGTAAACATTCTCCACTTCAATTTTTACTTCTTTCCAGACTTCGCCCGGATATTCCTTTAACATGTGATTTTCTAGGTTTTTTGTCATGTGATATTTCTTTCCTCAGATACGGTGTTTGTTGTCGTTGAAGTAGGGCAGGCGGGACGTTAAAGCCATTTAGCTGTTACAAAGAAACAATATTTAATTGAATGTGCAAAAATGCTGCCAGATGGTTTTTTGTTGATAATCAATCTGTTTAATCTTATATATAAAATCGGCGGTATTCCTGATTCACATATTGTATTAAAAGCTTATTTTGTAAAAAAAATCAACATGAAAAAGATACTATTATCCTTCAGCGCATTATTGTTCTCTGCCTGCCTGTTTCAGGCCAATGCACAGTCTGAAGAAGAAATGAAAAAATGGATGGATTACAGTACTCCATCAGACGTACACAAAATGATGGCGTCATGGGATGGTAACTGGAAAGAAGAAATTACTTTCTGGATGGCACCGGGAACTCCGCCACAAAAGATGGAATCGAAATGTGTAAACAAAATGATCCTTGGTGGTCGCTACCAGGAGTCGAAACATATAGGCGACTTCGGGGGAATGCCGTTTGAAGGCATCAGTACTCTTGCCTGGGATAATGCCGGAAAATATTTCATCAGTACATGGATTGATAATATGGGAACAGGGCTTACTGTACTTAAAGGAGAATGGGATGCCGCTACCAAAACCATTATACTCAAAGGAGAAATGATGGATGCTATGACCGGAAAAATTGGTCCAATGAGAGAAACATTAAAGATTGTGGATGAGAATACTCAGATCATGGAGCAGTATAATATGAAAGATGGCAAAGAATACAAAAGCATGGAGATTAAATTCACCAGAGTTAAATAATGAATTTACTATCTATAGAAAATCCCTTCCAAACAGGAAGGGATTTTTTATTTTTTGGCTGTTGTTTTTTTGGACGCCTTTGCAATCCTGTTAAATTGCAAAGCTAACTGTAACCAGTAATCGAGTTTGGCGGAAGAATTCAACGCAGCTTTATCAACAAACAAATATCCTTTCATCACTTTTCCGGTAAAATCCATTGGGGAAGCTCCAGGCCTTTTTAAAACAGTTTCGTAAATCGATGGATCGAGCCGCAACATTAATCGCTGTGATTCCACGCCCACACACATTTTATCGTTTACCATAAAACACAATCCACCAAACATTTTCTTTTCTGTAAACGGGTTGCCCGATTTTTCTATGATCTCTCTGACTCTTGAAGCCAGTTTTTCATCAAAAGCCATCTTCGTTATTTTAAATAATTTTTCTCATAAAGAGCAATCCATTCTTTTACGGTCATTTTTGAAACCAGCTCTCCAATCAGTTTGAACGGTATCTGCTCTGCTTTTTTAAAACGGATACAACTTTTGCCCATATCCAGTTTTCCGGTCACTTCTTTCGCATAATTTTTAGTAAACCAATCGAGCAACTTAGGATCTGCATAGATGCCCATATGATAGAACGAAATATTGTTTTTCTGTGAAGCAAGACCTAAAAACGGCAGCGGCAATTTAGGATCGCAATGATAACCGGCAGGATAAATTGAATGCGGAACTACATACCCGATCATTCCATAGTTCATAATTTCTGAAAATCCTTTCGGAAGATTTTTATTGATGACTTTGCGCAACTGGTTAATGATTTCTTTTCTGTCGTCGGGCAAACTTTCTACATACTGAGCAACGGTATCAGCTTTTGATTGCATATTTTGATGATTTTATAATTTAACAGGTTATGAATTGACCATATTTTTGAGCAGCTCATTTTTATTTCTAAGGTCGATTCCTCCTTCCAGTATAGATTTAATATTCGCAAGATAAAAAGTCCAGCCGGTTTTACAACCCAGGTGCCAGTAATGTTTACCCTGATCCGTTTCCGGGATATCTTCCTGCAGCAACTGAAGAATTAACTCACCGGATTCCTTAATTATACTAACGGTACAATTTCCGGCATTTCCAAAACTAAACCTGAATAGATTTTTTCCATTGCAATCCAGAATAGTGCCGGTTTCCTGCATTTCATCCGGCCAGCCATGCCATTTCCATAGATAGCTGTCGCCGGGTTGAACAAATTCATCGGCTTTGCGTAGGATGCCATCGGCAGTTTTGAACTCACTCAACCGCAGAAACCATGATTCAATTCCTTCCCTTGTTGCCCAGGCCTGGTAAACTTTTTCTTCAGTAGCATTGATATTGATTCTCGTTACAAATCTGCCCCAATTAAAAGGTTGCATACTTCGTTTGTGCTTTAATGTTATTATTGAATAGAATGTAACCCAATCCTGTTGCCTTCAGTATCCAGGAAGATGCCCATATATCCATATTCAGGTGTTATCTGTGTTTTCGGGAGTAAAACTTTACCACCGGCTGCTTCTACTTTACCCAACACGCTCTGAAGATCGGGATTGCCATTCAGGTAAATAAGCACACCATCTGTTGCTGTTGGTGTATGAAACCCCTCTGAATATACAACAGCTCCGCCAATTCCGGTTGCGGGGTCATCAACCGGAAACATACGCATTTGAATCCCTTCCATATCCATAGGGAAAAGGCTGATGCCAAAAATTGTTTCATAAAATTGCTGTGCTCTTTTCAGATCGCTGGAAGGAATTTCAAACCAGCTGATTGCGTGTTGCATAATTCAAAGTTTAT
Organism: Ferruginibacter sp.; assembly: GCA_037045295.1. Taxonomy (GTDB): domain Bacteria; phylum Bacteroidota; class Bacteroidia; order Chitinophagales; family Chitinophagaceae; genus Ferruginibacter. Next base: position 249,146 of record JBAOHS010000004.1, read on the forward strand.
GAGTTAAAAAATGATTGTTCAGAATAAAATTACCCGGGCAGTTAAAGATTGATAAACCTTAAGGTCAGTATTTTTTTTGACTCCTGCAAGCCACTGATCATTTTTTCCAGAAGCTGCTTTAACAAAATTTATTTCACCGCTTTTGTGCAATATTTCAAATAGCTGCATCTCCTAACAAACCATTTGTATGCAGTCTGTAAAATTTTTCAGAGATCCCCGGCATTTTCAGATTCTGTTCCAACTCAGTTTTCTTATTTATGGAATTTTCTTCTTACACTGGAATTCGCCCGTTTGGTTATATGCTTCCTATTTTATTTCAGGAATCGGTACACAAGTACTGGCCGAAATGATCTTCCGAAAAAAAGAACTGAAAGTATTTTCTCCTGCCTGGTGGCAAAAAGTTTCGTTTGGAATTCCTTCTGCCATCATCAGTTCATTCGGATTGGCTTTGTTTCTCAAAACCAATGAGCCGTTGATTGCAGTGATGGCATCATCTATTGCGATTTTATCAAAATATATTATCAGGATTAACGGGAAACATATTTTTAATCCTTCTGCACTGGGTATAGTACTGATGGTGCTTTTTACCAACAAAGCCTGGATCAATCCCGGCCAGTGGGGCAGTGGTTTTATTTTACTGGCTGGCATATTAACACTCGGAATGATCGTTGTCACCAGGGTGCAGAAACTGGATGTGAGCATGGCCTTCCTGCTGAGTTTCGGCGGGCTCCTGTTCATTCGCCAGGTTGTTTACCTCAACTGGCCTGCCGACTTCTTTATTCAAACGATCAGTACAGGAAGTGTATTGGTGTTTTCTTTCTTTATGATTTCAGATCCCAAAACTACTCCCAATCATTCTATAGCAAGAATCATCTGGGCTGTATTGGTTGGAGCAGGTGCTTTTTATATCGCCACATTCCATTTTGTAAATGGTGCTCCGGTTTATGTGCTGGTAGTTGCACAACTGTTGGTGCCTTTGTTTGACCTTCTTTTCAAAGCCCGGTTGTTCGAATGGACAAAGTCTTCAAAAGCTGAGCATCAACATGCATATGCATCAGCATAACTATAAAGTATACACGAAAAATTATTCAAATCAGTTAAACTATAAATTATGAAACGAAAATTAATGATCCTTACTGCATTGATAGCAGCATCGCCACTGCTGTTTTCATTCTGTGGTATTTATGTGAGTAAATCGGATGGAACCCTGAAGAATAAAGCATCGCAGGTGATCATGGTAAGAGACGGCAATAAAACGGTTGTAACCATGTACAATGACTTCAAGGGTAATGTTAAGGATTTTGCCATGGTGGTTCCGGTGCCGGTTGTACTGGCTAAAGATGATATCAGGGTAGTGAGTCAACAGATTTTTCAGAAACTCAATGATTATTCAGCACCCAGGCTGGTGGAATATTACGACCATAATCCCTGTATGAATTATGATTACAAAGAAGAAAGCAAGGCAGTAATGCTCGACTCTGCCCCCATGTCGGCCAATGAAAAAGTTTTAATGAAAAAAAGCAAAGTAACTATTGAAGCGCAATACCTGGTGGGAGAATATGATATACTCATCCTGAGTGCAAAGGAAAGCAATGGTTTAAAAAACTGGCTTCAGCAGAATGGTTATAAAATTCCGGATGGTGCGGAAGAAGTACTCGAGCCATACATCAAATCAAATCTTAAATTTTTTGTGGCTAAAGTGAATAAAGCTAAAATGAGCAGCGCCAAAGGGCAGTTCCTGCGCCCGATTCAGATCAGTTTTTCTTCACCAAAATTTATGTTGCCAATCCGTTTGGGAATGGCCAATGGTGATGGCGACCAGGACCTGATAGTGTACAGTTTTACAAAATCAGGAAGGGTAGAGTGTGTGAATTACCGGAATGTAGAAATGCCTACAGGAAACAATATTCCTTTGTTTGTAAAAGATGATTTCGATAAGTTTTATTCAAGCGTATTTACCAATCAATGGCGTAAGGAAGGTAAGAATATCGGTTTGCTGGAATATGCATGGGATGTGAGTCCGGTAAATTATATGAAATGTGATCCTTGCGTGGGCAATCCTCCGGATTTAAATGATATGGTGCAGGCAGGCGTGTGGTGGTTGAACAACCGGGATATTTATAATGACAATGGCAGCCAGACTTTCTTTACACGTACGCATTTCCGTTATAACAGGAATAGTTTTGCGCAGGACCTTGTTTTCCAGGTTACACCCAATACAGAGAATTTCCAGGCGAGGTATGTGGTAACGCATCCTGCAACCGGAAGTTTCGATTGTGATGCCGGAAGAGAATACCTGAATCAATTGAAAAGTAAAAGACGCAAAGAACTGAGGGAGCTGGTTACATTAACAGGGTCTACTTTGAATGATTACCTGAGCAGCACGGGATTTGAAGATTCAGATGAATCACCTGCAGCAGCTACAACTTATGCTGCGTTGGCACCAACGGTGAACAGGGATTTGAATGAAAAAGACAATGGTTCCGGGGCATTGGCATTGTTCAGCCTGGCAATGATCAGCGGTGCTGCTGTACTGCGCTGGAAAGGATTGATTTAATCAGTACCGAAATTTTTATGGCTATAGATGGTTGTTGGGTTTATCCTGCTTTATGAAAAAAGAAGAAAGTCCCGGTTCGCCGGGATTTTTTTTAGACTAATAATTGGTCCTGGGAAAAAGATAAGCATAAGCTTTTTCAAAGCCGGGAACCTGGAGATTTAATTCAGCAGCTTTTCTGATAACATAACCGGTTAACGATTCCAGCTCTGTTTCCTTCTTTCCTTTTTTATAATCGCTGTGCATTGATGAGGTGTTTTCATAAGGCAAAGAAAGAATGCGGGTTATGATTTTTTCTGATATATCTGCATCCATTTCAATGCCCATTGCCAGTGAGATCATTTTTGCTTCTGCAAGCAGTTGTTTCACAAAAGCCATTTTATCTGGATCCTCGGCTAGTTGTCCGATACTACTGTTATAATACGAAGTTGCAGTAGCCACAGGAGATATGAATAAGAATTTTTCCCAGGTCAGTTTTCTGATGGCTGTTGTATAATGAGCGTCTATGCCTGCCTGTTGTAAAATGGATTCCAGTTGTTTCGGCCGGTTGTCATTTATCAGGGAAGAGCCGAAAAATATTTTCTGAAGATTACCGGTATTTTCAATAATGCCGGGTGATTGTAGCCTGGATACAACATAAACACAAGCTTTCAGAACGGAAGTGCCGGGTAACTGCGCCTGTATTTTTTCTACATTGTCAATACCGTTCAGTAAAGGAAGTATTAAAGTATTCTCATTAATAACGGGCCTGAGTTGTTCAAGCATGGCAGAAAGGTCATAAGTTTTAGTACAGATAATCAGGAAATCTGCAATACCGCAATCGGCAGGATGATCAGTAACCAGAGTTGGAATTCCTGTAGTGTAACAATCCCTTTCAATAATGGTGATACCGTTGTTTCTGATGGCTTCAAGGTTTTCCCCTCTGGAGATAAAGTAAATATCAATAAGCTCATCATTGGCATACCAGTTGGCAAGTAAACCGCCAAAATATCCGCCAACTCCTCCGATACCGGCAACTATTATTTTAACTTTCTTATTCATTTTGATTGCAGCAAACATTTACGCTGTAGCGAAACCGGGATGCAATGTAATTGAATCAGATTTCACTACAGCATATACTAACAGCAAAAACCCTGCTACTTTAGCAGGGTTTTAAATCTTGTTGTTAATTTCTGGGTTGACGCTGTGGCCTGAGGGTAGGTTCTATTTCTTCCAGCCATTTTTTCATTTGTTCGGCTGTAAAGATTTTTTTCAGCTTTTCATCTCTTGCAGCAGCGAGTTCCTGTCTTTTAGCCCTGATAGTTTCTCTATCAGCATTACCCGATTCACGGAATTCCTTCATGGCTTTTTCCTGTTCTTCAAAGAACTCTTTCAAAACCACGCTGGTTTTATTTTTCGATTCTTCATCGAGATTGAGGGGCGTCAGTTTTTCTATAGCTGCTTTCGTTCTTTCTTCAACTGAAAGTCTTTGCCTGGCTTCCTGTGCAGTAAGACTGCTCAATCCGGCAAAAAGGAAAATGACAATAAACAGGATTTGTTTTTTCATGTTATATAATTGATGTTTAGAATTATTTTTTTGATTTTACATTACCACCCCTTCGACCCATAATCTTATAAAAGCCCGTATCAAAAATGGCCTTTTGATCAGGACTACAAAGCTGGTGAATGGTTTTGAGGTGAATCATCATTTTATTGTCGATCTCGTACTGGTCTTTGTTGATGAGCATACTCGCTTGCGCAATGGCAGAATCAGTGAAGTTATTATTGACCAATTGTTTCAGGATTTTTTTTCTTTTCACAGAAAGACTATCGAACAGCGTTTTAACTTCCTTCATATGATTTTTACTGAAGCCATTGTATTGAGTCATTTGTTCATCCGTAAATTTCAACTCGTTTTTCAGGTAATTAATGATCTGTTGTTCTCTGCTTTGTCTCTCTCTCTTTTCCTCTGCAGGCTTTTGAGAAAACAGGAAATAAAGCAATACCGCATTGCTGATCAGCAAAACAGTAATCATCAATACCAGTATTTTATATTTTGGTGTTGTATTGTTCATGGTTCAGCTATTTCAGGATCATACATGTTTACTGAAGTGATGGCAAATTCATCTCTTTCAGAAAATGATTGTGTAATGGAAGTTTTCTGTCCCTGTTGTTTGCGTACAGCGATTGCCGTTATATTCAATAGTAATAGAATGACAATGCCCGCCATGGCCACAGCATGGTTTGCTGATGAAAGAAGCTAGTCTGGACCACGGATTTATCTGGCCCGACTGATTATTCATTCTGGCCTGAATCCTGGTAAGCAGGAAAGGCGCAGGCGAAGCCCGGTTGATATCGTTGAGGCTATTCAGGATATCCTCAATTTTCTTATCCCTTTTACTATTTTCCATATTCAGAATTATTTGAAATGCTTTTCATAATAAGTTTTTAACAATGCCTGCAAATTGATGCGGGCCCTGTTCTGCAATGATTCTACTGCGTTAACGGTTGATTCCATGATCAGCGCAATCTCCTTGTTATTCAGGCCTTCCAGTTTCTGCAGTGTGAAAGCAATACGCTGTTGTTCCGGCAATTTTTTAATGGCATAGAACAATAGCTTTGCATTTTCTTTGTTGTCGAGCTGAACGCCCGGATGATCAAAATCGGGCAAATCATCTTCTTCGCCCAGAAACATTTTTTTCAGTAACCCGCCATTCTTTTTCCGCTTTTTCTTTTTCTCAAAATCCAATGCTTTGTTGATCGTTATCCGGTACAGCCAGGTACTAAGTTTGGCTTCTTCTCTGAAGCTGCTGAATTTTTCATAAAGGGTAACAAATACTTCCTGTGTGATATCTTCTGCATCCTGTTCCTGTTGCACAATACCGAGTGCCGTATTGTAAACCAGCGATTCTGTGCTTTCTACAATCTCGGGGAATACCGATTTGTCTCCCTCTCTCAACCTTTGAAGTAACGCCGCCTGGTTCAATTAAAATGAATTGTTGATTCATCTTAAAATTAGTTAAAAGCCGGGAGAACCTGGCCTGTGCATATATTCTGTTCGTTCCGTAGCTGCAGTTGTTTTCTTCGGTGTGCCGAAATTTTTCAAACTGTACGTGAAGGTGAGCATGAAATATTGCTGTAAAACCTGGCTCTGGTTATCTTCAATATAAGTGTTGGTTACAGTTCTGCTCAAACTCTGGTTCTGTTTCAATATATCAAAAACAGACAATTTCAATTCGCCCGCTTTATTCTTCAGGAATTTTTTACCGATCGCTGCATTCCACAAAGTAAAACGCTGGTCGAGGCTGCCTGATAATCCGTCAAAAATCTGGTTCGATATTTCATTCTGAATAAACCATCCTTTTTTATTCAGCAGGTTTAGCGTTGCTCCTGTTGCATGATTCACATATTTGTTTTCAGCTACACTACCACCTTTTGTTTTTGCATTGTTGATGCTGGCGTTATAAGAGATATTAAAATCTACGTATTCACTGATGTTACTGGCGAATACTACACCGGCATTGTACTGGTAATTATCGGTACGGGTTGGAATATAATTAACCATACCCGGTAATTTCGAATAAATAAATCCTGCATTCAGGTTAACCGTGGTTTTAACTGCTTTGAATGGAAAGCTGTAAGTAAGGAAACTCCTGAAACTCCTGTATCCATCAAGGTTTACAGGTTTGATCAGCTGCGAACCTTTTCTCAGGATCAAACCCTGTTGTATTACTGAATCCGCAGCAGCTATATAAGTAGCATTGGAAATATAATCTGCAGCCGTTTGCATAAACAGGTTAGCAAAGAAACTCCTGCTCGTTTTGCTGTTCGTATAAGTATATCGGCTACCAAGAAAATGTGTATAGGATTGTTGAAGTGATGGATTACCACTGCTTACCCTCAATGGATTGCTCAGGTTTACAACATCCTGTAACTGGGTTACAGAGGGGAAATTGGTAGAAGCACGATAAAAAACCCTGATATTACTGGAGTTGGAAATTTTCTTTCTCCAGAATGCGTTGGGCAACAGGTTCGAAAATTTCTGGTCTACAGATCCTTTTACAGGAAATACTCTTTCACTTTCCAGTCTTGTATGCTGATAGTTTACCCCAATGCCCAATTGTTCATCTTTGCTGGGATTATAGCGGTAAGAGATTCCCCCATTATTGGTAGTAATGGTATTGTCGAATTTGTTGGATAGTGTACTGTCAAATGTTGTGTATTTCTGTCCGTCGAAAAGGAATGTCTGCTGGTCTGATTTATTCTTCTGAACCGAAGGATTGTAATCAAACTGCAACTGACTTTTCTTACCTAACGGTTCTGTATAAGCGATGGTTCCGCCGATGGTATAACCATTGGTAACATTGTCGGTTAATTGTTGCTGCAGTGAATCGGGCAGCAAAGGATTGCCCAGGTCGTCGTAGAAACGGTAAAGACCATCAATGGTCGTTTCTCCATCATTGCGGGTAATAGTGGTATTGAAGCCCAGCGAAAGACTGCGCCCTTTTTTACGGAACGCATGCCTGAACATCAGGTTATTGCGGAGATTGAAACCATTTCTGTCGGAAAAACTGTTTGCCCTTGAATTATTGATAGAATCCATCAGGTTTTTATAAGTCTGCTGCGTAGAATTTGAATTCGACCTGTTGGTCTGGAAGCTCAGGTTGGGAATAAAGAAGAAAGTATTGTTCGAATCTAATTTGTATTCAAGCCTTGCGTTGATCCTGTGGTTGTAATTTTTGGTTTCAGCATTGCTGTTCTGAACATAAAACTGATTTTCTTCCAGAATCTGTGTATTGGTTAAGGAAAGGTTGTTATTGGTACTGTTGTTATAGAAGTAACTACCGGTAACGGATAACTTCTTTCCCCATTTGTCGCTATAGTTGAGGCCGATGGCATTCGTCTCACTGATACCATTCGCCTGACCCACAATAAAATTATCAGAACCCCCGCCACCAGGTCCTCTGCCACCACCGCCTTGTCCACGACCACCGGAACTTGAAACCCGGTTGCCACCACTGCTTGTTAACCCGAGCAGGTCCTGTGATCCGAAATTCTGTTGGTTGATGTTGTTGAAGTTACCAACGATCGATAAACGCCTGTCTCCTTTGAAGAAACTGACATTTCCTCCGCCGGAATACCTGCTATCGGTACCCACACCGGCATATATTCTTCCGAACTGGCCATTTTTTATGCCCGATTTGGTAACGATATTGATGGATTTCTGTGAATTGCCATCATCCACACCCGTTAGTTGTGCCTGATCACTCAAACGATCAAATACCTGGATTTTATCGACTACTTCAGCAGGAAGATTTTTTAATGCCGCTGTTGCATCATCGCCAAAAAAATCCTTGCCATCAACGGTCACTTTTCTTACCTGTTCTCCCTGAGCGGTTACTGTTCCATCTTTATCTACTGTGATGCCCGGCATTTTTTTCACCAGGTCTTCTGTATTGGCATCTGGGTTCACTTTATACTGACTGGCGCTGAATTGCGAAGTATCACCTTTCTGAATTACAGGAGATGCTTTGGAAACAACGGTTACGCCGGTTAAATCCTTGCCCTGCTTGATTAAACCGATACTACCCAGGTCTTTTTCATTTTCATTGATGCGGATAAAATTCACATACTGCTGATATCCTACTGAACTGGCCGTAACTATAAAACTATCAGCCGCCAATTGATTGAATTCGAACAAGCCCCTGGCATCGGTTACGGTTGATTTTACAATGCTGCTGTCTTTTTGAAATAACAGCTGCACCGTGATTCCACCGAGGCCGGTTTTATCGGTATTATCTGTTATAACTCCTTTAATTTTACCACTTTGTGCAAAACCCGTCAATCCTAAAATGCTGTTCAGCAGGATTGTAATTAAAATTCTCTTCATATATAATTTTTGTTTCCTCAGGGTCTAAGACGATGTTTTATAAAGAAACCTTCGCTGCTCTTCATTTTTCTTTAGCATTTTTTTCAATTTATAGTATGGCCCTATTTGACTTAATACAATTATCTTGCATGCTTAAAATTTTTCAATTGTATGGAATATAATAAGTTAGTAGCAGTTACCGGATTGAGCGGCCTGTATGAACTGATTGCTTCAAAAGCAGATGGTGGTATTGTGCGTTCCCTGGAAGACAAAAGCACCAAATTCGTTAGCAACCGTATGCACAATTTTTCTCACCTGGAGAGTATTGAGATTTATACTGTAAGTGATAATGTTAACCTGGTTGATATTTTTCATGCCATGCAGGAAAGCAAAGAAGCTAAGCCTGATGGAAAGGCGGATGCAAAAGCCATCAGGGCCTATTTTGAAAAAGTTTATCCTGATATGGATTTTGAAAGGGTTTATGGAAGTGATATGAAGAAAATGATCAAGTGGTTGGAAATCCTTGAGAAAAATAAAATCGAAATCAAACTTTCAGGCAATGCTGAATGCAGATATGCCTGCTGAACAACCAGTGGCAGAAAAGAAAACGGCTGCATCAAAATCAGCTTCTCCGAAAGCAGCCGCTGTAAAAAATGCACCTGCCAAGAAAGTGAATGCGCCCCGTAAAATGGCTTAATTCAATTTTGATTACCCGATTCAACCGGGCTCCCTGCCCTGAAATTTGTTATGAATTATTCTGCCGATATCGCTAAAACCCCCAGGCATCTTTTGCCTGCTGATTTTGTACTCAGCAACTGGGAATCTGTTGAGCCTTATTTTAAAGAACTGCTCGAAAGAGACATTTCAACGCCCGATAAACTGGCTGCCTGGCTTAAAGACCAGAGTGAACTGGAAGCCGTGATAAGTGAAGATGCCTGCTGGCGCCAGATTAAAATGACCTGCGATACAGAGAATAAAGCACTCGAAGAATCCTTTAATTTTTTCTGCCTGGAGATTCAACCGAAAATCCAGCCTTATTCAGATCTGCTGAATAAAAAATTACTGAACAGCCCGGCTTTGTCTCAACTGGATAACGATAAATATTTCACTTACCTGCGTTCTGTTAAGAAGAGCATCGAATTGTTCAGGGAAGAAAATATTCCATTACAGGCAGAGATGGCGGTGCTGCAACAGCAATACGGACAAATTACCGGAGCCATGCTCGTTACAGTTAACGGTGAAGAGTATACGCTGCAGCAGGCTGGTAAGTTTTTAGAAAACAGCGATCGCAGCATCAGGGAAGAAGTTTACCGCAAAATTCAGGAAAGAAGACTGGCCGATAAAACCAAACTGGATGAATTATTCGATAAGCTGATTCAACTCCGCCACCAGCAAGCCATCAATGCCGGTTTCAGCAGTTACAGCGATTACCGGTTTAAGGAACTTGGTCGATTTGATTATACAAAAGAAGACTGCTCCAGGTTTCACGAAGCAGTGAAATTGCACGTGCTTCCACTGGTAAATGAAATCTACGAACGCAAAAGAAAAGCACTTTCACTCGATACATTGAGGCCCTGGGATCTGGAAGCAGAGCCAGCGGGAACCAAACCTTTGCATCCTTTTAAAACAGGGGATGAGTTGTTGCAGAAATCAGTGGAATGTTTCAATAAACTGAATCCCTTTTTCGGCGATTGTTTATCGAGGATGAAAACCATGAATCATCTCGATCTCGAAAGCCGTAAGGGAAAAGCGCCGGGTGGTTATAATTGTCCGCTTGCCGAAAGTGGCGCTCCGTTCATTTTTATGAATGCAGCCGGACAGATGCATGATGTTACCACCATGGTACATGAAGGTGGTCATGCCGTTCATTCTTTCCTGGCACATCATCTCGAACTGAGTGGTTTCAAAGAATACCCGATGGAAATTGCCGAAGTGGCAAGCATGGCCATGGAATTGTTCAGTATGGATTACTGGGATACTTTTTTCAGCAGTGAAGAAGAATTAAAAAGAGCAAAAATCCATCAACTGGAAAGGGTCATCACCATCTTCCCCTGGATTGCCATTATAGATAAGTACCAGCATTGGATATACGAAAATCCTGTTCATACACACGAACGAGAGAACAGCAGCCTGGATGAATGTACTGAGTGAGTTCAAAGACAGTGTGATTGATTACAATGGACTGGAAACTTTCAGAAGCAATGCATGGCAACGTCAGTTGCATTTATTTGAAGTGCCTTTCTATTATATTGAATACGGCATTGCTCAACTGGGTGCCATTGGCATGTGGATGCAGTACAAGCAGAACAAAGACATGGCGATCGAAAATTATTGCAAAGCACTCAGCATGGGTGGAACAAAAACTTTACCTGAACTGTATCGTGCAGCCGGATTGGAATTTGATTTTTCTCCCGCAAAAATAAAAGGGCTGATGGATTTTGTGAAGCAGGAAATGGATAAGCTGAATTAAGCAGTTTACTTACCGGCAATCATTGCAGATACCGTTTACAACCATAGCAGTTTGCAGGGGTGTAAATCCTTTCGGTAAGTTTAACCAACGGTACTGTAACATCATCCAGACAAATTGTTTTATGACAATGGTTGCAAATGAAATGCACATGTTCATCGTGGTGATGGCCGGCAGCACAATTGTCTTTGCAAAGCGCATACAGTACAGCGTTATCTGTAGTAGGTATCTGATGAATGATTCCCTTTTCAACAAAAGTTTGTAAAGTGCGGTAAACCGTTACCCGGTCAAAGGCGGCATCGGTATTTTTTTCAATATCAGCATGAGCCAACGCACCATCTGCATCCAGGAATAGTTCCAGGATTTTTTTTCGGCCTTCGGTAATGCTCAGTCCGTTTTTTCTAAGTATGTCCATTTGTGCTTCTGTCATCCTGTATTAATTGGGCGTATTGCTAAAGCCATTCATAAACCGGCTATGATCAATTTTCTCTTTCAGCAAATCCGGAATATCATTGAGTAGTTTCTGCACATCCGCTTCTATCAGTCCGTCATAAATCCCACGAACCCTTCCGTTTTTATCTACCAGTGCAAAAAACTGTGTATGTATAAACTGATCCTGGATCTGTTGTGTACTGTCGGGCTTCCCATTATCGATCATATAACCCTGCCTGGCCAGTTTATATAAGGAAGCTTTATCGCCAGTTACAAAATTCCAGTTAGGATTGTTTATTGCTTTACGCGGAATCTGCTTCATTGTAAACTACTTTGTAAGAACCATCATCATTTTTTTTCAAAGATCCATTGATCATCTTCGCTTCGTAGGCCTTTAGCAAAGGGATACTGTCTACTTCGGGCATACAGGTGTGAGAAACAATGAGAAAGTTTTTTTCATCTTTGAATTCCTCAAATACCCGGCGCATGTTGGCATTCATCTTCGGACAAATTCCCCTGCAGGTAGTAAAGAAATATTCAGCCACATAAACTTTATCCAGTGTGTTTTTCGGCGTAAATGGCTTTCCGTCCTGGTTAATAAATTTAAAATCCGGAATATTGGGGTTGATTACGGCGAGTTTGGAATCGGTGAAAGGGTGTTCCTTCATGATGGCGAGGTAAAAGCCACCCAGCAATACCACGAAAAATGCGATATAAATCCAGAGCCTGTTTTTTTTCATTGGTTAAATTCTATAGGCAAATTTACTACGGAAATCACGAAGAAATCATAAAACTTGCAACAACATTGCAAATTTTCTTATATTTGCTGTCCGTATGAATTTTAAAATGAACTGGGATGGGGTTGGGATTGCTACTTCAATCGTATGCGCAATACACTGCGCCCTCCTTCCGGTAATCATTCCTTCGCTGCCGCTTTTTGGTGTGAATATCATACACAATGCTTTTTTTGAATGGACGATGATAGCTGTTGCTTTCCTGGTGGGTAGTTATTCGCTTTACCATGGATATATCAGGCATCACCGTTCTCTTGTTCCCGGGATGATTTTTTTACTGGGTTTTGTATTCCTGGTAGCTAAACAGTTTTTTGCGGAGCAGGAATTTGTTTTTTTATCAGTAGCAGTACTGTTGATCATTACAGCACATTATATCAACTACAGGCGTTGCCATCAGAGCAAATGCAATTCTCCGCATCACCAGCATTAATATGGTAAAGAATGAATGGTTAACTTTCATAAAATAATTTTTTATGAGATACCTGCTTTTCGTTTTACTGGTTTGTTTATTCAGTCTGAACAGTTCAGCGCAATCGGAAGATGAGAAAACAATTCTCCGCTCAATGCAGGAACAGGAAACTGCCTGGAATAACGGTGACCTGCTAACATTCATGGATACTTACTGGAAGAGCGATTCACTGATGTTTATTGGTAAATCGGGTGTTACTTACGGTTGGGAACAAACGCTGAAAAATTATCAGAAAGCCTATCCCGATACGGCAGCCATGGGCAAACTGAAATTCAGTATCATCGAGGTGAAACGCTTATCTGTACTGTATTTTCACATTACCGGTAAATGGGAGTTGTTCCGTACGGCAGGAAATATGGAAGGACATTTTACCTTATTGTTCAAAAAAGTGAAGAACAAATGGGTGATTGTGGCAGACCACAGTAGCTGATGATCAGAGATTCCATTTTCTTTTTATATGCCTCACCAGGAAAAACAAACTGATTAGAAAACCGATGTAATAAACTATGTTTTTCCAGTTGGGTTTCCCTTCGAAAAAACCATAACCCAGGTAAATGCCTAACAATACATTCAACATCATCCAGAGCAATACAATGGAGATGGATTGAATGATCATGATCAGAAAAGTTCGGGTATTGTTTTCGTAGCCCATGATTATAAAATTAGTTATTCCTTTTTTATCTCATCAGCATTCTTCTGAAACTGCTGCTATCACCATTAAAAACATTGAAGTCAACATAAGGTTCAATGCCGCTTACATGTCCGCTTTCGCTGTGCTGCCAGAAATGCCATTTCCGGTTAATCCGCGGCTTATCCCGAACCAGGTAATGTGCCACCCATAAAGGATACTCATCAAACTGACCTGCCAGGAAATTGGTATAGAAATCTGCATTGGTATAAATAATCGGCCTTACACCATAAGCTTTTTCAACAGCTTTGAGCCAGTCGCCCACACGACGTTGCAGATCGGCAGTGGAAGCACCATTGGTTTGTTCAACATCCAGCACCGGTGGGAGATCACCCTTTTCCAGTTTTACTGTTTCAATAAAATTCTCTGCCTGTGCTTTTCCGCTTTTGCTGGCGATGAAAAAATGATAGGCTCCCCTGGGTATTTTTTCTTTACCGGCATGGTGCCAGTTTCTCCTGAATTGCTCATCGATGCGCCCAAGGCCTTCGGTCGCTTTGATAAAGGCAAAACCGATTTTTACATTCCTGACTTTCATCATCTTTACAGCATTCCAGGAAATATTACGCTGGTGCCTGCTTACATCAATTCCATGGATGGCATAATTCGATGGGAGAGAGATACCGAATGCATCGTAATGCACAAAGGTAGGCCTGGTAAAGTAACGACTAAGGTAAAACGCAATAATGGCCAGGCAACTCACAACGGTAAGGGATACCAGCAGTGTACGCCAGGGATTTTTTTTCCTTCTTTTTGCCATAAAGCCCCGGCTATTTTATAAGTTTCTGTGTGTGCCTGAAATTACCTGCCTGTACGGTGATGATGTATTGACCTGCAGCCAGTTTGCTGAAATCGGGATAAAACAATTCAGCTCCGTTGATCAATGCTATTTCTTTTTTGTACATCAGCTGACCTGCCATATTGTACAATTGGATGGTCGCTTTTGATTCAGAAAAGTCGTGCAGGTAAACAGTCAGCGGGTTTTGAACCGGGTTGGGATAAATCTCAACAGCAGGTGTGCCGGTTGCTGGAAAATTTATTTTTTCACTGGTATTGTTTTTACTGATGATCAGGTATTCCGGATCAATCAGTACGGTATCAGGAATAAATCCCAGGTTGCGGATAAAAATTTCACCGTTTGTTTTATTGTCTACCAGGATGGTTTTCGATTGAGTGGCATTCTTAAAGGTTAAAGGCACAGTCATTTCAAAAAATGATACAGAATTGTGCGACGTCACCTGGTTCATGCTGAACTTAACACTACTGCTTCCCAATTGTGACCACTTTACATTGTACGTCGGGTAGCCCTCACCGGTATACCACTGATCGAAGAAGCGAGGTAAGGTTTTTTCCGCTGGCAGCTTCCAGGTTGCGTTTCAGGTCTGCTGTGCGTGCATAACCATATTTTACAGCAGGATCGTTTACATAATTTTTAATGCCTTCAAAAAATGCTGCATCACCCAGTTTCAGCCGAAGCATACCTACGAGATAGGATCCTTTGTTGTACGATAATCTTCCGCTGAAAATCCTGCCAACACTGGTTGTATCATTCACTTTAACCGAACCGTCAGGAACGTAGCCGTTATATTATTGAGTACAATCAGCCTGTTGGCTACTACTGTAGCCGGATATTTATTTTCCATATAAAACCGGGCTAGATAGGTGGCAAATCCTTCATTCAGCCAGATGTCTTCCCAGGATGCACAGGTGATTTTATCGCCAAACCATTGATGACCGAGTTCATGTGCTACCAGTGATTCATTGGTGCTAACTATAAAAGTGGAAGTCTGGTGTTCCATACCACCGCCCCAGCCAAACTGCACATGCCCATATTTTTCTTTGATAAAAGGGTATTCGCCAAAATACTGACTGAAAAGCTGCATCGCATCCAGTGTGTTTTGTGTGCCTGCTTCAAAAGCAGTCTGACTTTCAGGATAGCAGTAGGTAACCATGGGCAGATTTACATTCCCTAACTGAACACTGTTGTTGAATACAGCATAGTTGGTAACGGCAAAGCATACCAGATAAGTTGCAATGGGATAACGATGTTTCCAGTGAGTGATGATAGAGGTTCCTGCATTTACAGGGTGTTTCGGATTGCAGCATTCCATTACTGGCTGCTTTGTATTGCGGATCATGTGTAATATAAATGTCGATGGAATCGGCCTTGTCGTCTAACCCGTTTTTGCAGGGCCACCAGTCACGGGCGCCATAGGGCTCACTCAATGTCCATATAACGGGAACGCCTGCATGCGAAGATTGTATAAATGAACCAAATCCGGTTGAAGCGGGAATGCCTTTATAGTAAATACTGATAGAATCCAGTTGTCCGGCATTAATCGTATTGGTAAAATTTACTTCCAGAGTATTGTTGGGCTGTGTGAAACTTAAGCAGGTTGTTTCTTTGCTTCACACTATCGGTTACGAGTACACTCATCATATCGAGTATGATGGAATTGGTATTTTCACTGGCCTTGAAATAAACGGTCACTTCGCCATTGATAAACCGCACTGCCGGATCAATCTCCCAGCGGCAACGATAATATTTTACATCAATAGTGGATGAAGCAGCGGTTAAGCTGTTGCCCACCCGAGGAGCCTGGCGTGTGCATTGGCTTCAAAGGATGCAATGTCTGCCACATCTTTATACTCAGGAGATTGCTGCGCCACGGAAGAAAATCCCGCCAGTAATAGAAAGATTAAAATACGCATGGTATGTAAAATTTATTTAATAACAACCTGCTGTTTTACCTGTTAAAATACTGTTAAGGCAATATTGTTTCCGGTTAAGCGTTTTTAGGATTGCCCTATGAGAAACGCTCTCGCAGTGCTATTATTTCACCCTGTAATAATAATTATAATTTGAAAACATCAGTTGTTAAAGTCGCTGCATGCTGTCTTTTTAGTTTTACAGCCTTATCCGTAGCGCAAGCCGGAAGCTCCATAAATGTAAATGACACTTCAGTTAAGTCAATGGCTTATGTTTCCATGAAGGAGGATCAACCCTATATCGTTGTTAAAAAAGCGAATGTGGTTTATCCTGCAATTCTTTCAGGACATGAAGAACAATCTGCGGGCTATGTTGAAAAGTTCAGCCAGGCACGTAAGGATTACCTGATCCGTACTTTCAACCGCAGCAAAAAATTATTTCCCAAGGCCGTTGCTATCCTCAAAAAATACAATATTCCCTCCGAATTCAGGGTGCTGCTCGCCCTTGAAAGCGGCTTCAATGCCAATGCAGTATCCAAAGCGGGTGCTGTAGGTTACTGGCAGTTTATGGACGAAGTTGCCCGTGAATACGGCTTAAAAATTGAAACCCGTGTGAAGGCTCCTAAAGTGAAAGCCGGGAAAGGGAAAAAGAACAAACAGAAAACCGAAACGGCTTCCGGTAGTTAAGAATAAAAAATTAACGGTAACGGATGAACGAAAAAACTTCCTGAAATCCACACATGCTGCAGCCCGTTATTTAAAAGACCGTGGCCGCAACCTCAATAACGACTGGCTGCTCATTGCAGCGAGTTATAACTGCGGAGTGGGAAATGTATGGAATGCCATGGAAAGAACCGGTAAAGCAAACCCTACTTTCTGGGATATCAAGGATTTGCTGCCTGCAGAAACACGTACCTATGTGATGAATTTTATTGCATTGAACGTTGTATTTCACAATTACGAAGCATTTACCCGCAATAAACTCTGTTTCCGGGATGAGATCAGTAACTGGCCTTTACCTGAGGAAGAGTTGTGCGAAGAGGAATTTGTTACCGCCGCGAATGATTACTGATATCAGCCGTAACAAAATACCAGTAAATTTGCCGGTATGCCCAGGCTTAACCGGAATGATACATTAAACCTTCTCAGTAAACTCACTGTTCCCAGGATATGGAATGCAGTGAAAGTTTTGCTGAGCTTTTACCTAAGCCGTTTTACCCGTAAACCCATACAATGGGGACTACCCGTCTCCATTTCATTTGAACCCACAACCAGCTGTAATCTGCGTTGCCCTGAATGCCCGAGTGGCCTCAGGGCTTTTTCACGTCCTACCGGGATGTTGAAAAAAGACTTTTTTACGGAAACCATCGATGATATCCATAAGCATCTGCTGTACCTGATTTTTTATTTTCAGGGTGAGCCTTACCTGAACCCGGCTTTCCTGGATATGGTGAAATATGCTTCCTCCAAAGGAATTTATACAGCCACTTCCACCAATGCACATTACCTAACGGAAGAGGCTGCACGAAAAACGGTAGAAAGCGGTCTCGACCGGTTGATTATTTCCATCGACGGAACAACCCAGGATGTTTATGAACAATACAGGGTTGGCGGGAAACTGGAGAAAGTGCTCGAAGGAACCAGAAATATCATCAAATGGCGCAAAGAACTCAACAGCAAAACCCCTTTTATCTTTTTCCAGTTTCTGGTGGTGAAACCCAATGAACACCAGATTGAAGACATCAAAAAACTTGCAATGGAAATAGGGGTAGATGAAGTAAGGTTCAAAACAGCACAGGTATATGATTTTGAAACCGATCCCAACCAGCTTATTCCTACCATCGATAAATTCAGTCGCTACCGCAAAAATGCCGATGGCACATACAGGGCAAAAAACAAACTCGCTAACCGTTGCTGGAAACTCTGGCACGCAAATGTCATTACCTGGGATGGTTTGGTAGTGCCTTGTTGTTTCGATAAAGATGCCATGCATCAATTGGGAAACCTGCGCAACCAGCCTTTTAAAGAAATCTGGAAGAATGACAATTACCGGCAGTTCCGATCAGAACTGATGAAAAGCCGCAAGAACATTGATATCTGTTCCAATTGCAGCGAAGGTGTTTCTGTTTGGAAAGATTAAAAACCGCTATGTTTACCATCAAATAATCGTTTATGAACCAACAAGTCTTCAATGAAAGGTTGCGCCAGGTATTTGTGCTGGTGCTGATTATTGTCATCGCCACACTACTGGTCCTCGAAATGGGGATTTTTATCCCCGGTTTACTGGGCGGTTTTACCCTTTATATACTCAGTCGCTCTTTATACTATCAGCTCATCTTCAAAAAGAAATGGCATAAAGGCAGAACAGCCATCCTCTTCATGCTGGGTTATATAGTGATCATTGCACTCCCGGTTTATTTCAGCATTACACTGATCAGTCCGAAAATTAATTCCATCGCCGAAAATCAGGATAAGATTGTAGAGGGGATACAATCCATCGCGGCTAAAATAAAAGAACGCACAGGCATTTCACTGCTCAGTGCCGATAGTGTAAAATCAATTTCAACAAAAGTTTCTTCTTTTATACCGAAGGTTCTGAACAGCACTGCCAATGTGCTTACCAATTTGATCATGATGTTCTTTCTCTTTTACTACCTACTGGTTAATGGCCGTGATGTGGAAAGATACCTTGGTAAAATCATTCCGCTCAAACCAACCAATATCAATATACTGGCAAGCGAAACCAAAATGATGGTAAGGGCCAATGCCCTGGGTATTCCCATCATCTGTATCATCCAGGGTGCTTTTGCATCGCTTGGTTACTGGATTTTTGGCGTAGAAGATTGGGGTTTATGGGGATTTGTAACCGGTGTTTTCGCCTTCTTCCCACTGGTAGGAACCATGATCATCTGGGTACCGCTGGTTGCTTATATGTTCTCGCAGGGACTTAACTGGCCTGCCATCGGGTTAATGATTTACAGCATTATTGTAACCGGTAATGTAGATTATATAGCCAGGCTAAGTCTCATGAAGCGGATGGGCGATGTGCATCCAATGATTACGGTATTAGGCGTGATTGTCGGACTAAACCTTTTTGGTTTCATCGGGCTCATTTTCGGACCATTGCTGGTGAGTTACTTCATCATCCTGGTTAAAATTTATATCAATGAATTTGGCGAAGATGTAGAGGATAATATGCCAGCTTCCGAACCGGCAGACAGTAAGGACGAATCCGGAAATAAATAAATTTGTCAATTCGATGTTTAAACATTAATTTTGACTTTAAATCAAAAAACATATTAGTTATGAAAGATTTAAGGACACTGGTTGACGAATTAAACCAAATGATTCTGGAAGGTAAAATACTTGATGCTTTTGAAAAATTTTACGCCGATGATGTGGTGATGCAGGATAATGATTATCCGGTAAGGGTGGGTAAAGAGGTAAACCGTCAGTATGAAGAAGCTTTTGTAAATGGCCTGACAGAATTCCGCGGAGCGAAAGTGGTGAATACCATTATCAGCGATGGAATTGCAGTGGTAGAATGGTGGATGGATTTTACACACAAGGATTACGGAACCCGAAATTATACACAGGTTTCGGTTCAGCGCTGGAAGAACGGACAAATTGTAGAAGAGAAATTCTATTACAACAGTTAAGTTAAAATTCACTCATTTTATAGAAATAGTCTGTCGAACACTGTGTTGTTGGCAGACTATTTCTATTTTTGTAATAAGCAATCAATGGATATGAGTATAGAAAAGGATATTTCTCAATCGAAATTCAGGAACGAATACCAGAAAAGTGCCATCAACCTGATCTTCACTTACAACTGGATGAATGAAAAAATGAAATCGATTTTCGAAAGAGAAGATATCACCAGTCAGCAATTCAACATCCTGCGGATCCTGAGAGGCGCTGGTAAACCACTGTCTACACTGCAGATCAGGCAGCGTATGCTCGACCGAATGAGTGATACCAGCCGGATTGTAGACAGGTTACTGGCAAAAGGGCTGGTGAAAAAAAATACCTGTGAATCCGACAAGCGGCTTGTGGATGTAGTGATTACGGAGAAAGGCCACCAATTGCTGCAACACCTCGATCAGTTTGAAGGAGAGATGGATGCCCTTTTCAATAATATAACAACCGAAGAAGCTAAAACCCTGAATACCTTACTGGATAAAATCCGTTCTTCTAATGATTAAAAACATCGCTTTCCTTCTGTTAACCTGCCTGGCTGCGGGCATTGTTCGTGCACAACAGGCAACCGAATCTCCGAAACCGGAAATGAGGGCAGTATGGATTGCAACAGTCGATAACATCGATTGGCCAAGTCAGCCTACACTCAGCAGTGCTCAGCAGAAAAATGATTTCATCCGCCTGCTCGACATGCACCAGCGCAATGGCATCAATGCTTTGATTGTTCAGGTGCGCCCATCATCAGATGCATTTTATCCATCACCATTTGAACCCTGGAGCCAGTGGTTAACCGGAAAACAAGGTCAGGCGCCTGTTCCCTATTACGATCCGCTGGAATTCATGATAACGGAAACGCATAAACGTGGAATGGAATTTCATGCCTGGATGAATCCCTACAGGGCCGTTTTCAATATTTATCATTCATCCATTGCACCCACTCATATAACGAGGATACATCCCGAATGGTTTCTCACGTACGGGGATAAACGATATTTCGATCCGGGAAACAAACAGGCACAGGAATATGTTGCCAATGTAGTAAGAGATGTGGTTAAGCGTTATAAAGTAGATGCGATACATTTCGACGACTACTTCTATCCCTACCCGTTACCCGGTAAAGTGTTTCCCGATTTTGCTTCTTATATGAAGTATGGAAATGGCATGAGTCGCGACGACTGGCGCAGGAGCAATGTAGATTCCATCATCCTCAAACTGCACAATGTAATCAAACAGGAAAAGAAAGATTGCCAGTTCGGTATCAGTCCGTTTGGTGTTTGGAGAAATGCCGACAAGGATCCCAATGGCAGCAATACCAAGGCGGGGCCCACCAATTATGATTTTTTGTATGCAGATATTTTGCTCTGGTTAAAAAACAGCTGGATCGATTATGTCGCTCCGCAGATCTATTGGGAAATCGGGCACAAAGCAGCCGATTATGATGTGCTGGTCGACTGGTGGAGCAAAAATACTTTTGGCAAAAATTGTTACATAGGACTTGGCATGTACAAAGCAGGCAGCAATAAAGCCTGGAAAGAAAAATCACAATTGCCCACGGCAGATTCAGAAAATCCGCAACACGCCCAATATTCATGGGATGGCTTTTTTCAGCAGTAAATCTTTAGAGAAAAACCTCAATGGATGGGGCGATAGTTTACGCCTGAATTATTTCCGTTTGCCGGCACCTACTCCTAAAGTGAAATAAATTAATTGCCGGGTAAAAATCCGGCATACTTTTTTCCTTCCATCCAATTACAATACTGAACACTACCTAACCTGAAACGCAACGGGATGCGGGTAGCATTTTCAAATTGAATTTCCTTTCTGCAAAAGAAACCTAACTGCGACGTATAGTAGCTGGCTGGTATAATCTGAAGGTTTCCGGAAGATTTTAAAGAAGGATAAAATGATTGTCCGTTTAACCGGATAGCAGGGAGCTGTAATTTATTAAAATACCCATTTTTCTGGCAAAAAGCAAGCTTTGCCACAAAAATCATGCAAAAAAATAAAAATAACAGTTTTTGTTTCATTTTAAGGAGATCATTATTGTAAATTTACGCTTAAATCGCCTTACTGGATTGAATTTAATTGGTTGGGCAATTTTTTTAAAATCAGACATTGTAGAATGGCTTTACACCAGAGTTTACAGCAGAAACTACTGCAGAAACTTTCTCCTCAGCAAATTCAGTTAATGAAGTTGCTGCAGGTTCCTACGGCCCAGCTGGAAGAAAGGATCAAGGAAGAAATGGAAGAAAATCCGGCCCTTGAACAGAGCGATGATGGCCATGAAGATGAATTTGAACCCAAAGACGAATTTTCAGAAACCGGGGAAGATGATTTTGAACCCGATGGAAGTGAGGATGAATATGACAATATAGACATCAGTGAGTATGTAAGAGACGGAGATGATGAAGTAGGTGATTACAAACTGAGAGATGATAATTATCCCGAGCTCGACGATAGCAGGGTGGTGCCGCATAAAGTGGAAGCGAGTTTCAATGAAATGATGCTGCAGCAACTTGGTTTGCTGAAACTATCGGACCATGAACAAAAAATAGCCGAACAGGTAGTGGGTAGCCTCGACGATGATGGTTATCTGCGCAGGGAAATTTCTTCCATTATAGATGATCTGGCCTTCCGGCAAAATGTTGAGACTGATGAAGAGGAAGTGGGAAGGATTATTCTGCAGATCCAGCTTTTCGATCCGCCCGGGGTTGGCGCCCGGAATCTCCAGGAATGCTTGTTGCTTCAGCTACAGAGAAAAATCGATCAGGGCAAACACATTGAACTGGCCATGAAAGTGCTCGATAAATATTTCGATGAGTTTACCAAGAAGCACTATGAAAAAATACAGAAAGGATTGAATCTTTCAGATGAACAATTGCGTGAAATCATTCAGCAGATTGTAAAATTAAATCCCAAACCTGGAGGTAATATCGGCGAGTCGAGTAAAGGTGAGAATTATATCATCCCGGATTTTTTTATTGTGAACAGCAATGGCAAACTGGAGCTTTCACTCAACAGCAAGAATGCACCCGATCTCCGTATCAGCGAAGGTTACCGCGATATGCTGAAAGACTATGACAAAGGTTCCAAGAAAGACAAACGCCAGAAAGAAGCTGTGCTGTTCATCAAACAGAAAATTGATTCAGCCAAATGGTTCATCGATGCAATCAAACAAAGGCAGAACACTTTGATGAGTACCATGGAAGCGATCATGAACTACCAGTATGAGTTCTTTGCTACCGGGGATGAAACAGAACTGAAACCAATGATCCTGAAAGATATTGCAGAAAGAACAGCATTGGATATATCAACGGTAAGTCGTGTTGCAAACAGTAAATTCGTACAAACAGAATTTGGAACCTATCGACTCAAGTTTTTCTTCAGTGAAAGTCTGCAAACAGAAAGCGGAGAAGAAGTAAGTACCCGTGAAGTAAAAAAGATTCTTACCGATATCATTGGCGAAGAAAGCAAGAAGCATCCCTACAGCGATGAAAAATTGACTGATATGTTACAGGAAAAAGGTTATAATATTGCACGCAGAACTGTAGCCAAATACAGGGAACAATTGAATATACCTGTGGCAAGGCTTCGAAAAATCTTATAACAGTCGATCCGATGAACAATGCAATTGCCAGTCATGATTTGATAAAGGAAGATAAACCCGGAATCGCAGCCAGGATATTCGGAAACTTTTTTTCCTATCTTTTTCATCCGGTATTTGTTCCCTTATACATTATTTTCTTCTTACTCTATATCCATCCGTCCGCATTTTCAGGGTTTTCTGATCAGGAAAAAAAACAAACGGTTCTCATCATTCTGCTGAACCTGGTAATATTTCCATTGATCACAGTTTTATTACTGAAAGCTGTAGGTTTCATCGACTCACTTTACCTGCGCACACAGAAAGACAGGATCATTCCTTACATCGCTTCGGGAATCTTTTTTTTCTGGGGCTATACAGTTTTCAAAGAACAGCCACAGTATCCACCGGTACTCACTGCTTTTATTCTGGGTATTTTCCTGGCATCCTCGGCAGCACTCCTGGCCAATATTTATTTTAAAGTAAGTATGCATGCCATCGGAATGGGTGGATGGCTCGGTTTTTTTCTTTTACTATTTTACCGTAACTCAATGCTGATGACCTGGCCACTTTGCCTTGCATTATTGGTTACAGGATTGGTTTGTTCATCCCGTTTGTTGTTGCGCAGCCATGAGCAGAAAGATATTTATGGAGGACTCCTGATCGGTATGATTACACAATGGGTAGCTGCGGTGGTAGTTTTGTAACTTTGTGTGATAGATGAATGTATTTATCAATTATCAAAAACAATTTTATGAATAAGCTTAAACAAATCTTCGCCATCATGCTGGTAGCTGCATTGGTTTGGAGTTGTCAGTCTAATGAAGAGAAAAAACCTGCCACTGAACAAAAGCAGGAGCATGACCACGATCATAGTGCCACTGATACACATGCAGCAATGGATAGTAACAGTACTGCTGAAACGCAGGATATTTTCAAGAACATGAAATTTGATAATACCCGCGACTTTATCTGTAACATGCCGGTTACAGCAGGCGTTTCTGATACGGCCAATTATAAAGGCAAGGTTTATGGATTTTGTGCCAAAGAATGCAAAGAAGAATTTCTGAAAGATCCCGAATCTTATCTCGCTAAGAAATAAAGCAAGAAGCCCCGTCCAATACCGGGGCTCCTCATTGTCCTGTAGTGCCTAACAAAAGAATATATGGTGATCGCTGCAGATAATGCAGTTACACAGCGTACTTGTTCAATTTGAAATACCGGTAAGATTTGAGGGAATTTCCGATGACAGTGCGTAAAAGTCACATGCCCGGGAGGTGTTTTTGCTCAGTCTTTAGGTTTTTCATATCTGCACAATCAGTATTGTGCGAGGTTGATATATAAGCGAATATTTCTGCAGATTATTGTGTTTATATGCAGGAGGAAAAATATTTTTATTTTTTTGATATTTCACACAATATAAATAGTAGGGCTATACGCAGTTTATGCAGCTTTCCTGATCGCTGTATTGCGCAGCGATCTGTATGCAATAAATGCACTTATCAGCATTAGAATGCCGCCTAGTAAAAATGCAGCACCGGAAAAATGAATTTTGTTTCCAGGCTTTGTATAGTATGCAAAAAGTCCGGTCATCATCGGTGGACCAGCAATAGAACTTAAGCTGATCAGGCTTGTCAGCGCTCCCTGTAATTCTCCCTGTTCATCCGGCGGTACATTGCCCGATATGATTGATTGCAAAGCTGGTCCCGAAATTCCACCCATACAGTAAGGAATCAGAAAAGCAAACATCATCCAGCTCGAACTTGCAAATGCAAACAACAACAATCCCGATGTATATAGTAACAGTCCTATGTAAACGCTTTTTTCATTGCCAAGTGCAGGATTGATCACCCTGATCAATCCGCCTTGTACCAACGCTACCAATAATCCAACTACGCCCAATGAAATGCCAATCATTTTTTCTGACCACTGAAATTTTTCAATGGTAAAGAAACTCCAGTTGCTTTGTACTGCATGGGATGCCAGATAAACCAGGAAGAAAGCAGCAATCAATCCCGTTAGTCCGGGATATTTGCTTAATTGCTTTAATGATCCCAACGGATTGGCCCGCTTCCATTGAAATTTCCGCCTGTTCTCTTTTGCTAACGATTCCGGTAAAACGAAGTAACCATATATCCAGTTGGCAAAGCTTAACCCTGCTGCAACCATAAAGGGAACTCTTGGGCCAAAACTACCCAGTAATCCCCCGATGACCGGACCAATGATAAATCCCAGTCCGAAAGCAGCACCTACCATACCGAAATTCTGTGCCCTGTTTTCCGGGGTACTGATATCGGCAATGTAGGCGGTTGCAGTTGTGAAACTGGCGCCGGTTATGCCAGCCACTGCTCTTCCGAAAAATAACCAGCCAATGGAAGGTGCAAAAGATAAGAAAAGATAATCCAGACCAAATCCAAAAAGTGAAAACAACAATACCGGTCGCCTGCCATACCGGTCACTCAGTCCACCCAATACAGGTGCAAACAGGAATTGCATAATGGCGTAAGTAAACGTGAGGAAGCCGCCATATTTTGAAGCATCGCTGATATTTCCATGAATGAGTTCCTGAATCAGCTTGGGAAGAACAGGGATGATAAGCCCAAGACCTGTAACATCAATCATCAGGGTAATGAATATAAAGCCGATAGCTGCTTTTCCGTTTCTTGCCATAACAGTGGTTATTGTGTAAAGTTGAGTAATTATTCAGTGAAAGCCTTTTTAGATTGTAAACAATTGAATAAAAAACTGAACAAACAGGTTCTACTTGACCTAATGTAAAAATCCGACACTGCATTGATTCATTCCCGCCGTTCATGAGCTTCCTTCTCCTGCTAATCAATTTTAGCTACGAAGCGATTCGTTAAATGTGCAGTTTTGACAGCAAAGTATAGCCAATGAAAAAATTATTAATCATCATCCTGTGGAGCTTTTCTATAAAGCAGGCTTCGGCACAGGAAGGAAAGCAGGTAAATGTTTCTCTAACGGTGAAGGATAACCTGGGAAAGCCGGTTGAAGGGGCCAGTGTGTCTCTTTTCAAAACCAAAGACAGTACGCTGTTTCGGACAAGCATCACCGAAAGTACCGGAACAGCTTTTTTTGAAAACATAGCTTCCGGTAAATATTATGGTGCGGTTTCTCATATAGGATTTATGACAGGAACCATTGCTGTATTTGAAATACCGCAGGATCAGTCCAGCATTACATTGCCAGCTGTTGCTCTGCAACCCCGGAGTAATACTGACCTTAAATCTGTTACTGTAACATCCAAAAAACCATTCATTCAGAAATTATCAGATCGCATTGTAGTGAATGTGGAAGGAAGTATCATGAGCACCGGCAGTTCAGCCATGGAGGTATTGGAACGTTCACCTGGTGTGATCGTAGACCAGAATGACATCATTTCCCTGAGAGGGAAACAGGGTGTGCTGATCATGATCGACGGAAAACCAACCGCGATGAGCGGAGCCGACCTGGCCAATTATCTCAAAGGATTGCCATCTTCAGCTATTGAGCGCATTGATATCATCACCAATCCTTCAGCAAAGTATGATGCGGCGGGCAATGCAGGTATCATTGATATCAGGATGAAAAAAGACAGGCGACTGGGTTCCAATGGTTCTTTTAATGCAAGTTATGGTCAGGGTGTTTATCCTAAAGCAGGGTCCGGCATAACATTTAATTACCGGAACAAGAAGCTGAATTTTTTTGGTAACCATAATTATGCATACCGTGTAGGTTTGAATCACCTGATACTCGACCGGAATTTTTATGAAAACGGACAATACAATGGTGGAGACCTGAAAGACAATTATTCAAAATCTCCTTTCAGTACTCACACATCCAGGATTGGAATGGATTTTTTTCCATCTAAGAAAACCATCATCGGATTTGTAGTGAACAGCAACTTCGGGCATTACCGCAGGAATAACGACAACAGCTCTATAGTCATCAGTCCCACAAAAGAAAGAGAGAGTACGTTTTTATCAAGAGCAAAGAATAATGACCATTCCAATAATATTGTAGCCAATCTGAATTTCAAACATAGTTTCGATAGTTCGGGAAAAGAAATTTCGGCCGACCTGGATTATGGTATATATCATTCCAGGTCACTAACGTTGAACGCTACCAGCTATTATAAACTGGATGGTACTTTGCTGCAGCCCGACTATATCCTGGATGGAAATCAGAAAGGAAAATTGCGTTTTGCAACCGGTAAAGCAGACTTTACGGCCCCAATGAAACATAAATTTTTATTGGAAGCAGGCGCAAAAACAAGTTATGTGTCTTCAGACAATGATGCAAGGTTTACCGATGTCAGCAACCCGGTTCCACAGAACGACAGCAATAAAACCAATCATTTTTTGTACAAAGAGTACAACAATGCAGCTTACCTGAACCTGAAGAAAGAGTTTAAAAAATTCGATTTGCAAATCGGTTTGCGGGGTGAACATACAAGCATCAGCACCCAACAGCTGATCGGAAATAGAACCTTTGATTCCAGTTATTTTCAACTATTCCCCAGCGCATTTTTTAATTACCACCTGAAGGAGAATAAAACAATAGGCCTTTCCATGAGCAGAAGGATCGACCGGCCCGGTTACAGCCAGTTGAATCCATTTCTTTTTCTTATAGATGTTACAACCTATTCAACCGGAAAACCAGGATTATTACCACAACTCACCTGGTTGTACGAACTGAGTTACACAGTCAACAACATGAATTTTTCGGTAGGATACAGTTACACTAAAGACAATCAGAATATAGCCATAGCAAAATTCAAAGATGTTTTTCCGAATATTCCTTCAGCTGATAATGTTACCGTTCAGATACCGGTAAACCTGCGTTCTTCTCAGAATTATTCTTTCAGCGCAACCCTGCCGTTTAAAATCAACCGCTGGTGGAGTACGATCAATAACGCAGATATTTACTATGAAAAATTCAATGGCACATTGGGCACTACCCGCCTCAATAATGGTAAAGCGGTGGCGGATATACGCAGTAGCCATAATTTCACTTTCAGCAAAGGATGGTCAGCCGAATTCAATGCGAATTTCAATTCAGGTGGGCGTTATGGCTTTATGCTCATGGATCCTCAATGGGGAATTGGCATAGGAGCACAGAAAATGATATTAAAAAACAAAGGAACCCTCCGGTTTAATTTCACCGACATATTCTGGACCAATCTGCCAAAAGCAGTCATTACTTACGATAACTATATTGAGAAATGGAATGCATACCGGGAAACCCGGGTGGCTACACTGAGTTTTGCCTACCGCTTCGGTAATAACAAAGTGCAGGCTGCCCGCCGGAGAACAACTGGTTCTGAGGAAGAAAGAAGAAGGGCACAATAAAATTAAAAATCAACTGTAATATGAATAGAAAAATCCTGATTGCATGCTTATTTATTTTTCTTCTTCTACGGGTCAATGTTATATGCTCAGCATGCCCAACGAAAAGCTTTGATGGGAATGATGGGTAAGGCTAATGATGGAGGAATCATAATAGACAGCATCCTGCCCGGTTCCACATTTGAAGCCTTGGGTGCCAGGAAGGGCGACAAGCTGATTGCACTTAATAGTGCCGCCATGTCAGACTGGGCAACTTATGCCCGATTGTCTTCATCAGTCAGAACCGGAGATCAGGTAACGATTAAGGTTATACGAAATAGTGAATCAATCGGGCTGACCGGCAAAGCAGTCATGCGGCCATATGAAAAATCGGCTGATGCAGATATTTTATACGATTGGGTACCCTTCAGAAGCGGTTACCTGAGAACCATTACCCGGAAACCCAAAGCGGCTACTGATCTGCCCTGTATTTTATACATACCAGGTTATGGCTGTGGCAGCATCGAGAATTACAGCAACAGTTATAATGGTAAACTGATCAATGCATGGCTTAAAGCCGGTTATGCAGTAGTCACTATTGAAAAATCAGGGTTAGGCGATAGTTATGATTGTGAACCCTGCGGAGAAGTGGATCTGGTTACCGATATACAAAGCTTTGATGCTGGTTATCGTTACATGGAAAAACTTCCATTTGTCAATACAAAGCGTTTGTATGTTTGGGGTCATTCCATGGGTGGTGTGATAGCGCCTGAAGTAGCAAAGCTTCATCAACCTAAAGGAGTGATGGTTTTCGGAGCAACCTTCAGGCCCTGGAGTGAATTTCTACTGGAAATGCACCGGGTACAAAAACCTTTACTAGAAAACCAGACCATGCAACAAACGGAGACGTTTATACGAAAGATCCAGAAAATTTATTACGAGTTTTTTGTTCTGAAAAAATCTCCCGCTCAACTACATGAAAATGCCGAATACCGGGAACTGGTGGCCAGTGAACTGAATTATAAATCCGGCAGCAATGATATGTGGGGAAGGCATTGGCGTTACTGGCAGCAGATCGATTCATTGAATCTCACCCAAAGCTGGCAGCAGCTTACATGTCCGGTTTTGATTGTGCATGGAGAAACCGATTATGAGCAATGCAGTATCGTTGAACCTAAATTCATGCAACAGGCTATCAATAGTGTACATCCCGGCAACGCAAGCATGGTGATCATTCCCGAGCTGGATCATTTCATGATGAAGAGCAGTTCCTGGGAAACTGCCAGAGATAACTTTCGTGCACAACAGTACATGAAAGGAAACTTCAACAATGCGCTGGCTGAAGAAACTGTTCGCTGGTTGAATAAAAATTAAACTTTTATGAGAATCATTTTACTGCTGCTTATTTTTTCAGGATTGAATAATATCAGCCTGGTTGCACAGAAAATTGCCATCCGTGATGTTACCGTTATTTCGATGGAAGACAGTAATCCATTGAAGCATAAAACCGTTTTAATCCATGATGGATTGATCTATAAAATAGACAATACTCAAACTGCGGTTATACCGTCTGGTTATGAAGTAATTAATGGTTCCGGGAAATATCTTTTACCAGGTTTTTTTGATATGCATGCTCATTTTTTCAATGAACAGGGAGAATTGAAAAACACCTGCGAAACAGAATTAAAGTTGATGCTGGCCAATGGGCTCACTCATGTGAGAATACTCGCAGGACATCCGAATTATCTTCAGTCAAGGCGAAATGTACTGGAAGGAAAATGGATCGGTCCGGAACTGTCGGTGGCTAGTCCGCAGTTGGTTGGTAGGTGGCCCTGGCCGGCAGACTTTAAGAATTTTGAAATTGCAGATAGTCCGCAGAAAGCGGAAGAAGCAGTAAAAAATTTCAAGGAACAAGGATATGATGCCATCAAAATTACGTTTATGGTTAAACGTGAGGTATACGATGCGATCATTAAGGCTGCAGAAAAACACCAGATGAAAGTAGTTGGTCATGTAGGACCCATGGTTAAACTACCTGCAGCCCTGAAAGCAGGTCAGCAGATCGAACACATGGATGAGTTCATTGATATGCTTTTACCCGATACTAGCTACAATCATGGGCAGAGTGTTTCTGATATGAACATCTGGCGAAAACCTGCCTGGTCAACAGTTCCCTACCTGGATCAAAAGAAAATTCCTGCACTGGCCAAAGCGGTAAAAGAAAGCGGAGTATATGTTACACCGACCAACTATTTTTTCCTGTCTACATTCGGGGAAATAGCATCGGAAGCTTCCATCCGGCAGAAGCCCGACTATGCTTATATCCCTTCAGCATTGAAAGAGGAGAGATGGAAGAACCGGGAGCATTTTATCAAACTCGGCATTCCGGATACTGCGTTGCAGCGTTACCGTGAAATCCGCTTAAAAATGGTGTATGAATTATGGAAAGCAGGAGTGCCACTGATGGCTGGTTCAGATTCACCGGAATTTTTTCTGGTAACGGGGTTTTCTATTCATGATGAACTGGCAGTTATGGTAAAAGCCGGACTACCCCCTTTTGAAGCATTGAAAACGGCTACTGTAAATCCGGCCCGGTATCTTGGTTTCGAAAAAACAAAGGGGAAAGTCAGGCAAGGCATGAAAGCCGATCTAGTGTTACTGGATGCCGATCCATTGGAAAGTATCAGCAACACCCGCAAAATAAATGCTGTATTCAGAAAGGGAGTGTATTATAACCGGATGGCCCTCGATCAGCTTTTAAAAGAAGCTTTGATACTAGGCAACTAGATTTTCTTTTTCGATTGATGAAGTCTGCTCAGTAATTCAAGGTGCGATTGTAAAGCCATTTGTGAGTTCTTCTGTAAAAAACTCCGGATATGTTTATAAAAA
This sequence comes from Ferruginibacter sp., assembly GCA_037045295.1. Classification (GTDB taxonomy): domain Bacteria; phylum Bacteroidota; class Bacteroidia; order Chitinophagales; family Chitinophagaceae; genus Ferruginibacter. The sequence continues at coordinate 280,602 of JBAOHS010000004.1, forward strand.
TGGCTGTAATCATAATAACCGAACAGCGTATAGTCAAAATGGGCAGGGTCTTTCACCAATTGCGCTACTGCCTTGCGGATGCGGAGGATTTGTAAAGTTTTTTTACTGCTGAGGCTGGTAGTCGCTTCAAAGTAACGTTGAAGGGTACGTGAAGAAAGCTGATATCCGGCAGCAAGGTCTTCAATAGAAACAGTGAAATTGTTTTGCCGGTTACAATTGTCAATGATTTCCGATACAATATCAATCGGTTTCAGACTTCCTTCAAACTGTTGAATGATGCCGGTGTAATATTGATCCAGTATTGATTTGCGTTCTTCAAAATCAGCTGCGGTCTTGATTTTTTCAATCAGTTGTTTTTCGATCAGGTAACTTAATGGAAAGATCGAAGATTTATATTCCGAGAAATTGATTTTCTTCTGAAAAATTACAGGCGATATCCTGAATTTGATTCCGAATAAATGATTACCGGCCTGGTGATAACATTCAAGGGCAACATGACGTGGAAGAAATCCATCCGATTTCATCTGCGTTTTCTGGTTGTTCACTTCCATAACGAATGGAGAACCCAGGTTGATCAGGTATGTATAACCAATGTTGGGAAAAAGGATGTCTGAAAATCCCTGCGGATGGTCTTCCCAGAGTTGATCAAAACGGGTTTCCCAATAGAAATCTATGAAGTGCGATAAATTAGACGCAGGTTGAGACCGGTGGTAGTTGTTTTCAAAATGTTCGGTATCAAAAAATTCGATGTGTTGCATGATCAGGGCCTGAACACAATCGTTCCCCTTGCATTGGGATGCTCCTTGCAATGGTAATTGAATGTTCCCAGGGTGTCTTTCTTATAATAAAATGAAGTGCCGGGAAGCAATGTGGGTGTTTTGATGGTTACCGTATCATCGGAAACAATGGTATGCGCAATGCTGGAACTATTTACAAAAGTAATAGACGAACCAATCGAAACGGTGAGTAAAACAGGAGAGTAAGTACTGTCGAGAATGGAGATATATTTAGTAGGCAAAGCTCCTCCAACCGCATTGAAATTCGAATTGCTCTTGCTGCAGGAAACAAAAATTGCCACAGTTGCAACGATGGCCCATAAAATACTCAGTCTTTTCATTGGTTTCATTACAACCTTTATTTGGGGCGTTAAATTACTGAAAATTGTACAAACAGATTACGACAATTGTTTAAATGGTTATATACAATAATTCATTAATGCTTATTCCTTTTAAAATGATAGTTACCTGGTTTTAAAAAGGGCAAAGATCCATCCAATCCTTCTTCTGTTAATACAAATTGCTGGTTCCGGAACTCAACATCAAACACCCAGGGTTCAAACCTGAATTCATATACGTTGTGTTCAGATAAACGTAATGGGAACACAGCGACTTTCTCCGGTGCAAATTCAAACAGCAGTTTTACAGAATCTGCTGCCTGCATCGGAAAACGGATGATGCCTTTCTGATGATTGATGGGTTCAGATGAACTATTTCCATTTACCAGTACAGCATAAACTGCTGAGTTCAATATCGGGTTGGGATCACTGATGATGATCTGGATGCCGCTATCGGAACTTTTGCTGCTTTTCACCAGCGAAAAATGTGATTTAGCAGACAATTCACTGTTGAATGTAACCAGGTTGCCTTGCTGGGTCCATTTGCCTTTGCCTGTCCGGTCTAAAGCGCCATAACTCATAAAAAATTCAAAACTGGAATCTTCCTGCAGGTTAAATCCTGCGGCCATTTCCATAACGCCACGCAGTGAGTAAGTACCCGTAGCTTTTTGAGCATTGCTTTGCATATTCATGATCAGGAAAATAATTACAAAATTTAAGATGCGCATAGTTAAAGTTCAGGCTCAAACTTAAACAACTAAATTAATTTCAGCATGGCAAAATCTTTTCAACCGGCATAAACAAATATTTCCCCACAGCTCTCTGCCTCCAGCCATCCCTTCGTACATTTGCGGCATGCCTACATATTTAGACGAACTGAACGAACCGCAGCGGCAGGCAGTACTGCATATCAACGGCCCGTTAATGATTATTGCCGGAGCCGGAAGCGGAAAAACCAAAGTGATTACCACCCGTATTGCACACCTGATGGCAAGTGGTGTGGATGCATTCAACATACTGGCGCTCACCTTTACCAACAAGGCTGCTGCCGAAATGAAAGAAAGGATTGAAAGAATACTGGGTGGTTCAGAAGCCCGCAACTTATACATCGGTACTTTTCACAGTGTATTTGCAAGGATTCTTCGTTCGGAAGCCACTAAAATGGGCTATCCTTCCAATTTTACCATTTATGATACCGATGATGCCAAGTCGGTGATCAAAACCATCGTCAACGAGATGAACCTCGACGACAAACAATACAAACCCAATTCAGTCTATAACCGGATTTCTTCTGCCAAGAATGCATTGGTTGGTGCGGAAGATTATATGAACGACTGGATGTTGCAGCAGGAAGACGCAAGGGCCAATCGTCCGCAATTAGGCGCTATCTACGATGCTTACAGCAAACGCTGTTTTAAAAACGGCGCCATGGATTTTGATGACCTGCTTTTCCTGATGTATAAACTACTGAAGAACTTCCCGGACGCATTGAGCAAATACCAGCGCAAGTTTAAGTACATCATGATTGATGAGTACCAGGATACCAATACGGCGCAATATGAAATCATCAAATTACTGGGAGCCATGCACGAAAATGTTTGCGTGGTGGGTGATGATGCACAGAGCATCTATAGTTTCCGTGGAGCCACCATTCAGAATATACTGCAGTTTCAGAAAGATTATGATGAAGTAACAGGTTGTAAAACTCGAACAGAATTACCGCAGCACTAAAAATATTCTTCATGTTGCCAATGAAGTGATCAGCAACAACAAAGGTCAGATTGAGAAAAAACTTTTCACCGATAATGTGGAGGGCGATAAGATAAAACTGGTGCGCACCATGACCGATAATGATGAAGGTAAAATGGTGGCCGATACAATCCAGGAATTGAAACTGCGCAATCATTATTTCAACCGCGACTTTTCGATTTTATACCGCACCAATGCACAGAGCCGGAGTTTTGAAGAATCGCTGCGCCGCATGGGCATCGCTTACCGTATTTACGGTGGTATGAGTTTTTACCAACGTAAAGAAGTAAAAGATTTCATCGCCTACCTGCGCATGGTAGTGAACCCGAAAGATGAAGAAGCACTCAAAAGAATCATCAACTATCCTGCCCGTGGCATCGGTAAAACCACTATTGATAAAGCGGTATTGATTGCCAATGAAAACAACATGAGCCTCTGGGATGTAATTTCCAATGCAGCCATGTATGGTTTCAGAAGTGGCACACTGGAAAGCATAGACGCTTTTGTGACCATGGTAAAAATGTTCCAGAGTGAACTGGATAAAAAGAATGCTTACGATCTCGCTGTAATCGTAGGTAAGAGCACCAACATTGTAAAAGAGCTCTTCAACGATAAAACTACCGAAGGACTGGCACGCTATGAAAACGTACAGGAATTGCTGAACTCCATTAAAGAGTTTACCGAAACACCGATGAATGAAGAAGATGGTGAAGTAGGCGATAAAGGCCTTGGTTCTTATCTGCAACAGATTGTACTGTTAACCGATGCTGATGATAACAAAGAAGATTCTGATGTAGTGAAACTGATGACAATCCATGCTGCGAAAGGACTTGAGTTTCCGGTGGTATTCCTGGGTGGATTGGAAGAAACACTTTTTCCAAATGCACTCAGCATCAACAGTAGGGAAGAACTGGAAGAAGAACGCCGTCTTTTTTATGTGGCCATTACACGGGCAAAAACCAGACTATACCTGAGTTATGCCAATGCCCGTTACCGTTTCGGACAATTGCAACAAAATGAACCCAGTCGCTTTATTGATGAAGTAAATGAGTTATACCTTGATAAAAGTTATGCCGGCAGTACTGCCCGTAACAATGCCGGTAGTGGCTGGGGACAAGGCTCCGCTTTCGAACGCATGCGCCGTGGTTTTGGTAATCAGCCAGAGAAAAAGGAAGTGTCGAAGCCTTCGTATGTTGCTACACCGGCAAGGCCACAGGTAAAAGAACATGTGCCATCAGAAAATTTTGTAGCCAGTGATACTTCGGGATTGCAGGCCGGACAAAAAGTGGAACACCAGAAATTCGGGTTCGGACAAGTGGTAAAACTGGAAGGCGCTTCACATAACCCGATCGCCACCATTATGTTTGAACTGAATGGAGAGAAAAAAATCATGCTCAATTATGCCAAGCTGCGCATACTGGAAGCGGAATAAATCCTATAGTTTTTTGGCGTAATAAACCAGTCGGCCTTTTTCACCAAATACAAATTCCTTTCCATCAGCTTTGTAAGTGCTGAATTCCCATGTATGCATCTCCGTTATGACGAGGATATTGTTGTCACCGAAAATAATTTTGCAGGGAGCTGATTCGGTAATATCGGTTTTATAAAAAATCACTTCACCTTCTGCAGAGCCAGTAACATCACCGGGAAAAACTTCGATTGATTTGATCACCACAGCTTCTTCAGAAACAGAACCGGCTAATGCCTGCCTGCGGTAGATAGTCCATTTGCCCCACAGGTTTTTCTGTTCAACTTTAACCGGACTATTCAATGTGTCTGCAACGACCGTTTCTTTTCCAAAGGTTTCATAATAGAACAACTTTGTTTTGTGCAGTTCTTTCAGGTACTCGCCATCATCCAGCACGATTTTTTGTGTATCGGCATATTTAACCATGAATTCGTCCCCGGCTGCAATCAGGAAATTGGGTGCTTCCATTTGAGCAGTTCCCCGCATGCTCACCCGCATACTGATGGCATCTTTGATTTCCACTTTATCTCTTTCAAACTTTAACAACAAAGTATCTGTAAAAGGAACACTTTCTTTTGATTTGGAAGTGGTACGCTTCACTTCCTGCCAGCGCCCCTGAAACTGCTCCAGTCTGAATAAAGGATCGTACTGCTTACCCGGGGCATTGCCGGGCTGACTGCCCCTGCGGGTAACCCTTTGCTGGCCCATAGAAAACTGTACCAGCATAATACCCGATAACAATAAGAGAACTGATTTTAACTGCATGCCTGAAATTTGATTAAAAATAAACAATTACCGATTTAAACGGGCTGATTTTCGCCTGTTGCCGATTTTCGAATTCAGAAATTTAACGTCTCAAGCCCCGTTTTAGCCCTCACAATAACTAGTGTTTTAAGCAATAAGGGTTATTTTTGTATCCTAATAAATGCAGCAGTATGATCAAAACAGGTAATCCGGTAATCAGTATCTATACCGAAATGACGCCCAACCCGGAAACAATGAAATTTGTAGCCAACAAGCTCCTGTACCCAGGTAAAAGCATTGATTTTCCCGATGAAGCAAGTGCCGGTCCATCACCGCTTGCCCAACAACTATTCAGTTTTCCTTTTATAAAATCTGTTTTCATCGCCAGCAATTTTGTTACGTTAACAAAAACTACCGATACAGAAGACTGGCAGGATGTAATTCCGGCTGTAAAACAGTTCCTCAAAGAATACCTGGAAGAAGGAAAAGTAGTGGTGAATGAAGAAGATGTAGCCCAGCGTAAAGTGGAAAGCAGCAATGAAGTAAGTGCCGATGACGATGATGTGGTTAAACGCATTAAAGAGCTTCTCGAAAATTATGTAAAACCTGCGGTTGAAATGGACGGCGGTGCTATCCAGTTCAAAAGTTATGAAGAAGGAAAAGTAAACCTGATGTTACAAGGTAGCTGCAGCGGATGTCCATCTTCTATGATTACACTGAAAGCAGGTATTGAAGGAATGATGAAAAGAATGATTCCTGAAGTGAAAGAAGTGGTGGCAGAAGCGGAGTAATTTTATATTGAATAGATTTTTATATAAGCATTTCCTTACGGAAGTGCTTTTTTATGCAGTAGACATTTGAAATGTTGTATCAGCTGTTTGCATTTAAAATGATTTATATTGAGCCTCCTTTAGAAAATGAGTATCGAACAAATCTGGCATACCTTTCTCGATAATATCCGCCAAACACGCTGGCAGGAATGGATCAGTACCATCATGCAGGTTGCCAGTGTATGGTATGCCCGAAAAAATAATGTACTGGTATATCCAACCGGAATTATCGGCGTACTGCTCGCATCCTGGGTATATTATTTTCTTTCTCAGCCACCACTTTATGCAGATGCCATCCTGAATATCTATTATTTTGTGATGAGTGTTTATGGCTGGTACCACTGGGTTCAGAAGAAGAATGACAGTTACGCATACCCGATAAGCTGGTGCAGCAATAAAGAAAGATGGAGCGGTATCATTCTTTTCCTGGCTTCCTGGGCAGCCATTTATTTCCTGCTCATAAAAGTGACCGATAGCAATACACCTGTGCTGGATTCATTGGTTTCATCATCCGCTATTACAGCCATGTGGTGGATGGCAAAAAGAAAAATTGAAAACTGGCTTGCCTGGATTTTTTCCAACATCGTTGCCATCCCGTTAAATTTTTATAAAGGATTCATGTTGTTCACACTCATGTATGTTTTGTTTCTTGTACTGGCCTGGATGGGTTACCAGACCTGGAAAAAAACCACTCAACTAAAAACTGTGTAATGGAAAAATTAAACGGTTACTGCGGGGCGCTTTCAAATATGAAGCCCGATGACCTGGCAGTTCATAAAACGTATCATGATCTGCATTATGGCTTCCCGATATTGGAGGATGATGAATTGTTTTGCAGATTGATCCTGGAAATCAACCAGGCAGGGCTCAGCTGGACAACCATTCTGAAAAAGCAGGATACATTCCGTAAGGCTTATCATCAGTTTAGTATTAAAAAAGTAGCTGCTTATAAAGAGAAAGATGTTGAACGTTTACTCAATGACGCCGGTATCATCCGCAACCGGCTCAAGGTAAATGCCGCAATTGAAAATGCACGCACTATTCTGCAGATTCAGAAAACATATGGTTCATTTAAACAATGGCTCGATCATCATCACCCATTATCGAAAGAGGAATGGACCAAGTTGTTTAAGAAAACATTTCGCTTTACCGGCGGAGAAATTGTAAATGAATTCCTGATGAGCACAGGATATTTACCCGGCGCTCATGATGTCAATTGCCCTGTACATAAAAAAATACTGAAGCACAAACCGGCATGGAGCAAAAAGTAGTCATAAAGAAAATTGTTGCCATTGGTCCGGAATCAACGGGCAAAAGCAGGTTGTGCGAAATGCTGGCCAGATCATTTCCATACTACCTGGGTACCCGAGTATGCAAGAGAATACCTGGTTACTAACGGAACCCATTATACGCTCAATCAGCTGAACGATATTGCTGATGGACAGATCAAAGCAGAAGACAGCATTCATTCAGCAATTCACTGAAACAAGCCGCAGTTACGTCAGGAAAAGTATTGCCCGTTTTTATTGATACCGATATGTATGTGATGAAAGTGTGGAGCGAATTTGTATTCAATCAATGCAACAACGCCATATTGAATAAAATTGTCAGCCGGCAGTATGATCTTTACCTGTTGTGCAAGCCAGATGCGCCCTGGGTTAAAGATGAACTGAGAGAGTATCCCGATCTTGAAAGCAGGGAGAAATTATTTCATTATTATAAAGATGCCATGATCAACCAGGCTGTTCCCTGGGTGGAAATCAGTGGTAGTTATGAAGAACGTTTCGAAACAGCGGTGATGGCCACAGAAAAATTACTTCATTAAAGCAATGATATCCGGGTCTGATTCCAGGTAGCCCATCTGTCGCACGATACGGGCTGCTCTTGCGGCCACATATTTATGCAGAGGGTTTTACTGTATATTTTTTCGGGTTGGGTAAACAGGCTGCAATCATCGCTGCTTCCTGTTTTGTTAATGCTGAAGCATCTTTGTTGAAATAAGCTTTCGCTGCCGCCTGTACGCCGAAAATTCCTTTTCCCATTTCTGCAACATTGAGATAAGTTTCGAGTACTCTTTTTTTACTCCATATTTTTTCAATCATAAAAGTGAAGTACACTTCCAGTCCCTTTCTGAAATATCCTCCATGTTGCCAGAGAAAAACATTCTTTGCTGTTTGCTGACTGATGGTACTGGCGCCTCTTTTTCTTTTGTGGGTTTTATTGTATTGCAGTGCTTTCTTGATGGCCGTTGTGTCAAATCCTTCATGATCTGGGAACAAGCTGATCTTCTGATGCAATCACTGCGAGCTTGATGTTATTACCCATCTCATCATAATTGATATAATCTCTTTTCAATCCATTGCCCTGAACAAGATTTACCAGTTGCGTAATGGTGATCGGTGGATCAAACCATTTACAATAAAGAATATAAACAAGCTGGCCAATGAAGAGCCAGAGAAAGATTTTTTTTATGATCCGCCACCATTTATTGGGTTGTTCTTTTGCCATCTGATATTCCGGATTATTTACTGGTCATGTTCATGTATTCGAGCCGGTAATTCTTTTTTCCAATCACGATTCCTTTGCTGCCCGCTTTGCTGAGGAAGTATCCGATAATGCCAAGGCCGGCTGCAGCGCCCATTAACTCCGGACTAAACTTATCCCTGTCTGCCACAAACACCACAGCGCTGGCGAGTGTTAGTAAAATACCACCACCCAATAATGCTGAACCACTTCCCCGCAGATTAAAGCCTTTTTGCGGTTTGCCGATGCTGCGGATATCCTTGTAATGATAGGCATACCGGAAACTTCCTGCGGTATCAATGATGTAAAAACCCATTTGTGTTTGTACCTGCCGAACGAGGAACTCCTGGATGTACAACGTATCGTTTTGAATTTTATTGATCAGTGCATCCCGGTAAGCACCCGTTACCGTCACGAATTCTATGTTGGTGCCTGCATAATATGAACGAACCGTTTTATCTTTTTTCTTCAGTATAATAAAATCAGAAGGTTGCGCCACTCCGGAAGAATGTATGTACAGCAGGAATATGATCAACAGGTAACGCATGCTGTTTTAATTAGATGAAGTAGCAAACAATACACCAATCATCAGGGCAACACCAAATGCCAGGAACAGCAATCCGGAAATTTTATTGATGATGGATATATTTTTATCGGTTAATTTTTTTCTAAGTCTTCCGGCAAGATTAATCTTAATAATATCGGCACTCATATTCAGCAAAAGGCAAATGGCAAATATGACCATGCGCTCATTGAAAGTATTCGACAATGATTTGGTAGCAGCTGCAAACCAGAGGGCAATCACACCAGGGTTCAATGTATTGATGAGAAATCCGGTGATAAAAAGTTTTACATGTGTTGTTCCTGCAATTCTTACACCTTTATCGAGTTCTTCTTTGCTATGGTATTTTTTTATAAAGAGGTAGAAAATACCCAGGCCGATGAGGAAAAGTCCGCCGGTAAGACCGATTGCTTTTTTATATACAATAAGGGCACCCAGTAAATCGCCGAAAACATTGGCTGTTAAAACCCATAACAGATCACTCAGCCAAACACCTGAAATAAAATAAAAGGCACTGGCCACGCCATAATTGATACGCAGTTTAATGATGGTGAAAATCACCGGCCCCACCGAAAACACAAGGGCCAGCCCCAGTAAAAATCCTGATAGGATCGCATCCGTCATTCAATAGTATTTGGAATAAGATAAGGCGAAAATATTAATTAATAACAGCAAGTTCGAGAAAACGTTGCCATTCTTCGAGCATCTTTCCTTTTAATACCCTCGGAAATTTGTGTTGACCACCCACTTTGCCTTTCGATTTCATGAAATCCATGAATGTTTTTTCGGGCAATACTTCTACTTCCACTGCTTTAAGTGCATGCCTTCTTTCTACTTCGTAATCATCATTGAGCTGTTTCAGTTTTTCATCTATTACTGCAGCCAGTTTATCTGATGTAACATGATCATCGGTGGCAATATACCATTTGTGTGCAAAGAAGTTACCGTGAGGGATACCCGCAACAGTGAACTCAGGAATGTCGACATTCAATTCTTCGGATGCCATTTCAATGGCTTTGTTCATATTGTCTACACTCAGGTGTTCTCCAACCAGGCTTAAAAAATGTTTGGTTCTGCCTGTAATGATGATTTCGTTTTTTTCCTTATCCACCAATCTAACGGTGTCGCCTATGGCATAACGCCAGGCACCTGCATTGGTACTGATCAGGATGGAATAATCTTTGTTTTCCTCAATTTCATGAATCATGAATACCTCGGGATCATCCACCATATTGCCATCACTGTCGAAATTGGCTTCATCAAAAGGCACAAATTCAAAAAAGATATTGTTGTTAAGTGCCAGTTGCATTCCCCTGGTATCCTGCCGGTTCTGGTAAGCCAGGAAGCCTTCACTGGCCAGGTAAGTTTCTATATAAGTGAGCGGTTTGCCGAGTAATTTTTCAAAACCTTTGCGATAAGGTTCCATGGCAACACCTCCATGAACATAAAAAGCGAGGTTGGGCCATATCTCATGGATATTTTTCAGGTTATACCGTTCAATGATTTTTTCGATGCACAACTGCAGCCATGCCGGAACACCTACAATAAAACCGATATCCCAATCCGGAGCTTTTTCTACAATTTCTTCCAGCTTTTTGCCCCAGTCTTTTTCCCGGGCTATTTTTTTTCCGGGTTTGTAAAGGCCAAGTCCCTGGAACCAGAACGGAATATTTTTCTGCTGAATGCCGCTCAGATCACCGGCATAGTAGGAGGGCCCTTTCTGCAACTGGGTGCTTCCACCGAGCATCAGCCAGCCTTTACCGATTGAACTTTTGGGAACATTATCGTAGCGGGTCAGACTGAGCAATTGTTTAAAACTGGTAACTGTATTGCTGCGGATCAGTTCCCTGGTGATGGGAATGTATTTACTGGAAGCTTCACTGGTTCCGCTGCTTAAGGCGAAATATTTGATCACACCCGGCCAGCAAACATCGGGCGTGCCTTCGAGTGTTTTATACCACCATTGCTGGTAAATTTTATCGTAATTATAGGTGGGAACCAGTTGCTGGAATTTCTTTCCGGGATGGCGGCTCAGCAATATTTCATCAAACTTGTATCGCTGTCCGAATTGCGTAAATCGGGCTTTTCTGAGCAATTTCTTCAGCACTTTTAATTGCTGTCGCCTGGCATCACTCACCGGGAGGTTTAGTGCCCGGGCAATCGTAGCTGGTAGCTTTATATCGAATATGGCCATTAATTGCTTTATTGTAAAGAAGCAAATATAATTTATTGCACAGCCAAAAGCCGCACATTCATTACAAAAGGTATATCAGGGTTTAACAATGGTGAAATTATAAAAAAGTATCCACTAATCGGGTAATACCATTGATAAAATCATGCAGCATTTATTTACAAAAAATGGCTACGTTTGCCACACAAAAAAGAGATCATTATGAAGAAATTATTCCTATCGCTCGTACTGGTTGCCAGTCTCTTCAGAGCGAAAGCCGATGAAGGCATGTGGCTGCCTATGTTGCTGGGCCAGCAGGTATACAACGACATGGTTAAGAAAGGACTTAAATTAACCAAAGAACAATTGTACTCCATCAACAAAGCATCCTTAAAAGATGCCATCATTATTTTTGGCGGCGGATGTACCGGGGAGATAGTGAGTAACCAGGGTTTGATTTTTACCAATCACCACTGCGGATATGGTGCCATTGCAGCAGCCAGCAGTGTTGAGAACAATTATCTGCGGGACGGTTTTTATGCTACCAGCAAAGACAAAGAACTCAAAACAACCCTTACCGTTCAGTTCCTCGAAAGGATTGAGGATGTTACCAGCCAGGTAGAAGAAGGTTTGAAAGGACTGGCCTGGGCCGACAGGGTGAAGAAAATTCAGGAAGTATATAAATCTATTACCGATAAGGTTGCCGACAAAGACAATGGCATTACTGCAAGGGTTTACAGTATGTTCAAAGACAACCAGTACCTGATGTATGTATATAAAGTATACAAAGACATCCGCCTGGTGGGAACACCTCCCGAAAGTGTAGGTAAATTCGGTGGCGATACCGATAACTGGGAATGGCCACGCCATACCGGTGATTTCTCTGTGTTCAGGGTGTATGCTGCTAAAGATGGCAAACCAGCTGAATACAGTACAGAGAATGTTCCGCTTAAGCCAAAACATTTTCTGCCCGTAAGCATCAAAGGTTTTAAAGATGGTGATTATGCAATGATCTATGGTTACCCTGGTGGTACCAACCGTTATGAAACCAGCTATGGTATCAAACTGAAAAATGAAATCGAAAATCCATCCCTGGTATCGTTAAGGGATATGCGCTTAAAGTATATGCACGAGCAGATGATCAAAGATCCTGCTGTGAAACTGAAACTGGCTTCTGATTACGCAGGTATTGCCAACTACTGGAAATTCTTTGATGGTGAAACCAAGCAGCTTGTAAAATTCAATACCTACAAGCAAAAGCAGGACTATGAACAAAAGTTCATCAACTGGGCAAAAGGTAAACCTCAGTATGAAAATATTTTTTCTGAATACCAGAAGAATTATACGGAGTGGACGCCTTATGCAAAGCACCGTCAGTACCTGCGTGAAGGTATTCTTGGTTCACCACTGGCAGCTTATGCTTCTTCATTAATGGGATTGGAAGGCACTATGGTAAAAGTAGGGGCAACGCCTGCGGATATACGCAAAGCAGCGGATGCTGCCAGCAATGCCCGCAAAGGATTCCTTGAATCTGAAGATTTACCAAGTGATAAAAAAATACTTGCAGGTGTAGCTCAGGCTTTTTACAATGATGTAGATAAAAGTCAGCACCCGGCTGGCATTTTCGATAAAATTGCCACATTCGGAGATCTGCAGGATGAAGCTACCTGGCGCAAATGGGCCAATGATGTTTTTGCCAGAACAATGATCCTGGATAGTGTAAAATGGAATGCATTTATTGCCAATCCTGATGCAGTAAGCCTGCAGGCGGATCCTGCTTTCGATTTTGCAGCCTCTTTCGTAAAAAATTACAATACCAAGTATGCTCCGTTATTCACTGCTTTCAATACCAGGAATAATGAACTCGGCCGCAGTTACCTGAAAGGGATCATGGAAATGAATCCTGCTGCCGTTAATAAAATGTATCCGGATGCAAACTTCAGTATGAGGGTAAGTTATGGTAATGTAAAAAGTTACCGCCCACGTGATGCCGTGTTTTATGATTATGTAACTACAGCAAAAGGAATTCTTGAGAAATATGTTCCCGGTGATTATGAATTCGACCTGCCTGCAAAACAGGTTGAGTTGTTTAAGAAAAGGGATTTCGGACAATACATCGATAAAACCCGCAACGACCTGGTGATCGGATTTATTACCACCAACGATATTACCGGTGGTAACAGTGGTAGTCCGGTAATGGATGGAAAAGGTAACCTGATCGGTCTTGCTTTCGATGGCAACTATGAAGCACTCAGTCATAAGATCGCATTCGACAAAGACCTGAACCGTACCATTTGTGTGGATGTAAGGTATGTACTCTGGTGTATCGACAAACTCGGTGGCGCTAAAAACCTGATCGACGAACTGAAACTGGTTAAACAATAATTCAGTTTATTATAAAATTAAAAAGCCGTTGCTCATTGCAACGGCTTTTTTCATGGCTATACTTTGTTTATGGAAGAATTAGAAATACCTTCTCCTGCTGATGCTTGTTTTCTGCTGGCGCTGGATGTTCCATAAATCGGCAGTGCTGAAGCTTTTAGCAGTTTGACACTGGTAACCTGGAACCAGGGTTTCATTTACTACGTTGGTTAAATTTTCAACCTGTGTTTTGGTTAATGTGTTGAACAGGTTGTTGGTTTGCGTTTTCATGACTTTTAATTTATCAGTTAATAATTTTTTTTTCGTTTGATAAATCAAAGGTACAATTCATTTGGTACTATGCAAAACATAATACTATTTAAATAATAGTAATCGGCAGTGTTTATTAGTGTTATTATTGAACTATTATATTGATAATCAATATATGTATAAATTGAAATATTGAAAATGCCACGTCTTTTTTCAGGATTTTATGAGTGGGTTTTGGGTAGGATAAGTGGTTATGCATCCGTTTTCATGATTAAGAAAAGGATGGGTAAGAAAAATTTTTTATTTGATGGGTAAGAATGTGTTTATTTTCTGATGTACTTTTTTAACCGATAAAATTCATAACAGGATTTCTTACCATTAGCGTTGTAACAGCAAACCGTCACTCATTTTTAACAACAGCATACACCTCTTTTATGATTTTCTTATGAAAAAAGTTCCCGCTGTTAACTGTACTGGTTTTGCGCTGATTTAAAGGATCTGCTTCTCTTGTAGAGTATTTACCACTTAACGATTAAACAGGTGTTGTAAGGGGAAGTCATCACTTAATGATTGTAAGGCTGACTCCAACCAGATAGTTTTGTTCAATCAAAGCTGCTATAGCCAGGCAGCTGATTTCTCACCAATAAAAAGTATAGCAATGAAAAAACAAACCATCATCATGTCGGCAGCATTACTGCTCGCCAGTTCAGCCGTGTTTGCCTTACCCCTTACCACAGAAAAAGTGAACAGGGCCGTTGAAAATTCTACACCGGAAAACACCTACACCGGTATTGCCTTTTTCTCAAAAAAAGATGTTTCATCCATTGATACCGGCAGTATCGACAGCTCCCGCAGGGAAACCGAATTCAGTAAATTACCGGTTAGTGTTCAGTATGCTGTAAAAAACCAGTATGCGAATTTTGAACCGAATAGTAAAGTGATTGAATATGTTTTCGAAGGGAAATCTACCTATTACATTACCGTGGAAAATAGCTCAAGGGTCATTGATCTTCGCTATAATCCGGATGGGGAAATGACCGTAGAAAGCAATGTAAGAAAGAAAAATTGAGCAGGATTACTTGCTGATAGAAAAAGGCCGGTGAAGTTCTTTCGCCGGCTTTTTATTTGTACGATTGATCATGCCAGTTGCTTGTTTCAAAATGACTATTTTTGTGCCCTAAAAATTACAGCATGAAGAAAGGACCAGTATCAGAATATATTCAGCATCATTACCGGCATTTCAATGCAGCCGCTTTGATGGATGCTGCGAAAGGATATGAAACACATTTGCTCGAAGGTGGTAAAATGATGGTAACGCTGGCAGGAGCTATGAGTACTGCTGAACTCGGACTGAGTTTTGCAGAAATGATCCGCCAGGATAAAGTGGCGATCATCAGTTGTACCGGCGCCAACCTGGAAGAAGACATCATGAACCTTGTTGCACACAGTCATTATAAAAGAGTTCCGAATTACCGTGATCTGAGTCCGCAGGACGAATGGGATCTACTCGAAAATCATTACAACAGGGTTACCGATACCTGCATTCCCGAAGAGGAAGCTTTCAGGAGATTACAGAAACATATTCACCAGATATGGAAAGATGCCGATGATAAGGGAGAAAGGTATTTCCCACATGAGTATATGTATAAAATGCTCCTCAGCGGCGTACTCGAACAGTATTATGAAATTGATCCGAAGAATAGCTGGATGCTCGCAGCTGCGCAGAAAAATATTCCCATTGTAGTACCAGGCTGGGAAGATAGCACCATGGGTAACATCTTCGCATCCTATGTGATTAAAAATGAAATCAAAGCAACTACCATGAAAAGTGGTATTGAATACATGGTATGGCTGGCCGATTGGTACAGGAATAACTCATCCGGAAAAGGAGTTGGTTTCTTCCAGATCGGTGGTGGTATAGCAGGCGATTTTCCAATTTGCGTTGTACCGATGATGTACCAGGATCTCGAATGGCATGATGTTCCGTTCTGGAGTTATTTCTGCCAGATCAGCGATTCAACAACCTCTTATGGTTCATATTCCGGCGCAGTTCCGAATGAGAAAATTACCTGGGGTAAACTGGATATCAATACACCTAAATTTATTGTAGAAAGTGATGCTACCATTGTGGCTCCACTCATATTTGCGTGGGTGCTTGGCTGGTAGTATGCAATATATTTTATAAAAAAGCCTGGATATAATTCCAGGCTTTTTTATTCTTTATAATGAAATCAATTATTCATTTTTACTACCATTGTTTTCGACCATTTGTCGTGCCACATTCCATCGCCAAAAAAAGCGGAGAAAGGTTCAAAAGGAATCAACCTGATCAGCGATCTTTTAAATGCATCACCGTAAGTTATTGGTGATCCATCTTCTCTGATCACTTTCGTTTTGGTGATGAGCTTGCCAACGGTTCTCCCTTTTGTAGCTCCTTCCAACATTCCGAAGTACAATACGAATAAAGAGATTGAAATGACATTTAACAACAAGGAAGCTCCGGCATCCGTTTCAGTACTTAAGATAAAATCTGCGGCAAAAGTGCCTAATACAATTCCAAATAAAAAAATAACAGCATAAAAAACCACAACATCTATTAAGTAATGCAGAAAGCGAGTGCCGTTGTCGGCCCGCATTTCCTCGGGTTGATTTACATCTGTTAATAAATCAGTTTGTGACATAGCAGTGTAGTTAAATTGAAGAATAGGGTTGAAACTTCAACTTAAGCAATTTTTTTAATGTATACAAGTAGCTGCTAAATATTCCGATTCAATCAGCGTGTTGCAGTGGGGATGGGTTTGTCACGCACCAGCATATTCGTCTCTGTTGGCCATTTCCCAGGCAGTATAGAAATATCATCTGCGCCCTTTTTTCAAACAATGGCCAGTTGATGAATTCAATATCATCGGTTGGTTTGTGGTAATCCGCCCTCAGCATTCCGTCGTAAAAAAACAATACCGGAACACCTTTCCGGGCAAAATTATAGTGATCACTTCTGAAGTAAATCCGGTTCGGATCTTCGGGATCATCAAACTTATAATCAAGCACAAGGCCTGTATAATCTTTATTGGCCTTTTCATTTACCAATGGTAATTCTGAACTGATTTTATCGTGACCAACCACATATACATAATTTAAAGTATCATCAGTTTTCCTTTCAGTATCTACTCTGCCGATCATATCGGTGTTCAGGTCTACCGTTGTTTTCTCTAAAGGATAAACCGGGTTATCTGAATAATATTCACTTCCCCACAATCCTTTTTCTTCTCCACTAACGGTCATGAATACCAGCGTTCTTCTGGGGCCATTGCCTTCTTTCTTTGCTTTCATAAAAGCTTCTGCCATCTGAATTACAGCAACGGTTCCGCTACCATCATCATCGGCACCATTGTAAATTTTTCCATCCCTGATACCGAGGTGGTCGTAGTGTGCAGTGAGAAAAACATATTCATCTTTTTTGTCTGTTCCTTCAATCACGCCGAGTACATTGCTGGCATTGATGGTTTCTCTTATTTTACTGAAATTGTAAACAATGCTGAGGTCTGTCGCAGAAGCTGCGGTTGTTAGTGTTTCCCCGGCTTTGGCTTTTTTGATCGTTTCTCCGAAAGCTTCTCCCATGATCTTACGCACATAACTATGGGAGAGCATTGCATAGCTTAATTTTTTCATTGCCGCATTGTCTCTCGGATAATACACATTCGATTTCCTGTTGCCATCTATCATACGCTGACTGAATGTTTCCATGGAAGGATTGATTACAAACACACCAGCCGCTCCTTTCCTGGCTGCAAGATCTATTTTAAGGGTCAGTCCTTCGGAAGTCCAGCGGGATGACTTTCCATCTGAACCGATAAAATATTTTCCCTCTTTTTTGGGTTCTCCCATAAAAAGCAAAATCCATTTTCCTTTTACATCCAATCCTGCATAATCGTTGTATGCGGCATCCTCAATTCCGTAGCCGGCAAAAACGAGTTGAGTGGCTTTTGAATTGGATGATTCGTTAGAACTGATCGGTATCAGGAAGTCGGCACCATTTTTTGCAGCCTCTCCATTAATCATTAATTCCATTTGAGCAACACTGTCTTTGTACAAAGGGAAAAACTGCTGGTAACCATCCATCTTCCAGGGCTTTGAGAGTCCGATTTTTTTAAACTGATCTTCAATATAGGCTGCAGCTTTTCTTTGTCCGGCTGTACCTGTTTCCCTGCCTTCCATATCATCTGCAGCGATGATGGTCAGGTGTTTTTTTAATCCTTCCGCATTAACCATCCGGGCATAAGCAACCGGATCTTTTTTTTGAGCAATGCTGTGGTTAGCAGCAAAAAAGACTGCTGCAAAAAATAAGATTCTTTTCATCTTAAATGATTTGTTGACGATAGCTGAAAATAATCAATTTACCGGATGCCTTTTAATTGAATTATTTAAATGGTAATTCAACTGAAAGTACTAACCCGAAGGCCTAACTGTTTTTTATTATCAGGAACAGGAAATTTTTGTAACGCGGTTGCTATGTCTTCCGCCTTCAAAAGCAGTATTCATAAATACATCGAGCATTTTTTCGGCATCTCCATCCCGAACAAATCGGGCAGGAATACAAATAATATTGGCATCATTGTGTTTACGGGCCAGTTCTGCCAGTTCTTCTCCCCAGCAAATGGCCGCCCTGATGCCCTGGTGTTTATTGGCCGTAATGGCAACACCATTGGCACTGCCACAAAGTAAAATACCAAAGGAAGCTTCGCCCTTTTCAACGGCTGAAGCAACCGGATGTGCAAAGTCGGGATAGTCAACGGAGTCTTTATTGTAAGTGCCGAAATCTTTAAAGTTCATCTTTTCTCCTTCGAGGAATGAGATCAGGTCTTCTTTGCAATCAAAGCCTGCATGGTCGCAGCCAATGGCGATGGGTTTGTGAATATCAAAAGCGTACATAAAAGCTGTTTAAAAGAGTGAGCAATTTTACCCCTTAAAGGTACAGAAAGGTTCTGTTGCCTAACTCCATTCCTTTTCTTTCTTAGCATTTTGTTTATCTACCCTTGCAGTGATTACAACACTCAATTCATACAATAACAGCAAAGGAATGGCCACTATGAGCTGACTGGTCCAGTCGGGAGAAGGTGTGATGATCGCCGCCAGAATCAGAATGATCACAAAAGCATATTTGCGATAAGTTCTGAGGAACTTCGCAGAGATAAGTCCGATTTTAGCCAGCACAAAAGCCAGTACCGGCAATTCGAATGCAATGCCGCAACCCAGTACGATATTATTCAATGTGTCGATATAATCATCGAGGGTAGGCAGGTACTTATAAGCGCCGATGGTGCCCAGGGTAAAATTGGCCAGGAAATTAAAAGTAAAAGGGGCCAGGATAAAATACCCAAATGCAGCTCCGGTAAAAAAGCAAAAGGAAACCCAGAAAATACTTCCTCTCGAATAGCGGATTTCTTTGGGTGACAATGCCGGCTTGATGAATTTCCAGAGTTCCCAGAATAAATAAGGAAAAGCCACTACAATACCTCCGATCATAGCAATGGAAATGGCCGACATAAATGGTCCGCTGATGGTATTTCCCTGCAAGGGTATTTCAACCGGCGGCATGCAAAGTGCATCACCGATATGCAGTGTATGGCCGAAATCGCACAAGAGCCGGTAACTGATAAAATCTGAATGAGCGGGTGCGTAAATGATGTTATCAAAAATCCAGTCTATTTTAAAAAAAATGGCAATCACTGCAGCCAACCAAACCAGCAATGCCCGCACAATATGCCAGCGCAATGCTTCGAGGTGATCCATGAAGCTCATTTCTGCCTGGTCTTCCTGACCTGCATTCCCGATCCTTTTAAAAAATGATTTCCTGCTGCTGTCTGTTGTTGCCAATGCCTGATCTTTAATGAGTAAAGGTACTATTCTATTTATATTCTGTTATTGGTTCTGCGATTAGCCATTCATAATCACTTGTTCAATTACACAAAAAGGAAAGCCCCTGTAGAAACAGGGGCCGTTTACCAAAACTAACTGCTTATGAGAAAATTGAAATTTATTGTTTGATGTTCTGCTATTATAATTACAAACAGGGTGCCAAAAAGATGCATGTTTTTGTTAATTAAATGCAAACAAAATTCAGCATATATAATAGACACATAATTCAAAGAATTGTTTAATGTACATACGAAAAAAGCAGGCTTCGGTTGCCTGCTTTCTAAAAAATATTTTGAAACAATATTATTGCTGGGTGGTGAGTTTCTCTGCATTTTCTGCAAACTGCAGAGCATCAATGAATTCCTGCACTTCTCCATTAAGTACCGTATCCAGATTATATACGGTTAATCCGATCCGGTGATCGGTCACCCTTCCTTGAGGGTAATTGTACGTACGTATTTTAGCGCTTCTGTCGCCGGTACTTACCAGGCTTTTTCTCACTCTTGAAATGGCTTCTTCAGCTTTTCTTACTTCTTCATCGTACAATTTGGTACGAAGCATGTCCATTGCTTTTTCCCGATTGGCCAACTGGCTTCTTTCAGTTTGACAAACGACAACAATTCCGGTTGGTTTGTGGGTGAGAAATACTTTTGTTTCTACTTTGTTGACATTCTGTCCGCCTGCACCACCACTTCTGGCAGTTTCCATTTTCACATCACTTTCTTTGAGTTCAAAATCCACTTCGTCGGGTTCGGGCATTACAGCAACAGTGGCAGCACTGGTGTGCACACGGCCACTGCTTTCTGTATCGGGAACACGCTGAACCCTGTGTACACCACTTTCAAATTTGAGGGTTCCATAAACATCATCACCGGTAACTTCAACCTGCACTTCTTTATAACCGCCCACTGTTCCTTCGCTTTCGCTGAGTAAAGTTGTTTTCCAGCCTTTTTTCTCACAGTACTTGAGGTACATCCGCAACAGGTTTCCGGCAAACAAGGAAGCTTCATCACCACCGGTTCCTGCCCTGATTTCAAGGATGGCATTTTTTTCATCAAAGGGATCTTTTGGAATCAGCATGTTCCTGATCTGTTTTTCCAGTTCCTCTTTTTTTACTTCCATTTCAGGCAATTCCAGCTTCGCCATTTCCCTCATTTCCTCATCATCTGAATACAAAACTTCTTTGTTGAATTCAATATCATCGAGCAGTTTTACATAGGCATTCCGAACATCCACAATTTTACCCAAACTGCGGTATTCTTTACTCATAGCGCTGAACTTCTTGTTGTCGCTCACGATTTCGGGATTGGTCAACGCCACCCCCAGGTTATCAAATTTTGCTTTTATCGCATCCAGTTTGTCCAGCATAACGTAATTTTATCTGCTACCATCAGGAAAAAATTGGTGCTGATGGTTTTGTGGCCAGTACATCTGAAAGCAAATTATATTGCCTGTAGAAGCCGGCCCCATGATTAAAGGCTGCAAATTTACATCATCAACACATCATATTGTACAGGAAATTCACTGCCGACCAGATATTTACAGGGTATGAAATATTACCCGATCCGGCTGTGCTCATTTGTAATGCTGATGGCGAAGTAATAGACCTGGTACCCAGGGCTGATGCAGGGGACGATATCATATATAATCCCGGCATGCTTTCTCCCGGATTAATCAATGCCCATTGCCATCTTGAACTTTCACACCTTAAAGGAAAGATTCCCAAAAGAACCGGATTGGTTGGTTTCGTACAACAGGTGATGAGCCTGCGTAATTCTGGTGAGGAAGAGATTGCTGCTGCTATGGAAATAGCGGAAGCGTCTATGCTCCATACAGGAATCGTTGCAGTGGGGGATATTTGCAATTCTTCAGATAGTATCCATCAGAAATTAAAACAGCATCTCTATTATCATAATTTTATTGAAGCGGCCGGTTTTCCACCGGAAGCCGCTGCTGTAAGATTCGAAAGAGCAGAAAAAATTTACCAGCTTTTCAGGGAAAACAATTTACCGGCGAATATTGTTCCGCATGCGCCTTATTCGGTTTCCCCTCAGTTACTGAACAAAATGATCGATTATGAAGGCAACGACCGGTTCAGCATGCACAACCAGGAAGATGAAGCAGAGGAACAATTGTTTATGAAAGGTGAAGGTGCATTCATAGATTTCTACAGGCAACTGAATATAGATATTTCCTTTTTTAATCCACCTGGTACAAGCAGCCTGCGATACCTGCTTCCTTATTTCAAAGCATACCGGCCACTGATACTGGTGCACAATGTATTTACCAGTGAAGCCGATATCATGTTTGCCAATGAGCTATTCCCTTTTGTTTCTGCGCCCTTGTACTTTTGTTTGTGTGCGAATGCGAATCTGTATATCAACAATCGTTTACCCGATATTGATATGCTGATGAAACATCAGTGTAACCTGGTGTTGGGAACCGATAGCCTTGCATCAAATGACCAGTTGAGTATCATGGAAGAGATCCATACGATCAGCAAACATTTTCCGCAGGTACCCTTATCCGTTATGTTGCGTTGGGCTACCAGTAATGGCGCTGCAGCTTTGGGAGTGGATCACTGGGCGGGTAGTTTCGGAAAGGGGAAAAAGCCCGGTGTGATTTGCATAAATGAAGGCAATGTAAAAAGAATCATCTGATCTTCGTCTATACCTTAATGTTATTCAATCAACCGATCACTTCCTGCAATACATTCCAGGTTTTCATTTGTCCGAATTCCGGAAGATGCAGTGCATAATATTCCAGGTATTTAGATAACAGTTCACGCCGGGTATGTCGATTGAGTTTTATTTCTTTTAAATCATCGGGATGCATCGTACGCAGCAGTTCAGCAGTAACCATGGCATTCGTTCCTTCCAGTACATGGGTATGCGATGGTCTTTCCTCAGTGAATTTTCCTTCGGCCAAATCGAGTACAGGATTTTCGTTATCTGTCTGCTGAAAACGCTCATTGATCTTAAAACCAAAAAAATAGGGGAGCTGTAAAGCAAAGTACAAAGGTAAATTGGCAACAACTTCCTGGTCTGCTGTATCCAATTGTTTGAGTATGTCTTCAGAAAAATAAAATAAATCAGGATGCCCTTCCGGTTGCCTCAGTGATTTGAACAAAAGTTCTACCATAAACAGTGCAATGCTGTTGCGCACTACATCACTCATCACTTTATTGTAAATAAACGCCCAGGATGATTCTTTGATCCGCTGCAGGTTTTTGAGTTCGTTGTGATAAACCTCCATATCGAGGATGGCGCCTGCCTGAAGCATGATTGACTTATTGCCCGACTTTTTATTGGAGCGCACTCCATTGGCCATATAGGTTTGCACACCAAACAGCTCTGTGAACACCGTAACCACCAGGCTGGTTTCCCCATATTTCACAGTTCTCAGAACGATTCCTTTGGTCTTGTGTGTCATGCTTATTAACCGGATAATCTGATTTTATACTTGTTCTTCCTTTTAAATGAACTTTCTTTGCAGCTGCATTTATTACCGTATTCAATATTACATTATTATGTGGCAGCGACTAGGAAAATTTGTGATCAGCAACAGGTTGGTTTTATTAATCATGCTTCTGGCAGGAACCGTATTCATGGGCTACCATGCTTCCAGGGTGAAACTGAGCTATGAATTTGCAAGGGCCATTCCTACCGATAATCCAAAGCATCAGCAATATATTTCATTCCGAAAATTGTTTGGCGATGATGGCAATCTCATGGTGATCGGCATTCAGTCGAAATCGTTGTTCAACCTGAAAAATTTCAATGCCTACCAGCAAATGGGTAAGGAAATCAGGCAGGTGCGCAATGTAGAAGACCTGGTGAGTATACCCGGCGCCGTTAGTTTACAGAAAGACAGTGTGCTGGAGAAATTATCGGCCGTAAAAATCTTTCCGGATACTATTACTGAACAATCGCATCTTGACAGCCTTTCTGCTGTATTTTTAAACCTGCCGTTTTACCGTTCCCTGATGTATAATCCTGCAGATGGAGCTTATTTAATGGGAGTCAAAATCAATAAAGATTCGCTCAATTCACCGGCAAGGGTTAAAATAATCGGCGATATTACAGCCGCTGCGGGGAAGTTTGAAAAAGCGACTTCCATTGAAACACACCTCAGTGGCTTACCCCTGATCAGAACAGTGGTTGCCGGGCGCATTCAGCAGGAAATGAAATTATTCCTGATCGGATCATTGCTGCTCAGTGTATTGATTCTATTTCTTTTCTTCCGATCTATCAGCACCACATTGATCTCATTGGCTGTAGTGCTGGTGGGGGTGATCTGGACGGTTGGCCTGATCGAACTCTGTGGCTACACCATTACTTTGTTAACGGCACTTATTCCTTCACTGGTGGTAGTGATCGGTATTCCGAACTGTATCTATTTTATCAATAAATACCACACTTCTTATCTCGCAGGAGAAGGAGTAGCTGAAGATGTACGTAAGAAGCAGGCATTAGTTGATATGGTAAGTAAAATGGGCGTGGTTACTTTATTTTGTAACATCACTGCCGCTATTGGTTTTGCTGTTTTTGCGCTAACCAGGAGTGCCATTCTGAAAGAGTTTGGTGTGGTATCGGGAGTCAGTATCATGATCATCTTCGTGGTTTCCTTTATCCTGCTTCCGGCCGTACTGAGTTATTTACCGGGTCCGGGGAAAAGTCAGCTCCGCTATCTGAATAATCGCTGGATTGGTGCATTCCTCGATAAAGTGGAAACCTGGGTTTTCCATCACCGCAAAATGGTATTGGGCATCACGGTGGTATTGGTTGCTGGTTTCCATTGCGGGTATGCTAAGGTTGAAATCAGTCGCTTATATAGTAGATGATCTTACCGAAGACAGATAAAATTTATACCGACCTGAAGTTTTTTGAAGAACATTTTAAAGGCGTGATGCCACTGGAAATTCTGATAGATACCAAAAAGAAAAATGGACTTTCCGGTACCAAAGCACTCAATGTTTTTGAGAAAGTAGATTCCTTCGCTATGTATATCGGCAGCAGAAAAGAAATGAACCGGCCGCTGAGTGTTTCAGAAGGGCTGAAATTTGCCAAGCAAGGATTTTTCGACAATGATTCTACGCAATACCTTATGCCGAATAGTTTTGATGGCGCTTTCCTGGCCGATTACCTGAAACCAGGAAAAGACCAGGCCTCCAATACCGGATTTACCAAAATGATGCGTTCATTCATGGATTCCACCAGAAGGTATACCAGGATGAGTGTGAGCATGAAAGATATCGGTACAGAAGAACTGCCTGCAGTTTTAAATGAGATTCAGCAAAAAGCCAATCAGTATTTCGATACAACGCAGTACAATGTTACCTTAACCGGCACCAGTATCACTTTCCTGGAGGGCAGTCGTTTTATTGTTAACGGATTGAAAGAGAGCATTATGTGGGCGTTTTTATTGATCGCTGTTTGTATGCTCTATCTCTTTAAGTCATTCAGGATACTGGTCTGTTCGCTTTTACCCAACGTAATTCCGCTCCTGGTAACTGCCGGGGTGATGGGCTGGGCGGGTGTGCCTTTAAAGCCATCTACCGTATTGGTTTTCAGTGTGGCATTGGGAATTGCGGTAGATATTACCATCCGTTTCCTGGTAAATTACCGACAGGATCTGCCCAATAATAATTATGATGTGGCTGCAACGGTAAGAAACACGGTTCAGCAAACCGGGCTTAAGTATAATATATACTTCATTGGTACTCACTGCCGGATTCGTCATTTTCTGCGCCAGTAGTTTCGGAGGTACTTTCGCTTTGGGATGGCTCACTTCGGTTACATTAATCACTGCAACAGTGACGAATCTGGTACTATTGCCGGTACTTTTGTTATTGTTGAGCCCTAAAAAAGGAAAAGTCACCGTAAAGTAAAAATTGAGGGCCATTCACACGTTTTTTTCACTGAATTTTGTGGGGAAAGCAGCACTCGGAATAGAAAACTTGTCAACTTTTTTAACATTTCATTTTTATCCGGACTATATTTGCACACATAAATTAAACATGTATATGAGAAAAGTAATCTTAACCTTATTGGTTTCGATGGCGTTTACGTTAGGAGCACTGGCACAAAAGACTGTGACTGGTAAAGTAACGGACGCCGACGGAAAGCCAATTTCGAATGTTTCAGTTTTAGTTAAAGGTACTACCACTGGTACCACCACAGATGCGAACGGAACTTACAGTCATCCAGGTTCCCGCTAATGGTAAAGTGCAATTGAGTTTTCTATTTTAGGCTATGAAACACAAAGCCTTTCAATTGGAAACAAAGCAGTTTTTTCACCTGTAATGGTTTCTTCCGATGCAAAAGAAATGAAGGAAGTAGTTGTAACTGGTATCAACAAAATCAAAAAATCACAATTTGCCGGTGCTGCTACCAAAATTGATGAAAAGCAGTTAAAGAATCAACCGGTAGGTTCGTTCGACCAGGTATTACAAGGTCGTGCACCTGGTGTCACAGCCTTAACAGGTAGTGGTGCTCCGGGTTCTGCAACGAATATCATCATCAGGGGTACTGGTTCTATCCAGGGTGGTTCTTCTCCTCTGTATGTGATTGATGGAATTCCTGTGGAAGCTTCTGTTTTCCAGGGTTTCAATCCAAATGATTTTGCTTCAATCGATGTACTCAGGGATGCTGCTTCAACTGCCTTATATGGTTCAAGAGGTTCTGCTGGTGTAATCGTTATTACTACCAAAAGAGGTACATCTGGTAAAATGAAATTTGGTTATACCGGTCAGATGGGTGTTAAATCTAAACCAGATTTCGCTTTCAGGCCGATGAATTCAACTGAATTACTGGCTGCCCAGGAAAGATATGGTAAAATCGTTGCAGGAGGAGATGCTTCCAGCCCGGTTTCTGTTGACTTAAATATTCCTGGTTTCTATTATTCTCCGGAAAACCCACGTTGGAATTCACTTTCAGGAACTGAAAAAGCTGAAAATGCCAGGAAACTGGATTCATCTAAGAGGAATCAATACCAATTGGTCTGATGAAGTTTTAAGGAGTGCAAATTTCAGCAATCATCAGATTACTTTATCTGGTGGTACTGGTAAAACAAGGATTTTCAGCAGTATTGGTTTGTACAATGAAGAAGGTATTGCCCTTCGTACAGATATGAAAAGGGTTTCAGTAAGGAATAACGTAGATTATGCTGATGATAAATTTAACCTTCAGGTAAGTACTAACCTGGCTTATACCAAAAGGAATTTCCAGCAGTCAACTGTGGGCAATAACCTGGGTAACCCGTTCCTTACCTCAGCTGTAAACGTTCCTTATGCTAAAGTAAGGAATGATGACGGCTCATACGTAACCGGTATTGGCGCTTCTTTCGCTGCTGCCAACCAGTTAGACCTTACTAAATATGACCAGAACTACAACGACCAGTTGAAAGCAACATTGGGTTTTGTAGCCGGTTATAAACTGAATAAAGATTTTTCTGTAAACCTGACTACTGGTGCAGATTTCCGTGAAACACAGAATACTAACTACGGTAGTAAACTGGCTTTTGTTCGCCAATCATCTACCAGCATCACCGGAAGAGCAGGTTTCCAGTCAGAAGGTCTGACCAGGTTCCTCAGAACAACTGTTCGTCCATCTGTTAACTACAGGCATATGTTTGCCGATAAGCATGATGTTGAATTAGGTGTGTATGGTGAATATGTACGTGAATTCAACAAAGCCTTTACTTTAACCGGTTTTGGTACAGATCCAAAACGTCCGAATACCATTGCTGCTGTTACCCAGGGTAACGCATCTAACCAGTTGTTTGCGCAAGTTGGTGGTGGAAAATCTCAGACTTCACTTTTATCTGGACTTTTCCAGGGTCGTTACACATACAACGGAAAATATACCCTTACCGGTTCATTCCGTCGTGATGGTTCTTCTAAATTACCTACAGATACTCGCTGGCAGAACTTCTACTCAGTGGGTGCAATCTGGGATGCGACTAAAGAAGATTTCATTAAAAATATCCGTGCGATCAATGTGCTGAGGCTGAAACTCAGTTATGGTGGTTCTGGTAATGCAGATAATTTCCCTGGTGGAGATTTCCCTTATCAACCAACCTATACTCAGGGTAACTATTCTGGTCTTCAAACCATTTTCGCTAACAACCCAGGAAATCCTGGTTTGAAATGGGAAACTACCTGGGTGTTGAACTTCGGTCTTGATTACGAATTGTTCAACCGCAGGGTATATGGTGATATCAACCTGTACGAAAAACGCACCAAAGACCTGTTCGTATTGAAAACACTTTCTGCAACTTCAGGTTTCGGAGCGTTGAGATGTAAATGCTGGTGAATTGAGCAACAAAGGTGCTGAGTTAAGCATCAATGGTGAAGTGATCCGTAAGAAAGATTTCAACTCTGACTGTTTTTGCTAACGTAGCCTACAACAAAAACAGGGTATTGGATCTTGGTGGAGAACCTCCATATGAAGATGGAACTGAGTTGATCAAAGAAGGTTTACCACTGGGTTCTCATTATGAAGTGAAATGGGCTGGTGTTGACGCCGCTACCGGTGCTCCATTGTACTATGATATCAATGGAAACCTTACTACCATATTACAGTGCTGATAACCGTGTTCAGGATTTCGGAACATGGGAAGCTCCATGGAGAGGTGGTTTCGGTACTAACGTTAGCTATAAAGGATTTGACCTGAATGTATTGTTTAGCTGGCAGCGTGGTGCTACCAAAGTAGACAATATGGAGTTCTTCGTTGAAAACCCTGCTGGTTTCTTAGCAGTAGGTTACAACCAATCATCTGATCTTCAGTTCTGGCAACAACCAGGTGATATCGTGAATACACCTAGCCCGCTTTATGGTACGAACTTCTCATCAAAAATCATTCATGATGCTTCATTCCTTCGTTTAAGGGATGTGAAACTGGGTTATACAGTTCCAAAAGCAAAACTTGAAAAACTTAAGTTCGTTTCTAACATTAACTTATATGTTCAGGGTTCAAATCTTTTCATTTGGACAAAATGGAGAGGTCCGGATCCAGAAGCGGGTGCTACCAACTTGAACCTGAGTGAATTCCCGAACCCTAGAACCATCACTGCAGGTATTGATATCACTTTCTAATCCTTTAATAGAAATACAATGAAACATAAAAAATATTTAGTCTATGCGCTGGCCCTCGTTGTAGGATTCAGCAGCTGTAAAAAGGAACTGGATCTTCAGCCTACTGATAGTTTCAGTGATGAAAACGCTTTTTTAACAATCAGCGATATTCAATTGGGTGTTAATAGTGCTTATGGTCGTTATGGTGCATATGCCAACGATATGTATGCCAGTGCTTTGATTTCTGATGAAGCCAAACTTGGTCCGGATAATGCCGGCCAGGGAGCCCTTACTTACCGTTACCAATATGCATCGGATGCAACATCCGGTGGAGATGTAACAGGTGCATTTGGTGCTTATTATGCCATGATTGATCAGGTTAATCGTGTTTTACCTAAAGTTCCAACTGTAACAGCTACTGCTGCAGAAGAAGCTCAACGTCCGATTCTGAAAGGACAGTTACTGGCACTCAGGGCAATTGCACATTTTGGATTATTGCAGTCATACAGTAAGAATTATGATCCAGCAGATCCAAAAGGTGTTCCGGTAATGACCAGCTTCAAGCGTACTGGGTAAACCAGCACGTAATTCAATGGGAGAAGTAATGGCTCAGATTGAAGCTGATCTTGCAGAAGCAAAAACTTTACTGCCGGCTTCTACTCCCGGAAATTTCTTCGATACCGTAATGAACAGAACCAATATCGCTGCTTACCAGGCTAGGATCGCCCTGTACAAGCGTGATTATGATGCTGCCATCACTTACAGCACTGAAGTAATCAACTCTGGTATTAAGCCATTGGTTTCAGGTCCACAATACCAGGCTATCTGGACAGATGATACCGACAATGAAGTATTGTTCCGTATCCGTTATGAAACCAGTGGTGCTATTGGTGGTTTATGGACTACTACCGGAGGCAACGTTTATATCGCTCCTTCCGATAAGTTAATAGCGTCTTATGATGCAAATGATATCCGCCTGAATACTTTTGTAGGAACTTATCCTTCAGGAAAAAAATATGTAAATAAGTTTTTTGAATCCAGCCGTGGTGGTCGTGTCGTAGATATGAAAGCCATCAGAACTGCTGAAATGTACCTGATCCGTGCTGAAGCTTATGCAAAAAGAGCTACTCCGGATCTGACATTGGGTGCTGCTGATCTGAATGCTTTAAGGGCTCAGCGTATTACTGGTTATACCAACGTAACTTTTGCATCTGCTGCCAGCTTAATCACTGCAGTTTTGGATGAAAGGTTTAAAGAACTTGCATTTGAAGGTTTCAGGTTATTTGATCTGAAACGCAACAATTTGCCTGTTCAAAGGTTATCTTCAGACGCTAGTGCAGCATGGCAGACACTGGATGCGAATAGCTATCGTTTTGTATTGCCTATTCCGAATTCAGAAATTCTGGCTAATCCAAACATGGTGCAAAACGACGGATATTAATCACTATATTTATATACAATTTCAAAATAATTTTTATGAAATCATTGAATCGCATTTTATTTCTCGGCCTGACTGCCATGTCATTTGGCCTGGCGAGTTGCGACAAAACAAAACCATACGATGTTGCAGTAGCTCCGCCGGAAGCGCATTTTACGGGTAATAAATTCCAGGCTTATTCTGCAGCCGATGATCCAACACCAGTTTTCAACGTTGTAGTTGGAACTACAGATGTGGCTAAAACAGACCGTGATGTTACCTATAAAGTAACGCCGATTTCTAACGCTGTACCAGGTACTGATTTTACTATCGCTACTGGTAATAGTACAGGAACTGTTACCATCAAAGCCGGTGAAGCAGTTGCCAATATTCCAGTTCAGGCAATTCGCACTTCTTACCTCAATGGTGAAAGAGATACCCTGATGTTTACATTGGCAGAACCTTCCCTGAAAGTTTCAGGATTCCTGGATACTGTATACGTAACCATCCGTGGTGCTTGTTTCGAAGGAGATGTAACCCTTACTGATTTGCTGGGTGCATATCCTAACACCAACGAAACATTTGGTACAAGTCCATACGGTCCATACCTGACCACTATTACCAACGTAACTCAAACTACTCCAACAACTGGTTCTGTTACGGTTGATAATATCTGGGATAACGGTTGGGCGCCAATTACATTTGACCTCGACTGGACAGATCCTAACAACCGTATCGTAAGTTTGTTACAGCAGGATAATATTGCTGATGGTGGTACTGTAAATCCGGCTTATGCAGGACAAGGTACAGTTACCGTTACCAATCCAAGTGCTGTGTCATTCCCGGGTGTAAGAGGAACATTCTCTATCTGTAACCAGACGCTGGTTCTGAAAATGAGGGTTTGTATTCTTCCATTAGGTTGTTTCGGTACTACTTTGTATACTGTGAACATGGCAAGATAATAATTCAGTTATTAAGCATAAAAAAGGGCTGTAAGCAATTACAGCCCTTTTTCTTTTTAGTAAATGATGTAGCATCACATTGTATAACTTAATATGTTCTATACATGACAGATTTCTTTAAAGGCACTTATTATTTCTGGCTGGTTTCGAAAATTATTTTCATCATTCTGGGAACGATCAGTGTATTGCAGATCCTGACTACTCAACAATTACCGAAAGCTGAGTTCCTCATTAATGTGGCCTTTATATTTTATATTTCATTGATGACCATTACTGCTGTTAAAGAATTAAGGGGTATAAAGTCCCGGTCTGTTCTGAATATAATTGTCGGTTCCTTATCTGTTTTAACAGGCCTTGCGCTGACGATTACTTTTGTTTTATTGGGCAATGAAAGATTACAGGTAGATATAGTTCTGGCGCTGCTTTTCTCCGTTTGGATTCTGATGATCGGCTTATCAGATTTATGCAAACCCAAAAGTAGCGTTATAGAATCTGAGCATTTATAGAAAGCTTAAAGAAGAATAAAAATAAAACGCCGGCACAATATGTGCCGGCGTTTTATTTCGTATATGCGTTACAGATAGTTGATTCGCTTATAACATCACGACTGATTTATTTCAATGTTTTAGCCAGAAATAACTGGAGGGTACTGCCTCTTAAAGAAGTAGCAATAATTTTTCCTTCAGGATCTACCAATACATTATAAGGGATAGCATCGAAACCATATAATGGTACGGCAGCATTATTCCACCCTTTCAAATCACTGATCTGCTTCCAGGTTAGATTATCATTTTTAATGGCTTTTAGCCAGGCGTCTTTGTCTTCATCCAGCGAAACACCAAGAATAGTGAAGTTTTTATCTTTGAATTTATTGTATGCTTCTACAATGTTTGGATTTTCTCCCCTGCAAGGGCCACACCAACTGGCCCAGAAATCAACCAGCACATATTTTCCTTTCAAACTGCTGAGCGAAAAAGGTTTTCCTTCCGTATCATTCATAGTGATATCCGGCGCCATAGCACCGGTTCGCTGGCATAGAGGATTTCTTCGCATCGGCAGCTGCAATCTGCTTCATCATTTCATTGTATTGGGTAACAATGCTTGCAATACCATTGTGCGAAGGAAATCTTTTAGGCAGGTTAGCTACTGCTTTTCCCAACAAAGCCGGATCAATATCCCGGGTATAACCCAATGCAAACATCGTTACAACAGGGTTGGAGCAGGTATCAATAAAACGAATCAGGTAGTTTTTATATTCTTCCTGTTTGGAAGTTAATGTTGCAGCCTCAGCAATCAGGCTACTATCATTACCTGCAGCTTTATACGTTTCCATTTTCTCCATCAGTTGATCAATGGCCGTTTTGCGGTCGTTTAATGAAGAGATCAGGTTTTTTAATTTTACATTGGCAGGGGAGTTGAACTTTGGGCCATCCAGACTAACATCGTTCATATCGGCGCTGAATTCAATTTCAGGTTTATCATTGATGAAAATGAAACCTGCATTTACTGCGTCCAGGCGTAACCGGTATAATCCCTCTTCCGGTGCAACGGTATTCAGACTGAAATTGCCAGATTTTATTTCGGCGGTATCGAGTATTTCGGGATTCTTCTGGCTAAAATACAATTGCTCCAGGAAAATTTTTCCGTCTGCTGCATTTTTAATTTTTCCGGAAACAACAAATTTGCCGGTGTTTTCTTGTCTGTTGTTGCAGGATAATATCGATGTTCCCAGGACGATGATCAATAATGTTTTTATAGTGCTCATTAGATTCTTTTTATTTATTTAGTTTTTCGGTGAGCAATTTTGTAGCCACTTGCATATCAGCTTTTCCCTTACTTCTTTTTTTCACTTCACCCGCAAACAAGCCGATTAATCCTTTTTTGCCCGATTGATATTCTTTTACTTTATCGGGCATTGCTTCAATGGCTTCCATAACCCAGGTTTCAATAGCCTGTTGATCATTTTCCTGCAGCAGGTTCAGAGATGCAGCTGCTTCTTTTGCAGTGACACTTGTGTTTTCGATCATTTTAGTCATAACCCTGGTGGATGCATTACTGAATGACAACTGTCCGGCTTCTACCATACTTATTAAATCTGCTATGGCC
The DNA here is from genome assembly GCA_037045295.1 of Ferruginibacter sp. Classification (GTDB taxonomy): domain Bacteria; phylum Bacteroidota; class Bacteroidia; order Chitinophagales; family Chitinophagaceae; genus Ferruginibacter. Next base: position 313,871 of record JBAOHS010000004.1, read on the forward strand.
CGAGATTTCAGGGGAAATGCTGCCATTGAAATATTGTTTTCGTTGCAATAGTACCTTAAAGGTCCCAGCATCCAATTGGCCGCAGCTTTATAATTTTTGGTTTCCCTTGATCAGGGATTCAAAATAATCTACTTCCGATTTATCGGCACACAACGCTGCAGCATCCAACCCTGATAATCCAAAGTCACGGGTATATTTATCTTTTAGAACTTCGGGTAGGGGTGGCAGTGAGTTTTTAATTTCACTGATGTATTCGGCAGTAATATGAAAAGGAGGCAGGTCGGGTTCGGGGAAATAACGATAATCCTCTGCATCTTCTTTGCTCCTCAGGGAAAAGGTAATGTTCTTATCTGCATCATAGCTTCTTGTTTCCTGTACCACGGGATTTCCATTTTCAACCAGCTGAATCAGTCTTTCTTTTTCAATTTCTATGGCACGTTTTACGTTGCGGATACTGTTCAGGTTTTTTACTTCTACTCGTTTACCGAGATGAGTATCACCCATCAACCGTACAGAAATATTGGCATCACAACGCATGCTTCCTTCTTCCATATTGCCATCACAAACTTCCAGCCAGCGAAGAATTTTTCTCAGTTCTGTCAGAAATGCAAATGCTTCATCGGCACTATGAATCACCGGTTCAGTAACAATCTCGAGTAAGGGCACGCCTGCACGGTTCAGATCAATGCAGGAATAATTTTCATTGGCGTCATGGATGCTTTTGCCGGCATCTTCCTCCATATGAATCCTGTTTAACTGAACATACTTGTTTCCATCAGTTGTTTCAATATACAATTGACCGCCCTTGCAAATAGGAGCTGTATGCTGACTCACCTGGTAGCCTTTTGGAAGATCAGGATAGAAATAATTTTTACGGGCAAAATAATTGTGTTGTTCTATTTCACAGTTCAACGCCGTACCAAGCTTCACAGCCAGTTCAATGGCTTTTTTATTCATCACAGGCAGGGTGCCTGGGTGAGCCAGGGAAACCGGACTAACCTGTGTATTGGGTGCTGCGCCGAAAGTAGTTGGATCGCTGCAGAATAATTTGCTTTTGGTAAGCAACTGGGCGTGAACTTCCAGCCCGATTACCAACTGATATTTATCCGATTTATTCACGGGGCAAAAGTAAATAAAAGCGGTTGGATAGCCTGTAATAAAAAGCACCGAAGTGTTAACTCCGGTGCCTGCTGTTTTCCATGGCTATACTTTATAAGTTGGCAGTTTTCAGTTTTTTTGGAATCTTAATATCGAAGCTCATGTCTGATCCATTGCGTTTTGCTTTGATATTGTATTTGTATTTTTCTTCATTATCGTGCAGCAACTCTCTTGCTTCATCTGTATTGTTAACTTTCTTACCAGCGATTTCGGTAATGATATCATCTTTCTTTAATCCGGCGGTAAAGGCTGCAGAGCTATCGGCTACTTCCAGAATTTTAACGCCATTGTTATCTTCAGTATCCTGGATTTTCAAGCCCAGTTTCTGGCGACGGGGGAAAGAGTTAAACTGAAAGTCCATGTCACCCATATTATCAGCCAGATCCGGATATATTTCACGGAGCTCTTCCATGCCATCCATTTCAGGAGTACGGGGAGCCCTTGGAGGATTAGGCACACTGAAAGAGCGGAAAGAACCATTAGGGCCGCTGAAAGAATAAGTAGTCATTCCCTTTTTTTCGCCTAAAGTAGCTTTTACAGTTTTTTCTTTTCCATTTCTGATATAAGTTATTTTCACCTCATCTTTTGGCTTTTTTGAGCAGATCACCGTAGATAAAGTTCCAGGGCCATCAATTTTTTCATCGGCAATTTTTGTGATGATATCATCTTTCTGTAATCCGGCTTTTTCTGCGCCACTCTCTTTTGTTACTTCGATTATTCTTGCGCCATTGTCAACAGATTCAGTGGTTACACCCAGGAAAGGGGTGGCAACTGATTTATCTGAATTCCAGTTGAAACTACCGATCCGGTCGCCATTTCCGTCATTGAAGTAAAAATTGGATCCATCTCTTACCACTATTTTCTTTTTGTTTACGGTGATGCCGTCTTCTTTAAATTCAACCAGGGGTTTTCCATTGATAAGTACCTGATCACCAGTAATTTCTACTGTTAATTTGGTGTCTTTATCCCCTTTTTTCTTGATGATAATTTCCTGGGATTCTTCTTTTTTAATCTTTGTTGTCTTCCTGAGCCATTGTTTTGTATCCAAAGGCAGTAAACAACCAGGGTAAAAATGCAAATACTAATTTCTTCATGGCTAAATTTTTTATGTACGAAACTTTTAGTACATCAAAACTAATGGTAATTTTTGAATTACGAAATAATTCGGAGACAATTTTTTTTCTTTAACAATCTTTTTATTTTTTGGAGGTGGTAGGCTAGTCATATTAAATCAGTTCGGCTATATGGTTGTGAATATTATGAGCAATTTTGGCTGTTGGCACATCATTGTCGTCGGTTCCAAAAGGATCTTCAATTTCTTCAGCAATCAGTTCAAGACTGGCGAGTACATAGAAAATAAAAGCAACCACCGGAATAACATAATAACCCAGGTTGAATACATAACCAAAGGGTAGGGTCATGATATAAATGAAGATGAACTTTTTAATAAACACACTATAAGAAAAAGGAATGGGTGTATTCTTGATGCGTTCGCAGGCGCCACAGATATCAGTGAAAGATTGTAATTCGGCATTGAGTACGATTAACTGGTTGCCATCTATTTTTCCCTCTTTGTACAATTGCTGTATGTGTTGAAACATGAGCAGGGCGACCTGGTTAGGAATATGTTTGTCTTTATCGATGTGTTTAAATATGTGGTGTGTATCACTGGATTCAAACAGTTCAATTCTTGTTTCTTCTGCTTTGAGATGATTGTGCAATGCATAGGCATATGCAGGAATTATTTTTCTGAAGAAACTCCTTTGCTCAGTTTCTTCTTTCGAAAGGATTACAGATAGTTTGATGGCAAGGTTACGGCTATTGTTAACCAGGGAACCCCATAGTTTGCGGCCTTCCCACCAACGGTCGTAAGCAGTATTGGTTCTGAATACAAGTAACATGGAAATAGCAAAACCAAGCAGGCTATGCATTACCGGTATGTTTTTTACATGACTGTTTTCTGAAAGATGAAAAATTTCTATTTCCAGAAATGCTATCAGCCATGCATATGCGCTGATCGTTATCAGGAGCGGAAACAACTTACGGAATGTGTCAGCTTTGTGAAAGCGAAACAAAAAACCAAACCAGTCTTTAGGATTGTAATTGATCATCTGGGTGCCATTTATAGAAAGAACAAAAATAGCCTGATTTTTATTCAGGCTTTAAAAATTCTATGTTGTTCAATCTGGTGAAGCCCGAAAAGTATAATGAATAGATGCCTTTATTGTTCCGGAATATCAATTAAAGCAAGCCTTGCAATTAAATAACCGGTTTATAGGAATCTTTTCTGGCGATGAAAGTTTTTACCGGGCAATCATCAATGATCTCGTCGCAAACATAGGTCATCCCGATTTTTTCCAGTATTGCCAGGGATGCCAGGTTTTCAATATGAGCTCTTCCGGTAACTTCGGTCAAATCCAGTTTACTAAAAGCATAATTAAGCGCATGTGCTGCAGCTTCGGAAGCATAGCCTTTACCCCAGGCTGATTGTTTAAACCGATACCCAAGATCAGTTTCATTGATTTCGGGCCGGTATTTTAAACCACACCAACCGATAAATTCATCATTCTCCTTTAAATGCACGGCCCATCTTCCCAGGTTATTGTCGTATTGGGGCAGGATGATTTTTTGCAGAATTTCCAATGCATGCGCTTCGTCTCTCAGCAATTCTTCGTGGAGGTATTTCAGTACGGTTTCATCGCTGTTAAGTTGAAATACGAGTTTCGTATCCGCCGTTGTAAAGCGGCGTAAATAAAGTCGGGGTGTTTGTAATATAATATCCATAAAATAAAAAAACAGCACTTACTCACTGTTATGGGTAAATGCTGTTATAAGTGAGTTATATAATATTAAAGCAGCGCCTTAACTTTTTCGATTACTTCTTTCAGTTTACCGGGTTCTTGTCCGCCTGCAGTAGCCAGGTTCTTTTGTCCGCCGCCACCACCGCTGATCAATGGTCCTGCAATTTCCTTAATGATTTTTGAGGCATCCAGGTTTTTAGCTGCTACTACTGTGTCGCTGATACCAACGGCAACATAAGCTTTGCCACCAATATTGGCACACAATACTACCAGGTGGTCATGCAGGTGATTTTTAAAATCGAAGCAAAGTTTTTTCAGCGCATCTGCATTCGGTACTTCAATGATGTCGCCGATAAAACTAACGTTGTTGATGATTTCATCTTTCTGCATCAGTTCATTGCGGATGCCTACGAGCTGTCTTGCTTCCAGCGATTCGATTCTTTTGCTTAAAACAGCATTTTCATTCAGCAAACTTTCAATTGCTTTCTGCAGGTCTTTCGGGTTCTTAAGTAGTGCTTTTGCCTGTTGCAATTGTAATTCCTGGCTGTTGATCAATGATTCAGCTGCTGCGCCACAAACTGCTTCTACACGCCTTACACCAGCAGCTACTGCTGATTCATGCTTGATTTTAAAATATCCCAGTTCGCCGGTATGGCCAACATGCGTTCCACCACACAATTCAATGGAGTAAGACGGATCCATGATGACTACTCTTACGGTATCGCCATATTTTTCTCCGAATAGCGCCATAGCACCCAAAGCGATGGCTTCGTCTTTCGACATACTTTTAATTACTACCGGAATGTTTTCCCTGATCTTACTGTTAACGATGGTTTCAACCTTTGCCAGTTCTTCTTCAGTAACCCTTGCAAAATGCGAAAAATCGAAACGGAGATGCTCTTCATTTACCAGGCTTCCTTTTTGTGCTACATGTTTACCAAGTACTTCTCTTAATGCAGCATGCATCAAATGGGTTACACTATGGTGTACTGTTATTTTTTTCCTGCGTTCGCTGTTAACCGTTGCCGTTACTTCACCTGCAACTGTTGCTGGTAAATGTTCGGCAAAATGAATGATCAGGTCATTTTCTTTTTTGGTATCTATGATTTCGGTAACAGTATTGCCAATGCTGAGTGTACCGGAATCACCTACCTGCCCACCACTTTCGGCATAAAAAGGAGTTGACTCCAATACAATCTGGTAAAGTTCTTTTCCTTTACCGGTTACTTTGCGGTAGCGAAGGATATTTGTTTTGGTTTCGAGTGAATCGTATCCTGCATATCCTTTGCTGTTGCCTTCTTTTACAATCTGCCAGTCGTCCATATCCAGCGCTGTTGCAGCACGGGAGCGGTCTTTCTGCACCTGCATTTCTTTTTCAAAACCTGCTTCATCAACATTGAGTCCGTTTTCCTGAGCAATCAACCTGGTTAAGTCAATAGGGAATCCGAACGTATCGAGCAGTTCAAAAGCATTGGCGCCGGAAATGGTTTTATCTGCCTGTGCTTTTGTTTCAGTCATGATCGTATCGATTTTCTTAAGCCCTTTATCCAGTGTTCTTAAGAAAGCTTCTTCTTCTTCCCTGATTACTTTTCCAACAAACTCTTCCTGTTGTTTCAGTTCGGGAAAAACATTTTCAAACTGCGTTGCGATAACCGGCAATAACTGATACAAGTAACGGTTGACGGTAATCGAGGTAAGAATAGTAATACCTGACTGCCCTTCTCAGGATACGGCGGATTACATACCCGGCACCTGTGTTGGATGGCAACTGTCCGTCGGCAATCGTAAAGGAGATGGCCCTGATATGATCGGCCAGTACACGAAAGGAAACGCTTGTTTTATCGTCGCCTCCGGTATATTTTTTTCCGGATATTTTTTCTGTTTCACGAATGGTGCCACTGAATACATCCGTATCATAATTGCTTTGTTTCTGCTGGAGCACCCGTACAAGCCGTTCGAATCCCATACCGGTATCTACGTGCTTTGCAGGAAGCTGTTCGAGGGAACCGTCTTTTTTACGGTTGTACTGTATGAATACATTGTTCCATATTTCTATTACCTGCGGATGATCTTTGTTCACCAGATCTCTTCCGGGAATTTTGGCTCTTTCTTCATCGGGACGGCAGTCGACATGTATCTCAGTACATGGACCGCAAGGACCGGTATCACCCATTTCCCAGAAATTATCTTTCTTATTTCCGAAAACGATGCGGTCTTCAGCCACAATTTTTTTCCATTCCTGCAAAGCGATGCTGGAAGGAGGAAGGTTTTCTTTAGCATCTCCTTCAAAAACGGTTACGTATAAACGATCTTTCTGAATTTTATATACTTCTGTGAGCAATTCCCAGCTCCAGGCAATGGCTTCTGCTTTGAAATAACCCGCTGCCGGATTTTCGGGATCGCCGAAACTCCAGTTACCCAGCATTTCAAACATGGTATGGTGGTAAGTATCTACGCCTACTTCTTCCAGATCGTTGTGTTTGCCGCTTACCCTGAGGCATTTTTGGGTATCGGCGATCCTCGCTGAAGGGGCTTTGCGATTGCCCAGGAAATAATCTTTGAACTGGTTCATTCCTGCATTGGTAAACAGGAGCGTAGGGTCATTTTTAACCACAATGGGGGCTGAAGGCACAATTATGTGCTGTTTGGATTTAAAAAAATCAAGATAATGTTGCCTGATCTCAGAAGCCGTCATCATAATGCTATAGTTTGATTGGGTTGCTTATTGCGATTTATCGGGTTATATTTGTACGCTTGAGCAAATTGGCATGCCCTGCATAGTTGGGCTGCAATTTAATGATTAAGCTTGAGTTTAAAGAACCTTATGGTTTTTGATTGCAATGAAAAAAATCAAATATTACTATAATACCCATACGCTCCGATACGAAAAGCTGGTAACTCCTTTGCGTGTCAAACTGCTGCGGTTATTTGGTTTTATTTCCGGATTGGTAGTGGGTTCTGCTATTGTGATTTACCTCTATAATCGTTTCTTTCCAAAACCAAAAGATATTGAAGCCAACAGGAAATATGAATTGCTCAAGGAGAATTACAACCAGGTAAACTCAAAAATAAAGACCCTTCAGGAACAAATGGCAGCCCTGGAGAAGCGGGATAATGAAGTTTACCGTTCCATTTTTGAAGCCAACCCGGTGCCCGACAGTGCCAGGGCCAAGTTGATTGAACAACAGAAGGAAATAGAAAAGATCCGGGAAATGGATGATTTTGAACTGGGAAAGGATATTGCCCAGCAACTCAACAATATCAGTGCAAGGGTGGCTTTTCAGTTTAAAAGTTATGATGGAATTGCCGATCTGATCAAAACACAGGATGTAAAACTGTCCAGCATTCCCGCCATACAACCAGTTAGCAATAAGCAGCTAAACCGCATTGCCAGTGGTTTTGGTATGCGCATTGATCCTGTGTATGGAACACCTAAAATGCACAAGGGACTTGATTTTACAGCGCCACAGGGAACACCGATTTATGCCACCGGAGATGGCACGGTTAGTCTGGCTGGCGCTTCAGAAGGCGGTTATGGCAACCATGTAGTAATCAATCATGGGTATGGATATGAAACTTTGTACGGACATATGGTGCGGATTAAAGTGAAGCGTGGACAAAAAGTGAAGCGGGGTGAGGTAATAGGATGGGTAGGCAGTACAGGTAAAAGTACCGGGCCGCATTGTCATTATGAAGTGCACATCAATGGTTCGGAAGTAGACCCGGTTTACTTTTTCTACAACGACCTGAATGCAGAACAGTATGATCAGTTGCTGAAACTGGCGGCCACTGGTAGTGCCAAAAGTTTTGATTAACTTTATTTACCATGAAATTAAAACAGACAACACTTGATTTTGATTTCCCGGAAGCGGAAGTCGATCCTGTACATAAAAATGTTACTCCGGAACTGACGGTTGTGGCAGAACCTCCGGCAGAACCCATTGAGGTGAATCTCCCTCAACCAGCACCTGTTGTGATGGATGCCGCTCCTGCAAAAAAATCTACCAGGGGAAGATTGAGATTGGATGTATCGAGTGAGAGCCTTGGTCCGGTGAATGTGCCGGATGACGAGGAGCTGTTTTCGAAAAGTTATTACAGCATGGGCGTGGTAGCAGAAATGTTCAATGTGAATCATTCTTTATTGCGTTTCTGGGAAAATGAATTTGACGTACTGAAGCCCAAAAAGAATCCCAAAGGCAATCGTTTATTCAGGCCCGAAGATGTAAAAAACATTAAACTGATTTATCATTTGCTCCGGGAAAGAAAGTATACCATCGAAGGAGCCAAAGAATACCTGAAAAGCAGCAAACTTGCAGAGAAAAAATTTGAAGTAATCGAATCACTGAAAGATCTGAAGGCATTCCTGAACGGAATCAAAGCCAGCTTATAAACAAACCTCTACATGAAGCAATTATTATTAGCCGTAACCCTCATATTCTCGTATACTATCGGTAACGCTCAAACGCCGTATACTTCCACAAAAGATGAAAAGAACGGAAATGGTATCATCTTAAACGGACTGATCAGTAAGTATGCACTTGAAAATGAAAGTACGTTTACCTGGTACGGTTCAAGCAGGAGCTCCTATACGCCTGATGCTGCAAATATAACAGCACTCGAAAAGGCAAAAGCGAAATACAAATTTCTCATCTTTGGAGGTACCTGGTGTGAAGACACACAATTTATTCTTCCGAAGTTTTTCAAACTACAGGAAATGAGTGGATTCCCCGATGCTTCCATCAGTTTCTTTGGTGTGAACAGGGATAAAAAAACGCTGGGGAATATGGCCGATGTTTTCGGCATCACGAATGTGCCAACCATTATAGTTTTGAAAGATGGAAAAGAAGTGGGCCGTGTAGTGGAATATGGAAAAACCGGCAAATGGGATACGGAGCTGATTTCTTTCCTTCAATAATCAGATTATTGGTTTACTCTTTGTAATGTTTTCACCGGTTTCTGCACTGAAAATATTAATGTCGTTACCAGAAGAAGCCATTTTCAAATCACTTTCCTCCATTGTTTTTTTGGTAAAAAGATTGAACTGTTGTTTCAGTTCATTGAACTCTGCCATGGTAAATGGTTGGGTATAGTATTCGATCGTAACGGTAACGCCTGACTTATTATATTCCGTTATAAAAACAGAATGTTTGGTAACCGGCGGTGTATGCTGTTCCAGGAACTGTTTAATGTCTTTTGTAAACTTATCGAGTGCTGCTGTACTGATTGAATGATCGAATTCGATTTTTATTTCTGCTCTTCTGTCGGTACGCATACTCCAATTGTCTACCACACTATCTACCATCTGTTTATTCGGCACAGTAACCAATGTTTTGTCAATGGTCCTGATCCTTGTACTCCTTAACCCGATGTGTTCAACACTTCCTGTTACATTGTTTACTTTAACGGTGTCTCCTGTAAAAAAGGGTTTGTCGAAAAAGATGATAAAAGAGGCAATCAGGTTTTCAATGCTTTCTTTGGCAGCAAGTGCCATGGCTGCACCAACAATGCTGAGCCCTGTAAGAATGGCGCCGATATTACGATTGAAGCCTACTCTTAAAATCAGCAATATGCTGAGGATATAAACGATCGCTTTAAAGAAATCGCGGAAGAAAACGATCAGCTGATCATCTCTTTTGTCTTTGGTTAGTTTGGCTTTCTGATCGAGAATGAGCGCAACAAAATCGATCAGGCTGAGCACAACCCAGATAAAATAAATACTGATGAGGCACAATCCGATCCTTTGCAGCAATACTTCAAAGGATAAACCATAAATGGAAAAATTCCAGTCGGATGGGAAACTCAGTTTATCAATTGCAAATACAGAAATGAGTATGGTAAGAAACCAACCGAGTGGTTTAATAATTAACCCGATGAATTCTTTCTTTTCAACTGTTTTCCAGTTCTTGTGTACAAAGATGAAAAGCAGTGAAGCAACATATCTCGATAACAGCCGGCGGAACAGCAATACAAAAATGATGATACCTGTAACAGAGAGCAGGTTTCGGATGGGGTTGTCGAGAAAAAATTTATCTAAAAAATCCATTGATTAAAATTAAAGAAAATACCAGAAGCTTATTCAGCGCTATATATTTCAATACCTTCTTTTTTTAAGAGGTATAGTTTACCATTCATGGCTTTAATGGTTTCGTAATTACCCGAAAAGGAAGGGAGTTTGTATTTTTTCAGGTTGAGCGACTGCAGTTCATAACTATAAAAGTTGTTTCCTGAAAAACCATAAATCATATTTCTGCTGATGGCGGTATTTTGCCATCCGGTAAAAGGAAGGTTATTTTTCAATGCTCCATAATAATCGAAAATGTAGAATCCTCTTTTTTCGTCGTAGAGATAAACTTTATTATCGTGGTCGATGATCTGTGAAGGAGAAGGTACAGTGTCTATTAAAAGTCGCATATCGGTGCTTTCCTGTATAATTTTTCCTTCTTCATCTATTTTTTTGATTCTGAAATCCTGTTCATCAAACAACCAGATATTGTTGTCGTAAGAAGTTGCGACTGCCTGAACGCTGAATATATTTTGTTTGCGCAGGTTGATGCTGTTTCTGAAAACCAATAACCGGTCGAGTATAACAACGGTAGAAAAGTTTTTATAATAGACCAGTATCTTGAGCGGATTGCTCACATCGATATAAGAAGGATTGCCGTATTTCTTTACATCATTGAAAATGGCAACAGAATCTCCTTTGCTGTTAAGTTTTTTTAATTGATTGCCTGGAGTGATGAGATAGATATTGTCGAGTATATCTACATTCATGTAGGAGAAATTGCCGGGTATGATTTTTTCAAACCGGAAAGTACCGGTTGAATCTTTTTTCTGGAGTGAAACACTGTCTGTTGATTGCTGTGCAACAGAAATTTGTACAGAGCAAAAGAAAAAAAAGATGATATAGTTTAATGGCGATTTCAGGATGGGTTGTTTTTATAATATTTCAATTCGAGGTTGTTGCCGTCGAATACTGCATAACTGTTGTATTTAATCCAGTCGCCCAGGTTAATGTACCGGCTGTTTTTTGGAAGCGCAATATCGAGCGGAAGATGCCGGTGACCAAAAATGAAATAATCGTAGTGTTGTTGCTGTAATACTTCTTTGCAATAAACGACCAGCCACTCCTTGTCTTCCCCGAAAAAGATTTCATCTTTCTGACCTGTTTGTGCCCTGCTTTTTCTGCTGAAGTAATCTGCCAATCCCATGCCAATATAAGGAGGCAGGATGCCAAATAACCACTGGGCAAATTTATTCCTGAAAACTTTTTTGATAAATTTATAACCATGATCGCCGGGGCCTAATCCATCGCCATGACCCAGCAGGAATTTTTTTCCGGAGAATTCAAAAGGAACCGGTTCAAAATAGACCGGTATGTTGAGTTCCTGCTGGAAATAATCTTTCATCCACATATCATGATTGCCCACAAAAAAATGGATGGGGATGCCACTGTCGGTGATTTCTGCCAGTTTGCCGAGTATTCTTACATATCCTTTGGGAACTACTTTGCGGTATTCGAACCAGAAATCGAACAGATCGCCCATGATAAATATTACCGCAGCATCTTTTTTTATTTCATCGAGGAATGTGATGATGCGTTTCTCACGTTGAAGGCTAGTCGCAGGATCGGGTGCGCCCAAATGAAAATCTGAAAGAAAATATATCTTTTGTGTAGGCAGCACAGTCTGATTTAGATTATGGTTTGTTTTTTTGCTGAAGGTATTTCAATACGTCTCCGATGGCTATTTCCGGCATTCCTTCTACAGAGCCGTTATACCAGTATATCCATGCCCGGGTAGGAATTCCCTGCTGGTAAACTTCTACAATCTCTCTTTTGTACCAGGGCTTTTCGCCGGGTTCAACATTTAATCCTTCGTAATCATCCAGCTGAGCAATGGCCCATTGAAATTCTTCCGGGTTAATGGCTGCATACAATTCGCCTGTAATAAAAGCATCGTTGCTGGTGGGAATGGCAACCGGGTAATCGCCTTTGTCGTAAAATTTTCCTTTCACTACCGCTTCTCCGAGCAGCCTGAAATTACAGGCCAGGTACTGGTATGCCGGATTTCTGAATCCGCTGCGTAAAGATCCGTATACAAAAAGCTGGTAAACTGATAATGGCATAGCTGTTAATTTGAAATGAATCAGGATGCTTCAACTAAGAAACAAAATACTTCTTTCGGCCCGTGAACACCGGTTACCAGTGTTTTTTCAATGTCTGCCGTTCTGCTCGGGCCTGATGCAAATGTAACCAGTGAAGGAAACTGTCGGGCATATTTTTCTTTCATGAATTGCAGGGCATCTTTCAGTTCATACAACATCTGATGGTTATAGGCAATGCAGATATGAACTGGTGCATATACACTGGTGGTTCTTCCGCTTTGCTGGGCTGCACTCATAACAATGGTTCCCGTTCTTGCAACAAGATATTCGCATCCGGTGATGGAAACATCACAGGTTGCCAGATCACTATAAGGCTTCACCTGCAAAGCATTCAGCAGGGGCAGAAATTTTTCTTCCCGGCAATAAATATTTGTCCAGTTTCTTTCCCGGATAAGTATTTGTAACTGGCTCAGCAATTCTGCTTCATCAAAGCAGAAAGAAAATTTACCCTGCAGTTTCGTAAATGCTTCCGCAAATACGATGGCATCATCTTCTGTTGAATTTTTGAAAACAGACTGCGTTCCTTCACTTTGAGGAAAAGGCAAAGGCACCGGATTACTCAGTGCCTGCCGTATTTTTTTTAATATATTTTCTTTTGCAGCTGTTGTAGCCATGATTGCAACTTTAAATCATCGGTGGATTCTTCAGGTTATCGGAAATATCTTTAGAAGGCTCTTCTGCAGCAATATCTTCATTCGGAATATCCAGTATCTTTTTTTCTTCAAAAGGTCTTTTACCAATCAGTGCTTCTACATCGCTTTTAAACAATACTTCTTTTACCAGCAGTTCTTTTGCGAGTTTTTCTACTTCTGTTCTTCTTTCAACCAACAGCGCTTTTGTTTTCACATAAGCCATGTCGATCAGCTTCCTTACTTCCTGGTCGATCATTTTACCGGTTTCTTCACTGTATGGTTTGGTAAAATAATTTTCCTGTGCAGGATCATAGAAACTAATATTGCCTACTTTATCATTCATGCCATACATGGTAACCATGCTGTAAGCGATCTTGGTAATCTGTTGCAGGTCATTGCTGGCGCCTGTACTGATCTTACCGAAGAATATTTCTTCACTTGCTCTTCCGCCCAGTGTCATACAGATCTGATCGAGTAACTGATCAGTATTGTACAGGTACTGTTCTTTCGGTGTATACTGCGCATAACCGAGAGCGGCAGTTCCTCTCGGAACAATCGTAACTTTTAATAACGGGTACGCATGCTCTAAGAACCATCCGCAGATAGCGTGACCTGCTTCATGGTAGGCGATGATTTCTTTTTCTTCCGGAGAGATGATTTTATTTTTCTTTTCCAATCCGCCTATGACCCTGTCGATGGCATCCTGGAAATCGCTCATGTCTACTGCTTCTTTATTTTTCCTTGCCGCGATCAATGCCGCTTCATTACAAACATTGGCAATATCGGCACCCGCAAAACCAGGCGTTTGTTCAGCCAGTTTATGAATATCGAGTTTCTGAGATGTTTTGATTGGCAACAGGTGAACTTTAAATATTGCTTCACGACCAACCAGATCGGGGCGATCGATAGAGATCTGTCTGTCGAAACGACCTGGCCTGAGCAAGGCTGTATCCAGCACATCCGGTCTGTTGGTTGCAGCGAGGATGATGATACCAAGATCCGTTCCGAAACCATCCATTTCTACGAGCAACTGGTTCAATGTATTTTCCCTTTCATCATTGCTCATCATTACATTCTTACCCCTGGCACGGCCAATGGCATCAATTTCATCGATGAAGATGATACAAGGAGCTTTTTCCCTGGCTTGTTTGAATAAATCTCTTACACGGCTGGCACCCACACCTACAAACATTTCAACAAAGTCACTACCACTGAGGCTGAAGAAAGGTACTTGTGCTTCTCCTGCAACGGCTTTTGCCAAAAGCGTTTTACCGGTACCGGGAGGTCCAACCAATAACGCACCTTTTGGAATTTTTCCTCCAAGTGCCGTATATTTTTTCGGATTTTTCAGGAAGTCTACAATTTCCATCACTTCCACTTTGGCTTCATCCAACCCGGCAACATCAGCGAACGTGATGTTTACACGGGTGCCTTTTTCAAAAAGGGTTGCTTTTGATTTACCGATATTGAAAATACCGCCCGGGCCACCGCCACCGCCTGGTCCGCCAACCTTACGCATCATCATCACAAAAAGAAATCCGATGAGCAGGATTGGGAGTAGAGTGCTGATGATCTGTCCGAACACTTCACCTTCTTCATCCGGTGAATCGGCAGGTATCCTGAGACCTGGATTGTCTTTTGAAAACTCACCCAGTTGTCCGGCGAATGTTTTATCATCAATAATGCTGAAATACAATTGCGGTGCATTCAGCTTTTTGGCTGTTTCGTATTTTTTGGCATCCTCTTTATCGTAGAGTAACTTACTGTAGACGCCAGCTTTGTTGAGCAAACTGTCTCTGAAAAGAAAAACACGAACGAGTTTTTTGTTGCGGATGGTTTTGATTTTTTCCACATCGCCCTGTTTCACCATTTCATAAAACTTCTGCTGATCTGTTTCTACGCCTAAGCTGTTTACGCCCCTGATCAGGTTATAAGCAATGATTGAAAGAAAAACCAGTCCGTAAATCCAGTAGATATTAAACCTGTTTTTTTTCTTCTGCGGATCATCGCCTAAGGGAGGAATATTGTTGTTGTCGGGAGAAATCTTTTTCTTGTTGCCGGGTTGATTCATATTTTGCTGTGCCATTAATATTTTGATATAGGGTCGTTTTAATTAATCTTCGTGTCCCATTGCAGGGGCATCGCTCCAAAGTTCTTCTAACTGATAAAATTTTCTTGGTTCAGGAAGCATGATGTGAACAACGATATTAACGTAGTCTATCAGTATCCATTGTTCTGCCTGTCTTCCTTCATGTTTAAACGGATTTTCGCCACAATTGTTTTTCACTTCGAATTCTATATTGTCGGCAATCGCTTTGAGTTGATTGTTGTTGCTTGCCTGGCAGATGATAAAAAAATCTGCCACCGCTTCCGGTATTTTCCTGAGATCAAGGCTTACAATCTGTTCACCTTTTTTCTCCTGGATAGCATGAATGATTGTTTTGAAAAGTTTACTGCTTCTGGTTAATCTGGCCGGGCTTTTTTTGCGATTGTTTAATACGTTAAGGTTGCTCAAATGATTTTATTTTATTTTTTGTACAACATGGATTTGGCCATGTTCCGGCAAGCTAAATATGCCTTAGCTTGCATCATATATCAAAAGTACTATTTCTTTGCCATTTAGGTGTTTATGAAATCAGCCCCTGCCTTTCAAATTCTCAATGAAGTAGATAGTACCAACAACTATGCCATGGCTAGTATTCATGCAGGATTGGCTACTCATGGCATGGCCTGGTTTGCACTGGATCAGTTTGCCGGAAAAGGTCAAAGGGGCAAATCCTGGCAATCAACTCCGGGTGCGAACATCATTCTGAGCATTGCTTTCAGGCCACCAGCGCAGTTTTGGCCCTTTCCTTTTCTGTTTAATGCACTGATTTCGAATACCTGCCATCAATTTCTGGAGAAAATTTTACCCGGCGAAGTCCGCATAAAATGGCCAAACGACCTGTTTATTCGTGACAGAAAGGCAGGCGGCATCCTTATAGAAAACAAATACCAGGGAAAGGCCTGGAACTGGGCAGTGGTTGGAATTGGCATCAATGTAAACCAGGAAGACTTTGGTACTGAACTTTCACAGGCGACTTCGCTTAAATCACTTACCGGTACTGCATTTGACAGTATTTTCCTGGCCAAAGAACTGCAGCTCTCTCTGTTGGAAGCCATAGACAACAGTCAATTGGCAAATCTGGAAGAAGTTCTTTCTGAGTACAACCGTTTTTTATTTAAAAAAGGGGAACAGGTAAGGCTTCGGCAGAATAACATCGTATTCGAAACGCGGATTGAAGAAGTTGATCGGTTTGGAAAACTTCATACCAGCAACAGCATTCCCCAAATTTTTGATTTCGGTGAAGTGCAATGGGTTTTGTAAATCTTATCCGTTATCCGATTCAGCTGCCCTGGCTTCCACTTCAAAACGATTGTTATAATATCCATGTCGGATACTTTCCCAGAGATATTTCAATAAGAAAAGCAGGTATCCGTGTTGTTGATATTGCTTTACATGGCATAACTCATGCCTTAACCAGGATTGATTGCTGAGGAATGCTTCTTTGCTGCAGTTGAATAAATGAATCCTGCTTCCGAAAACAATTGCCATGGTCGATTTCCCGAGTTTCCAGGCGGCCAGTTTTGCCAGGAAAGAATTTTCTTTGATGGTATAGGCAATGTTTTCTGTCATTTATTTTCCGGCGCTGATCTGTTCCCAGGTTTTCAGGATCTCCTCAGCATGTTGCTTATTTTTTGGCCTTAGGAATACTTTGCGGATGATGCCTTTTTCATCAATCAGGAAAGTCGTGCGGTGTAAACCCATGTATTTACGTCCATACAATTGCTTTTCGCCCCAGACGCCATACTGGTTGATGATTTTATGTGCTGGATCGGCAATCAGTGTAAAAGGTAGTTCGTACTTATTTTCGAATTTCTTGTGTTTTTTTTCTTCATCCGGACTAACACCCACCACTTCAAAACCATTGTGCTTCAGTAAACCATAATTGTCTCTCAGATTACAGGCCTGGATCGTGCAGGTAGGCGTATCGTCTTCGGGATAAAAGTACAGTACTAATTTCTTTCCTTTAAAATCTGCCAGAGAAACTGTTTTGCCATTCTGATCTTTTCCTTTGAAGGCGGGTGCTTTACTGTTCTCAGTTAGTATACTCATTAATCTTGTGTTTAACGGTTAGGAGTATACGAAAATGAATCAGCGGGTGAACCGGTAATTTTTCTCAGTCTGGTTACCTGCCAGATCTTTAACAATTATCTTCAGCTCATGTTCGCCGGCTGAACAATATTCATCAAAATCGTAAATAAAGACCTTGCCTTTATCATTGCTGAAACGCAACCATTTCCCATCGAGCAATGCAGTGAATGATGCCAGTTCTTCAGTATTATCGGTTACGGCAAAAGCAATTCTTTTTAATCGACTTGCATTGATTCCGTCGCGAAAACCCGACAATGGCACCACTACAGGAGGCATGGTATCCAGGATAAGCTGGTAATTCCCGAAATCCCTGAAAGCCGCTTTGTACCGGTTGTTTTCGAGACTTGCTTTTTTGAAATCCTGTTTGCTGTTCCAGAATTTTTTCATCATGATGCGACCTGTATCGGTGATGCTGAAGTTGTCTTTGATACGCACAGTAAAATATTGCTGAACAGGCACCATATTGTTGTGCAGCTGGTAAACCGGACTGCCTTGTTTCACCGCAGTTTCCCTGAATGTAAAATGAAAGGAATCATAAATGCCTTTTTCCGGCAGGTAAAACTGCAGTTTCTCGTTTTCAAAAACATTTACCTGTCCGGGCCTGAACAAGTTGCCCTTCTGCGGTATTTATTCTTTCAGAAAGTACAGGCTCCCGTTTAAGGGTAAACGAAATTTCAGATTGATTGAAATCCGCATCTGTTGCAATGATTTTAATATCAACGGAACTGGTATCGGGTAAACGTATTACGCCATCTTCTCCCGGCGCTGATTTGTAAATACCGTTTTCATAACCTGGTAAACGGGAGAGATGCTGCAGGTATGGCCCACCGTTAGCCCTGGTTTTGTAATCGATGTGTGCATTTAAATACCGGGTTTCATCATAGCTGATACTGTCTAATTCAAAACCACTGATGGCCCATCCATTGTAATACAATTCTGCCCGGTAGATACCATTCTGGTTGGTAGAACCGGTGTAGCGGTCGTATGCTGTGATGGCAAAACTTACTTTATCTGTTTTAACGGTGATATTCCCGCCTACAGGTTTGTAAACACCATTCACTTTTTTCAGCGGATAAATTTTCGGCACCTGTTCATAGGTACTATACCTGCGATCATAAACGGCCAGCCTGATCATGTCGGGCGGAATATTGTCTTTTATGGGAAAGCCGAATAACAATGGATTCAGCACTTTATCGGAACGGGTATCCCTGATCTCAAAATGCAGGTGCGGACCTTGTGAACCGCCGGTGTTGCCACTGTTGGCAATAAAATCTCCTTTTTTTACCGGTAAAAGGTTCGCCGGAATATCAATAAATACTTTCCATTGCTGGAGTTTATATTGTTGCTCAGTGATATATTTTTCCAGTTCCGGATAAAACCTGTTGAGGTGGGCGTATAAAGTAGTTAGTCCGTTCGGATGATTGATGTAAATGGCACGCCCGAATCCATAAGGTTCAATTTTTACTTTGGCGATATAGCCATCAGCAGCAGCCAGAATCGGTACATTTTGTTTCTGATCGGTTTTACAATCGAGCCCCATATGATAATGGTTCGGTCTTAACTCGCCGAAGTTGGCTGCCAGCGCAACTTTCGCATCTACCGGCCACTGAAAATATCCCTGCGGATAATTGTTTTCCCGGGAGAAAAACTGGCAATAAGAGAAAGAGGGGAACAATATAAAGACCAGTAACAATAAGCTGATGAATCTATTCATGTACACATTTATTTTTCCGGGGCTTCGATCATATGTGTAAAACAATATATCTACACATCTGACCGGCAAAGGTTTAAACAGTTTCAAAGATACGCAGATGAGACTGGTAATCGTCCTCAGGGTTAACTGTAATTTGGTTAAATAAGCGTTGAAAATTTTTACTTTCACAAAATTTGTGACCCTAACCATTTACAGTTACTTTTGCACGCCAATCATTCCGGCGCACTTCATATGCCAAAGAATAACTCCATTCATTCAGTATTAATTATCGGAAGCGGACCAATCATTATCGGACAAGCCTGTGAATTTGATTACAGCGGCACACAAGCAGCCCGAAGCCTCCGGGAAGAAGGTGTGAAAGTTATCCTGATCAATAGCAATCCGGCTACGATCATGACCGATCCGATGATGGCCGATCGTGTTTACCTGCTACCCCTCACTGTTGAAAGCATTGAACAGATCCTGGAAGAAAATGATATCGATGCGGTATTACCAACGATGGGTGGACAAACTGCACTCAATCTCTGTAAAGAAGTAGACGAGTTGGGTATCTGGGAAAAATTCAATGTAAAACTGATTGGTGTTGATATCAAAGCGATTGATAAAGCCGAAGACCGGGAAAAATTCCGCAACTGGATGATCGAAATGAATATTCCGGTGGCGCCTGCCAAAACAGCGAATTCGTTTCTTGAAGGAAAAGAATTTGCACAAGCTATTGGCTTCCCGCTGGTGATCAGGCCTTCCTTTACACTTGGCGGAACGGGTGGTGGAATTGTATTTAAGAAAGAAGACCTCGATGAGGCATTGAACAATGGTCTTACCGCTTCACCCATTCACGAAGTACTCGTAGAGAAAGCCGTATTGGGATGGAAGGAATTTGAACTGGAACTGCTACGTGACAATGCCGACAATGTTGCCATCATATGTACAGTAGAAAATTTTGACCCGATGGGGGTTCATACCGGCGACAGTATTACTGTTGCTCCGGCGATGACCCTGAGCGATACTGCTTACCAGTTGATGCGCAATACTGCCATCGACATGATGCGTAACCTCGGAAATTTTGCCGGTGGTTGTAATGTGCAGTTTGCCCTTAATCCGCAAACAGAAGAAATCATTGTAGTGGAGATAAACCCAAGGGTTAGCCGCTCTTCTGCATTAGCGAGTAAGGCTACCGGTTACCCTATTGCAAAAATTGCGGCCAAACTTGCGCTGGGATACAATCTTGATGAATTAAAAAACCAGATTACGCAATCTACTTCTGCTTATTTTGAACCGGCACTCGATTATGTAATTGTAAAAATTCCCCGCTGGAATTTTGATAAATTCAAAGGAGCGAATGATACACTTGGTTTCCAGATGAAGAGTGTGGGTGAAGTGATGGGCATCGGTCGCAGTTTTACAGAAGCCATTCAGAAAGCCTGTCAGAGTCTGGAAAATGAAGCAGTCGGCCTTGGTTATTACGGCAAAAGCCTGATGCATACAGATGAGTTGCTGGAGTATATCAAAACGCCGAAGTGGGACAGGGTTTTCCGCATCAAGGATGCACTCATGGCCGGTGCTTCGGTTAAGCGTATCTGTGAGAATACCATGATCGATCGCTGGTTTATCTACCAGATTCAAAAAATCTGCGATTGTGAAAAGGAAATAGCCAAATATGATTTGAAAACATTGCCCGATGAATTGCTCATCGAAGCAAAGAACCTTGGCTTCAGTGATGAACAGATCATTCGCATCATGCGGGAAGAAGACAGTGAAAGAATTTATGAACGCCGCAAGGCAATGGGGCTCACCCGTGTTTACAAAATGGTGGATACCTGCAGTGCAGAGTTCACCGCTAAAACCCCTTATTTCTATTCTACATTCGAAACAAAAGCCGACGAAGGGAAATTGATTGCCAATGAATCAATTGTTTCTGACCGTAAAAAAATAATTGTGCTGGGCAGTGGTCCAAACCGCATTGGCCAGGGTATCGAATTTGATTATTGTTGTGTGCATGGATTGCTGGCCATCAAAGAATGTGGCTACGAAGCCATCATGGTGAACTGTAATCCGGAAACGGTTTCAACAGATTTTGATATAGCGGATAAACTATATTTCGAACCGGTTTTCTGGGAACATCTCTGGGAAATTGTAGAACATGAAAAACCAGATGGTGTTATTGTGCAGTTGGGCGGACAAACAGCATTGAAGCTCGCCAAACGTTTGCATGAAAAAGGAATTAAGATCATCGGAACCTCATTCGATAATATGGATATCGCCGAAGATCGCGGCAGGTTCAGTGATATGCTGAAAGAACTCGGCATTCCTTATCCAAGGTATGGTACAGCTTTCAATACAGATGAAGCGATTGAAGTAGCACAGCAGGTTGGTTATCCGGTACTGGTTCGTCCGAGTTATGTACTGGGCGGACAACGCATGCGAATTGTACTCAATGATGAAGAGCTGGAGAAAGGCGTACTGAGTTTATTAAAACATTTGCCCGGTAACAAAATCCTGATCGATCATTTTCTGGATCGTTGCCAGGAAGCAGAGATCGATGCCATTTTTGATGGAACGGATTTTCATGTAATGGGATTGATGGAGCACATCGAACCTGCAGGTATTCATAGTGGCGATAGCAATGCTGTACTTCCTCAGTTTAACCTGAGTCCGCTGATCGTTCATACCATGGAAGAATATGCAGAGAAAATCGCCAGGGCATTGGATATCCGCGGACTGATCAATATACAGTTTGCCATTAAAGACGGAAATGTTTTTGTGATTGAAGCCAATCCAAGGGCATCGAGAACAACGCCGTTTATTGCCAAAGCTTACCAGATTCCTTACCTGAATATTGCTACTAAAGTTATGCTCGGTAAAGCCAAACTGAAGGAGTTTACATTTGAGAAAAAATTAAAAGGGTTTGCCATTAAAGAACCGGTATTTTCTTTCAATAAATTCCCGGGAGTGAATAAAGAGCTTGGTCCCGAAATGAAAAGTACAGGAGAAGCCATCCGTTTTATCAAAGATTTACGGGATCCTTATTTCCGACAATTATACAAAGAAAGAAGCATGCACCTGAGTAAATAAACTTCAGTTGTAAGCCTGTTTCATTTTTCTATATTAGCGTATGCATCCGTACCGCATACCTGTGTGGAAAGCAGCGCCATTCCTGCGTTTCCTCCTTCCCTTTATTTCAGGCATCCTGATTCAGTATTATCTGCAATGTAAGATTGTGCATGTACTGGCGGTGTCGCTGTTTGTATTTCTTTCTTATACATTCCTCAATAAAACAGCCATTCACACCAAGTATAAATTCAGATTGCTGCAAGGATTCCTGCTGAATGCATGCATGATTACATTGGGTATGATCCTCACATGGCATAAAGACATCCGCCATGATAAAAAATGGTTTGGGCATCAGTTGGATTCCGCATCCATGTTGATGGTAAAACTGGAGGAGCCATTGTTGCAGAAGAATAAATCTTTTAAAGCCACAGCTTCTGTAATTGGAGTAGTGGAAGCTCCGGAGAAATCGGAGCCATCAGTTACAGGTAAAGTATTGCTTTATTTTTCTCCTGATACTTCGTTAAATGCCATTGATTATGGTTCTGTATTATTGATCAGAAACAATTTGCAGACAATAAAGAGTGCTGGAAATCCCGGTGGGTTTAATTATCAGCAGTATGCATCCTTTCAGCAATTGTTTCACCAGGCCTTTCTCAAACCAACAGATTTCGTTGTACTGAGGAATTCAAAAAAGCAGGATTTTAAAGCATGGATTTTTGGCATCGCAACAAAAAATCACTACAACACTCAGAAAGTATATTGGTAATGATAAAAATGTTCTGGGTATTGCAGAAGCGTTGTTGATTGGTTATAAGGAAGACCTGGATAAAGACCTGGTGCAGGCATACAGCAATACAGGAGTGGTGCACATCATAGCCATTTCGGGTTTACACATCGGGCTGATTTATGCTGGTCTTCGCTGGCTCTTTCATTTACTGCCTGTACTGAGAAAGCGAAAGCTGATGAATGCCATCATTACGCTTGTCTGCCTCTGGATTTTTGCTTTAATCACCGGCGCATCAGCATCCGTACTGCGGAGTGCTGTCATGTTCAGTTTTATTATAGGAGGAGAGTGTTTATCCAGAAAATCGGGTATTTTTAATTCACTGGCTGTATCTGCGTTTGTGCTTCTCTGTTATGATCCTTTCTTTCTGTGGGATGTTGGTTTCCAGTTAAGCTACCTGGCTGTTCTGGGTATTGTACTGATGCAGCAGAAAATCCGGAGTTTGTTTTTTATTCAAAATCTGTACCTGCGGAAAGTATGGGAAATGATGGCTGTAACGCTGGCTGCCCAATTAACCGCTTTCCCTATCTGTCTTTATTATTTTCACCAGTTTCCTAATTTGTTTTTTATCAGCAACCTGGTAGCAGTTCCATTGTCGACCCTGATTTTATTTGCAGAGATTTTGCTGTTATTCTTTTCATGGATACCAGTAATTGCAGTTTACATCGGGAAGCTGGTTTATGCATTGATCTGGGTGATGAACTGGTTTATCACATCCATCAATGAGTGGCCTTATGCAGTGGCTGATTATCTTTTTGCGAGTTATGCATCTACTATTTTTATGTATGCGGCAATAGGTTTTATGATCGGAATGGTTTTGAATAAATCAAGAAAAGCTTTGTATGCGTTTCTTTTCTTCTGTGGAATGTATGCTATAGTGTTTGCTGCAACTGGATTTCAATCCCGTACACAAAAACGTATGATCGTTTACAATATTCCCCGCAGGCAGGCAGTAGATTTTATAGCAGGCAGGGATTATTTATTTTGCGGAGATTCATCTTTACAGGCAACCGGACTATTGAAAAATTTTCACCTGAGACCTTCAAGAATTTTATATCGACTGGGAGAGCAGCCCCTTCAATTTTACGAGACAGATCAATATCTCCTGCTGAAGAATTTTTATGGAAAGAATATCCTCTTACTGAAAGGCAAAGCTTCCCTAATTACGGATACTGGAATTGCTATCGATGTGATGGTTGTATCAAAAAATAACGAAAAAGATATTTATAAAATACTCAACAGGTTTAAGCCTGCACAGGTTGTTCTCGACGCATCTAATAGTTTGTGGAAAATTGCCAAATGGAAAACAGCCTGCGAAACGCTAAATTTGCCCTGCTTTTCAGTTCCCGATGAGGGAGCATTTGTATACACGATAAAGTGAACAGCTTTATTACAAGCCTGCAGCAGGCATTTCAGCATTATGAAAAAGATTCAGTCAGCTTTGATTTCCGTTTTTTACAAAGACGGCCTCGAACCCATTGTACAATTCCTCCATGAGTCGGGCATTAAAATTTACAGCACGGGCGGAACGCAACAATTTATTGAACAATTAAACATTCCCTGCATTCCGGTAGAATCCCTCACCGGTTATCCCTCTATCCTGGGTGGCAGGGTTAAAACGCTTCACCCAGCTGTGTTTGGTGCTATCCTCGGAAAACGAGATGATGAAACGCACCGTTCAGAAATGGCTCAATTCAATATCCCGGAAATAGACCTGGTGATGGTGGATCTGTATCCGTTTGAAGAAACGGTGAAAAGTTTTGAAGGGAAAGAACTGGCAGATGAAAGTCCGATCATCGAAAAAATCGATATCGGCGGCCCATCCATGATCAGGGCTGCAGCTAAAAATCACCGGGATGTATTGGTGGTTGCCAACAGGAAAGATTATACAGGATTATTGGAATTGCTACAGGCACAACAAGCTTCTACCACACTCGATCAGCGCCGTGTCTTTGCAATCAAAGCGTTTGATGTTTGTACGGCTTATGATACTGCTATTTCTTCCTATTTTAATCAACTGACAGTTACCTCTGTATTCTGCGCTGAAAAAAAATCACTTCGTTATGGCGAAAACCCTCATCAGTCAGCCGCCTTTTTCGGTGATCTGCAGGAAGTGTTTTCACAGTTACATGGTAAAGAACTTTCTTACAATAACCTGGTGGATGTCGATGCAGCCATCAACCTGATCAGGGAATTTTCTGATACAACTTTCGGCATCATCAAACACACCAATGTATGTGGCATTGCACAGGCTGATACATTGAAAGCCGCATGGGACAAAGCTTTGGCCGGAGATCCGGAAAGTGCATTCGGAGGCGTATTGGTTTGCAATAAAGCTGTTGATGCAGCCACTGCCACCGCTATCAATGAATTGTTCTTTGAAGTACTCATTGCTCCTCAATTCAATGAGGATGCATTGCATACACTCAAATCTAAAAAGAACAGGATTTTGTTGCAATTGAATAATACAGCACTTCCACAACAACAATATAAATCGTTATTAAACGGAGTGTCTGTTGCAGCAGAATGATATTGGCAATTATGCAGAATGGAAAGAAGCTGGCGGAAGAGAATCCTCAGAAGACGAAAAACAAGACCTCATCTTTGCGAACCTTGTTTGCAAACACCTTAAAAGCAATGCCATTGCATTGGTGAAGAACAGGCAGCTGATCGGGAAAGGTTGCGGACAAACCAGCAGGGTTGATGCCCTTCGTCACGCCATTGATAAAGCAAAGCAATTTCAGTTTGACCTAAGCAGTGCAGTTCTTGCCAGCGATGCATTCTTCCCTTTTGATGATTGCGTGAAGATTGCTCACCAGGCAGGCATCAGCTCTTTTATACAACCCGGTGGATCTATCAGGGATGCAGATTCTATTAACTATTGCAAAGACAATAACCTGGCAATGGTGATCACAGGTACCAGGCATTTTAAACATTAATCAGCCGCATTCATGCAGCATTCATCAGGTAATACAGACGGAAGAGGGAAAGGATACTTTGCCCTCAGCATCACCAGCCTGCTCTGGGGAACCACATGGGTTGCCAGTAAGGTTGGAGTGATGGAAATGCCTGCATTGCAGATGGCGTATATACGACAGTTTATTGCCGGACTTTGCTTCGTGATTTTTTTCATGTGGTATAAAAAAGAACCGCTCCCAACCAAGAAGCAATTTGGTTGGTTGTTTGTGATGGCCGGATTGATGTTTGTAATCGCCAATGGCATGAGCACCTGGAGCCTGAAGTTTATTCCGACCGGGTCTGGCCGCTTTGATTGGTGCACTGTATCCATTAAGTGTAGTGTTGATCGAATGGATTTTCTTCAAGAGCAAAAGAATGAACCTGCTCACCTTTATCGGTTTGTTCCTTGGCATAACAGGAGTAGGGATCGTTTTCTATGAAAGTGCTTTTGGTAAGTTCGACTATACGTTCCTGGTAGGTCTGGCTTTATCTGTTGCCGCAATGCTCTCCTGGAGCCTGGGAACGGTGTTTCTTTCCAGGAATAAAACCAATATTGATCCATATTATGGTACAGGCTGGCAAATGCTGATCAGCGCTGTGATGCTGCTGGTGTTGGCAGAGCTTACACAGCCTACAGTTCCGTTGTCATCTATTTCGCTGAAAGTATGGAGCATGATCATTTACCTGGTGGTCTTTGGTTCCATCATCAGTTTTGTGGCATTTATTTATTCCATGAAAAAATTACCTGCTGCCATAGCATCTTTGTATGCTTATTTTAATCCGCTTGTTGCAATGGTAGTAGCTGCCATTGTGTTGAAAGAAAAACTAACACTTCATATCTTATGGGGTGCACTGGTTACACTGCTCGGTGTATTCCTTGTGAATTACAGCATTAAAAGAGACAGTCGTAAAATTATTGCAGAAGCAGAGATGTAAATTGCTGGTGGAGTTCTTTCCATCCTTTGAACATCGGATCATCTCCCAGGAAATGGTTGTGAAAGATACAGGAGAAAACACCGTTAGCCTGTTTACATACTTTCATATACTTCAACAACTCATCATGAGATTCTTTCGTATTTAATTTCTGTTCATAGTAACAGTTGGCATCCATAAAACAAAAAGGATGAATTGTTAAACCCGTTTCTGATTCTGTCGCCAGGTTATACCATTGAAACATCGAAGCCGTGGAAGCCCTGAAACCATTGATGCTGCCGTATCCCATACTGTAATCATCTTTAATGCCGGCTTTCAGTAGCCAATCATAATGTGTGGGCAATGTAAACCAGATATAATGCTGGCGGGAACGGGTAACCTCTTTTCCGATAATGGATTCAAGCACCTTCTTTTCAGCTGAAAAAACATTGTAATCAGTATGACTTTGCCAGGAAGGATGCAAACCGGTTTCATACAATGCCGCATGCTTTTTTGATAAGCGTTTGCATAGCCCTGCAGGAAGGAAGAATCTGTTTGTCGTATTCACCGTTTTTTTCGGCTGCCAGGAAAAAATAAATGGCTTTGATATTTTTCCTTCGATGGATTTCATTCAGGTAATCATAACAATCAAACGGGTCTTTTTTTAAACCCGTAAGCACAAGTAACCTGTTCAGCGAAGGCTTTTTGATCAAACCGCCGAGGTTGCGTTTGATTCCTTTATACCGATACGACCAGGCAATATCGATATCATAACTGATCTCCGTTTTAAATTCCGGGAACCGTATTTCATCTTTTAATCCCTTTTCAATGAGTATCCTGGCGAAATCAAAAATCCAGAAATTCACCAGTGGCTGATCTAAGAAATTATTTTTCCAGGCCAGTGAATTTTCGTGTGCATACCTGCCATAACTGTCTTTGCTATGCGGCAGGTATTCTTCATAGCGACTGATTAAATAAAAACTTGCAGCCAGTATGTCAAAAGGAAAATCGGTAGCACCGTTTTTAAAAAAGGCTTTGCGCTGGTTGTATATAATACAGTCGCAGTCCTGCGGTTTGATATCATTTTCAAATAGTAGTTTGTGCGGTCTTAATTGCCAGTCGGCCCCAGCAAGGGTTTCGTAACTGTAGTTCAGCTTAAAAGCAGTGCTGTTATTGAAAGACGTATGATCATTGGTGATGAGAAAGGGAATGCCTAGTTGCTGTTCAAATATAAACCGGCAAATATATTGCAGGCGTGGACTAATAATATTTGAATAAAGGATAATCATGTATTATAAAAAAAGCCGGGAACTCCGACTTTTCAATATGCTTCTAAAATACAGTATTATTTTTTAAAACGTTCTTTCCAGAGTTGGTTGAAGGTTTTCTGACTGAATTGCAGATCAGCCCTGCCACGATTCCAGTCTTTGAACATGCCATTTACCACTTTGTTTTTCAGGCTGCCGCCACCGAGGTTCATAAGTTTCCTGTTGAGGCTCGAGATTTTCCAGGCTTTCCAGGCCATGCGTTCAGAAAAGCTACTCAGTCCTTCTTCCACTGATTCATACCTGTTTTCTAGTAACAGTTCATGCAGGTTGATCTTCACTGCACATACTTCGGTACAATTGCCGCAAAGCGAAGAAGCATAACTGAGATGCTTAAACGATTCCATTCCCTGCAGGTGTGGTGTGATCACACTGCCGATCGGTCCGCTGTAAGTTGCGCCATAGGTATGTCCGCCGATATTTTTATAAACCGGACAGGCATTTAAGCAAGCACCGCAACGGATGCAGTAAAGACTTTCCCTTTGTTTGGGATTTTTTAAAATATTCGTACGACCATTGTCGAGCAGGATCACATACATTTCTTCGGGCCCGTCGGTTTCATTTTGCTGACGAGGGCCGCTGATGATGGTATTGTAAACAGTCAGGTTCTGCCCGGTACCAAAAGTGCTGAGCAGCGGCCAGAACAAAGCCAGGTCTGTAATAGATGGAATCACTTTTTCAATGCCAACTACAACGATATGTGTTTTGGGAAAAGAACAGCTCAGTCTTGCATTGCCTTCATTTTCGGTAACAGCCACTGCGCCGATATCACTGATGATAAAATTGGCGCCGGTTACACCCACTTCTGCTTCTACGTATTTTTTTCGCAGAATATTGCGGGCAACGCCGGTAAGTTGTTCGGGCGTAAGGTTCGGATCGGTTCCGAGTTTTTCGGCAAAGAGTTTAGCTACATCTTCCTTGCTTTTGTGCATGGCCGGTGTAACAATATGATAAGGCGCTTCGCCATCTAACTGTTGTATGTATTCGCCGAGATCCGTTTCCACACTTTCTATTCCATTTTCCTCCAGCGCTGCATTGAGGTGAATTTCTTCGGTCACCATGCTCTTGCTTTTCACCAGCGTACGGCAATTTTTCTGGCGGCAGATTTCAAGAATTTCGGCAATGGCCTGGTTGGCATCTTCTGCCCATAAAACTTTTCCGCCCCGTCTGCTGAAATTGAGTTCAAATTCTTCGAGCTGCTGATCCAGTGTTTCAATCGCACGCCACTTGGTATTCTTGGCACGTTCCCGGGCCAGGTGCACATTGTCGAACTGCAATTTTCCCTGCGGCACAACAGCATTATACTTACCAATATTAAAATTGATTTTGCGGCGATGCTCGAGGTCGGTAGCCTTTACCGTACTTTTTTCAATAAATGTTGCTGATGTTTGCGACATACTTTTTTATTTAACCAGCCGGCTGCAGGAATCAGCTGCATTGGCGACGCTCCGTTCAACAGTGGTAACCACTATCATTATCTGATGCGAAGTTAACTCATCAGGGCGATAAGCAAAAGCCCTGTTTAATCAGACAGTTTGTTTAATATCCCGGTCTGGTAACTGCGAATGGGATAACTGCTTACTTCCGGACTATCCTCTGTACCATTTCCCGACTTTCTTTTTTCATCCAGCTTTAATACTGAAAAATTCTACCTGCAGCCTTCCATCGGGCAGGAGTGTGTAGTTGTCAACAATCGTATTGCCCTGAACTGTAAAGGCACCATGAAAAGCATTTCCATGAACAAAACCATCGAGTAAAATGCCGTTTCGTTCATCAATCAACCAATGGCCTTTGGCTGTGTCGACCGGTTTGAGCAGGTAAGGGCGATTGTCTTTTTCGTCATCCCCATAAATGATCTGCCAGGTATAACAACCGGCACTATCGGTGTTGTGTATGCGCAATTGCATACTGAATGTTTTTGCCGCCTTGCCGGAAACGATCCATTGCATTGTTCCTTTCCAGTTACCAGTAATGGAAGCCGGGAATGGCTGCGATTGTGCGATACCGGTAGTAGACGATAAAAGCGATAAACACAAAAGGTATACAAGCTTTAATCTCTCTCATAAGAAAGTTCAGTAAAGTGAAATGGCTGAAGGGTGCGACGCCACTGAAGTCTGGCTTTGCACAACAGCCGGGAACAAAATAATTACTTAATCACACCCAGTGATTTACCCACTTTGGTGAAAGCTTCAATGGCTTTGTCGAGGTGACGCTGATCATGTGCCGCACTCAACTGAACCCTGATGCGTGCCTGTCCTTTTGGAACAACCGGGAAGAAGAAGCCAATCACATAGATGCCTTCTTCGAGCAACTGAGCGGCGAATTGCTGGGCCAGCACTGCATCATACAACATGATAGGTACAATCGGGTGATCGCCGGGCTTGATATCGAAACCGGCTTCCGTCATTTTACTGCGGAAATATTTTGTGTTGTATTCGAGTTTATCGCGGAGATCGGTTGTTTCACTCAGCATGTTGAGTACGGCAATGGAAGCGCCTACAATGCTGGGCGCAACGGTATTGCTGAAAAGATAAGGACGACTGCGCTGGCGCAACATTTCGATGATTTCTTTTTTGCCCGATGTAAAACCGCCACTGGCTCCACCGAGTGCTTTACCGAGGGTTCCGGTGATGATATCGATGCGGCCCATCACGCCACGGTATTCATGCGTTCCTCTGCCGGTTTTACCCAGGAAGCCCGATGAATGACATTCGTCGATCATCACTATGGCATCATATTGATCGGCCAGGTCGCAGATTTTATCGAGTTGTGCAATGGTACCATCCATGCTGAAAGATCCATCGGTAACGATGATGCGGCTGCGCAGGTGCGCACTTTCCTTCAGCTTTTCTTCCAGGTCGGCCATATTGTTGTGTTCATAACGATAAGCGCTGTGCCTTACAAAGTCGTACCCCATCAATGATCGAAGCATGGTTGAGTGCATCGCTGATGATGGCATCCTGTTCATTGAACAAGGGTTCAAAAACACCGCCATTGGCATCAAAAGCGGCAGCATATAAAATAGTGTCTTCGGTTCCAAGGAATTTTGCAATGGCTTGTTCGAGTTCTTTGTGAATATCCTGTGTTCCGCAGATGAAACGTACACTGCTCATGCCATAACCACGGTAATCGATGTATTTTTTGGCGGCTTCCAATACTTTAGGATGCGATGATAAGCCCAGGTAATTATTGGCACAGAAATTCAGTACAGTTTTACCGTTTACGATGATTTCGGCTCCCTGTTCACTGCTGATGATTCTTTCAGTTTTGAATAATCCCGCTGTGCGGATTTCCTCCAGTTCGGTAGCAATTCTTGATACAAATCCATTGTTCATACAAATGATTTTTGTGTGTGGGCAAATCTAGTGAAAACAGGCCGTAAAAAACGGGGGAGCCATGCAGCATCCGTGCTGAAATAATGGTCGTATTTTAAGAATCTTTAACATGAGCAAAAATTTGTGTAACCAACCAGCACTTAATTTCGTTATACCTTAAAACAACTGTATGTCGGTGAAGAAGCAATTGGTGATTTTCAGTCTGCTGATGTTTGTATCGGCGGCTTTGCTCATAGCCGGCAACCTGTATGTTTCCAGGCCGGCTGCACCCTGTATCAAAACGGGCAATAATCCTGCAAAATGCTGCCAGGACCCAGGCAGTGCAAAACCCAAAAAACCACACTGGCACTTCATTACACAGGGAATTTTGCATGTTTCTGCCTGATTTTTTAAAAATTTGTAACTTTTATATTGGTTGAACGTATTATTGTTGAACCGGGCTAATTTCCCAACCACTGTATGACTGAGAGAGAATACAATGAATGTGTAAACCTGTATGCGGATAATGTGTATCGCTTTATCCTCAAAAACCTGCGTCACGAAGAGGATGCCAGGGATGTGGTGCAGGGTGCATTCGAGAAAATGTGGGTGAACAGGGCGCAGGTTGACAATGAGAGAAGCAAAAGTTATCTTTTTACGGTGGCCTACCACCAGATGATTGACCATATCCGTAAGAATAAGCGGATCAGTCTGAAAGAGGAATTTGCAGAGCAGGAGAGAGGTGTTTCTACCGTTCAGGGAAATACCCGCCGGATCCTGGAAGAAGCTTTGAGCAGGTTGAGTGAAACACAGCGCAGCCTGGTGATGCTGAAAGATTATGAAGGATATTCTTATGCAGAGATAGGAGAAATAACCGGACTAAATGAAAGCCAGGTAAAAGTTTACCTGCACCGGGCAAGGTTGCAACTGAGAGAGTATATTGTAAAACCAGAAAATGTGATCTGAGCGATCAATAATTTATAATGGATATAAACCGTCATAATTACGAAACGTATTTTTTACTGTATGTCGACAATGAGTTGCCGGCTGCAGAAAGAACTGCCGTGGAGTTATTTGTTCGGGAAAATCCAGACCTGGCACCAGAACTTGAGTTGCTGGGCGGAACCATCCTGCCACAGGAGATCACGTCATTTGAACACAAATCTGATTTGTTGCGTAAAGACGAAGTTTCGGTATGGCAGGAAAAAATGCTGCTGCAACTGGATGCTGAATTGGGAAAAGAAGATTCGGATTCACTGTTCAAGGCAATGGATGCAGATAAAAATTTAGCACAGGAGTGGAACATTCTTCAGCAAACTAAACTGGATAAAAACGAAACAATCGTTTTTGAAAACAAAGCTTCTCTTTATCGCAAAGAAAGCGGCAGAATCGTTGCGATGCGTTTCCGCCGGATGGCGATCGCTGCAGCGGTAACAGGTTTACTCCTGATGGCGGCTGTTTTTGTTTTCAGAAAACCTGCGACACCAGTTGATACTGTTGCCAAAACTTCAGAGCCAGTAAAACAAACCAATAAAGACAATAGCGAACTGGCTGCACAAGGCAATACAGATAATCCTGTTAAGAAAGAAGATGCCCTGTTGCCTGCTGATGCTATTCAGAACAATACAACTGTTAACAACAGCGCTTCAGATCAACTAACAGCTACGAATAATCGCAACATATCAGATAAGCCAACGGTAAAACAACCTGTTGCTCCTGTTCGTGTAAAACAACAACAGCTGATCAATGATAATAATAACAGCAATACTGTAGCTGCTCAGCTTAAGGGCCAGGATAAAGTTGTCGATACAGAAAGAAAAAATCGTTCTTTAGAAAATATTAACAACAAAGAAAGTAACAATATCGCTTCGTCGACCGTAGATAAAAAAGAGGAAGCGTTATTGCAACGGAAAGTAACAGATGGTATGGTAGCAACGAATCAGCAAGTGAAAACAGAAAGAACCATCCAGCCATTGACTTCACCCGATATTGAAATAACAGCACTAACGCCTAATCGCTATGCTTCCACTGCTTCAATGGACAATCTGCAGCAGGAACAAAAGGAAGATAAAGTTCTTTTTATGAATGAAGAGAAAGTCAGCCGGTCGAAGATCAGCGGCTTTATCAGGAAAGTAAAAAGAGTGATAGAACGCAAAGCAAATATCAAAACCGGCAACGGAATCAAGATTGCAGGTTTTGAAATCGCAGCAAGATAATTTCATCATTAAATATAGATTTATGAAAAGGCTAACTTTACTATTAGCAGGAGTGGTTTTTTGTATGGCAGCATCGGCACAATCAGATACAACAGTGCAGGCTAAACGCAGTGATACCATGCGTATCGGAAACATCATCATCATCAAACGCGGCAAGAGAAGCAGCAGCGACAGTGGTTCCGCAGTTAATATTACCATGGGGCGCAATTACAATAACCGTAAAAAATCAAGAGTAACTACCAACTGGGGTATCGTGGATATCGGTTTTGCCAATTATACTGATAAAACAAATTACACCAACAACGGTTATCTGGTAAACAGACCAGGTTCTCCAGCTTTTTCAAAAGATGATTTCAAAGTAAAAACCGGTAAGAGCATCAACGTAAATATCTGGTTCTTCATGCAGCGCCTCAGCCTGGTGAAACAGAATGTTAACCTGAAGTACGGTTTGGGACTGGAGTTGAACAACTATCGCTATAAAACCAGTTCGGCGATCAGTTACCGGGAAGGAGGAATTATTCCTTATTCTGGTGGAACTGCAACCAATGCACCTTTTATCTTCCGCGATTCCATTAATTTTTCAAAAAATAAACTGGCAGCAGATTATCTAACCGTTCCGGTGATGCTCAATTTTGCTACCAACAAGAATCACAATGGTAAAGGACTTAGTGTAAGCTTTGGGGTTAGTGCCGGTTATTTGTACAGCCAGCGTAACAAACAGAAGAGTGAAGAATTCGGTAAGAAGAAAAACAAAGGTGATTATAACCTCGAAAGATTCAAGTTTTCTTATATCGGGGAATTGGGATTAGGACCTGTTAAATTGTATGCATCTTATGCGCCGAAATCAATGTATGAAAACGGCCTCGACATGAGACCTTTCAACTTCGGTTTCCGCCTTAGTAATTAATATTCTTTAATTTCTCTCTCACCTTCGCTTGTAAAGAACCCGGGTTCGGAGCAGGCGGAGGTTTTTTTATGTCTTTTGTCAGACTTTTATTTCGGTAATTTGCAACCAGTCAATGAAGCCGGGCAATAACATAGCATCCTTTATTTCTTCCTTTGAACAATTGTTGTTGAGAGTAGATCCTGCTGATCCTGTCGGAAGTAGTTTATTGCCGCAAGTATTTTATTCATCTCCGGGACAACAGTCGGTATTATCTTTCTATCTATGCATCAGTATTGGATAAGATTTTACAAAACAGCAAGCTTGAAAAGCAGGATATCTGGTTTGCTTGGATTATGGTGCCGGTAATGGATTGCTGGGGATATTTGCCCGTTACTGCGGATTTGGGCGTGTAGCCCTCAACGATATTGACCTTCCTTTTTTAGAAGCTGCCAGGAAACTTTCTCAGGCGCTTCACATTGATATGGATGCATTCATTGAAGGAGATATCTCACAGGTGAAGGATCATCCATATGCCAAACAGCTGAATGCTATTGCAGGTACCGATGTAATTGAGCATATTTATAACCTCGATGATTTTTTCGGTGTCGATTCATTCCATCAACCCATCCATGGTTTCTGTTTTTACCACAGCCAGCAATCCGCTGAATTCTTTTAAAGTTCGTAAACTCCGGCAACTGCAGCTTAAAGATGAATTGGAGGGAGGTGAGCCCGGTGATTTCCTGTTGTTTGGAAGTGAACCTTTGAAGCCTTATCTGCAAATAAGAAAGGATATCATACAAAGAATATTGCCAGGTATCAACCCTGATGAGCTGAACATCCTGGCAAACAATACCAGAGGATTGAACCAGGAGGATATTAAAAAGGCTGTTGATCAGTATCAGGAGAATAAAAAAATCCCGGTTTTGTTAGAAGACCCTTTCAATACCTGTAATCCGCTGTCCGGTAGTTGGACGGAAAGGATTCTCCCCCTGGATGATTATACTGACTTGTATAAAAGAAATGGGTTTACCCTCGTTATATATGATGGATTTTATAATAAGTATAAAAAAGGGTTAAAAGGATTGGCCAGCAATGTATTAAACGGACTTATTCCTATATTTAAACACAGGATTTCACCTTTCATCGTTTTTGTAGGTGTGAAAAAATAATTATTTTACAGTATAAAATGTTAATCTGCGTACGATGGCCATAATATCAATAAGTGGCATATCGTTTGAGCTTTAGCGAATAAATATTCTAATATGAGATTCCGGTTTTTATTACCTCTGTTCTGTGTAAGCCTGGTTACCTTCCTGGTAGCATTCATGCCTGTACCAGCCGGTAATGTGAGGATGGAGAGATTGTCTTCTATCAGGATTCCCCTGGAAAGTCCATATTATATTGTGGTTGATAAAAGTGATTACGAACTCAAAGTATATGATGCTGAGGGTTGGTATGCAACTTATCCCATTGTTTTTGGCAGTAAAGACATGGGCGATAAAATGAGGGAAGGCGATAAAAAAACACCCAATGGATCTTTTAAAGTAATCCTGAAAAAAATACACCCGAAATGGGGCCCCGAATTACTGCTCGACTATCCCAATGAAGAGAGCATTCAGAAATTTAACCAGCGCAAAGCACAGGGTATCATTCCTAAAACTGCCCGTATCGGAAATGGCATTGCCATTCACGCTACCAGGCCACAGGAAGAATGGACTGTAGATAATTTTTACAACTGGACGGATGGATGTGTTTCTGTAAAATACACCGAGATGCAGGATCTTTTCAGTTATATCCCTGAAGGAACAAAGGTTACGATCCAGCCATAAACAACAAGTTCCCGTCTCCATAACTCAGAAACCTGAAATCGTTTTCCAGCGCATACTGGTATATTGATTTCCAGTTATTGCCAATGGCGGCAGCTACCAGTAGTAATAAGGGTAGACTGTGGTTGATGGAAATTGGTGATCAATGCCTTTGCCACCCTGAATTGATAGCCCGGTGTGATGAGTAACTGTGTTTGTGTAAATAGCCTATCCAGTTTTTTTTCTTCCATCCATTTTATTAAGCAATTCAGTGCTTCCTTGCAAGGCATAACGGTACCGGTTAGGGGCGATTCGTATACATCCCATTGCAACAGGGAAGGCGTTTCAATTCCGGGATTCAGACTTAGTTTTATGCCCAGCCAGTACAGTGATTCCAATGTTCGCAAGGACGTTGTACCAACTGCAACCACCATTTCCTGGTTAAGCAGATTTTTAATACTGCTTAAGCTTACATCAATCCATTCGGCATGCATTTCATGGCCTTCCATTTTTTCAGCCTTTACCGGTTTGAATGTGCCGGCACCAACATGCAGCGTTATATATTCACATGAAATGTTTTTATTGCTGAGTTGAGAAAAGATATGTTCTGTAAAATGCAATCCCGCTGTAGGTGCCGCTACTGATCCGTTATGTTGGGCATAAATTGTCTGGTAACGGTTTTCATCATCTTCATTGGTAGTTCTTTTAATATAGGGTGGAAGTGGTATGTCTCCGGAAGATTCCAGAATTTCTGCAAAGGAGATTGACTCTGGCGTCCATGAAAACGATACGATATATGCATCCGGAATTTTTTCTTCCAGCTTAGCTTTTAAAATAACAGGTTGGTTGTTGATGATCAGTTGTTTTTCCAGATACGGTTCTTTCCATTTGGCGGCACCACCGATGAATGCTTTCCATCTTGAAGCACCACGTTGGTTCATAACGGTGCTGTATTCTGTAATCGGTCCGGCTGGTTCGAGACAGAATATTTCTATTTTTCCACCGCCCGCTTTCTGAAACCTTAGCCTGGCATTGATTACACGGGTATTGTTAAATACCAATATACTCTGAGCAGGAAGATAATCGGCAATATTTTTATACCTGTCTTCTTTTATATTGCCGTCTTTATAAATCAGCAGTCGGGATGCATCTCTCTCTGCCAATGGAAAGAGTGCAATTTTTTCATCCGGAAGTGTATAATTAAAATCGTGAATTGAAATGTTTCTTGGATCGCTCATGATGATCAGGAATCTGATTTGATGAAGGATTGATAAACGGCTTCTAATAATTTGCCTCTGACATTCAGATCGGAAAAAATTTTATTCCGGCTGGGATATGTCCGGTTAGATAGAAATACAAATACCAGATTTTTTTCAGGGTCGGCCCAGGTACAGGTTCCTGTAAATCCGGTGTGACCAAATGTTAGTGCGGAAGCAGATAATGCAGGGTATGGTTCTGGAATGCTGTCATTGTTTTTTTCAGGTTTGTCAAACCCAAGTCCACGGCGGCTTACTGTGCTACCGTATGCAGTAAATAACTTTACCGTATTTTCTTCCAGGTATCTTTTATCATTCCAGTGTGCCATTGTTCAAAAGCATTTGCATCATACAGGCAACATCATAAGCATCGCTGAATAAACCGGCATGGCCCGAAATGCCATTCATCAATGAAGCGCCAGGATCATGCACATCACCGGTAATTTCCTGTGAACGAAATCCGGTTTCTATTTCAGTGGGAACCAGCCGATCGGGTGTAATCACTTTGTTAGGATTGAAACCTATACTCTGCAACTGCATGGGCCCGTAAGAAGTTTTTTTTTACATACTGGTCTAAAGTCAGTCCGCTGATGCTTTCAATTATTTTACCCAGGAAAATAAAATCATTGTCGCTGTAAACATAGTTTCCTTCAGGCGTAAGTGCTGTTTCCAGGATGCGCTGGTAAAAACTGTCTTCCAGTGCATTGCTGGCATATAAGCCTGCAGCTACTCTTTTAGGGTATGCGTTGCTGTAAGAGCCGGCATACCATTGTTTGGAAGGCAGGCTGTTTTTATCGAGTGTTTCTTTATAAAAAGGCGTGAAAGCCTGAAGCCCTGCTTCATGCAATAATAATTTTTCTATCAGCAGGTTTTCTTTATTGGTTCCTTTAACAGAGGGCAGATAATCTGAAAGTTTTTTTTTAAGATCCAGTTTTCCTTCATCATATAATTTCATCAGGGAAACGGTAGTGGACAAAATTTTGGTAATGGAAGCGAGGTCATAAACAGCATTCATTGTTACCGGCTGCTTTTTTTCGTAGGTATAATGACCATAGGTTTTTTCGATAACAATTTTGCCGTTCCTTGGTAACCAGTAAAACACATCCCGGCATGGCTTTTCTGCCGATTGCGTCATTGGCAATAGAATCAATGATAGTGAGTTTCTCCGGATGAATGCCAGCTTCTGTCAAACTGCTTTTTTCCAAACGATGTTGATAGGCAGTTACGATTCCTTTACCATAACTGAATGCTTCGCATATGCTTACCGGTAAGGTTCCTTTGTAAGGAATTTTCCCTTCTAACATATCTGCCGCTGTTTCCTGAACAATGCTATCATCTTCATAACAAACGACCAGGTTTTTGGCCAGGCACCAGTTTTTGGCCGCATAAGCATTTCCGAAAAGGAAAATGGCAGACCTGCTTCTCTGCTGCAACATATTGATGAAGTATACAGCATCAGCGCTTATTCCAAAATTATTTGCCGGTGCCCGGTTGATATTGTGAATACCAATGATGATTTTTTTATGACGCATCACAATTTTATCGAGCATCAACTGAACGGAGTCTTTGTTTTTTTTGCCGTAATCAAAATAATAAACAGTCGCATTGTGATCTTTGCGCATCCGAGCAGCAAAAGCATTATCAGTATTCAATCCAACACCTACATAAGCTACTTCGTTAACTGCAGCCGTATCTGATTTCAGCGGAAAGAAAATACTGTCTTTGTTTGATAGTAAGGTAATCGCATTTTCAGCAACCAGCCTGCGCATAGCCGGAATATCTTTATTGAGATCGGCAGTGAGGTTTTCTGTATTGATGGGTTGTAAAGACGTTAACCCATATTCATATTTGGCACGCAACACTTTTTTGCAGTGTTGTTCAATTTCTTCCCAGCTCAGTCTTTTCTGAGCAATTGCTTCATTGATTTTTTTTATGACCAGAGGAATATTGTCGGGCAGACAAAGCAAGTCATTGCCTGCAATCAGCGATTCAACAGAGGATTCGCCATCGGGAAAGAATTTTTTTACACCCTGCATTTCCAATCCATCCGTAATCGTTAATCCCTGGTAGCCGATCCTGCTGCGCATCAGCTCTTTGATATTGCTGGCGGATAAGGAAGTAGGGCGGTTTTTTCTTTTGTCGATTGAAGGAATAAAAAGGTGTGCAATCATTACACTTCCAACCCCTTCTTTAAATATCTGTCTGAAAGGATACATTTCCAGTGAATCGAGTGCTGCCATCGATTTATTGATAACGGGAAGGTCCATAGTGCGAATCAACAGCTACATCTCCATGCCCCGGAAAATGTTTGGCACAGGCCATCACGCCCGATTCCTGCATCCCTTTCATGTACTGGGTTCCAAAGAGCGCAACTTTGTATTTGTCTTCCCCGAAACTGCGGTCGTTGATCACCGGGTTTTCGGGATTGTTGTTTACATCCATCACCGGGGCATAATTCATCTGTATGCCCATTCTTTTGCATTGTTCTGCTACGATTTGTCCGTACCGGTAAATAATCGTTGCATCTTTCACCGCTCCCAGCATCATCTGTTTGGGTAAAGGCGCCACACTGTCGATGATGCGCATGCCTACACCCCATTCGGCATCAATGGAAACCAGGATGGGCGTTTTGGCCATGGCCTGCAGATTATTGAGGTAGCCAGCCTGTAAAACCGGACTCCCCTGGAAAACACAAACACCGCCGATATTGTATTTTTTCACCAATTCTGCTACCTGGTCGTAGAGAAAAGTGATTTTCTTTGTTTTTACATCCATGGAAGAAAGCCTGGTAACGATGAGTTGGGCTATTCTTTCGTCGTTGGTCAGACTTTTATAAACACTGTCGGCCCAGCTATTGGCATTGTTTTGCTGGGCAATACCAGAGAGGTTGAGTGAAATCAAGAGGGTAAGCAGAAAAAGCCGCATTTTATCTGGAAAATTTATAGTGAAAAGGATGTGTTATTTTTGGGTACAAATTACAGGATTTTGACAGATATCATTCAATTATTGCCAGACAACATTGCCAACCAGATCGCTGCGGGTGAAGTGATTCAAAGACCGGCCAGCGCTGTTAAAGAATTGTTGGAAAATGCCGTGGATGCAGGTGCCGATGAAATCAGGCTGATCATTGCTGATGCCGGTAAAGCACTGGTACAGGTAATCGACAATGGCAAGGGGATGAGTGAAACCGATGCCAGGATGGCTTTTGAGCGACATGCAACCTCCAAGATCAGGAATATTGATGACCTGTTCAGGATCAAAACCATGGGTTTCAGGGGAGAAGCGCTGGCCAGTATTGCGGCAGTAGCCCAGGTAGAACTAAAGACCAAAAGAAAGGAAGATGAAACCGGCACTTATATTGAAATGGAGAACAGCCTGGTAAAAATCCAGGAACCTGTTGCCAGCAATACCGGTACGAGCATTGCCATGAAAAATCTTTTTTTCAATGTGCCGGCCCGAAGAAATTTTTTAAAAAGCAATGCAGCAGAACTAAGACATATCGTAGATGAATTCATCAGGGTTGCGATGTCCTTTCCTGAAATCTTTTTTTCATTGCAATCGAACGGACAGGAAATGTTTCATCTCGAAAAAGGAAGCCTCAAACAACGGATTGTTCAGATACTTGGCAATAACTACAATGCCAAACTGGTGAATGTAGAGGAACAAACCGATTACCTGAATATCATTGGTTTTGTAGGAAAGCCTGAAACAGCCAAGAAAACGAGGGGAGATCAGTATCTGTTTGTGAACAACCGTTTCATCAAAAGTGCTTACCTCAATCATGCAGTGATGAATGCTTTTGATGATATGATACCGAAGGATAGTTTTCCGATGTACGTATTGTTCATTGATCTTGATCCTGCACAACTGGATATCAATGTTCATCCTACCAAGCAGGAGATTAAATTTGAAGATGAAAAGATTGTATATGCCTTTGTACAATCGGCCGTAAAACATGCATTGGCTCAGTTCAGCATAACGCCTACACTCGATTTTGAACTTGATCCAACCATCGAGCAACTCGATTCTGTTAGCAAGCCGGTTTCTGAATTTACCAAATCCACTACCGCTTCATCACCACTATACCAGGCTTTCACACAAAAACACCAGGCTCATTTCATAGAAAAGAAAAGTGACCTGAAGCATTGGAAAGATTTTTATGAACCGCCTGCATGAATCACCCGAACGCATAAACGAAGCAACCTTTAAGCCTTTGAATGCAGGGATGATTGATCACAGTGCAGAGACCGAAACGGTTTTTACACAATTGCAGCAATCGTATATCATATTTCAAAAGAGCGACGGAATTTATATGGTTCATCAGCAGAATGCACATGAAAGAATATTGTATGAGCGTTTTGTTCAGGCATTTGATGGGAAATCTATTCCTACTCAGCAAAGCCTTTTTCCATCAACCATTGAACTGGCAGTAGCGGATGCGGTCATTCTGGAAGAATTGCTGCCCGACCTGAAGGAACTTGGTTACCAGCTGGAGCCATTTGGCAAAAATACTTTTGTGATACAGGGAACGCCGGCGGATATGGCCCACGGAAATGATAAAGCAGCCATTGAGAATATGCTGGAGCAATTCAAGCATTTCAGTCACGATCTGAAATATTCCCGCCGAGAAAAATTGCTGCGCTCCATGGCATTACAACAATCCATAAAAGCCGGAGTAACGCTTTCAACTGCTGAAATGAAAAATCTCGCCGAATCTTTGTTTCAATGCCAGGTTCCTAACAGCACGCCCAATGGGAAGCCTACGTATATGCATTACCGTAAGAATGAACTGGATAAAATGTTTGGCAGGTAATATTGTTACAGTTTTTCTCTGAGTTGAATCAGGAATTTC
This sequence comes from Ferruginibacter sp., assembly GCA_037045295.1. Lineage (GTDB taxonomy): Bacteria > Bacteroidota > Bacteroidia > Chitinophagales > Chitinophagaceae > Ferruginibacter. The sequence goes on from JBAOHS010000004.1 coordinate 355,893, forward strand.
TCCATTGATCTTCTTACAGTTTGTTATGGGCGCCTGAAAATTATTGGCCAGTAAGGCATAGTACAATAACTTTCCCTTTTTTGTATAAAGAAAGCCGCAAAGAGAAGTATTGTTGCTCATCGATCCGGTTTTCCCGAAAATATAATTGCTGTCGGCATTGAAGTAGTTACTGAGTGTGCCCTGACCGCCGGTAGGAAACATTTTTTTCATTCTGTCTATCCCGAATGCCCGATTCATTTTATTCATTACATAAATAAATGATTCCGGTGTAAACTGATTATAACGGCTGAGGCCGCTGCCATCTACCCACCTGGGTTTGGAGGGTATATCAGAAAAGTCGTTGTTGAGCAGGTAGTCAATAATTCCATTTGTATCGAATTTTCCCAGTTTCTTTTTGCTTACCATCAGCAGGGTTTGTTCTGCAAGAAAATTATCACTTTTATGCATCATGGGTCGTAGTACTGCATCGGTCGGCTGTGAATGAATCACTTTGAGGCTTTGTTTTTCGGCAGACAATGCAGATGATCCCGGAATTATTTTTTTGTGAAGGGTATCGCTGATAAATCGGATGATATCTTCATTACCTGGTACAAATGGTATCCTGTATTCAGTATTGATTTTTTTAGCAGTGGATGGATATACATTAATTTCATTTTTGTCCCAGGGCTTCTGTAACATCAATCCATATTTGCCTGATAGGACCAGAGTGTCTTTAATGATCAAAGGGATGGCTGAAGGAATACTTTTCAGTTCATTGTTGGCTATTGTAATCCGTGCAAGGTTTCCATACACGGGCATTTCACTTTTCTGCGGCAGAAAGGGTTCGGTATAATCATCCCATGACCATCCTGAGCCCAGGTGCTGGTCATAATCGCTGCTGTTAAAAACTATATACCGGCAATTTTGCAGAAACTGAAAAACGGGTTGTTGTTCGTATGCAGGATGAAGAAAGCTGGGATCGCCTGTTGGAAAAATAAATGTACTGTCGTTGGACGTATAGTAATTCAATCCTTCCAGACTATCGTTAAGGTATTGCAAGCCGGCATAAAGCGTAAACAGTTTCGTATTACTTGCAGGAATAAAATATTTATCTGCCTGGTAATTGTAAAGATATTTCCCGGTAGAAGGATCGTAAATGCTGATGCCCATATGACCACGGGCAATAACAGAATCGTTCAACAGGATGCTGTTGGCTTCTCTCGCAATTTTTCTACCTGGAGAACAGGCGTATATGCCCAACAGTGAGTAAAGTAATATTACAAACCATGCCCGGTTGGTCATAAAAATAATATGAGGTTATGATCAGTTTCTCTCCTGAATTCTCAACCAGCGTTCCGGTATTTCGTTCACACTGGCTTTGAGGTAATCGTTGTAACTGCAGGCAATGAATTTCTTATCCGGCATCTGCATCCACCAGCGGTTTGTTTTCCGGCTCTGCAAAAAAACAGTATCTACTTCTGCAAAGGCGGTATGGAATTCGTTAAAGTTGCTTCTTTCTTCCAGTTTGATCTCCTGTTTACTCCTGCTCTTGCCATCAATAAAATACCAGATCATTTGTGCGATCTGTTTGGCAGTAAGTTCCTTTACATCCTGTTGCGGATTGTAGCCATAAATACCAAAGCTGTTCAGGTTGCTGCTCATACCTGCATAACGGGTAAGTATACACGCTTCTTCACCAGTGAGTCCATTCGGGCTCTGTGCATTCGAAGGTGCATCGCTGTATTTGAGTGCACTGATATCGAAACTCATCATATGTGAATTCCTGATAACAGGTTCCATTTCTTCTATATTCTCTTTTACAATACCCACCCGAAAACAATCGAAGCGGAGTTTGTCCATTGTTTCCAGTAACCTTGGGTGTACAAAATAACTCTGGAAGCCAATGTGGTTATAATGCCTGATCATATTGGGTTCACCCGTCAGCATATCAAGCAGAAAATTTTCGCTTCTGAGCATGCTATCTCCTCTGAGGTCGATCAACGCATCTACACAGGTTGCTTCAATTACCTGGTTGAGTTCTTTATAAGTGTCGTATTGGGCCAGGGTAATATCATGACTGCCTCCGAGTATAATGGCTGTTTTACCAGCATTGAAAATTTCAGTCAGAACCGTTCGGAGGGCCGCATAGCTATCGGTAATATGTGCACCCGTTTTGATGTTGCCCAGGTCGGCAATTTTCGTATCGGTATGCCAGTAATGTAGTTGGTAAAGTTGCCTGCGGATTTTATCGGGAGCATAGCTTTCCCCGGTTAAAATTCCACTGCCCCTCATTTCGCCGATGCCCACCAGTACCAGATCTGCGTCGGTTATATCGGGAATTTCCGTTTCAAATATGCTGATATGTTTGGCGAGCTGGCCATCGGTAAAACCATTGTCGTCGTTTAATTCCTGAACATTTACCGGTATCAGGAAGTCGGTAAGGTCTTGCATTCAAATCGTTTGCGCAAACCTAATTCATTCACCTGAAATCAATGTACAATTCATTTATTTTTTATTGTTTATCTATTGTTGCAATTCATTAACTTAGCCATGACAGGAGATCCTGAATTTTAAGACAATATTCTTATTATGGTAGACAAAAATGAAGTACTGCAGGACGTCGTTATCAAATTCGCCGGAGATAGCGGTGATGGTATGCAGTTAACCGGAAGTCAGTTTACAAACAACACGGCATTAATGGGAATTGATCTGGCAACATTTCCAGATTTTCCTGCGGAGATCCGTGCCCCGATCGGTACATTGCCCGGTGTGAGCGGGTTTCAGCTCAGGTTCAGCAGCGACAGGGTTTATACACCCGGTGATGAGTGTGATGTACTTGTTGCGATGAATGCTGCTGCATTGAAAGTGAATCTGAATGCCCTGAAGAAAGGCGGAAAGATCATTGCCAATGAAGATGGGTTCGACAGCAAAAATTTGCGATTGGCCAATTACCCGGATGGTGTAAATCCACTGGAAGATCATAGCCTGGATAATTATGAAGTCATCCGAATGGATGTAACCAAAATGACCCGGGAAGCCCTGAAAGATTTCGTGATGGGCACCAAAGAGAAAGACCGTGCAAAGAATATGTTTGTACTGGGATTTCTTTATTGGATGTATAACCGCGACATGGAGAATACCATGACCTTTCTCAAAGAGAAGTTTTCTAAAAAACCAGATATACTCGAGAGTAATTTAAAAGTATTGCAGGCGGGCTATAATTATGCGGATACAACTGAAATTTTTACGACCCGTTATTCGGTTTCCAAGGCAAAAATGGACCCGGGAACTTATCGTTCCATCATGGGTAACCAGGCACTGGCCTATGGATTGATTGCAGCAGCGGATAAAAGCGGATTGCCGATGTTTCTCGGAACTTATCCGATTACGCCAGCTTCTGATATCCTGCATGAAATGAGCCGATATAAAAACTTCGGTATTAAAACATTCCAGGCGGAAGATGAAATCGCAGCGATAACTTCGGCTATTGGTGCCAGTTATGGTGGTTCTATCGGAGTCACCACAACCTCTGGTCCGGGTATGGCCCTTAAAGCAGAAGCCATGGGGCTTGCGGTGATGCTGGAAATACCACTGGTAATCTGTAACATTCAAAGAGGTGGTCCGAGTACAGGTCTTCCTACCAAAACAGAACAAAGCGATCTTTTGCAGGCATATTATGGAAGGAATGGCGAATGCCCGATGCCGGTTATTGCTTCTTCTACACCCAGTGATTGTTTTGATGTTGCCTATGAAGCAGTACGCATTGCCGTGCAGCATATGACACCGGTGATTATCCTCAGCGATGGTTATATCGCCAACGGAGCAGAACCCTGGAAGTTTCCGCAATCGGCCGATCTTCCACCACTGGATTTTCATTATAAAACACAGTTGGGTCATGGAGAAGATAAATTTCAGCCATACCTCCGGGATGAAAAACTGGTAAGGCCCTGGGTAATTCCGGGTACGCCGGGAATGGAACACCGGATTGGCGGATTGGAAAAGCAGAACATTACCGGAAATATCAGCTATGATCCCGAGAATCACCAGACGATGGTGAAAATCAGGCAGGAGAAAGTAGATAAGCTGGCCAGTTATATTCCTAAACAGAAACTCGACAGCGGTCCGGAGAAAGGTAAAATCCTGGTGCTGGGTTGGGGTAGTACCTATGGTGCTATCAAGAGTGCCTGTGCAGAATTACAGCAACAGGGTGTGGAAGTTTCGCATGCCCATCTCCGTTATGTTCGCCCATTCCCTGAAAACCTTGGAGAAATCATCCGCAATTTTGAGCAGGTACTGGTTCCTGAAATCAACAACGGGCAACTGGTAAAAATCATCCGCGATGTTTATATGGTAGATGCAAAACCTTATAATAAAATCATGGGTGTACCTATTACAAAAGGTGAACTGGTAGAAGTGATTAAGAAAATGCTCTGATCAATACGAATTAACAGTATACGATAAACGAAGAAGCCGCTGAATTTTCAGCGGCTTCTTCGTTTATGAAAAGCATTCATATTTTACCTGATTCTTTCCCTTCCGATGGCAACGCCGATCTTCAGGTTGAAATGTAAAGAAAGCATCTTTTTCTGCCGGGCTGCCACGTTTTCCACCAGGTCCTGTAATGGAGTTGATCTGGCGATCGTGCAATTGCAGTGCGTTGTTCAATTGTGCGCCTGTGAGGCCATTGGCTGCGAAAAGGTTTGGATCGATATAGCTGGTGCTAACATCATCCAGGTAATCGGTACCCAGTATCCTGTATACAAATTCACCCCTGAGGTTTACCAATGAAGACAATTCGTATTTAATACCAACACCTACCGGGTAGTTGATTTGTTTGAGTTTATAAACTTTCCTGTCTGGGTATTCTGCAAAACCCTGTCCTTCTGTACTGAGTGGTTGAAGGTCTACCAGTTTATTACCAAGCTTGGCTTGTGGATTGAAATGAAAAGTATCCTACACCAGCAAGCAGGTAAGGAGAAATTCTTGGAGGATCCTGATCCCTTGCCGTCCAGTCGATGAATACAAACAAAGGATGTATTTCAGTTACAAGTGAAAATTCTGTAATGGTACTTTGAAAATTCAGGTTCCTGTTGAAACGGGCTTTAGCGATATCTGTGTTGGGCACATTGGCAAGTACTGCATCATCTGCAGAAATTTTTCCGAATGTTGCTTCCAATCTTGCACCGATTGCGTATTTGTACATCACGCTGAAATAGGCGCCACCACTGAATTGGTTCTTACCAAAGTTGAGATCTTTGATAAATCTTTTTCCAATACCTTTCTTTCCGCCAAGATCGGTAAGACAGTTCATGAATCCAATTGAACCACCCACTTCAAACATCAGTGGATTATCATAATAGGAATCATTGTAAAAATAATACTGCGCTGCGGCTTTCTTAGAAAAACCAGAAAACACGACCACAAGGCTAAGAATAAATGTTAGTCTTTTCATTAAAAATCCTTTTAGAAAGTTGCAGTTGATTGTAGGGGTTAACAATATATTATACAAATTAAACGATTTTTTGTCAATTTTATTTACCCTGTTTTATTTATTGTTGTAAAATTTACAGGCAGTCTGGATGCCACATTCGCTGCATTTGGGATTTCTCGCCAGGCAGGTGTACCGGCCATGCAAGAATGAGCCAGTGATGTGCTTTGTGAATAAGTTCCCTTGGAATGGCTGCAATGAGTTGTTTCTCAGCAGCCAATGGCGTTTTGGCCCTGGTGGTTAAGACCGATTCTGGCACTTACCCTGAAAACATGAGTGTCGACAGCCATATTGGGTTGATCATCAATGACTGAGGTGATGACATTGGCTGTTTTTCGACCTACTCCCGGAAGTTTAACCAGTTCCTCCACCGTCATCGGAACCTCTCCATTAAAATCTTCCACCAGCATATTGGCCATGCCAATCAGGTGACGGGTTTTGTTATTGGGATAGGAAATGCTCCTGATTAAAGGGAAATAGCTCGTCGAAACTGGCTTTGCTCATGGACTCCGGGTCGGGATATCGTTCAAAAATGGCCGGGGTAGTCATGTTTACCCTTTTATCGGTGCATTGTGCCGATAAAATAACCGCTACCAGTAACTGAAATGGATTGTCGTATAATAATTCAGTTTCTGCTTCCGGCATATTTTCCTGGAAGTAATTGATTATAAAGCTGTAACGTTCTTTTTTGGTCATAAAAAAACCCGTTTCAATCGACGAAACGGGAAATTACACAATAAGGTTAAATCTTAAGCAGGCTGTGACAACTTCTTCCATTCCTTTTTCAGCATAACTTAAAATATTGTCGATTGTTTGTTGACGGGGAGAAAATTCGATTGATTCCAGCTGTTTTTGGGTAGATGAAAGCAAAGACAATTCTTCACGCAAACTCCAGTCAGTAACTGCTGCAGCTTCTATTGCTGCTGATTTTGAAGGGGAAGCTTCCTTATACAAATAAAGCAATAAGTCTTCCGAAGTAAAACTGTGCATAGGCAAGTTTAATGCTAGTTAATTAAATTAAATATCCATAATCATTATCCGCATATTAAACGGAGGTCTTGATCGAATATTGTATTTTCTGAGTGGTTTTTACCGTTTTTATGGGGTATTTACTAAAAAAAGGTCTTCATTGTCCTTTTTCATCAGATATTTCTCTCTGGCGTAGCGTTCAATTGTTTGAGCACTGTTCTTCAGTTGGTTCAATTCTGTACGGGTTTCGGATATCATGGTATTGAGGTGTTGCTCACTTTTCTGCAGTTCCCTCAGTTTTTCTTTTCTGGCGCTGATCAGTCCCCAATCCTTAGGATCAAAGAACATCATCCATACCAGGAAGCAAACGCCTGTAATGAAATATTTGTTTTTCAGCACTGCATAAACACCCGGAAGTATTCTCATGGTTGAACAGGTTAGTACAAATTACAATTTATATCTTAAATCAACAAGCCCCGGAAACTTATTTATTTCCCGGGGCCATGTGATAAACTTTATTTTTTACCGAATTTGATTTTACCGTTGGGATAGATGGCACTATGACCCAGAATCTCTTCGATACGGATCAGCTGATTGTATTTTGCCATACGATCACTGCGGGAAGCAGAACCGGTTTTAATTTGTCCGCAATTCAATGCAACCGCCAGATCAGCAATGGTACTGTCTTCTGTTTCACCACTGCGGTGACTCATGATGGTATTGTATCCATTCTGCTGAGCCATGCTAACCGCATTGATGGTTTCGGTTAAAGTACCGATCTGGTTCACTTTTACGAGCAATGCATTGGCCGTATTTTCATTGATGCCTCTTTCAAGACGCTTTACATTGGTTACAAAAAGATCATCGCCTACCAGCTGACATTTGCTGCCGATGGTATCGGTTAACATTTTCCATCCTTTCCAGTCGTCTTCTGCCATACCATCTTCAATGGAAACGATCGGATATTGTTTCACCCAGTTTTCCCAGTATTTCACCAGTTGTTCGCTGGTTAATTTTTTTCCGTCGCTTTTATGGAAGATGTATTTTTTTTCTTTTGCATTCCAGAGTTCACTGTTGGCTGCATCCATTGCAATAGCAATCTGGCTGCCTGTTTTGTAACCTGCGGCCTGGATGGCGGTCAGTACTGTTTCAATCGCTTCTTCGTTGCTCTGGATGTTGGGAGCAAAGCCACCTTCATCGCCCACATTGGTGCTGTATCCTTTTTTCTTCAATACTGTTTTCAAAGCATGAAAAATTTCAACACCCCATTGCAAACCTTCGCTGAAAGTTTTGGCACCTACCGGCATTACCATGAATTCCTGGAAATCGATTTTATTATCGGCATGTGCACCACCATTGAGGATATTCATCATAGGGTATGGGCAGGATGGCTGCATTGGTTCCACCGATATAACGATAGAGTGGGAGATTGGCTTCAAGGGCTGCTGCTTTGGCAACGGCCAGACTAACCGCAAGCAATGCATTGGCGCCGAGTTTGGCTTTGTTTTCGGTACCATCCAGTTTGATCATCATGGCATCGATGCCGGTTTGATCGGCAACATCCCAACCCAACAGGTTATCAGCAAGAATGGTATTTACATTCTTAACTGCTTTGAGTACACTCTTGCCGCCGTATAATTTTTTATTGCCATCCCTTAATTCAACAGCTTCATGAATACCGGTGCTGGCGCCACTTGGAACGGCGGCACGACCGAGTCTTTCATTCTCTGTTAAAATATCTACTTCAATGGTTGGATTTCCCCTGCTGTCGAGGATCTGGCGTGCGTTGATGGAGGCGATGTAACTCATGGAATAATCAATTATGAATTTTAATGATGAATTATTGATTGAAAGGAAGATTTTCCTTTTGCAAAATAACAACCTTTACAGCCGCTTACAAAATGAAAAATCAGGTTGTCAGCGATTTGAAAACAGCTTCCAGATTCTGACTGGCGGTTTGCAGTGAAACCACGTCGAGCCCGGCATCTATGCTTAACTGCAGCAATTGTTTTTTCATATTCTCTGCATTATTGCATTGTATGCTGAATACGGATGCACTTATTTTTTTTACACTGGTTGCGCCGGGTAATTTTTCAAGCAGCGAAATGTCAGGGATGGTTTTGAATTCCACTTCTACCGATTGGATGTCGCCCGATTGGCTGCGCAGTTTTTTCAATAAATCATCGGCAACAATATTTCCTTTGTTGATGATGATCACTCTTTCACAAAGTGCTTCAACTTCCTGCATGATATGTGATGAAAACAATACTGTTTTATTTTCCCCGAGTTTCCTGATCACTTCTCTTATTTCTATGATCTGGTTGGGATCGAGGCCCGATGTAGGCTCATCGAGTATCAATACTTCCGGGTCGTGCACCAGCGCTGCGGCCAGGCCTACCCGTTGTTTATAACCTTTACTGAGCTGCCCGATTTTTTTGTGCGATTCGGGTGTTAATCCGACCAATGCAATTACCTCACGGATACGCATATCCGCATTTTTAATGCCATGTACGCCGGCAATAAAAGCCAGGTATTCCTTTACATACATATCCATGTACAAAGGGTTGGCTTCGGGCAGATAACCTATTTTCTTTTTGGTGCTGATATCATTTTCGCTCACAGGGATGCCGCAAACTTCAATATGACCATTGTCGGGCTGGATATAACCCGTGATCATTTTCATGGTGGTGGATTTACCTGCACCATTGGGGCCAAGGAAGCCCACGATTTCTCCCTTATTAACGGAAAAAGAAATATTGTTTACGGCTTTCTGTGTGCCGTAATGCCTGGAGAGATGCTGTACCGTGATAGACACTTTCTTTGGGATGTTTTACGGGTGATGTAAATCTGTTCTCTCAATTCATATCAACTGCTATTAACTTTCTTTTGGTGGCGGCGGTTTTTGCGGACCACGTTGCTGTGGTGGTCTTTGCGGAGCTCTGCCCTGCGGACCTCTCTGCTGCGGTCTTCCACCTCCCTGTGGCGGCCTGTTGCTGTTGTTACCCTGTTGTGGCGGGCGTTGTGCCGGACGCTGATCGGGATTATTACCCCTGTTAGGCTGACCGCCTCTTTGCTGTGGCTGATCCTGTTTTTGCTGAGCTGGTCTTGGACCTCCCTGTTGTTGTGGTGGTCGGTTGTTGCCTGGTTGTTTAGGCTGCTGACCACGCTCTTTTTCCTTGCGTCTGCGGGTGGTTCTTTCCAGGCTTTTTAAACTGATCTGTCCAACGATATCGGCATATTCAGGTTCAACTTCTTTTGGTTTACTACCGGTCACTTCCACTGTTTCCAACTCTTCCGGCCTGATGCCTTCCCTGTTCTGTGCTTTTATTTTCTTAACTGTTTCGATGCTGAGCGGATACTGTTTGTTGCTGTCGGTAAGTGTGTACCACATCAGGTTGCGGAAAATATCTTTCTTCACCAGGAATGCACGACCCTTGGCTACTTCGAGCATATCGGCATCATTCGGGAAGAATTGTAAAGCGTCGAGATAGGTATCGAGTTCGTAATTCAGACAGCATTTAAGCCTGCCGCACTGACCACTGAGTTTGGTTTGATTGATGCTCAGGTTCTGGTAACGGGCTGCATTGGTATTGACACTTTTGAAATCGGTAAGCCAGGTACTGCAACAGAGTTCACGGCCGCAACTTCCGATGCCACCTACTTTTCCGGCTTCCTGGCGGGCACCGATCTGCCTCATTTCAACTTTAACCTTGAATTCGGAAGCATATATTTTAATCAGTTCCCTGAAATCCACACGATCGTCGGCGATGTAGAAGAAAGTGGCTTTGCGGCCATCGGCCTGTATTTCCACTTCTGCCATTTTGAGTTCGAGTTTCAACTGGCGGGCAATAGCCCGGCTACGAATCAGCACCTGTGCTTCACGGGCCTTGGTTTCTTTCATTTTGGCCAGGTCCTGTTCAGTAGCACGGCGCAAAACTTTTTTAATATCTGCACTCTTCTCGTCGATATTGTTTTTCTTCAGTTGTAAGCCTCACCAGTTCACCGGTAAGGTTAACCATGCCTACATCAAAGCCGCTCACACCTTCCACTGCAATCATTTCGCCTTTGGCATAATAATGCAGGGTGGTATTTCGGAAATAGTCTTTCCGGCTTCCATTATTAAAACTGACTTCAACAATGCGACAATTGCTCTCGGGATCACTGAATGGCAGGTTTGCCAGCCAGTCGTGCACATTCATCCGGTTACAGCTTCCGCTGGCGCAACTGCCATGACTCTGGCAACCGCCAACGCTGGTACCGCAACTTCCACAACCCATGATTATAAATAGTTTAGATCGTTATCAGAATATACTGCAGAGGCCCGGGGCGATCGGTAACTGTACGCTGCTGGTTGCAGTAACTGTACAAGTGTGCGACGCCACTGAAGTTGAATATAGTAGAGAAAGTCTGGTCAGATTGAATAAAAACAGTCTTAGCTCTTCCTGCACAACAGCCGGTACCTCAGTTCATCAAAATTACTGATTTGTTGCTAATAATATGGTATAAGCGGATGGTAAGGGCATGAAAAAGAATTTTCGCATTCGCATTTCTTTCTATATGATAGGCTGCCTGGTCGAGTTCATGAATGATGGCTTCCTGCTGAGCAAGGTTGCAGAGCTTATTGAAACGGAGGGCAAAATCATTGTCGGATTCCTTCAATGAACTGTCGCCGGCAGCTTCGCCCATCATGCTCAAACGGATGGCCTGTTCGAGCAGGTGGGTAAAATATCGCAGGAATTGTTTCTGTTTTTCCCGGCCGATCTTGCTTACTTCATCGATCCATTTTACCTGGGCAGCCGGACCGGTTTTTACAATGCTGTTGAGCCAGTCACGCAGCAAAACCTCCCAGTCGTCGTCGCTGTGTTGCAGTAACTGGAGTGCTTCATGATAATTTCCTTCGCTCACGGCAGCCACCTGCCTGGCTTTTGACAGGGGCATGTTTTCTCTGAGCTCCAGGGCTGCTTCAATATCCTGCTTGTTTAATGGCGGAATTTTTACCAGTTGTGTTCTCGACAATATAGTTGGTAATATCAGTGCATCGTTTTCGGCAACGAGGATGAAGATGGTATCCGGTGGTGGTTCTTCAATGAGTTTGAGGAGTTTGTTTCCTTCCTTGCCCAGCATTTCGGGCATCCACATCAGCAAAATTTTATAGGGTGCTTCAAAACTTTTCAGGTTCATCTTGCGGATGATATCATTGCATTCGAGCGCAGTGATATTGCCCTGTTTGTTTTCTGCTTCTATGAATTGCAGCCAGTCGTAATTATTGCCGTATGGATTTTTTTCCATGAACTCCCGCCATTCGGAAATATAATCGGTGCTGATGGGTTTATCGCCTGGTTTTCTTGGAATCACCGGGTAAGAAAAATGGATATCCGGGTGAATCAGTTTAGCAGCTTTGATGCAGGACGGGCATTCTCCACAGGAATCATCATACAATGCTTTTTCTGTGGAAACGGCTACGGGTGCTGGCTCTTCGCCAAAAAGCGATGGACCTGCATCCTGCACTTTTGGTTTGGCAGTTCCGTTTACTTTTTCACAAACCATGTATTGTGCAAAAGCCCGGGCCAGCGAAAGTGCACCTGTTCCTTCCTTACCTAAAAACAACAGGGCATGGCTCAGCCTGTTCTGCTGAATCATGTGAACGAGTTGTTTTTTGATTGCCTGCTGACCGATGACACCCGAGAATTGCATGACGCAAAGTAAATGAAAAAGGCTGCTCTGTATATGGAGCAGCCTGTGAATTAATTTATAAAACTTTAATTATAATTTACTGGTGATATCCGCACTCATCGGATTCGTTTTGCTTTCATATTTGCTGATCAGGCGGCCGTTTTCATCGAGCAGAAATTTATTGAAGTTCCAGGTTACTTCGGCATCGAGTACACCGTTTTCTGATTTACGGGTGAGCCATTGATAGATCGGCGTCATGTCATCGCCTTTTACAGAAACCTTTGCTGCCATTGGAAAACTCACGCCATAATTTTTCTGACAAAAAGATTTGATTTCGGCATTGGAGCCTGGTTCCTGTTCGCCGAAATTGTTGGCGGGAAATCCAACGATCACGAGTTTGTCGCTGTATTTTTTATAGAGTTCTTCGAGGTCTTTGTACTGAGGCGTGTAACCACATTCAGATGCGGTATTTACAATGAGTATCTTTTTTCCTTTGAAAGAAGAGAAGTCGATTGTACCGCCATCGAGTGAGGGAACTTTAAAGCCATAGATATTTTTTGTTGTTGTATCGGCAGTAATATTTTGCATGGAATCGTTTTTAACTGGAGTTGCTTTGTCTGCATTTGGTGACATACAGGAAAGTAAAACGGCAGTGATGGAAATTAATCGGATCATATTTTTATTTTTATAACAGTTCGGGTGTGCAAAAGGTTTATTGTTTTTCATAACAGCCGAGATCGGGAGCCAGTCCGGCAGAGCGGGGCAGGTCATCGAGATCGGTTGGTAATGAAACGGGTAATCCTGCATCCAGTCCCGGTGCAAAAGGGTTGAGGGATGTGCGGAAATCATAATATTTATTGTTTACATCAATGCTGTCGAATGCAGGTTCTATATTTCGGATGACAGCATTCAGGGTTGCATCGGCAGGATCATTCAAAGCTTTGTACAAACAATTATTGAAGTTTACATTGAAAACCGTGTTGCCTTCTTTACCGGTAATCACTTCATCATCCACAGCGCCACCATCGCCCCAGAATATACAATTGGTAAAAGTTGCTTCAAGATCGGCGGTTTGCAAGCTTCCGGATGCATCAGTAAAATTATAGGCCTGCAATACCGGAATGGTATGTAACAAATACTGGTTCGAATAAGTGGCAACGGTACAATGGGTAAATGAATATTTGCCACCATATTCTATATATATATTACGGCTGCAATTGCTGATGAGTGTATTGTTTGCTTCGGCATAACTATTGAGCAATAATAAACCTGCATCAAAGGCATTGGTGATGATGCATTGTTCAAGTTTGAGTTTGGGTTGATTATTAGCAGGCTGATCAATGACAACCACCGCCTGTGTGGCATTCTTAATAACGGCAAAGCGTAGCTGATTATTTACACTGGTGCTGCGGAAATAAATACCAGGCCAGCTGGCAGGAAGATCACGGTAGGCAGCATCGAGCCGGTCGCCGGTGAAAACCACTTCATTGTTTTTGCTGCCGTTAATATTCAGCGTACCGTCTACCAGGATGGGCGCATTGGCATGCGTATAAATTTTACAACCGGGGTTGATGGTTAAACTAGCGGTAGTGTCTACACGAAGACTTCCCAGTATCACATAAGGCAGGTCGTTGTTCCAAACGGTATTGCCGGAGAGAATACTATCCCGGAGGAAATGCGCATTTTGTCCGAATGCCTCCAGTTGCACAAACCGTGTATTCCCGTTATAACTTACCTGGATGCTATCGCTTAGATATAAAAGGAAGGTTGGCAGTATTGGGATTGACCGTTACGGATACAAAAACATAGATGCTGTCATTGGCAGCAATTTCAATATTGTTTTCTTCCACAGTGGGGAATCCGTTGATATTGATTTTGAAAGGGGAGTTGATGCCGCCCATCAGTTTCACAGAAGATAGTCTTAATTGCTGGTTGTTTTCATTGATGATTTTGAAAGATTGTGTGATGGAACCGGTGCTGGTAAATACCGTATCAAATTTTACAGAATCTCTTGTAATGTTGAGTCTTGCATCGGCACTGGTTATAAAACTTTCTTTTTTGCACGACAGCAGGGAAATGATCAGCGTTGTGCACAGGCAGGAGAAATAAAAAAGCCGTTTCATCATATTTCAAATGTAGTTTTTTTTCGGGTGCAGGAAACAGATTATTTGCTGGCATGAGCGAGTGTAGCAATGTAAATGGCGCTGCCCGATAATCGGTTGATGACTTGTCCGCATGCTTCAATCGTTGCCCCGGTGGTGATGACATCATCTACCAGTAAAATTTTTTTGCCCATAAGTGCTGAAGGGTTGCTGATGTTAAAACTTCCTTCAACATTCTGCCATCGGTCGGCACGGTGTTTTTTAGTCTGGGTTTCGGTGAGGCGTGATCGAAATACCATTTTATTCATGAGTGGTACGTTCATGGATTTACTGATGCCTTCTGCAATGATCGTTGCCTGGTTATAACCACGTTTGTATTCTTTGTCGGGATACATGGGCAATGGAATGATGGCATCCAATCCGCTGAACCGGCCACTCTGCAATAATGATTCACCGGTAATTTCACCGAGGTAGATGCCGATGTCTTTATTGTGATTGTATTTCAGTTGATGGATGAGTTCCTGTATCAATTGTCCTTTCGAAAAATAAAATTCACTATGGGCAGCAGCAATATTCAGGCGGCCGGTGAAGATTTTTTCAATCGGGTTATCGGGGAACCAGGCGAAACGGGTATGCGGCAGTGATTGCAGGCAGCGGATGCACAATAGCTGGTTATTAAAAATCAGGTCGCTTCCACAACCCTGGCAACAATTCGGATAGAACAGGTGCAATGCATCCTGTAAGAGATGGGGGATAGACAACATGGGTACGTATTTCCATAAATCTAAAACAAATACCTGTATAGTTCTTCTACCTTGCCCAGTGAAATTATTTCAATGCCTGCTTTCAGTTTCGAGAGAGATTTGGAATTGTATTTGCTGACAATGATTTTGGTGAAGCCCAGTTTTTCGGCTTCAGCGATGCGTTGTTCAATTCTGTTTACGGCCCTGATCTCACCGCTCAATCCTACTTCACCGGCGAAGCAAAGTTGTTGAGGGATTGCAACATCTTCATAGCTGCTGAGTAAAGCAGTAACAATGGCGAGGTCGATGGATGGATCTTCTGCTTTTATTCCACCGGCAATATTTACAAATACATCTTTGATACCAAAATGAAAGCCACCTCTTTTTTCGAGAACGGCGAGCAGTAGTTGCAAACGACGCAGATCAAAACCACTTACGGTTCTTTGTGGTGTTCCATAAACACTTTGTGTAACCAATGCCTGTGTTTCTATTAATAAGGGTCGCATCCCTTCAATGGTTGCGGCAATGGCAATACCACTTAGCTGATCTTCTTTCTGTGTGATGAGAATTTCACTCGGATTGTTTACAGCCCTCATGCCTTCGCCGGTCATTTCATAAATACCCAGTTCAGCAGTAGAGCCAAACCTGTTTTTAAGTGTACGCAGGATGCGGTATGCATAATGACGGTCGCCTTCAAACTGCAGCACGGTATCAACCATGTGTTCGAGAATCTTCGGACCAGCAATGCTGCCATCCTTTGTGATATGACCAATGAGGAATACAGGTGTGTTGGTTTCTTTGGCAAAGCGTTGCAGTTCAGCGGCGCATTCACGTATCTGGCTGATGCTGCCGGGAGAAGATTCAACAAAAGGCGATTGCAAAGTTTGAATTGAATCAACAATCACCAGTTGCGGTTTCAGTTTTTTTATTTCCTTGAAGATAGATTGTGTATCGGTTTCTGTAAGTAAGTAAAAGTTATCATGCTGAATACCCAAACGGTCGGCCCGCATTTTAATCTGCTGTTCGCTTTCTTCTCCACTGATATAAAGGGTGAGTACGTTTTTAAGTGAAAGACCTGTTTGAAGGAAGAGAGTGGATTTACCAATACCAGGTTCGCCGCCAACGAGTACAATACTGCCGCAAACAATTCCACCACCGAGTACACGGTTCAGTTCGGCATCTGATGTTACAATTCTTTTTTCTTCGGCACTGCTCACATCACTGAGTGCAACAGTTTTTAATTTCGACAATCCGCTGTATTCTTTCCAATCGTCTTTTTCAGTTTTATCATTTCCTTTAACAATTACTTCCTCAACAAAAGTATTCCATTGATTACAGGAAGGACATTTACCCAACCATTTTGCACTTTCATATCCGCAATTCTGACAAAAGAATGAAGTCTTTGTTTTACTCATGCAGTAAATGTAAATTCAAAAACGCTGAAAGAAAAAAATGAAACTTCAGTTTCTGTTTTTAAAATGTATAAATGTGTTTTGTGAAATGAAATGAGTGAATTTTTTTTCTGGAAAGAAAACAAGAATAAAAAAAACAGAAGTTGATTATGGAAGTTTTTAAAAAGTAAAAGGGTCAGCATTTCTGCCGACCCTTAATACTTACTAACCCATTAAATTCTGTTGCTAAATTACAAATTGCCGCCACATAAAAAAATAAATTTTTGGGGATGTGCATAAGTTTGAGTGTACAAACACATACAGATAAATTCGCAATCAATAATATTTAAAATATTAATAATCAATATTTTATTGACAACAAAATCGATTTATTGCTTAGCCAAATCCATCCCCCAAAATAAAATTTATCAAAATTTAATTTGGTTTATAGTGTAAACTACTCTATGTTTGTGACAAATTTATCAGAATGAAAACTGCGTTGGTAATTTTGTCTATTTTCATCTCTTTGAGCACCCAGGCTCAGGTAAAAATATCGGGTAAAATGACCGATAATAAGAACCGCCCATTGGCAGGTGCCAGTGTGGTTATCAAGGACTCATATGATGGGGCGACCACCGATTCCCTCGGAAATTATTCCTTTGTTACCACTGAAAAGGGGGCAAAAGTATTGGAAGCTACCCTGATCGGGTACAGCTCATATCAGAAAAATATATCAATTGATACAAAAGATATTGTAATTAATATTAATGTGAAGGAGTTGATATCTGAGTTGAGTGCGGTGGTGATTACAGCAGGTGCTTTTGAGGCAAGTGATAAAAAGAAGACCACGGTACTTACCCCGATTGATATTGTTACAACTGCCAGTGCTGAAGGAGATATAACGGGTGCACTGAAAACGCTTCCGGGAACCCAACAGGTTGGAGAAACCGGAGGATTGTTTGTAAGAGGTGGATCTGCGGCTGAAAGTAAAATATACATCGACGGCAACCTGGTAAATAATTTCTTTTACAGCAGTTTGCCGGGCATTGCTTCGAGGGGAAGGTTCAATCCGTTTTTATTCAAAGGAACCATTTTCAGTTCGGGTGGTTATTCGGCATTGTACGGTCAGGCGCTTTCATCGGCACTCATCCTTGAGTCGACCGATCTGCCCGAAAGAACAGAAGCCAGTTTGGGTGTAAGCGTTATTGGCGTTGGAGGTGGCATACAGAAACTTACTAAGAATAAAAAAGCTTCCTGGGGTTTGACCTATAACTATAGTAACCTGGCACTTGCTTTTGCGGTGATCAAACAAAGACAGGATTATTATACCAACCCGGTGTTTCATGAAGGTGATGCCAACTTCAGGATCAAAACCAAAGGAGGGATGATCAAGTATTATGGATACTGGAGTACAAGTAAATTAGGATACAGGGTGAGTGATATTGACTCCGTTCAGTTGAGAGATGCATTTTCCCTTAACAACCTGAATACCTACCAGAACCTCACCTGGAGAGAAAATCTGGGGAAGGGTTGGAAGCTGAACGGCGGATTAAGTTTCAGTACCAATAAGGATGATATTTCGAATGAATTACAGGATGCGACAAATCAAAAAGTTGTGATTACTAACCCGATAGGCTATGCGCTGAAGAATTTCGCAGCACTATCGAAATCATATTATGCCCAGGCAAGGGTTGTTTTTGAAAAAAGACTGAAAGGATTAAACATGATCCGGTTCGGGTCTGACTATTTCCATAGTTATGAAAAATCGATCTTCACCGCTTTCGATAGCAGCAAGTATACCACTATCATTAAAGACAACCTGAATGCCATTTTTGGTGAAGCAGATTTTTATGTTTCCAATGATATTGCTGTGAAGCTGGGCAGCAGGTTGGAGCATTCTGAACAGATGAACAAATGGAACGTAGCTCCAAGGGTTTCACTGGCCTATAAATTCAGGGATAAAAGTCAGGCTTCTTTTGCCTATGGCATTTTTTACCAGAACCCCGAAACACGCTACCAGCCAGCCTTGCCTTCCATTGGTTATGCAAAGGCGACGCATTATATCCTGCAGTACCAGAAAACTAGTAACGTGCGTACTTTCAGAACCGAAGTATTTTACAAGGATTACAACAATCTTTTTAAAACAGGTTTGGATGCCTTCGGCAGAGAAGTGGCTACCAGTAATAACGGTAAGGGATATGCTAAAGGAGTTGAATTTTTCTGGAGAGATAAAAAAACACTCAAGAATGTCGACTACTGGATTTCCTATTCATTCCTGGATACAAAAAGAGATTACCTGAATTTCCCGATGAGCATGGAACCAAACTTTGTGGCAAAACATACTGCCTCTCTTGTGGTAAAAAAGTTTGTGATGCCCTGGAAAACAGGATTCAATGCCAGTTACAATTTTGCTACAGGTCGTCCCTATTACCTGATCCGTTATGACAATGCGCTGGGTGAAAATGTAATACAGGATGGTGGTCGTACGATCAATTACAATAACCTTGGTTTCAGTTTGAATTACCTGCCTAATCTGGGTAAAAAGAATAAAAAGACTTTTGTGGTATATGTGCTTTCAGTCAGCAATGTACTGGGACAGAAGCAGGTGTTCAATTATAATTATGCGTCTATGAGCAACCGTAAGGAAGCCATCGGGCCAACATCCCGCAGGTTTGTGTTTATTGGAGCGTTTTTCAGTTTCGGTGTCGACAGAACACAGGATGCCATCAATAATAATCTTTAAAACCAAAGAAAATAGTAACAGCTATTCTGAATAAGATTGAATCATTAAAAATTTCCGGCGAAAGCCAAACAACAAAAAAATACAAATATGAAAAAGTTCATTGTAACCAGTTTCATCCTGATGGCAGCATTCACAACAGTAAATGCACAAAGCGAAAGATTTGTAAATGCTATGAAAAACAATATTGCTGCCCTGGACAGCAGTTTCAGGAATCCACCCAGCTTGCTAACACTGGCCAACAGTTTTGAAAGAATCGGAAATGCAGAAAAGAATCAATGGCTGCCATTTTACTATGCTGCCTTCTGCCAGGTGAATTACAGTTTTATGGAATCAGATAAATCAAAGATTGATGTATTGGCCGATAAAGCAGCTGAACTGATTGCCAAGGCAGATTCTCTGATGCCGAATAATTCGGAAATCAGTTGTGTAAAAAGTATGATCGCCAGCAGCCGCATGATGGTTAACCCGATGCAACGTTATATGGAGTATGGCCCGGTTAGTGAAAAATGTCTCGCCGATGCCATCGCACAGGATCCAACCAATCCTCGTCCACATTACCTGAAAGGCCAGGGTCTGAAATACACACCCGAAGCTTTTGGTGGTGGATGTAAAACAGCGATTGTGGAATTTCAGAAAGCTATAGATAAGTATACCGTATTTAAACCGGCTTCTGATATTGCGCCAGACTGGGGAAAAGAAATTACGGAAAAGCTGATTGCAGAATGTAAATAACCTGGAGCATTATACGCAGAAATCCAACAGCAATAACCTGGCCGTTCATACCTGTATAATTATAACAAGGAAAATTCATTGTATGGAAGATAAATCATTGACACACGAAGAAAGCCTTCATTTGATCAATTCCATGATCAATAAGGCTAAAGAGACATACCATAATACAGGTATCGGCGCTATGCTCTGGGGTACGGTGATTGCCACCTGTTCATTGGTGAAATTATCTGAATTACATTTCGGATATCGGTTACCGTTTGATATTTTCCTGCTAACACTTTTTGCTGTTATTCCACAGGTATTTATTTCGGTACGTGAAAAAAGAAATAAGAAGTTTAAGTCCTATGATGATATTTTCATGGATTATATCTGGTTGGGATTTGGCATTTGCATATTCCTCCTCATACATGTGAACAATGCAGTATTTGTTTCTTTAAAACCTGTTGCAGTAGAGTATGCCCAACTGGCGGGCCACCCATCTGCCTTCAGGTACAACGAATTTATAAATCCGTTGTTCCTGATTCTTTACGGGCTGCCGACATTTATTACCGGCGCTGCCTGCAAGTTCAAGCCGATGTTATGGGGAGGAATACTCTGTTGGGTTTGCAGTGTTATTGCTGTATACACAACCGTTAAAATAGACCTGCTGCTCACTGCAATCTCTGCCATTGCAGCCTGGTTGATTCCGGGAATAATCATGGAAAAAGAATACCGACTGGCAAAAAAACAACAGCAACAGGATGTTTAAGGACCTTGACCCCATATTACACGCTCAATTACGCCTGGCAGTGGTAAGTTTACTTATCAGTGTGAAGGAAGCTGAATTTACTTTTATTAAGGAAAAAACAAATTCAACTGCAGGCAACCTGAGTGTGCAATTAAATAAACTGAAAGAGGCGGGTTATATAGATATCAGTAAACAGTTTCGCGACAACTATCCGCTTACCATCTGCAGGATAACCAGGAAAGGAATTGAAGCATTTGAATCCTATGTAAATGCCCTGCAGTCATATATGAAAAAAGATTAGTACAATCTCCGGTTACAGGAAAACATATTTTATTTGGCATTTTTAAACTTTCCCTCCTTTATACTGTTAATTTTGCCATATGAATCTGATCCTGGAGGTTAATCATCTCTCCAAAAAGTACAGGGATTTTACAGCGGTGAACGACCTTTCATTTTCCGTACATGAAGGGGATGTATACGGTTTCCTGGGTCAGAATGGCGCCGGAAAATCTACTACCATCCGGATGCTGTTGACGTTAATCACCCCAAGCTCCGGCGAAATCAAAATTTTCGGAAAAAACCTCGCTTCTCATCGGCATGAAATTCTGGCTCAAACAGGGGCTGTTATTGAAAGACCAGATTTGTACA
Source organism: Ferruginibacter sp. (assembly GCA_037045295.1). GTDB lineage: Bacteria > Bacteroidota > Bacteroidia > Chitinophagales > Chitinophagaceae > Ferruginibacter. Next base: position 377,088 of record JBAOHS010000004.1, read on the forward strand.
AATATCTTTCTGCTTACGATAATCTTTCTGTGTTTGCCAAAATGAGTGGTATCAAAGTAACCAGAAAGCTGATCATGGATCAGTTGGAGCTGGTTGGTCTGGCCGACCGAAGCAAGGATAAAGTGAAAACTTTCAGTCAGGGTATGAAACAGCGTTTAGGCATTGCTGTTGCCCTCGTACACAATCCCAAACTGATCATTCTGGATGAGCCAACTAACGGACTTGATCCACAAGGTATAGCCGATATGAGGAACCTGATACTGAAGCTAAGTAGGCAGATGGGAAAAACAGTGCTTGTGTCTTCTCACCTGTTGAGTGAAATTGAAGTGATTGCGACACGCATGCTTATCATTCACAAAGGAAAGAAGATTGTGGAAGGTTTTGTACAGGAAATGCTGGATCCTGCTAAAACGCTGGTTCAACTGGATACCACCGACAATGGCCTGGCACTCGAATTTTTACAAACTACAAAATGGGGTACAGGTGCAAGTGCGGCCGACAAATCGATCCGTCTCAATATTAATAAGAACGAAATTCCTCAACTGGTTTCCCAACTAACGGAAAGGGGTACAGGCATAATTTCGGTACAGCCGCGACATTCTCTCGAGGCTTATTTTTTATCACTCACCAACAATGAAAGTCATGTGGAGCCTTTTGCAAATTGAGTTGTTTAAAATTTCAAAGAGGCCCAGAACCTATATAGCATTTGCTGCCATCAGTGCTATTGTTTTGATATTCCAGTTTGCATTCAAGGCAGATGGACAAAGCTATATGAACCTGTTGTTGCAGAATGTGCAGGATAATTTCGACCTCAACAGAACCAATGCCATCAATGGTTATTTCATGTGTTACATCATTCTGAACACTTTGTTGGTACAGGTGCCGATCCTGGTAGCATTGATAGCCGGTGATGCCATTTCAGGTGAAGCCAATATGGGAACATTGCGTTTGCTGTTATCAAAACCTGTTAGTCGTTCACAGGTGCTGATGGTTAAATTCATGGCTTCGTTCATTTTCACTGTATTACTGCTGGTATGGATGGCCGTTATGGCGCTGTTCCTGAGTATGATGATCTTCGGAACGGATGATATGCTCATATTCAGGGTTAAGGGAGATGAATCACAGATATTGCAGATTACCCAGGATGATGTGATGTGGCGCTATTTTGCAGCCTTTGGTTATGCAGCCGTTGCGCTGACTGTAATTGCGGCGTTGGCTTTATTGTTGTCGATCTTCGCTGAAAATTCCATCGGTCCGATTGTAGCAACGGTTTGCATTGTAATCATCTGTACCATTGTTTCCAATATCAATGTGCCGGTAATTGACCGAAATGTAAAGCCCTGGTTGTTTACTTCCTATCTTGTCGGATGGAAGGGCTTTTTCTACATCGGTACCAATGAAGAAGGATTGCCCATAAAAGGTAGTTTAGAGAACTGGCCAGCCATCAGAAACAGTTTGTATATTTTGGTTCTACACATTGCAGTACTCATGGGCATTGCAATGCTGGTATTCAGAAAAAAAGATATTTTATCTTAATGAAAACTTATATGATAAAGAAATTAATGTTGTTGATCGTTGCTGCATTGTTTGCAGTTCAGTTGCCTGCACAGGAAATTGAATCCATTCTGCAAAAGGCACGTCAGAAAATTGAAAAGGTAAATGATTATGAAGCCTCTGGTAAAATGAAAACCAATGTTGCTTTCCTGAAAATTCCGGTAGCCAACGTGAAAGTATATTTTAAGAAACCGAATAAGCTGAAACTGAAAAGTGAAAAGGGTGTTTCCTTTGTTCCAAAAGGTGCAGTGAACATCAGTATTGGTAATATATTAAGCGGTGAAGCATTTACCGTGATTGATGCCGGAACAGAAAAGCTGGGTAAGGATGTATTAAGGGTTGCCAAATTATTACCCACAGATGATAACAGTGATGTGGTTTTGTCAACCGTTTACATCGATCCGGTGAACAACGTGATCCGCAAAGCAAGAACCACTACCCGGGAAAACGGCACCTATGAACTGGAAATGACTTATGGTAAATATGCCGAATACGGCCTTCCTGATAAACTGGTTTTTTCCTTCAATACAAAGGATTATAAATTACCTAAGGGAATTACTTTTGATTTTGATGATGGATCCTCAACACCCAAACCGAAGCAGGATGCAAAACCCAAAAAGGGTAGAGCGGAAATCAGTTTTACAAAGTATGAAATCAATAAAGGTATTTCAGATGAAGTATTTAAATAGCCTTTAATCCTCCGTTATTTTTTCATCTACTGCATTGGCAACAACAGCTGAACTCATTTTCTTCAAAGGGTTTTTGAATTGCCTTTCGAATTCGAGGCGCTGGTTGATGATATCGATACAGCTGAACAAAGCCTGTCGCATGGATGTTTCATCGGCAATGCCTTTTCCGGCAATATCAAAGGCTGTCCCATGATCCGGTGATGTACGAACTGCGTTTAGCCCTGCTGTATAGTTTACCCCTTCACCAGTAGAAAGAGATTTAAATGGAATCAGTCCCTGGTCGTGGTACAATGCCAGTACGGCATCAAATTTTTCATATTGTCCACGGGCAAAAAATGCATCAGCACTGTAAGGTCCGAAACAGAAAATGTCTTTTTGTTTGGCATCTTTAACCGCTGGCTTGATGATTTCTATTTCTTCTTTCCCGATCAGTCCGTCGTCACCGGAGTGTGGATTTAATCCAAGTACAGCAATCCTTGGCTTGGTGATACAAAAATCCCTGCGCAATGATTGATTGATCACATTCAGTTTACTGATGATGCTTTCTTTGGTAATATGTTGTGCAATATCTTTTACGGGTACATGCTCAGTAAGCAAACCGATGCGCATATTTTCGGCCACCATCAGCATGGCTACATCCTGGGCACCAAACAGGTGTTTGAGGTAAGGAGTATGTCCGGTGAAATTGAAATCGGCTGATTGAATATTTTTTTTATGAACAGGTGCTGTTACAAGTCCGTTTATCTTTCCGGCTTTCAGGGCTTCAGCGGCAGCTCTCAGACTTAATACCGCATATTTGCCACCAATATCATTCATGATGCCTGGGGTGATATTCACTTCTTCTTCCCAGCAATGAAAAAGATTGACCTGCTTGTGGTTAACTTTTGTCAGGTCTTTGATGATAGAAAAATTCAGATTTGTTTCAGGGATCGTTTTCCTGTAAAAATTAATGGCTTTGTTGTTGCCAAAAACAACGGGTGTACATATATCGAGAACACGGTTATCGCCCAGTACTTTAATAATTAATTCGATGCCGATGCCATTGATATCTCCGCAACTGAATCCGATTACGGGTTTATTATCTGCTGATCCACTCATTAGAAAAAACTTTAAGTGGTAAAAATACAAATTCCTTTCCAAACAAAGCTCGTATTATATCATGGCTGAAAAGCCCGATGGTAGGGCAATTACGAGGTATAATTACCGGTTTTGAAAAATTATTAAAAAAAACTTGCCCTGCTCATAATAATCGTAATAATCTGTCGTTGTCTTGATAGTAGGAAAAACACCTTTTATCTAAAAAAACGGGCTATCGACAAAAAACTTTACTAACCCACCCTTACATTACTGCCTTACTGATCCCTATTGACCGTTTTTCATGGCTCTTCCATTCAGCCAGGATGAAAGCGTATTGTTAAGATTTTTCGACAGAAATTTTATTATTAACAATATCCGGCTTATGAAAAAAACTTTACGCAGTACAATTTTCTTTTTGGTGTTTCTTGTTTTAACAGTCAATCAGACTGCCCTGGCACAATGCAATGCCGGTTCAACAAGAGATACGCTTAACTGGGATTACCTCGATTTTCTTCCCAATTCGGGTACCTATGTTTCTCCGATTGCTTTTTTGAGTCTTGCTCAGAGCCAGACGCAGCAATTCACCTTCGGTACACAATCAGTGAAAGTAACACATGATTATACCGGGGCCAATGTGGGTGGAGATGTAACCACACACACCGGCGAAACAGGTTCCTTTGGAAAAGGAGCGGATATCCGTTTCCGTAATAACGGGAATGTAAATTTTGCATTCAGGGATACGGTAAGATGGCTCCGGTTTTCACTGCATGATATCGACTATGGTCAAACAGTTACCATCGTAACCAGTAATGGAGTTTTATCTACAGCCATGACTGCTACTACATTGGCGGGTTCTATATTAACAGTCACAGGAACCGGAACCTCAACTGTTGTTGCCAGTTCGAGTGTTACCGCTGTTGCCAACAATGCCAATACGCCGGCAGCGAATGCAACACTGAATATAGAAGTGCCCGGCCCCGTGGATAAGGTATCCATTACCGTTAGTAATTCGGGATCAACCACTGGTGAAGATGGATCCTTTTATATTTCAGATTTGTCGGCCTGTTCCTATGGCAGTTTCCCACTGAACTACTATTATGTTTCAAAACCTTTTGTCGGGCAACCTTCCTACTTTCTGGCAGTGAAGGATAACCAGATTTTTTATGTGAATGTTGCGAATGGTGTTGCGAGGCTTTTATTCAAAGACAATGGTCATACCAATATCAATTCACTTGCTTATGATCCTTACCGGCACATGGTTTATTATGCCTTCAGCTTAACCAATAATTCACAATCTGACCGAACCATTTACCGATACGACTATGATCTTGATACCATGGGCGTGTTCATCAATAATGTAAACAATATCGGTATTCCAACTTTTCAAACCGGTGTAGAATCGGGCGCAGCGGCTTTCTATGATGGCGCTTATTATCTCGGCATTGAAGGCAATGATCAGTCGGCAGCTGAATCTGCAAGGGAATCGATTGTGTGGCGGATAGACCTTAACAGCGGATATCAACCAACAAAAGTTGCCCAGGTATGGGCTACGCCTGTTGATGACGGAGCAGGAAATTCTCTGCACGACTGGTCGGATATCGGTATCAATGATGGTATCATGTATGATTTCGACGGTGCCAGCGGAAGAACTGATTTCTATCACAAAAATCTGCTTACAGGATCTTGCGTGAATATCAAACCTTCACCGGCTTCATTGGTGCCAAGGCAGGTGAGTGTTACCTGGGCCGGACAAATGTACAACAGTGGTTCCCCCAGTGCGGTTTCAGCCGGATATCTTACCCCGTATAATGGTAACGGAACGGTGAATACAGCCCTGCACCAGACGATGACTTATCAGGGGGTAGCCGTTGCCGGTAGTTGGGGTGATGCAGGAGAAGCATTTAAACCGAAAACAGATTTCGGGGATGCGCCTGCATCGTATGATCCTGCTGGTATAGACCCTGGTACTCATGAAAGAAATGACAGTATACGCATTGGTAATACCATCGGTATAGAATGGAATAAGCATACTTCTTCAGATGCTACCGGTGATGGTGCCGAAGAAGATGGAATCACTGGTTTGCAGGTTGTTCCAGCCGGCGTTTCCAATTTTGTACTGACGGTGAAAGTACTGAACCGTACCGCCCGCAATGCCACACTGGCGGGCTGGATTGATGCCAATGGAAACGGGTTGTATGATCCTTCTGAAGGCACTACGATCAATGTGCCCAGCTCTCCAGTAGCACAAAGCGTTAATCTTTTCTGGCCCGGACTCAATGTTACATTGCCTGCGTATTCCAATACTTTTCTCCGTTTGAGAATTGCTACTGCCAGTGAAGGATTATCGGTAAACAAACCCAATGGCTATCTCGACAATGGTGAAATAGAAGATCACCAGGTTACCATCAGCCTTGTATTGCCTGAACAGCAGGTTGCTTTGAAAGCAGTGAAAACGCCCGCCGGAAAAGTTAACCTTCAATGGGATGTAAATAATGAATCGGGAAACAGGGAATATGAACTGATGCGGAGTTGTGATGGCGTTAACTGGACGCCAATCAATAACAGGAATACCAATGGATCTGTGAATCCCGCAGTGTACCGGTTTACAGACTCACTACCCTGCAAACCTGTTTCTTATTACCGTGTTAGCATCATTAAGTCTTACGGCAATATTGAATACAGTGCGGTTCGTAAAATAGACATGCTGAACAAAGGAAGTATAACGGTAACGCCTAACCCAAGTTTTGGCAATACGACGCTTACAGTTCAGTCTGCTGTAAATGAAATGGCAACTTTAAAAATATTCGATCTAAACGGCAGGTTGCTGTATTCAGGCAAGCTGAATATTACTGAAGGATTGAGCGATCATCCACTTCCCATCACCCGTAAACTGGCCAATGGAACCTATAAAGTAAACCTGGTACTGGCAGGAGAATTACTGAACACAACCATGGTGGTCATAAAATAAATTTATTCAGTGTCCAATATGCTTTTACTTATGAGAAAACAATTATTACTGGTTTTAACTATATTCCTGGTGTTGTGCAATCCTGCAATCAGTCAGGAGAAGTACAGTAAGGTAAGGATACCACTTAACAGTACTGCTGTGTCTGATTTTATCAGGCAGCAATTAAATCCGGATCATTTCGATCAGCAAGCCGGTAGTATAACGATTGTATTGAATTCAGGTGAAATGAGCCGCTTACAAAACGCTGGTTATACTTATGAGTTGATAACTGATGATGTGGTTCAGCAAACACTTGAGCAAAACAGGTACGCATCTCCGTTAGAGTCTGTAGTGTCCTTTCAGGATGCACGCTGCAGGCTATTGTCTGGAATTGTACCCGTTCCTGCTTCTTTTGGCAATGGGGGTAGTCTTACGCCTGGGCGCATCAGCTGCCAATCCTGGCTATTTTACGTATGCTGAAATGATTGCTGAAATGCAGTCGTTGCAGCTTGCTTATCCATCGTTGGTCTCGCTTTTTAGTATTGGTAATTCAGCCAATGGCAATCCTATTTATGCTGTTAAAATTTCAGACAATGTAACTACAGATGAACCGGAGCCCGAAGTGCTGTACACCGGTTTACAACATGCAAGAGAAGCGATCGGTGGCACGAGCCTGATTTTTTTTATGCAATTCCTGGCTGAGCAATATGCGCTGGACAACAGGATTAAAAATCTGGTCGACAATCGGGCCATTTATATTGTACCCTGTGTGAACCCCGATGGTTATATGTACAACTATAGTGGTGCAAGTGCATCTTATCCAACCAGCGGTGGTGGATTGTGGCGCAAGAACCGCAGAAACACAGGTGGTGGCGCCGGCAATATTGGTGTAGACCTCAACAGAAATTATGGAATAGACTGGAGTAACTGCAGTGGTGCTTCTTCCTCCTGTGGATCTTCAAATAAAACAGAAGATACTTATTATGGTCCCTCTGCATTTTCCGAACCCGAAACACAAGCCATCCGGAATTTTGTTCAGAGTCGCCGTTTTGTAAATGCGATTGATCAGCATTGTTATGGTCCTTATTATTCTTTGCCTTACGGAAGACCAACATTGCATCCTGCGCTCAGTACAGAAGACGAACATTATTACACACGTGTTCCGGCATTAATGGGTTTATACAATGGTCACCGTGCAGGAAATAGTCCGCAAACAGTAAATTATGAAGTGGCCGGTGGTATAAAAGACTGGCTTTTATTGGGTGATATTGGCTCCGGGACAGGGCCCAAAGGAAAAATTTTCGGTATGACAGGAGAGGCCGGTGGCGGCGATTTCTGGGCACCGGTTTCACAGATCATTCCATTGTGCAGGGAGCTTTGCTTTCAGAATATTCAACTGGCCAATGCTGCAGGTGGTTTTTATGAACTGGAAGACAGGAACGATATAGGTATCGGATCTGTAACCGGTCGCTTGAAATTTTCTGTTCAACGGATAGGGCTGCAGAATGATCCCGTTATTGTAACATTGGTACCCATTGAGAACATGCTTACAGTTGGACTACCGGTAACGCATACACTGAATAGCTACGGAGAATTGATTACCGATAGTATTGAGTATACTTTACCACCTTTGTTTGCGGGTGGACAAAAAATAAAGTATGCCTGGAAAACTGAGTCTGGTGGCGTTGTTCATTATGATACGATCATCCGATATTTCAGCCCGATCAGTTTGTTTGCAGATAATATGGAAGGAAGTTTTAACAGCAACTGGAATGCAACCATTAGTCCGGCAGGCCCCACTGGTTGGGCATTTACCAGTCTGCAGTCTTTTGATGGGAATTCGTCTATGACGGAATCTCCATTAGGAAACTATACGGCCAGCACAACCCGAACTGTGACCTGTAATCATACCTTCAATTTATCAGATGCCATTGCAGCCAACCTCAGCTTCTGGGTAAAACATCGTTCAGAAAATTTCAGAGATAAATTGCAGGTACAGGTAGCTACAGATGGTAGTAATTGGACGCCAATCTGCGGCATCAACACCGTCAGAGAATCCAATACCACCAATGGCGGTACACTGGGAAACCAACCGGCGCTTACGGGTATCCGTGAGCAATGGATACATGAATACTTTGACCTGGATGATTTTGTCGGACAGCCCTCGCTATCTTTTCGTTTACAGTTTACATCAGACAGTGATGCCGGTTCATTTGCCTTCGAGAAAGATGATGGATTTTATATAGATAATCTAAGGTTGATCAAGGTTTCAGCGATTACAACATTACCGGTAAAGTTTGGCAATTTTACTGCACAGTTGATGAATGATGGTATCGTGCGCCTCGACTGGGAGGCATTCATCGATCAGCAACATCATCATTTTGAAGTGGAACGCAAAACGGAGAAGGATCCGGTATTCAGAATAATATCAACCATCAATAACCTCCCACCTTATTTTGCTTTTGATTTTAAACCGGAAGAAGGAAATAATTATTACCGGATTAAAGAAGTAGATAAAGCTGGAAGGTTTAGTTACAGCAATATTGTGAATATTCATTTTGCACCGGGCTATTTTTCATCGGTCATTTATCCGAATCCTACCAAAGAAGTACTTGGGATTAAGATTACAGACCTTAGCCTGAGAGAAAATTTCAACCTGATGATTTTTGATCCCTCGGGCAGAAAAGTGTTGGAACAAACTATCCTGGCTGGGTCGGGTACAGCAATGATTAAAGTTAATATCAGTCAACTGCCGGCACAGATGTACCTGATTAAACTGACGAATAACCGGCGACAGATTATTCTGCGTCAGAAATTTTTAAAAGAGTAAGGAAAGTCGGACAGCTAGCAAACCAGCAAAGAATAAACTATTTTTGCAGGAATGTACACATTAAAAAAGTCGCTGGGCCAGCATTTTCTCAAAGACGAACAGATCATTCATCAGATCATTGATGCTCTGAAGAAACATCCATTCGAAAGATTGCTGGAAGTTGGTCCGGGTGCAGGTGCGCTTACCAAACAGCTCCTGCAGTTGCCGGCAATAGATTTCAAAGCGGTTGAACTCGATGAAGAAAAAGTACAGTACCTGTTGAAGACCTATCCTGTTCTGAAGGATAAGATCATCAGCAATAGTTTTCTCGATATTGATATTCCTTTTACCGAACCCTTTGTTGTCATTGGGAATTTCCCTTATAATATTTCTACACAGATACTATTCAAAATTCTTGAATGGAAGGATGAAGTTCCGGTAATTATTGGCATGTTTCAGAAAGAAGTAGCCGAAAGAGCTGCTTCCAAACCTGGTTCAAAAGTGTATGGAGTGCTGAGTGCATTGGTACAAGCCTATTATGATGTTGAGTATTTATTTGACGTACCTCCGGGTTCTTTTAATCCTCCGCCGAAAGTAATGAGTGGGGTAATCTGTTTAACCAGGAGAAAGCAACCATTGGAGTTTAAAAGCGACCGGGCTTATTGGGTACTTGTAAAAACTGCGTTTAACCAGCGCCGTAAAACGCTCCGCAATGCTGTAAAAGCACAGTTTACACCTGAAATCCTTCAGGAAGAAATTTTCAATAAAAGAGCTGAAGCGCTCAGTATTGAAGATTTTGCGGCACTTACTTTCAGGATGAAATAATAGACCTTGAAGTCTTTTAAAACCTTCCAGGTCTTCTGCAACTCTAATAAAACTTCAAGGTTTCTAAAACCTTCAAGGTTTTCTGCCTCCACTCCTCCATATTCTGTTTAACCTGTTTTTTTAAGGGCTTTAATGTGTAAATTTGGCCTGTATTTTTATGCCTGTAGAATGACGGGTAAAGTAGCCGGATTTACCGGCACCTGTAAACCAAACTGAGATTTATTATGAGCTTTTCACCCAACCAGAAAGTAAGGATTGTTACCGCTGCAGCTTTATTTGATGGGCATGATGCTGCCATCAATATCATGCGCCGGATTTTGCAAAGCAAAGGAGCTGAAATCATCCATCTCGGCCACAATCGGAGCGTAGCAGAAATAGTGGAATGTGCCATTGAGGAAGATGTACAGGGAATTGCCATTACCAGCTACCAGGGCGGGCATGTGGAGTTTTTTAAATACATGAAAGATCTTTTGGTTGAAAATGGTTGCGGACATATAAAAATATTTGGTGGCGGTGGTGGAACTATTCTTCCCGATGAAATTGAAGAGTTGCATCAATATGGCATCACCCGTATTTATTCTCCGGATGATGGTCGTAAAATGGGACTGGAAGGAATGATTGAAGATGTGATCCGCCAATGCGATTTTACTTTAAATGGAAACGGTGAATACAAGTCACCTATGACATTGGGAGAACTGATCGATGTACGGAAGATTGCCAGGAATATCACCAATGCAGAAAATGGCGTGCCCGTTTCGGCAGACAATAAAAATGTAGAAGGAAAAACGACACCTGTTCTTGGTATAACCGGAACCGGTGGGGCCGGAAAGTCTTCAGTAACGGATGAGATTGTACGAAGATTTCTCAATACTTATACGGATAAAACCATCGCTGTAATTTCTGTGGATCCCTCTAAAAAGAAAACAGGCGGTGCATTGCTGGGAGACAGGATCCGGATGAATGCCATTTCTTCACCAAGAGCCTATATGCGCAGTTTAGCCACCAGAGAAAGTGATAAAGCATTGAGTAAATATGTGCAGGATGCGATTGATATCTGCAAAGCAGCAGGCTATGACATGATTATTCTGGAAAGTGCCGGTGTAGGACAAAGTGATGCATCCATCCTTGATTATTGCAATGTGAGTATGTATGTGATGACACCGGAATATGGCGCACCTTCTCAACTGGAGAAAATCAATATGCTCGATTACGCCGATGTTGTTTGCGTAAACAAGTTTGATAAAGCAGGAGCGCTCGACGCATTGCATGATGTACGCAAACAATACAAACGCAATCATGGGCTTTGGTCGGCAAAGGACGAGGAATTGCCTGTTGTAGGAACCATCGCAGCACAGTTCAATGATGCCGGTGTGAATGAATTGTTCGAAAGATTGATGGAGAAAATTGAATCCAAAACCAGTGTTACTTTTCATGGTCATGTAGAACACCATGTACATACCAAGGATACCAGTAATCAATCTACGATCATCCCTCCATCAAGGGTTAGATACCTGTCTGAAATTGCAGAAACCATCAAGGCCTATGATGAATGGGCCATTGCACAGGGAGCTTTGGCGAGCCAGTTGTACCAGCTGGATGGAGCCATAAAAATCCTGGGTGACTCAAATCCGGTGGCTGTTGAATTGAAAAAGGAAGCGGCTAAACTGGAAGACAAACTGGATCCGACCAATAAAAAACTGGTTGGTAACTGGGCGTCTGTGCGTGAACGTTATAGCAAAGAATTTTATGAGTTCCAGGTGAGGGATAAAGTGATCCGTCAGCCTTTGCGTTATAAAAGTTTATCGGGCACCGAATTACCCAAAGTAATTTTGCCCAAATACAATGATTGGGGTGATATTCTTCAATGGCAGTTACAGGAAAATGTACCCGGAGAATTTCCATTTACGGCCGGTGTATTCCCGCTGAAAAGAGAGGGTGAAGATCCTACCAGGATGTTTGCCGGTGAAGGCGGGCCTGAAAGAACAAACAGAAGGTTTCACTATGTAAGTCAGGGCCAGCCGGCCAAAAGGCTGAGTACTGCTTTTGATAGTGTGACCTTATATGGTGAAGATCCTGCACATCGCCCGGATATATATGGCAAAATCGGTAACAGTGGGGTAAGTATCGCAACAGTAGACGATGCAAAAAAATTATACAGCGGCTTTGATCTCTGCGATCCCAAAACTTCTGTGAGTATGACCATCAATGGTCCGGCTCCGATTGTTTTGGCTTTCTTTATGAATGCAGCCATCGATCAGCAATGTGAAAAATACATCATCGAAAATAACCTGCGGGATCAGGTAAACAAACTGATCGAAGCAAAATATGATATCCGATCGCTTCCAAAGTACATCGGCACCGATGGCAAGGATGTATCACCTCTATCAGGATCACTGGAAGGAGCCCTGCCTCCCGGCAATGATGGATTGGGACTGAGATTACTTGGGTTGAGTGGTAAAGATGTATTGCCGGAAGATGTTTACAGCCAGATTAAAGCTCGTGCACTCGCCACCGTTAGAGGAACCGTTCAGGCAGATATTCTTAAGGAAGACCAGGCTCAGAATACCTGCATCTTCTCCACTGAATTTGCATTGAAACTCATGGGAGATGTGCAGCAGTATTTTATTGATCACGATGTTCAGAACTTTTACAGTGTGAGCATCAGTGGTTATCATATTGCTGAAGCCGGTGCCAATCCTATTACACAGCTTGCTTTTACACTGGCAAATGGTTTCACGTATGTTGAATATTACCTGAGCCGTGGAATGAATATTGATGATTTTGCACCCAACCTTTCATTCTTCTTCAGCAATGGAATGGATCCCGAATACAGCGTGATCGGTCGTGTAGCCAGAAGAATCTGGGCCAAGGCGATGAAAAATAAATACAAAGCCAATAGTCGTAGTCAGAAGCTTAAGTACCATATTCAAACCAGTGGCAGAAGTCTGCATGCACAGGAGATAGATTTTAATGATATCCGTACAACGCTTCAGGCCTTGTATGCGATTTATGACAACTGCAATTCGCTTCACACCAATGCTTATGATGAAGCGATTACTACACCTACAGAAGAAAGTGTAAGAAGGGCGATGGCCATTCAGCTCATCATCAACAGGGAACTGGGAACGGCAAAGAATGAGAACCCCAACCAGGGATCATTCCTGATCGAAGAACTGACCGACCTCGTTGAACAGGCTGTGATGACAGAGTTTAACCGCATTACCGAAAGAGGGGGTGTTTTAGGTGCCATGGAAAGAATGTACCAGCGGAATAAAATCCAGGAAGAAAGCCTTTATTACGAAACCTTAAAACATACCGGCGAATACCCGATTGTGGGTGTGAATACTTTCCTCAGCAAAAAAGGGTCACCTACTATTTTACCCCAGGAAGTGATCCGGTCTACCAAAGAGGAAAAAGAAGCCCAGATCAATATGCTGGATGCTTTTCATAAAAGACATGCAGCTCAATCTGCAGCTATGCTTTCCCGTTTGCAGCAGGTAGCTGTAAACAACGGAAACCTTTTTGAAGAATTGATGGAGACAGTTAAATATTGCAGCCTTGGGCAGATCACCAACGCATTGTATAGTGTAGGTGGTCAATACCGCCGGAACATGTAATGTTTATTGCAACTCCTCACAATAGAATCCTGCATTGAGGATGAGTGATTCTATTTCAGTGGCAGCAATTCCCCTGGATTCTATCCGCAGGATATTGTCGCAATCTTCCAGGTCTACATTCCACCGGTAAATATGCGGATGTACATCGAGGTAGGTTTCAATTTCATTTACCCTGTTGATATTGGTAAGATTTGTTTTAAATACAAGCACCTGCATACAGTTGGTTTTAGTGTCATCGTATTTGATTAAAAAATACTATTCTGTGCTGCTGTCTTTTCTGAATCCTCTCCAGCCAGTACCGCACCTGGATTTCCATTCAGATTTCCATTGTTCTCTTTCTTCCGGTGTCATATTGGCGAGTTTTTCTTTCATAGCCATCCATTGTTGCTGACGCTGGTGGCCACCCCATCTGCCCCTGAATCCGCCAAATAGGATTTTACTCAGTAATAGGATGCCCAATGCCTGGGGGAAACTGATGGCACTAACGCCGGCGATAACCTGCGGAAGTATGGCATTCCATAAAAGCATTACCAGGGCTCCAAATGCGAGAATCGCCACTATGATCATCAGACCGATGAAAAATTTCTTTTTTAAATGATATGATTTTTCCATTTTTTAGTTTTTAGTCCAGATACATCACCGGTTCTGCCGGTTGTACAAATTTTCATGACCGTCCAGGCTAATATTCAGCATGCAGGAAATGAACCGGTGAACCGGGTGATGCATTGGTTATTTATTTAATAATTCATTTTTCAGGTTGGCCAGTCGTTTTCTCAGGTGCAATACTGCATATCTTTTTCGGGTGATCAGTGTTGCTATCGGAACGCCGGTTTTTTCTTCCAATTCCCGGAAGGAGATGTCTTCAATTTCATGACTAATGAAAACTTCCCTTTGATTTTCGGGCAATTCGTCGAGGGCCGCTTTTAACTCTTCCCAGAAAATATTCCGGAGCAGGCTCATTTCAGGATTGGAATCATTGGCCAGTAGAATTTCTTTCCATTCAGCAATGCCATCCTCTGATTCAGCAGATCCAAAAAGATCATCAGCCAGTGGTAGTTTCTTTTTTCGGTAATTGTCTGTTATCTTATTTTTCGCTACCCTGTAAAGCCAGCTGCTTGCCTGTTCGATGGGTTCGGTATTGCCTGCAAACTGGTAAAACACTTCCTGCAGAATATCTTCTGCATCTTCGGTGCTGTTTACCCGCTTTCTGATAAATCCAAACAGTTGCCTGCTCAGTCCCCTGAATACGGTATTGATATAATTTTCTCTTTCAGCAGCCATTGGCAATTTTATGGTCGTAACATCCGGCATGTATATCACAGCAGACGAATAACGGCAATCAATATTTTATTATTAGCAATAAAATAAAGTTCAAACATCTTTCAACGCTTTAATTGTAAAAAAGAGCCGTTTAATAAAGATTTAACACCGTTTAATAAAATACTCTGTTTAGGGTATTGGCAGATATCAAAACCCTCTTATCTTTGTCTCGGTTTTTCATAGGATATTGGATTTTAAAGCGGGACTAGATTTCTATCTTGGTCCCTTTTTTTATGCCCTGACTTTTCGTTTACTATTTAGATCATACTATCACCTGGATCGCTATCTACTGCCTGTTATATATCAATGCTGATTGGGCACTTATCAAAATCTTAACAATTATTAGCAGGCATATTGATGGCCATATCAATCATTTGGCACAGTTTTGTCTGTACTTATCAAAAAAAAATCTATGCGAATAACATTAACTGCCTTATTGATCGGTTCCCTTTTTGCAGCCTGCAACAGCGAAAAAAAAGAAGACATTAAAACAGATATCCAAACGGTAAGTCCTGAAAATGCATATAAAAACAGTACACTAACCGATACGGCAAAATGGCAATGCAGCCGCTCCAAACAGAAGACTAGAAGAAAGATGAGAGAAAACGAGATTGTAAAAGAAAAACCGGTAACACAGCAACCTGAAACCAAACCAACGACTACCGCTCCAGACAAAGCCGGTTTATCAGGATAATACGCCTACAGTAAACACTGGGAACTACTACTCAGCCTACTACCAGCACTAACAACTCCTGCTCCTGCAACGCCTGAAGTAAAGGAAAAGAAAGGAATGAGTAATACTGCCAAAGGAGCTATCATAGGTGGTGTAGCCGGTGCAGTTGGTGGAGCTGTTATCAGTAAGAAAAAAGGAGCTGGTGCTATCATCGGTGGTGTAATTGGTGCAGGCGCCGGAGCAATTATCGGAAAGCAAAAAGATAAAAAAGCACAAAGAGATACGCTCAGATAATTTTTCTATAGTAAAGTTAGAACAAGGACTGTCCGAAAGGCAGTCCTTTTCTTTTATAAAAAAAACCACCCTTAAGGCGGCTTTGAAATCTGGTATGGAATAAAAACGAACCATAACTGAATTGCGTGTATTCGCAATAGTTACTCAACAAAGAAAATGAATCTGAGGATTAGATTTAATTTTCAGATGGTTAGTATATTGTTAATTCGCTGAATCAACCAGGGTATTAAAAGGTGATGCATCCTCCGATTTTATAAGATGCTGTTTAGAATAATGTAAATAAGTCGTGGAAAACTGTCAGGGTCTTATAATTGTATATGTAAAATTCTATTTATACATTGAGCAGACTTTGAACCCCCGCTTTAGAAAGTCCATTTATCCTTTTCCAGTTCACTAACCGACGGTATATTTGATCTTTAACAAGGTCAATTGTACAAAATGAAGAATCAACCGAAATTTATTTGCTTACCACTACTTGTGTTGATACTACAAGCCTGTTCTCATGGTCCTTATCATAAAACCAACCTTATTTATAAGGAGAAATCAAAAGCACTTTCAGGAATTATACGTTACTGAACCAGGTAATGATGTGAAATCCGACTCAATTAAATTACCTGCTGCATGGGTTGGAACGGTGAATTTTGGTTTGCGCAAACCGAATTTTGTTATCCTGCATTATACTGCTCAGAATAGTTGTGAACAAACACTGAAGACTTTCAGTAATGCACAAACGCAGGTGAGTGCTCATTATGTTATCTGTAAAGATGGAACCCTCCATCATATGCTGACTGATTACCTGCGTGCATGGCATGCCGGCGCTGGTAAATGGGGCAACCAATCTGATATCAATTCTGCTTCCGTAGGTATTGAAATAGACAACAACGGAAATGAACCTTTTGCTCCGGCACAAATCAATGTATTGATGGCCTTACTGGATACCTTAAAAAGCCGCCACAATATTCCCCAGTCTAATTTTATCGGTCATTCAGATATTGCACCTTCCCGTAAAATAGATCCAGGTGTTTTATTTCCCTGGCAAACGCTGGCTCAAAAAGGATTTGGTAACTGGTACGGCGATACCAGTCTATTACAGATTGCCGGCAGATTTCAATCAAACACATCGCTTTAAGGATCATTGGATATGATGTTTCCAATCTTTCAGCTGCTATCAATGCATTCAGACTGCATTTTATACAAACCACAACAACAGGTGAGCTTTCTTTACCTGAACGAAAGATTCTTTATGCAGTTATGCTGAAGTTTTTGTAATCAATGGTCAATATCCAGGTCTTTGAACAGAACAGAAAAAGGAATCTCTTCCAGTACTTTTCTTTTAGATTGAATTTCTTCATCGTACCATTTGATGAGCCGGATATTACCATCGGCAATTTCAATACCTGTTATATCTCCGTCATTTAAACAACAGCAGCCTGAGTTGAAATAAGTTGGCCTATGGGCTTCACCTGGTAATCCTGTTGGAATATTGTTAGAAGGGTGATTGAAATATTTCCCGGAAGCAAAAACCGGCTGATGGGTATGCCCGGTGATGAGCAACAGATTTTTTTGTGCTGCACTCCATTCATACATCATTTTATTGTGTTGATTGCGGAGGTTAAAATCTGTTCTGGGTGAATTCGGATTGATGCGCAGGTAACGTTGTATGGGCATCCAGATATGTGCTACCAGCCAGGTGCTTAAAGCATTGTTATCGCTCATACGGTCGCCCTGATGACCATGGGTAAGCAGGATATCGAGGTTTGTTTTTTTATGCTGATGCCTGAGCACAATTCCTTCGATATACCGGTAAGGGCATTTTAAAGTATGCTTTGAAATGCATTGATACATCCATTTTGTTTTTCCAGGTGATGTCGTGATTGCCAAAAGTTTTTATGTATCGTGTTCGGATGAAAAGCCGCTTCAGCAATAAAAGTTTCATGATGTACTTTCATGATATCATTGATCTTAAACTTCCATAGTTCCTCACTGTCGCCCATATTAATCAGCGTATATCCCTGGCTGTTATAATGATTCAGTGCTGCACAGTAATTCCTGCTGCAGGCTTTGAAATCATCCGCCCAGGTACCATTCCCTTTATGCTGATCGCTGAAAATGATAATCTTTGCCGATTCAAGTGAAACTGGTAAAACCAGTACCTGCTTGTTTTTTTCATCCCGACTATTTTTATGGAGTAAACTCAGTGACTCAAATACAGCTTCTCTTCCAGGAGCGGAAGCCATTGTGTTATTGAGCCACATAATGGGTTTGGTAAGCAGCCATTGAAGCAACTTTCTCATGCCAGCGCTATTTTTTTTGATAGTATTTACCAATGACCGGCATTTTCGATAATTCTCTGGCTTCTATCTTACTTACAAACCAGGCGAAAAATCCAAAGAGCAGTAAACCAGTCAGAACAGAAAACCACAATAGCATCCGGTAAAAGTACTACCAGACCCCAGATGAACCAGGTAAATCAATACGACCAGTACCATATAGGCTACCAGTTTTTTTACCGGGTAGGGAACCGGGTAATATTTCTGCCCTAGTTTATAACTGCTGATCATCATAAAGAGGTAACAGGAGAAAGTTGCGATTGCAGCACCGGTATAATGCCATTTAGGAATGAGCAGGATATTGAGTACAATGGTTATCACTGCACCCGCAACTGTTATCACGGCACCATATGAATTTTTATCAGTCAGTTTATACCATACACTCAGGTTGTAATAGATGCCGAGGAAAATATTACCAAGCGCCAGTAAGGGCACCACTTCCAAGCCTTCCGCCCAACGGGGATTGGCAAAGTGCGTAAATATCCACCTGAAAATATCGAGGAAGAGCCCGATGAACAGGAACATGAAACAACAGGCAATCACAAAGAATTTCATAACCCTGGCGTATGTACGCTGCGCATTTTCATTTTTACTCTGGTTGAAGAAAAATGGTTCTGCAGCCATGCGGAAAGCCTGGATCATGATCGTGATGAGCAATGCCAACCTGAAAATATTGGCAAAGATGCCCAGTTCATGATCTGCCTGCGCCTGCGGTAGGTCAACCACATGACGATAGATCAGCCTGCTGAGTACATCATTTACCATCCCTCCCAAACCAACAATGATCAGTGGAGCACTGTAACGCATCACTTGTTTCCACAATACAGCCATCAAAACGGAATTGTATCATGCGGATCTCCTTGTTCAGCAACAACAGTGTGAACAGGCTTCCGCACAGATTGCCCAACAGGTAATAACCGATTCCGGTGTTGGGGTTGTAGATGGACTTTAAAAAACTATCGGGATTGTTTTTTAGATACTGATGGAATCACACCAATGAATAAAATAACCACACTGAGATTGATAATGATTCCGGCAATCCTGGCAAAGGCATACATCTTTGGCCTGTTCTCCTGCCGGAGTTTTGCAAAAGGCAATGTGTTGAGGTTGTCTACTGCAATGATGCTGATCATCCACAAGTATGTACTCAGGATGTTTTTCTAGATCGGCCGCATGCATGAGTGAATCTTTGCATAACCATAAAACAAGACTGAATAAAATAGTACTGAAAAAAAGCGAAACCGATAATGTGTTGTATAATTTCTGCCGGTCATGTGTTTGTGAAAAACGGAAGTAAGCCGTTTCCATTCCATAAGAGTACAATACATTCAGAAAGGGAATCAATGTGTAAACCTGAACTAAGTCAGCAGTTTTTTCGGGCAGGGCAATAAAGAAGGGGAGCGCCATGTTCATCAGGTAGCCAAGGAAACGACTGGCAATCGTTGGAATGCCATACCACAGTGTTTGTCCGGCTAATTTCTTTATTCCGCTCAACGATTTTTGATTTGCCTGTAATTTACTTTTATAATTTTATTTGTACAGAATAATTAGCAGCAGGATCAGTGGTGCGGATTTTTCACTACGATTTTTGTTTCGGGAGCATAACGCGGATTTTTAATAAAGCTGCTATCCGTTAACGTATAGAGAAAGTAAACAATTTCATTTTTCTGTGCTTTGGAAAGTGGTATCCTGTTTTTCAGCAAAGGATCCAGGGTGCGATTGTGTAGTATCAATGCCTGTGCGGTAATGATCTATCACCTGGTAAAGGGAGTAAATTCTTCCATCATGCATATAAGGAAAACTCACCTGTACATTGCGCAGGCTTGGCACTTTGAATTTCAGTGAATCTGATGATTGATTGGTGATCGTCTGTCGACCGATATCATTGAAGCGGTTTAATTTTAACCCATTATTGCGGTAACTGTTGTCGGTAAACAATGGTTCTGCATGACAGGAGGCACAATGCTGTTTAAAAAGATTGTAGCCCCTCAGTTCATAATCATAAAAACTGGCTTCTCCTCTTTGAACTCTGTCGTATTTGCTGTTGGCCGATACCAGGCTTCCGGTAAACTGTGCCAATGCTTTCAACATACGCTGACTGTTAATCGTTGCATCGCCGAATGCTGCTTTGAACATTTTTTTATAAGCTGTATCCTGTTTGAGTTTATACAATACACTGTCGAGTGTTTCACCCATTTCAGATGGATTGGTCAATGGGGCCAGCGGTTGAACTTCGATGTGATTGATGGCGCCATCCCAATGCATTTCTTTCATCCAGGCCAGGTTCATGAGCGCCGGAGTATTTCGTTTGCTGAATGCATTGTTTACACCGTGACTAAGGTCATGATCATAATTGGCAAATGCAGCGAAATGCTGGTGACAACTGGCGCAGCTGATCTCTCCGTCTTTGCTTAAACGACCATCATAGAATAATTTCTTACCCAGTTGAAATCCCTGTTCGGTGAGTTTGTTTTTAGCAAAAATATTTATGGAAGGTTTAGGCCATCCTTTTGGGACTTCCATACGGATAGGATCTGGTTGATAAGGCCCATACCCATCATCACCGATGGCACTGCTTAAAACGATCAGCAGTGCAACCAAAGATATAACGGTTATGGATATGCTATTTTTCAAGGTTGATTGCTGATCTCTTTTATTGAAAATAATCCCTGGAAATTATCAGCCGCTTTAAGAGAGAATCCGCCGGGCGACATCCAGGCAGCCATTTCGCTGATTTTTATATTGTTTGTTCCTTTCCAGAAATGATCAAGGTTGGTTTCAATGATTAAAGTGGTAACTGCATTTTCTCTGATCCTGAAATTTTCTCCTTTAGGCATTGATAGTTTTATTTTCCTTGCGGCATTGTTGTTTCCTTTGTAACCGCCGATATGGTATTCGATGCGTTGCAGATCGGCATGGGATGAATCTGAACTTCCTTCCATCTTAAAAAAGATATAACCACTGTTCCAGGTCCAGAACATATCATTCATAGGATCCAATGCACCGGTTTGCGCACCGCTGCAATTATTGGTACTGTCTACCCCCAATAAAAATTCCAAAAACTGATAAGATCCCTTTTCAATTTTTAAATCGATCGTGTTTTCTTCATTGGCCGCATTGATCAGATAATATCCGGTTGAATCATTGATTATCTTGCTTGAACCGGTTGAAATTTCACCTATATAATATTTGAGTTTATTCACTACATAGTTTTCTCCGAATGGATTGATATAATTGCTGTCACGCAACACCAATGGTTGATTATTGGCAGTATGCATGAACCTTAGCTGAAGTGTACCTGTTTTTTGCTGGGCAACCAGATGTAAAGCTGTTGTTTGGAAAAACAACAGTATTAAAATTCTTTTAATATAATGGTATCCAGCTTTACTCATGGATACGCACTTTTTTGCGGGTTAATTTTTTTTCTCCTTCTTTCTTTTTTGATTGCAACCTGTTTTCCTTTGCTATTTTCCCGGGTTTGGTTGCTTTTCTTTTTTTGGGCCTCAACATCGCTTTGGCAACTGCTGCGTTCATTTTTTTGATAACCAGTTCTTTATTACCCAATTGTGTTCTGTCGGCCTGACTTTTCATCAGCAGATAGCCGTCACTGTTAACTTTTGAAGCCAGTTTTTCGAGGATCAATTTTTTTTCTTCCTCTGTATAAAGTGTTGAATTTCCGATATGCCAGTAACCTTCTACCATGGTTTCCACCTTGTTAACATGCTGGCCGCCTTTTCCTCCACTTCTGGCCGTTTTGAACTTTATTTCCGTAGATATATCGGGCATATTCCCAAAATTACCAATAAAAGCACGGATTTTGCAGCGTCTAAACCTATTGGTAAGGTTAATATTTCGGTAAGAACGAAAAATTGTACATTTTTGCATGAAACGATTTCAGGCTATGCAGCAGGGCATTTATCATTCACTTACGGAACGCAAAAGGCAGAATAAAAAATCTTTTGCCGTACTGGTCGATCCCGACAAAGTGAATGATCAGCATATGGATCAGCTGATTCAACTGGCTGTTGATGCTAAAGTTGATTATTTCCTGGTGGGTGGTAGCCTGGTTATTTCAAACTACCTGGATGAATGTGTGCAGATCATTAAAAAAAGCTGCGATATTCCAGTTATACTTTTCCCTGGCAGCCCGTCGCAGGTAAGCCGTTATGCTGATGCCTTGTTGTACTTATCACTTATCAGTGGTCGTAACCCGGAACTGCTTATCGGGCAGCACGTGGTATCGGCACCGGTAGTAAAACAAAGCGGCCTCGAAATCATGCCTACCGGCTATATGGTGATCGATGGAGGTGCTCCCACAACGGTATCTTATATCAGCAATGCCAGTCCGCTCCCGGCCGATAAAAATGAAATTGCCATGTGCACTGCAATGGCCGGAGAAATGCTGGGTATGAAACTCATTTATATGGATGCCGGCAGTGGTGCCAGAAGGGCTATTTCAGAATCCATGATAGAAAAAGTTGCTTCCTGTATAGAAGTACCTTTAATTATTGGTGGTGGTATCACCAATGCAGAAAAAGCTTACCTGAACTGCAAAGCAGGTGCTGATGTAATCGTGGTGGGCAATGCTATCGAAAAAGACGCTTCCCTGATCAAAGAAATTGCAGCTGCTGTGCACAGTGTTCCTGCTGCGATCCGTTAATTTTTCACTCTACTCTCGAAGGTGTTTCTGTTCCTTTAATGATTCCATTACTGCTGATGGCGATGGCTTTAATGATAGCCGTCATATTAGCCAGGTTGAGTGTTTCAATTTCATCTTCCTGGGTATGGTAAAATTTTTCTTCATCCATTTTTGAAGTGCTGATGGTATGTGCCGGAACTCCCAGGGCAGCAAGGGTAGCATTATCAGAACGATAAAAAAGATTCTGTTTCGGATAGGGATCGGGTTCAAAATGAAAATCTGTGCCGGCTAGATTCTGCTGCAGGATTTTTCCGAAATCAGATTTATCAAATCCTGTAATGTATGCGCTGTTCATTCCCCATTTGCTTTCGGTTCCGATCATTTCAATATTGAACATGGCGCTCACTTTATCGGAATTGATTTGGGTGCTGAAGTAACTGCTCCCGAATCCACCGGTTTCTTCTGCCGTGAATGCCACAAATACAATGCTTCTTTCATTGTTATTCATCTTGCTGAAATAGTTGGCCAGCAAAATCATTGCCGTAACACCGGATGCATCATCATTGGCACCATTGTAAATACTATCACCGGCACTATTCACTTTACCTGTTCCGAGGTGATCATAGTGAGCAGAGAAAACCACATATTCTTCAGACTTTGATTTCCCCACTAAAATACCCGCTACATTTTTTAAGGGCAATTCTTCAATCTCCTGTTTAAAATCGAAACGAAAAGAAACGGGTTTCAGATTGGTTAATACGAATACAACATTGTTGATCTTTTTGAGCTGTTCTCTTTTCAGGCGGTTCAACCGCTGAAACTGTGTTTTGAAACTGCTATCAACCAACACCAGGTAATTGAGTTTACTGCCGAGCATTTCCCTGGCTTCTTTGATGAGGTTCATACCGCTGTCGGTTTTTATAATCTGGTAACCCGAAAGCTGATCAACAGACAATTCTTTCCTGGAACTGAAGCAGATCATATTGGCGGAATCGATATTTAAATCATTGATTGTGCCGGCAGCCGTTATGGCTTTGGTTTTGATTACAGCAAAAGACTGGTAATAATTTTCCAGGCCGGGAAAGGGCTGAATGCCTGCTTTTTTAAATTCAGCTGCAATGAAAGTAGCGGCTTTATCAATACCATTGCTATACACTTTTCTTCCCTGCATTTCATCGGAAGCAAGTGTTTGGAGGATTCTACTTGTTTCCGATGGTCGAATGATTTTATCGATCGATTGCGCATATACATTGTAGTTAGTATACGCAAGAAGCATTATCACTAACGAAGCTTTCAGAACAGTTTGTTTCATTCGCATAAACAGAATATTAGCAATAAAAAGGCCAGAAAACAGTCTGCTTCCTGGCCTGTATGTTTTTAATACGTGCGTTCGTTACAGGCTCATCATTTCTTTAAACTTCACTGCCTGCCTGCGACTTACTTCAATTTTTTCTCCGCCTTTCAGGTCGAGTAAAAGTCCGCCATTGAAATAAGGTTCCACTTTATCGATCATGCGCAGGTTTACAATGTGCTTCCTGTTGGCACGGAAAAAAGTTTTTTCATCCAGCCTGTCTTCAAGTGCATTGAGCGACTTCAGAATAAGCGGCTTATTGGTAGCAAAATATACTTTTGCATAGTTACCAACGCTTTCGAATAAACGCACTTCCGAAAGTTTTACAAACCAGCAGCGTTCTCCGTCTTTCACAAATACCTGGTCGTTTTCGGTAAGTAAGCTGCGGTGTGCATTGGCCAGTGCAGCCATTTCTTTTTCTTCTGCCTGCTGAAGTTTGTGCAACGCATCCGCCAGGCGCTTGGGTTCAACGGGTTTCATCAGGTAATCGAGCGCATTCACTTCAAAAGCTTTCAGTGCAAATTCATCATAGGCAGTGGTGAAAATTACATGAGGTGCTTTTTCCAGTTCCAGCAGCATATCGAAACCTGTTTTTCCGGGCATCTGGATATCGAGGAATACCAGGTCGGGGGATAAGTCTTCAATTTTTTCAATGCCTTCTGTGGCATTGGCGGCTTCACCAATCACTTCTACTTCGGGAAATTCCTGTAAAAGTTTTTTTAATTCATTTCTTGCGAGCCTTTCGTCGTCGATAATCAGGGCTTTGTGCATTTGGCTATAATTTTTATTCGTTTGCTTTATAATATACTGGCAACAGGCATGATGATTTTGCATTCCACCATGTTTTTTCCTTCAACATCATGGATGTCGAAATGGGCTTTTCCCTGGTACAAAAGGTTGAGCCTGTCCTGTGTGCTTTTGATGCCGAATCCTTCTTCACTTTTGGCAGCGAAACCGTTCAGCTTACCTGAATTCTGCACCACCAGCTCGTGGTGGTTATGTTTGAAATCGGAAATGATGCGGATCAGTCCGCCATTGATTTGTTTGCTGATGCCGTGTTTAATGGCATTCTCCACCAGCGTTTGCAGCATCATTGGCGGTATGGGCTGATTGAGGGTGTCCTCATCAATATCCATTTCGATTTTCAGTCTTTCCTCAAAACGCATATGTTCCAACGCCAGGTAATCACTCACAATGTCGAGTTCCTGTTTCAGGGGAACTGTCTCCATTTTTTCTGCCTGCATACTACTGCGAAGGATATTGCTCAGTTCTGTAATCGCTGTCCGGGCCCGTTGCGGATTTTCGTCTACCAATGCCCGTATGCTGTTCAGTGAATTAAAAATAAAATGCGGATTGATATGCGATTTAATCGTTTTAAGTTCGAGGGATTTAACCATGGCTTCGAGCCTGAAGGTGTCGAGTTGCTGGCGACGGTTGCTTTCTACATAATGATAAATGTAGTAGATCAGGTTCCAGATCAGTATCAGCCAGAGTGCATTAAAACTGCTGAGGAAAAGTCTTTCGAGCCTGCTGAATTTCTGCAGCCTTTCCGGGTTATACCCGATCAGGTAATCAACCGATTCGGAAATGGTACCAAATATTACAGAGAATACCAGCGTTAGCACGATGAAATAAATGATCTGCTTTTTGATCGGCTTTTCAAGCACCTTGAAAAAGAAGATGTTCAGGCGCATGATATGGGTAAGAATCAACCCAAGTACACAGGTAAGCAATAAACTGGCGTAATAAAGTTTATCGGGTTGTCCGAAGGTGGAAACAAAAAATATACTGATGGCAATATTTACCGACCAGCCGATTATCTGACACCACCAGTATTGTGAAATTTTTTTGAACATAGGTATAATGTAAAACTAGGTAGCTTTCGGGCCAATACAGGCTTGCTTTTGATTAATGGCTAAATGGCGTTTTAGGAGGTTCAACAGGGGTTTCAAGGGGTTGATACAGAAACAATGTCCTGTTTTCAGGATTCATTATATAAATGATCAATTAAATATAGGGAAGATTTGCATGTTCAGCCTATATCGGCCTTTTTGAAAGCATTTTCACTCAATTATATTTAGATGATTAATGTTTAGCTTTACAAATTAGATAAAAATCCATGAATGGGCAATCCGAATCTCAATAGTGATAAAGCGTTTCTGCAGGCTGCTGATAAGGAGTTTGAGAACAATATACGCCCTGGATACATCAATGAATTCAGCGGGCAGGGGCAAATCATTGAAAACATTACCATTTTCATCAAGGCTTCCAAAATGAGGGGTGAACCGCTGGATCATATCCTGTTTCATGGTCCTCCGGGGTTGGGCAAAACAACCTTGTCGAGGATCGTTGCCAATGAGATGGGCGTTAGCATCAAGGAAACATCCGGACCAGTGATTGAAAAGCCCGGTGATCTGGCAGGATTGCTCACCAACCTGGAACCCAATGATGTTTTGTTTATTGATGAAATTCACCGGCTGAGTACCGTGGTGGAAGAATACCTGTATGCAGCGATGGAAGACTTCCGCATCGATATCATGATCGACAGTGGTCCCAATGCAAGAAGTGTACAACTGAACCTGAATCCATTTACATTGATTGGTGCCACTACAAGAAGTGGTTTACTTACGGCGCCTTTGCTATCGAGGTTCGGTATTAAATCAAGGCTCGAATATTACAATGCAGAAACGCTGAAAAATATCATCCTGCGCAGTTCCAAAATATCTGCAGACAAAAATCACTTCCGATGCGGCGGCAGAAATAGCCGGCAGGAGCAGGGGTACACCGAGAATCGCCAATGGATTGCTGCGTCGGGTAAGGGATTTTGCCCAGGTATTGGGAACGGGTGTAATTGATATGGACATCACCCGTCATTCTCTCAAAGCATTGAATGTAGATGAACATGGCCTGGATGAAATGGACAACCGTATTCTAACAACCATCATCGACAAATTCAAGGGCGGCCCGGTGGGTATTACAACCATTGCCACAGCAGTGGGTGAAGAAACCGGCACTCTCGAAGAAGTGTATGAACCTTTCCTGATCCAGGAAGGATTTATCATGCGTACACCCCGTGGGCGGGAAGCAACTGAAAAAGCATATCTCCATATAGGCAAAGTGCCGCACAAAGGCGGCACTCAGTCGAATTTATTTGGGGGTTAAAAACCAGATTCATTATTCTGTTACAACCAAACGGAATCCGTTACCGTGAATGTTCACGATTTCCAGTTTGGCATCTTCTTTCAGGTACTTGCGCAGTTTGGCAATGTAAACATCCATACTACGACCATTGAAATAAGTATCGCTTCCCCAGATTTTTTTCAACGCTGCTTCTCTTGGCAGCAGATCATTTTTGTATTCTGCCAGCATTTTCAGCAGTTCATTTTCTTTCGGAGAAAGCGTTTGTACTTTACCGTTAACCGATAATTCACGCAATCTTGGATTGAAATGATATTTACCCAGATCGAATTCTGCATTTACTTCTTCACGGTGAATTTCTTCATTGCGTTTGAGGATCGCTTTGATTTTATGCAACAATACTTCGCTATCGAAAGGTTTGGTGATATAATCATCTGCTCCCAGTTTATAACCCTGGATGATATCGTCCTTCATTGTTTTAGCACTGAGGAAAAATAAGGGCACATCGGGATTAATGTCCCGTATTTCTTCCGCTACTGTGAATCCATCCATATTTGGCATCATCACATCGAGCAGGCATATATCGAATTTTTCACGCTGGAATGCCGCAAGCCCCAATCTGCCATCTCTTTCCAGCGTTACATCGTAATCATTCAGTTCAAGATAATTCTTCAATACCATACCAAGATTCGTATCATCTTCGCAAAGTAAAATTTTTGGTTTAGCTCCTTCCATGATTGTTTGATTTATTGATTACAAATAAAATTAATTCATTTTTGAATCTGCTAATATAGTGCCTAATTTTTTGTTAAAGCCGCCTTGCTTATCAATGTGTTGTGCGTACACGAAATGGAATTCCATTGTGTCAGCTGCAGGTTTGCCGACTTTATAATTCAATGGAATAGGCTTATTTGACTTTTTTAGCCGGAAGATATTTTTTGTCGGTAAGTGTTTTCAGAAAGGCAATCAGATCTTTCTTTTCCTGTGCAGTAAAATTAAGTGGTTGCGTTAAGGATGGATCTGTATTCACTGCATCAGGAACTACTTTAGCGGGATTGTTATAATAATCGATTACTTCTTCCAGTGTTTTAAACCTGCCATCGTGCATATAAGGAGCTGTTACAGCGATGTTCCTTAAGCCCGGTGTTTTAAATTTTCCCAGATCTCCCAAATCGCGGGTGATGAGAAACCTGCCGCTGTCATTTAAATCCTTGCCATTGAATAATCCGATGTTCTTAAAATCATCATCGGTAAAATCTTCTCTGAAATGACAGTCAAAACATTTGGATCGGTCACTCACAAATAATTCTCGGCCTCTTTCTTCTGAAGCGGTTAAGTTGCGGAGATTGTTGCTCCAGTCGTCGAACTTACTGTCGACCGTTTCCAATGTATTTTCATAAGCAGCAAAAGCAGCGCCCAGGTTTTTTTCATTGGGATCCTGTTTAAAAATTTTCCGGAACAAAGATTTATAAACGGGCGACTGGTTTAATCTGCGCAACTGCTTCATCAATGGGCAATCCCATTTCATCTGGGTTCTGAATCGGCTTCAATGCCTGTTCTTCCAATGATGCCGGCCCTTCCATCCCAGAAATAATAAGGCCTGTTTTTCATATTTAAAACAGAAGGCGTATTTCTTTTGGTGTACCTGCCTTCAATACCAGCACTGAAAGCCATCGTATCTGAAAAAGCAAAAGCTGGTTTATGGCAGCTGGCACAACTAACGGAAGAGTCGCGTGATAATATTTTTTCACTGAACAGTTTTTTGCCCAATGCCGCCCTGGTTTGAATATCACCAGATACATCTGCAAATGAAAATCCGGCTGCAATAACAAGAAGAATAAAAGCCAATGCCGGTATCAGAAAGTTTTTCATTCCTGTAAAATTACAGAAGATGCCACTAATGACCATAAGATCGTAACTTTCCGCACAATTTTTTTAATATGGCCGATAAGCAAGTTTTTATAGAAAAAATCAAACAGGGTTATAGTTTTAAAGGGGAATCTGTTCAGATTGGCGCTGCAGTGCTCGATGGCGAAGTGATTCCTGAAGCAGGTATATACCTTCCGCTTAAAACCCTCAACAGGCATGGATTGATTGCCGGTGCTACGGGAACCGGGAAAACCAAAACGCTGCAGATGATCAGTGAATACCTCAGCGATGCAAGCATTCCGGTTTTACTGATGGATATCAAAGGTGATCTGAGTGGTATTGCCGCTGCAGGATCAGTGAATGATAAAGTAACAGATCGTTACCAGAAAATCAACCTTCAGTATACGCCGGGAGCATTTCCGGCAGAATTGCTTTCGCTTACCGGCAAAGATGGTGTTCGTTTAAGGGCAACCGTTAGTGAGTTTGGTCCGGTGCTGCTCAGTAAAATCCTGGGTTTAAATGATACGCAGGGCGGTGTAGTGGCTTTGATATTCAAATATTGCGATGATAAGCAGATGCCATTGCTCGATCTGAAAGATTTTATTAAAGTGCTCCAGTATATTGGTGATGAAGGCAAAGCAGAAATCGAAAAAGAGTATGGAAAAATCTCTACCACTTCTACGGGCACGATTCTCCGGAAAGTGATTGAACTGCAGCAACAGGGCGCCGATATTTTTTTCGGAGAGAAAAGTTTTGAAGTGGATGACCTGATGCGGATGAGTTCCGATGGTCGTGGTATGATCAATGTACTGCGTGTGGCCGATATCCAGGACAAACCAAAATTATTCTCCACTTTTATGTTGCAGATGCTGGCAGAATTGTATGCCACCTGCCCGGAAGAAGGTGATCTCGACAAGCCGAAACTGGTGATGTTCATAGATGAAGCACACCTGATTTTCCAGGAAGCAAGTGATGAATTGCTACAGCAGATTGAAACGGTGATCAAGCTGATCCGTTCAAAAGGCATTGGTATTTTCTTCTGCACACAGAATCCGATGGATGTGCCGGCTTCGGTACTCGGACAATTAGGTTTGAAAATTCAGCATGCGCTCCGTGCATTCACTGCGGCCGATCGTAAAGTGATCAAACAAACAGCCGAGAATTATCCGGAAACAGAATTTTATAAAACAGAAGACCTCATTACACAACTTGGTATAGGTGAAGCGTTGGTAACATTGCTGAATGAAAAAGGTATTCCCACGCCATTGGCACATGCCATGCTTTGTTCACCGAGAAGCAGAATGGATGTACTAACAGCAGATGAAGTAAACGCCATCAACAGCAAATCAAAACTGGTTGCCAAATACAAAGAAGAAGTAGATAGCAAAAGTGCTTATGAAATTCTTACAGAAAAGCTGGCAGCTGCAGCAGAAAACAGCAAGGAAGAAGTGAAAACTTCGGGCAAGGCAGCGAAAGAAGAACCCTCTACTTTAGAAAAAGTGGCGGGTAATACTGTTGTGAAAAGTATGATGCGTACAGCAGGAAACACCATTGTACGTTCATTGCTGGGTGCACTCGGATTAGGTGGCAGAACCAGTCGCAAGAAATCTTCGAGCTGGTTCTGATTTTGAAAACATGTTATTGAATTGCTTAAGGAATGAATAAACTCAGCCGGGTTTTTAACCACCGCTTTGGTCCGCTGGCCATTGTTGTACTGCTCGTTGTTTGCATCAGTCTGATCACAAGGATCATACTAATGATCAAATCATGGCCGGATCTTGAACTCAGTTTTGGCAGGATTGCAGGCATCTATCTTATCGGGTTGTTTTATGACCTCGTTGTGGCATCTTTCTTTTGTATTCCTGTCGCACTTTATTGCTGGCTGATGAAAGACAGTTGGTACAAGACTAAGTTCGGGCGACTGCCGCTGTATTTCATTTTCTTTATCATCACACTCATACTGGTCATCAATGCCGGAGCAGAGTTTGCTTTCTGGGATGAATTTGGGGTACGCTTTAATTTTATTGCGGTCGACTACCTGGTGTATACCAATGAAGTGTTGGGGAATATCCGGGAGTCGTATAATATTCCGTTGATTGTTTCTGGCGTTTTGATTGCAACCCTGGTTATATTTCTGCTGATCAGAAAAAAGCTCAACGTTTCACAGCAAACCAGTCTCAGGTTCGGAAAAAGAAGTCTGTACTTTTTTATTTTCCTGATCATTGCTTCCCTGGCTTATTTCGGCGTGAACAACCGTTACAAAAATTTCAGCACCAATAATTATGTGAATGAACTGAGTGGGGCTGGTATTTATGAATTCGGCGCTGCATTCTGGAATAACGAGATCGATTATGCGCAGTTTTACAGGGTGAACAATGATAAAGACAATCTTGCTTTACTAAGAAGCAAACTGCAGTTGCCCGGAACCGTTATGCTCAATAATCCACTGAGCCTGGAGCGCAGCATCAAAGCCGATAGTGCCGAACATCGCTGGAATGTAGTATTGATCAGTGTCGAAAGCCTCAGCGGAGATTTCATGAAGTATTTTGGGAATACCAATAATGTTACGCCGTACCTCGATTCACTGATTCCACATAGTCTTTTCTTTAAAAACTTTTATGCCACGGGCACCCGGACAGTGAGGGGGCTTGAAGCGCTTTCCCTGGCCATTCCGCCAACACCAGGTCAATCTATTGTACGCAGGCCTTCGAATGAAGATATGTTTACGATGGGAGCTGTGCTGAAAGACAAAGGTTATGATGTTCGTTACATTTATGGCGGCAATAGCTTCTTCGATAACATGGGCTATTTTTTCAGCCACAATAGCTACCAGGTGATCGATCGGAGAGACATTCCCGATAACAGGGTGCATCATGAAACAGCCTGGGGTGTAGCCGATGAAGATGCATTCGGTATTGCCATCGATGAATGTGATGAAAGCTTTCAGGCGGGCAAGCCATTTTTCAATCATATCATGACGGTAAGCAATCACCGGCCTTATACTTATCCGGAAGGCAGGATTGATATTCCGCCTTCTAAGAAATGGCGGGATGGTGCTGTTAAATACACCGATTATTCGATCAATAAATTTCTGAAAGATGCCAGTACAAAACCCTGGTTCAACAATACCCTTTTTGTGATCGTGGCCGACCATTGTGCCAGCAGTGCCGGTAAAACGGATTTGCCCATCAGCCGTTATCATATTCCCTGCATGATTTATAGCCCGGCACTTGTGAAGCCAGCCATTGAAACCAGGATGACCAGCCAGATCGACCTTGCCCCAACTATTTTCGGGTTGATGAACCTCAATTATACCAGTAAGTTCATGGGGTACGATCTCAATAAACTTCCAAAAGGGGAAGAAAGGGTGTTCATCAGTACTTACCAGGATATGGGTTTCTGGAAGAACGATACCCTTGTAATCCTCTCTCCAAAAAAGCAGGCCCGCATGTTTCTTTCGGCGCCCGATAAGTCTACTAGCAGTTCCCATCCCAATCTCTGAATCCCTCCTGAAAGAAGCCATTGCCTGGTACCAGGGAGCAAGTTTTTTGTTTAAGGAAGGAGGATATAAATGGATGGTGAAATAATTTCAAGTGTTTTTAAATAATTGATAATTAATCGACTTGGAATAAGGTGTATTTTTTACATATTTAAAAAAATACCAGTTTTTTTCCAAAATAAATTTCAAAAGACTTGGAGAATAGTATTTTCCACATTATCTTCGTTTCGGTTTTTCATAGGATATTGGATTTTAAAGCGGGACTAGATTTCTATCTTGGTCCCTTTTTTATTTTATACCCCTCCCGAAAATCTTAATTATTTGTCTTCTTAAACAACTTCCCCGCTTTATCTGAACTGATCATTTCTTCAGCCTGCAGATAATCAATTACTTTCCAGAGATATTCCTTCGGATATGCTTTAAATGTTGCATCTACTTCCTGAACATCCAGGCTTTTTTTGTCGAGGTAGGATAGGATATCCTGGCTGATGAGTGTGAATGTTTTTTCGGGCACTTCCGATGGCCGGCGGTTATTGATACAATTGTCGCAGATACCACAGGATTGAAGGGTATGGTCGTTAAAATACCGGCCAATTTGAATACTCCGGCAGAGTTTATGGTCGGAAACATAACCGACCATTGCGTCTATTCTTTCTTTGTTTTTTTGTTTTCGTTCGTTGAGGTTGCGTTCATTGATCACAAAATCATCGGCATACATCCTGTTTTTCAGCAAACTGAGCAAAGGCTGGTTGTTTTGCGGATGGTACTGTACAATGCCATATCTGTTGAGTGATGAGTAAATCCTGTTTGATTTTTTCAATGGGGCATGGATAAAGAATTTTGCGAGCAATGATTCATAAATGGCTGAAGGATAATCATAAATTCCTTCATAATTGCGCAACAAACCTTTGATCACCGGTTCCAGTTCTGGGTGCTGGTTTTCAAACTCCTCCAGGTCGGAACGGGAGCAACTGAAAACCAATTGTGAGGGCCGGAAAGATATTTCGTCATATTGTATCAGCCCTTCCTGGCTCAGAGCCTGCAAGCCATAAGTTGCTTCCAGGATATTGTATTTAAAATCTTCTGAAAAACGGGCCAGGTCGAATGAAAAACTTTGTCCTTCACCGATGCCTGCCGGAACCTGCAAATGATTCATCAGGTCGGTGTACAGTTTTTTTAATGCAGCTGCTGTTGGATAACGCAGGTCATTGGCTGCATACAAGTCGGCAGTTTCTTTTTTTTCATGCAATAGTACCGCATAGGCTCTTTTTCCATCTCTTCCGGCTCGACCGGCTTCCTGGTAATAATTTTCAAGATTCTCCGGTAAATCAAAATGAACCACCACTCTTACATCCGGTTTATCAATTCCCATTCCAAATGCATTCGTACAGGCGATGATGGAAATTTCATTGCGGATCCATTTATCCTGCCTTTCGGCTCTTTCTTCATTGGTTAAACCTGCATGATAAAAAGATGCCCTGAATCCATGTTGCTGAAGTAGAGATGCTATTTGTGTGGTGCGTTTCCTGCTCCTGCAATAAACAATGCCCGATCCTTTCACCGATTGCAGTATCTCGAGCATCCTGCTTTGTTTGGCAACCGGTTCAAAAACACTGTAGGATAAATTGGGCCTTGCAAAGGATTGCTGAAATCTTTGCTGTTCTTTGCTGAACAACAGTTTTTCACAAATATCATCCTGCACTGTTTTGGTAGCAGAGGCAGTGAGTGCTATAACGGGAACGCCTGGGAGCTGTTCACGCAAGGCTGCAATCCGTAAGTAGCTTGGCCTGAAATCATATCCCCATTGAGAAATGCAATGTGCTTCATCAACAGCAATCAGGCTGGGTTTGATGGATGGAAGAAATTCCTGGAACAACGATGATTCCAGTCGTTCAGGCGAGACGTATAAAAATTTATAATTTCCAAAAGCGGCATTCTGCAAAGTTTTTTTTACTTCCGGATAACTCATGCCTGCATAAATGGATAAGTGCCGGAATGCCTTTGCGTTTCAGGTTTTCTACCTGGTCTTTCATGAGTGCAATGAGCGGACTGATCACCAGGCAGATGCCCTCCATCATCATCGCCGGAACCTGGAAGCAGATTGATTTTCCACCGCCTGTTGGAAGCAAGGCCAGGGTATCTTTTTTTGCTGTTACTGCTGCAATAATATCTTCCTGCAAGGGCCGGAAAGCATCATGTCCCCAGTATTTTTTTAATATCAGCAGGCTATTGTTCAATGGATGAGCGGGTAAGCTATGAAGTTATAAAACCTTTTTTACAAACAATCGAACCGAATTGGCAGCCAGCACCAGGTCACTGAAGCCCATGGCCAATGCTGAGAATGTAGGTGTGAGGAATCCCAACGCTGCGATGGGTATGGCTACTATGTTGTAAGCAAAGGCCCAGAAAAGGTTTTGACGGATTGTCAGAAAGGTATGTTTGCCTAAGACCCAATGCTTCCGGAAGGTTTTTTAATCCATGATTGAGGAGAATAACATCGGCATGCTGTAATGCCAGTTGCGAAGCATCGCTGAGAGAAATACCCAGGGTTGCTTTGGCCAATGCAGGCGCATCATTGATACCATCGCCAATCATTGCTGTAGGCATCTGCCTGTTGAGTTTTTCTATCTGCTCCATTTTCTGAGCAGGCGTTTGTTCAGCAATGATATTGGTAATGCCAAGTCTGCCTGCTACATCCTTTACTTTATCATGATGATCGCCACTGAGGATATAAGTATTAATGTTTTTACTGTGAAGCCATGCAACAACTTCAGCAGCTTCAGGCCTGATTTCGTCTTTTACGTCTATCCATCCCAGTAAGTTGCCGTTTTTTAAAAGAAAAATATTGTGTACTTCACTGGTTAAACCCGGAGGAAGGATTTTACCTGAACCTGCTTCATAAACATTTCCTTCCATATCCGTTGCCCGGATGCCCAGTCCTTTTAGTTCTTCAATATTTTTCCAGCGGATCAGATCTGAAGTTTTCCATTCGGCGACAATGGCTTTGGCCATCGGGTGAGCCGAAAATTTTTCAAGTGAAAAAGCAATTTGTTTGAATGCTTGTTCATCAATAACACTGTGGAATTTACCGATGGAAAATTGACCTGTAGTCAACGTACCGGTTTTATCAAAAACCACCTGACGGATGGTTTTGAACGATTCTAGGCAGGAAGCATTCCTGAAAAGAATTCCATTGCGTGCTGCACGGCCCAGTCCAACCGCAATGGCCGCAGGGGTGGCCAATCCCATAGCACAGGGGCAGGAAATAACGAGTACGGCAATGGCCCTCATCAACGACTGCCCGAAACTGATATTGAATGCATAGTAATTTAATAAC
The DNA here is from genome assembly GCA_037045295.1 of Ferruginibacter sp. GTDB lineage: Bacteria > Bacteroidota > Bacteroidia > Chitinophagales > Chitinophagaceae > Ferruginibacter. The sequence goes on from JBAOHS010000004.1 coordinate 413,056, forward strand.
AGCGTGAGCAAGGCAATGGTAATCACAGCGGGTACAAAAACAGCGCTGATTTTATCGGCCAGTTTTTGCATCGGTGGTTTTTCTGACTGTGCAGTCTGAACCATGCGTACGATGCCCGATAAAACCGTATCACTACCGGTGGCGGTTACCTGCGCTTTCACAACCCCGGATTCAACCACACTTCCGCCGATTAGGAATTCTTTTTTGGTTTTACTGAGCGGAATACTTTCGCCGGTAATGATCGCTTCATTCACCATGCAATCGCCCCACAATATTTTACAATCTGCCGGAACCTGTTCACCGGTTTTGATCAGCACCAGGTCGCCATTGCGCAGTTGGGTATTTTCTATGGGGAATACCTGTTCTTTGTGATCACCATCGAAAGCGATCATGTTGGCCATTACTTTTTGTGAGCGGGCGAGTGCATTTACAGCTTTCTGGGTAGAGCGGATCGAAATTTCTTCGAGGTAATTGCCCAGGAATACAAGTGTAATGATAGATGCTGTTGTTTCGAAGAAAAGATAATCGGGCCCTAGTTGGTTGATGGCGCCAATCAGACTATATACAAAAGAAGCCAGTGCACCGGTTGCCACCAGTACATTCATGTTAGGAATGCCGCTCTGCAGACTTTTCAGGGCGCTTCGACCGAAGAACCACATACCGGTTATAAAAACCGGCAAGCAAAGGGCCAGTTGAATCCAGGGATTCATCAACCAATGGATGTGCACCCAGGTATCAACCATGTGCAGCATCAATACCAGTGTAAAGGGTAGTGTAAACAGGAAACGTTGACGGTAATCGGAAAGGAATTTTTTCTTTGTAGCAGATTCGCTGTTGTTTTCTACAACGGTATAACCGAGTTTATCAATGCCCGATTTTAATTTATCGGCAGGGATGCTGGTTTCACTGCTGAAACTAACGGCACCATCGATCGGATTCACCTTCACTTCCTGCATGCCTTCTTTACTGAGGTACTTCGAAATGCTCAGGGCGCAATTGCTGCAGGTCATTCCTTCTACTTTCCATTCGGCCTTTTCCATACTGCAAAATTATTTGATTGCCGCGGGCTCGTATTTACTATTTATGAAAATATCTTTGCATCATGGTTGTGAATTTTGCATTAAACGAAATTGATCGGGCTGCCCGGGAATTCCTGGCCCTTCTTGGTGATCGGAAAACAGTCGCTTTTCATGGAGAAATGGGTGCCGGCAAAACTACTTTTATACATGCTTTGTGTAAGGTGATGGGGGTGGAGGACGTAACCAGCAGTCCAACCTTTTCTATCATCAATGAATATAAAAAAGCCAATGGAGAAACAGTGTTGCATATGGATCTTTACCGATTAAGGGATGAGCAGGAAGCTGTTTCTGCAGGTGTGGAAGATGGTTTGTTTTCGGGAAATCTTTGCCTGGTTGAATGGCCCGAAAAAGCAAAGGGAATATTTCCTGAAGATGCGGTACATTGTTATATCACAGTAACCGGATCATCTTCAAGAAAGCTGCAAATAAATTTGTAAATTGTAAGCCCGGCCTTTAACGGGTAATTTAATAGCAATTATGGCAACATCAAAACCATTTGTATCTACCTCTTTTTCTTATGAAACCCTCGAAGAAACCCTGGATGTAAAACCAAAGGGTGAATCACTTTTCATCGGGATTCCGAAAGAAACTTCCTTTAACGAAAACAGGATTGCCTTAACGCCGGAAGCAGTGGGCGTGCTGATCGCCAACGGACATGAGGTTTGTGTGGAAACAGATGCCGGTGTTGGCGCCAACTACCGCGATAAGGATTACAGTGATGTAGGTGCCAAAATTGTTTTTGAAAAGAAAGAGATATTCAATTGCCATGTGATTGTGAAAAGTGCACCGGTAAGTGAAGAAGATTGTGAGTTACTCAAGCCGAATACCTATATCATTTCTCCCATACACGTTGCCGTGATGAAGAAATCCATCCTCGAAAAAATGATGGAGAAGAAAGTAACGGCACTCAGCTTTGAAAACCTGAAAGACGATAGCGGCCATAACCCCATTGTACGCAGCATGAGTGAAATTGCGGGAAGTGCTGTAATGCTCATTGCCGGACAGTACCTCAGCAATGCCAATAATGGTAAAGGAGTACTGGTAGGCGGTATCAGCGGTATACCTCCTACAAAAGTAATCATCATCGGGGCGGGTATTGTGGGTGAATATGCTGCCCGTACGGCACTGGCCATGGGAGCGAGTGTAAAAATATTCGACAATAGCATTTACCGTTTGAAAAGATTGCAGAATAATATCGGGGTTCGTTTATGGACTTCCGTTATTGAACCTAAAATCCTGGGAAAACAGTTAAAAACCTGCGATGTTGCCATTGGTGCGTTGAGTGGCAATACCGGCAGAACGCCTGTAGTGGTTACAGAAGAAATGGTGAGCAATATGCGTCCGGGATCAGTTATTGTAGATGTTAGTATCGATCATGGCGGTTGTTTTGAAACCAGCATGGTTACCACGCATAAAAAGCCTGTATTCAGTAAATATGATGTGATTCATTATTGTGTACCCAATATCCCCAGTGGCTTTGCCCGTACCGCTTCACAGGCCATCAGCAATGTGCTCATGCCTTTGCTGCTTGAAACCGGCGAAGATGGCGGAATCGACAATATTGTTTGGCATAAGATCAATATCCGCAGCGGTATCTACCTGTTCAAAGGAAGTTTGACCAATGTACACCTGAGCGAAAGGTTCGACCTGAAGTTTACGGACCTCAACCTGCTCATTGCCAGTAAAAGATAATAGATAATTTAATTTTTGAAATCAGCAATGCTGATGATTTCGTCGCAGTTTACATATTCTGCGGGATCATTGCTGCTGATGATCACCAGCCTGTTTTTCCCATATTCCGCTGTTAATTGCAGGTAAAGTTCTGCGCCCTGTTTGTCGAGATTGGTCAAAGGTTCATCAAGTAATAATACCGGTGTATTGCAGAAAAAAGCCTGTGCAAGTTTGAGTCTTTGTTTCATGCCACTGCTGAAATAACGGATCTGCTTACCCGAAGCTTTGGCCAGTGAGCATGCTTCAAGCACCTGGTTTAAAGGCAGGCTGAATTTTTTAAATGTTTCATGAAACCGCAGAAATTCCATGGCGGTCATTTCTTCAATCAGTTCAAGGTATGGAGCGGCAATGGCGATGTGCTGGTAAGGATTTTCTACTAGATCCATTGTTCAGGCTGTATTCGATTTTTCCTTCACTTTGCATAGTTGCACCGGCTATAACCTGCAGCAGGGTTGATTTTCCCGAACCATTGGGGCCTGTGATGGCATACCGCATACCTGGTTCAAAGCGGAAGCTGCAATGGCGGAATATCCATTCCCGGTTAAAACGTTTACCTGTATCAGTTAGTGTGATCTGCATGCAGTGCGGTATAAAGAACGGCTGTATCTCCGTTGAATGCTGGTATGTAGTACAAGTGTGCGACGCAACGATGCCGGGCAGGGATTTACCGCCTGTCAGCAAAAAACTGCATACACTTATTCGTCATCCATACTTCCTTTACTAAATCTTTTGATGATGCCCCTGCCGCTTTCCCTGATAAACGTAACGATCTCGTCTCGTTCATCCGTTGCCGGTAGTTCTTCTTCAATATAGTTCAGTGCCTGTGAAGTATTGAGGTTTTTATTGTAAATGATCCTGTAAATGTCGAGTATATGGTTGATGCGATCGAGTGAAAAACCACGGCGTTTCAATCCTACAGAATTAACACCTGCATAGCTCAGGGGCGTACGGCCTGCTTTGATATACGGTGGAACATCCTTACTCACCAATGAACCTCCGGCAACAAATGCATGCTGACCGATCTGTACAAACTGGTGAACAGCACACATACCAGCGAGGATCGCATGATCGCCCATCACTACGTGACCTGCCATCTGTGTATTGTTGCTCATGATGCAGTTGTTGCCAATGATGCAATCGTGTGCAATATGGCTGTACGCCATGATCAGGCAGTTGTCGCCCACCTTGGTTGTCCATTTGTCTTTACTTCCACGGTTGATTGTAACAAACTCACGGATGGTAACATTGTCGCCGATCTCTACGGTGGTGTTTTCACCTTCGTATTTGAGATCCTGCGGTATACCGGCAATCACTGCGCCCGGAAAAATGCGGCAGTTGTTTCCGATGCGGGCGCCTTCCATGATGGTTACATTGCTTCCGATCCAGGTTCCTTTGCCGATTTCCACGTTCTGGTGTATTACACTGAACGGATCAATCTTTACATTGGTAGCCAGTTTGGCGTTGGGGTGGATGTATGTGTGCGGGTGAATCATTGATTGAATTTAAAAAATTTGTCTTTTATTGATGCTGTCTATCCTCTCTTTACCAGTTGTGCTGTGAATTCGCCTTCTGTGCAGAGTTTATTGGCTACATAAACGCTGCCTCTCATCACACAGATACCGCGGCGGATGGGTTCTATCAATTCCATTTTCAGGATCATCGTATCACCCGGAACTACTTTCTGTTTGAATTTACAGTTGTCTACTTTCAGGAAATAGGTATCATAATTTCCTTCCGGCATTGAATTGATACAAAGGATGCCTCCCGTTTGTGCCAGTGCTTCAATCTGTAAAACACCCGGCATTACAGGGTTTCCGGGGAAGTGACCCTGGAAGAAGAATTCATTGTAAGTTACATTTTTAATACCAACTATGTAGGTGTCTGTGAGTTCAATGATCTTGTCTACTAACAGGAACGGATAGCGGTGCGGCAATGTTTTTTCAATCTGCTGTAATGAATATACTGCAGGTTGGGCAGGATCATATACCGGGATATCTTTCGTGTGTTTATTTTTCTTGATGTACTGTTTGATCTTACGGGCAAAATCGACATTGCTGCTATGCCCCGGCCTGTTGGCAATGATATGTGCTTTGATCGGGTAACCAATCAATGCAAGGTCGCCCACTACATCCAATAACTTATGCCTGGCTGGTTCATTGGGGAAACGCAGTTCGAGGTTATTGAGGTAACCTTCTGTTTTCACTTCTACTTTGGTGCGACCGAATGCTTTTGCCAGTCTTTCCATTTCTTCACCGGTTACAGGCTTATCTACTACTACAATAGCATTGTTGATATCGCCTCCTTTGATGAGGTTGTTATCGATCAGCATTTCCAGTTCATGCAGGAAGCAGAACGTGCGGCATGGTCCGATTTCGGCTTTGAAATCTATCATGCTTTTCAGGCTTGCGTGCTGGGTTCCAAGGACCGGACTATTAAAATCGATCAGCGTGGTAATTTCATAATTGGTGGCAGGAAGCGCCGTCATCTCCACCCTTTTCTTTTCATCATAAAGGGTGATATTGGTGTCGATGGTGTACCAGGCTTTAGCGGCATCCTGTTCGAGCACGCCCGCTTCTTCAATGATTTCCACGAAGGGACCGCTGCTACCATCGATGATGGGAATTTCGGGGCCGTTGATTTCTATCAGGCAATTGTCGACGCCCATCCCTACCAATGCGGCCAGGATATGTTCTACGGTGCTTACTTTAACTTCATTCTGTTCGAGCGTAGTTCCCCTGGAAGTATCGGTTACCAGGTCGCAATCTGCTTTGATAATGGGTTGTCCGGGAAGGTCTATCCGTTGAAACTGGAACCCGAAACCAGGATTGGCTGGTTTAAGGGTCATGTCTACATTGATGCCTGTATGGAGTCCTGTTCCCGAAATACTAACCGAAGAAGCCAATGTATGCTGCTTATCCGGGTTGAAATTTTTATCCATGCTGCTGTTTCAATTTCGGCAAAGATATTTTAAAATCGGCTATTGGCTTTGAATTCAGGCAGGTTATTAAAACTGGAACTGGAAACTGCCAAATACCCCGAATTTGCTGTTCCCGAAATTGGCAGGATCGGAAGGAGAAAGTCGCCATACGAAATCGAGCCGGAGGACTTTGAAGATATTGTCGATTCCCGTTCCTGCTTCTATATAAGTCTGGTTATTAAGGGTTCTGAAGTTCTTATTTACATTGTTTAAGGTGATATTGGCATCGCTGAGTGAGCCTTTCAGCATTTTTACATTCCAGAACTGGCGCCATTTCAGCTTGCGGGTGATGGGAATAAAGCGGAATAAGCCGGAACCGATGCTGTGTTCAATATTGGCACCCCAGTATTTGTCGCTCAGGTATTCGAAGCGGTTCATCAGGTTAAAACTTCCGGCCGTGTAATAATAAAGGTCGTTGCCCGGATGATTTTCAAGGAAGGTGAAAGGCAGGTTTCCGGTGATTTTTCCGGCATAGGCTTTCCAGTAAATCCGGCCCAGGCTTGAAACCCTGAAATTGTCTTTAACGGAGCCCGCGACTTTAAAATAATTATTGTCGCTGTTGGCAACACCGGCGATTCCTTTGGTGAACATGATTTCTGCAATCGGGTATTTGCTGCCGAGGGAATAGCGGAAATAATCGCCTTCGAGAAATTGTTCGAGGTAAGCGAACCTGAATTTAGCAGATAGTTCAAAACTGGTGAGGGGTGAAATTTTTGCCAGACTGATAAAAGGCAGATTCAGCAGTGGATAGTATTTGCGGTGTACCACAAACAATTCAGTAGAGAAGCCTTTGCCGATTTCTCCGAATGCTTCAAAACGGGTATCCTGTACCCGTAAAAATTTCCGGGAAACATTGGGTTTGCGGATGGCGATGGAAAAAATATTATCCTGACTCACTTCCCCAACCTGGCTGATGCCATTGTCGATATCATTGGAATAGGCAGCATGCAGCCTGATACGGCGGGGTTCCCGTTGAAGGATCCAGAATGCTTCGGCTTTACCTTTGAAACTGTTGTCTTTTGTACCATAAGCCAGATAACCATGCAGGTATATTTTTTTGTGGAATCCAGTATTTGTTCCGAGGTCGAAACGGAATCGGGTGCCTTCCCAGGCATTGCTGCTGATCCAGTTAAACCAGGGTCCGAATTCAACATTGCCATCATCGGTGTAACCGGTGCCAAGGAAACGCAGTCTTTTTTGCAGCCGTTGAAATTTCGGCATCTGCAAAAGTTTGTCGATGGTGGTGTAGATGGCTTTTTCATTTACTGAAAGACTATCGTGACGCAGGTTCTCCCAGGCGGAGTCGCTGTAATTATTTAAACCGGCATTGCTTTTCAGTATTTCCTCTTCTGTTTGTGTGTCGAAAAGTTTTTGAAGTGAATCGCTGTTCACCCGGATGTCTTTATAAGAAGTACTTTTCCGTCCGATAAGTGTGAGTGAATTTTTACCAAGAATTTTAAAGTCGGCGAAAAATTTATCACGGTTCAGGAAAAAGATGCTGTCGTTGTAAGGAATAAATTCCTGGAAAACACTTACCCGGTCGATGTAATTCACATTGGCATCTTTTCCGAGGTATAAAAAAATCTTCTTGATCTGAAATGTTTGTGCAACTACCCATGCATCTCCTTCAAAAGTATTTTGTCCGGCACGTTTGGGCTTAAACACAAAATGAAACAATTTCTGGTTGTTGAGTATCTGTGTATCAGGTACCGAGAAGTTATAATACACATCAGCATTTTCGTTAAACGGACTGATAAAATCTTTGTCCATCACCTTGATGTAATTGCTGTAGATATTTACATTCTGGTTCATTACGCCCAGCATTTTACTGATGCTCTCGTTCTTGAAACCCTTGGTATTACTGGCTTTGATGTTCTCGTAGAATTTTTTGGGTGATTTCTGGTAGGCATAATCACTGATGGTTTCAATGAGGTATGCCGGTAAAAAGGGTTCTTTTTCTGAAGTACTGTCGATATTGTCGAATACGAATGAAAATGGTTTGAGGATGAAGTTTTTCTTCATTTTCTCAGGCTTGAAATTCTTCAGATCAATTTCCAGTTTATTATAGGCTTCGTACGAGAAATTGGGAAGATTGTACCGGTTGTACAACTTCTTTTTGCTCATTATTTTTCTCCAGAGGAACAGTCCTTTGTTGATTTTTGCCCGTACCAGCACATCTTTCACCGGGGCACTTCGCTGAAGGCTGATGGTTACCAGTGTATCAGTAGAAAAAGCATTTACGGGTATCCGGTAGTTTTCATAACCTACATAACTGATTACAATACTATCGCCGGAGTTGTGTATTGATGAGCAATGAGAACTTTCCGGTACTGTCGGTAATGCTGCCATTACCCTGAACTAACAGGTACGCAGAAGCGAAATTGATGGTTTCCGCTGTATGCGCATCCTGTACAAAGCCGGTAAACCGTATCGTCTGGGCATTTAATATTCCTGTTGTGAAAAGGAAAACAAGAAGCGAAAAAAAATATTTCATAGTGGCGGTCAGCAGGATGTTTGAACATTGCAACAATACAGTTGCGGTATAGTGTGTTGGTGTTGTTATTGCCTGATCTGTGCACTCAGTTCTTTTACCAGAGCCTCCAGTTCTTTGATTCTTTTTTCCAGTTCGGGCAGGTTCCTGGTGATGGCCTGGCTGCGAAGTGCAGAAGTATAATCATAAGCAGGAGAACCTGTCACAGCGCTGTTTGGTGTTTTGATGGATTTGCTTACACCGCTCTGTGCATTGATCTTACTGCCATCAGCTATCTGTATATGGCCTACAATGCCGGCTTGTCCGCCGATCATTACATTCTTCCCGATCTTGGTACTGCCGCTGATGCCGCTCTGAGCAGCGATCACGCTATTGTTGCCGATTTCCACATTGTGTGCTATCTGCAGCAGGTTATCCAGCTTAGCGCCCGACTTGATCAATGTGCTGCCAATCGTCGCCCTGTCAATGGTAGTATTGGCACCGATTTCCACACCGTCTTCGATCACCACATTGCCAATCTGCGGTACTTTTTTCAGGCTGCCATCCTGTTGCGGCGCATAACCGAAACCGTCACTTCCGATCACAGTGCCTGCATGGATCACAACATTGGAGCCGATCACACAATCATGGTAGATTTTTACACCGGGATAAATCATTGAATTTTTTCCTACCACTACATTATTGCCCAGGTAAACGCCGGGGAAAATTTTACTTCCATCACCCACCACTACATTTTCGCCGAGATAGGCAAAAGCGCCGATATAAATATTTTCACCCGTTTTAGCGGTTTCATGTATGTACACAGGCTGTTGAATGCCCGATAGCTGCTGTGTTTTTATCTGTTGGTATTTATCCAGTAAAGTGGCAAATGAACTGTATGGATCACTCACACGGATCAGGGTTGCATCAATGGGTTGTTTCAGTTGCAGCGACTGGTTTACAATGATGACAGAAGCCTGCGTACTGTATAAAAAATCTTCATACTTGGGATTGGCGAGAAAGGCCAGTTGTCCGGACCTTGCTTCTTCAATTTTACCAAAAGAATGAACCGAAGTTTCGGCATTGCCATCAATGGTTCCGCTAATGATTTGGGCTATTTGCGCTGCGCTGAATTCCATATTATCTCATGTTTAGATTGCAGTTGTTTTGCCCGGAGTGGAGGAATTTTCATTAGAATGAATGGCTTGCTCAACTACCTGTACAGCAAATTGCTATCTAAGATAACAAATGTAATGTTTTTTAACCTTGCCCCGAAGGTTTTCATTGATCAGGGCATTGTCGACCTCCGAGATGTCTTTTACGGTTCCATCCTTAAACAAAATATGAATATGTTCATGCTCAAAATTGTAAGTACTGCTGGAAGCTTCGCCTGTAAACACCAGCCATTGCAAGTCTTCGGCATCCAGGCCTGTTTTAGCGGCCGCTTCCTGCATTTTTTCCTTCAGCATGGTTTCGGGAATGGGATCGCCGAAATATTTTACTTTCAGCAGCTGCCGGTTGATGATGCCGGTACAGAGCATCGACAAAACTTGATCGGGATGATGACACCAGCTTTTAATGGCCATCATGACATCATAATCATCAATGCTGCAGAACTGTTCCAGGGTAACCTGTTTGAGTGGCTTGTTGATGAAACTGTCTAATGGCTCCTGGCAACGGGCACCCACCAGTTTGGCTCTCCTGATGATGCGTTGCAGCATCTGTTCGGCGCTGAGTACGGTTTTGTGCAGGTAAACCTGCCAGTACATCAATCTGCGGGCCACCAGAAATTTTTCAATTGAATAAATCCCTTTTTCTTCCACCATCAGTTCACCTTCATGAACAGTGAGCATCTTTAATATGCGGTCGTATGCAATCACCCCTTCATTTACGCCGGTAAAAAAACTATCACGGGTGAGGTAATCCATCCGGTCTACATCTAGCTGGCCACTGATGAGTTGGTGCAGGAATTTTTTCGGATAGGTATTGGTGAAAATATCCAATGCCATCTGCAATCGACCACCAAATTCTTTATTGAGGGTTTGAATCAGCATCAGCGAAAGTTCTTCATGGTGCAAACCTTCTGCCAGTACATGTTCCAATGCATGGGAAAAAGGTCCATGTCCGATATCATGCAATAAAATAGCAATTTTCGCAGCCTGCTGTTCTTCATGACTGATTTCCACACCTTTGCTGATGAGTTCCTGAAGGGCAGAACGCATCAGGTGATAAGCTCCCAGTGAATGATGCAACCTCGAATGTACCGCTCCCGGGTAAACGAGGTGCGCCATGGCCATCTGGTTGATCCTGCGCAGGCGCTGGTAATAAGGATGAGCAATGATCTGGTTGATCAGTTCATCATCAATGGTAATGAAGCCATAAACCGGATCGTTGATAATTTTATGAAAGCGCATGAGCTGTTTGAATATGGATGAACTGATATGTTAAACTAATTACAAAGTGGCGCAAAGCTACAAAGCATCGGTGTAAAAAATTAAATTTGCAATAACCGTACTTTCTTTATCAGATTACCGGATATATTGTTTCCGGTTGAATTACGAATGCATAAGTTTGTTCCAGCTAAATCTTAAAAAAACAGGTATGAGTATTGCAAAAATTCTTTGGGTAGATGATGAGATCGATAGTTTGAATTCGCAGATCATGTTTCTTGAGAATAAGGGATATGAAGTAAAGACCAAAACGAATGGCTTTGATGCAGTGGAATTTGTGAAAGACAATATCGTGGATGTTGTTCTGCTCGATGAAACCATGCCTGGCATCACCGGTTTGCAAACATTGCAGCAGATCAAAGAACTGAACAGCAATCTTCCCGTGGTGATGATTACCAAGAATGAAGCGGAGAACCTGATGGATGAAGCCATCGGCAGCCAGATCAGCGATTACCTGATCAAGCCGGTAAACCCAAACCAGGTTTGGCTGAGCCTGAAAAAAATCATCGACAACAAAAGACTCGTTGCCGAAAAAACGACTTCTGCCTATCAGCAGGAATTCCGCAGCCTTTTCATGGCACTCAGCAGCAATCCCGATTACAACGAATGGATGGATATTTATAAAAAACTGGTGTACTGGGAACTGGAAATTCAGAAGAGTGATAGTCCGGAAATGCAGGAAGTGTTCAACACACAGAAACAGGAAGCCAATACAGAGTTTTTTAAATTCATTTCCAGAAATTATGCCTCCTGGGTTTCTCCCAAGAGTACTGATGGGCCGATCATGAGCCATTCTTTATTGAAGTATAAAGTGCTGCCACATCTCGAAAAAGGCACACCACTTTTTTTTGTGCTGATTGATAATCTTCGCTTCGATCAGTGGAAAGCCATTCAGCCGATTTTTGCTGAAAGCTTCCGCATTCATGAAGAAGAAACTTTCTATTCAATTTTACCCACTGCAACACAATATGCCCGCAATGCTATTTTCGCGGGAATGTTGCCGATCGACATCGAGAAACAATTTTCGGTACAATGGAAAAATGATGATGAAGAAGGGGGTAAAAACCTCCACGAAGAGGAATTCCTGAAAGCGAATCTGAAAAGATTGGGAAAAGGTGATTTGAAATATTCTTATACCAAGATCACTAACAATCACGACGGACAAAAACTGGTAGACAATATCCACAACATGTTGCAGAATGATTTCAATGTGATTGTGTACAATTTTGTCGATATGCTTAGTCATGCCCGTACGGAAATGGAAGTTTTAAAAGAACTGGCCGGTGATGAAACCAGTTACCGCAGCATTACCCAAAGCTGGTTTGAACATAGTCCCTTGCACCAGGCATTGAAAAAAATTGCCGAAAAGAACATCAATATGATTGTGGCTACCGATCATGGAAGTACCCGGGTGAAAACACCGGCAAAAGTGATCGGCGACAAACAAACCACAGCCAACCTGCGGTACAAACATGGCCGTAACCTGAATTATGAAGCAAAGGATGTGCTGGCTTTCAGGGATCCGAGAGAAGCGGGATTGCCGGTTCCGAATGTCAATTCGACCTTCATATTTGCAAAAGGAGACCTTTTTCTTTGCTATCCCAACAACTACAATCATTTTGTAAATTATTACCGCAATACGTTCCAGCATGGAGGTATCAGCCTGGAAGAGATGATAGTGCCGGTAATACGTATGTCGAATAAATAAGAAGGGATTATTTTTCAACAATCGTTGAAAAAAAGATTTCGCCGGGAAGCTGATTTAGCGGATGTTGCAACAGGAATAACCAGGACAATAAGGGTTAAAGATCAATATGAAATACACACAAACGACTCTCGACAAAATCGAAAGGGTTATTGAGGAAGGCGGATACATCATCCGTTATGAAAGAGGTACTTTCCAGAGTGGTTACTGTATCCTGCAGGAAAAGAAAGTGGTGGTGCTGAATAAATTCTTACAAACTGAAGGCCGCATCAATACACTGATCGATCTGTTACCGCAGCTCAATATCAATATCGATGATCTTACACATGAAAGCCAGAAGCTTTATGAAGAACTGCAGGGTATGGTTGTTGAAAAATAATTCAGCATACTCCTTGTAAAGACTGCTTTTTACATTCATTCAGCGGCTTTTACTGTTTACCGTTTCTTATTGTTTATTTTTATCGCATGTTTTCTCCGCCATTAAAAATTACTTTCCTGGGTACCGGAACCAGCAGTGGTGTGCCGATGATTGCCTGCACCTGCCCGGTTTGTTGTTCGGAGGATAGTCGCGACAATCGTTTGCGCAGCAGCATACTTGTTGAAAGTGATACCACAACCATTGTAGTAGATACCACACCCGATTTCAGGTTGCAGATGCTCAGAGAAGGCGTGAAAAAACTGGATGCGGTTTTGTTTACGCATCCGCATAAGGATCATATTGCCGGATTGGATGATGTGAAAGCCTATAATTATTTTCAGCAGCAACCGATGATGGTATATGCCAATGAACTCACACAAACAGCACTCAGAAGAGAATTTGCCTATGTGTTTGCAGAACAGAAATATCCCGGCATACCTGATATCAGCTTGCATGAAATGCCTGAAGAAACTTTTCTGATCGGTGATATTCCCGTTACACCGATTAAAGTATGGCATTTGAAGATGCCGGTGCTGGGTTTCAGGTTTGGAACTTTTACCTATATCACCGATGCGAACCGGATTGAAGATGCTGAGAAAGAAAAAATAAAAGGCAGTACCGCCATGGTGTTGAATGCACTTCGACATGAAAAACACATTTCACATTTCAATCTTGCAGGAAGCGATAGAACTGGTTCATGAACTGAAAGTGCCACAAGCCTATTTTACACATATCAGTCACCAGTTGGGCAAACATGCCGATGTAAGTGCAACCCTTCCGCAAGGCATTGAGCTGGCTTACGACCGGCAACTGGTTTTTTCTCCTTTGCCGGCTGTTTAAAAATCACTTTGTTATTATTCCGGATTGATAATTTGTGTGCATGCACAACCGTACCCATCAATCCATGCTGCATTTCACCCGAAAAGAAAGAAATGGGATAATGCTGATCTGCATCCTCATCGTATTCATTGCATTTCTGCCGGATATTTACAGTTGGTTGTATCCGCAAAGAATGGGATCTTATTCACTGCAATCTGTTGAAATAAAAAAACTGCAGGTATCCTCAACCGATAGTGCTGATGTTGAAAAGAACCCTTTCCGCAATGATGGAGTTTCAACTCATATGGAAGAAGCTGATCTGACCGATCACAACAGTTCAATATTTTACTTTGATCCGAATACATTATCAAACGAACAATGGAAAAAACTGGGACTAAGAGATAAGACCATCCTTACCATTCAGAAATATATCAGCAAGGGTGGCCGGTTCCGTAAGCCCGATGATATCCGGAAGATCTGGGGTATACCTCCGGCATTGGCAGAAAAGCTGGTTCCTTATGTAAGCATAAAAGAACCGGAAGAAAAAAGCAGCAATACATTTCAGCAAACAGTTGTTAAAGAACACAACGAAGTTCCCCGCCATCGAACAGCATCAGCTGATATTAACCTGGCAGATTCATCCCAATTCGAACAACTTCCCGGGATAGGTCCAAAACTTGCGGCCCGAATTGTTGCTTTCCGGTCGAAGCTGGGAGGCTTTCATTCCATAGAACAAGTGGCAGAAACTTTCGGCTTGCCCGATTCAGTGTACAGAAAGATTCAGCCTTTATTAGTTAATACTCAAACTGAAATACAGAAAATCAACATAAACCTGGCTCCACCTGAAACCTTAAAAGCGCATCCCTATATCCGTTATGCACTGGCGAATGCGATTGTGCAATACCGTAAGCAAAACGGGAACTTTACCCGAGTAGAGGATATCAAAAAAATCATGATGGTTGATGAAAATTTATACAGGAAAATTGCTCCTTACTTAACAGTTAATTAATTCAAAAAGCTAACAGTTGTTGGTATAGTAAATTTATTAACTTGCGGCTTCAACGATTGTTTGTATATGGACTTTTTACAAAATGAACTTACCGAACAGGTAGCACAGTCTGCCCGTGATTTTGCCAACCAGCACATCCGCCCAAATCTGATGGATTGGGATGAATCCCAGGAATTCCCCGTACATATTTTCAAAGAACTCGGAAAGCTGGGTATGATGGGCGTATTGGTTCCTGAAGCTTATGGTGGCGCCGGACTTAGGTTATTTCGAATACAGTGCTGTAATACAGGAGGTGGCCAAAGTATGTGGTTCTATCGGTTTATCGGTTGCTGCACACAATTCGCTCTGCACGGGTCATATCATGACTTTCGGCAATGAAGCGCAAAAGCAAAAATATTTACCCAAACTGGCAACGGCAGAATTTATCGGAGCCTGGGGTTTAACTGAACCCAATACGGGCAGTGATGCCGGTAATATGAAAACGACTGCTGTTAAAGATGGCAACAACTGGAAAATGAATGGCACCAAAAGCTGGATCACACATGGGAAATCCGGTGATGTAGCAGTAGTGATCTGCCGTACCGGTGAGCCTCGTGCAAAGAATAATTCAACTGCGTTTATTGTTGAACGTGGTACAGCAGGTTTCAGTGCAGGTAAAAAGGAAAACAAACTGGGAATGCGTGCGAGTGAAACAGCAGAAATGATTTTTGATAATTGCATCATCTCCGATGAAAACCGCCTGGGTGAAGTAGGAGATGGTTTTAAGCAGGCCATGAAAATTCTGGATGGTGGCAGGATTTCTATTGCGGCCCTCAGCCTTGGAATTGCCAAAGGCGCTTATGAAGCTTCTGTTAAATATGCCAAGGAGAGGCATCAGTTTGATCAACCCATTGCCAACTTCCAGGGAATAGCCTTTAAGCTGGCAGATATGGCCACTAAGATAGAATGTGCCGAACTGCTCATCAACCAGGCCTGCGACCTTAAAATGAAAGGACTGCCAATGACCAAGGAAGCAGCCATGGCAAAATACTATGCCAGTGAAATTTCCGTGGAAATCAGCACGGATGCTGTTCAGATTTTCGGGGGTTACGGCTATACCAAAGACTTCCCGGTGGAGAAATTTTACCGCGATAGTAAATTGTGTACGATCGGAGAAGGAACCAGTGAAATTCAGAAACTGGTGATCAGCAGGGAGGTTTTAAGAGTAATATATTACTGATTTTCTATATAGCCCGACCTAAAGTCGGGCTTTTTTTTATTTATGTGCAGCGTTTTCGTTTCCCGGTATGGTCTTTGTTTAACATTCTATTTATAAAATAACTCTCTAAAAAAACAACTAAAATGAAAACAAACAGAATTTTGTTCTTTGCATTACTCGCTGCTATTTCTTTCAGCGCCTGTAAAGACGATGATGAGCCATCCGTACAACAACGCATCCAGGGTGTATGGACAGTAGACAAAATCATCAGTCATGAAGTAATTGCTGGTGTAGACACACGGGATACAACTTTGGGCGTTTCCGGAGATTATGTAGACTTCAGGTCAGATAATAAAGCCTATTCAAGAATTAGCGGAATTTTCTATGATACATGCTAGCTTATGCCATCTTAGGAAACAACAAAATTTTATTTGAGGGCGATACTTTAAACATTCAGACCCTCACGAACAGCAATCTTCAGTTTTACGGTAGAGAAGATTATTCTTCTACCGATTATTTTGAAAACTGGATTTACCTTAAGAAATAATTATTCTTCTTTTAAAGGAAAAGAAAAAGGACAATCATTTTCGATTGTCCTTTTTTAATGTGGTTATTTTTTGTCGCCCCCCAGGAAACTACCCAGTTTCTCTTTGGCACTATCGAATAAATCCTCGGCTTTATCGGCCACATTTTTAGCAATGGCTTCTGCTTTTTCGCCTGCTTCACCCGGTATAACATCACTGATTTTATCCAACACTGATCCACCGTGTTCAGCTTTAACCTGTGAAGCTGCCGCTGCGGTTGTACCTGAACTTGCTGAATTGGCAAATAAGTTATCAACCGCTCCCGACATCATCGGAAATTTTTCTTTCACAAAATCTTTTATGGTGTCTACGGCTTTTGCAGCCTGCTCAGCACTGATACCTGCTTTCTCAGTGAGGCGTGTAATTAATTCCTGCATTTTGATATGTTTAAAAGTGATAAATCTTTTTAATAGAATTCAGGATTTGTAACCGGTGTTAAAATCGGGTATGCGTATCAGTTATAGGGAGTGATTATTCTGTATCGTATCTGTCTACCCGCTCTATGCCCGGCAATGCCAGTAATTTATTTACGAGGTGATCGAGTTCTTCTTTGTCGTGAACAAATACTTTTACGTTTCCTTCGAAAATACCATCGTTTGCTTCGATGGTCATTGCCGAAATATTCACTTTCAGTTCACCACTGATCAGGTTGGTAATCTTGTGAATCACACCCACATCATCGAGCCCGATAATTTTCAAACCTGTGAGGAAAGAAATTTCCTTGTTCTTGGCCCATTTGGTTTTAACAACCCTGTGCCCGTAATTGGCCAGTAACCTTGCGGCATTGGGGCAGTTGGTGCGGTGTATTTTCAATCCTTCACCTGTGCTGATAAAACCAAACACATCATCTCCGGGAATAGGCTTACAGCAATTGGCCAGTGTATACATGATACGGTCGCTGCTTTCACCGAAAATGATCAGTTCTGTATCTTTTTTACTGGCCGGTTTTAATTCCTGGTATTCGGGTTTTTCCTCAACTGGTTTATTCACCCTGGGTGCAATCACTTTATCGCCATGCACCGTAAATTCTTTCAGTTCCTTGAGATCGATTTTCTTTACAGCAATTTCATACAACAGATCAAGACTGCTGCTCAGCTTGTAAAAAGTAGCAATCTCCTCCATATTGGTTTGATTCATCACCGCATTCATCGAATCGAGTTTGCGTTGAAGAATGTATTTGCCCACTTCGGCTATCTGTCTTTTTTCTTCTTTAAGTGAATCCTTAATCTTTGAACGGGCTTTGCTTGTAACCACAAAATTCAACCATTCACTGTTGGGCTTTTGTTTGGCGCTGGTAATGATTTCAATCTGGTCGCCACTCCTGAGTTTATAACTGATGGGCACCAGTTTATGATTCACTTTTGCGCCGATACATTTCACACCAACGGCCGTGTGTACACTAAATGCAAAGTCGAGTGCTGTAGCACCGATGGGTAGCATCTTCACATCACCTTTCGGCGTATACACATAAATTTCTTCTGTGAGAAAAGATGTTTTGAAATCCTGCAGGAAGTCGAGCGAATTGGTATCCTGGTTACTCAACGCTTCCCTGATCTGGTGAAACCATTTATCAAAACGGCTTTCGTCGTCTTTTCCTTCTTTGTATTTCCAGTGTGCGGCAAGACCTTTCTCTGCAATTTCATTCATCCGCTTGGTGCGAATCTGTACTTCCACCCATTTACCCTGTGGTCCCATTACGGTGGTGTGCAGTGCTTCGTAGCCATTGCTTTTGGGATTGCTCAACCAGTCACGCAATCTTTCAGGAGATGGATTGTATTCGTCGGTAATGATGCTGTACACTTTCCAGCAATCTTCTTTTTCTTTTTCAGGAACAGCATTTACAATGATGCGGATGGCAAATAGATCATACACTTCTTCAAATGCCACACCCTTTTTCTTGATTTTCGACCAGATGGAGTGAATGCTTTTCGGGCGACCGAAAATTTCAAAATCAAGTCCGGTTTTCATCAGTTTCTCTTTCAGTGGCCTGATGAAATCGTTGATATAGCGGGTTCTTTCTCTTTTGGTATCCTGTAATTTCTGTGCGATGTAACGGTATGTATCTGGCTCCATGTACTTCATGGAAAGGTCTTCCATTTCAGTTTTGATATTGTACAGCCCCATCCGGTGGGCAAGCGGCGCATATACATAAACCGTTTCGGATGATATTTTCAGTTGCTTTTCCCGCTTCATACTGTCCATCGTGCGCATATTGTGCAGCCGGTCGGCCAGTTTGATCAGGATTACCCGTGGATCATCGGTTAGGGTAAGGAGGATTTTTTTAAAATTCTCTGCCTGTTGACTGGTATTGGCATCCATCACGGTTGAGATCTTCGTCAATCCATCTACAATCCGGGCAATCTCTGCTCCGAATTCACGCTGTATGTCCTGAAGGGTTACATCTGTATCTTCCACCGTATCGTGGAGTAAAGCACAGATGGTACTTCTGATACCGAGTCCGATCTCTTCACCACAGATTTTTGCTACGGCCAATGGATGCAGGATATAAGGTTCCCCGCTTTTCCGGCGCATGGTTTTGTGCGCTTCGGCCGACATTTCAAATGCCCTGCGCAGCAGCATTTTATCTCCCGGCTTTAATTTTTGCTTGAGTACTTTCAAAAGGCCACGGTACTGGCGGAGGATTTCCTTTTTTTCCTCTTCTTCTGTAAGGTTATATGGCGGTATGAGCTCAGTTGTTTCCATGCAAGTCTACGAATTTACTCAAAAAATGCCAATGACAGAAGGGCAGATCAGGTAATTCGGTACCAGATTTAAGAATAGTTGCTTTTCCGGCTGTTTTTTAAAGGTAAAAACCTTAGCTTTGCACCCCGTTTCAAACAACAAATGTTGTAAGAAATCCTGCGGATGTGGCGAAACTGGCAGACGCACCAGACTTAGGATCTGGCGCCGCGAGGCATGTAGGTTCGATTCCTATCATCCGCACAGAAGAATGCCGGGCAAGGAACATGGAAATATGCACTGCTGAATTTGCATTCCTTGTTCCTTGTTCTTTTATAAAAGAAATTAAAAAGCATACAATGGCAACAGTAGAAAGAGAAAACATTGGTTTGTTAACCGATAAGCTGACCATAAAAATCAGTAAAGAGGATTATTTCCCTTCCTTCGAAAAGAAATTAAAGGAGTACAGCAAAACAGCGAATATTCCTGGTTTCAGGAAAGGAATGGTTCCTGCAGGCATGATTAAAAAAATGTACGGAAGTTCAATTTTCAGTGATGAAGTGCTGAAATCCGTTGAGCAGAAATTATATGCTTACCTGAATGAAGAAAAGCCCGAAATCTTCGCTCAGCCGTTACCGATAGAAACCGATATGTCGAAGATCGATATGAACAATCCTGTTGATTATGATTTTGGTTTTGAGATTGGTTTGAAACCAGCTTTTGAATTGCCGGATCTGTCAAAAGAAACCCTGAGTCTGCATAAAGTGAATGTTACCGATGAAATGGTAACGGAAGAAATCAGCCGCATGCAGATCAAAGCAGGTAAAATGACTGAACCTGAAGTGATCGACCAGGATGAGAATGTACTGAATGTAGTTTTCATCGAATCAGATAAGGATGGCAATGCAATTGAAGGTGGAATCAATAAAGAAAATTCTGTTCTCCTGAAATACTTTACTGCTAAAATGCAGAAGCAACTGATGGGTAAGAAAGCAGGCGATAGCATTGTATTTCAACTGAACAAAACTTTTGAAGGCGATAAGCTTGAAATGATGCTGCAGGATCTCGGTTTCGATAAACACGACAAAGAAGCTGCAGAAAAATATTTCAAACTGGATATTGTAAAACTCGGATTGATCGAAAAAAGAGAACTGGATGAGGCTTTCTTCAATGAAGTATATCCGGGCAAGAATATCAAATCGGAAACTGAACTCCGTTCAACTTTAAAAGAAGAGATCGAACGTTATTGGGAATCTCAGAGCAGGAATCAGTTGCACGACCAGATTTATCACCTGCTGATTGATAAAACCAACATGGATTTCCCTGAATCATTCCTCAAAAGATGGTTACAAACCGGTGGCGATAAGCCAAAAACAGCAGAACAGGCTGAAGCAGAATTTCCAGGTTTCAGCAACCAGTTGAAATGGACGTTGATCAGTGATCGCATCATCACCGAAAACAAACTGGAAGTTAGTCAGGACGAATTGCGCAATTATATGAAAGAAGAAGTGATGCGTTATTTCGGGCAGATGAATATGGGCGATGATATGAGCTGGCTGGAAAGCTATATCGACCGTATGATGAAAGATGAAAAACAGCTCGACAGCACTTATCGCAGACTGATCACAGAAAAACTGTTCGATCATGCCGAAAAGCAGGTTAAAACAAAAGAAAAGAAAGTAAGCGCAGAAGAATTAACTGCAATGCAACACAATCACCAGCATTAATTCTTTCTAAATGCATAGTAAAAGGCCGACTTTAAGTCGGCCTTTTTTCGTTTAACTTTTTTTTAGGATTTTCGGTATATCAGTTTGCTGTTTTTCACGTTTCCTCCATTGCCCCACTTCTACCTAACTTTTAAAACCTGCCTGTTATGCCATCATTAAGAAACGCATGCGTATGCGCAGCCTCCCTGTTCCTTTTGCTCTCCTGCAACAACAAGAAAAAAACAACCGAAGAAAAACAGCCCGAAATTAAAAGTGAAACTGCTTTTCATGAAAAAGCGCCACCCTTGTTTCAAACCACCGATTACCACAACAGTTTCGAAAGAATGGCAGCACAGCATTTTACTGTTTCCGACAAAACAGGTACAGAACTGGTTGCGGCCGGGGGATTGAAAGTGAAGGTTGTGCCTGCAGACCTGGAGAAAGCAGATGGTACTCCGGTAAAAGATCCGATCCAGGTGAAAATTATTGAATTGCAAAGCAGTCAGCAATTGTTCAAATGCAATGCGGCCACTGTCAGTAATGGAAAACTGCTGGCGTCGGGAGGTAGTTATTACATCGGCATGGAGTCTGCTGGACAGCAACTCAACATTAAAAGGAACCGAAAACTGCGGGTAAGCTTTCCTGTTATATCACAAGAAGATATGGAGCTTTTTTACGGGCAAAGAGACAGTGCCGGGAATATGAATTGGAAACGTACAGGGCAGTTTCTGGAAGAAGCGCCGGAAGAAGTGACGTTCAAATCAGACAGCCGACAAGACGAAGCCGGTGCTGCTGCCAATTACAGAAGTACTACCGTTTACAGGTATCAGAAACCTGCTCAATACCTCAGCGAAAGAGTTTTCAAAAACCTGGATGAGGATGTTTATTACTATAATCTAAAATTGTCTGTAAAAAAATTACTTGATACAGTGAACAGAACTTCAATGAAGATATGTCTGGATACTGTTTCTTTCTGGCCGCTTAACCTTCCTAAGAATGTAAAACTAGATACCGGTTACCTTACTTACCTCTATGGACCAAGGATCCAGTATAAACTGAAAAAATGTGTACCTGATGTTGAACCGAAAAAGGAACAGGCATTGGTAAGTAATGTGAAGCCGAAGGTTGCAGAAACGAGTAACTCAGCACTCGCAACCCAGATCAGAAAATATTATGCGGATGCTCAGGTACAGTTCCTGGGCTGGATGAATTGCGACAGGTATTACAATGATCCGCAACAAACAGAAATGGAATTTTCATTGCCTTTTACACTCAACAATAACCGGGTTAATTATTTCATTATTTATAAAAAGTTCAATGGACTGATGAGTGGAAATATTGTAGTGAAAACAGATTCAGCTTTCAGGTTAACGGGCTTGCCGGCCAATGAAGAAGTGAAGCTGATCGCCTTCACCCGGAATAATGGTATTGTTTACCAGGCCAGCAAAGACCTGCGTATAGAAAACCGGAAAAAAATAACATTGGAATTGAAGGAAATATCTGTTTCAATGTTGAACAAAATATTTGGTTCCAATATCAAAACCTGAACAATCCATGAAAACAATACAGTGGTTGTGATACCTGTGTAAAGCACAAACCTGTTCGATGAAAAGCCGTAATACTGATAGCGGTAACTGCCCTGGTTGCCGCTATCTTTTATCTTATAAATTTATGTTAATGATAGAATTACATGTTTATGGGGTTGCATAAAAGCCAATTGATCTGTACATTTGAAACGTAAATATGCTGTTATGAAAAAAATATTACTTCTCCTTACGGTAATGCTCGGTGCTTATGCTGTGAATGCTCAGGATGCTACACTTGCTCCTGATCAGAACCCAAACTACAAGGTTAGTCTGGCTAAATACACAACCAATGCTGAAGCACTTCAAACAACCATGAATACTACTGTTCAGCAAACCTATAAAGCATACGACTGGTATGAAGCTAAACAGGAAAGAAAGCAACAACGCATCCAGTTCCGTCAGCAAAGAGCAATGGCTCGTATCAACAACCAGGGCTTCTTTAATAACTACAACAACTGTGCTTCCTGGTATACACCTGGTTATGGTTACAGAAACAGGTGGTGTAGATAGATCATCGGGATAGGCTAGCATGTTCAACATTTAAATTTTCAGTAAAAAAATAAAATCATCTATGATGAAATCATTACTCGTATCTGCAATTGCGTTATTAATGCTCACCACATCCTGTTCAAGGAAAGTTACCCGTATCGATCCTGCGGATACGCCTGATATCAGTGGTAAATGGAACAATACAGACAGCAGGCTTACTGCCGATGAAATGATCAGTCAGTCACTGGGCTCTGCATGGTTAGCCAATCACACACAGGCCAAAGGAAAGAAGCCGGTAGTAATTGTAGGTATGGTTACCAATAAAAGCCATGAACACATCGAAGCAGAAACATTTATGAAAGACCTCGAAAGAGCTTTTATCAATACTGCAAAAGTTGGATTGGTACAGAGTGGAAAGAAAAGAGAAGAGATGAGAGCAGAAAAAGCCGATCAGCAAAGCAATGCTTCACAAAGTACGATGAAGAAATTCGGTCTTGAAAATGGTGCCGACTTTATTTTACAGGGTTCTATCAATTCTATCGTTGATGCGCATAAGAAAAAGAAAACTGTTACTTACCAGATAAATCTTGAACTTACCAATATTGAAACCAATGAAGTGGTTTGGATTGGCGATAAGAAGATTGCTAAATATGTAAAGAATTAAACCTGGCACCACGCAGTGCTTAGCATCAAAGATTTTATCATGAAAGGTATTTTTAAACGGGCATGGATAGCGTTGCTGTTTATGCCCGTTTTTTTTATTTCCTGTTCCAGCTATCGAAACAGCATGACTGCTTATTATGATCAGTTGCAGGCAGGTAATTATGATAAAGCATTGAAAAAAATTGAAGGCAGTAAATTTTTTAAAAGAACCCGGAACCGTTTGTTGTTTTGTATGGAAGCAGGGAAGGTTTCCCGTTTAAAAAATGACTATGTAGCCAGCAATGTTTTTTTCAATGAAGCAGATGATATTATGGAGACTTTCCGGAAATCTGCCAAAGACATTGCATTAGGGAAATATCATCAACCCGATGATGGAAGCCTATAAAGGAGAAGATTTTGAGTTGTTCATGATTCATTATTACAAAGCCCTCAATTACCTTGACCTTGGCATGCCCGATGAAGCGGTTGTAGAATCCAGGCGAATCAGTTTGGCAACCGACAGGCTGAGCGATAAAACAAAGTCAAATAAGTACAGTAAAGACGCATTTGCCCTTAATTTACAAGGGTATGCTGTATGAAGCAGCAGGAGATTATAATAATGCGTTTATTGCTTACCGTAATGCTGCAGATATTTACCTCGCCGAAGGTAATGGTAGTTATTACGGTGTTCAGATTCCTTTACAGTTGAAACAGGATCTGCTAAGAATGGCCCGTGTAATGGGGTTTACAGATGAACAATCCAGGTATGAAAAATTATTGGGCATCAGTACACCTGTTGCAGATAATGCAAATGGGGAATTGATAGTATTCATCGAAGAGGGTAGGGCACCGGTTAAACAGGAACAGAACTTTTTTCTTACCAATGCCGGCATCGGCGGCGGTTTTATGTATCTGGATGGAACGGGCAGAAATACCAACCTGCCATTTGATCATCATTCCTACGGTATATCCGATTCAAAGCTGAGTGCAGTAAGAACACTTCGGGTAGCCCTTCCCGTTTACCAGCAGGTGAGTTCAAGGGCATCTTCCATTACAGTTTCTCTTAACGGACAATCCTATTCAGCACAACTGGCGGAAGACCTGAACAATATTGCAGTTTCAGTTCTCAGGGAACGTTTCGTTAAAGAAATGGCCAATGCAGTAGCCCGACAGCTTACCAAAAAAGTGCTGGAGAAAGGTGCAGAAAAAACTGCTGAAGGAATTGCGAGGCGCAATGAAAAAAAATCCGACAAGCAGGATGTATCAGAGGAAGAGAAAGAGAAAAAAAGAAAGCAGAATGAAGAGAAAGCCAAAGCTGCCGGAGAAGTAGCAGGCTTTATCGTGAATATGGCCAATACACTATCTGAACGGGCTGATACCCGTAACTGGCAGAGTTTACCTGCATATATCAGTTATGTAAGGATACCACTCAAAGAAGGAGAGAATAAAATCGATATCAATTTAAATGGGAAAATAAAAACCCACACAATACAAGGAGGAAAAGGCCTGCGCTTTGTAAGTGAAATCAATCAATAAACTTCTTAATTTTTTTTAATCAGTCTTTGTTCTGCTGGTCAAAGTATCCCCGGCTTTCAACTTTATTGGAAAAGAAGTTGATGAATAAAACCACGAAGGATAAGAACACCATCGACTGTATACACACCAGCATTTTTCCAATACCGGTTACCGGGTAAAAATCACCGAAGCCAATTGTTCCCAAAGTTGTAATGCTGAAATAGATCGGATCGTACCAGGTTAAAAAAGGCTGGTTCAGGTATTGTCCGGCTGTATAAATAAATCCAAAAGAAAAAACTGTTTCCAGGTAATTGAAAAACAACATCAGCATAGAACGACGGTAAGAACTTGGCCGTGAAAATATATCAGATGCAAAAATCAATGTAGGCACATACATAAGTGTTTCTGTAAGTAACCAGATGATAACAACCAGCAGTAATGGTGTTGGTGTTACCTGGAAAAAAAGCAGGGCAAAAGGAAACAACACTTTAAGAAGAATATAGAAGTCGGTAGAAAGATCCTGGATATCGGAACCCTTCCTGGCAAAATAATGTTTGATGTATAATCCCGGAAAAAGAAACTGGGATGCTGCTAAAACAAGGCGTAAAATTTTCTCAATACCTACATCATCGTGATGGGTATTATTCCAAATCACTTTTATATTCTGGATCCTTCTCGTAATCGTGCTGTTGTTTTTTACAGCAGTCCGCCTTTTCTCACCCAACAAGAGTTTTTGGAGTATTTTTTTCACAGCTAAGAATATGGCTTTAAAATTTCAGGAACAGCACAAAGTATTCCATAGACGGAAAATAATAATTTTAATTAACATCCGGATGAATTGATGAAGAAAGTGAACTTAATTTAAACTCAGAGTTTAATCTCTTCGTCATTATCGTCGAAGAAGCGGAATTCGGTAAGGTGGTAGGTGGTATTGGTTTTCACCTTGATCATTTGTTTGTATTTCCAGCACCATTTTAAACGGCGGGAAGGAAAACCACTGGTGAGGTAAGTATATAGATATCGGATGGACTTCAATCGTAAGGCCCTTGTGCCTTTGCATGATGAGGTAGTTGAGGTTTTTAGCTATTTCATCCTCAAGGATAAGGGTAGACGAAATTTTTCCGGTACCGTTACAACTGGGGCATATTTCGCTGGTATTGATGTTCATCTCCGGCTTCATGCGCTGCCGGGTAATCTGCATCAATCCGAATTTTGTAATGGGTAATACGGCATGCTTTGCACGATCGGGCCGCATGAACTGGTCCATTGCATCAGCCAGTTTCTTTTTGTTCTCGATCATTTTCATGTCGATAAAATCGACCACGATAATTCCTCCGAGATCACGAAGCCTTAACTGGCGGGCAATTTCTTCAGCCGCTTCCAGGTTTGTTTCGAGCGCATTCTGTTCCTGGTTATTGCTTACGCTTTTATAACCACTGTTCACATCAATTACATGAAGCGCTTCTGTATGCTCAATAATCAGGTAAGCACCACTGGGAAGGTTAACCGTTTTGCCAAAAGAAGCTTTCACCTGTTTGGTTACGCCGAAATTGTCGAAAATCGGTAAGCCGTTGTTATAATAAGAAATGATATCTGCTTTATCGGGCGCAATGCGTTGAATATAACTTTTGGTATCGGTATAGATGTTTTTATCATTTACAACGATCCTGTTGAAATCTGCATTCAACAAGTCACGGAGTATACTGTTTGTTTTCCCCTGTTCACTCAGGATGCGTGTAGGCGCCACAGCACCATGTAAGATTCTGCTGGATGGTTTTCCAGGTATTTTCAAGACTCAATAAATCTTCGTGTAATTCGGAAGTATGTTTTCCTTCTGCGGCAGTACGTACAATTACACCCAGGTTTTTGGGTTTTACTGCTTCGATTATTTTGTGCAGCCTTTTGCGTTCCTCTGCTGAATGTATTTTTCTTGAAACGGCAATAATGTCGTTGAAAGGAGTTACTACAACAAATCGACCAGGAAGAGATATTTCACAACTAAGTCTGGGGCCTTTGGCAGCAATAGGTTCTTTCAGGATCTGAACAAGAATGTTGGGCTTACCACTCAGTACTTCGGTGATTTTGCCGGTTTTGATAATTTCAGGTTCAACTTTGAATTTGCTGAAATCATAAGTTTCTCCGGCTTTCTGAGCAATGGAGAGTTGGGTGAATTTTAAAATCGAGCGAACGTATGGACTGAGATCAGTATAATGCAGAAAAGCATCTTTTTCAAAACCTACCTCAACAAATGCTGCATTGAGGCCGGGAATCAGTTTTTTTACTTTTCCAAGGTATAAGTCTCCCACAGCAAAATTGGCATCAGCTTTTTCACTGTGCAATTCTACCAGCTTCTTGTCTTCCAACAAGGCTATTTCAACACCCTGGGGTATTGCGTTTATGATTAACTCCTTGGTCAAGCTAATACTTTTTTAAGACCTGTATGCATCACGGCAGGAAAACATAAAGGCATGAATGATAACAGCGACACCGTTAGCATTCATGCATGATATATCTGATTGCAGGATTGAAGAAAGGCCTGCAGCAATAAAGAAAAAGGAAATTACTTCTTCTTATGACGATTTTTTCTTAAACGTTTTTTACGCTTATGAGTAGCGATTTTATGACGTTTTCTCTTTTTACCACAAGGCATAACCTAGTCTTTTTTTTGTTTAAAAAATATTTTTTACAAACCTTCCTGGCTAACGTTGCAACATTTTGATCCTTTCATCCACTTCTTTTGTGTAGTGTGGATTATTAGCCAGTCGTTTGCTGATCGTATACCATTTAATAGCTTCTTCTTTTTCGCCTTTAGCTGCATAAGCATCAGCGAGGAAAGCAATGGCTTCTAAATTATCGGGTTGTTGAGTAACTACTTTCTGTAATCGACCAATTGCTTTATCATATTGGCCGGAAACATAACCACCCACACCGAGAACCATTTGTGCTTTCATGTTGTTGGAATCCTTTCTCACTACGCCCAGCAGTTCCTGAATACCTTTCATCGTCTGCTGCGGATCTCCGCTTCTCCCTTTTCCAAAAACATAACAACTTCCCAATCCTATTCTTAAATCAGCATCATCCGGGTTAAGTGCAATCGCTTTCTCAAAAAGGCCAATGGCTTCTTCTGTTTGCCAGGCCAACTTTGCCTCATCCTGCTCCGCCCTTAGGTTGTTTAAAAATAATTGGGCTGCGAAGGTGAGGTTTTTTTCTGAATTATCCAACTTCGCAGACTTACTAATATAAAATGCGTAAGGTTCAAACAGCCGGGCGCTGTCTTTCCAGAAAGTAGCAATATTGTTGTAGGCGGTGACCTGCTGCGCATTTACATCGCCGCGGGAGATATTGTTTTCCAGACTGGTTAGATAGATGGCTTGTGAGGCGGTAAGGTTCTTCTTAGAATCGGATATAAACTGCTGAATATCAAATGATTTAGCCGTTTTTTCCATAGCAGGTGCGGTTGCTGGCTTCCGGGGTTCGGAAGTACGACCGAAGGTAAAAAGGACGATTACGGTAATGATACCGGCAGCTGCTAAAATAACTTGTTTGTTCACAGATAAAATAATTGATCCTGCCTTTTACAGACCGGGCTGCAAAGGTACATCAATCATCGTTATCTTCTTTGATTTCAGGCGCTTCTTTGATATTTGGAGAAGATTTGATTTCCTGTACAAATTCCTTGGCTGGTTTAAAAGCCGGAATAAAATGTTCAGGAATGGCAACCGCAACATTTTTCTTGATATTCCTACCAATTTTTGCAGCTCTTTTTTTAATGATAAAACTTCCAAAACCGCGGATGTAGAGGTTTTCTCCACCTGCCAGGGAAGCTTTGATTTCCCTGAACATAGTTTCCAGGGTTACCAGTACATCCACTTTCGGAATACCGGTTTTGTCGGAAATTTTGTTAATAAGATCAGCTTTTCTCATATAAAGACGTATTTGAAAAGTAAATTAGAAAAAATAATTGAAAATTCAAAAATAAAAGGGTGATAATCAATAGGTTTGCGGATAAATTTTTATAAGTGGCAATGGGGTACGTTAAAACCGCTGATTTTTTTACCCGGGAATTGATGATTTGGCATAAAACCCAGAACAAAAGAGTCATGCCATGGAAAGAAGAAAAAGACCCTTATAAAATTTGGCTCAGTGAAATTATTCTTCAGCAAACCAGGGTTGAACAGGGAACTGCTTACTATAATAATTTCATCCGGCATTATCCCAACATCAATCAACTGGCTGCTGCTCCCGAATCGGCTGTTTTTAAATTGTGGGAAGGATTGGGTTATTATACCCGTTGCAAAAACCTCATTGCAACTGCAAAATTTATATCAGTTGAACTGAAAGGAAAATTTCCCGGAACTTATGAGGATGTACTGGCATTGAAAGGTGTTGGTCCATATACAGCCGCAGCCATCGTTTCCTTTGCCTATAATCAACCTTATGCAGTGGTTGATGGGAATGTAATGCGGGTATTGGCAAGGTTCTTTGCCATTGATACTGCTATTGACAGCAACGAAGGGAAAAAAATATTTTCCACCCTTGCCAACCAATTGATTGACCAGAAAAATGCCGGATTGTACAACCAGGCGATCATGGATTTTGGTGCCACTGTCTGCAAGCCACAACAACCACTTTGCGCATCCTGTAATACTTGCAAAAAACTGCAGTGCATTCAAAGCAGGCACCGTTCATGGAATATCCGGTTAAAGAAAAATCAATTACCAAAAAGCAACGCTGGTTTTATTATTTCCTGTTGTCGTATAAAAATCAACTACTTGTTAAAAAGCGCACGGGTAAAGATATCTGGCAAAACCTGCATGAATTTGTTTTGCTGGAAGCAAATAAGAAACTAACTGCAAAACAACTGGAAGCCAGTGATATATATCAACAGTTACTGGCTGTAAAGGGTAATATAATCAGTACTTCAAAAATGTACAGGCAGCTGCTAACACACCAACAGATACATGGCTATTTTATACAGGTTGAGTTGCCCGTAAAAATCAAAATCCCGGATCATGAATGGATGTGTAAAAAAGCAGGTTCGTCAGCTTGCATTTCCCCGATTCATCACCGGTTTTATGGAAGAAAATCCTGCTGAATTTTAACAAAGCAGCAATTTAACTTCGGTTGGCTTTGCAAGATAAAATTGTATCTTTAAGTTTGTTGAAAAGCAAATTCACCCAATCATCTAAAAGCAATAATTTATAATTCATATGAGAGGCGTAAACAGGGTAATGCTGATTGGCAATTTGGGCAAAGATCCCGATATGCAATTTCTCGAAGGAAATATTGCCGTGGCTAAATTTTCACTGGCTACCACAGAAACATACAAAGACAGAAGCGGCAAACTGATATCTCAAACCGAATGGCATACGGTTGTTTTATGGAGAGGTCTGGCCGAACTGGCACAAAAATACCTGCACCGTGGAAGCCTTGTTTATATTGAAGGTCGTTTGAAAACACGCAGTTGGGAAGATAAAGACGGGAATAAAAAATTTGCAACAGAAATTGTGGGTGATAACCTGATCATGCTCGATAAACGCAGCGACGGTTCACAAGGCATTCCGGGAATGGAAGGCAATGAATCACATGGTCCGTTGGGAGATCCGCCGGTTGATGAAAGCGGTAATGAAAGACTCCCGTTTTAAATAAACTTGCAGCAACACTGTAAGTTATTTGTTTACCAAAATAATTTAAGTTGGATTATCATTCGGTTTTTGAACCAGGGTTTCATGTAGCCAGTTTATTGGCCATTACCACTGCTGCAACCACTATTCTGGTTTTCAGTATTCTTGTTCTGCTGGTACTTTCTTTTTTTCTTGCCGGAAGTGAAGTTGCTTTCTTTTCCCTTACATCAAAAGATATCAATATACTTAAAACCCGCCGCCAGCCTTCGTTCCGGCGGATCGTTAACCTGCTGGAGCAACCTAAGATATTACTGGCTTCGATGCTGATTGCGAACAGTTTTGTAAACATCGGTATCATTCTCATTTCAAATTTACTGATCAACGACTGGCTCAGTCATTATGATTTTAGTTTCTGGGTCGATTTTCTCATCAAAGTACTTTCGGTAACTTTTCTGCTCGTTCTTTTTGCAGAAGTACTGCCTAAAGTATGGGCCACCCATCATAAAGTATGGTTTGCTGCAACGGCCTCGCTGATCATAGAAATTTTCAACAGCATTTTTTACCGGCTGAGCAAAAGGTTTGTAAGGTTCAGCGATAACATAGAAAAGAAAGTAGCCCCGGTGAAATCTTCGGCTATGGATAACAGTAACCTCGATTATGCCATAGACCTGCTTCCCGAACATGAAGCAAGCGATGGAAGAAAAACAGATACTGAAAGGGATTCGCAAATTCAGCGGTACTACCGTTAAACAAATAATGCGTACAAGGCTCGACGTTAGTGGCATTCCTTATGCTGCTGATTTTGGTACACTGGCCACCCTGATCAGGGACCTGAATTATTCCCGTTTGCCCGTTTACCGCAGTAACCTCGATGAAATCGCGGGGATGATTCATACGAAAGATTTGCTTCCGTATTTGAATGAAGCACCCGGGTTTCGACTGGCATACACTCATCCGTACACCTTATTTTGTACATGAACAAAAACTGATTGAAGACCTGTTGCAGGAGTTCAGAACCAAAAGGATTCATTTTGCCATTGTGGTAGATGAATTCGGTGGTACTTCCGGCATTGTTACACTGGAAGATATCCTGGAAGAAATCATCGGAGATATCAAAGATGAATTTGATGACGAAGAAAGCGGCAACCGTAAAATTGATGACTTCAATTATATTTTCGAAGGCAAAACAATGATCAATGATGCCTGCAAAGCCATGAAACTACCTGCTGATACCTTCGACACAGTGAGGGGGGAAAGTGATTCAATGGCCGGTCTCGTTCTTGAAATTGCCGGAGAGTTCCCGCAGATAAATGAAACGCTTGTAAGCGGAAGGTTTACATTTGTTCCGCTTGAAATCAGTAAAAACAGGATCGATAAAGTAAAAGTTGTAATTGAACCATCCGAAACCAACGATTAGTTAGCATTATGAGAAATGTTCTGCTGCCCCTTTCTGCTGTATTATTCCTGTCGGTAATTTTTGCTGCCTGCAATGCTGATTATACATCACGCAAAAAAGGTTATTACAAAATTGATCTGCCTCAGCATCAATATGCAAGTTTTGATAAGCCCGGATTTCCCTATACTTTCGAATATCCTGTTTACGCAAAAGTCATCCAGGATAGTACTTATTTCGACAATACTCCCGAAAATGATTACTGGATCAATATCGAATTTCCTACCCTGCAGGCAAAAATATTCCTCAGTTATAAAATTGTAGGAGGAATGGCACCTTATAAAATCAAGCAGGCTGATGGTTCCTATAAAGATTCCATGGGCGTAAACCAGTTCGACCGCATGGTGAATGACGCATTCAACCTTACCAATAAAAATGAATCGCAGGCCAGCTTTATCAATGATTCACTCTTTCGAACAAAAAATAATATAACAGGTGTGTTTTTTAAAGTGGGCGGCAATGCGGCTACTGCTAAACAGTTTTTCCTAAGCGATACCACCCGCCATTTTCTGAGAGGAGCCCTTTATTTCGATGCTCCTCCGAATGCAGATTCACTCAAACCTGTACAGGATTTTCTGCAGAAGGATATTGATCACCTGATCAATAGTTTCCGCTGGCGTACACCCGGAAGCAGTACAATTGCAATTCCTCCAGCTAATTAATATTTCCTGTTAATTTAATGAATTCAAGATCCGGTTATCACAAACTAAACAGTTGTGCTGAGGTGTCGGCTTTACACCGTATTTTTGCGCTATGATAGCGATCGGCAACGTCCTGGTAAGCGACCAGGTTGTAAGCGAACAATTTGTATGTGATTTGCACAAATGCAAAGGGGCCTGTTGTGTTGATGGGGATGCTGGTGCACCGCTCGACAAAGAGGAACTGAAACGGATAGACGAAGTGGTTGAAGCAGTTTTGCCTTACCTGAACGAAAAAAGCATCAGTGAAATCAACCGCCAGGGCAGGTATGTCTATGATAAAGAATTCGGCTGGGTAACGCCAACGATTAACAGCGCTATTTGTGTGTACGGCATAACCGATAAAGATGGTATTGTAAAATGCGGTATCGAACAGGCTTATCTCGATGGGAAAGTGAAATGGAAAAAACCCATCAGCTGTCACTTGTTCCCGGTCATTGTTAAAAAAAGTAAAGATGGTGTAACCGAGTATGCCAATTATGAACCCCGTGAAGACAATTGCAAAGCAGCTTGTTCATTGGGAAAAAAATTGAAAGTTCCTGTTTACCAGTTTTTAAAAGAACCCCTGGTGCGCAGGTTCGGTGAAGACTTTTACGAAGCACTGGATGCTACAGCCACTCACCTGAAAAACAAATAATCCGCTTCTGGCGAGATAAAATCAATACAGATGAAAAAGACCAGCAACAGCAATGTCAATTACATTTTCACGCCGGATGGGCATTCTGCCATTACTGCTCATCGGTTCATTGTTTTACTTTTCCTGCAGTGTCAACAGGGCACACATCGACGATAATCTCGAGAAATATTTCAAAGCCAGAAATGTAGAAGGTTGTTTTACCATGCTCAATAATGCAGATGGAAAAGTAACGGTGTACAATATGAACATGGATACCACGAGGTATACACCTGCTTCTACTTTTAAAATTTTAAACTCACTGATTGCATTGCAAACAGGTGTTGTAACGGGAGAAGATATGGTGATCAAATGGGATGGTATCAAACGGTCCAATCCCGATTGGAATAAAGACATGAATATCCGGGAAGCTTTTAAAGTAAGTGCTGTTCCTTTTTATCAGGAAGTAGCCCGCCGGATTGGAAAGGATACGTTGAAAAGATGGGTCGACAGTGTTTCATTTGGAAATAAAAATACCGATGGTCCGGTTGATTCATTCTGGCTCAATAACAAGCTGAAAATTTCTCCCGATGAACAACTCGGTTTTTTGAAAAGACTTTATTTCGATCAGTTGCCTTTTCGTAAATCGGTACAGGAAACTGTGAAGAGCATCATGTTACAGGAAAACAATACAGCCTATAAACTGAGTTATAAAACTGGCTGGGGATTCGATGAACAGGGCAATTCACTCGGATGGATTACAGGCTGGATCGAAGAAAACAACCATGTGTATTTTTTTGTAACACTGGTTAAATCGGCCGATCCGGAAATTGATATGCGCAGGGTGCGTATGGACATCACCAAAGATATCCTGAAAGAATATGGCTTTTTCCAGGGAAAGAAATAAGAAAGCCAATCCAATAATGATGAAACCAGCAAGGAGTTTCTTCTTTTTTTAACAGTCCTTCCTGCAGTTTTGAGTAACTTCAATGCTATTAATGCCCGAGTTTCAATACATAGAATTTTTTCTGCTTTTATTGGTAATACCGGTATTGATAGCAGTGTTTTATCTTTCTGTGAAAAGAAAGAAAGCCATTGCATTAAAAATAGGCGATCCGGAACTGGTTAAACAAATGACCGCCGATTATAACGGTTCCGCCTACCTGAAAAAATTTATACTGGTATTGGTAGCTGTTATATTGCTGGTTTTTTGTCTGGCCAATCTCAGAACCAGGGCCGGAGAACAAAAGGTCAGCAGGAATGGTATCGATCTGATGATTGCCATTGATGTGAGCAAAAGTATGCTGGCCCAGGATATCAAACCATCCCGACTCGAAAGGGCCCGCCAGTTCTTAAGCAGGTTGATCGATAAGCTTGGAAACAACCGTGTAGGAATTGTCATATTTGCCGGCAAAGCTTACCTGCAGATGCCGCTTACTGCTGATCATGCTGCAGCCAAAATGTATATCTCATCAGCTTCAACAGAATCGGTGCCAACACAGGGTACAGTTATCGGGGATGCATTAAAAATGTGTTTTGCATCTTTCAATGGCGAAGAGAAAAAATACAAGGCGGTGGTTTTAATCACCGATGGGGAAGATCATGATGAATCTGCCATCAAGGTAGCAGAACAAATGGCCCGATCGGGTGTTATCATTCATACTGTCGGAATGGGATCACTGCAAGGTGTTCCCTTGCCCGATGAAACAACCAATGATTATAAAAAAGACAATGAAGGCAATACTGTTATTACAAAACTGAACCAGGAGTTGCTGCAAACCATTGCCCAGAAGGGGAATGGCATATACCAGCTTTTCCAGAATACGGAAGCGACCACTGCAGGCATTTTAACGCAGCTCGACAATATGGAACAAAGAGCCATTACAGACGACTCCCTGGTAAATTTCAAAAGCTATTTTCAATGGTTTTTGTTAGCAGTGTT
Source organism: Ferruginibacter sp. (assembly GCA_037045295.1). Lineage (GTDB taxonomy): Bacteria > Bacteroidota > Bacteroidia > Chitinophagales > Chitinophagaceae > Ferruginibacter. The sequence continues at coordinate 448,443 of JBAOHS010000004.1, forward strand.
GTTAGCGCTATTAATCGAATTTTTTATGTCGGAAAGAAAAAGAAACGGATTAAAAATCCCATTCATGAAAAAAGCGACATTTATCATAACGGGATTATTATTATCTCAGATCAGTTATGCTCAGGAGGACAATGAACTCGTAAAAACAGGGCAATAAAGCATATACAGCTAAAGAATATGATAAAGCTGCAGAGCAATACAATGCAGCACTAAAAAAGAATGCAGGAAACGCAGCAGCGAGTTATAACCTGGGAAATGCCAGCTACAAAGCCGGGAAAAAAGAAGAAGCCATTGCTGCATATGATGATGCGACGGCCAATCTGAAAACGCCGGTTGAAAAAAGCAATGCATTGTTTAATAAAGGAGTTGTTTTACAGAATGATAAAAAACTACCCGAATGCATAGACGCTTACAAACAGGCACTTCGTTTGGATCCGTCTAATGAAGATGCAAGGCAGAACCTGCAGAAAGCGCTGATACAACAAAAGGAAGAACAAAAGAAAAAGGACCAGGAGAAAGAAAAGAAAGATCCGAAAAAAGATAAGCAGGACAAAGAAAAGCAGGATCCGAAACCGCAGCCGTCGAAGCTAAGCAAACAAGATGCTGAGAACAAACTGAAAGCCTTACAGCAGAAAGAAAAAGAATTGCAGGATAAACTACACAAAGTAAATTCAGCAACAGTTACCAGGCCTGAGAAGGATTGGTAAATGGAAGTGTTTCCTGCTGTCTGTCTTTTCTGAATAAATGAACAACATTTACCAATAGTAAATATTTTATGGATTTTTATTGTGCATCGATAACCAGCTACAAACGTCTCCCGACCAGGGAAGTGAAGGTGGGAAACCTTTTAATGGGAGCAGGGCATCCAATTCGCATTCAGACAATGACGACTACAGATACAATGGATACCATGGCCACTGTAGAACAGACCATTCGTTGTATAGAAGCTGGTGCTGAACTGGTAAGGATCACAGCGCCTTCTAAAAAGGAAGCAGAAAATCTTCAGCTCATCAAAGATGAATTGCGAAAAAGAGGGTATACTACACCGTTAGTAGCAGATATTCACTTTACGCCCAATGCCGCAGAAATAGCTGCACGAATCGTGGAGAAAGTACGGGTGAACCCAGGTAACTATGTTGACAAAAAGAAATTTGAACAACTCGAATACACCGATGAAGAATATGCAGAGGAAATTGACCGCATTCGTGAAAGGTTTACGCCACTGGTGAAAATCTGCAAGGAACATGGAACGGCTATGCGCATTGGTACCAATCACGGTAGTTTGAGCGATCGCATCATGAGCAGGTATGGCGATACAGCCATTGGCATGGTTGAAAGTGCCATGGAATTTCTGCGCATTGCACGGGATGAAGATTACCACAATATTGTGCTGAGCATGAAGAGCAGCAATCCACAGGTAATGGTTCAGGCTTATCGTTTACTGGTGAATCATATGATGTCGGAGTTTGGGGAATGTTATCCTTTGCACCTGGGTGTAACAGAAGCAGGTGATGGAGAAGATGGAAGGATCAAATCTGCCATCGGTATCGGAACATTATTAGAAGATGGAATCGGGGATACCATTCGTGTATCCCTCACCGAAGACCCTGAATTGGAAATACCGGTATGCCGTGATATCATCAAACGCTATCAATCAACTTCACAGCAGCAATCAGTTGTACTGCCATCAGTTTCAAAATTACCATACGATCCTTTTAATTACCGGCGCAGAAAAACTATTGCTGTGGCCAATATCGGCAGTACACAGGTGCCTGTTGTAATTGCAGATATGAGCCGATTTGATAGTATCCGGGAAGCCGATCTGAATGATATCGGTTATCTGTACAATCCATCTACCGATAAATGGAATATCGCAGATGCAGCAGCAGATTATATATTCTGTAAACAGGAACCTTCATTTGCATTGCCTGGCACATTGCGGGTTATACTTTATGCTGCAGCCTGGGAAAAAGCAGCAGATAAAGAAAAATGTTTCCCATTATTTTCAGCAGCAGAATACCTTAATAATGAAATAAAAAAATCAGGTACCATCAATTGGGTAATGGTCGATTGTTATAACAACAGTACCGATGATAACCTGAACGGGCAAACGCTGGAAAAGATTGCCAATGATCCCACTGCGGTAATTTGTTTGAGTACAGAAAATAAAAATGCAGTGCAGTCGGTAAGACGCATGTTTATAAAACTGCTCGAAAAGAATATAAATAATCCGGCAATCCTCATTTGCGATAGTAGTCATGACACCATGGATGAAAGCCTGGTACATTATGCAGTGGAAGCAGGTGCATTGCTGATCGACGGATTGAGCGACGGTGTATGTTTCGGACATCATTTCGGAGATAACAATAAACCCGTTCATACAAAACTGATCAATTCGATTGCTTTTGGAATACTGCAGGCAACCCGTACCCGCATTTCAAAAACGGAGTACATCAGTTGCCCGAGCTGTGGCAGAACTTTATTCGATCTGCAGGAAACGACAGCAAGAATTCGAGCAGTTACCAATCATCTTAAAGGAGTAAAAATTGCCATCATGGGCTGTATTGTAAATGGTCCGGGTGAAATGGCAGATGCTGATTTTGGTTATGTGGGAAGTGGCGTTGGGAAAATCACATTATACAAAGGAAAGGAAGTAGTAAAAAGAAATATCGACAGTGAAATAGCCGTAGAAGAATTAATCAACCTGCTGAAAGAAAACAGCGCCTGGGTGGATGTTCCGGAAACGGTGTAAGGATTTATATAGAATATGATTAGCCCTGGAAGGCAACAACTGAATACAATTATATGAAGACTGATTTTTTAGTTATCGGATCGGGAATAGCAGGGTTAACATATGCATTGAAAGTAGCACAGGAATGTCCCGATAAAACAATTACCATCCTTACCAAAACACAGAGTGATGAAACCAACACCAAATATGCACAGGGTGGTATAGCAGGCGTGATGGATTTCGATCATGATAGTTTCAATAAGCATATAGAAGATACACTGATAGCCGGTGATGGATTGTGCAACCGGGAAGTAGTAGAAATAGTGGTGAAGGAAGGGGTAGACCGGATTCATGAAATCATAGATTGGGGAGCTCGTTTCGATAAAGATCCTGATGGAGATTTCAAATTAGGAAAAGAAGGAGGTCATAGCGAAAGCAGGATATTGCATCACAAAGATGTTACCGGAAAAGAAATGGAAAGGGCCTTGCTCGAAGCCATAAAAAAATGTGCAAACATTCAACTCATCAGTCATTGTTTTGTACTCGATATCATCACTCAGCATCATCTTGGATTTCTGGTTACAAAATCTACACCCGATATAGAATGTTATGGTGTTTATGTATTGAATCTCGCTACGCACCGCATTGAAAAAATTCTATCCCGCATTACTTTACTGGCAGCAGGTGGCAATGGTCAGGTTTACCGAACGACCACCAATCCAGCTATTGCAACCGGCGATGGTGTGGCGATGGTATACCGTGCCAAAGGAAGAATCGAGAACATGGAATTCATCCAGTTTCACCCGACTGCATTGTACGAAGCAGGTGTGAGGGGCCAATCGTTTCTCATAACGGAGGCGGTTAGGGGCGATGGCGGTATCCTTCGCAACCAACAGGGCGAAGCTTTTATGGAGAAGTACGATAGTCGTAAAGACCTTGCACCAAGGGATATTGTAGCCAGGGCGATCGACAATGAAATGAAGATCAATGGTACTGAGTTTGTTTACCTCGATTGCAGGCATATGGACCAGGTTAAATTCAAAGAACATTTTCCTAATATACATGCCAAATGCCTGAGTATTGGTATTGATGTTTCAAAAGACATGATTCCGGTTTCTCCGGCAGCGCATTACAGTTGTGGTGGAATTAAAACCAACGAATGGGGACAGACGTCGATCCGTAATTTATTTGCATCCGGCGAATGTGCCAGTACAGGTTTGCATGGAGCCAACAGGCTTGCCAGTAACTCTTTGCTCGAAGCCATGGTTTTTTCGCACCGAAGTTACCAGCTGGCGGTTAAAAATATTGAAGCAACCGCTTTTAAAGAAGGGGTGCCCGACTGGAATGCAGAAGGTACATCAGCGCCAAAGGAAATGATCCTGATCACGCAGAGCCTGAAAGAGTTGAAACTTCTCATGAGTGATTATGTAGGTATCGTACGCAATAATGAAAGGCTGCAGAGAGCCAATCGCCGGCTAGATCTTTTGCATGAGGAAACTGAGGCGCTTTACCAGAAAACAGAGGTTTCTCCCCAGCTTTGTGAATTAAGAAATATGATAACAGTGGCTTATCTCATTGTAAAAAGTGCCGAATTCAGGAAGGAAAGCCGTGGTTTACATTACAATACCGATTATCCGCAGCGAGGAAAGATTTTACAGAATACAATCCTGTAATGTCAATGCGAAAGTGATTGTTAGAATGACCTTACCTTTGCGCTTTAATTTTTTACATGTATTACCTGCTTTACGGGATTTTATATCTCATCTCCTTATTACCTTTTTTTATTTTATACGGAATCAGCGATTTTGCCTGTTTCATTCTGTACAATGTTGCCGGTTACAGGAAACAGGTAGTAATGGGTAACCTTGATATTGCCTTTCCAGAAAAGACTTTGCAGGAGAAAAAGAAAATTGCGAAAAGGTTTTACCGCAATCTTACCGATTCATTTGTTGAAACCATCAAACTGCTCAGCATATCCGAAAAATCATTTCTGAAAAGAGTAGATATGAATCTTGATGAAACGATTGCAATGATTGGTAGGGGCAAAAACATTCAGTTTCATTGTGGTCATCAGTTTGGCTGGGAATATGGGAACTGGTTTGTCGCTAAGAAATTACCAATACCATTTATCGGAGTATATATGCGCATCAAGAACAAAGCGCTGGATAAAATTTTTTATGATCTCCGCTCAAAACCCGGAACGATACTGGTGGCAGCACATGAATTTAAAAACAGGATGCACCAGTTGTTTACAGAACAATATTCGATTGGCCTTGCTGCTGATCAGCACCCAGGCGTTCCCGGTTATGCATACTGGCTTAATTTCTTCAATCGGCCGACTCCATTTGTAACTGGTCCCGATAAATCTGCGGTTAAAAACAACACGGCCGTCGTATTTGTGAAACTGGTTAAAAAGAAAAGAGGCGTGTATGATTTTGTTTGTTCAGTGGTGGCAGAAAACGCCGGTTCTCTTGAAAACGGTGCCATTACTTTGCTGTACCGCGACTTTCTGGAAAAAACAATCCGGGAGAATCCTGATAATTATCTCTGGAGCCATCGCAGGTGGAAGACCGCCTATGAACAAGGCTTTGAATGGAGATGGATCGACAACTGCCCTGCTCCGGTTATTCAGGCATCATAAAGTAAACACGGGTACGGATCGTCCCTGAATTACAGGGTTTTGATTGCTTGCCTGAATAATGTATAAGTACAGACTATGCGAAACAGTTGCTAAGCTGTCTGACGCATACTGATATTAAATAGCTGGGTAGCTTCCATTCTGTTTCTTACACCCATTTTGCGATAAATATTTTTCAGGTGTTGTTTTACTGTTTCCGGCGAGATAAATGCTTTGCTGGCTATCTCTTTATAATATAATCCCTGTGCCAGTTCATGGATGATTTCTCTCTCCCGGCGTGTAAGCGTAAATGTTTGATTGTGTTCCATAATTTATTTACTTACTTTATCCAACACAAATATTAAGTTTTAAATCAGTTTTCAGACCGGGAAAAATCATTTAAAAAAACAGGGTTTTCCCTGTTTTTTTTATTCTTCTTGTTATAGTAAAAAAATGATATTTAGTTTGTTTAAAAATAGCCCTCACTAACTATGCCAACAAATTTCTATGCTGTCTTTATCATTTCGATAGGAATGATACTGGCCGTCGGCTGTAACGAAACCAGCACAAGTAAAATGCAAACAAAAACCGATTCACTCGATTTTGCCCGAAAGGTTATGGAGATGTATCCCGATAGTGCCATCTCAACACCTGCCCGTTCAGCAAGAACCAGCAGGGCAGCAGTGGGAGATACTTCAATAGACCTGAGTGGTTATCTTCCTTGGGATTCTGTACTGAAGTATAAGGACAATTATGATAAAGATCCGTTTGTGATGCCTGGTTTACCCAAAGCTTATTTTGGATTTATGCTGAAGAAAGAAACATATCGGGCAATACTTGATAATGCGAGTATTGAAGGATTGTATCTTCGCTTTGGAAGAAGAAGCGATGGCACGTATACCATTATGGTTTTAGGAACCAATGCAGATGGAAACCTGATAGAGTTTTCAAATGAACAGGCTGCCGGTGCACATAGTAATTTTGATAATTTAACACCTTGTCCGTTTACATGCCCTTCAAATTTTAATGATAACTAATTGATAGCATAATCAAGGAATATGTTTACTACGCGAATTTGCATTTATCTAACAATTATTTTTTTAGGATTTGTTGTAGGATTAATGCAGTTCAAACGAGCTCAGAACATACGAACCATAATAATTTTGCTTGGACTTACATTTTCTAGTGAAATTACATCCTTGTTTATTGCAAAATATTATAGAAATAATAGCCCGGTATATCATCTCTTTAACCCTTTGCAGTTTATTTTACTGGGCTATTTTTTTTATCAGAACCTGGATAAAATAGTATTAAAAAGAATTGTATTATATAGCTGTTTGGCTGGGATCTGTTTTTCAGTTTATTCTTCGTTATTCATCCAGGGACTAATGGTTTTCCCCAGTCTTTTTATAAATATTGAAACCATTATGCTGATTTTCTGGGCTAGTTTGCTTTTTATAAGAATTCTAGACGCTCCTTCTGATGAAAATATTTTTCGAAAACCGGTTTTTATTATAACAATAGGTGTTTTATGGTTTAATCTCTTTTCCTTTATTTTCTTTTTACTCCATGATTATATTAGGGTTCATAATATTTCTCCCTCATCTATCATTATACTTCACTATTTTTCCAATATTATTTACTACAGCATGCTTTTAACCGCAATGTTGTTAAGCTTTATGCAATTAAGAAATGAAAGAAGAATTAAGTACTAATCTCCTTTTTATTCTGATAACACTGTTCTTTTTTTTATTACTGATATTCCTGATCGTAATTACACTAGCCATCAGGTATAGAAAGAGAAAAAAAGAAAACCAGGAACTGAAAGCCCAGTTCGATCAGGAATTGCTCAAATCCAAACTCGAAATCCAGGAACAGACATTGCAGCATATCTCCAGGGAAATTCATGATAATCTTGGCCAGGTTGCCTCTCTGATAAAAATCAATCTCAACACACTTCAACTGGAAGACAACAGCAAAGCAGGTGATAAAATAGAATACACCCGTGAACTGGTAAGGCAATTAATCACTGATCTCAAACTGCTGTCAAGTACATTGAACAGTGATAAAGTGATGAAAAACGGCTTAACCAAAGCCCTTGAGTTTGAAGTGCAGCGGCTCAATAAAACAGCGGCATTTGAATCGGTATTTGTGCAGCATGATGTGGTTCCACCTGTTGAGCCCGATAAAGCAATCATACTTTACCGGATGAGCCAGGAGATTATTAATAACAGCATAAAGCATTCGGCAGCTAAGCATATTAATATTGATGTATATTACAGCGGAAATAAATTGACCATCAAAATTGCCGACGACGGCAAAGGATTCAATCCTGCTGAGAAAATGAAAGATGAAAAAAACCAGGGCAATGGCCTCGATAACCTGGTCAGCAGGGCAAAACTGGTAAATGCAGAAGTTCAGTTTGAGTCGGCATTTGATAGGGGAACAACCGTTACCATTACAATGCAAAATTGAACTACATGCAATTGCAGAAGATTAAAATAGCCCTGGCAGATGATCATACCTTATTCAGAAAAGGTTTGATCAGTCTGATTGATATGGTTGGCCTTGAATATGATTTACTTTTTGAAGCTGATAATGGTATCGATCTTCAACGCAAAATCAATCCTTCAAACCCACCTGAAATTTTATTGCTTGATGTGAACATGCCCGAAATGGATGGATACGAAGTGGTATCCTGGCTAAAGAAAAATATTCCCTCTGTAAAGGTTTTAGTAGTGTCGATGATTCAGGAAGAAGAAAGCATTATGCGTATGCTGAAACTTGGTGTGAAAGGTTATCTCTCAAAAGATGTAGAACCACAGGAACTCAAAAACGCTATCATGGCGATCATCAGTAAGGGATTTTATTACACCGATTTTATTACCGGAAAACTGGTTCATTCATTACAACACCTTGAAGACAATAACCAGCGGGATGTACTGGCTTCTCTCAATAACAGGGAAAAAGAATTTATCCAACTGGCCTGTTCCGAACTAACGTACAATGAAATCGCCGGTAAAATGTTTTTAAGTCCGAAAACAATTGAAGGTTACCGGTACAATATCTTTGATAAGCTGAATGTAAAAAGCCGTGTCGGACTGGCTTTATACGCCATCAAACACGGCTTGGTTCATTTGTAAAATGGAATTAATTTAGTACACTCGCTTCTTTTACAATATTCGCCTTTTCCTGTTCTTTGATTTTACCCCATCCACCCAGCACATTTCTTAAATTATGAATGCCTTCTCTTTTTAATAAGGATGCAGCAATTACACTTCTGTATCCACCGGCACAATGCACATAAAGATTCTGGTTGTCTTCAAACTGAGCCAGCTGAGCTACATCAGTCATTTCATGTAAAGGCAGGTTCAGTGCATGTTCGAGGTGTCCATCTGCAAATTCTGTTTCTCTCCGAACATCAACAATCATCAGGTTTGGATCATGCGGAATATCCATCATCAGTTCATCGGCTTCCACATCAATGATCAGGTCTGTTTTTTCTCCTGCATTTTGCCAGGTTTCAAATCCTCCATCGAGGTAGCCGGCCATTTTATCAAAACCCACCCTCGACAATCGGATCACCGACTCTTCTTCTTTACCGGCATCCGTAACCAACAGAATTGGTTTGTCGAATGGCAAAACAGTACCTGCCCATTCGGCAAACCTGCCTTCCAATCCAACAAATATGGAACCGGGAATAAATCCTTCGGTAAATTTAGTAGCGTGACGTGTATCCAGAACGATCACGTCTTCAGTCATTTTTTGTTTGAAAGCTTCAACAGATAATGCAGTTGTACCATTCGCTTTCACTTGTTCCAGTTCACTGTATCCGGTTTGATTGATTTTTGCATTGATGGCAAAATAAACGGGTGCTGCATTTAAACCTGTTGTAACCGCAGTGACAAAGGTTTCTCTATCCTGTGGTTGAAGGGCATAGTTGGTTTTCTTTTCTTCACCTATAGTGCTGTGTGTATTCGGACCAAGGTTTTTACCACAACTGCTGCCCGGGCCATGTGCAGGATACACCAATACATGATCGGCAAGCGGAAGTATTTTTTGCTGAATGCTGTCATATAAGATACCGGCCAGCTCTTCACTGCTCATATTGCCGCTGCTCAGATCGGGGCGACCAACATCACCTACAAAAAGGGTATCGCCCGTGAAGATCGCATAGCGGTTGACCTTCTTCATCTTTTAATAAGTAGCAGGTGCTTTCGAGTGTATGACCGGGCGTATGCAAAACTTCCAGACTGAGTTTTCCCAGCTTGAAAATTTCGCCGTCTTTGGCATTGTGAACCGTGTAAGTTGTTTTAGCACCAGGACCGTAAATAATAGGAGCACCGGTTTGTTTGCTCAGGTCGATATGACCACTCACAAAATCTGCATGAAAATGTGTTTCAAAAATATATTTAACTGCAGCATTTCTTTCTTTTGCCAGCTGAAGATAGGCACCGGTATCCCTTAATGGATCTATGATAGCAACTTCTCCTTCGCTTTCAATATAATAGGCTGCTTCGCTCAGACAATTGGTGTAAAACTGTTTGATAAACATGGTAAATCCTGGTGTTTAGTGTTCAGCAAAGGTAAAAATAAAAGCGGTTGACTTCTCAACCGCTTCTCTTGTAAATTCTTTAAAATTTTAATCAATCAGATCCTGTACAAATTTGTTGATTTCTTCGATTCTTTTGTAGTTCACAGTATAATAAATGAACTTTCCGTCTCTTTGTGTGGTTACGATACCTGCTCTTCTCAGGATTGCAAGGTGTTGAGATGCAACAGATTGTTCCAGCCTCATACGCACATAAATTTCTGTAACGGTAATTTTTTTCTCGGTCTCAATCAATGTCAGAATCTGCTGACGAAGTTTGTGATTCAGTGATCTTAAGACAAGCGCTGCCTTTTTGAGGTTGTGAAAATTGATTTTCAGTGTTTCGGGGGTGCCATTCAAAGACGCAATGTTCTGCTCTTCAGGCTGAGCTGCAACAATCATAGGTTATGTTATTTAAATAATACTTGAACAATAGTGTTTTCGGGTGCAAATATACAAACGTACATGCTATATATTATATTATGTATTGTTAAAATACATACGTATAAACCATGTTTTTATTGTGCAGATGGGGTAGAAGATTGAAATTCTTTTACATAGAGGGGATCACTACCCGCCAGATCGGAAAATTGAGCCAATAAATACATATTATGAGTCAATTGACTCAATGCAGCTACAGGATCCTGCGCTGGCAAAAACTGAGCATTGGGATGCTTCATTATGGCTTCAAATTTGGCTGCTCCGTTTCCAAAAAAACAGACTTTATTTTTTTCCAGATAGGTCAGAAAACTATTTTCATCTAATATCACTGCGGTCGCTTTCAGGAGTTCTTCATTCTTTCCGTTGTAAATGGCGGTGAAAACTTCCATTCTCCGGGCATCTATCATCGGGCAGAACAAAGTGTCCTTTATTGTTTCAGCAGGCAGAGAACTGATCATTGCAGCCGACATCATTTGCAGACTGCTTACCGTAATAAGTGGAATATTCAACGCATAAGCCAATCCTTTGGCACTGGCCATACCTACTCTTAAACCTGTGTATGATCCCGGTCCTTTGGTTACAGCAATGGCAGTAAGCTCACCCGAACGGATACCCGCTTTCTCCAGTACAGCCTGGATGGCATTGTGCAGAAATCCTGCATGGTCTTTCTGGATATGATTGACTTCCATTGCCAGCAGCTGTCCATCCTTGGCTACACAAACCAGTGCTGAATTAATGGAAGTATCTATGTTTAAAATCAGGCTCATCCGTTTAAGGCTTCTTTGGTTAGTTCGGGTGCAGGTAGGTAACGATCATCCTGCTGTTTTAATGTATCCAGTAATTCGAAAATTGGCTGAATGCCGATTTCACGTTTCCATTCAAAAGGGCCTTTAGGGTAATTGGTGCCCAGTTTCATGGCGGTATCAATTTCATCTTCTGTACTCACTTTTTCTCCTTTAGCGAAATAAGCTTCATTGATGATCATACCAATAACACGTGCAGAAATGAATCCCGGTTCGTCGGGAACTTCCACCAGCTTTTTTTGCAGAAGTGCTGCAATGGAAATATGTGTTTCATTGGCAATGCCTGCATATTCCCAAATCGCTCTTTCAGGGAAACCATTCCATCCATTGAACCGGATTACATGGTTGTCATGTTTTTTTTCTTTCAGCGTATGACTTACACTATTGATAAAAACGGCTGTTTTCAATTTGCTGTAATCTTCCTGCCATGCGGATGGTTCCAAATTAAAAATGGCTGAAATGTCGGATAAGCCCATCGCTTCCTCTACAGATGCGATGCCAATCCATTCAATTTCACTGTTGAACTGATTGAATAATGACCGCTGGTTTTCACTGCCGATGACTGCAATTTTCATCCCTTGATTTTTAGCAAAAATAGGTTGTTGAGAAAAGATATATTTGTGGCGCACAAAAAAAGGCAAACATATGTCCAAAATAATTGTACAAACCAACCAGGCACCCGCACCCATCGGGCCTTATAACCAGGCAGTAAAAGCAGGTGGACTGCTCTTTATTTCGGGGCAGATCGCCCTGGATCCTCAAACCGGGGAATTGGTTGCAGGAAGTACTGCAGATGAAACACACCAGGTAATGAAAAACCTGGCTGCTATTTTGAAGGAAGCAGGACTGGGTTTTGAGCAGGTAGCCAAAACGACGATCTTTCTCAGCAGCATGGATCTTTTTGCAGAAGTAAACCAGGTTTACGGACAATATTTTTCAGGTGATTATCCTGCCAGGGAAACAGTAGCCGTTAAAGGACTTCCTAAAAATGTAAATGTTGAAATCAGCATGATCGCTGCTTTATAAGATGATACTGATAACTGCCAGAGTACATCCGTTTTTAACCGACACCCTTGCACAAAAAGGGATGGCTTTTCGCTATGCGCCTGAAATCGGGTATGCGGAACTGTTAGATACAGCGCCGGAAGTAACGGGGCTCATTGTAACCACCCGGTTAAAAATCGGGCGTGATTTTATCGATAAAGCTACCGGTCTTAAATGGATCGGTAGGCTGGGAAGCGGGATGGAATTGATTGATGTGGAATATGCCAGCCAAAAGGGTATTCTCTGTGTAAGCAGTCCAGAAGGAAACCGCAATGCCGTGGCAGAACATGCTTTGGGTATGTTGCTCAGCCTGATGAACAACATTGCATACAGTGCTGCAGAAGTTAAAGCAGGGCATCTGGAAAAGAGATGAGAACAGGGGCCTGGAACTGAGTGGCAAAGTAGTAGGCATTGTTGGTTTCGGAAATACCGGCAGTGCATTTGCAAAATTGCTGCGCAGCTTTGATGTAAGTATACTGGCTTATGATAAATACAAATTTGGTTTCGGCAATGAATGGGTTAAAGAAGCCAACTTTGAACAGGTTTGCCGATATGCTGATGTGATCAGTTTTCATGTGCCGCTTACAGAGGAAACCTATCATATGGCTGGTACAGATTTCTTTCAATCAATTGGAACGTAAACCATTTTTGCTGAATACCTGCAGAGGAGATGTGGCCGATACTGCCGCCGTGATAAAAGCACTGGATCAGGAAAAAATTGCAGGAGCAGCATTGGATGTGCTATGGAATGAAAAACCAGCGAGGTTATACGAATGAAGAAAAAGAAATGTTTGATCAACTGGTTAACCGTAAGAATGTACTGGTAACGCCCCATATTGCTGGATATTCGGAAGAAGCATTCTTCAAAATGGCGAAAATTCTGTTGGAAAAGTTAGGGATTTTGTAATATAGAGCTGAAAACAACGCTTTTTAGTATATTTGTTTATATGCAACGCTTTAGTTGAACTAAGGCGTTGTATTTTTTTTATACAGGTTAAATGAATTTTATGGCGGAAACAAATTATGTAACACAGGATACTTTTAATAAAATGCAGGAAGAACTGCATTTGCTGAAAACGGTTGATCGTCCTGCAGCCAGTAAAGCAATTGCTGAAGCAAGGGAAAAAGGTGATCTGAAAGAGAATGCAGAATACGATGCAGCGAAAGAAGCGCAAGGGCTCCTCGAAGCAAAAATCAAATACCTGGAAGGTGTTATTGCAACAGCAAGAATTCTGGATGAATCAAGTATTGATGCAAGCAGGGTTAGTATTCTTAACCAAAGTTACCGTTACCAACCTGGCAACCAAAAAAACGGTTACTTACCAGATTGTTTCTGAAAAAGAAGCCAGTTTAAAAGATGGTAAGATTTCTGTTACCTCACCGATCGGCAGTGGTTTGCTGGGAAAAGTGATCGGTGATATTGCAGAAGTAACTGTACCTGCCGGTGTATTGAAATTCAAAATTGAAAACATTACAGTTTAATCAAATTATTTTTTTATCCTGAAAACCATTCATGCACTGAATGGTTTTTTTTGTGTCGTATATTTAGCAAAAAAAATGTCGATATTCAGTAAAATCATAGCCGGAGAAATTCCTTCTTATAAAATAGCGGAGAATGAAAAATTCTTTGCTTTCCTGGATATATTTCCATTGGTGAAAGGTCATGTGCTGGTAGTACCCAAAATAGAAACCGATAAAATATTTGATCTGCCTGCTGATTATCTTGCAGAAATGCTGGTATTTGCTCAACCGATTGCAAAAGCCATTGAAAAGTCGTTCGATTGCAGGCGTTGTGGTATCAGTGTAATCGGATTGGAAGTGCCGCATGCACATATGCACCTGGTGCCCATCAACAGTGCCGATGACCTGAATTTCACCCGGGAGAAAATCAAAGTACCTACCGATGAAATGGAAAGCATCCGGGATCGGATCATCAGCAACCTCGGCTGATTATTTTTTTAAGCGTTGTGGATTTTTAGAAAGAAAATCTTTCCAGTCTTTGGCTTTGGAAGCCGGAGCGTGCTGTACATTCTTTTGCTGAAAATGATGACAAACGGCCACTGCGAGTGCATCAGAAGCATCCATATACTGAGGCTTATCATCGATAGACAACAACTGCTGCAACATTTTAAACACCTGTTCTTTTCCGGCATTGCCATTTCCGGTGATCGATTGTTTTATTTTTTTCGGGGAGTATTCACAAACGGTAACGCCTGCCTGCATGGCAGCAGCAATCGCCACACCCTGTGCACGACCAAGCTTTAACATGCTTTGTACATTTTTTCCGAAGAAGGGTGCTTCAATGGCAAAGTCCACTGGACGGAAATCTTTCAGTAACTGGCTTACTCTTTTGTGTATTTTTTCCAAACGTTCATAAGCATCGTCTTTTGAAGAAAGCTTGAGTACGCCCATCTCCAGTAATCTGATCGACTGCCCGTTTACTTCAATGATACCATAACCCATGATGATGGTTCCCGGATCGATGCCTAAAATGATTTTTGATGCTTTTTGCAATGGGCAGCCTATTTTTACCAATAATTTCTTTATTGAACAAAAATATCAAATTAATAGTCAACTATCTGCTGGGCCCTGTGCTGTTTGTAGTGTTGTCGTATAGTTTATACAAACAGATCGTCAATCAGCCCGATCTGCCTCAGCGATGGGAGCAGATTAAACACAGCTGGCAGAATGGTTTGTTCTGGGTGGTATTGCTTTTGATGCCTTTGAACTGGGGAATTGAATCGGAAAAATGGAAAAGGCTGATGACACCACTGGAGAAGTTCAGTTTTTTCAAAGCATTTAAAGCCGTGCTGGCAGGATGCAGCATCACCATGCTTACGCCCAACAGGATTGGTGAATATGGCGGCAGAATCATGTATGTGAAGGAAGAGAACCGGATCAGAGCGATTTCTGTAACCATATTGGGTAGTATCAGCCAGTTGCTGATCACCATGCTGATGGGAACGGCCGGCATCATCTACCTGAAATACATTTCACCGGAAAACAAAATCATGGGTGCTTATCCCTGGGTGCTCAATAGCATCGTTTTGTATATTAGTCTGGCCGTAACCGTTATACTACTGCTGATATTTTTCCGGGTACATTTTTTTGTGACAAGTATTTCAAAGGTTCGTTTTTTGAAAAGTTTTGTTAAGTATATCGAGGTGGTAGATGTTTTTTCAGGTAAACAATTGTTAAGAATTTTATTTTTATCCTATTTCCGTTATATGGTATTTATTTTGCAATACCTCCTGTTGTTGCAGGTGATGCAGGTAAATATCAGTATGGTTTTGTGCTTCTGGTTGCTCACGTTGTTTTACCTGATGATGGTGCTGGCACCCACTATCGGCTTCATCGAACTACCGGTAAGGGCTACAGCAGGAGTAACATTGCTGGGTTTGTTCAGTGATAATATTTTAGGTATCCAGGCAGCGACTTTTGGTATCTGGCTGATCAACCTGGTAGTACCGGCAGTAATTGGAAGTTTGTTTATTTTAGGCGTTAAAATTCTTAAGGAAAGATGAATATATTTACGAGACTCTTTTTTTTACCAGTAGCATTGCTTCCGTTGGGTGAACCTAAAACCCAGGGCGATTTCTGTGGCATCCGCAACACTGCATTTCAATCGGGAGAAGTTGTGAACATGACCGTTTTTTACAGTACGCTGGGCGCTTATATCGGCGCAGGCGATGCAACTTTTACCACTACCATAGAGCGGTTCAATGGCAAGCCTGTTTATCATGCAGTAGGAGTAGGTAAAACCTATTCTTTTTTCGATAATTTTTTCAAAGTAAGAGACCGTTATGAAAGTTATATCGATACGGCTACTTTATTGCCTTATAAGTTTATCAGGAATGTAGACGAAGGTGGTCATAAAATATACAACAACGTAACCTTTAACCAATCAGCCGAACACAGCAGTTAGTACCAATGGTGTTTTTAAAATCACCGATTGTATGCAGGATGTGGTGAGTGCTGTGTATTATGCCCGCAACATTGATTTCAGCAAATACAAACCGGGCGATAAAATTCCTTTCGATATGTTTCTGGATGATGAAATTTTTCATCTCTACATCCGCTACATGGGAAAGGAAAAAGTAAAAACCCGCTATGGTAAATTCCATGCGATCAAAATAAAGCCCCTGCTCATTAAGGGAACCATCTTTGAAGGTGGAGAAAAAATGACAGCATGGATCAGCGATGATCCCAATCATCTGTTATTAAGGGTGGAAAGCCCCATCTCTGTCGGAAGTGTGAAAATAGATATGATGGGATACCGCAATCTACGTTACCCGTTAAGCTCCCTCATCAACATACGGTAATCCGGATCTACAATTCACTTAACGCAAAACTGTCTTTCATTCGGATACCTTTCTCCGTTAGTTGTAATGTGCAGCATTCAATTTTCGGGTCGTGTTCGAGGAAAAGTACATAGTCGTTCTCTTGCGCTTCTGTTAGAAAAGACTTCTTTTCGTTCAGCGTAGTCAGTGGAAACATATCGTAACCCATTACATAAGGAAGTGGAATATGCGCCGCAGAAGGAAGCAGGTCGGCCATAAAAAGTATGGTTCTTCCTTTGTATTTGAATTGTGGCAGCATCATCGCATCTGTATGCCCGAATGCCTGGCGGATGCTGATATTTTCTGGGAAACTGGCACGCATCCCTTTCAATAAATTTCAACTGACCGCTTTCCTGGATGGGTAATATATTTTCTTTCAGGAAAGAAGCTTTCTCCCGGTCGTTTGGCTGTGTGGCCCATTTCCAGTGGCGTTCGTTGCTCCAGTATACAGCGTTTTTAAATGCTGGCACCAGTTTGTCGCCTTCCCTTATAATGCTTCCGCCGCAGTGATCAAAATGCAGGTGCGTTAAAATGACATCTGTAATATCATTTCTGGAGAATCCGTATTTGTTCAGTGATTTATCGAATGTGTCATCGCCGTGCAGGTAATAATGACTGAAAAAGCGGTCATCCTGTTTATCGCCAATACCATTGTCGACCAGTATCAAACGGTTTCCATCTTCTATCAGCAGACATCGCAGTGCCCAGGTGCACATATTGTTTTCATCGGCGGGGTTCAGTTTGTTCCACATAGATTTCGGTACCACACCAAACATGGCTCCTCCGTCCAGTTTAAAATAACCTGTATTGATCGTATATGCGTTCATGTTATGATAATTTATGTTTATGTTCAGCCCTGCTGGTCAACAACAGGAATATTAATCCGAGTGCAAAAAATCCGATGAGTGCCAGGATGGAGTTGCGCATGTTCCCCGTTAGTCCTTCAATCAATCCGAAACTGAAAAGTCCGATTACAATAGCCATCTTTTCTGTAACATCATAAAAACTGAAAAAAGAAGCCGTGTCTTTTGTTTCGGGCATCAGTTTGCTGTAAGTAGACCGGCTGAGCGATTGAATGCCGCCCATTACCAATCCCACCAGCGATGCAATGATATAAAAATGTGTTTCTGTTTGCATGAAATATCCCGCAATACATACCGATACCCAAAGCAGCACTGTGAATAACAACACTCTGATGTTGCCGAATTTTGCTGATAAACGACTCATCATAAAAGCCCCGCCAATGGCAACCAGTTGAATGATCACAGCCGTAATGATGAGCTTGCTGTTTTCCAGTTTCAATTCCTTGATGCCAAAATCAATGGCGATCAGCATCACTGTTTGTACACCCATGCTGTAAAAGAAAAAGGCAGTGAGGAATCTTTTCAGCACAGGCATGTGCATCACCTGGTGTCCATACTTTTTTTAATTCGATGAAGCCATTCGTTAATACATGGGTACGTGCTTTTCTTTCAGCTTTCGCTGAGATGGGCAAAGCCCTGAAAGTGATCTGTGCAAACAACACCCACCAAACACCTACCAGTAGAAAAGTCAGCTTCAAAGGTTCTGGATTATCGGGCTTCATCATCACCAATCCAAATCCAATCAGTTGCATGATAACACTTCCGATATAGCCCATCGAATATCCTTTTGCACTGATGCGGTCCATATCTTCTTCAGCAGCAATATCTGGCAAATAGGAATTGTAAAATACCTGGCTTCCATAAAAGCCGATACCGGCAAACATAAAACACATCAGTCCGAGTGTTACATGATCGCCATCAAAAAAATACATCAGCGAACAACTGGCGGCGCCCATGTAACAGAAAAACCGCATGAAGTTTTTCTTATTGCCTTTATAATCGGCAATGGAAGATAGTATGGGAGAAAGCAATGCAATGATGAGGAAGCCGAATGAAAGCACATAGTCTTTCAGCTCCGTATTTACAAAAGTGCGACCAAGAAAGGGAATGCCATTCTTAAAAGCTTCATTGTGTGTGCCGGTAACCGCAGCATAATAAGCAGGGAAAAACGTGGTCGTAATCACCAGGTTATAAACCGAGTTGGCCCAATCGTAAAAGGCCCAGCCATTGACAACTTTCCTGGAAGCAGTTTGCATAATAAAATATAAGTATTGAAAATACTATAATTCTGTTATCAACGAATCGTAATCTTTTATTTGCTGAGGTAACCTGTATAAATGAGGATCAGTAAAATGATTCCAACCACAATACGATAGATACCCCAGATCCTGAAACCATATTTTTTTAGGAAGCTGATAAAGAATTTGATCGCAAGCAACGCCACCACAAATGCAACCAGGTTTCCAATGGCCAGCAATTGAATATCGGATGAACTGAATCCGCCGGTTTCTTTGTAGAATTTATACAATTTGTATCCCGTAGCTGCCAGCATGGTAGGTACTGCCAGGAAAAAAGAAAATTCAGCGGCAGCACTCCTGGTTAATTTCTGCTGCATACCGCCGATGATGGAAGCAGCACTGCGGCTAACACCCGGCACCATGGCAATGCATTGCCAGATCCCGATCATAAAAGCATTCAGGAAGCTGGTTTCTTTTTCATCGTGTATGCGTGGGTGATTGAAGAGTTTATCAATGAACAGCAGCACAATGCCTCCCACTAATAATGAAATAGCAACAGTAGTGGTGCTTTCCAGCAAGGCATCAATTTTTTTTGAGAACAGTAATCCGAATACAATCGCAGGTATTACACCGATGGCCAGTTTGAAGAAAAACTGCATATTGCTCACTTGCAGGAATTTTTTCCTGTACAGAACCACCACAGCGAGTATGGCACCCAGTTGTATGGCTACGGTAAACATTTTGGTAAACTCATCATCGGGGATGCCCATTAATTTTTCTGCAATGATCATGTGCCCTGTGGAAGAAACAGGTATAAATTCTGTGAGGCCTTCAACGATGGCAACCACAATACTTTGAACAATATTCATCTGGATGCTTATGAATTTAAAATGGGTGCAATAAAAAACCGGTTCGAGAATCTGAAGTAGTTCAAATTTTCAAACCGGCATATACTGTAAAAATCCGATTAAACATTTTTAGGTTTTCTCATGATCGCAGCAATTTCAATAATGAAACCGGCGATGATGAGTATCGGCGCAATGGTAATACGGGTAGTGCTGTAAACATCTTTTGGATCGAAAACTTTTGGATCGCTGCTTTTACCACCTGCCATCAGGAAAAATCCAAGTGCCAGTACCGCCATGCCGATAAGCATCCAGGTATAATTTTCCTTTCCAAAGAGATTGTTTTTTACGGGAGCTTCCTTTTTTACGTTTGCCATAATTTCAATTTCGGCTTGCAATATAATACAAAATTCCGGGCCTTAATAGAGGTCATCCAGTTTCATCCGGAGGTATTTTACCACCGAACGGTGTGTACTGGCAAGGGTAATGGTGATACCCAGTATAATGATGACCAGGAATAGTAATAATAAGCCCTTGTTATCGTGTAAAACCTTGAAATCGGGGATAAATCCTTCGATCAGCAATACAGAACCCCAGATGGCGACAATGGCAATGCCCGAGGCGATCAGGCCGTTGATGACTGCCCGCTGGTTGATAGGCCGGGCAATAAAGCCCCTGGTGGCACCCACCATCTGCATGGTTTTAATCAGGAATCGATTGCTGTACATGGCCAGCCGGATGGTATTGTCAATAGAAAATACCACCAGGATGGTTAATAATATAGCTGCGATCAGGAAAATGATACCGGCTGTTTTCACATAAGTACTCACTTTCGAAACCGTTTCTGTAGGGAATTGAAATTCTGAAATTACGCCCGGGAAAGTTGTCTGGAGATTGGTAGATAAAATATTCAGACTGTCTTTTTCTACATAATCTGCTTTTACATAAAAGTCGATGCTTTCGGGCAGTGGGTTATTGTTCAGGAATTTTTTCCAGGTGGTATCATTTTCGGCATTCCAGCGCTGAATGGCTTTTTCTTTGGTTACATATTCAACCCTGTTGGCATAAGGAATGGCTGTAACATAATTGAGTAAGCTGTCGATTTTTTTCTTGGATGCATCTCTGTTCAGGTAGGCGTGTACCTGGATGTTTTCTTTAAAATAGTCACCCGTTTTTCTCAGGTTTAGAAAAAACCAACCTACGATACCAAAAAGAAAGAGTACAAGTGCAACCCCAACAATGGCATAGCCATATGAAGGTTTGCTTTTTTTGCTGGATGCTTTTCCGAATTGTGCCATGCTTTATTTTAGATAGGTAATGAATTAATTTATCGCCTGTAGGCGCACAAAAGTAAAGGATTTTCAGCGGTTTGCTTTACTTTTGTACACTACAAAAAAACGATTGCCTGCCAAATATATTTTGAATGTTGTAAGGATGGAACCTATTTATTTGTTAAAAATAATTTAAGTCCATACCATGCGCTGTGTATGTTTCTATAATTGAAAGCAGCAGCCATGTGTTCCCGTTAAGCATTTAAGCAAAACAAAGTCGATATACATAAATTGAATGATGATGGAATACCAGTTCAGGGAAATAGAAAGGAAATGGCAGCAAAATTGGAAAGCAAACAATGCTTACAGGGTTAGCAATGATTCTGACAAGAAGCCCTTTTATGTACTGGATATGTTTCCTTACCCGAGCGGGGCAGGATTGCATGTTGGCCATCCGCTGGGATATATTGCCAGTGATATCTACAGCCGTTACAAAAGGCTGAAAGGATTTAATGTGTTGCATCCGATGGGATTCGACAGTTTTGGATTGCCTGCAGAACAATATGCCATCGAAACCGGGCAACACCCGGCAACTACTACCGAAAAAAATATTGCGACGTTTAAAAGTCAGCTCGATAAAATTGGTTTTTGTTACGATTGGGAAAGAGAAGTGCGCACCAGCGATGCTAACTATTACCGTTGGACGCAATGGATCTTCCTGCAGTTGTTTGGCAGCTGGTATAACAGGGATACCCGAAAAGCAGAACCCATTCAAACGCTGGAAACTATTTTTGAACAAAAGGGTTCAGCCGGCTGTGCAGATGCTGATCGATGATGTTTTCACTGCGGAAGCATGGAAAGCTTTTGATGAGAATAAAAAGCAGGAGATACTGATGAATTTCCGCCTTGCATTTTCGGCATACGGGGAAGTGAACTGGTGCGAAGCCCTGGGCACGGTGCTTGCCAATGATGAAGTAGTGAATGGTGTGAGTGAGAGAGGTGGTTATCCGGTAGTAAAAAAGAAAATGCGTCAATGGTACCTGCGCATTACTGAATATGCCGATCGCCTGCTGGAAGGACTGGAAACAGTGGCTTTCAGTGATTCAATGAAGGAAATGCAACGCAACTGGATCGGTAAAAGCGAAGGAGCTGAAATGGTTTTTCGTGTAAGCGATACTGGTAGTGAGGAGATCAAGGTATATACAACCCGACCCTGATACCATATTTGGTGTTGATTTCCTGGTGCTGGCACCGGAGCATGAACTGGTGGCTAAAATCACCACCGCATGATCAGCAGGCTGCCATTGATGAATACCTCAGTTATGTGAAAAGCAGGAGCGACCGGGAAAGAATGTCGGAAGTAAAACAAATCACCGGCTGCTTTACCGGTGCTTATGCGCTCAATCCTTTTGATGGCAGAAAAATTCCGGTATGGATAGCAGAATATGTATTGGCAGGATATGGAACCGGGGCCATCATGGCTGTGCCTTGTGGCGATCAGCGTGATTACTCTTTTGCAAAACATTTCAACATACCTATTACGAATATTATCGGCTCGCATTATAATGGCGAGGAAGCCAATCCTACCAAAGAAGCAATTCTTGAAAATTCAGGGTTTCTTACCGGCATGCAGATGAAGGATGCGATTGGTGCCGCCATTCAGAAAATTGAAGAAGCGGGTATCGGTCGCCGTAAGGTGAATTATAAAATGAGGGATGCCGGTTTCAGCCGCCAGCGCTATTGGGGCGAGCCATTTCCCGATCCGATGGACAAATGGTATGGCTGTGCCTTTGAATGAAAATGAATTACCACTTCTCCTGCCGCATGTAGAGAAATATGGTCCGGGTCCCGAAGGCGAAGGGCCGCTTGCCAATATTGAATCCTGGAAAAGTCAGGAGCTGGAAACCTCTACCATGCCGGGTTATGCAGGTTCTTCCTGGTATTTTTTAAGGTACATGGATCCCGGCAACAACAATACTTTCTGTGATCGTAAAGTGAGTGATTACTGGGGTCAGGTAGATGTTTATATCGGTGGAACGGAACATGCTGTCGGGCATTTGCTGTACAGCAGGATGTGGACGAAATTCATGTTCGATCGTGGCTGGATAGGATTTGACGAGCCATTTAAAAAACTGGTGAACCAGGGAATGATCCAGGGAAGCAGCCGCTTTGTTTACCGGATTAAAGGGACCCATACTTATGTTTCAGCCGGATTGAAATCAGCACATGAAACCGATGAATTGCATGTTGATGTGAATATGGTAGATGGACTTGAACTGGATACAGAAGCATTTAAAAAATGGAAGCCTGATTTTGCAGCAAGCAACTTTTATACTGGAAGATGGTAAATATATCTGCGGAGTAGAAACGGAGAAAATGTCTAAATCAAAATACAACACCGTTAACCCGGATGAGTTGTGTGAGAAATATGGTGCTGATACTTTCCGTATGTATGAAATGTTTCTGGGTCCCATCGAACAAAGCAAACCATGGGATACCAAAGGCATTGAAGGCGTACATCGCTTCCTGAGAAAATTATGGCGCTTGTTCAATGATGAAATAAAAGGGAAAGTCTGGAACGATGAAAAAGCAACCGATGCCGAATGGAAAGTGTTGCACCGCACCATCAAAAAAATTGAATCAGATACAGAACACTTTTCATTTAATACCGCCGTTAGTGCTTTCATGGTTTGTGTGAATGAACTGGGTGAACTCAAGTGTTCCAAAAAAGAAATCCTCGAACAATTGCTGATCCTGCTTACACCCTATGCACCGCATATTGCAGAGGAGTTATGGAGTCAGTTGGGAAATAGCGGAAGTATCCTGGATGCAGCATATCCGGTGTACAATGAAAAATTCCTGGTAGAAACTTCCAAAGAATACCCGGTTTCTATCAATGGCAAAGTAAGAACCAATATTCAGATAGCATTGGATGCGCCACAACCCGAAGTAGAGCAGATCGTACTCAACAATGAAATCGTACAGAAATGGCTGGAAGGCAAAGCGCCCAAGAAAGTGATTTTTGTAAAAGGGAAGATGGTGAATGTGGTTATTTAAACTTCAGCATTAAAACATTAAACAGCCGGTGAACAATTCACCGGCTTTCTTTATTTTACAACAATGCGTTTCGACTTCAATGTTTATAGCTCCTTGCTGCTGATATTTTTTGTACATGGTTTCGTGTATGCTTACCTGTTGTATAAGAAATCACTGAAGTCCGACTCCAAAGCAGAAAAATGGCTGGCAGCTTTTCTGGGTTTGTGCATCGTTTACATTTCTCCCTGGATGTTGGGATTTGCTGGCTGGTACGACAACCAACCTTACCGTGATATTCTTTTTTATGTTCCAACTCAGCAAACACTGATCATCGGACCAGTTGTATTTTTTTATATTCAGTCACTGCTCAACCCATCTTTTAAATTTCAGCGCAAAGATTACTGGCATTTTCTGCCGGGGTTGTTGTACATTTTATTTACACTGATCATGTTCATAACGGATAAGCTTATCCTGCATGAATATTATTTCCTGGCCAGCGGTGCCGACCCTGATTTTGATTTCTGGTACCAGGCAACCGGATTTCGCTTCCATGTTGTTTTATTTTTTTCTTTCATATCGTTTTTACCGCATTTATAGAAAAATGATTGTACAGGTGGTCAGTTTTGCTGATCTGCTGTTATTCAGATGGATCAGGAATTTCCTGGTTGCATTTCCTGCTGATGTTGCTGGCTCAGGTACTTCATACCATTTTATTTTCCATCTTCCCGGTAATGAATAATTACATCGGTAGCTGGTGGTATTTTTTTTGTTTCAGCATCATATTTTATTATATCGCCATTACAGGTTACAGCAACAATGCTCAAACCAAAGTTTACTTTCAAGGTGAATGACCTGCTGATGCAAAGGCCTGTTTTCCTGTTGAACAATTCTGGTAATTGCAGAAAAGGAAACAAATGAACCCACAGAAGAAGCGGCTTATGAGTTAATTGAATCCAGGGAAGTTTCCGTAGACTTTGAGCCTGGTTTCCCTTTGGCGCACTGGAAAGAAAAAATTGAAAAGCTATTTTCTGAGTGAACGGATTTATGAGAATGCCGAACTGAGCTTAACAGATCTTGCCCGGAAACTGAACCTGGCTCCATCGCTCTTATCCAAAATCATTAATAAAGGATTTGGGATGAACCTGAATGATTTTGTAAACGGATTCAGGGTACAGGCAGTGATTGAAAAACTGCGAAACGGGGAACAGAAAACCCAGACATTGCTGGGAATCGCTTTCGATGCGGGCTTCAACTCGAAGGCAACCTTTAACCGATCCTTTAAAAAAATTACGGGGATGAGTCCGAAAGACTGGATGGAGAAAAATCTCTAATTGGCTACAAACCAGTAGGATAGAAAATCTGATCCCTATTATTTACAATAAATTTTCAATCATTTACATAATCTGCGACGAATTTATCTGGTCTCAAATCATGATTTGAAGCGACTGGCAGAATGCGGCAAACCATTTTTGTGGAATCATTCACCACAAATCAAAACGCCATGCTTCGCATCATTCATTCATTCATCATCTGCATGTTTTTTTCAGTAATGACTATCCAGGCTCAGGATAGCCTTTCTGTTTTAAAAGATACAGCCGTATTAAAGGAAGTCAGGATACAATCGAATAAACCGTTGATTGAAATGCAGGCCGATAAAACAGTGCTCAATGTTCAGGCTGATATTAATGCCGCTTCCGGCAACGTGCTGGAGATTTTGCAGAAAGCCCCGGGAATCAGCATAACAGCCGATGATGTGATCAACATGAGCGGTAAGGCCGGGGTAAATGTGTTGATAGATGGCAGATCCACGCAGATGAGCAGCAAAGACCTGGCGATTTATCTTCGTTCATTGCCCGGCAACCTGGTAGATAAAATTGAACTGATTACCAATCCATCTTCCCGTTTTGATGCGCAGGGCAATGCCGGCATCATCAACATCAGGTTGAAGAAGAAACTCGTAAGAGGAACCAATGGTAATATCAGTATCGGCTATACGCAGAATGTACATTACAGAACTACAGTGGGATTTAACATCAACTCCCGCAGAAACAAGTGGGGATTTTTTCTCAATAGTTCGGGCGACAATAATGAACAGCATACCGATGGAACCATTGATCGTAAAGTGAATGATAACGGAACCGTAAAAAGATTTTTCAATTCCACGATTGATAAGGACAGAAACAGCCGGTATAACCTCCGGACAGGCATTGATTTTTACCTCAACCCTAAGCATACTTTTGGATTCATCATTAATTCGGGCAGTAGCCGCAATCCATTTAATACGCCCGGCTTTACCAGCATCGGTAATGGCAACAGCATCGATTCTTCTTTGCAAACCAGCAATGATAATCTTTACAGGAACAATCGTTTGAACGGAAACCTGAACTATCATTTTGAAGATACACTGGGCAGCGAACTGAATGTAGATGCCGATTTCACCCGATTCAGCAATTCCAATTTCACCAGCCTAGGTACATCATTCCTTGATAAGAACAAACTGCAGTACAATTATACAGCCGCCACACAGGATGTAAACACGGCCATCCATATTTATGCATTGAAGGCTGATTATTCCAAAAGAATTAAGAAGCTGAATGCTAAACTGGAGGCCGGTTTGAAGTTTAGTGAAGTGCAGACCGATAATTCACTTATTGCCAATAAGCTGATCAACAACATTGTTCAAGCCGATACAGGTCGCACTAATTTTTATGATTATAATGAAAGCGTTGCAGCTGCCTATATCAATTTCAGCAGGAAAAAAAATAAGTGGGAATACCAGGCCGGACTCAGAATGGAACATACCAGTATCAATGCAGTTTCTGAAAGCCTGGATCAGCAGCAATTGTTTCAACCCGATACGAGTTACCTGAATTTTTTTCCATCGATGTTCATTGCTTACCAGCTTACACAAAAAAGTCTGTTTGCTTTTTCATACAGTCGACGCATCAATCGTCCCGATTATCAGTCACTGAATCCATTTGAATCCATTTATGATATTTATACATTTGAGAAAGGCAATCCATATTTACGTCCACAGTACACACAGAATTTCGAACTGAAATATTCC
This sequence comes from Ferruginibacter sp., assembly GCA_037045295.1. Taxonomy (GTDB): domain Bacteria; phylum Bacteroidota; class Bacteroidia; order Chitinophagales; family Chitinophagaceae; genus Ferruginibacter. Next base: position 475,330 of record JBAOHS010000004.1, read on the forward strand.
TGGCGCTATGCACTCAACATCGCTATCGGATATAATCATACAAAAGATTACAGTCAGATAATCACCAGGCAGGTTGGTCAGATCACTACCGGAACACCCAACAATATCGGAACGCTCGACAATGCTTACCTGAACATCAGTGCTCCCATGCCAATCAATAAATGGTGGGAAGGCTATATCAACATAACCGGTTTTTTCAATCACTACAAAGGCATATTGCCCGATGGAAAACTCGATCAGCGAACAACCGGTTTGAACGGATATATCCAGCAGCGATTTAATCTGGGTAAAGGATGGAGTACACAGATCAGCAGTTGGTTCAATGCTTCAACACGTGAAGCAATTTTTAAAACAGCTGCTTATGGAAGTGTGGATTTTGCTGCTAAGAAAATGTTGCTGAAGAACAAAGCGTCTCTGCGTTTATCCGTACTCGATATATTCAATACACAAAGATGGAAACAGGTAGTAGCAATTTGCGAATATGGATTTCAGTTATATCCGCAAATGGGAAAGCAGGGGTATCAGGCTTCAACTGAACTGGAATTTTGGTAAAAACGAATACAAGGCCCGGGAAAGAGAAACCAACCAGGATGCCGATAGAATAAAAATGAAATAGGATTTTCATCGTTCATTAATTGTGAGCAGTGAAACTTTACTTAATAGTACCTTTGCAGCTATGATAGATGAGCTGGAAAGGGTATTGTTGAAACATGCCCATGATATACACCCGATAGTTCCATTTAACAGCAGTACCGATAAACTGCTGCCAATGGATTTTACTGCCGCCAATAAAGAACTTAGACCTGCCCTTGCTCCGCGATACGGATGCCTTTTGTCAATGGGTGGAAGACAAGTTGAATAATGCGGGTGCCCGTTACGGGATCGGCGGCTATCGGGAGAACAGGATTTTGTACCAGCGCAGTCCATTGTTTGATGCTTCAGAAGCCCGTACTGTTCACCTGGGTATTGATATCTGGGGTAAAGCCGGCACTGAAGTATATGCTCCGCTGGGTGGCATGGTGCACAGTTTTGCTTTCAACGATAATTTTGGCGATTATGGGGCTACCATTATTCTTCAGCACCAGCTCGACACGGTAAATTTTTATACCCTGTATGGACATCTGTCCCTGGCCGATATAGGTGATATCCGCATAGGACAGGTCATCACAAGGGGTACCTGTTTTGCTCATTTGGGTCCACCCGCTGAAAATGGCCAGTGGCCGCCACACCTGCATTTTCAGTTGATTATAGATATGGGAAATCTGGAAGGTGATTATCCCGGAGTTTGTATGCCCGGGGAAGCCAGGAAGTATTTCGACAATTCGCCCGATCCGAGTGCTTTGTTAAACTTCCGGTAAATCATTTCTTTTTTTGCATAAACCAAATGCCGGCTCAGTTGTAATAATAGTCGTATCTTAATAAATACTAATTTTACGGCGGCAACTCAAATTTTAACCAATGGACATCAAACCCGGTACTTTACTGCAAAACATCAATAGCCCTGCCGATCTGAAGAAACTGTCGAAAGACCAGATGCAACAGGTTTGCAATGAACTCAGGCAATACATCATTGATGTGGTGAGTGTGCATGGCGGGCATTTCGGCGCCAGCCTTGGTGTGGTTGAACTTTCTGTTGCACTTCATTATGTTTTCAATACGCCTTACGATCAGCTGGTATGGGATGTAGGCCACCAGGCTTACGGGCATAAAATCCTTACCGGCCGCCGCGATAATTTTCCTTCCAACCGTAAATACCATGGCTTAAGCGGATTTCCCGAAAAGATCAGAAAGTGATTATGATACTTTCGGTGTTGGGCACTCATCTACTTCTATTTCTGCCGCACTCGGTATGGCAATGGCTTCTCATTATAAAGGTGAAAAAGACCGTCAGCACGTTGCGGTGATCGGAGACGGAGCCATGACTGCCGGACTCGCATTTGAAGCGATGAACCACGCGGGTATTGAGAAAAGCAATGTACTTATCATCCTCAACGATAATTGCATGAGCATCGACCCCAATGTTGGTGCCCTGAAAGAATACTTGACTGATATCACAACTTCCCATACTTACAATGATCTGCGGGACAATGTTTGGAAAGCCCTGGGTAAACTTCCTGTAGGAAAAACATTCAGCAGGGAAATGGCCAGTAAGCTGGAAGCCAGTCTGAAAGGAATGGTGAGCAAGAGCAGCAACCTGTTTGAAGCTTTGCAGCTGCGTTATTTCGGACCGATCGATGGGCACAATGTGCAGAAACTGATTGATACTTTATCGGATCTGAAAGATATACCCGGACCAAAAATCCTTCACATCAAAACCGTGAAAGGAAAAGGATACGAGCTGGCAGAAAAGGACCAGACCAAATGGCATGCACCCGGATTATTTGATAAAGTAACGGGTGAAATTTTCAAGAAAGCATATGAAATTCCGCAGCCACCGAAATATCAGGATGTATTCGGACATACGATTATAGAACTTGCCGAAAAGAATGAAAAAATTATGGGCATCACACCGGCCATGCCGAGTGGTTGCTCGTTAAAATACATGATGGAAAAAATGCCTGACCGTGCTTTTGACGTGGGCATCTGTGAACAGCATGCAGTAACCCTCAGCGCCGGTATGGCCACACAGGGTTTAAAAGTATTCTGTAATATCTATTCATCCTTCATGCAAAGGGCTTATGATATGGTGATTCATGATGTTGCCATTCAGAAACTGCCGGTGATATTCTGTCTCGACAGGGCAGGACTGGTAGGGGAAGATGGTCCAACACACCATGGTTGTTATGATATCGCCTACATGCGCTGTATCCCGAATATGGTGGTGAGTGCTCCGATGAATGAAGCTGAACTCAGAAACCTCATGTACACGGCACAGTTAGATAGTAATGAATTACCGATTGTGATCCGTTATCCGAGAGGAGAGGGTGTTATGCCCGAATGGAGAACAGAGATGAAAGAAATCAAAATCGGTACAGGCCGTAAACTGAAAGATGGTGAAGACGTGGCGATATTAAGTTTCGGTCATCCGGGGAATTTTGCTGCATCTGCCATCAGGGATCTGAGAGCAGAAGGCATCAATCCTGCTCATTATGATATGCGTTTTGCCAAACCTTTGGATGAAGTCATGCTGCATGAGGTTTTTGCAAAATTCAATAAAGTAATCACGATAGAAGACGGTACCGTAGTTGGTGGATTCGGTTCAGCCATCCTGGAATTCATGAATGAACATGGTTACAAAGCCGATGTAAAAATCATGGGTATCCCCGACAGGTTAGTAGAACATGGTACGCCTAAACAACTGTACGATGAAATCGGTTTAGACGCCAATGCCATCGCAGCAGCTGTGAGGGAAATGGTTGCCATGCATTCCCGGGAACTCGTATAAAATTTCCTTATCATTTCTTTAACGTTGCACAAATAATTTTTGTGGAGAATGTTGCGTTCTGCATCTAACCGCACACACAACCTTTCCATGAAATTTTTTTTAAAAGCGCTGCTACTGCCTGTACTCGTGTTATTACTGAGTTCAGCCGCAGGTTACTTTCTCTGGTATAAACCCTCCTTTAATGTTCCTGCTTCGAAACGACCGGCAGCTGTTAAAAGCAGCACTGAAGTAAAGGCAAAAGCTGTAAAAATAAAACCCAGGCTTGGCAGGATCAGGCAATTGATGGCTGCAGGAAAATACAGTACACGCTACTGTTTCCTGGCAGATATGTCTGTGGCTTCAGGCAAAAAAAGATTCTTTGTTTATAACCTGGAAACTGATTCTATAGAACAATCGGGTTTGGTCACTCATGGCAGTGGCACCGACCGCAATGGAGATGCCCTTTTCTTTTCCAATGAATCGGGCAGCAGCTGTACTTCACTGGGCAACTATGCTATCGGTAACGCATACATGGGAAAGTTCGGACTCGCTTATAAACTCCATGGATTAGATAAAGGAAACAGCAATGCCTTCAGCCGGTTTGTGGTATTGCATGCGCATGGATGTGTACCGGATAAAGAAATTTATCCGTTTACGATTTGCCTCAGCCTGGGCTGTCCTACCGTTTCACCGGGTTTCCTGGAAGTATTGAAACAATATATTGAAGAGGAATCAAAACCAATATCTGCTTATCGATCTATCATTAAAAAAAAGTACACGCAACAAGTGCTGCATGTACTTTTGATATTACAAAAACCCCACGTTTTTTCTAATTCATCGGCACTTCAATGGCCAGTAACTCGGCATCTTCTGTGGCGCTGATGCTGAACTGATCAGCTGCAGTAATACCGGCTGCATCACGGGTAGATAATTTTTCGCCATTCACAGTTACCGTTCCTTTGATCACTACCAGGAAGATTCCGTTGCCCGGAAAAGCATTCTGATATGTTAAATCATTGCCGGCTTTCAGTTGGGTAAGGGAAAAACGGGCATCCTGGTTTATCCATAAAGCTTTGTCTTCATCACGGGGCGAAACAACCACCTGCCATTGATTCGTTCTGTCGGCCACTTCAAATTTCTTTTGATCGTAGCGTGGCTTTGATATTTTTTTCTTTCGGATACAACCAGATCTGGAAAAGGGTTACCGGATCTGTTGCAGAAGCATTGGCCTCAGAGTGGAGAATTCCGGAACCGGCGCTCATAATCTGAACATCACCTGCCTTAATCACACCTTCGCCACCGGTATTGTCTTTATGTTTCAATGCACCTGTAAAAGGGATCGTCACGATTTCCATATTGTCGTGGGGATGCGTTGGAAAAGCACCTCCGCCAGCAATAAAATCATCATTGAGTACCCTCAATAAACCGAACCTTACTTTTTCAGGATTGTGGTAGCCCGAAAAACTGAAATAATAATTCGGTTTTAACCAACCGTAGTCTGCGGAGCCTCTTTCATTGGCCCTTTGAATTGATATGTTCATAAAAAGTATTTAATTGATGTTTAAACATCAATTTTGATGCCATTGGCAAATTCAGCTGAATATTGCCTTTTTGGCAGTGATTATACGTCAAAGTTCCCGGGCAGGTAGTTTTCAATGATCAGGTCGGCCTGGAACAACGCTTCTCTTTCCTCTGTTGTGTTAAGTGCCACTACCTGCATACCGGCAGATCGGGCAGATAAAATACCCACAATAGCATCTTCAAAAACCAGGCAGTTTTCAGCAGGGATATTTAAAAGAGAGGCTGCCTTCAGATAAATTTCCGGATCGGGTTTTCCTTTGGATATATGTGAGGAATTAACAACGACCGGGAAATATTGTTTAATGGGAATATGGGAAAACATGAAATCTATGTTCACCTGTATACCAGAAGTGGCAATCGCCATAGGAATATCATGCCGGTGAAGTGCAGCCAGGAAATCAATCAGTCCGTCAATAGGTTTTATATGCGCCTCATACATTTCCCGGTACAATGCTTCTTTTTCGAGTGCATAACGATTGATCGCTTCAGGAGTCAATGGCTCTTTATAAATGTATTGAATCACATCCTTGTTGGTTCGGCCATTGAAATGTGCGTTGTATTCTTCTTCAGTGATACTGATACCATTGTTAAGCAGGTATTGCTGCCAGGCCAGTAAATGATAATGGTTGTTATTGATGAGGGTTCCATCAAGGTCGAAGATGGCAGCTTTCAGATTGAACCGGCTGATCAGTGATTGAACTGCTTTATCGTAATCTTTTTCCTGAAATGAATGCATGATTGAAATAAATATAAATGCCATTGGCTTGCTGGAAATCCAGGGAACCAATGGCAGCAATGTTTGGGAAATAAATTAATTCAGGTGATTGAAATCTTCTGCCGTTAACGGGTTATGGATTTCTTCTTCCCTGTTTTCATTGTATTCAATGATGAAATTGTTTCTTCCTTCTCCGATCAGAATCTGGAGGAATTTCTGTTGCACCAGTTCGAGCATGTTTAAGAAAAGAAAGATAGCGTGGATGCGGTTTTCGCACACTTCGAATATTTTTTCGAACGACAATGTTTTTTCATTCCTGGAAAGATCGAGCATATAATCCCTGCATCCTTCCATGGTATAATTGTACTGAACAACCGTGTGTACAGGCCGGTTGTTGCGTTGCTGAATACGCTGAATTACTTTTTCAAAAGCTTTCATCAGTTTGAATAAAGTAACCGTTTGTATTTCGGTGCCTTCGCCGGCTTCTTCCCCGATCTGTGAAATTTCTTTCTGCAGGTTTCCTCTCTTGATCATCAGCATCCGGATTGCTTCCATTTCGGCCATTTTCGCTGAAGCTTCTTTGAATTTTTTGTATTCAAGGATCTTATCGATCAACTCCATCCGAGGATCAATTTCATTACCCTGTGCATCCAGTTCTTTGCGGGGCAATAACATCTTCGCTTTGATGCGCATCAGTGTACTTACAAAAAGAATGAATTCGCTGCTGAGTTCTATATTCAGTTTTTCCGACTGGTGGATATGATCCAGGAAGTCGTTGATGATTTTGGTAATCGGAATATTATAAATATCCAGTTCATCTCTTTCAATAAAAAACAAGAGCAGGTCAAACGGACCTTCAAATTGTTCGAGCTTGATCTGGTAGGAGGGATTCGTACTCACTTGTAACTTTTTTCCTGTAAAAAAATAAGCCCCAAAGTTAACTACTTCGGGGCCGAAAAAAAGGATAATTTTCCACGTTTTAGAGCTTGCGGTTGGCGAAGTTATAGGCAAAGCCAATGCCCATCAATTGCAGCCATTGCGGGGCCGGACCCTTGGTTGGATCGATATTCTGGGTATCATCGTCGTAAATCATATCCACATTAAGGCTGAAGTTGATGTATTTGGTGATTTTGGCTGTAATCACGTTGGTCCAGAATACATCGATATTCTGCGGATTCTTTTTATAGTTGGAAAACAGGTCGAGTTTGGTTTTATAGGTAAAACTGCTGCCCAGTTTGCGGTTATAATTCGCAGAAAGAAATGCCCCGAGTTCATCTTTCACTGTTTTGCCGGGCTCGATGCCATAACCGGGAGCAAGTACTTTATCGCCCACGATCACCCAACGGCCTGTAACCGGTGAAACAAAAAGAGAAAAATTATCAGAAGGCTTGTAATCAAGACCCAATGACAGGAGCAGGTAAGCAGGTGCGAATGTTTTGGAAGTAAGTGTTGCGGTATCGGCACCGGCAGCAGTTTTCGAATAGGCGTAACCTTTAGCAAACTGGCTGCGCAGATTGGTTAAGAGTGCAAGGTTGAGTTTTTTGTTCAAGCCATAGCCATATTTGGAAGTAAAGTCGATACGATCGCTGGCTTTTCTTTTACCCAGGCTGGTGGTTTGAACAATGCCATAGGCCAGGTCGAGGCTATTGTCCCAGGAATGCCTGTCTTTTTTATAGAAGGCATAAACATTCAGGAATGAATTGAGGGAGAAGGAAAATTTATCACCTCCTGCCGACCAGTTGCTGAGTGAACCCTGGTTGATGTTCAGGTTGAACTGACCGCCTGTTTTCCATTTTTTCTGAATGGTATCATTGGCGGCTTTTTTAATGGTTTTTTCCGATTCTTTTTTGAGGTCCTTTACGGTACCATCCTGCGCATAGGCGCTAACGATAGCAGAGATGGCTATCAGGCTTGTGGCCAGTTTTTTCATATCAGTTGATTTAAAATAAAAGGCTGCCGGAGTACGACAGCCTTTGCAAAGATATAAAATAGCGTTTTTATTTTTTCAATGAATCTCTGATTTCTCTCAACAGGGTTATATCTTCTGGTGGTGCGGCAGGAGCTTCTTCTTTTGCTTTCTTCATTTTATTCATGGCTTTGATGATCATGAACATTACAAAAGCGACAATGATAAAATCGATGCAGGCAGTGATGAATTCTCCCCAATGAATGGCGAGTTCCGCTGAAGCTTTGGTGGTTACTTCACCGGCAGCGTTTTTCACCTCAGCAACTGCTTCTTTAAGTACATACTTTTTACTGTTCAGGTCAATGCCACCCATGATTAATCCGGTAACAGGGGCGAACATTTTTTCTACAAATGCGGTAACTACTTTACCGAAGGCGCCACCCATAACAAATGCAATGGCCATGTCTACCAGGTTACCCTTCAGGGCAAACTCTTTAAATTCTTTTAGGAATCCCATAAAAAATTGGTTTAAGTGTGTGATTGTAAAAGGATTGCAAATGAAAATACAGTATTGGCAGATTATTTCAAAGAAAAAAAAATAATATGAGGTGATTTCCATCAAATTTGTGCTGCAATTGCCGAAAAATGAATTCAAAATTTATCAACTGGCTCATTTTTATTTCCCTTTCTTTTATCTGGGGCAGCAGCTTTATTCTGATGAAAGAAGGTTTGGAAAACTTGTCGGCTTTCCAGGTTGCCTCTATCAGGATTATTTCATCCGGACTGGTTTTATTGCCCATCGCCATCAGGGCCATTGGCAAAGTGCCGAAGAATAAATTCATTTATATATTCCTTTCCGGTGTTTTGGGAAGCCTGTTGCCGGCCTATCTGTTCTGCATAGCCGAACAGGGTATTGATAGTTCGCTCGCTGGTACACTCAATTCGCTCACACCGATTTTCGTCATCATCAACGGGGCCCTGTTTTTTAAAAGCCGCACATCCACCAATAAAGTGATAGGTATTTTGGTGGCCTTTTCGGGAAGTGTTTTGTTGTTTTTTAGTCAGCCAAACTTTGCCCAGAACAGTAACCTGCTCTATATTTCGTATGTGGTACTGGCCACTTTTTTCTATGGCATGAATGTAAATATGGTGCACAAAGAACTCAGTGATATTCCTTCTTTACAGATTGCCGCCATTGCACTCAGTTCAAATGCCATTCCTGCTTTTGTGGTATTGTATTTTACCGGCTACTTCTCAATGGACCTTTCCAACGCTGGTATACTGGCTTCCACCGGATTTTCCTGTATCCTGGGCGTATTGGGCACTGCAGTGGCCTCCATCATTTTTTATATGCTGATCAAAAGAGCGGGGGCTGTATTTTCTTCCATGGTTACCTATGGGATTCCTTTTGTTGCCATTTTATGGGGGATTATTTACAAAGAAAATATTGGGTGGAAGCAGATAGCAAGCCTGATGCTGATTCTGGCAGGTGTATGGATAGCCAATAAAACTGTTGTTGCAAAATCAGGATCATAACACTCACTCCATGGCGTATACGAAAATTAAATTTTTATTTATATTGTGGAAATGCCTAATTCCATTAAACTAACGATCCTTTCCGCATTTTTTTTGCTGATTTTACATTCCTCCAATGCCCAGCAGCAGGATGATATTATTACCAAGCGGTTTTTTTCTGTAGAAGACGGGCTTGCTTCAAGAGAAGTATTTTGCGGTTTACAGGACAATGATGGTTTTTTATGGTTTGGCACACGCAACGGATTGAACCGCTACGATGGAAAAAACTTCAAACTATTTACCAAACAAAAAAACGGTCTCGCAGAAAACAGGATCATACAACTGGCTAAAGATAATAACAACCATCTTTTCATTGTATATGGAAATCCGGGTGTATCCAACAGCGCCATGAAAGTGGAAGTAATGGATCTAAAGACCAGTAAATTAAAATCACTGAAAGAAACTTTTCCAGATCTCCCTTTCGACGAAAGGTATGTTTACTGGGTTGCTAATGGAGGCGATCGGGTTTGTTTCCTGGTTGCGGCTCCATTTCAATACTGGAGCCTTACAGAAAATAAGTTTGAGTTAAAGTGTGAAATGAAAGACTGGGAAACACCTGGTATAAATAAGGAAGATTTAAAAACAGAGAAAGGTGCCTATCATACCACCAGGGGAAAAAAGAGTATATTCTTCCAGGATTATGCAGCGCTTTATCTGGAAAATACATTGTCTTTTTATTTTGTAACGCCTGGTCGTATTATTAAAAACAAAGACAAAGAAAGACGGGGTATTATAAATATTACAAAAGAGGGTAAATTACTGTACAGCGATACCGCAAATTTTTATCAGTTAAATGAAACGTCTCAATTAGAAAAAAATCCTCCTTTCTTTTCTTTTCCACTCTCTGCCTTATACGGAACAGGACTTTTCAGAAATAGTTCAACACATGAATTGCTGATGTATGCGGAGGGTAGCGAATTATTCTTGTTTGATAATAAGAATTGGCACACATTATTATCAGCTGCTGAAATAAAGTTACCCCGTATCAGCGGTATGTACGGTTTTTTTAAAGACGGTCAAAACAATTACTGGATATTTACCTCTGTGGGCCTTTTCAAAATTAAGCTGACAAAAAATCCCTTTGTCCATTATTTTACAAAAACAAAACTGCGTGATAGTTCCGAAAATCAGTCAAGAGGAATTTATGCCGATCCTAACGGATCCGTTTATGCGAATTGCTGGGATAAACTGTATAAAGCACAAAAAGATCAGTCTGTAAGAATTAACGCAAATCCGTATATTAAATATGGTATCTGCAATCATCAGAATAATATCTATATATCCGGCTCAACTTATCTGCAGCGATTTAATAAAACAGTTGACAAGGTTTCAGATACACTTGCCATATCAACTGTAGGGGAGATATGGGTCATCGATTCGCTTTCGCCGGAAAAAATATTAGTGGGTTGTTCAGCAGGTGTTTTTACTTTCAATACTAATACGAAGCAGGTTGATGTTGTAGGTTATTTATCGGAGAAATTTCCTCCAATCAATTTTACTTACCGGTTTATAAACCGAAAAAACAAAACTAAATGGCTGGTGGCGCAAAATGGTTTGTATGTGATCAATACCACCGGAGATAAGATTATAGATTATTACGGAAAAGCTAATAAAAGATTTCCTTTTGATGTGTTGATGGATGCTTATGAAGATGAAGCTGGGATAGTGTGGTTTGCTACCAATGGGGAAGGTTTGTATCGATGGGAAATAACCAGCAATACCTGGCAGCAGTTTAATATTACTGCAGGCTTTCCATCTGATATTTTGTACAGGATTGAACCGGATCATTATAACAACCTTTGGATAAGTTCAGATAACGGACTTGTTCGTTTCAATAAAAAAGATTTCAAAACCAATACCTACACTACCAGCAACGGCATCTCACACAATGAATTCAATCGTATCTCCTCTTTTAAAGCAGCTGATGGAAGATTGTTTTTTGGCGGAATTGATGGTGTAAATGCATTTAATCCAAAAGATTTTTTAAGTGATTCTGCCATCACCAATGTCCCGATGCGCATTATCGCTTATAATAAGTTTTCCGGTACTGATGATAAGCTGGTTGATCAGACTATGGAGTTAATTTCAGAGAACCAGATTGTACTTCAGCCTGGCGATCGGTTTTTTAACCTGGAGTTTCAACTGCTGGATTTTAATGAAGGAAGATTAAATTATGCCTATCGTATCGATGGGATTGATAAGGACTGGAATTATATTAACGAAAATTCAATCCGCATCAGTGGACTGCCATATGGAAAATACCAATTGCACATTAAAGGGCAGGCACACAATGGTCAATGGAGTAAAAACGAATTAATTATTCCCATCGTTGTATTAAAACCTTTTTACCTGCGGTGGTGGTTTATACTGGGTATTGCTTTGTTGCTGATTGTAGCGGTGATTTATTTTTTCCGTTACCGCACCAAAAAACTTTTAAAATCAAAACTGGCACTCGAGAAAACAGTGGGAGAACGTACCGAACAATTAAAAAATTCCCTGGCAGAAAAGGATGTACTGCTGAAAGAAATCCATCACCGGGTAAAAAATAATTTGCAGGTAATAAGCAGTTTGCTTGAATTGCAGAGTGGAAGTATTGAAGATGAAAATGCAAAGGCGGCATTAACCGAAGGACAAAACCGGGTTAAGTCCATTGCACTTATTCATCAGAAATTATATCAGCACGATAACCTGGCTGCTATCGAGATCAATAATTTTATTCCTGAACTCTACCAGCAGGTGGCCAGCGTGTTTGCCAAAAAAGGCCAGGAAATTGTTACACATTTTAACATTCCGGGAAAAGATATTGATATTGACACGGCTGTTCCACTCGGACTAATGCTGAACGAATTATTAACCAACTCTTTTAAATACGCATTTGACATTAACAGGGAAAATATCTTAAACATCAACATTCAATATTCGGGAGATGGACAATTTGTGATGACCTATTATGACAACGGGCCTGGTTTACCCGCCGGAACAGCCTTGAACAAAAGTAAATCCATGGGCCTGAGGCTGATCAGCCGTTTATCAAAACAGATCGGGGGAACAGCAACATACAATTATATGAACGGAAGTACGTTTACTATAAGTTTTATTGATTCAGCAAACAGGATTTTATGAGTAAAACCAGGATCGGAATTGTAGAAGACGAAGTGATCATCGCCGATAATCTATGCCAGGTGTTGGAAAATCTGGGTTATGAAGTAATTGAACCTGCATCCAACTATGCGGAAGGTTTGGCCATGCTGCAAAATGAGAAACCCGATATTGTGTTACTGGATGTGAATCTTAATGACAAAAAAGACGGAATCGATCTGGCCTTGAAAGTAAAAGATGATTTTGATATCCCTTTTATTTTTCTAACGGCCAATGCAGATACGGCAACAATAGATCGTGCCAAACAAACGGATCCGCCAGCATATCTTTTAAAACCGTTCAATAAAGATGACTTGTATGCGTCGATAGAAATTGCCATTTTTAATTTCAGTAAAAGAAAGCTTGTCCAAAAAGCGACGATATATTCTCCAGATGAATATGTAATCAAAGACGCCCTTTTTATAAAGGATGGCTACTGTTTTCACAAAGCTTTTTTTAAAGACATTTTATATCTTGAAAGTGATAACAATTACGTAACGGTTCACACTACCGACAAGCAATACCTGGTTCGCACATCCCTTCAAAGCTATGCTGAACATTTTGACCCTAAAAAATTCTTTCGCATCCATCGCAGCTATGTCATCAACCTCGATCATGTTCAGATGATCAATTCTGAGATCGTTATGATAAGTAAAAAAGAGTTGCCGATAGGAAAATCTTACCGTGATGAGCTGTTAAGCAAACTAAAATTGGCATAACCGTTTTCCGGTTGACTATCATTAACAGATAAGATATTTGATTTATATCAAATAGAGGTTGCATCGCCTGCATTTGTATCTCATACAAACCTGCTGCTTTCTCATACAAAGTTTCAAACTTCACCCCATATTCTGCATAACTGCATTCCTGCAGTGTATACTTGCACGCATTTTAAAAAAACAGTTACAGTCTTATTAACGCTGTTTTTTAAAACGTCAGAAAATTTCAACATCCTCCCTGTGCTGATAAAATAAACTAAATCTAAAAATTAAACATGCAGAAATTCAACACCATTCTTAAACGGGCTTTGCTGTTCGTTTTGATTTTACAGGCTGCTATGGCCAATGCACAAACCGTATTGTCTACTGCGGGAACCTACAACTATTATGTGCCAGCAACCGGCACATATACTTTTGTTTTAACAGGAGCCGACGGAGGGGATTCATTTGGATCTAATCCGGCTGGCCAGGCAGGGTCTGGCGCTAAGATGACTGCTTCTTTTAATCTTACGGCCGGGGATCAATTGAGAATATTTGTGGGCTCTCCCGGCCAGGATGCTACAAGTGATTCACGTTCTGGCGGCGGTGGCGCAGGAGGAACGGCGATTATTCTGAATGGCACAACAGTATTAATAGCTGCCGGCGGCGGTGCTGGCGGTTCAAGAGGTGCACTGGGTGGTGGAGGCAGGGCCAATATCAATCCCACGCCTGTGGGTGGTCTTGCTCCCTATGGAGCCGGGGGAGGTGGATTCGGTTTTGCAGGAGCAAATTCCGTTTCAGGAACTTGTCCGGGATTTGGCGGCGGAGCTGCTAGTCTTACAACAATCAGCGCTGGTGGTCAAGGCTTTAACCAGGGATGTTTTGGCGGAGGAAATGGCGGTGCCGGATTTGGTGGCGGTGGCGGCCAAACACCACAGGGCGGTGGCGGCGGTGGCGGATATGCAGGAGGAAATGGAACAACAACCTCTTTTGGTAATCCTGGCTCCATTGGAGGAGATTCCTATGTACATATCAGTGGAACCTCTATTACAGCAGTAGCAGGAGTAGATGGTGCAAGTGGTTTTAATAATACGCCGGGATCAGTAACATCAACGCCTGCGATACTTCCATGTACAAGTGCAACAACCCCAACGATAATTGCTTCGGCAAATCCATTGTGTACCGGATTATCTACAACATTAAGTATTGCATCCGGATCTCTGAATGCCAACTTAGACTGGAAATGGTATACCGGAAGTTGCGGAGGAACATTGGTTGGAACCGGAACATCTATAACAGTAAGTCCAACTTCTGCCACCACTTATTTCGTTCGTGGTGAAGGTGGTTGTTCCAGTGCAGGAGCCTGTGGTAGTATAACGGTAACGGTTAGTGCTTCACCGGCCACTCCAACGATAAGTGCAAATGGACCTACAACAATTTGTGAAGGGAATTCAGTAATCCTTACCTCCTCATCAGCTAACGGATACCAATGGGAACTGAATGGTGGCATAATCAGCGGGCAAACGAATCAATCACTCACCGTATCGGCTGCAGGTAATTATAGTGTAAGAGCTACGAATGCTTCCGGATGCTTCTCCACATCATCAGCTACTGTGGTAACAGTTAAACAAACTTCATCATCGGTTTCCAATCAAACTATTTGTGCAAGTGAATTGCCTTATAGCTGGAATGGATTAACTTTTACAACGGGTGGTTCCCAAATAGCACATCTTACGAATGCAGTGGGATGTGATAGTGCAGCAACTTTAATTCTTACCGTAAATCCATTGCCATCTAATCCAACAGCAAACGTTATACAACCGACCTGTTCTGTAGCAACCGGAACAATCAACGTGACAGCTCCTTTGGGTGGTGATTTTGTTTACAGCATCGGTGGTGCTTATCAAATTAGTCCATCATTTACAAACCTTGTTCCAGGCACGTATATCTTATCGGTACAAAGCAATACAGGTTGTTTTGCTGCATCAACTACCAGTGTAACAGTTGATCCACAACCTTTCGTTCCTGCAGCAGCATCCGTTAGCGGTTTTGTAAATGTTTGCCCCTATATCGGTACTGGTCAGCAAATAACATATACGGCATCAGCGCCGGGAGCAACTAATTACAATTGGATTATTCCGTCTGCAAATGTTAGTATTATTTCAGGACAGGGTACAGCAAATCTTACGGTTACATTTGCTAACGGGTATAATTTACAGGCGAACAAACAGTTCAGGGTAACAGCCAGCTCAATTTGTGGAACGGCTCCTCAATCCATATTGTATACATTAGCACAGGCTCCTGTAACGCCTAACCCAATTGCTGGCCCAACAAGTGTTTGTGGATTCATTGGAACAGAAACTACGGTAAATTATAAAGTATCACCCGTTTTAGGAGCGAACAGCTATAATTGGATAGTACCTGTAGGTTGTATTGTAACGCATCCAAATGGCACGGGCGTAAATGATACTGTTATTAGTGTAAAATACCTGGCAGGATTTACCGGTGGTTCCATTGCAGTAACTGCTTCGAATGGTTGTGGAGCCAGTGGTATTAGGTCATTATTGATAAATTATGCAAATCCTTCAACACCAGGATTGATCAGCGGCTCTTCCAATGCCTGTGCTTCTATGCTACCTGGCGGAACGGCTGCAACTTATACCATTGCTCCTGTTGCCGGTGCTGCTTCTTACAACTGGGTTGCACCTTCCGGATCAATTGTAACTCATCCAAACGGAGCAGGTGCAAATGATCATACGATTAATGTTTTATATCCTGCAGGTTTTACTTCCGGTACAATCAGCGTGAGTGCAACCAATGGCTGCGGTACAAGCGGGTTGCGTTCACTTACTATCGGTAAATTAAATCCGGCTACACCTGGTTTGCCAGATATTATTCAAACAGGTTTCTGCGGAGATGAAGGCGGAAGAGTATACAGCTACACAATTGCTTCAATGCCTTTAAATGCAACATCGGTTAACTGGGTTGTTCCTACAGCACAGGGAGCTACATTGCTGTCGGGACAGGGAACAACAAGTATTACCGTGTCGTATCCTTCAACCGCTGTTGATGGTTCCATCACATTGCAGGGCATCAGCAATTGCGGAGCAAGTTTGGCTCGCAGCATTGCTGTTAAGTTGCCTGCATGTGCTACAACATTTACAAAAGGAAATGCAGGTGATAATCATGAAACAAGTAAGGGCATGCTGTTGAACAATGAAACAGGAATAGCGATCAGTGTTTTTCCAAATCCAACTATTGCTGATTTCAGCATCAAGGTGATGGCTGCTGCAAACGAACAGATTAAAGTCAGCATAATGGACATGGCCGGTCGTGAAATTAAACGGCTTAATGTAAATGCCAACCAGCTAACAAGTATAGGATCAGATCTGAAAGCAGGTACTTATATTCTGAAAGCAGTGTATGGTAAAGAAATTAGAACCACAAAAATCATCAAGCTCTAACCTGCTTATTCTTTCGGAGATAGTAAAAAAACGCACTCTTAAAAGGGTGCGTTTTTATTTTTCAAGTAATGGTTTGGAAAGTATTATTTACTGATACTGGTAATTTCAAAATAAGCCAGGCAACAAGGACTGCCGGATATCTGAACAGTTTCTTTTACATTACCGGAAATCAATACCCGCAGGTTATCTATTTTAAATTCATCGGTCATTGAGCAGGGTAACAAACGTTCATCAATGGTTCCATCTTCGATGATAAAGTAACTTCCATCTGAATATTTTACGGTGGCAGAATCCTGGTCTATTTGCCGAACGATGGCTGCATTCGCAGAGCAACTGTCTTTTTGTTCCTGTTTTTTGCAGGAAATGCAATTCAGGAAAACTGTGTAGAATAGTCCGAAAATGATATATTTTTTCAATCTGATTTTTTTCAATTGACAGGAATGCCAATGCGAATGCTGCTTCACTACTTCGTTAAGGATGATCCGGGTTGAAAGGATATGAATTCCGGGGATGATGAGCATTATCAGTACCTATTGTTTTTTCAGAAAAACATTAAAAGCTTCAGCCATTCTCTTGCCCATCATTCTTTGAGCCTCTGCATTGAAGTGAAGCTTATCTCCTTTGTCTTTAAGGCCCTTTGTTTCAATTACAATTGCGTTGCGATCAATCTGGGAATATGCTACAATCTGTTCGTTGATTAAATTTCTTTTATGCTGATTTTCGGCTGCAAAATCTCCCAGTTTACCAATAAAAACAGGAAGGTTATTTACGCCTGTTGTTTCTCTGAAGCGCATGAACAATTGGCTGAGCCTGCTTTTGTAGGCGTTAATATCATTGTCATTTAGTGCATCATTTTCACCCTGGTGCCAGAGTATGCCTTTGAAAGTGCCGATTGATTTTGCTACTGCTGTTCTGGCCGAAAAATTTGAAAACAACAGAACATTTTTGTGAAGGGAATCGCCCAGCCATTGACTGATGGTACTTCCGCCAACTGCTGTTGGAATTAATAAAATGCTGATACTGTCGGGAAGGGATTTTATCAGTTCTCTGCCGAACGATACGCCGCAATCGAGTCCTGTTAAAGATGGTTCATAAAAATGAAGTGGTTCTTTAGCAAGTATAATTTCATTGGCTTTATTGATGCTGAAAATACGTGAAGAGGGAATGGTATCAGGAGGTTCAACGAATCCTCTTCCAGCCATATTTGATTGGCCTGCCAGAACGAATACCCAGAGGTTGTTTTTAGAAGGAAGTTTTTGTGCCTTTAGTTCTGTAACAGGGAAGTTCTTTTTAAGGGGATCCGGCTTCTCAGTTTTGCAGGAAAAGATGGTTACGCAAATGGTCAGCGTTATTATTGTTTTTTGAAAAAAACTGTACATAGGCAACGAATTTTTTTTATGTGTTTGTTGTTTTTTTTAGCTGATTTCAGATGTTAAAAATAAACATAAACATTCACCCATTTCTGTATAAAATTTAATCAAACGTAGACGTGTAAAGCATTTAAGCAGATGAATAAAATCTAATATTTAATTAATTTTCCTGAATGCAAAAAGTCGTATATTTATGTACCATTGAAGACAACCTGTTAGCTAACCTGGGATAATATGTAGTAGGAATCATTTCCTTACTAACAGGTGATGTCTAAAAAATCGTACCATATATTCATATACATTCGTGGAAGCCCGCGCTATTTTCTTATTTCTTCTTTCACACTTACTCTTCTACAAGTTTACGATCATTTTTTTCGATAACCTTTTCAAAAAATATTTATATGAATAAGTCAAAATTCAGCATTGTAATATTCACTATTACAATTTTAATTTTTAGTGGATTGCAAAACAAACTTTTTGCACAAAATGGATTTCTGCAATCTGCTGTTAGAACTTTTGAGTCGGCATTGAGTGCCATAACGGTTGATGAAGGAGTAACACCGGGCTCCGGAATCTATATAGGTAAGGGAGCAGCAGCATTAAGTACCGGTGAATCTACGGCTATCGGTGTAAATGCCCTGTCTTCTGCCACGAATGGTGCCAGGAACACAGCTGTTGGATATTTTACATTACGAAGTATAGCAGTTGTTAATCCTGCATATGATGGAGCAAATAATACAGCCGTTGGGTGGAGATCAATGGAGGCCACAACTACTGGATCAAATAATGCTGCATTTGGAAGTTCATCACTTATTAAAAACAATTACGGAAGCTCTAACACAGCTGTTGGACATGAGGCTTTAAGCCTGAGTGATTCAGGTTCAAATAATGTTGCAGTTGGGGCTGGAGCTTTAGGACAAGCTAAACCTACTAATAACAATGTAGCAGTTGGTGTAGGTAGTTTAAAATATGCAAAAAGTACGGGAAATACATCTTCAGGCCATAGTTCACTAGCTCAACTTGAATTTGGATTAACATCAGGTACAGGAGGTTCTAATTCTGCTTATGGTTCTAATTCTTTATCTTCTTTAGTATCAGGGAACGGAAATTCGGCTTTAGGTACTGCTTCTATGCGAAACAGAACATCCGGAAGTAACAACGTTGCGATTGGTTTGAGTAGTCTTTCGGGAACTACAGGGGCCACAGGTAATAATAATACGGCAATCGGAAACAGTGCCTTGTCAAATTTAAATGTGGGAGACAATAATGTTGGTATTGGCAATAATGCACAGGTAACTTCTGGCTTGAACAATCAGCTTTCTATCCAGAATGTAATTTATGGTGTTAATATGTCAAGTGCTGCAAATGGGAGAGTTGGAATTGGTACTGTACCTAATGCTACATCAACAGCAAAACTCGAAGTTGATGGAACATTAAGATTGAATGTTGTAAATACTGCAGTTAATAATTTGCGAAGATTTCTTTTTGTTGATCCGGCAGACAGGATAGTAAAAGAACAAGTGGTTGCAACTGGAAGTACCAATAATTGCAATACCCCTAATCTTATACCAGTGTCCACAGCTACTGGGGATATGAATTGCAGTCAGATTTTCGATGATGGCACAAGTGTTGGAATTGGAGCTGCATACAATACCGGTACTTTTAACTTCGCTTATACATTTCCGTTAGGATTAGGAACTTATATCAGCGGCCCTGTTGTTACACCTCCATCAAGTGGAACTTGGAAATTGTCTGTTGATGGTATGGTTCAGGCAGTGTCATATTACGCGAATTCTGATGGAAGATTGAAAACTAATATCAAGGAGATAAGCAATGCTACTAAACTTATAAATGAACTCAGACCAGTCACCTATGAATGGAATGAATCTGCAAGAAAAATTAAAAACTTCAGCACCATCCCTCAGATCGGATTTATTGCTCAGGAAGTTGGCAAGGTTGTGCCTGAAGCTGTAATTAAAAACAGTGATGGATATTATTCCATGAACTATACCACTATTATTCCCATCCTTACTCAGGGAATCAAGGAACAACAGGAGCAAATTGAAAAGCAAGAGAAAGAAATTGCAGCATTAAAAGCATCATTGGATGAAATTAAAAATATGCTCAATAATCAACCTGTAAATGCTTCGAAAACTAAGTCTGGTAGTTCAATCAAAGTAAATCCTAATCCTGTAACCGGTGTTTCCAGGATTAATTATACAGTAGAGGAAGAATTCAGCAAAGGAATGATTGTTGTATATAACCTTGAAGGTAAAATTGTAAAACAATACAACCTTCCTGCTCAAAGTAAAAATGGTCAGATTCAGATTAATAAAAATGAATTTGTAAGTGGAATGTATATCATCGCCCTGATTTCTGGTAATAAAGAAATTACCACAGAAAAATGTCTTATTATGAATTAGTGCGATGTATTTTACAAATCCGACTGTTTATACCAGCCGGATTTGTAATTTTTAAGCTTAAAAGTGGATGACCGTTTTCATGGCATTAAACATCAACAATACCTGCTTTTTTGCCTATAGAGCCAAATCTCCCATTTTCCGAAAAATTCTCAGTTTTAAGCCTTTTTCCATCAGAAATCCGACCTGTTTCCTCCATAAATGCCTTTTGCTAAAAAAAATCATTTCCGATTTTTAATTACAAGCCCCATCCCTTACCTTTGCGCCCGAAATAATAAGCTCAACTATTTTAAATATTTCTTATGGCCAATACTGGTAAAATCAAATCAATTATCGGAGCGGTAGTAGACGTACAGTTCGGAAATGACGTACGACTCCCTGAAATCATGAACGCCCTTGAATTAAAGCGTGAAAATGGTGATACACTGGTACTCGAAGTGCAGCAGCACCTGGGGGAAGACAGTGTACGTACCATCGCGATGGACGGTACTGAAGGTCTCGTTAGGGGAACCGATGTAGTTGATACCGGAAGGCCTATTACCATGCCGATCGGCGAAGGAATCAAAGGCCGCCTTTTTAATGTTACCGGTGATGCCATTGATGGTTTGCCACAGGTTAGCAAAGCTGGCGGACGCCCGATTCACGCTAAGCCACCATTGTTCGAAGACCTGAGTACAGCTTCTGAAGTACTTTTCACAGGTATTAAAGTAATCGATCTGATCGAGCCCTATGCAAAAGGTGGTAAAATCGGTCTCTTCGGTGGTGCCGGTGTGGGTAAAACAGTATTGATCCAGGAATTGATCAACAATATCGCCAAGGCTTACAGCGGTTTGTCTGTATTCGCAGGTGTGGGAGAAAGAACCCGTGAAGGTAATGACCTGATGAGGGAGATGATTGAAGCTGGCATCATGAACTATGGCGACAAGTTCAAGCACAGTATGGAAGAAGGTGGATGGGATCTGAGTTCAGTGAATCTTGAAGGCCTGAAAGAATCAAAAGCGACTTTCGTATTCGGACAGATGAACGAACCACCGGGAGCAAGGGCTCGTGTGGCTTTGAGCGGTCTGACACTTGCTGAATATTTCCGTGATGGTGAAGGCGACGGACAAGGTAAAGACATCCTTTTCTTCGTAGACAATATCTTCCGTTTCACCCAGGCTGGTTCTGAAGTTTCGGCTTTGCTGGGTCGTATGCCAAGTGCGGTGGGTTACCAACCAACACTGGCTACAGAGATGGGTCTGATGCAGGAACGTATCACATCAACTAAAAACGGTTCTATTACTTCCGTACAGGCGGTATATGTACCTGCGGATGATTTGACCGATCCTGCTCCGGCAACAACTTTTGCTCACCTTGATGCCACAACAGTATTGAGTCGTAAAATTGCGGATTTGGGTATCTATCCTGCGGTGGATCCATTGGATTCAACTTCAAGGATTCTTACTCCATTGATCGTGGGTGAGGAACATTACAATTGTGCCAATAGGGTTAAACTGATCCTTCAGCGTTATAAAGAATTACAGGATATCATCGCCATCCTTGGTTTGGATGAATTGAGTGATGATGATAAACTGGTGGTATCAAGGGCACGTAAAGTTCAACGTTTCCTTTCTCAGCCGTTCTTCGTGGCTGAACAGTTTACCGGTCTGAAAGGTGTACTGGTTCCGATTGAAGACACAATCCGTGGTTTCAATGCGATCATGGATGGTGAAGTGGATGAATATCCTGAAGCGGCATTCAACCTGGTAGGAACATTGGAAGATGCTGTTGAAAAAGGTAAGAAACTGATGGCAGCTGCACAGGCTTAATTGAATCAACAATGATTTAGCTCAGGCTAATTATTATATCATATGACTTTAGAAATATTAACACCAGAACAAAAAATTTTCAGCGGCGAAGTATACGGCGTTCAGTTGCCTGGTATCAGTGGTTTGTTTGAAGTGCTCGATAAGCACGCTCCGCTGGTAAGTGCATTGAAAGCAGGTACATTGAAGATTCTGAATGATAAGAACAGTTCTGTTTCTTATACCATTCAGAGTGGTTTTGTAGAAGTGCTGAATAACAAAACAACTGTGCTGGTAGAAGGCGCTAAAGAAAAATAAGCTGTCTTTATATTATTGTGAAAGTCCCTGCCATGGCGGGGACTTTTTTATTTTATCAATATTGTTTTTTCAACTGAATATAAGTCCATGCAGTGAATGGAAATAAGACGAATGTGGCCAGACTGTAATAACAGGTCCAGCGCCAAAGCAGAAATGTAAGCATCATAAGATAAAAAGGATACAATACAAACAGTAATCCCACCATTACAGAATCATAGTGATCATTGTGTGATGCTTTGCTCCAGCTGAACCGCTGAACCGGCCAGTAGAGCGGAAAATGAAGCAGGTAGCCAACTATTGCAGGAAGGAATAACAATGCTTTTTTAATTGATGATACCGGAACATCGAATTGTTTCTTAATCGCTTGCCGATCATTTTTATCGAATGTAAGAACCAGGTTGCCCAGTTCGCTTTCCAGTTTTTTATTGAATTCGTTTATCGTGTTGCCGTAGCCGTTAGTAGTATTGAAATCTTCTTTGCTGACGATGTTTCCGAAATTCAGTTGTATGTTTTTTCCGAATGAAGTAAAGGATTGATAATTGATGCCTGTTGGCAGTACCTGCAGATTAATGCCTTCTTCCCAACTGCTGATGGCGAGCCTGGCCGTTCCTTTTTTGAGTGGCCTGAGTTTCCATTCGTTGATGCATCGGCCTTCGCTGAAAATGAGTACAATGCCGTTGCGTTTGAAAATTTCCCTGCATCTATCGAAAGTTCCGTAGTTATGTCCGAGGTTTTCGGCGCCTTCACTGATGCGGTATACCGGCATCATGTTGAGTGCATTCAACAGACTGGCATAAAAATTATTTTTGTAAACATCTCCCCGCACCAGTGAATAAACGGGCTTTTTAAACAGGGTAGCCAGTATAATAGCATCCAGAAAAGAGTTGGGGTGATTGGCAGCGATGAGTAAAGGCCCATTGTGTTCCAGCATTTTCTTGTTGCTGATAACAAGCTTTCTGCAGTAAATCTGCAGTGCAAATTTTGCCGGTATTTTAAGCAGTGAGTAAAGCAATGATATTTTAAGGGAAGATAGGAAATTAATTCAGCTGTGGATCGATCGGAAAATGAACCATCATTTTGTATTTGCCACCGAGGTGTTCGATGCTTTCTTTCCAGACATTTTCGGGAGGAATTTCAAAAACAATTTTTCGTGTAGCGGTTGCTGTTAGCCAGCTGCTTTCTTTCAGTTCGTTTTCCAGTTGAGTTTGTTCCCAGCCGCTGTAACCGATAAAGAATTTTATTTTACTGAGGTCCAGCTTATTTTCCCGGATGAGTGTTTTAACGGTTTCAAAATCGCCACCCCAGTGTATATCATCCGAAATTTTATAACTGTCGGGAATCAGATCCGGATACTGGTGAAGAAAATGAATGGTGTCGGGCTGCACAGGTCCGCCATTGTAAACTGGTACCGGAAATCCATCAAGCCCGATGATGAGTTCATCAAGCGTCTGATCAAACAGTTTATTGAGCACAAAACCAAAACTCCCATCTTCAGAATGACGGCACATATAAACAACCGTTCGCATAAAATTGATATCTTTCAGAAACGGGTCGGCAATGAGCAATATGTCTTCCCTGAGTTCAATCATATTTCTAAAGTAAGATTTTATTGAGAAAGGCTGTAAAATTGTTCGTTGGTTTTTGAGGCTTTTTTTCGTTAAAGTTTTGCGTAGATATTTTAAATAACTTCCGCAACTGTATTAGTGTGTTATTTTTGCGCTTTGCATGGCGGCTACTTATTGCCAAGTCTGATTTATGAAAAAAGTATTCCCGATTATCACCATACTGATCCTTTTGTCGCTGCTTGGCTTGATTTTCTTCCAGGTACTCTGGCTTACAACGGCCCGCAAAACAAAGGAAAAGCAGCTGCGTGACAATATTTTCCTGGCTACATCAGAAGCAGCTGAAAAGCTGATGGAAGAAAAAACCGGTTTTATTGGTATGGGCAGGAAAACAGATATTCTTTTCCCCAATGATAAAATGAAACTGGAGTTGCTTCGGCCCTCCGTTTTACAAAGGTTTTCGAAAGATGAAATTGCTGCGATCATCCGCAAGGCAATGGACAAACACTTTCTGGAAGACATTCCATTTGAGTTTGCCGTTTCAGATAACAGCCTTACCGGCGACCAGGTGCAGAGTGATAATTTTTTCAAATATTTCATCGATTCGGCGCACAATACCAATGTGGCATTACCGCTGCAACCGCCACCCGGCAGTAACTTTGAAAACTTAACCAAAGAAGAATTCCTGGTGGTGATCGTACCACATCAGAAAGCAATTATTTTCAGAGAGATCTTCTGGTTTATTGTAGGAACCATTCTCTTTACCATCATCATCACAACGGCTTTCTTTTTAACCATCAGGGCATTGCTACGGCAGAAAAAACTCAGTGAGATCAAGTCGGACTTTATCAATAACATGACCCATGAATTCAAAACTCCACTGGCCACGATTTCACTGGCTGTGGATGCGTTGAAGAATGAGAAGGTAATTGCCGACAGAGATAAGACAAATTACTTCACCGGCATCATCAAGGAAGAAAATAAAAGGATGAATAAGCAGGTGGAAACCATTCTGCAGGCTGCTTTGCTCGATAAACAGGAAGTACAATTGAACCTGAAAAAATTATCAGCGCATGCCATGATCAACAGTGCACTTAATAATATTATGTTACCACTGGAAGAGAAAAATGGCAAAATAGAAGTGAGCCTCGATGCTGCAAAAGATATCATCCTGGCAGATGAAGTTCATTTTACAAGTCTGATCAATAACCTGCTCGACAATGCCATTAAATATTCAAAAGAAGAAGGCTTGCTCATCAGGCTCAATACTTCCAATGCTGGCAACATGATCCGCATTCGGATCGAAGACAACGGAATCGGGATGAGTAAGGAAACACTCAGTCGCATTTTTGAAAAATTCTACCGGGCGCATACCGGCAATATTCATAATGTAAAAGGGTTCGGACTAGGTTTAAGCTATGTAAAAACCATGGTTGAAGCCCATAAAGGAAGCATTAAGCCCGAAAGTACCCTCGGCAAGGGGAGCAGTTTCACCATCCTGGTGCCACTTTCGAAATAAACAGCTTTTCCACAGAAAATCAAGGCTATCCACATTCAATTCACAGTGAGATTGGGGCTTTTCCCCTAAAACCCTGCCCAACAGGCGCTCAAAGCCTTGTGGATAAAAAACTTTTCTGTTTTTTGTGTCACAAAGTGGGAAAAAGTGTTATTTTGTGTTGATAATACTTAAAAAACAACCCAATTCCCCCACATGATCGGTTTCATCGGCGAATATGAATCCACCATCGACGCAAAAGGGCGTTTTCTGCTGCCATCGGGCTTTAAAAAGCAATTACCGGAAGCAGATAGTGCGCTTTTTGTGCTCAACAGGGGTTTTGAGAAATGTCTGACCCTATATCCCATCCAGAGCTGGAAACCTATTTTCAAGGAAATCAGCCAGTTAAACGATTTCAATCCCAAAGTTAGAGAGTTCCGCCGGTATTTCCTTAATGGCGCTACACAGGTAGAACTCGATAATGCCGGTCGGCTTTTGTTACCCAAAAGTCTGATGGAGCATGCCGGATTGGAAAAAGATATCGTACTGGTTTCTGCGGTTAACAAGCTGGAAATCTGGGATAAGAATACTTACAAACAGCTCTTTGATGCCATTTCACCGGAAGATTTCAGCAACCTGGCAGATGAAGTTATGGGAAAGAAGGATGAAAAGTCTAACAGTTGACCTTCATGCCGAAACCTAAAAAGATAACCGGGCAGGATGCCTCAGGGGAGGAAAGCAGCGGTTACCATATTCCTGTTTTGCTGAAAGAAACCATTGAAGGATTGAACATTGTTCCGGATGGAATTTATGTGGATTGCACCATGGGCGGTGCTGGTCATAGCCGGGAAATACTGAAGCACCTCGGTGCCGAAGGAAGGCTGGTGGTTTTTGACCAGGATGCAGATGCGAAGCAGAATGTTCCCGATGATGAACGGGTGCTTTTCATTCAGCAGAATTTCCGTCACCTGCAGCGATTTCTCCGGGCCAACAAAATCAGGGAAGTGGATGGAATACTGGCAGATCTCGGTGTTTCCAGTCACCAGTTTGATGAACCCGAAAGAGGTTTCTCAATCCGGTTCGATGCGGCACTCGATATGCGGATGGATGTTCGGCAAACAACAACAGCTGCTGATATCCTGAAGAATTATTCTGAACAGGAACTCCATAAGATGTTTGAACAGTATGGTGAAGTAACCAATGCACGAACGCTTGCAAGAACCATTGTTGCCAGAAGAACGGAAACGCCTATACGAACCATCAGTGGTTTTAAACAGGCCGTAAAAGAAGATGTGAAAGGCAATCCGAACAAATATTTTGCCCAGGTTTTCCAGGCACTTCGGATAGCCGTTAACGATGAGATGGGTGCATTGAAAGAAATGCTCGAACAATCGGTGGAAGTGCTTAAGCCTGGCGGAAGAATAGCAGTGATCACGTTTCATTCACTGGAAGACAGGATCGTAAAGCAGTTCTTTAAACAAGGCGATTTTGAAACAACAGATGAATTCGATCTCTACGGAACAAAGAAAGAATCAAAGCTGAAAGTAATTACCAAAAAACCGGTTACGGCTGGAGAACAGGAATTAAAAATCAATTCACGATCACGGAGTGCAAAACTCAGGGTCGCAGAAAAAAAATAATATCACCACAAGAGAATGAGTGCAGAACAGAACAAAGATGTTCAGGGATCAAATACCAAAACTGACTGGAAGAAGTATTTTAACTACCGTTCGATTGTTAAGAACATTCCATTCTTTCTTTTTTTGTCGGGTCTTGCGGTGCTCTATATATACAACGGGCATTATGCAGACAAGCTGATTCGGAGAATTGGTACAAGTGAAAAGAATATCAAAGAGCTGGAGTATGAGTATAAGTCGATTAAAAGCGACGTGATATTCAGAAGTAAGGCAAGTGAAATGGTGAAGGCAGTAGAACCAATGGGACTGAAGGAACCAAAAGAACCACCGGTTTTACTCACAGACAGTATGCCGGCATTAAAATAGAAATAACGGAAACGGGTAGCTGCAAATATTGCAGTAATAAATTCAGGGATTGCTTTGGAAATCAAAAAAGACATATTGTGGCGTGTTTACCTCTGCTTCCTCAGCATGATTGTGCTGGGAGTGATGGTACTGGGCCGTGCTTTTTATATCCAGCGGGTAGAAGGTAATTTCTGGCGTGGTATGGGCGATAGCCTGCACCTGAAATACCTGCCCATCAATGCAGAACGGGGAAGTATTTACAGTGAAGATGGCAATATGCTCAGCACTTCTGTACCCATTTTTGATGTGTATGTTGATTTTGGTGCAGAAGGCCTGAGGGAAAAAGAAGGAAAACGTTTTAAAGATAATATCGATTCGCTCAGTATGTCGCTGGCTGATTTGTTCAATGATCGTCCGGTAGATATTTATAAGAAAGAAATGCAGCTGGCGTATAAAAACAAAGAGCGCTATTACCTGCTGAAAAGAAAAATTTCATTTGATGAATTTAAAGCTGTTCGCAACTTTCCCCTTGTTAGAGAAGGAAGAAACAAGAGCGGTTTTATTTTCGATCCGAGAGATAAAAGAATTAATCCCTATGTTTTACTGGCAAACAGAACCATCGGGTTGTCGAGAAAAGATCCCGCAAAAAATGTAGGGCTCGAAAGAACTTATGATAGCCTGCTGAGAGGAACTTCCGGTCAAAGGCTCATGCGTTACACGGCTGGTGCTTACATGCCTGTTGAAGGTGCAGAACTGGATCCTGTAAATGGCAAAGACATCATCACTACACTGGATACTTATATGCAGGATGTAGCGGAGAATGCTTTGATGAAAATGCTTACAGGAAACAACTCGCTTCATGGTACAGTGATCATCATGGAAACGGCAACCGGCAAAATCAAGGCAATTGCCAACCTGGGTAAACAACCCGATGGTTCTTATACAGAAGACCTGAACTATGGAATAGGAAAAGCAACGGAACCAGGTTCGGTATTCAAACTGGTTACATTGCTCAGTTTGCTCGAAGACAAATATGTTACCATTGATTCTAAAGTGGATTGTGAAGGTGGAGTGAAATATTTTTCAGGCTTAAGGATCAAAGATTCTCACCTGGGAACAGGCGTCATCAGTGTAAAAGAAGCTTTCCTGCGCAGCAGCAATGTTGCTTTTGCAAAACTGGCCAACCAGTATTACCAGGAGCAGCCATTTAAATGGGCGGGCCATATGGATAAATTCCGCCTTAACAAAATGACCGGTATCGATATTGTTGCGTCTTCAGGTAAACCAACCATCAAAACGCCTAAAAACAGAAGCTGGGGAAAAACCACCATCCCTTTCATGGCGCATGGATATGAAGAACTGGTTACACCATTGCACATGCTGATGTTGTACAACGCAGTTGCCAACAATGGAAAAATGATGAGGCCATATCTGGTGAGTGCTATTAAAGATTATGGTGTCGACTTTAAAAAGATTGAACCCGAAGTATTGGTTGAAAAAATCTGCAGTGATGAAACCATCGCACAGGCAAAACAATGTTTGCGTGCAGTAGTAGATAGTTTACATGGTACCGGGCACAAAATTTTGTTTGATTCCGCTTATTCTATTTCAGGTAAAACAGGAACGGCAGTAACGGCATTGGATAACCGCGGTTACAATAAAGGCAATAAAATTTACCAGGCTTCTTTTATGGGATTCTTTCCATCAGAAAAACCTGTTTATTCAATGGCGGTGGTGATTCAGAACAGCAATGAATCAAGAATGATTTATGGTGCCGATGTGTCGGGTAGGGTGTTCAAAGAAATCAGCGACCGCATTTTTGCACGTTATCTGAGTAAGCCTTCACTTAATAAAAAGATTACCCCTGATACCACTACCGCATTTAATTATTATGGAATGAAGTCTGAGCTCTCTTCCATTCTAAGCTTCCTGAACATTGCAGCAAAAGATTCTGTAAATGGGGGTGCCTGGAGAGCGATGAGTTTAAAAAACAATTTTGCCGGATTAAACCAGCCTGCTGCTGTAGTAACAGCTGCACAGGTTACACCGGATGTAAAAGGAATGGGATTGAAAGATGCCGTTTACCTGCTCGAATCAAAAGGATTTCGGGTAGTCGTTACCGGTAAAGGCAAAGTAGTGAGTCAGAGTGTTGCAGCAGGATCATCAATAACAAAAGGACAAAAAATCATACTGATGCTCAATTAAGAGCATACCATGCTGAAAGACATACTATATAAAGTAAATATCCGGGCTGTAAATGGAGATACGGCAGTAGCTGTGAAAGATCTTCAGACAGATTCAAGAAAAGTAACTCCCGGGTCCTGCTTTATTGCTATAAAAGGTACGGTAACAGATGGTCATGATTTTATTGCAAAAGCGGTGGAGAATGGCGCTACATCAGTGGTAGTTGAAAGCATCCCATCCAATACGGCTGAAGGAGTTACTTATGTTGAAGTGGAGAACAGTGCACTGGCAGCCGGTATGATGAGTCACCAGTATTACGGTGAGCCATCCACGAAATTGAAAATGATTGGTGTTACAGGTACGAATGGCAAAACAACCATTGCTACTTTGTCCTGGAAGCTCTTTACATCGCTGGGTTATAAATGCGGACTCGTTAGTACGGTGCAGAACCAGGTGGGTGATCGGGTGGTTGAATCCACTCATACTACACCGGATGCCATCAGTCTTAATAAGCTGCTGAAGGAAATGGTTGATGAAGGTTGTACCCATGTATTCATGGAATGCAGCAGTCATGCCATTCATCAGCATCGCATTGCAGGAATACGTTTTGCAGTGGCCATGTTCAGTAACATTACGCATGATCACCTGGATTATCACAAAACATTTGATGAATACATCCGGGTAAAGAAATCATGGTTTGATGGATTGGATAAATCGGCCATCGCCATCAGCAATGCAGATGATAAACGTGGAACGGTGATGTTGCAGAATACAGCTGCAAAGAAAATGTTCTACAGCCTCAAAACACTGGCAGATTTCAAAGGTAAAATCCTGGAGAACAGTCTTGCAGGATTGCACATGCTGGTGAACGATGTGGATGTGCATTTTAAAATGATTGGTGAATTCAATGCTTATAACCTGCTGGCAGTATATGGTATGGCTGTAAGTCTTGGCGAAAACCGAAATGATGTTTTGCTGTATCTGAGCAATCTCTCTGGTGCAGAAGGAAGGTTCGATTATGTGCTGAGTGAGCAGGAGGGTGTAGTTGGTATTGTTGATTATGCTCATACACCCGATGCATTGTTGAATGTGCTGGCAACCATCAGGAACCTGCGGCAGGGAGAAGAAAAAATCATAACTGTTGTCGGATGCGGAGGAAACAGGGATGCGGCCAAAAGACCAGTGATGGCTGAAGTTGCCTGCCAGTACAGTGATAAAGTAATATTTACTTCAGATAATCCGAGAAATGAAGATCCATTGGAAATTCTGAAAGATATGGAAGCAGGTGTTAATGTGGCAGCAAGAAAAAAATACATCACGATAGCCGATAGAAAGGAAGCCATCAAAACAGCGGTTAGCCTTAGCAGTAAGAAAGATATTTTACTGGTAGCCGGGAAAGGACATGAGAAGTACCAGGAGATAAAAGGGGTAAAGTATGATTTTGATGACAGGAAAGTGCTGATAGAAATGTTTGGATTGCTGGATAAATAAATTATAAAAAGAATTAACCGGAGCAGTGTTTTAAAAACCTGATCCAATTGCCAACAGTATGCTATATCATTTGTTCGACTGGCTCACAAAAGAAGACTTCCGGTTTCCGGGAAGTGGACTTTTTCAGTTCATCACTTTCAGGGTGCTGCTGGCCATGATATTGTCGCTCGTGATTACAACTGTTTACGGTAAAAAAATCATCCGCTTTTTACAGAAAAAGCAATTAGGCGAAACCGTTAGAGATCTTGGTCTGGCCGGAGAACAACAAAAGAAAGGTACACCTACCATGGGCGGCATCATCCTGATCCTGGCCATCATTGTACCAACCATTTTACTGGCCAATCTCGACAAGGTGTACATCCGCTTAATGCTGCTTTGCACTGTTTGGCTCGGCGCCATCGGATTTATCGATGATTACCTGAAAATACGTTCCAAGCGCATTGCCAAAGAAAAAGGAATCGACTATAAAAAATCTGATAGCGATGGGCTTGCCGGGAGGTTTAAAATATTCGGACAGGTGATGCTGGGTATCATTGTAGGCGCAACCTTATACTTTAATCAGAATGTGGTGGTGAAAAGAGAAGTGGTGGGTATATACCGTTCCAAATCCTGGCGACAAAATATGATACGATTACAGTAGATGGAAAGAAAAGAGTGTTCACTGATGCGAAAACAGTGATTACAACCATACCATTTGTGAAAGGTCATGAGTTCAATTATGCCAAACTGTTGCCAAAAACATGGCAGGATTACACTTACATACTGTACATCATCATCGTCATATTTATTGTAACGGCCGTTTCTAACGGCGCCAATATTACGGATGGGCTCGATGGACTGGCAACGGGTGTAAGTGCGATCATCGGTGTTTGCCTGGGCATATTCGCCTACGTTAGTGGCAATATCAAGTTTGCGGAGTATCTCAATATCATGTACATACCCAACCTCGGTGAGCTGTCCATTTTTATTGCGGCATTTGTGGGGGCCTGTATAGGATTTTTATGGTACAACTCTTATCCGGCGCAGGTTTTTATGGGCGATACCGGAAGTCTGGCACTGGGTGGCATCATAGCAGCGCTCGCCATCATCGTTCGCAAAGAATTACTCATTCCTATTTTCTGCATGGTATTCCTGGTAGAAAATCTGAGTGTGATGATACAAGTGACTTATTTCAAATACACGAAAAAGAAATACGGAGAAGGTAGAAGAGTTTTCCTGATGAGCCCTTTGCATCATCATTATCAGAAACTCGGATACCATGAGAGCAAGATAGCAGTGCGTTTCTGGATCGTAACAATATTATGTGTGGCAATGGCAATTGTTACACTTAAGCTGAGATAGTATTCAGCTGCTGCAAAGCAGTTCAACATATAAATCACAATACCCTTCGAAACAGCCTGACCTGTTAAATTCTATGCTTTTGAAAAACCATTTTTTTTCTGAAGCCGGAATTGATTTTTAAGGGAACATCATTCCTGTAAAGATCAATACCATTGAAGAACCAATTTTTATCCTGAACAGCGAAGACATTTATGGAAGACATTGTCCTGTAAATGTCAATACCATTGAAGAACCAATTTTTATCCTGAACAAGCGATGACATTTTAGGAACGCGTTGTCCTGTAAATGTCAATACCATTGAAGAACCATTTTTTTATCCTGAACAAGAAACGACATTTCGGGTACAAGTAATCCTGTAAATGTCAATACCATTGAAAGACCATTTTTTTTTGTAACTGAACACTGAAATGAAAAACAAAATCATCATACTGGGCGCCGGCGAAAGCGGAATCGGTGCAGCCTTGCTGGCTAAAAAGCAAGGATATGATGTTTTAGTCAGCGACGGTGGAGTGATAGCAGATCGTTTTAAAACAGAACTCAACCATCACTCAATTCCTTACGAAGAAAACGGGCATAGCAACGATAAAATTTTATCAGCAGACGAAGTCATTAAAAGCCCTGGTATACCAGAAAAAGCGCCGATTGTAAAATCCATCAGGGCAGCTGGAATATCTGTCATCAGCGAAATTGAATTCGCTTATCGTTATGCCGGTAACAGCAAAATCATTGCCATCACAGGTAGCAATGGAAAAACAACCACTACGGCCTTGACTTACCATATCTGTAACCATGCCCAATTGAATTGTGCCGTTGTAGGAAACATCGGCTATTCATTTGCCAGGCAGATTGCAGAAGACCCAAAAGAAGTATATGTGGCAGAAATCAGTTCATTTCAGTTGGATGATATCAAAACATTCCGGCCTGATATAGCTGTACTCACCAATATTACCGAAGATCATCTCGACAGGTATGAATACAAACTGGAGAATTATGTAGCCAGCAAATTCAGGATTGCTGAAAACCAGCAGGAATCTGATGTATTCATTTTTAACCTGGATGATGAAACCACTATGAAGAACATTACAAACTATCCCATAAAATCAACCAAAGCTCCCATTACCATGAGTAAAGAACTGCCACAAGGTGCGTATTTGATGAACGCAAAAATGCACCTGAAATGGAAGAATGAAGAAATGCAGATGAGTGTAGAAGATTTCGCAATTAAAGGAAAACACAATCAATACAACAGTATGGCAGCAAGTATGGCCGCAACAGCATTGGATATCCGCAAAGAAAAAATCAGGGAAGCATTACAGACTTTCGAAAGTCTTGAACACCGCATGGAACCGGTAGCTACCATCAAAGGAGTGGAATTCATCAACGATAGCAAAGCAACCAATATCAACAGTACCTGGTTTGCGTTGGAAAGCATGACGAAACCAGTGATTCTTATTCTCGGTGGTGTAGATAAAGGCAATGATTACAATTTGCTGAAAGAACTGGTGAAGGAAAAAGTGAAAGCGATTGTTTGTATGGGAACTGAGAACAGGAAGATTCATGAAGCTTTCGGTGATATTGTTTCATTGATGGTAAATACAGAAAATGCAAGCGATGCAGTTCAGGCAGCATTCCATTTCGCCAACAGCGGCGATGTGGTTTTGTTAAGTCCGGCCTGCGCCAGTTTCGATCTTTTCAAAAATTACGAAGACAGGGGCAAACAATTCAAACAGGCAGTTAAGAACTTATAATATCAATCAGCAGGATTATCAATGGCAGATTTTAAGGCAATATTCAAACAGTTTTTCAGTCCTTCTCAGGAAGGAGGTGAAGTAGCTGTGAATTCTCCATTCCGTGGTTTGGGAGATATGGGTGATAACCTTGTTCGCAAAACAAAAGGCGATAAAGTTATCTGGGCCATTGTTATTATCCTTACCCTGACGAGTTTGTTGCTGGTGTACAGCAGCATAGGTTCTCTTGCATACCGCATGAGTAAAAGCACAGAGAGTTACCTGTTCAAACAATTTGCATTTATCATGCTGGGGTTGATCATCATTTATTTTGCCCACCGCATCAACTATACTATTTATTCAAGAGTAGCGCTCGTATTATTCCTTATATCCATCCCGCTTTTGCTGTACACCCTGTTATTTGGTGTACAGTTAAATGCGGGTAGCCGTTGGATTAAGTTGCCGGTGATCAATATGACTTTCCAGACTTCAGATCTGGCCAAGCTGGCGTTGTTTATGTACATGAGCCGTATGCTCAGCCGTAAACAAAATGTGATCAAAGATTTTAAGAAAGGATTTTTGCCGATCATCATACCAGTTGGAATAGTTTGTATTCTCATCGCACCGGCTAATCTGTCTACCGCTTTACTGATCGGCGGAACCAGCATGTTATTGATGTTTATCGGTCGTGTAAGAACCAAACATATCCTCGTTACACTGGGGATTGCTTTGATACCGGTGATCATTCTTATCACTATTGCTGTATCTACTTATGACAAGGATGCACATGAATCAAAAAAACTACCGGCATTTCTTGCCAGTGGAAGGATTCCAACCTGGATCAGTCGTATTCAAACATTCCTGTACAGCAATAAGAATGACGACAGTGAAAAATTGTACCAGATCAACCAGGCTAAAATTGCCATTGCCAATGGTGGATGGTTGGGAAAAGGCCCGGGTAACAGTCGAACAGAGAAATTTTCTGCCGCATAGCTACAGTGATTTTATTTATGCCATCATCATTGAAGAATATGGATTGATGGGGGCGGCATTTATGTTGTTTATCTACCTGCTATTCCTGTACCGATGTATTTTGCTCTATCGGAAATGCCCGTTTGCATTTGGTGCATTTCTTGCGCTGGCATTGAGTTTTACGCTGGTCATCCAGGCGATAGCCAATATGGGTGTGAATGTAAACCTGTTTCCGAATACAGGGGTTACACTTCCGCTGGTAAGCATGGGCGGTAGTAGCTTTTTATTTACCTGCCTGTCGATCGGAATTATTTTGAGTGTGGCCCGAAATGTAGAGCAGATCGAAGGTGCAGGTGCAGCAAAAGATAAATCTGTTGTGGAAGAAAATAATGAGGCTGTTGAGCCGGCTTAAATATTTAATCTGCCGATGATGCAAAAAGACAGGATGGAACAGGTTAACAAATGGGGTAAGCGATTCATCATCGCAGGTGGAGGAACAGGTGGACATATTTTTCCGGCAATCGCTATTGCCAATGCACTGAGAAAAATGTCGCCACAATCGGTTTTTCTTTTTGTAGGTGCAGAAGGAAAAATGGAAATGGAAAAAGTGCCGCAGGCTGGTTTTGAAATCCGTGGGTTAACCATCGCAGGATTCAACAGAAGTTCTTTGATAAAAAATATCGGTCTGCCCGTTAAGCTCATTAAGAGTTTTCTGCAGGTTTCGAAAATCATGAAGGAATTTAAACCCGATGCTGTTATTGGTGTTGGTGGATATTCCAGTTTTCCGGTGCTGCGTTATGCGCAATCGAAAGGAATTCCAACATTCATTCATGAAGCCAATTCTTTTGCAGGAAAAAGCAATATGATGCTGGCTAAGAAAGCTGCTATTGTGTTTACCGGGACAGAAGGCATGGAAAAGTTTTTTCCGAAAGATAAAATTGTAGTCAGTGGAAATCCGGTAAGGCATACCATCGCTTCCAATAAAGTTTCCAAAGAAGAAGCGTTGCGTTATTTCGGATTAGCAGCCGGAAAGAAAACCGTGCTCTGTGTAGGTGGAAGCCTGGGTGCCAAAAACATCAATGAAGCCATCAGCAAAGACATTGATCTTTTTGAACAGAAGAACCTTCAGCTGATCTGGCAAACAGGGAAGCCTTACCTGGAAAAAGCGAAAGAAAGAAGTGCCGGAAAGAAGCACATTTATGTTAATGATTTTATAACGCAAATGGAATATGCTTATGCAGCAGCCGATATGGTGATCAGCAGGAGTGGAGCCATGGCAATTGCTGAATTGTGCATCGTGGGAAAACCGGTTGTTTTTGTTCCTTATCCCTTTGCGGCAGAGGATCATCAGACAGCGAATGCACAAAATTTAGTTAATAAAAACGCTGCCATGATGATAGAAGACAGTCAGGCGTTACATAAGTTGATACCTGCAGTCATAGCATTATCGCAGAATGTTCCATTGCAGGAGAAACTGGTTTATCATATCAGTCAGCTCGGGATTTATGATGCCGATGATAAAGTAGCAGCTGATATTCTGAATTATCTGAATCAATGAGTACGAACGAACATATAGCAATTTTCCTGGAGGAACTGGCGGCTGGTAAAGCAAGCGGCAAGTCGGTTTATTTCCTGGGCATCGGTGGTATCGGCATGAGCGCTATCGCCCGCTATTTTATCAGCCGGGGTGTGAAAGTAAGTGGTTACGATAAAACTGAAACGGTGCTTACCAAACAACTCCAGGCAGAAGGCATCAGCATTCATTATACAGATGATGTGAACCTGGTTGATAAAAATGCAGTGCTCTATGTTTATACACCGGCTATTCCGAAAGATCACAAAGGATTTAATTTTTTGAAAGATAACGGATACGATTTACTGAAGCGGAGTGAAGTGTTGGGGATGATTACAAAAAGTTCTTTTAATATCTGTATTGCAGGTACGCATGGTAAAACAACCACGAGTACAATGATTGCACATATACTCCGTCATTCGGGGTATGGTTGCAATGCATTTCTTGGTGGAATTGCCTCCAACTACGATACCAATTTCTGGAGCAGTGAACGCAATGTTTGTGTGGCAGAAGCAGATGAGTATGATCGTAGTTTTTTAAGGTTGAGTCCGGATGTAGCAGTGATCACTGCCATCGATCCCGATCACCTGGATATCTATGGTACCGAAGAAAAATTCAGAGAGGCTTTTGCTGAGTTTACAACAAAGCTGAAGCCGGGTGGATTGCTGATCAGCAAATATGGTTTGATCGGATCCGCAGATTTTAAAGCGCCATCACAATTAACGTATGATCTGCAGGAATCAGCAGCTGATATCAAAGCGCTGGACATCAAGCCAAAACAGGGAAGTTACCTGTTCGATGTGCAGATCAAAGATTATGTGATCAAAGATGTGTTGCTCAATATGGGCGGTAAGCACAACATCGAGAATGCATTGGCTGCTATTGCGATTGCTCATCATGCAGGATTGAGTGATGAAAAAATCAAAGATGCGGTAGCTGCATTCAAAGGAGTAAAAAGAAGGTTCGAGTATATTATCAAGCAGGATGATCTGGTGATGATTGATGATTATGCGCATCATCCGCAGGAACTAACGGCTTTGATTAGTAGCGCAAAAGGATTGTTCCCGGAGAAAAAATGTACGGTGATATTTCAGCCGCATCTTTTTACCCGCACCAGGGATTTTGCAGAAGGATTTGCTGCTGCACTCAGCCTGGCAGATGAAGTGATACTGATTCCGATTTATCCGGCAAGAGAACTGCCGATAGAAGGAGTAAACAGTGAAATGATTGCAGCGATGATGGAGTCGGGAAAAGTAAAAGTTTGTTCAAAAGAAGAACTCTTGCTACTGATAAAAGATAAAAAGCAAAAAGGGGGCCTGGAAATGGTTATTACTGCAGGAGCCGGAGATATAGATACACTGGTGAATCCTGTTAAAGAAATATTAATAGCAGTAACTGAAAATTAAAAATGGGGATCTTTCAAAAATATAATTTCAAAAAGATACTGATTGCAACGGTATGGGTTACTATCGGGGTAAGTGCTGTTGTTTTACTTGTAGCCGCAGTGCACAAGAAAGATTCCCGGACCTGCAATGGAATTGAAATTGAAATCCGTGGTGTGAGTAATAATTTCTTCATCGATCAATCGGATATAACGAGAATCGTTGAAAAATTTGCGGGTGGAAATATTAAAGGAAAAGCCATTGAGGATTTCGACCTGGTTTCAATGGAGAATGCGCTGAAAAAAGAAATATGGATCAACAGTGCAGAATTGTATTTCGATAACAATGATGTCCTACAGGCAGAAGTTCACGAAAGGGAACCCATCGCAAGGTTGTTCTCGCTGGGTGGAAATTCATTTTATATCGACAGTACAGTAAAGATTTTACCATTGAGTGAAAAGTTATCTGCACGTGTTCCGGTATTCACAGGCTTTCCAACCGATAACAGGGTTTTGTCGAAACAAGACAGCAGTTTGCTCAAAGATGTGAAAGCTATGAGCATGTACATTCAGAAAGATTCTTTCCTGATGGCGATGATCGACCAGGTAGACATCACCGGACAAAGAAATTTTGAATTGATTCCAAAGATCGGTGATCAGGTGATTGTTTTCGGTGATGCAAAAGATATGGAGCAGAAGTTTCAGAAGCTTCGCCTGTTTTATAAAAAAGTAATACCCCGTTATGGTTGGTCGAGGTACAATGTGATCAATCTGCAATACAAAGGACAACTGGTTGCAAAGATCCGTGGAATGGAAGATGTGGTAGCAGATTCCCTGAGAACGATGGAGATGATGAAGGCCATTGCAGCTTATACAGCTAAAATGGCGGCTGATTCAACACAAACCATTCAGCAGGACAATGAGAAAAATTCAACGAATGAATCACTTATCCTGCAGTCGTTCCAGAGAGATGATGCAAATGAAGCAATGGATGACGATACACCTGCACCGGTAGTTGCAGACAAGCCTGTCGTGGTGGCGCCACCGGTAGTGCCTAAAGCAAACGCTGTTGCAGCGCCTGTTAAAAAGCCTGCAGCTGGCTTAAAAAAACCAGCTCAGCAAACAAGTAAACCGGCAGTTAAACCAAGCAAACCGGTTGTAAAACCAGCACAACCAAAACCGGCAAAACCAGCTCCTGCCAAACCAAGAGCGGTGATGCCTGCAAAAAATGAATATTAAATTTTAAAAACAAACTTTTATCATACAAACAAACACAAAACTTACAACTATGAATCACGAACAACCCATTATTGTAGGATTAGACATCGGAACAACCAAGATTGCCGCTATTGCCGGAAGAAAAAATGAATTTGGTAAGCTGGAGATCCTTGGTTTCGGCCGGGCCAACAGCAATGGCGTTCAGCATGGAATGGTGCTGAACATTGATCAGACTATCAAAGCCATTCAAACAGCACTGGAAAACTGCTATGCTTCCAATCCGAATCTCGAGATTGGTGAAGTATATGTAGGTATTGCCGGTCACCACATCAAAAGTTTACAAACCAGGGGCGATATCGTTCGTCAGAATGTAGAAGAAGAAATCAGCCAGGAAGAAATCGACAGGCTGGTGGCAGATCAGTATCGTACTTATATCCCTGCAGGTGATCAGATCATCGATGTTATTCCACAGGAATTTACAGTAGATAATTTCCAGAATATTCCTAACCCGATTGGATATAGCGGTGTGAAGGTGGGCGCTAATTTCCACATCATCACCGGTGATAAAAATGCGATCCGCAATATCAACCGCAGTGTTGAAAAAGCAGGATTGATCACTAAGGATCTGGTATTGCAACCATTGGCATCTGCTGCTGCTGTTATGTGCGATCAGGACCTGGAAGCAGGTGTTGCCATCGTAGACATCGGCGGTGGAACAACCGACCTGGCTGTGTTCTATGAAGGTATACTGAAACATACAGCGGTTATTCCTTTTGGTGGCGAGAATATCACCAATGATATCAAAACCGGTTTGGGTGTATCTGAAAACACAGGCTGAACAAATGAAAATTCAGTTTGGTAGTGCATTGAGTGATGAAGCCAAATCAAATGCATTCATTACCATTCCAGGCTTGCGTGGTATGGCGCCAAAAGAAATTTCTGTAAAAAACCTGGCCAATATCATTCAGGCACGTATGAGCGAAATCATGGATTTTGTTTCTTATCACTTGAAACAGGTTGGTTTGGATAACCGCATGCTGAATGGCGGTATCATCCTCACCGGTGGTGGTTCACAATTGAAACACCTCTTACAATTGACCGAATATGTAACTGGTTTGAATGCAAGAATCGGATATCCGAATGAACATTTATCCGGCGGGCATATTGATGAACTGGCCAAGCCAATGTACAGTACCTGTATCGGTTTGATCCTGAAAGGATACAACGACTATGAGAATAAGTACAAACAAATGGCGCCGAATTTTGTGAAAGTGGAAACGACCGGCATCATGCAACAGCAACCCGTAGACGAAGTTGCAGAAGCAGTTACAGAAGAAGCGGGCCCGGTTAAAGTGAAACAACGCAAAACACTTAAAAACTTCATGGATACTTTCAAGAACAATCTCATTGAAATGTTCAAGGAAGAAGAAGACACGAAGTTTTAAGCAGCTATAACAATTCGAAATAGATTTTATAATACAAATACAAACAGAACTACTACTTACTAACCAACAAATTTTCAGTCATGATTCATTTTGATTTGCCTAAAGAACAATCTTCCATCATCAAGGTGATTGGTGTTGGAGGCGGCGGAAGCAATGCGGTGAACCACATGTTTTCGCAGAATATCGAGGGCGTAAATTTCATTATATGTAATACAGATGCCCAGGCCATTGCACTCAGTAATGTGCCCAATAAAATTCAACTGGGGCCGCACCTTACACAAGGGCTGGGTGCCGGTGCTAATCCTGCCATCGGCCGGCAGGCAACAGAAGAAAGCCTGGAAGAAATCAGGCGTATCCTGGAAGTGAATACCAAGATGGCATTCATCACTGCAGGTATGGGTGGTGGTACCGGAACCGGTGGTGCACCCATCATTGCGAAGATCTGTAAAGACCTCGACA
The DNA here is from genome assembly GCA_037045295.1 of Ferruginibacter sp. Taxonomy (GTDB): domain Bacteria; phylum Bacteroidota; class Bacteroidia; order Chitinophagales; family Chitinophagaceae; genus Ferruginibacter. Next base: position 516,493 of record JBAOHS010000004.1, read on the forward strand.
TCCTTACTGTAGGAATCGTAACTACGCCATTTGCTTATGAAGGCAAGAAGCGTATTGCGCAGGCTGAAGAAGGAATCATGCAACTGAAAAGTCATGTAGATACTTTGCTGGTGATCAGCAATGATAAACTGCGTCACCAGTTTGGAAACCTTAAAATGAAAGAAGCATTTGGTCGTGCTGATAATGTTTTAGCAACAGCAGCCAAATGTATTACCGATGTAATCAACAGCACCGGACAAATCAATGTCGATTTCGCAGACGTTTGTACCGTTATGAGTAATGGCGGTGTTGCAATCCTCGGAAGTGCAACTGCAGAAGGCGAAAACAGGGCACAGGAAGCCATTGAAAATGCACTCACTTCACCATTGCTGAACGATAACGATATCCGTGGTGCTAAATGGATACTCATCAATATCAATTCTGCTGAAGGTGATCATGAATTTACCATGGATGAAGTGGAAGTTATACAGGATTACCTGTTGTCACAAGCCGGTGATGATACTGATGTAATTCTTGGTTTAGGTTATGACAATACACTCGGCAACCAGATTGGTATAACCCTCATTGCAACTGGTTTTGAACACAAAGATCCTTTTGCAAAAGATAAAAAGCCGGAACTGAATCCTGCTGATGAAAAAATTGTACTCGAACTGGAGATGCCTGCAAAAGAAACAGCCGCACCAAAATCAGTTGCTGCAGTTGAAGAAACTGTAGTTGCAGAGAAAGTAGTGGAAGCTGTTAAGAAAGAAGAAGAAAAAATTGTTTTGTCACTCGATATGGGCGAACAACCCATCCAGGTAAAACCTGCAGAACCTGTCGTTGCTGAAGTTGAAGTAAAAGCAGAAGCGCCGAAAGAAGTGGTATTAACATTGAATGAAGTTAAACCGGAACTCAAAGAAGATCCGATGATGCCAACACTGCAGGAAGAACCAAGCGTAGAACCACTTAGTAAAACTACTGTGGAAAAAACGGAGGAAGCTCCGGTGTTTTTTGAAATATCTTCGGCCGCCGATCAGATACCGACAACGGTACTCGACTTCGAAGAATTTCCAGTAGCTCCTGCAAAACCAAAACAAATAACTGAAGCAGTTAACAATGAAATTAATGTTGATTTAAATAAAACAGAAGAAGCTAGCAAAAGTAGCTCTCTTTCGTCGGGGGGCTACCTGGCAAAACCTGTGCAGATTTATGCAGAGGAAATGCCTGCAAAACCAGAATCCAATACGAAAGAGGAACCACTGCCTTTGCAGAACTCAGCGCAGGAAGACGAGCCTGTTATTGAAATGCAACTGGTAGTTAAAGATTCCCAGAAAGCGGCGGAGGAGCCGGTTGTACAACAGACTCAGCCCATCATGATGTCTAATGTTGAGGAGCCTGCGCTGCAGGACGAAACAGAAGAATTAAGGCGCCGGGCTGCGGAAAGGATAGCGAAACTGCGAAATTTATCGTTTAACATCAACGCATCTGATCCTAATAATGAGTTTGAAACGGTGCCGGCATACCTTCGCCGCAATATGGATATCAACAACAACCGCATTGCCGATGTTGAATCCTTCTATAGCAACTACACGGTGAAGTCCGACGATAATAACCAGGCTGAAATCAGCACCATAAACACTTTCCTCGACGGAAAAAAACCAGATTAAATTTTACCGGGAACAGGCATTTTTGAAATGCCTGTTCCCGTTTGATGATATTATAGGCTATGCCTAACCGTTGTGTTTGTAATTACTGTTTGTATGAGGCCCCTTTCTTTTGGAAGGGGCTTTTTCCTGCCCGGAAAGGCGCAGCTGGCCGATTTTCAGCCTGCCCGGTAATATTTAAAGATTTTTCCCGTTTTTATTTGTCTTTACCTATACATTTGTATAGGTTTTGCCGCTCAGGCAGTACAAGAACAGTAAATTCACTTTAGTGGGAAAGCACAATATTAACAAAGTAACCGCAGCCGGGTTACTTGTTGCTTTAGGAATCATCTATGGAGATATAGGCACTTCTCCGCTTTATGTATTCAATTCTATTATCAAAGGAAGAGTTATAGACGAAAGCCTTATCCTGGGTACACTTTCGCTGATAATCTGGACCATCACACTTCAGACTACGATCAAGTATGTGATCATGGTACTCCGGGCCGATAACAAAGGTGAGGGTGGCATTTTTGCACTCTTTGCGTTGGTGAGGCGAAGAAGAAAGTGGCTTGTCATACCCGCTATGGTTGGTGGAGCAGCATTGCTGGCAGATGGTATTATTACACCACCCATTTCCATCACATCCGCTATTGAAGGGTTAAAAGAACTTCCCCGTTTTCATGAAATCGGCAAAGACACTGTTGTTTATATAGTATTGGGCATCATTTGTCTTTTCTTTTTTACACAACAGTTCGGCACTTCTTCTATCGGTAAAATGTTTGGCCCGGTAATGAGTGTCTGGTTTGTGATGCTGGCTGTATTGGGTATCATACATATTTCTGATGACCCCGGAATTTTTAAAGCACTGAATCCTTATTATGGTATTCATTTCCTGTTTACATATTCAGAGGGCTTCTGGTTACTCGGGGCGGTATTCCTCTGTACGACAGGTGCGGAAGCTTTGTACAGCGACCTCGGTCATTGCGGTAGGGGAAATATCAGGATTTCCTGGATTCTGGTTAAGAGCTGTTTGCTGATCAACTATTTTGGACAAGGAGCTAGCCTGCTTAAACATCATACCGGGCAATTGATGAACGATGCCACCCTTCAGGCTAATGGCATCAATGCTTTTTACGATTTAATGCCACAATGGTTTATTGTTCCAGGTGTTACGATTGCTACATCGGCTGCTATAATAGCCAGTCAGGCAATGGTGTCTGGATCATTTACGTTGATCAATGAAGCAATACGTTTAAATCTCTGGCCTAAGATGCGGATCAATTACCCATCTGAAGCTAAAGGTCAGATCTATATTCCTGGAATCAATACATTGTTGTTTTTCGGATGTATAGGTGTTGTACTTTATTTCCAGGAATCAGCAAGGATGGAAGCTGCATACGGACTGGCGATCATCACCACTATGACGATGACAACCATTCTCTTTGCCAATTTTATGGTCATTCAACGGGTACACCCGATTTTTATTTACCTCTTCCTCGCTCTTTATCTGGTAGTAGAAATAGCATTCCTGGTTGCGTTGATGGACAAATTCAAGCATGGTGGTTACATCACATTACTGATTGGTTTCATGATGTTTGGTGTAATGTATGTTTGGTACAGAGCACGTAAAATCAAAAATCGTTACGTTGAATTTGTAAGGGTAGAAGAATATATTCCTAAACTGGAAGAACTCAGCAATGATTCTTCTGTTCCGAAGTATGCAACGCACCTGGTTTATCTTACCAGTGCCAACAATCCAAAAGAAATTGAACACAAAATCATTTACAGTATCTTAAGAGGTAAACCCAAGCGGGCAGATATATACTGGTTTGTACATGTACATACATTAGATGATCCATACACCTGTGAATATTCAGTTGAACACATCATTCCCAATGATATCATTCGTGTAGAATTCAGGCTTGGCTTCCGCATGCAACCAAGACTTAACCTGATGTTTAAGAAAGTAGTGGAAGATCTGGTGGCCAACAGAGAAGTGAACATTACCAGCAGGTACGAAAGTCAGCAAAGGAATAATATGGTGGGCGACTTCCAGTTTATCGTGATGGAAAAATTCCTGAGTCAGGATAATGAACTGCCATTCTTTGAACACATCATCATGCGGATTTATTTCTGGTTGAAGGAACTCAGTGTTAGTGAAGAAAGAAGTTTTGGCCTTGAACAGAGCAATGTTGCCGTAGAAAAATTCCCGCTGGTAGTGGCGCCCGTTAGTAAGCTGAAACTCACCAGGGTCTGGGATAATGAAGATGAGTTTTAATTATCATGGAAAGCATTGATCCATTATTGCTGAGGCATAAACTCAAAGCCGGAGAAGATTATTTCCTGCTGGATGTTCGACAGCCTTTTGAACATGAACATTATAATATCGGCGGTACGCTTATCCCACTGGATGAAATTTTTGAGAGGGTTGATTCCATTCCACGCAACAAACCGGTGATCGTTTATTGTCAGAAAGGCATCAGAAGCCAGATTGCCATTCAGCGACTGGAACAGAAATTCGGATTCGATAATCTCATCAACCTTACCGGGGGTATGGACAAATGGAGCAAACTCCCCTGAATCAATCAAGCCTTTTTACTACATTTTTTAAGTAACCGGTATTTGGACTATCTTAACCGAAAGTAAAGCAAGTTGAATCCTGTATTGATTTACATATTGGGCGGTTATCTTTTATTACTGGCCATCGTTTACCTGGTACAGGAAAGATTTATTTTCAAGCCTGAAAAGCTGAAACAGGATTTTGTATATAAGTACGATGCTCCTTTTAAAGAATTGTTTTTCGATATTGAACCCGGTGTCCGGATCAATGGTTTGCATTTTACGGTAGACAAACCATTAGGACTGATTCTATATTTTCATGGCAACAGCAGAAGTATTAAGGGCTGGGCAAAATATGCCCGGGATTTTTATCGCTATCAGTATGATGTGGTATTGGTTGATTACCGTGGTTTTGGTAAAAGCACCGGCAAACGGAGTGAATCGATGATGCTGAAAGATATGCAGTTTGTATATGATACACTGGCAGTACAATATACAGAACACCATATCATTGTTTATGGAAGAAGCCTGGGAAGCGGCTTTGCAGCGAAGATAGCGAGTGATAATAAGCCCCGGTATCTGATTCTGGATGCACCTTATTTCAGTTTCCGGAAAGTGGTAAAAAGATTTCTGCCCATATTGCCTACGAAATTTTTACTGCGGTATCACCTGCGCACCGATAAATGGATCAGGCATGTAAATTGCCATACTTATGTACTGCATGGCACGAAAGACTGGTTGATTCCCATCAGCAACAGTGAAAAACTGCAGGCACTGAATCCGAAAAAAATTACACTGATCCGGATTGTTGGTGGTGGACACAATAATCTGCCATCATTCCCGGAATACCATAATTTTATCAGGGATATTTTACAGTATTGATTATAACGGTTTAGTATAAACGCAATAGTATGAACAGTCCGGAAGAAACGGAAATTAAGAATAAACCCATCAAAAGAAAATGGCTTTTCTGGTTGCAGATCGTCATCATTATATATTGTGGTGCTGGTATAGCTTTGTATTACCTGCAGGATCGTTTCCTTTTTCATCCCAAAAAACTCGACCCTTCACATGTATTTGTTTTTGATGTGCCTTTTGAAGAGTTGAAAATTCCCTTTAATAAAACGGATACCTTGAGCCTGGTAAAATTCTTTCCGAAAGACAGTATAAGGAAAGGAGTGATTCTTTATTATCATGGCAATATGGATAACATTGAAAGGTATGCAGGTTTTGCTGCAGATTTCACCAAAAGAGGATTATGAAGTATGGATGCCCGATTATCCTGGTTTTGGAAAAAGTACCGGCGAACGAACTGAAGATAAAATGTATGAACAGGCATACCAGGTAAGACGACTGGCTGAATCGGCTTACCAGGCAGACAGTGTGATCATTTACGGAAAGTCAATGGGGACGGGCATTGCAACTTATGTAGCTTCCACTTCAAAACAACGGCAACTGATACTCGAAACGCCGTATTACAGCATTCCTGATTTATTCAGTCATTATGCATTCATGTATCCGACATCCTATATGTCGAATTATAAAATTCCGTTGTGGCGATTTCTGAAAGAAGTTAAATCTCCGGTGACTATTTTTCACGGAACCGATGATGGGGTGATTCCATACAAATCTGCCGCTAAGCTGAAACAATCCTTTAAGCCTTCCGATAAATTCATTACCATCAATGAAGGAAAGCACAACAACCTGGCTGGTTTTGATGTATATAAAAAAGCAATGGATTCTTTATTGCAGTAATCAGATTTCTTTGAGGCGTGATTTATTTTTATCGATTGTCAACTGATATTCCACACCGATTTTCAAAGGTGCATTGTCTGTACCATGACTAACCGGAAATCCATAACATACAGGGAAATCAAATTCACTTACAACATCCCTGATGATTTCTTCAATGGTTTGTCCGAATGGAATGGTCGTGTCCTTCATATCGGTAAACCCGCCAATAACTAGTCCTGCAATATTTTTAAATTTCCCTGCTCTTTTAAGCTGGTGCAGCATACGATCGGCATTGTATAAATATTCACCGATATCTTCTATAAATAAAATCCGATTTTTTGTATCGAAATCAGATGGAGTGCCGATCACGTTAGACAGTAAAGCCAGGTTTCCACCAACGAGTTGACCCGTAACTTTTCCTTTTCTGTTAAAAGGGTGTGCTTCACATTGAAACGCAGTTTTCTTGCCGGTAATCATTTTATGAAGCGAATCAATATAGAGTGCTGATTCTTTCATGTTATTGAAAGCGCCTGCCATCGGTCCATGTATAGAAGCGATCCGGTAATTTTTCAATAAGTGGGTATGCATTACCGTTATGTCACTGAAACCGATCATCCATTTCGGATTTTTCCTGAATTTTCTGAAATCCAGTTGATCTATGATTCTACCCATGCCGTAACCACCACGGCCAAAGAGGATGGCATGAATGTCCGGGATCATCCATCATTGCCTGCAGTTCATCGGCTCTTTCTTCATCTGTTCCGCTGAAATAGTTGGTTGATTTGCTTCCAAGTGTTTTTCCAACCATTACGTCAAAGCCCCACTGCTGCAGGGTTTTGATGCAGGTTTGCGCTTTTTCAGCAGCCATATAGCCAGCCGGACAAGTAATTCCGATGGTATTGCCTTTCCTGAGAGATGGAGGTATAATGATCATTTAATTGCGCAGTGGTTTGCCGGTTTTTAAAATGCTCTGGATTCTTTCGAGTGTTTTCTTTTCTCCGGTAAGACTGAGAAATGCTTCTCTTTCAAGATCGAGCAGGTATTGTTCAGAAACCAGTGATTGTTCACTCAGATCACCGCCGCACATGACATAAGCAAGTTTTTTAGCTACCGTAACATCATGATCGGTTGCATAATTTCCTCTCCACATGCCATTGATACCGGCATGCATGGCACCCAGCGCAGAACGACCCAATACCCTGATATCAGTTCTCTGAACAGGCATTACATAACCGTCATCATACATTTCGATTACAGCCTGTTTGCCTTCTGCAATTCTCCTGGCGCCGTTGATGCTGATGCTATCTATTCCTTTCCTGTAAATGCCCAGATCAAATGCTTCATGTGCCGATGTAGCTACTTTGGCAGTTGCTATGGTTAAAAAGCGGTTTTGTAAAGTGATCGTTTCCGGTTCACCGTTATGACTTTCATCGGAAGCACGCAGCACAAATTCTTTGGTGCCACCACCTCCGGGTATTACGCCGATGCCTGCTTCAACAAGTCCGGTGTAAGTTTCAGCTGCTGCTATTACTTTATCGGCATGCAGACAAATTTCGCAACCACCGCCTAATGCCAATCCGTGTGGTGCCAGTACCACGGGTATTGATGAATACCGAACCCTCATCATGGTATTCTGGAACATACGAATGGCCATATCAATCTCATCGTAATCCTGTTCAATGGCCAGCATGAATATCATACCTACGTTAGCGCCCGCACTGAAATTCGGTCCGTCGTTTGCGATAACGAGCCCTTTGTATTTTTCTTCAGCAAGTGAAATTGATTTCTGTATGCCTTCCAGCACTTCTCCGCCAATGCTACCCATTTTAGTGTACCATTCGAGGCCGAGCACATCGTCGCCCAGGTGATAGGTACGGCAGGCACTGTTTTTCCAAATCAACTGGTTTTCGAAAATTTTTCATTACGATGAATGCATCTCCACCCGGTAATGATTTATAGGATCTGGAACTAACGTCATAGCACAAACGTTTTCCATTTTCTGTTTTATAAAAACTGCTGATGCCATTGGCGATCATTTCATCTATCCAGGGGGCAACGGTGAAGCCTGCTTTTTTCATGGCTTCTGTTGTGCGTGCAAGGCCCATTACATCCCAGCTTTCAAATGCACCGATTTCCCAACCGAAGCCGGCCATCATGGCATCGTCTATTCTGTAAATTTCGTCACTGATTTCGGGAACCCGGTGAGAGATGTAGGAGAACAGGGCATAATGAAACTGTCTGTAAAAATCTGCTGCCTTATCCTGTCCGGTTACCAATGCCTTGAGCCTGGTTTTGAGGTCTTCTATTGGTTTGGCAGCTTCCAGTGTTGCAAATTTTGCTTTCTTACGTGGTTCATATTCCATCGTTTCCAGATTCAACACCTGGATATCTTTTCCACCATCGGCTGATTTAACTTTTTTGAAAAAGCCTTGTCCGGATTTATCACCCAGCCAGTTGTTTTCAATCATTTTATTCAGCCAGGCAGGGATGCGGAATTGTTCTCTTGCTTCATCATCCGGGCAATTATCATAAACACCTTTGGCAACTTTTACAAGCGTATCAATTCCTACTACATCGGCGGTTCTGAAGGTAGCAGATTTCGGTCTGCCTATAACCGGTCCCGTTAGTGCGTCAATTTCATCCACAGAAAGTTTGAATTTCTCCATAGCATTCATAATGGCCATCATGCCAAATACCCCAATCCTGTTGGCAATAAAAGCCGGCGTGTCTTTGCACAATACAGTAGTTTTTCCGAGGAAAAGATCTCCGTATTGCATCAGGAATTCTATGATAGCGGGATCAGTATGTGGCGTAGGAATTATTTCGAGTAGTTTCAGGTAGCGGGGCGGATTGAAGAAGTGTGTACCACAGAAATGTTTTTTAAAATCATCGGATCTTCCTTCGGCCATCAGGTGAATCGGAATACCTGAAGTATTGGAACTGATGATGGTGCCTGGACGGCGGTATTTTTCCACTTCTGTAAAAATCAGTTGCTTGATATCAAGCCTTTCAACCACCACTTCAATGATCCAGTCGGCACTGGCAATATCTTTCATATTGTCTGTAAAATTGCCGGTACTGATTTTCTTCACCACATCTTTGTGAAAAACAGGCGAAGGGTTCGATTTAATGGCAGCAGCCAGGGCATCATTTACAATGCGGTTCCTTTCAGCCGGCTTGGCATCTTCGGGCAATTCCTGTGGCACCATATCCAATAACAATACCGGCAGTCCGATGCCAGCAAAATGAGCAGCAATGCGGCTTCCCATCACACCACTTCCTAAAACGGCAACTTTTTTGATCGTTCTTTTTACCATGACCCAATATTAGTTAGTTAAACAACTATTTTTATCGAAGTTAGTTTTTATGGCTGAAAAATCAACAAATAAGTATAACAGCATACTTTAAAACATGGAAAAGCGTTGTACTTTATTGTAATTCAGGCTTTAGGGTTATAAATTATTATAAATTTCTGTAATAAGTTACCCGGCCTTTTAAATTCCTAAATATCCAATGAACCACCTGAATGCGATAGCGACGGATCTTCAGCGCAGCAAGCTTACGGTAAGCTATAAGGCTTCGCATAACCTGAATGAATTTCTGCAGCAATTACCGGATGTGGTAATTGTGACCAGTCCCGAATTCATCATCAAATCATTCAATCATGCTGCGGAAGCTTTTTTCGGGCAGCCAGCATCAAATTTTATCGGAACGGTTCTCGAAACTTCAGTGAGGTTTGAATTCAGACACCAGAAAAGGGAAGATGTACTTTCGGCATTATTTACAACAGGTGTGTGGAATGGAGAAATTGTCGTTCAGCGTTTCAACAACCAGGAATATATTTTCAACTCAAATGTTTCTTTGTTGTATGATGAGCATGGAAAAGTAAGCTCCATCGTATTGGTCAATCACAACATCACGGAAGAAGAGAAACAGCAGCGTGAGTTGATTTCTGCTGAGAATGAATACAGGATAGTTGTTGAATCTCTTTCGGAAGGAGTTATTTTATTGAATGCCGAAGGGAAGATCATTACAATCAATCGTAAAGCTGCAGAAATTCTTCGTATATCCGAAGACGATATAAAAGGGAATTCAATTTTCAAAGAAGGCTGGCAAACAATCAGGGAAGATGGATCCATATTTCCGCAGGAAGAATACCCAGCAATTATTTCATTAGTGAAAGGGTTGCCCACCAATGATGTGATAATGGGTATCAAAAAAGATGAGGATGAAGAAATTACCTGGCTATCTATTAATTCAAGACCTATTTTCAGAAATGGCAATACAGTACCAGATGCTGTAGTTGCTTCTTATAAAGATATTACCAAAGAAAAGAATGCCGCAGAACAACTGAAAAACAGTGAAATGCTTTTCAGAAGTTTTATGTCCAATAGCGCCATGCTGGCCTGGATTTATGATGAAGAAGGAAACTTCGTTTATGGGAATACGTTATTTCTTGAAAGAACAGGAGGTGATAATAGCAGTATTGGTAAGAATATCCGTGAATTGGCAACACCGCATATGGCTGATTCGATTTTAGCCAGGAACAGGCAGGTATTGGTTTCAGGACAATCGTTGATTACAGAAGATGAGTTGCAGTTGCAGGATGGCACTGTTCAGTATTTTATAGCGAACTGGTTTCCTTTACAGGGCACAGGCAAGCGTTTGATCGGTGGTCATGCTATTGATATCACTGAAAGAAAGAATGATGCGCAGAAGATTGCCAAAATGCATGAACGTTTTACCTATGTGGTAAATGCCAGTTCAGATGCAATCTGGGATCTCGACCTTAGAACAGGTGAAATTTACAGAAGTGATGCATTTGTAAAAATTTCGGGTTATACCAAAGAGCAGATTGAAGGAAACCTGGATTGGTGGTTCGATAAAATTCATCCGGAAGATAAGCAAAGAGTTTTCAATAAAGTAGAATCACAATTGACCAACCGGATTCAGAACTGGGAAGATGAGTACCGGTTTTTACATGCCGACGGCCATTATATTCATATCTATGATAAGGGCTTTTCTATTTTCGATAATGATGTTCCGATCCGGCAGATTGGTTCCATGACTGATATTACGGAGCGAAAAAATCTCGAAGCACAGTTGCTCAATGAACAGGTGCAGAAGCAAAAACTGGTGAACCAGGCAACCATCAATGCGCAGGAAGAAGAAAGAAACCGTATCAGCGGCGAGTTACACGATAATGTAAACCAGTTGCTCATCAGTGCCCGCTTACATATTGGTGTGGCCAAACAAAAACCAGAGAACCAGCATGAGTTGCTGGATAAAGCAACAGAGTATGTACTTGCAGCAGTAGAAGAAATCAGGGCTTTGTCGAAAAGGATGAATTCAAAAGTAGTTACCTCCATCGGGTTGCTCGAGAGTATTACCGACATTATTTACAATATGGAGAAGCTCAACAATATTGAAGTGAAAACGGAAATTGATAAAGAACTGATCAGTAAATTAACTGCTGAACAACAACTGATGGTTTTCCGCATTGTGCAGGAGCAAACCAGCAATATCATCAAGCACGCTGCAGCAACAGAAGCCAATATATTACTGATTGAAAGAAACAACTATGCACACCTGGTGGTAAGTGATAACGGGAAAGGATTTGATAAGGAGAAACAGGTATTGCGCAGTATGGGCTTTATCAATATTTTCAACAGGGTAGATGCCTATAACGGAAAAGTGGATGTAGTTACATCTCCCGGCAAAGGTTGTGCGCTGATTATCTGCTTCCCGCTTACCAGTAACAATACTATAAAAGAAGAAAACCCGGCATAAACCGGGTTTCTTTATATAATTTAATCCCTGAAGTATTCTTCTCCGGTTGTACTGATATAACCTTGGCGGCCGTCCTTTGTTTTTACCAGCAGGTAAGGGGAACCGTTAGGCCAGTTAATTTCCTTATATTTTGGTTGAATAACATGGTTGTCGGTAAAGTAATATCCTTTCAGTTGCTCATCAGAAGTAATCACAAATCCACCATTGTCATAAGTGATATCTGCAAAACCGGTTGATATAATATCCCGGTTGTTGATGTCTTTCACATAATTCTTTCCGTCTTTCCTTATGATAATGTATTCTGTTCCATCGAGACCTTCCACCGCTTTCAAATTGCTGTATACTGGTTCAATAGAGACTTTTCCATCGGCCATGATTACGCCGAACATGCCGGCTTTGTTAACTTCCAGGAAAGGCATGTTTTTATTCCTGTTCATCCGGATACTGCTGTATTCAAATGGCACAATGGTTTCAAACTTACTGTTGAAAACTCCATAACGGTTATCCTTAACTGCTATATAATAAGTTTCCTGTTGATCAGGCATTTTGTAGTCGTCAACAATCTTGTCGAACAGGTCTTTGTTACCAGGTAGCGAATAGGTTTTTTCCTGAACGATTTGCGTAAGTGGTTCTTTGTTTTCTACTGCTGAATTTTCATTAATGGCAGGGCATTGCGGCATGCGTTTGCCTTTCTGGTCGATACAGATTTCATATCCATTCGCAGTTATAGAGGCACCGGCAAACAATACACTGTCGCCACCTTCTTTTCCTTTATGCGGGCGATATCCTTTCCTGAAGGGCTTTGCAACGGTATACCTGGCGGGAATCACCAGTTTACCGGTACGGTTGATATAACCATATTTATTTCCAATTTTCACTGCGGCCATTCCTTCTGAAAACCAACCGGCTTCTGCATATTTAGGTTCAATAACGACCTGTTTTTCGGGAGTTGCATAACCCCATTTGTCGGCTACTCTGAATGGAACCAGACTGTAATCCGGGGCTGACTGTGCAAACGTGCCTGCCACAGTAAGTATGCTGAGAATAAAAATTGATACTTGTTTCATCATTGTCATATTGTTTACTATGACAATGCAAATGAGTGACCAATTAGTACTGAGCGATAATTCCAACCGGTAATTGTTCAGTCAACTTCTTATTAATCAGCCGGAAACAGTACTACTTTGATGTTTGGATCATTCTTTAACTGCCTGTTGAAAAAGTAAGATACTAGGCTTGCTCCTCCACGATCTACCCAGGTAAGGATGGGGTAGTTGGGGAAAAATTTCTTCAATATGGGATATTGGAAATAGTAGCCGGAGATCGCAGAGGCTGGCGTTTTCAGCAATTCAAGATGTATGGAATCAATGAACTCGATCAGTTCGGGTTCTTCCAGTTCATAAGGATTGAAAAAAGGAACATAATAACTCGTGAAGTATCCACTATCGCAGAATGATTTTAAGTTTGCAGCTGAAGAAGATTCCACAATAATTTTTTGCTGTAACTGGTATTTGTTTCTCAGCCTGTTCAGCTCTTCCAAGGAATATTTTGCATTGAAGCCTGAGAGATTTTTAAAATCTAACCAGATATTCGCTTTCAGTTTTCTGTTGGCATAAACAGACAATAAACTATCGGCACCCAATGTAGCAATGGCGCCCGAATCGTGATAAACTGCAAAGGTTCGGGAACTTGTATCAAAATAAACATCTGCTTCAATGCCATTACAGTTGTCGGGAATACTGTTCATCAAAGCGATGTTGTTGACTGCTTTGATCCAGTCTTTCTCTTTCGGCTGCAGATTGTTTGAACAAACAGGTAATTGATAAGGCGTAATTTTTTCAGTAAAGTCTTCGGGGATCATCACACGGCCCATGCCTTTGTGAAGGAGTATGTCGGCACCCAATAATGCCAGCAGTATTATAACTGATACGCTATATTTGTTTTTTATAAAATCTAATTTGCTCACCAGCGGATTGATTTTCCAAATATACATTTATGAGCAGCGCTTTACCTGTTGGCATATTTACAGGATGGAAAAAAGAATTGGGGGCTGCTTTTCTATTTTTATTAAAGCTACTCATTTTACAGTGGATCATCCAATTGTTTTTTTACTGGTACAACAATGATATTGTTCAGTCGGGATTGTTTGAACAGCCCGCAGATTGGACAAATTGGCTATACTATACTTTACTGGCTGATTTGCTTGTAATTGTTTCAGTGAATACTTTTTTCTTCCTGCTGATCAGTATTTTTTCTTTTACTTCTTTCCGAAATATTGTTTTTAAATGGAGCAATCTGCTTTTTATCCTGATCAACCTATGCTGCCTGCTTTTAAACCTGGCAGATGTTTTTTATTTTCATTTTCACCTGCAAAGAGCGGATGCAGACCTGTTGTATGTACTGAGTGATCCTTTCAACAAACTGTTTGTTCAGCATCCTGGCTATGCGTTCCTTGGAGTATGCGCCGCCATTTTATTATGCTTCTTTGTTTTACGCACCCATCGTAAAATCGGTGAACTGTTTGTAAAAGGATATCATTTTCTGTTAACAGGAATTGTGATGTTATTTTTGTTGATTGTATTTGTTGTTGTGGGTAAGCAATTAATGGTGCCAACATATCCACTTGTAAATCTGAAAAGTTCCCAGCTTCCATTTGTACAGAATTCAGTTCATACTTTCCTGTATTCTATATACAGAAGTGAAGAAGGAATGGTAAGGCCGTACAATTTCGTTGCTGCTTCCGAACTTGATCGTTCTGTTATGCAGCAGCGACTTTCTTTTTCAACAACGGAACCAGGAAAGAAAAATGTTGTGTTGTTTATAATGGAAAGCCTGCCGGAAGACTTTTTCAATGAGCAAAGCCGTTTCAAAGTGAAATCTGTTTTCTTTGATTCACTGTTAAAGCAAAGCACTTATTTCAGCAATGCTTTCAGTTATTCTCATCATTCCAACAAAGGCATTGTGTCGATTCTTTCAGGGATTCCAACCTTAACAGAAATTCCTTTGTATCATTCCAATTATGCCGGATTAAAAATGACTCCTGTCGGGGATAAGTTGGCTGAAAGCGGCTATACTTCTGCGTTTTTCATCGGTGATAATTACGATGATTTCGGATTCGCCAAAGCTTCCCGTTGGATGGGCATTCAGCAGTATTACAGCAAAGAAGATATTCCCGGTTACCGGCAGATGGAATCTCATACCATGGGTTTGCACGATGAATATGTTTTGTCGTTCATGGAGAAAAAGATCAGTGCAATGAAACAGCCTTTCTTTGCTGTTAACTTCAATGTATCTACCCATTTTCCCAACGATCTTCCTAAACATTACAAAGAACCATTTCCCGAACAGAATTTTACCGCAGGTATGAAGAGTATGAATTATTATGGTACATGCCTGCAGGATTTTTTTACAAAAGCTGCTGCTGAACCCTGGTACAACAACACAGTTTTTATTTTCTGTTCCGATCACTGGATCTATCCGGATGAGAAGAACATGGTTTCCGATTTCGTACAAGGTTTTCGTATTCCGATCATTGTCTTTGATCCTGCTGCCAAACAACAGCAACGCATAAACGCTCCTGTCAGTCAGCTCGATATCATGAATACCATTTTTGCCGCTGCGGGCATAAGGGATACTTTTATCAGTTATGGAAAAAACCTGTACAAAGATTCAATCCCAGGTAATCGTATTGTCTTTTCAAGAGAGAGTGCAAACCTTTACCAGGCATTCGACAGCAGTTATGTGGTTGGATTAAATATCGTAACCGGTAAACCGGAATTCTGTTACAACTACCGCAATGATCCATTATTGAAGAAAAACCTGCTCAGCAGTAATCTGCCCGTTACAAAGGAACTCATTTATGCCCTGAAAGTTTTTTTACAAACGGCTTCCTGGCACTACAATAAAAAAGAAGGATTCTATTAGGCTTAGCTCACATTGCTGCCATTGGCAGTTGCTTCTGCTGCACTGATGAAACGGAGTTTACCATCTGCATCTTCAGCCATCAGGATCATACCATTGCTTTCGATACCCCTCATCTTCCTGGGCGCCAGGTTGGTAACCACCACTACTTTCTGTCCGATGATGGCAGCTGGTTCATAATGCAAGGCAATACCGCTCACGATTATACGCTTTTCGGTACCGAGGTCAACTTCCAGTTTTAAAAGTTTATCGGCTTTCTCCACTTTTTCAGCAGCCGTGATGGTGCCGGTTTTCAAATCTATTTTAGCGAAATCATCAAATTGTATTTCGGGCTTCGTAGGCGTAGCTGCAGCTGTAGTTTCCATTTTCTTCGTTTGTTTTTGTTCGGCGGCTGATTGTATCAAACCGTTTTTCAGTTTTTCTATCTGTGCAGTGATTTCTTCTTCTTCAATTTTCCTGAAGAGCAGTTGTGGTTCACGCAGACTATAACCCACACTCAGTAATTTCAGTTTGCCGGCATTTTCCCAATCGAGCATTTTTTCAACCACTTTCATCATGTGCAGCATTTTCGCAGCTGTATTTGGTAAAAATGGATTGATCAGGATGGCAAGATTGGCGGTGAGTTGCAAACAGAGGTGCAGACAATTATCAATTAATTTCTGTGCATCCGGATTTTCTGTTAATTGTCTCGCTACAATCCAGGGTTCTTTTTCCTGCATGTAACGATTACCCTTGCGGCTGAGGTCGATGATTTCAAACAAGGCGTCTCTGAAGCGATATTCTTCAATGAAATTTTCAACATTGATTTTCGCTTGCTTTATGTCTGCCTCAAGTGCTTTGTCTTTCTCATCCAGCAAATCTTCATGCAGTTTAGGAACTTTTCCACCACACAATTTGTGCATCAACACCCAGGTGCGGTTAACGAAATTACCAAAGATGCTCACCAGCTCACTGTTCACCGCATCCTGGAATCCTTTCCAGGTAAACTCACTGTCTTTCGTTTCGGGAGCAATCTGCGTAAGGTAATAACGGAGCATATCAATACACTGCGGCCCACCATTTTCTTTCTTCACAAAATCATTGATATAATCCTGCATTTCGAGCTTCCAGTTTCTGCTGGTACTCATTTTATCGCCTTCCAGGTTCAGGAATTCATTGGCCGGAACATTATCGGGTACAATGTTTCCATGTAGTTTGAGCATCACCGGAAAAATGATGCAATGAAAAACGATATTGTCCTTACCGATGAAATGAACCAGTTTGGTATCTTTTTCATACCAGTAAGGCTTCCAGTCTTTATTGTTGTCGAGCGCCCATTGTTTGGTTGCACTGATGTATCCAATGGGTGCATCAAACCAAACGTAGAGCACTTTTCCATCCGCACCGGCAACAGGCACTTTGATGCCCCAATCGAGATCACGTGTTACAGCCCTTGGTTGCAATCCGCCTTCGATCCAGCTTTTGCACTGACCCGTTACCGTTGGTCGCCAGTCGTTTTTATGTTCCTGTAAAATCCATTCCCGCAGCCAGTTTTCGTGACGGTTCAATGGAAGATACCAGTGTTGTGTTGATTTTTTCACCGGCGTTTTACCGCTGATCGTACTTACCGGGTTGATCAGTTCATCGGGGCTCAGAGAAGTGCCGCAACGTTCGCATTGATCGCCGTAAGCGCTGTCGTATCCGCAATTGGGGCAGGTTCCTTTGATATAACGGTCGGCCAGGAAAATTTTCGCATCGGCATCGTAATACTGTTCAGTTTCTTTGATCTCCAGCTCATTGTTATCATTCAGCATGGTAAAAAATTCCTGTGCTGTTTCATGGTGGAGTGGTGCAGAAGTGCGGTGATAAATATCAAAGCGGATGCTGAGGTCATCAAAATTTTCCTTGATCAGCGCATGGTATTTATCAATAATTGCTTGGGCCGTGGTACCTTCTTTGGTAGCCTGGATGGGGATAGCAGTACCATGTTCATCGCTTCCGCAAACAAACACCACATCTCTTTTCTGAGCTTTGAGGTAACGGACATAGATATCCGCAGGTAAATAACAGCCGGCCAGGTGACCCACATGTTTCAATCCATTGGCATAAGGCAATGCTGCCGTAATCAGGTATCTTTTGGGTTGTTCAGTCATAATATTTGTCCCGGCCAGGTGCAAAATTCAACTGCAGTGGCGTCGCACACTTGTACTGCAGTGCTTATCCCGGCCGGCAGGCTGCAAAAATACCGCAAATAGGTGCATTCAGCAAACGATAAAAAAAAGGCCGCCCCTGAAGAAGCAGCCTGATGAAAAACCGGTCCCCAAAGTTATTTGTTCATTTTGCTCAATGAAGTTTTCATAGTGTACGGATCTGCCTCCTCAAATTTCATTTCATGGATGACAGATTGATTAAACGGGCCTTCGTTCATGGCTATAACCGATTTGCCCTCTTTGTTGATGCCTATGCTAACAATACGGAATGGTTCATCGGAAGGTATTTTACTGAAAACAATCTGCGATTTCCCTTTCGGGTAGCCATTCATGATGGATTTCAGTTTGTCGAATACCAGGAATGTCTGGTAATTGGCATTATTGTCTTTCAAGTCTATTACATAATTATGCTTAGGCCCGGGCTTGCCGTAAAAGCGGTCGCAGTTTATCCAGCCAAGCTGATTAAGATCTATGCTATACCTGGAGTTAAATATTTTCTGCATACTACTGTCTTTGTACAACATATACAATTTATTGCTGATTGTATTTGTTGTGGAAGACCTTGTCATAGTATAAATGGTATCGAGCGCCTTCAACTGATAAATGCGCATTTCCAATGGAGAGTAAACAGCTGTATCTCCAAGATTTGATGCTTTATCAATTTTGAACAAAGGTTTTTTCCACTCATTTTTTACAACAATCCTGTCATAATAATTGCCATATTTTTTCTGCAAAATTTCTTTCAGTTCTTTACGACTGTAAATGGCATTCCTGGAACGATAGAATACTGCTTTTGATTTGCTGAAAAAAGTTCCGGATTTTTCTGCATATTCATCTGTAAGATCAATAGCACGAATATCCAGTTTAACAAATGGGCTGTTTAGGCCATTATTTGACAATATCCAGTTCGGATTGTTATTTCCACTGACTATCGTGTCCCCTCCACCGTTAGTGTTACTATTACCATAAAACAATTGCATGGAATCTTCACTATTGATTCCCGGAACAAACGCCCGGATTTGCTGGTTGTTGGACAGTTTTACAGTTGCTCCGTTTTCTTTGGCTTCAATGTGCAACATTCCTCCGCTCACAAGTTGTTGTCCGTTCGATGTGGTCACCAGCCTGTTGGCAATCATATCGGCATAGGCATAAAATTCTGTAATGCCGATTTCAATATCCTTGCCATAAAATGAATGAGCAGGAATAAAAAGGACTGTTCCTTCTTTCGCAAACAGCAGTGTATCCCGACTATTGTTGATCCTGAAGACCTGTTTTTCTTTGGCAAGCTGCTGAAATAAATCGGTCAGCAATGCAGCATGATTGATTGAAGTTGAAAGGCTGTCTGCTGTTTTCGGACAAATTTCACAGGGAATTACATTCAACTGAACTTTTGAAAAAATATGAGCATCCTGTTTGCTGATTGTATTATCAGTTGTAGAAAGTATATGATTATGATTTTTCTTTTTTGGTTTTGAAACAGCTGTATTGCTTTGAATGATATTGTTTAACGGTGGAGTTGCTGTAACTGAATTGTTTTTTTGTTCTTGCTTAACAGCTGTATTTTTTTCTGCTACGTTTTTCCTGTTATCATTGAATTGATAAACAATCAACGACATTGAAACCAGTATGATCGCAGCAGCTATTAATCCGGTTGTATTTCCGGCCGATTTTTTGGGCGAAACTGTCGTGGCATTACCCAGCATCTCCTGCATGGTTGACCAATGCGTTTCGAGTTGACTCATGTCGGGCAACTGCTGGTTCTCCAGTTGCTTTAACTTATTTTCAAAATGTTGTTTATCCTGCTGCATTTGCTTTATTTAAAACAGGGTTGTGTTTTTCGAGATATTGTTTCATTATTTTTTTTCCTTCACTGAGATGCCATTTACTTGTTCCGCTGCTGATACCGATGATTTCACTGATCTGCCGGTGATTGTAGCCCTCGTATACATATAAGTTGAATACGAGTGCAGTAGCTGGAGGCAATTGCCTGATCAGTTGTTGAATTTCTTTGGCAGCCACATGGTCAAGCACATCGGGTCGTATATAAATTTCCTCTGCCAGTCCGCTGCTGATCGATTCAATGAATACCGATTGTTGTTTGCAATGATCGATACAACAGTTGACAACGATCGTTTTTATCCAGCCCATCAGTTTGCCTTCTTCTTTATAGGTTGCAAGGGATTTGAATACTTTCAGCATCGCATTGTTGAAAATACTTCCTGCTGCATCAGCATCGCCGCCGTAACGGTAACAGATCTTTATCAGTTCGGCGTAACAGTATTTATACAATTGCTGCTGGCTAAGCAGATCATTCCGCTGGCAACCTTCAATAATGATGGGCAAATTGATTTTCAAGAAACAATTTTTAGGTAAAAGTTCACCATCTAATATATTTAACTGGTATTAGTGCTAAAAGGGTTGGGTATCGTTTTAAGTTTTTTTTGGCTGTATTGCGTAAATCTTTTGTTAAAGGCAGCTTGACAGTTGTTTTCGAAGATTTTTTCATTTATGACCGTTCCAGACTTCATTGATTTCAGATAACTTTAGAACATGAACCGCAAATTTTTTTTAAGCAATATGGTGGGGTTGTTAGGGGTGAAGGAGTTGAGTGCGCATGACCTTACCAATCTTACTGCAGGAAATACTGAAGAAGACGCTCCGCTACGCATCCCACCTTACTTAAAGCCCGGTGATAAAATCGGTATCAGTTCTCCTGCCGGTTATATTACCACAGAAGATATTCAGCCAGCAGTATTACAATTAAAAGATTGGGGACTGGAACCGGTGATTGGTTCAACCATCGGTAAAAGAGATTTTACTTTTGGTGGAACGGATGAAGAAAGAAGAATAGATTTTCAGCAGCTGCTCAATGATCATTCCATCAAAGCGATTTTATGTGCCCGTGGCGGGTATGGTATTGTTCGTATCATCGATCAGCTTGATTTCAGTCAGTTCAAAAAAAATCCCAAATGGATTATTGGTTTCAGTGATGTAACCGTATTGCACAATCATGTTCACCGGCATTGTAATGTGGCTACGATTCATTCAAAAATGTGCAATAGTTTTCCGGCTGATCGAAGCCTTGCCGAGCCGGATCAGAAAAAATCGATTGAATCAATCCGTCAATGTCTTTTCAATGAAAGGATTGATTATGAAATTCAGGTTTCAACTTTTAACCGAACAGGCATAGCAACGGCGCAACTGGTTGGTGGAAATTTAAAAACAATTGAATCACTTTCCGGAACAGCGAGTGATATCAGTACGAAGAATAAAATTTTGTTTTTAGAAGACACCGGGGAATACCTGTACAGCATCGACCGGATGTTCTGGAACCTGAAACGAACTGGTAAACTCGATGAACTCAAAGGATTGATCATCGGAGGTTTTAAAATTAAGAAAGACGATGAAGGAGAAGAATTCGGCAAGACCCTTGAACAGATCGTGCTGGAAAAAGTGAAAGATTTCAACTATCCTGTTTGCTTCGGATTTCCCGTTGGTCACCAGAAATTGAATATGGCCATTGCCTGTGGCATGGTTCACCGACTGGAAGTGAGTGCTGGCAAAGTTTCGCTTACAACACAGTAAGGGTTCGTTTTGAGACATAGTCTTCTGTTTAATATTTACTACTTTTACGGCCTTCAAAACAATTACATGAGAAAGTTATCTACCGCTATCATCGCATTGCTATTTTTCCAGGTTGCCATAGCGCAGCAAAAAGATATGACCATGCAGGATGCCATGATCAATGCCCGTACTACCCTGGCGCCGGAAAACCTCAAAGGGTTACAGTTTATTAAGGGAACTAACGATTATGCCTACATGAAAAAAATCAATGGCACTGATGGATGGGTGACCGGTAATTTTAAATCTGGAGAAGAAAAACCTTTTTTCAACCTGGCGCAGCTCAATGAGAAGCTCAGGGCAGCTTCGCTGGATACTTTCGCAACGCTTCCATCCATGCAACTGAATAAAGACAGTTGGATTTTTTCTCTCAAAGGTCAAAGGATAGCACTCAACCCTAATACCAATACATACAAGGTACTCATCAGCAAAAGTCAGTCCTCCAAAGAAAATGTAGAAGAAAGCAGCGACGGATATGTTGCTTATGTAGACAATTTTAATTTATTTGTTTCCAAAGACAACGAGGTGCAGAAAGTAACCGAGGATGGCAGTAAGGATATCGTATATGCGTCATCGGTACACCAGAGTGAATTTGGCATCACGAAAGGTACATTCTGGAGTAATAATGGAAAGCAGCTGGCATTTTACCGCATGGATCAGTCGATGGTGCCTGATTACCCGATCATCGACTGGACGCAACGTCCGGCCAAAGTAGAAAATGTTCGTTACCCGATGGCTGGTGATAAAAGTCATCATGTAACCGTAGGTGTTTACCATGCAGTTAACAAAACAACTACCTGGATCAGAACAACAGGTCCGGCAGAACAATACCTTACCAATATTGCCTGGAGCCCCGATGATAAATTCATCTATATAGTAATTCTGAACAGGGCGCAGGATCATTTCTGGGTAAACCAATATGACGCCGCAACCGGAAATTTTGTGAGAACCCTTTTTGAAGAAGAAGACAGTAAATATGCAGAACCTTTGCATCCGATGTTGTTTGTAAAAAACAATCCGAATCAGTTCATCTGGCAAAGCCGGAGAGATGGTTGGAATCATTTGTACCTGTATAACATCAATGGCACTTTGATCAGGCAATTAACGAAAGGCAGCTGGGAAGTAACCGATGTAAAAGGGTTTGATGAAAAAGGCAGTATGCTTTATTATGTATCTACTGAAGTGTCGCCCATTTCAAAAAACTTATACCAGCTTAGTCTGAAGAACGGAAACAGGAAAATGATTACCCAGGGAAATTTTGTGCACAATACATCAGTAAGTTCAGATGGAAATTATGTGATTGACAATTTCAGTGGTCCGCAAAACCCAAGAACTGTTTTACTAACGGAAACCCGTACAGGTAAATCGAAAACATTGTTGCAGGCACCCAATCCGCTCACTGCTTACAACCTGGGCGAAATGAGCATTTTCACTATTAAGAACCAGGAAGGAACGGATTTGTATTGCCGCATGTTTAAACCTGCTTCCTTTGATGCTACAAAGAAATACCCGGTGATTGTTTACTGGTATGGCGGTCCGCATGCACAGATGATCCTCAACAGCTGGAATGGTGGGGCTGGCGATTACTGGTTCCAGTATATGGCAGAAAGAGGATATGTAGTATTCACACTCGATACCAGGGGCAGCAGCAACCGCGGTAAAGCGTTTGAACAAGCAATTTTCAGAAAAGCCGGTGATGCACAGATGGAAGATATGATGACAGCAGTAAATTATCTGCAGCAATTATCTTTCACCGATAAAGACAGAATGGGTTTGTTTGGCTGGAGCTACGGCGGTTTTATGACTACCAGCTTTATGCTGAAACATCCGGGCATTTTTAAAACAGCTGTTGCCGGTGGTCCGGTAATCGACTGGAAGTATTATGAAATCATGTATACCGAACGTTACATGGATACACCGCAGGAAAATCCGGAAGGGTTCGACAATACCAATCTTGTAAAACAGGTTGATAAGCTCAAAGGAAACCTTTTGCTGATTCATGGTATGCAGGACAATGTTGTATTGCAACAGCATTCTGTATTGTTTGTAAAAGCAGCCGTTGATAAAGGCGTTCAGGTAGATTATATGATCTATCCGGGACATGAACACAATGTACTGGGAAAAGACAGGGCCCATCTTTATCAGAAAGTAACCGACTATTTCATGCAACATCTTCAGTAATCAAATGGGAGAAGTAGAATTGGATATCGCCCGTGGAATTGTAATAATTCATGCCGATATTTATTTCTATGGATATGCTGCAAGTGATGATATAGCAAAGATGGTTGCGAAGGATATTGAATCACATTGGAATGAACCAGCATTGTCTGTCTCCATTAAATACCGCTGGTACACAGTTCAGTTTCACATGAATGGTTTTTATGCTGCTTCACTTACACCTGAAGAAGTGTATGAGAACGATAATCCTCGCAATAATTATTTCCGGGTTGAAAATTTTGCGAGAGGAAATATTTCTTTTGTAGATGGCCTCAACAGCAATACCGGTTATTTTTTGCTGGATAATTTATTGAACGGTTCCACCACAGCAGCACATGAATTCGGACATACATTGGGCCTGGATCATCCGCATAACCTGGATATAAGAGGGAAAGGCGTGCCCGGCATTATGTATCCTCGTGGCACCATCGTAGATCCTCCTTACCAGTACGACCCGAATGCAGCGCCCGGTAAGCCTGGGGGAACGATGAATCCATTCACCCGAAAAGTACTGATAGAAGATATCCAGGGACTCAAATTGAATAAACTCCGTTATAACAGGGCAGGCAAGGCAGTGCTGGGCGACTTTTCTTCCTTATGGCATGAAGCTCACCAGCCATAATTGCCTTTCAAATAATATTTGTAGCCGATCACAATGAAAAAAAATTATCTTTCCGTTTGTAAATGAAAATCTAATTATGGGAATTCTGAGTGTAGATAATCTTGTAAAAAATTACGGCGGCATCAAAGCATTGAAGGGCGTTAGCTTTTCTGTGCCTGCTGGTACCGTATTTGGCATACTGGGGCCTAACGGTAGCGGCAAAACGACATTATTGGGTATTATTATGGATGTGTTGAAGGCCAGTAGCGGAAATTACCGGCTGTTTGACCAGGAGCCCTCCAATGATTTGCGCAAGCAGATTGGCACTTTGCTGGAGACGCCCAATTTTTATCATTATCTCTCTGCAACTGAAAACTTAAAAATTTCAGCAGCTATTAAAGGAAGGGGTGCCGATGATATCGACAGGGTACTGGATATTGTAGACCTTGCCAAAAGAAAAAACTCCAAGTTTTCTACGTATAGCCTGGGTATGAAACAACGCCTGGCGATTGGTGCAGCATTGCTGGGAGATCCGGAAGTACTGGTTTTTGATGAACCTACGAATGGACTTGATCCCGTAGGTATTGCCGAAATCAGGGAACTGATCAAGAAACTATCCCATCAGGGCAAAACCATCATCATGGCAAGTCACCTGCTCGATGAAGTAGAAAAAGTTTGTACCCATGTGGCGATTCTGAAACAAGGAACATTGGTTGCCTATGGCGACGTGAATGAAATACTGGTGAATGAAGACATTGTAGAAGTTTCGGCAGACGACCTCAACCAACTGCAGTCAATCCTGCAACGCATGCCCGGCGTAACCAATGTAATATTCAAAGACAAATTTGTACAGGCATTTTTTGAAAGTGGAACAGCCAGTTTGTCGGCAGTAAACAAACTGTGTTTCGACAATGGCGTAGTACTTTCTCACCTGTACCTCAGGAAGAAAAGTCTTGAAAGTAAATTCTTTGAACTCACTAATTAATTTTATCTGGAATGACCAATTTGTTAAAAATAGAATGGCTTAAGATTAAGAATTATCGTGCCTTTTTAATCATCAGTTTGTTTTTTGCGCTCGGCGTATTTACCTCCAACTATATTGTATACAGTGTATTCAGCAATATGGTGAATGAGGCACAAACCGCTACACTGATTGGCAGGTTTAATCCGTATGACTTTTATTATACCTGGCAAACAACCAGCTATACTACGGGCTTTTTGCTGATGTTGCCTGCTTTGTTACTGATTATCCTGGTAACGAATGAATTTACTTTCCGTACCAATCGCCAGAATATCATTGATGGATGGAGCCGCGACGAATTTGTAAATGTAAAGATGTCCCTGGCGGTAATTTTCGCATTGGTTTCTACAGTGCTGGTGATACTTTCTGCTTTGTTGTTTGGATTGATGTCGGGATCTGATTTTTCAGTGAATGGTATTTCCCATGTGGGTTTTTTCTTTCTGAAAGCTTTGTCGTATAACCTGCTCGCTGTTTTAATATCGGTATGGGTTAGACGCACTGGATTCGCCGTTGGCATTTATTTTATTTACCTTGGAGCAGAGAATATCATTTCACAGTTGCTCGATGTATGGAGCCTGAAATTGCGCTCCAGCAATGGCATAGACCTGGGTAGTATGGGCGATTATCTTCCGATGAATGCGTCGGATGGATTGCTTACTTTTCCCGATAATCCGCTGAAAGCAATTGCCAAAACCACGTTGCCCACAGATTATACATATGTTGTTGTGGCATTTGCCGTTGCTTATGTAGTATTGTTCTACTGGCTGGGAAGGAAAAAGATTGTTGAAAAGGATCTGTAAATCAGGCCTGGATCAATTCATTAATAGCCAATGCAGCAGTAGGGAAATCAAAGCTGAAACCTTCCTTCATTATTTTTTCACAACTAACGGTAGTGCTTTTCAGCACTTCTATGCTGCGTTCTCCCATCATGATTTTTAATACAAAAGCAGGAACATTCAAAGGAATAAAGAAAGATGGATTGTTTCTTTTTGCAAGCGTGAGTGTAAATTCCCGGTTGCTTACAGGGTTGGGTGCTACTGCATTGTAACTTCCACTCATTGCTTCATTTTCAATAGCGAATATGAATTGTCTGCAAAGATCCCTGATATGAATCCAGCTGATGATTTGTTTCCCTGAACCCAGAATACCGGCAACGCCAAAACGAAGTGGTGTTTTGAACTCGGGCAATGCACCGCCTTCATTGCTTAAAACAATGCCGGTACGAAGCTTACAAACCCTGATGCCCAGCGATTCAGCTTTCGTTACACTCTCTTCCCATAACCTGCAGGTTTCACCAAGGAAATCATTATTCGCTGGGTCTGTTTCAGTAAAACTATAGCCGGGCCTTGTATCAGGGCCATACCATCCGATGGCAGAGGAACTCACGATGGCTTTAACTTTATGAGAAATTCGGCTAAGGTTGTCTGTTAGTAACGTGATACTTTTTGTTCTGCTATTGAGAATCTCTTCTTTGTAAGCTTTGGTCCAGGGTTTGTCTACCACAGGGGCTCCCGCCAGGTGAACAATATAATCGGCTTTCTGCAAAGCATCTGTATCCACCACAGATTTGTTTACATCCCACTGGGCATAACTCAATCTGCTGTTGCCAGATTCATTTCTTTTGGATCTGCTTAAAATGATTACTGCATAGCCCATATCAAGCAGCATTTTAGAAAGCGCTTTTCCAACCATTCCCGTTCCACCTGTAATCAGTACTGTTTTCATAGCTTATTTATTATACAAACAATGACTTGCTAAAATTGTTGTATATAGTGAATTGCATATTTTTTAATCGTATTTTTATATAAAGCCATTTTCGATGAGATGTATCAGATTCTTCCTGTTTTTACTTGTATTTCAGCCATTCACCGGTTCGGCTCAGACTATGACCTATACTGAGTACAATAAAAAAGACAGTCGGGATATGTTTTTCGAAGTTATCGGAAAATTCAACGGCAATTTCCTGATATATAAAAATATTACCCGCAAACATTCCATTACTAAGTATGATGCCAACATGAAAGTCCTGACCCAGTCGGATCTCGATTTTGTGCCCGATCGTACCATTAATGTAGATTTTGTTGCTTATCCCGATTATCTCTTTATCATTTATCAGTATCAGAAGAATGGCATTGTTTACTGTGATGCTGCAAGAATCGATGCTGATGGAAATAAAGTTGGAGAACCCCGGCAACTTGATACAACCAAAATTGGCTTCTTCGCAGATAATAAAATCTATTCCACTACATACAGCGAGGATAAACAGAAAATCCTGTTATACAAAAGGCATATCAAAAATGACAATATTACTATAGCGACCAAACTATTTGACAACGGGTTAAACCAGATTGATAGTTCCCGCCAGTTTCTCCGTTACGATGAAAGGAGAGAGGCCTATAGTGAACTATCGGTAGCGAATAATGGTAGTTTTCTTTTTTCCAAAGAAACCAGGAAAAGTTCCTGGGACAATGCCAGTAGCCTGGATGTTGTTGTTAAGAAACAGCAATCCGATACTTTTATTTACCACAACATTTCACTGCAGAAAAAATTTGTAGAGGAAGTTTCTATCAAAATAGACAATCTGAATAGAAATTTTCTCGTCAACTCTTTCTATTATGGAACCAGAAGAGGCAGTGTGGAAGGATTGTTTACAGCGATGCTTGATATGGACGGGAAAGATCCGATCAAAGCCGCATTTAACCGGTTTTCAGATTCACTCCGGATCAAAATCAATTCTTCCGAACAATACAAATTCGTATTCGATAATTTATCACCCCGCAATATTATCATCAAAAAGAATGGAGGTTTTATCATTGTTGCTGAAGATTTCTATACAGAAACCCTCAATTCAAACAATGCCTGGAACAGGAATTACTGGAACAACACCCTTCCTTATTCCAACTACAACGATTATTTCCTCAGCAATCCATATTACTACGGTTACAGGCCCTTTAATAATTTTAACAGAGACATCAGCACAAGGTTTTATTATGATGATATCGTAATCGCCAGCATTGATAGTTCACTGAACCTGGTATGGAACGACATTATTCACAAGAAGCAGTATGATGTAGACAATGATAATTTTCTTTCCTATTCTTTAATGAATGTTGGAGGGGAATTGCATTTCCTGTTTATTGACAAAGACAAACAAAAAGAAATTATCAGTAATCACAGTGTTAGTCCATCAGGAGAAATAAAAAGATATCCTACACTTAAAAGCAATGAACGAGGATATACCTTTATGCCCAAACTGGGGAAACAGGTTGGAGCAAGGCAGATGATTATTCCTTACATTTACCTGAACCGTATTGGTTTTGCAAAAGTTGATTTCTGATTTCTGGCAAGATGTTTTTTTAATGCAGACAGAAATATTCATTTTTGCAACATCTTTAATAGTTTTAATTCATTCTTGTGACAGGCACATTCAAAGCCAACAACCCATATAATAACTTCCTGCTTTTCATTTACGGGCTTGTATTGAAATTGCCTTCCTTTATTCATCCCGAAGTGCCGAAGCCTGAAAAATGGGATGGATTTTTATACAAACTCTTCATAACCTGGCTTCATCCTGCGGGTAAGAATTTTACACAACTTTACAGCATTATTGCATTCCTGCTCATTTACCTGCAGGCAATTGCCATCAATAAACTGGTGAACGATCAGCGCTTATTACCCAAACCCAATTACCTCACCGGGATGGCTTATATTCTTATTGCCAGTGTTTATCCCGGCTGGAATGGATTGCATCCGGTGTTGATTTCCATCAGTTTCCTGATCCCGGTTTTATCGAAACTTTGCAGTTTGCACAATAACCCGGAAGCTAAAGACCACTCTATTCAATATCGGATTGATCTCAGGGATTGCCATCCTGGTTTATTTCCCAACAATTGTATTCCTGGTGATGGTACTGGCAGGGATCGCCATCACCCGAACATTCAAACTTCCCGAATGGATCATCGTTTTTCTCGGTGTGGTTTGCCCTTTCTATTTCCTCGCTGCAGGTATGTTCCTGGCCGGCAAAAACCTGTCTGAACTTTCTCCAACCTTTGCCCTCAGCAATCCATTGATGCCCGCGAACCCATGGGCTTATGCAGCGCTGGTGCTGATTTTATTCACTGCTGCAGTCGGACTCATTTTCGTGCAGAACAACATGCGGCGTTTACTCGTGCAGTCGAGAAAAAGCTGGAGCATTCTGCTGATTTTTATGCTGATGAGCCTGGTGATTCCATTTTTAAATGCACAACCGGCTTTTTCGTTCTGGATGTTTACCGCTATTCCATTATCGGCATTGGCGGCAGCTGCATTTCTGTATCCCGACAGAAAATGGTTTCCCATCGTGATCCACTGGGGCCTCGTTGCATTAACAGCAGTAATGGCCTATTTTTATATTACCAAGTAAGCTCCCGGATTTGTAATTTTGTGCCGCCAGGTGAAATTCACCGGCTTAAAAATCTTTCCAATGAAATTTGGCGTTGTAGTATTTCCAGGGTCGAACTGCGACCGTGATATGATCGAAGCATTGCAGAACGACCTCAACCAGGAAGTAATTGTGCTCTGGCACAAAGACAGAGACATCAGCATGTTTGATACCAATGATTGTATCGTTTTGCCTGGTGGATTCAGTTATGGAGATTACCTGAGATGCGGCGCCATTGCCCGTTTCAGTCCGATGATGCAGAGCGTAACAGCTTTCGCAGAAAAAGGTGGGAAAGTGCTCGGGGTTTGTAACGGATTCCAGATTTTATGTGAGAGCGGATTGTTACCAGGAGTTCTGCTCAGAAATGCAGGTCAGCAATTCGTTTGTAAAAATGTATTCCTGAAAAGTCCGGCTGAAAATGAACAGTGATGTGTTGAAAATTCCGGTAGCGCATGGAGAAGGCAGGTTTTATGCAGCTTCCGGTGTGCTCGACGGGATTTATAAAAATAACCAGGTAATCTACCAGTATTGCGATGAATCAGGAGCATTCAGCGATGAAGCCAATCCGAACGGAGCAGTGAATCATATTGCCGGAATCTGTAATGCCGGAAGAAATGTTTTCGGTATGATGCCTCACCCGGAAAGAGCCTGCAGCGATTTGCTCAATAACAATGATGGGAAAAAGGTTTTTAAAGCACTTTTCGGCATCGGCAACTAAGATTAACATAGTTTAACAGGCAGGAATCGCATAAGACAGTAATTTTGACGTTAAGTTATAAGAACCAGCATATTATGAAAAAAATTTTAGCAGTTTCTGTTTTTATACTGGGATTGATGCCAATGGTGAAGGCTCAGATTGAAACGCCTATCAAATGGGCCTACACAGCGGTTAAAACAGGAGATAAAACCTATGACCTGAAAATCACGGCAACTTTAGATCCTAAATGGCATATTTATGCGCAGGATGCCGGTGAAGGTCCCGAGCCCACCAGTTTTAGTTTCACTGCCAACCCACTGGTTAAGCTGGAAGGAAAAGTTAAGGAAGCAGGTAAACTGGAAAAATCCTATGATCCTAATTTCAAGTCTACGTTAAAATATTACAGCAATAAAGTTGATTTTATTCAGAAGGTTAAACTTAAAACAACTGCTTCCACCGTGGTGAAAGGCACTGTAACGTTTATGATCTGTAACGATCACAAATGCCAGCCTCCGAAAGAAATTCCTTTTTCCATAAAGGTTGCTGGTAAATAAAATCTAATTTCAATGAATCCCGAATGTTCGGGATTTTTTTATACTGCATTTATGTCTTTTCTCAGGTATTTAATAGGGTTTGTTTTTTCTTTTTTCCTGATGCAGGATGCCTTGTATGCACAGGATTCCACAACGGTGAAATGGGAAACTGCTTCCAGGAAAACCGGGGATAAACAATACGAGTTAATCTTCAACGGCAAAATAAAAACTAACTGGCACCTGTATGCGAAAGCAAGCCAGGCCGATGAAATTGCAGGCATACTCATTTCACTCAATGATTCTTCCATCCGGCAAGCCGAACCGCAGATCACTACTAATTACCGCAATATAGACGACCAGGTTTTCGGAAAGAAAATGGATGTTGGCATTTGATAGCATTCGTATTAGTACTGCCCATAACATTCAGCAATGAAGTGGTTAGTCCGGTTCGGGTGAATGTTTCCTATTATACCGGCTACAAGGATAATTTTATTCCAGAAGAGCAGAAATTTTATGTAGAGACTGGAAGGTGCCGCTGTGAAAAAAACAGCGAACAGGATTTTAATTCCATCGATTGATATCAATAACCCGGTTGATAAATCGGGCGTTGTGTCTGAAACAAAATCACAAAGTTTGTTTGCCATATTCGGATTGGGTTTCATTGGCGGCTTACTGGCGCTGTTTCTGCCTTGTTTCTTTCCGATGATTCCGCTTAACGGTTTCTTTTTTTACCAAGAGAGCAGTTTCGAAAAAAACCGGTATCCGCAATGCTTTTTTATATGGCTTTTTCATCTTTGCCATTTATGTACTCATTACCATTCCTTTCCATTTTGCTGAACAACTGAAACCGGAGATATTCAATAATATATCTACCAATATCTACCTGAATATTTTCTTCTTCCTGGTATTTGTCTTGTTTGCGATTTCATTTTTCGGTTATTATGAACTCACACTGCCATCATCCATCTCCGGAAAAGTAGACAGCAAAGCCGGTGTTGGTAATATTGCCGGAATATTTTTTATGGCACTTACACTGGCACTGGTATCTTTTTCCTGTACAGGTCCGGTATTGGGATCTTTATTGGCTGGAACTTTGGCCGGTGATGGAGGAGCTACCCGTTTAACGGTGGGCATGTCGGGTTTCGGATTGGCACTGGCATTGCCTTTTGCCTTATTTGCGCTATTTCCAAACTGGTTGAATTCATTGCCAAAATCTGGCGGATGGCTGAATACCGTTAAAGTTGTGCTGGGCTTTTTGGAACTGGCATTCGCTTTTAAATTTTTATCCAATGCCGACCTGGTGATGCACTGGGGATTGCTGAAAAGAGAAGTGTTTATCGGGATATGGATTGTCATCGGCGTTTGCCTTTCTCTTTATCTCTTTGGTAAAATCAGGTTCCCGCATGATTCACCGATAAAAAAACTATCGATAGGAAGAATGATGTTGGGATTGGTTACTGTTTTATTTACGCTTTACCTGATTCCGGGTTTAACCAATACCAAATGGGCCAATCTCAAACTGATCAGTGGTTTTCCGCCACCGTTGTATTACAGCGTTTATCCGCAAACGTCAGATTGTATTCTTTCCCTGAACTGCACAAGGAGTTATGAGGAAGGAGTGAAAATGGCCAAAGCGGAGAACAAGCCAATCCTGTTGGATTTTACAGGGTATGCCTGTGTAAACTGTCGCCGAATGGAAGAAAATGTGTGGAGTGATGCAGAAGTGAACAGCCTGATGAAAGAAAATTTTATCGTTGTTTCCCTGTATGTGGATGACAAAATGAAATTGCCGGCCGCAGAACAACAAACTTACCAGTCGAAAGATGGTTCAACAAAAGAAATCATAACAGTGGGCGATCAATGGTCAACTTTTGAAACGGAGAATTTTGCCAACAATGCCCAGCCTCTTTATGCTATTCTCAATACAGAAGAAAAACTACTTTCTTATCCTGTTGCCTATACCCCCTCAGTAAAAGAATACCTGCAATGGCTGAAGAAAGGCCTGGAAACCTTTAAAACAAAATAGCCATTCTCTCAGTTAGAAAGAATGGCTAAGTATAATGGGGGTTACAAAATCTCTTAGAGAGCGATTTGCTTTTCAGTCATCATTTTACGCAGGTTGATCAAACCATAACGCATACGACCTAAAGCAGTATTGATGCTGCATTTGGTAAGTGCAGAAATTTCTTTAAAGCTCAGATCTGCATAATGACGCAGAATAATTACTTCACGTTGATCTTCAGGAAGCATATCGATCATTTTACGAACACGATCATGACTCTGATCGGCCATCATACGCTGATCGGCTCCGGCTTCAGAAAAATTGAGTACTTCAAATATGTCCCTGTCATCGCTGGTTTTGATGCTCGGACTACGTTTTACTTTACGGAAATGGTCTACACATAAGTTGTGTGCAATACGCATTGCCCATGGCAGGAATTTACCTTCATCGGTATAACGACCGCCTTTCAGCGTATCGATGATACGGATAAATACATCCTGGAAAATATCTTCAGCGAGATATTTGTCTTTTACCAGTAAATAAATGGAAGTGTAAATTTTTTCCTTGTAACGAACTACTAAGGTTGCAAGGGCATTGGAATCTCCGTCCATGTAAGAACGTACGAGTTGCTGGTCTGTTAGGTTTTTAAGGCATTTCATAAAACTTCTACAGTTTAAATGGTTTAGGACTATTTGTTAGTTCCAATAAGAAGAGAAATTGCGTAGAAGTCTGAAGATAGGCATCGACGGCTTTTCACTTTAATTGGATATTGGTAGTGTGAAAATAGTGAGAAAATATAAACCGCCAAATCTTTTAAAAGTTTTTTTTAACAGATTCGAAAACTAAAGTACTTCTTCTCGAAATCAATCGTATAACTACGTAGTATTTTTATCAAGATTTTCACATTTGTAAGTAATAACCTCATTTTCAGGTATTTTGCAGGAGATATGGAAGCGAAAACTGTTAAAGAAAAAAAAATAAAACTGGCTCCTGAGGCCGATAATAACATTCTGATTAAAGGTGCAAGGGTTCACAACCTTAAAAACATAACGGTTACGATACCACGAAATAAGCTGGTGGTGGTTACCGGTGTTTCCGGTTCAGGAAAATCTTCACTTACAATAGATACATTGTTTGCAGAAGGGCAACGCCGGTATGCCGAAAGTTTAAGTGCATACGCCAGGCAATTCATGCAACGGATGAATAAGCCGGATGTTGATTATATCAAAGGACTTATGCCCGGCTATCGCCATTGAACAGAAAGTAATTACCCGTACACCAAGAAGTACTGTAGGTAGCATGACGGAGATTTACGATTACCTCCGCTTACTTTTTGCCAGAGCCGGTAAAACCATTTCGCCGGTTAGTGGCAGAGAAGTAAAGAAAGATGATGTGAATGATGTGCTGAAAACCATTGATACTTTAAAGGAAGGAGATAAACTACTTATCCTTGTTCCTTTCAGGCAACATAAGAACCGCGATATAAAAGAAGAACTGAATATTCTGTTGCAAAAAGGTTTTGCACGGATCTATTATAATAGAGAAATACTGAGCATTGATGAATTGCTGGAAACGAGATTCGAAGCATCCGTTTTTTAAATCGGTAAGCAGTAATAAACGAATACAGCAGTATATATTTTGATCGACAGGTTGATAAAAAAAGAATTTGATGAAGATGATCTGCATCGTATATCCGATTCCGTTGGTACTGCATTTTATGAAGGGGAAGGAATGATGTTGCTGGAAGTGAATGGTAAAAAGGAAATTTCATTTCAGCAATAAGTTTGAACTCGATGGCATCCAGTTTGAAGAACCGGTGCCGAATCTTGTTTTCATTCAACAATCCTTTCGGTGCCTGCCCAACCTGCGAAGGTTTCTCACAGGTGCTGGGTATTGATCCCGATCTGGTGATTCCCGATAAGCGATTGAGTTTATATGAAGATGCCGTTGCTCCCTGGAAAGGCGAAAAGCTCAGTGCCTGGAAAGATGCTTTTATCCGTGCTGCAAAGAAATTTGATTTCCCGGTACACAAACCCATCATGGACCTCAGCACTGCTCAACTGGAAGCATTGTGGAAAGGCAACCAGCATGCAGAACGGCATCAATGATTTCTTTAAAGAAGTTGAACAGAATTTATACAAAGTACAATACCGTGTTTTGCTGAGCAGGTACAGGGGGCGTACCCTTTGCCCGGATTGCAATGGTTACCGTTTAAGAAAAGAAGCACTCTATGTTAAAGTCGGCGGTCAATCATATTGGTGAGTTGTGCGAATGGCCGGTGAAAGATTTGCTGCAATGGTTTGAAAAATTGGAACTGAGCGAATTTGATCAGCAGGTAGCGAAAAGAATTTTAATTGAAATTCATAACCGCATTAAAACATTGATTGATGTCGGACTGGGTTATCTCACCCTTAACAGGCTGGCCAATTCATTGAGTGGTGGTGAAAGCCAGCGCATTCAACTTACCCGAAGCCTGGGCAGTAACCTTACCAACTCACTGTATATATTAGACGAACCTTCTATTGGCTTGCACAGCCGGGATACAGAAAGATTGATCGCTGTACTGAAAGAACTCCGTGATCTTAGGCAATACGGTTGTGGTGGTAGAGCACGATGAAATGATGATGAAAGAAGCCGATCATATCATTGATATGGGACCATTTGCCAGTCATCTTGGTGGTGAAGTGGTGGCTGCAGGTACTTATGCCGAGATCATCAAAGACAAAAAAAGTTTAACCGGTCAGTACTTGTCGGGCAAATTGCGCATTGAAGCACCGGCAACTGTCAGGAAATGGATCAGGTCGTTAACCATTGAAGGCGCTGTACAAAATAACCTCAAAAATATTACGGTTGAATTTCCGCTGAATGTTCTGTGTGCAGTAAGTGGTGTAAGCGGAAGTGGTAAAACAACACTCGTTAAACAGATTTTATATCCTGCATTAAAAAAGCTGAAAGGAGAGTTTACCGACAAACCTGGTTTGTTCCATGGGCTTTACCGGAGATATTGATTTTATCAAACAGGTAGAACTGGTAGATCAGAACCCGATCGGTAAATCGAGCCGCAGCAATCCTGTTACTTATATTAAAGCATATGATGAAATCAGGGATCTGTATTCTAAACAACCCTTGAGTAAAATGAGGGGTTTCATGCCCAAGCATTTTTCTTTCAATGTTGATGGCGGTCGTTGTGATGCCTGTAAAGGTGAAGGGGAACAGGTTGTTGAAATGCAGTTCCTCGCAGATGTGCATCTTGTTTGTGATGTATGCCAGGGAAAACGCTTCAAAGAAGAAGTACTGGATGTAAAATTCAATGATAAGAATATTTATGAAGTACTGGAGATGAGTGTTGATGAAGCCATTGCCTTTTTTAATGAAGATGCAAAAGCCAGTGGCGCTATAGCCAAAGCCATTCAACCTTTAAGTGATGTGGGACTTGGCTATGTAAAACTGGGTCAATCTTCGGATACGCTTAGTGGTGGTGAAGCACAAAGGGTTAAACTGGCTTCATTTCTTGGTAAAGGAAAAGCGCAGGGAAGTATTCTGTTCATATTTGATGAACCAACCACCGGGTTGCATTTTCATGACATCAAAAAATTACTGGCTTCTTTCAATGCATTGGTAGAACAAGGTCATTCCATCATCGTAATCGAACACAATACAGATGTATTAAAGAGTTGCGACTGGATCATTGATCTCGGGCCCGAAGCAGGAGAAGCAGGCGGACAAATTGGTTTTCCAGGGTAAACCTGCCGATCTGAAAAAACAGAAAGGCAGTCATACGGCAAGATTTTTATAATAGCTATTTATTTAATCAAAGAATTCTACCTCAGCCTGTCGCTGTCGCGGATGAGTTTATTGTCATGATTGATTCCCCTGATGGCCAGGAATAAAAATACAAGGATCAATACCTGGAGGATTGAAGTGAGGGCATAAGTTCCTGTTATAAATGCCATGGTTTCTTTTATATAGAAAGCCAGCAGTCCGATCTGAACAAACATGGTTAAGAGCACAATGCGCATTTGTGTAGTGCGGTTCCTGTAAAGAAAAATGCATACCAGTGATAATACAGCCACTACTATTGTAAGCAACATCAGTACAAAATGATCTGCATCGGGAACGAGTTTGAAAGAGGGGATGCCTTCTTTATTGGTTCCACTGTAAAAAGGAACTTTAAAACTGACAATTGCGCAGGCAGAAGCCAGCAATAACCAGATGGATTGTATGCGTTGTAACATAGTAAGCTGTTTTGTTTTCCGGCATTATCCCAGTTCAGGATACAACGGAAACTGTTTCATAAATGTTTTCACTTCTTCTTTTACGGCACTTATCGTTGCTTCATCATCAATGTTCATCAGAACACGATCGATGAAATCAACAACGGTTTCCATATCGGCTTCTTTCATACCTCTGGTGGTAACTGCGGGTACGCCTACCCGTATGCCGCTGGTAACAAACGGACTTTTATCATCGAAAGGCACTGCGTTTTTATTGAGGGTGATATGTGCCTTATCGAGTGTTTCCTGTGCTTTTTTACCGGTTATGTTTTTATTTCTGAGGTCGATCAGCATCAGGTGATTGTCGGTACCGCCACTGATGATCTCGTAACCTCTCTTCACAAATGAATGCTTTGGCCATCGCCTGTGCATTTTTCTGTACCTGTTTGATGTAAACCGTAAATTCATCAGACAGCAGTTCACCAAAAGCAACAGCTTTGGCTGCAATCACATGTTCCAATGGTCCGCCCTGTGTACCAGGGAAAACAGCCATATCGAGCAGGTGGCTCATCATGCGGATATTTCCTTTCGGATCTTTCAATCCGAATGGATTTTCAAAATCCGTTTTCATGAGAATGATACCGCCCCTTGGTCCACGCAATGTTTTATGGGTTGTGCTGGTAACAAAATGACAATGTTCAAAAGGTGAGCTGAGCAAACCTTTGGCGATCAATCCGGCCGGATGTGCCATATCGCACAATACAAAAGCATTGATTTCATCGGCAACTTTGCGGATGCGGGCATAATCGATATCCCGGCTATAGGCAGAAGCACCGCAAATGATCAGGGCAGGTTTTTCGGTACGGGCTTTTTCTTCCAGCATCTCATAATCAATCAAGCCCGGTTTCTTTTTTTACACCATAGAAAAACGGCTTGTATATTTTACCTGAAAAATTAACCGGAGAACCATGCGTTAAGATGGCCGCCCATACTCAGATCCAGACCGAGAATTTTATCTCCTGGTTGAAGAATGGCCATCATCAGGGCTGCATTTGCCTGTGCACCACTATGCGGCTGTACATTTGCATAAGCACAATTAAAAACCTGTTTGATACGGTCGATCGCCAGTTGCTCTACCTGGTCTACAATTTCACAACCACCGTAATATCGCTTCTGCCGGGGTAGCCTTCAGCATATTTATTGGTGAGTGAAGTGCCCATTGCCTGCATTACCTGCAAACTGGTGAAGTTTTCACTGGCAATCAGTTCAATACCATTGCGCTGGCGTTCCAGTTCCTGGTTAATCAGGTCGAATATTACCGTATCTTTTTGCATAAATCAGATTTATTCGGCAAATATAAGCAGGGTGCCTTTAATCTTAAACGGTTAGTTCAATTGTAGTTAACTATTTTCTGAATGTGTTCATTTTACACAAAATGTACTATTTTCACTTACCCAAACCAGGTACAATTATTCTAAACTAAATTACTTCCCCTAAGAAGTATTTATTAATGAAGGCCATTATACCAGTAGCAGGCGCAGGCACCAAGCTTCGCCCTCATACATATACGCAACCAAAAGCACTTAATTCCGCTTGCCGGAAAAACTATACTCAGTATCATCGTCGACCAGCTGAAGGAAGCTGGCATTACAGATTTCATATTCATCATTGGCTATCTGGGCGATAAAATCCAGGATTATGTGCTGGCCAATTATCCCGATCTCAATTGTCATTTTGTTACCCAAAGCGATCGTCATGGTACGGGTCATGCCGTAGACCTTACAAAAGAAATTGTGGGTAGCGATGAAGTACTGATTGTACTGGGAGATACCATAGCCGAGTACGATGTAAAAGAAGTAATACAGTCGCCTTATTCAATGCTGGGTGTTAAAAAAGTAGATGATCCCAGGAATTTCGGTGTTGCCGAAATTGAAGACGATGGATTCATCAGCCGTGTGGTAGAAAAACCGGCCATCCCCAAAAGCAATATGGCACTGGTGGGTATTTATAAAATCAAAGAAACCCGGTTTTTTATATAGCTGTCTCAATAAGATCATTCATACCAATGTGGATTACGATGATTTTAATCTGACCGATGCATTGGAATGTATGATTCAGCAGGGCGCTAAATTCCAGTCTTTTAAAGTTTCCAACTGGTACGACTGTGGCCGCAAGGAATCTCTACTGGAATCCAATGCCATCCTCCTCAAAAAATTCGGGGGCAATGTTTCAGAAACCAATCATTTTCAGAATACCATTATTATTCCTCCGGTAAGTATCGGGGAAGGATGTATGATTAAAAATTCTGTCATTGGTCCGAATGTTGCCATTGGAGAACATACCAATATCAACCAACGCTATCATCAAGGATTCTATCATTGGCGCCTATTCGAACCTGATTGAGATCGTACTCAATAGTTCCCTGATTGGCAATGATGCAGAAGTAAAAGGAGTAAGCCGTAACCTCAATATCGGCGACAATACTGCCATCGACCTGGGCGGCAGCAGGGGATAATTTTTTTTCCGCCCCGATAAATTATCGGTTAACTTACCTTTCAGCATGATTTCTTTTGACAATAATATTACCCGTTTATTTAAGATTGACATTCCACTCGTACAGGCCGGTATGATCTGGGCCAGTGGCTGGCGTTTAGCCAGTGCCGTTAGTAATGCCGGCGGACTTGGCCTGATCGGCAGCGGCAGCATGTATCCGCAGGTGCTGCTCGAACATATACAGAAATGCAAACAGGCTACCAGTAAGCCTTTTGGGGTTAATATTCCTTTGCTCTATCCCGATATTGATAAGCATATTCAAACGGTTATCGATGAAAAGGTTCCGGTGGTTTTTACTTCCGCAGGGAACCCCAAAACCTATACGCAGACTTTAAAGCAGCATGGTATCACAGTAGTGCATGTTGTGAGCAGCAGTAAGTTTGCTTTAAAAGCACAGGAAGCAGGATGCGATGCGGTGGTTGCCGAAGGTTTCGAGGCCGGTGGTCACAATGGGAGAGAGGAAACCACCAGTTTCGTACTCATACCGGCTGTATGCAGATAGTGTACACATTCCCGTTATTGCCGCCGGAGGTATTGCTACCGGAAGGCAAATGGCCGCTGCAATGATCTTAGGTGCATCAGGGTGTTCAGGTAGGAAGTCGTTTCATTGCCAGCGATGAAGCTTCCAGTCATATCAATTTTAAAAATGCCGTCATTCATACCAATGAAGGGGATACCGTACTGGCGCTTAAACAGCTTACACCGGTGCGACTGATCAGGAATAAGTTTTATAAAGATGTACAGAAAGCAGAGGCTGAAGGCGCATCCGTTGAACAACTGCAGCAATTGCTCGGGCAGGGGCCGTGCCAAGAAAGGAATGTTTGAAGGAGATATGGAAGAAGGAGAACTGGAGATAGGCCAGGTGAGTTCATCTCATCAGGAAAATCGAACCTGCAGCGGCCATTGTTGATGAAATATGGACCGGAATGCAGCCGCATCCTACAACATCCTCTTAAATAAAACATTATATTTGGGCGATTTTTATTTTTTCTACATAACCCCTACAAGAATGCAACCATTACAAAGGAGGCTTGTATCATTTTTAATTGTATTTTTTTCATTTGCATTTATATCACTGCCTGCCGTATTGTCAACCACCGGTACCTCAGCAGATTACCAACTGAAATATTACCTAACCAGATTGATCCCAAATCGATGTCGCCAGCACAGCTTTCTGCTTTGCTGAACGATAAGAACAAGGAAAATACCGGGAAAGACAAAAATGCTGAACTGGAGAACCGGAAAACCAAACTGGAGAAAGACAGTTTAATCAAAGACAATATCAAACTGAATGCATATAGTCCCGACAAAACCTTCGGGGCGAATGTATTTCTTGCAATCTGCAGTTACCGATCTTTCTGAGCTTTCTACACCGCCACTCGATTACCCGATTGGTGTGGGTGATTATATCGTGGTGGCACTCTGGGGTGCTGCTGAATTCCAGGAAAGCTACATAGTGGCCAGGGATGGAGCCATCTTCCCTCAGGGACTTGGGCAAAATCAATGTTCAGGGGCTAACGTTTGATAATATGCGCTCCGTTGTTTATGCCCGTTTCCGGAACGTGGTGCCTGCCGGTACCAATATTTCTGTTTCTCTCGGGCAACCCCGCAGCATCAATGTAAATGTGGTGGGTAATGTAAACAATCCGGGTCCGGTTACTGTATCTGCTTTTTCCAATGCATTTAATGTGATTGCAAAAGCTGATGGTGTAACGGAGTTTGGTAACCTCAGGAATATTCAGATCAAAAGGGCCGGAAGAATCATCGATGAAATTGATGTATATAAATACCTCACCACAGGCGATTTCGGCAAACATATTTACCTGCAGAACAACGACTTTGTAATTGTCACTTTTGTTGAAAAGAAAGTACTGGCAACAGGTCAGTTCAAAAGACCGATGTACTACCAGTTACGCAAAGACGAAGGGGTGAAAGCTTTGTTGCGTTATTCTGGCGGACTTACAGCAGATGCACTTGCTTCAGCCTTGAAGGTGATCAGGACTGAAAATGAAAAACAGGTGCAGCGTGATGTGAATGCGAATGCCATATTAAAATTAGCCGACCAGGATTTTATGCTCGAAGATGGTGATATTGTAAAAGTAGACCTCATCAAATCGGGTATTTCCAATAAAATCGAATTGCAGGGAGAAGTTACCTATCCTGGTGTATATGAGTTGAGAAAAGGCGATCGTTTGTTCGACCTGATCAATCGTGCAGGTGGTGTAACGAGAAACACTTATTTGCCCAGGGCATATATATTCAGGGGAGCAGGCGATTCAACCAATCTTAAATCCGACAGGCTGGAGATCAATTTGTCGGATATGGATAAAAACATGCTGAGCAATGTAAGTAATGTAGAACTGCAGCCCAATGATGTGATACAATTGTTTGCACAAAGCGAATTCGGTGAACAACAATATGTGGAGATTTTCGGTGAGGTTAGAAAAGAAGGCAAGGTTAAGAAATATGGCGGTATGACGCTGCAGGATCTTTTGTATCTCTCGGGCGGTATCAAACCATCTGCGGAGTATGGCCGATTGGAAATTTCAAGTATCGTTAATATAGATTCGGCACAACAAGGTTTGAAACCTACCAGAACCGTGGTTAAATCCTATGGCATTCAACCCAACCTGCAACTGGACTCATCTGCAGCGAAAGTGATATTAAAACCATACGACCAGGTTTTTGTAAGAAGGAACCCCACTTTTGAACTGCAACAAAATATAGAATTGCGTGGACTCGTTATGTATCCGGGAAAATATCCAAGGCTGGATAAATACGAAAGACTTTCCTCTTATATCGAAAGAGCGGGAGGTGTACGTGATAATGCCAATCTTGACGGAGCCGTTTTATTGCGCATCAAACAAAAAGAATTGCGTGAAATTCCATTGGATTCATCAAAAATCAAACTGGATTCCAACGGAGTTGTCATCAAAGACAGTTTGCCGGTAGAATTAAAATACAAAGATGAACCGGTGAGCATCGATCTGGCTAAAGCTTTGAAAAATAAAAATTCAAAGTATGATATCATTCTCCAGGAAAACGATGTGGTGTATATTCCCGAAATCAATCCTTTCATCAGTGTAGTGGGAAGGGTACAGTCGCCTTTAAAAATTGCATTTGATAAAGAGAATACCAAGCTCTCTTATTATATAGATAAGGCCGGTGGTTTTGGTATACGACCGTGGAAAAAAAGGATTTTCGTAACCTATGCCAATGGAAAGAGCAAAAGAACAAGGAGCTTCCTTTTCTTCCATTTCTATCCGAAGGTTGAAGAAGGTTCGGTGATCACTGTTCCGGAAAGACCACAGGGACAGGAGATCAGCGATCTGGCCAAATCGACGATAGTTGCCGCAGTACCAGTTGTACTCACAGCTATTATATTTAAATACGTGAACTAAAAAGCTTTAGCGTGACTTATACCGAACTGATCAGAAGCATTTTTTTAAGGTTGTCCAGGTTAAAGTTCTTAATACTGGCTGCAGGAATTATTTTAGCTGCACTGCTGTTCTTTTATGGCAGGAGCATTGCACCTGTTTACTCTTCAAAAGCAACGATCTTCCCGTTAAATGCCACCAATGACAATACCGGTGCTACCAGTGCACTTACCAGCATGCTCGGATTGTCGGAAGCACCCAAAAGTTTCAGTCAGGAAGCATCTATCAATATCATTGAACTTGCACAAAGCCGTAACACAAGAGAAGCTGTTGCCCTGGAACGCTTGCCCGATCTCGGCAATAAAACCATTGCTGAATTGATGATTGAAGATCACAACAAGCATAAATCCATGTTTGCGGGTTCTATAAAAGTGCCGGAAGACAAAGCTGCTCTGGCAGCCATCGGTGGTAACCTGTTAAAAGCCGGTTTCTTTTCAAAAATCAATAAGAATGGAATCCTGGAGATCAACTTCAGTTCAACCGATCAGCGTTTAATCAGTCCTGTTAGTTATAAGTTTGTCGACAAGATTTCAGAATTCTACAAAGACCTGAAAGTAAGGAAAGCAAAACTTGATTATGAGTTTACTGAAGGGAAAATAGATTCACTCGATAAAGTGTTGAACACTTATGATAAGAGAGCCGTACGCATGGCCAATACCACTTTATTTGTAACGCCCGATAAAATTGAATACCAGATCCCGAAAGAAAACCTGGTGAATGAAAAAGACAGGGTGTTGAGGCAGCGGGATGCTTCTACCAACAACAGGGAAGAAGCGCTCTGGCGTTTACAGAAGGTTACACCTATCATCGCTATTCTCGATAAACCCGATCCGCCATTTGACGTTAAAAAGCCTTCCTCAATATTATTTGCAGGAATCGGTTTTCTGCTGGGTTGTATTTTAGCCGCAGTACTCAGTATTTCGGGTATTCTTTACCGTTATGCCAAGGCAGAGGCCAAAAAAGCTATTTTCGGTACAGGAAAAGACGAGAATGTAACCGTTGCCTGATCATCATGAACGGGCAAAAGCCCACTTCAGCATTTCTTTCCAGCTTGGTTTTTTACCATACATCAGGATACCTGTGCGGTAAATCTTACCGGTAATCCAGGTGAAGAACAGGAAACATCCGATCAGCAATGCCATTGATAACAGCAATTGCCAGGTTGGAATATCATACGTAATTCTTCCCATCATTACAATCGGTGAAGTCAAAGGAAACAGGCTGCCGAAAACTGCCAGGCTGCTGTTTGGATCATTGATCGCTTTGGTCATGATCACAAAACCTAAAATGATTGGCATCAGTACAGGGAATACGAGTTGTTGTGCTTCCTGCTGATCTTCACTTACCACACTGCCAATGGCAGCAAACATGGATGCATAAGTAAGATACCCACCGATGAAATAAAACAGGAATGAGAAGGCAATTTTCGCCAAAGGCAGAGATGATATGCCCTGAATAGCTGTTGCAGCCATAGATGGATTCTGCGGGTTATTGGCAGCAGCTGCAGAAACCTGGTCCATCAGTCCCGGGAATATCAATGGCAAAACCAATTGCATCATAAACATCAGGATGATCCAGATAGCGAATTGTGTTAGTCCAACAGCACCAATACCAATAATTTTTCCCATCATCAGCTGAAATGGTTTTACAGAACTCACCACCACTTCAGCAATACGGTTTGTTTTTTCTTCAGTAACACCCCTCATCACCTGTGTGCCATAAATGATCATCATCAT
Organism: Ferruginibacter sp.; assembly: GCA_037045295.1. Classification (GTDB taxonomy): domain Bacteria; phylum Bacteroidota; class Bacteroidia; order Chitinophagales; family Chitinophagaceae; genus Ferruginibacter. The sequence goes on from JBAOHS010000004.1 coordinate 561,363, forward strand.
ATAGATGAGAATACCGCAGGCAAATGAAACGATATAAGCAACACCTGCTACACTTTTCTTAGCACCATCTTTTGTATCAATGGTATTGTCGATGGAAACATCAGCAGCAATTTTTTCATATTCTTTCACATCGATGCCCTGTGCTTCGAGTCTTTTGTTGCGGATGGCTTTATTGATTACTTTTTCAAGAGAGGAAGTAGTAGAAAGGCTGGCTGTAGACTGGCTGTGCAATATAAACCTGCCCGGTGAATCCAGTTTGAATGCAGGAATATACAGGAAGCCATCATAGCCTTTTTCCTTGTACTTGGTTACAAAGGAATTTTCCTTTTCATTTTTTATAAAATCGAAACTGAAAAGCTTTATGGTACTGTCGGTTTTGCCATTGAAAAGATTGGCTTCATCGAGCACAGCAATTTTTCTTTTTTCATCACTGCCTTTAATAGAAATGGCAATAATGGCTGCATAGAATCCGATGATGATCAACGGAACCAGTATGGTGGTTAAAAGAAATGATTTCTTTTTAACCCTGGTGAAATATTCACGGCCAATGATCAATCCTATTTTGTTCATATAATTTTTTTTGAGCGGTTAGTTGATGGGTTGAAATTGACGGGCAGCTGTAGTGCCATCTACCAGCCTGATGAAAATTTCATTCAGCGATGGAAGTACTTCATTGAATGATTGAACAGCTACTCCCTGGTTGATGAAATATTTCAGTACATCATTGGGTGTACTGTCGTGGTTCAGTTTCAATAACAACTGATGAGGTTCGTGCTTCACCACTTCGAAAATATAAGTCATCAGGTGTTCAGGTAAAACACTTGCACCTAAGCGGTAAATATTTTCTTTGAAATCCTGCTTTACTTTTCCAACAGTATCATCCAGAATTTTTGTTCCTTTATTCACCAGTACAATATGATCGCAGATCTGTTCCACCTGTTCCATCCTGTGAGTACTGAAAATAACCGTACTGCCATTTTTTGCAAGATTGAAAATTTCATCTTTGATCAGGTTGGCATTCACCGGATCAAGACCACTCACCGGTTCATCAAGAATCACCAGTTTGGGATTGTGCAAAACCGTTGTTACAAATTGTAATTTCTGGCTCATCCCTTTACTGAGGTCTTCCACTTTTTTATCCCACCAGGTTTCCATTTCCAGTTTAACAAACCATTTTTTGATACTGCTCATGGCATCGGCACGACTCATACCTTTCAACCTCGCCAGGTAAAGTGCCTGTTCACCGATTTTCATTTTCTTATACAAACCCCTTTCTTCGGGCATATAACCGATGAGACCGGTATCATTCAGCGGATCGAATTTTTTTCCATTCAGCATGATGGTACCACTATCCGGGTAAAAAATGCCGGTGATCATGCGCAGCAAAGTGGTTTTACCAGCGCCATTCGGACCCAATAAACCAAATATCCCTCCTTCCTCTACATTGAAACTGATGTCGTCAACAGCTTTTTGTGTAGCGAAGTATTTTTTGAGATTTTGTAATTCGAGAATATTCATACAAAGAGATTGAGGCGTAAATATAAATGCTAATGCTTCTTTAAATAAAAATAATTGTACAGAAGGTTGTACGGTTGTTTTTTTATTTTTTGGCCGCGATGGTTACCGCAATGCGTTCACCATCCATCGCTGCACTTACAATACCCCCGGCATATCCTGCCCCTTCACCACATGGATAAAGATTCTGCAGTTGCGGATGGCAGAGGGAATCATTGTTCCGGGGAATGCGAACCGGACTGGAAGTACGGCTTTCAGTTGCCACCACTACTGCCTCATTGGTAAAATAACCTTTCATTTTTCTACCGAAAGCTTTGAACCCACCAGCCAATGTTTTATAAATAAATGCTGGAAGAACGGTTTTCAGGTCGGCCGAATGCAATCCCGGCAGGTAAGAATTTTCGGGCAGGGAGTTTGAAATTTTTGATTCGCAGAAATCAACCATCCTTTGTGCTGGTGCTACAAAATGTCCACCACCAACAGCATAAGCCTTCTGTTCTACCATTTGCTGAAAATACATCATGAGCAATGGATGATCTGCAGCAATGGATGCCGATTGCAACGCTTTTGCCGCATCGGTTTCAGCCACCTGCACCACCATGCCACTATTGGCAAAAGGGTTATTGCGTTTGGAAGGGCTCCATCCATTCACCACCAATTCTCCCGGGGCTGTTGAAGCGGGTGCAATGATACCCCCCGGGCACATGCAGAATGAAAAAACGCCTCTTTCATTTACCTGTTCCACCAGGCTATAGGAAGCGGGCGGAAGCCATTCACTCCTGGTTTCACAATGGTATTGAATATGATCGATCAGCGACTGAGGATGTTCGATCCGCACTCCCAGGGCAAAAGGTTTCTGTTCGATCTGTATTTTTTTGTGATGGAGTAATTCAAAAATATCCCTTGCCGAATGCCCGGTGGCCAGTATGAAATCGTGTGCCTCAATAACTTCTCCATCTGAGCAGATGGCTGCTGTTACCTGTTGATCAGCTGTTTTAAAATCGGCGAGTTTTTTATTGAAGAGCACTTTCCCACCGCATTGGATGATCTGTTCCCGCATGGCGGTGATGATCTGCGGTAGTTTATTGGTGCCGATATGCGGGTGCGCATCGTATAAAATATTTTCGGGTGCCCCGAAATGAACAAACAATTGAAGGATCCGGTTGATATCGCCTCTTTTGTTGCTTCGGGTATAGAGTTTACCATCACTATAAGTTCCGGCACCGCCTTCACCAAAGCAATAATTGCTTTCCGGATTGATGATGCCTTCTTTATTGAGCACTGCCAGGTCGCGACGACGGCTTTTTACATCTTTTCCTCTTTCGAGAATGATGGGTCGTATGCCCGATTCAATCAACCTCAACGCAGCAAACAAACCTGCCGGACCGGCACCGATGATGACAACCTGTTTGCTTGCAGCAGTTACGTCCTTAAAATGGAAGTCTCCCGTTGGGGTTGGATAGAAGGGTTCATCCACGAAAGCCAGGACCGATAGGTTGATGAGGATTTGCTTCCCCCTGGCGTCGATTGATTTTTTGATAATATGAAAACCAGTGATGTCTTTGTAATTGCGGGAGAGATGTCCGGCTATTTTTTTACGAACCTGTGATTCGTCGGCTGCTTCGGCCGGATTTAAACGAAGGGATATTTTTTGTTGCATGGTCAGGGAGTTATCCTGCAATGGCAAGAATGGTATATATAATATATAATAACAAATAAGCATCTGTTTAGAGATGCTTATTTGAATTTTTTTATCAGAATGGCAGATCGTCTACCGCCTGCGGATCGGTTGCCGAGAAGGTGTCGAGTGGCTCGAGGTAATCATTATCGGGTGTTTTGGCACCAGGCTGCAACAATTGTTCGATTCTCCAGGCATCCAGGTTGGTGATATAGTTGGTTTTGCCATCTTTTTCCCATTTGGAACCTTTGATGTTGAAGTATACTTTTATATCATCTCCGGTATTCACCCTGTCTACTATATTCGTTCTGTCTTGTGTACATTGAAACTTTACATAGTTAACCACAGACCTTCCGTTGATATCGTCGGTTTTCTCTACCACAAATTCACGTGTTTTGAAAGTTTCTGTCCGTTGAACGGTGTCGTATTTGGCCACCAGTTTGCCTGTAAGTTCGTAACTCATGTGAGTAAATTTTTTAGAACACCAAATGTACTCTTATTTCTATTTCCCGCATCTTTCAGTGAACTTTTTTTACCCCCGGCTTAATAAGTTTTTTTTATTTAAAAACCTGTAGAGGAATTATGATTTTTTTTGGTAAAAAAAACAGTATTTTCAATAGTCCGCACGATTTTTTTTTATAAAAGCCATACTGTGATCCAAAGGAAAAAAACAACTGAATAAAAAATTTTTTTTTCAACAATTTCTTTTGATATTCGCTGTCCTGCGAAAAAATAATGAGGATAAAAATAAATTAGGTTTTTCGCAGGAAACTCCCTACAGAATACTGATTAATAAAATAACTCAACATATATAAATTGCTTTAGGACTAATGGAGAAAAGTTTTGAAAAAGTATGGGCGAATTGTTTAGAGATCATCAAAGACATTGTTGAGTGGCAGCATTTCAAAACATGGTTTGAACCAATCAGGCCAGTTGCATTAAAAGAAAAAATTTTAACGATACAGGTACCAAGTCAGTTTTTTTATGAGTACCTTGAAGAACATTATGTTTCGCTGCTCGCAAAAACACTGAAAAGAGAATTAGGAAAAGAAGCCCGGTTGGAATACAGGATCATGGTAGACAGTGGCAACAGCAAAAACAAACCGCTTACCATGGATATTCCTGGTAATGGCTACAAATCATATTCAAACAACGAAATGGATTTTCCGCTCGTTATAAATAATCCTGTTAAGAACCCGTTTGTAATTCCCGGGCTGAAAAAGATGCAGATTGATCCGCAACTGAATTCAGCTTACACATTCGATTCTTTTATTGAAGGTGATTGCAACAGGGTAGCACGCAGGGCAGGTAAAACGGTAGCAGAAAAACCGGGTACGACTTCTTTCAATCCACTGGTAATCTATGGTGGTGTTGGTTTAGGTAAAACGCACCTTGCACAGGCAATCGGTAATGAAGTAAAAAGGCTTTTCAATAATAAAGTGGTATTGTATGTGAGTTCAGAGAAATTCATCAATCAGTTTATTGATCACAGCCGCAACAATGCCATCAATGATTTTATTCATTTCTATCAATTGATTGATGTACTCATTATTGATGATGTACAATTCTTCAACCGGGCTGAGAAATCACAGGATGCATTCTTCTCCATTTTCAATCACCTGCACCAGAGTGGCAAACAGCTGATTCTTACCAGTGATAAATCGCCCAAAGACCTGGAAGGTGTTCAGGAGCGTTTGTTGAGCAGATTCCGTTGGGGCTTGAGTGCCGATCTGCAATTGCCCGATTACGAAACCAAAATCGAGATTCTTGAGAATAAAATGAAACACGATGGGTTAGAAATGCCCCGTGAAGTAGTTAAATATATTGCCTATAATATCAACAGCAACGTAAGGGAACTGGAAGGAGCGTTAATTTCCTTACTGGCACAGTCTTCGCTTAACAAAAGGGAAATAGACCTTGAGTTGGCTAAAAAAGTGTTGCGCAATTTTGTAAAATCTTCCAGTAAGGAAATCACCATCGATGCCATTCAGAAAATGGTATGCGAGTATTTTGATGTTCCTTATGATAAACTGTTACAGAAAACCAGGAAAAGGGAGATTGTTCAGGCAAGGCAGATAACGATGTATTTGTCGAAAGCTTTTACCAAGAACTCACTTAAAACAATCGGGGAGCATTTTGGCGGAAGAGATCATACTACCGTAATCCATAGTTGCCAAACGGTGAAAGACCTGATGGATACGGATAACCTATTTAAAGAGAGTGTACTCGAGCTGCAGCAGAAAGTGCAACTGGCAGCAATGTAAGAAATGAACTTTTTGAGATATGAACCAGGTTTAAAGCCTGGTTTTTTTATTGTCCAAAAGTTACCCAAAATCCCCGAATGCCAGAACAGCAGGGGGTTGCAGCCGATCTTTAAATTTCTATGCTATAATTATTGATTTTATTTTGGGTGATAAGCAATACAATTGTATTTTTGCTGCCCCTTAACGGGATTAGTTCTTTAGGAGAGGTGCCTGAGTGGCCGAAAGGGCCGGTTTGCTAAACCGTTGTACGGGCTTAAACCTGTACCGAGGGTTCGAATCCCTCCCTCTCCGCAAAAGTTGTGTAGAGATAGGGCTTAAGCTAGTTCCGCCTCGGCGGATCGAATCCCTCCCTCTCCGCAAAAATTGTGAAGAGATAGGGCTTAAACTAGTTCCGCCTCGGCGGATCGAATCCCTCCCTCTCCGCAAAATTGCAGGTTGAGATGGGTAACCAGTTTTTTAGTGGATCATATCCTCTCTCCTCAGCTCTGATAAAATCTTAATCGTTCGGGATGTAGCGTAGCCCGGTTATCGCGCCTGGTTTGGGACCAGGAGGTCGCAAGTTCGAATCTTGCCATCCCGACTTCACAGGACAAGCTGGAATTATTTCCACTTGTCCTGTTTTTATTTTCGCTGGAACCCACGTCCATACTGTATATTAGCCTTGCCACTTCATTGATGCGATTAGTTCGAACTGAAAATCCGTCAAAAGTCATTTTTTCGGGGTACATCGAACTAATTACCTCCCTTTTCTTTTCTATATCGCCAGTTTCATAAACATAATCGAGCTTTAAGAGGTTATTCACTCCCTTAGTTAACAGACCATTAAAGTCTAACTTATCATGATTAGTGGCGCTTAATTTCGCCTCTAGTTTTTCAAGCTTAGTGGTATACTCTGCTTTCATTTCCCTGAAATCAGCAGGCTCTAATTGCCTTGAGGAAAGTAATTCCCTGATGTAAGAAAGCTTGTCCTCATATTCTTTAATTTGTAATTGCAACTGCTTGCTATCATCCTGCAAATGATTGGTCTGGTCGTACCATGCTTCAGATAACGTTATTTTAAACAATTCTATCATTTCCGGGCGTGGAATATACTTTTTGAGCTCGGTAGTAAAAATAGTATTGACATTATCGGCCCTATACCTGCATGAACAACCATCTGTGCAATGATAATATGAATAATATTTTGTCATTCCTTTGGAAGCACTACCCGTTAATAATTTATTGCATTTAGGGCAGATTAAAAACCCCCGTAATGGTAATGACGCATTAGAGACCACTTTAAGGCGATAATGCCTTTTTCTGCCATCTAGTACGTCCTGAACCTGATAATATAAAGCTTCTGAAATAATGGGTTCATGCAATCCCTTGACGAAGCAACTTTCTTCATCCTTGTATTTTGGAATAAATATTTTGCCACAATACACAGGATTGCGTATGGCAAACCAAAACAGCCCTTTTGTACCAGAAAAGCCTTTTTCTTTTGCCATTTTGTAAACCTGCTCGGTATTAAAAACGCCTTCAGCTATTTGACTAAATGCCCACTGCAAAATTTTTGCTTGCTTTTCTTCGGGAGCTATATATTTTCTTCCGGCCTCATCAGTTTTATTACTATAACCGATGGGAGCTAAACCCATATAGCGACCTTCTTTTCTTGCCCTACGCATCCCATGGATAACATTCAATGCCCGCCGGTCATTTTCCACTTCAGGGGCTGCTAAATAAAATGCCAGCATCATTTTGTTTTCTGGTATCGATAGATCCAAAGGCTGCTCTATAGCTTGTGGTTCCACACCCAATTTCCGTAGCAGATTTATCATTTGATATGCATCACCTGCGTTTCGACTAAAGCGATCCCATTTCAGAAAAAGGACGAAATCTGCCTGGCATTTATGTTTGCGAAGTTCGACCAGATATCTTTTCCACTCAGGTCGATTAAATGTTTTGGCTGAATGATCTTCGAAAATTACTTTCCTAATTGATAGACCGTTGATTTCGCAATATTTCCTTAAAAATTCTTCCTGACTTCGTTGGCTGTAGCCTTTGTCGGCCTGTTCATCTGTACTAACCCGAATATATAAATCTGCTATTTTCATAGATCATAAATTGAAGGTTACTTAATGTTTCACTTACGCCCTTCTTTGGCTTTCTAAATATTGTGAAACCATGATATTAGCAAATTTCCGAAGTAATTCCAGAACTTGAGCAGCTTGCTCTAAAGAAATATCCACACCTTTTTTCCTTAGTATTTCTAATGCTTTTTCTGGTTTTAATTTTTCCATCTTACACCTCACTTTTTAATCATTCTTCACAAATCATTCTCTGTGTAAAAATATTTTACAACTCAATTAAATATATCGTGCTGCAGTTGACAGCGTTCGTAGAGGGCTTGTATTGCACGTAACCAAAGTCCTTCAGGTTATTTATACACTTGCTGTAAGTATATCTGGCATTTATTTTGGCAATTCTCATAATGACACTTCTTTCAATTGGAAAGGGGTTTTTGCCACCATTAATATTACAATGTCTCAATAAAGCCATGTACAGACTTATATGAGTACTATTAATTCTTGAATCTTGTTCAATGGTTTCATAAAATCTAATCAACGCTGGAACTAGTTCCATAATCTTAATCTAATTTATTGATGCGGTTTCTTTGCATTTCGTTTACCACTGATTCTTTTCTTCTTTAATAAACCACTACCTGATGAAGGCTGGCTATCAACTGCATCGTCAGCCACCTCCGAATTTTCCGGCTGTTTTTTTCGAAGCAAAATTTGCTTTTCCAACAACCTGTTTTGCAAAAACCTGTATGCTTCATCAACTGAAATACCAGGCTGTCCTGTTGCACAATAGAATCGCTGGGAGATTTCATATTTAGTTTTGACTGGTGCAATATTGCCAAACAAATCCTGATACGGCAAGCCAGCCCAAAATTCCAATTTCAGGGCAGTAGCAACTGATTTACCATTTTCTGATTTCTCTAATGCCTCTAATTTTTCGAGCACCAACTCTATTTCCTCTTCTTTTTTCCACTCAGATTTTTCATTTACTGGCAAGTTCCGCCCCGTTGTTAAATCAAAAGCATTTTTCCAGTCTATCTTTGCCATTGCTATTTTGACTTCGCCAATATCAATACCATTAATAAATTGCTCATTCGTATCTGAACTTACTTGAAGTATGGCATCATAATACAATAGCTCATAATTATCAGTTACAACATTCTTTTGAATAAATAATTGAAAGTTCAAATCACTATTCAGATGATTAGCCTTTGACAGAAGCCAAAAGTTCTGTAGCCTGAATGAAATCTTTTTTAACAGCAGATATCCTAAGTGCTCAAATCCTAATGCTTCAAGTTTACCGGATAGTGCTGTAATATTTTGAATATCCATCATTATACTTTTAATAATAAAAAATCAGGTTTAGGAGTTTATGAAACTCCCAAACCTTTCTTGTTGCCTTCCCTTTTTTTAGGTAAAAGGCTTTTGTCATTTTTCTTAACTACTTTTTCCTTTTCAGGCTTGATGTCCTGTTTCACTTCTTTTTTTTTATCATCTGCTACATCCTCCTTTACTGCTTTGGCTCCCTTGTCTATTCCTGTTTTATACTGGTCTAAAGATTCCTTTGTCACCATTTTCATATTGGAATCATACAGGTTCACTTTTTTGAATTGCGGATCAGCTTCGATAAACATTTTATGACTGCTTCCATCCTTCTCAATGGAAACAGACTGAACATTTCCTTTTTGCAGTGATTGCATCAATGCCTTCTCTTTATCGGGTTCATTTAGTTCAGCTATTGCAAACTTTTCAACAGCGGCCTTTAAATCAAATCCATAATTTTCATGAAACTGCTTTACTTCGGAATTGTTGTTCTTGTCTTTGTTTTCAAAGTCAAGCTGAATCCAGGCCTTGTAAGGTTGGCCTTCCCTTGTAACCAGGTCTTTGTGAACGGCCCTGCCATCCAGCAAATTGAATGCTTCCTTGCCAGTAACGCCTTTTCCTTTGTTGAGGTAGAATGTTTGTTCTTCTTTTTCGCCATTGGCTTTTCCAAGCGAAGCATTATAATTGTTAAAGAAGTACAAATCTGAAGAATCGGATTTGCGGAAGTTCATCGTTACTTCAAAAGGCTTTTTATTGATTTCTGCCTTATAGTGTAATTGGAACTCCCCTTTGCCCTCTTTCAGATTCTTTTCCAATTCCGGTTTCAGGTTTTCACCGAAACCCATGTACTTGAGGTTGTCACTCAGGTACTGAAAATTCTCATTGTTCATAACATCTGTTTTTAATTGTGATTTAAATAATGATTGTTGTTGTTCTATGTGATCTATTAGCGCATCTGTAAAATCGTTGCCTTCATGATTGTAGAGGCCGTTGGCATCTGGATTAGGGACTGTATTTTTTGCATAAGGAATCGCTTTATAAATGTCAAGGATAGAATCAAAATGAACCGCATGGAAGTGATCTCTGTCACTGATATTATTATCTGCAAAATCATTCGCTTCATCCTTTGAACTGAAAAAATACACATCGCTTTTATCGATAAAATAAAGTGAGTTGTTATAAGCCATCCAATGCTCACCTTTATTAAGTGCTAACTGAGCCAGTTCTAGTACCTCATCAGATATGGGATGTTCGTTGTTCATTTCAGATCGGGTAAGATGATTGCCTGCATGATTTTTTTATTGCTCACTTTCATAGACAAATGCCTGCCGCCATTTTTCTCCATGATCTGCACGAGTAGATATTTGGCATCCGGGATAGTAAACTTATCCAAAGCAAAAACCAATGAAGACGAACTATTTGCTTTCACTTGCGAACTATTACCGGAAATATGAAGTGGCTTTAAATCTGTTTCCTGAATGGCAGTTCTTTTGCCCTTCTTTTTGTCCCGGATAAAAAAGCGGAGAACATCAATGTCATAGTCAACGGGACTGTTATTTGCAATGTTAAGTTGGTAATACATGATTTCATTTTTTATGTAAATACCAGAAACCATCGCTTTAATATCCCATTGTTCGTCTTTAATGCCGTGCATTGTCCTGGGATTGTCTAAAATTCCATTGGCATAAGTCGTTACAGTTGCAAAATTGGTTGTCGGCAGGTGATACACCCAAGTTGCCGGGTTATTGTCATAGCATACCACAAAAGAATAGACACTTCCATCATCCGTAACAACACTAAGATTCGTTTCAGGAAAGCCTTTCTCTGCTGCTTTCACTAATAATATCGTTGGAGATTCTTTTACCTGCTGGGCCAATATTGCCTGCGTCCCCCTGTCCACGTGGAGTATTGAAAACGGAAACACCAGACTGGTTGTTTTTTCAGTTGAAATGCAAAGGGATGTTTGTGCTTTCAGAGAAACGAAAAACAAACTCACCATTGTCAAACACACTAATCGTTTCATACGTTTGTATTTTATAGTTGGAAAAAATTATTAATTGCTCTTGCTTTTAAGGAGAACTTTGTAGCCTTCTTTAACCATTACCTTAACCTGCTTTACTTTTCTGCTAAGCAATCCTTTGGCAGCACTGATGCCAGCGGCGGCAACTTGTGCTTTGAATGATGGATCAACAGAAGAAAGTTCCATTAATTGCAAACTGTTGTCTGCAGAATGTTTGGCAACGTCACGGGTAATGGCACCAGGGATATGAATGCCGGGCAGTCCATCCATATCGTACACTTCCAGCTTGACAGGAAATAAAGAAGTACCATAGCGGATAGAATTGATTTCTATTTCTAATCTTTCATCATTTAGCGATGCAGAACCATACACAAAGTTTCCCTTCGGAATTAATGTACCGTTGATGTAGATATCGGTAGATAAGCGCAGTTTGATGATAGCTCCATTGACCAGGTTTTGGTTGGCATGAACAACAGCCTCTACTGCCGGTTCATCATTTAAATTATTGGAAGTTTCATTTGTTCCATAGAAGCCTACCGTCGATGTTGATCTATGCTTTATTGTATCCAACAAACTGATGTTATCCTGGGTTGGCATTTTTGAAACCGCAAAGACAACCTCCTTTTGTTGCAAAGATTTTTCTTTCAGTTTGTCCTTTACTCTTTGCGGATGCTGGATGTCTAAAATTTTATCCAGCGTTCCATTTAATTGTTGCATTTCCGGGTCCGTTTCCTGTTTGTCATCCATCATTTGCATCATCTGCTGCATCCTGTCTACATCGTTTGTAAACTGCTCATTGTTTTGATAAGGTGCACCCGAATTGTTTAAAGAAGATGCAGTTGTTTCCGGCTGATTTATTTGTTTATTGATCTCATTTATCTTTTGATATATCTTTTGTTCATTGGCATCGGTTCCAGATTGATAAACTGAAGTGTTTAACCCATTCCTTGATGTTGATGGATTATTTAAATGCTGTGTAGCATCCATCAAAGAAACTTTTGTCTGCAATGAATCCTTGTAGAAAGGGTCACTTCTAAGCAGCTCTGCCCGTTTTAAAGAATCGGCATCTGCTTCCATATAGAACGACAACTTATCTTCATTTTTATCAGACTTGAGATTCGCATTTGGCAGTTGAAGATTAAGGCCTGCAACTTTATTTTTGTCAGTATCATTGCCAGTTCCTTTACCACCTCCCAATGCCCAAAAAGCCATTGTGATAAATGGAAGTACCAACAATGGTAATACCACCATCATTTTTCGTTGCCTCAAAAACTTTACTGAATGTTTGTTTTCCATTGTGTTATTTTTTTTGTGAATAATAGACTTCTTCAATCATGCTTAAACTATCAAGAAGGCCTGGCCGTTCTTTCTGCAGGTTTGGATGCTTCGCCTTATACTCCTGCACTTGCTGAAACTCGTTTTCTGTAATTGCAAAACCATTTCTTTGTTGATGGATACTTTTTGGAACAGCAATGGGCTTTGGAATCAAGCTGCTGTTAGTGTCCTTAGCTCTAAAGGGATTGACAATAGCGACAATGCTTAGGCCACCAAAAACCAAGCAGACCAAATACAAAAAGATCCATTGCTGTTTGACCTTCCAGTTTTTGGATAACGACTGCATATATTTTGCAAAACCATTTTGAGATTTTAAAATACCTTTCGCTATGCCATTAGCAGCTTTATCTGTCAGTGTTTCTTTATTGATTTGTCTATTCCTGGTTTTCATCTTGTTTCAGTTTTTATATCCCTATTTTCAATGGTCTCCCATCTTTCAATTAAGAATCCATGAGGATTATGGTCAGAGCGGGAAACATTTCTTAAATAGCCCTGCGTTATTAGATTGCGGGTGACGACGCTATTGGGCCTTATGATTTTAATTGTGGCGTAGCAATGAAACAAATACGGCTCGGCATTCATACTTAATGAAATACTATCTACAGCAATTTGCTGACTGATATTGCCGGAGATGATACCTGAATAGTAAGAGGTTTCCTTAAGATTATCATACTGTCTTTTAGCAGAGCCATCAGCCAGGTATAATGCCTTCTTGATATTAGATTCAATTACTTTCTCATCCGGGTCGAGCGTAAAGAAATCGGTATGAAACATGGCAACATGGCTTCGGGCCTCTACTTCGATATTGTCTTTCCTTTTTGATGCAAACGCCTCCATCGCCTTATCACCTGAAAGAATATATATCCTGTCCTGAACCTTTGCAGATAACTCATAACTTTTATACAACACAAAACCGCAAAGGATAAAGCACCCAAGCACCAGTAGTAAAGTGAAAAGCTTTATATGCCTGAATGATGCATCGATATTTTTTGTTTGTTTAAACATAGCTTAAGATTTACCAGATAATTTATCCTGCATGTAACCATTTGTTTTGTTCCCCCCATCTTCCTTAAAATATCCTCCGCTTACACTGTTTGATGCTACACTGCCGCTAATGTTTGATTTTGCATTGCCGAAAGCATCAGCAACCATACCTGCACCGGATGATGCAGAATTCACAATACTCCGTGAGCTACTAGATGTAAGACTTGTGACTTTATACAGTAATGTATTTCCACCGCCAGCATGAACGATATAGTTGGCTACACTTGGTACAGTAAAGTATCCAACGATTCCAATGATCATAAAAATGAGATAAGCTGTATCAGTTGGAGAAAAGAAGGTGTCTCCGTAATCCTGTACCTGGGCGATATCAACCTTCAACATATTTTCCTGTATTTTGCCAATGATGCTGCCGAAGATATTGGCGACAGGCAACCAGAGAAATATATTGATGTACCGTGCAATCCAGACCGTTAAGGTGTGCTGGAATCCATCAAAGACCGCAATGCCAAAGACTAGTGGCCCGAGTATAGCAAGAACAATAAGATAAAATGTCCTAATGGTATTTATGCAAAGGGAAGCGGCTTCAAATAATATTCTCAATACTTCACTCATCCATTGTTTTATGGAATTTCTAAAGTTGTAGGAGGCTTTTGCCATTGCAAACTTGATGTCATTGCCAATCCCCTCAAAAAATCCTTCCTTTGAAGGATCTTCGTTTAAGTGTGTGTATTTATACCACTTGTCTCTATCACCACTGCCAGTTTCACCAACATACATTTTCCATACATCTGTTTTTTTGATGGCTTCTTCCTTTTTTTGCAATAACACGGCTATTGCCTTATTAGAATCATTAACCATCGAGGCAGTGCCGGTTACCGTTGGATTCATTACCCCGTTTATCATGGCGATAACAGAGGGAAATATGATTACTGCAAAACCTAGAACAAAAGGACGGAACAACGGATAAAAATCAATAGGTTCAGCATTAGCAATATGCCGCCAAACTCTACTCGCTATATACCAGGTAGCTGCAAAGCCGGCAATACCACGACCAACACCGATCAACTTGCTGCACAGCGGCAACATTTCTGTATAGAGTTGCTCCAAAACCGTATGCAGGCTTTTGACTTCATCAGCAAATCCTCCATTTTGAGCAAACAATAAATTGGGCATCAATGCCACAACAAAGAAAACGATTACACTCACGCACTTTTTCATACACAACTTTTTAATCGATTATGAACTAAAGGCCATTCAAATTTTCAGAAAGCTTTGTGTCAACCATTTCCCTTCCTCTTTGAACTGCCAGCACAGATCCTTCATTATTAAAGCTTCTCAAAAAAACCAGCTTGTCTGAAATATCTTTATAAATTCTGTCTATTGCCGCAATCCTTTCATCATCACTCATTCTTAACTTCCCGGCTGTGAGTACCATCCCAAATTCATCAAGATTCTGAAGGCTTTTATTAAAAAGATTTTTATAAACATCTTCCATGTATGTTATTTCGGAAGAATTAAACAGGTTGGTAGATTTGAAGCGATTAAAGGCAGATCGGTATTCTTTAACTATCTGGGACTGGCAGCTAATGATATCGGCAACCCGCTTGTATTTTTTTACAGTAGGACTTACCTGTAACAATGCATTTAAGAATGCATCATGCAGATTAAAGTTTCCTTGGGAAATGTCCTTGATAGTATTGTAGCCGGTACTTACGAGCTCATAGCCTTTTTTCATATTACTAAGAATCTTTTTAAGCTGGGCTAATTTTTCTACGTTAAGAAGTAGTTGTTGTGCTTCGGTTGACTGTGCACAGAGTACATTACTGGAAATTTGAGCAGTCAGCAGTAATAAGATAAGTAAGCTTTTCATTTTACATTATTTAATTTCTTTGAGAATAGAATTTCATTTTGTTCATTCATTCGTTGTATGCACAGCCCTTTTGTCGTATTTCCAAACGAACTGCAGAATACTTGCTTATCAACCATATCATCGTAAATTTTATCTATTTCACTGATTCGTTCGTCATCTTTCATAGTTAGGCTTCCATCTGTAATAACAGCAAAAAGTTTATCGAGTGATTTGGAACAATCACTCAACAGTTGATCAAAAACATTTTGGAGATAGGTTAATTCTGAAAGGGTGAGTTGTTTTGATTCTTTGCAATAGCGGATGACGGATGCAGTTCGCCTGACAATATTTATTTCAAGGGAAATAATGTTTGCTACCCTGGTATATCGCTTAATAGTTGGATTTACTGATGCTAAGGAAATGAAATAGTTTTTATGAAGATCAAAATCGCCGTGTTTAATATCCTGGATGGTATTAAGGCCTTTTTTTGCAATAGAATAACCTTTTGACACATAGCCGATATAAACTTGTAATGCAGCAATTTGCTGTATCAGGTATTTCTTTTGAGTTGACTTTTGCCTGAACCATTCTGCAAAAGTTTGTGCAGACATAGATTTTGTTATTGACAGCAGCATTGCTATCGCAATTATTTTTTTCATACTTCACATTTTCACTTTCACACAAATAATTACTACTCTATTCCATAGAGCTTCTTCACTACATCAACATCATTCCTTTCTTTGGAACGCTGCAAACTTATCCTGATATTTTGCTGGTTGAATTGGTGTAGGTCGCCAAGGTTACGATCTATGTTATCAGAGGCTGCATAGATTATGGCTAATCGCTTTTCGTCCGTCATCTGGGTTGCAAATGCCGTCACAACCATTTGCACCTGTTCAATATTTTTCAGGCTTTCTTCCAATATGCCGGAATAAACCTGTCCCATATACTCAATTTCCTGGGCTGTAAAATTCTGGTCCTGTTTAGACAGGTTAAAGGCTCTTGAATATTCCCTTACTAACTGACCCTGCTTGCTGATAATATCTCTTACGGCTTGATAGGTACCTATCGTACTTTTTACTTTTGACAATTCTTCAAAATACTTTGAATACAATTGCTTTTGTTTGTCTGCCCAATCTCCAATCTCTTTGAGCTTCAGTTTCGACATTTCATTTTCCAATGTCTTTTGGGCATTCTGCAGCCAGATTGTTTTATTTTGTAATCGCTGAATTTTAAGGTCGATGGCCTTAATTACCTTTTTTACACCTGCTTTGATAATTTCCAGAATAGGAATTTGCGCATGAATTGTTTGGACAGGCGCAAGACTTATCAGCAGGATAATTCCTGTAACAATTAGTAGTTTTTTCATACTCCACATTTTCAATTTCACAATTCATTCTCTATTCTTAACAAACCAATTTTTTGTCAGTTAGCTATTTTCTTATAAGTTGTCTCTCCGAACTGGAGGGTTAGATTGCCACTGTTCCAAATAAGTGTTTTGCCATTCCTCCCTTCTGTGAGTGTTTGTTTATCTGGATTGTAGTCTAATGTCCAGGTATCATTTAGTACTTCTTTTGGAAAGGTCTTGCCATCCATCTTTTTTATGACACCAGAGTGCCTGACAATTTGATAAACCCCGTTCCCTTCGTTTGCCTTTTTAAGAACTAATGTATCATCCGTTTTTGCAAATTCATGCTCAAACGAAGCCGTATAAATTCCATCTAAAGCTGCGCTATTTTCAGAACTACGGCAAGAAAAAATAAAAATCAGGATACAAATAAAAGCGTACTTCATAACCTATATTTTAAATTGTTAACGATGCAATTCCTTTTTCAATACTTCCAAATTTTTGGGCTGCGGCCTGCACTTTCACTTTTTCTTTTTCCTCTGTTGTGTAAGCCAAATATTCTTGCGGCGACACTTCTGTCCTGTACACTTTACTTAAGACGCCACCAAGCGAAATAAATACCTCTTTGTATTTTTTTGTGGGGTCATTGGCTTTATTAATAGACAATACCAACGCCTTTTCCTTATCTGTCAATCCTAACAATTCCTGTATCTGATCAAACTTATTCTGGTACTTACTTTGGTCTAATAAGATCTTGCAATCACTATTGTTGATGATTGCCTGCTTTACCACCGGTGATGAAATTATATCTTCTACTTCCTGGGTTACAACAATGGCTTCGCCAAAGAATTTTCTTACTGTTTTAAACAAGTACTTGATGTATTCAGCCATACCTTCCTTTGCGATTGCTTTCCAGGCTTCTTCAATCAAGATCATTTTTCGTATGCCTTTCAGCTTTCTCATTTTACTGATAAACACTTCCATGATAATGATGGTTACCACGGGAAATAGGATCGGGTGATCTTTAATATTATCCAGTTCAAAAACTATAAACCGTTGTTGCAACAAATCAAGGTTTTCTTTTGCGTTCAACAGGTAATCAAATTCACCACCTTTATAATAAGGTCTCAGCACGTACAAGAAATTTGAAACATCAAAATCCTTATCCTTTACATTATCGCCTTTCAACACTTCAACAAACTCATCCTTTAGAAATTCATAAAAACTGTCAAAGCAGGGAAACAAACCTTTGTTTACACTTACTTTGTCGAAATATAGCTGTAAGGCATTTGAAAGGGCAACATATTCGCTGCGGTTGAAGGTTTCATTGTCTTTCTTCCAAAGGGCTAGCAACAGGGTTTTGATGCTTTCCTTTTTTTCTGTATCCAGCGTATCGGCTTCGCCAATGTAAAACGGGTTGAACTTAATAGGATTGGTTTCTGAATAAGTAAAGTAGTAGCCATTCACCATATCACACAACCCCTTGTAAGAATGGCCCACATCTACCAGCACAATATGTGTGCCTTTTTCATAGTAGCTCCTCACCATATGGTTGGTGAAAAAGGACTTACCGGAACCAGAGGGACCGAGGATAAATTTATTGCGATTCGTACAGATTCCTTTGTCCATTGGCTCGTCAGATATATCCACATGTACGGGCCTGCCGCTCAATCGATCACCCAGCCGGATGCCAATGGGACTTACAGAAGAACGGTAATTGGTTTCCAGGTTAAAAAAGCAACAGGCCTGTGGAGAGAAGGTATCAAACGTATCGTTCATCGGAAAGTCGGCAGCGTTACCCGGAATACCAGCCCAATAAATTTGTGCAGATCCTTCTGTTTCAAGCTTGGGCGTAGCGTCCATTTGCGTAAGTGCCGATGAACAGAGGTTCCTGATGGTTTTTAAATCCTCCCGGTTATCCGTCCAGGCCAATAAATTAAAATGCGCTTTCACCGGAAGCCGCTGCTCCGCTATCGCCTCGTTCAGGAAATTATCCGTAGCATCTTTTGCAATAGCGTTTTCCCGGCTGTAAGCGGAAAGTGATTGAAGCCTCAATCTTTTTCCTTCCAGCTTTTGCATGGTTTTTTGAACGTCCTCAATAAAAACATATTGGTTGTAGATATGATTGCAAGAAAGCAACTGGCCAATGGGCGATGCAAAGCCTACACTGAACTTTGTCTTGTCGGTTGAGTACTTGTCATAGTTTATCCTTGAGCCGCATAATGCAGGTACAAATTCAGCATCCGCCATCGTGTACAACTGGCAATGGTTTTCACCAATCATCCATTCGGGTTTAAACTCAATATCACGAATGACTTCACCGTCGGTCTGCAGGTTGAGATACTGAATTACTACATTAATCAACTCTGCATCATTCAATCTTTTCAGTGAGATAAAACCGCTGTCAGATAATATATTTTCAAATTGTCCAACATGATTTAAAAAGTCATGGAAGTGTTTTGGTTGCAAGGTTTCTTCGGGAACGATTGTCTTTCTTAATAAACTGGAGAAAACGGAAGAGGAAGCCTTTCTGATTAACAGGCTTCTTGGACAAAAATATATAGCACTCATGATTGAGATAAGGCCTTTCGTTAAAGAATCTTTCACTACTCCTGGTCAAAAAGCTGGTATCATCATTTGAAAAATCAGCGCCATATTTTGTTTCTGTAAACCAATCTTGTTTATGAAGTAGTGCATTTACCGGCAGTACTTTTATGGCTTTAATCCATGCATGATGAAAAGCTTCATACTCGTCATTGCTCATGGTAAATAACTCAGGCAATTCAACCTTGAAGCCAATTGTGATATCGCCCATCTTTGATAAAATGGCACTGTGTTCAACACCGTATATTGGTAATATATCAAACAGGTTTTTCATGCTGTAGTTGCTTTCTTAACAGAGTTATGGAATAGCTTTTAATAACGTTTGGCACTGCCTTCTTTGCTACTTTTTTCATTAAGCCGTGTTCGCCATAAGTACGGCTCAGTTTATATACATACATGAACAGCCCAGTTGCCAGGCTTACAATAAGTGCCAGGCAAAAGAAAATATTTAGTCCAATAATATAGATGATAGCAAAAAAAATGAGCAACATAACAAGCCCACCGCCGAGGTACCAAATATATTGTGCTTTCAGCCCTTTAAACTCGATGGACTTGTTGATGCCCTTGTTGATTTGATAGACACTGTTGCTCATGATAAATGTTTTACACTCCAAAGAATGACCGGATAACAGTTGCTACTATTACTAAAAAAACGCAACTGCCAAACCATGCAGCAGCAACCTTGCCTGTATCATGGTCGCCACTGTTCCATTTCTGGTAAACCTTAACCGCTCCAATTAGCCCGACGATCGCACCAACCGCATACATTAAATTAGTTCCTGAAGCAAAATAGCTTCGCACCTTGGTGTTAGCTTCATTGATACCTGCATTCCCATCCTGTGCTGCTGCACAAAATGACGCCATCATCAATACACCCATTACTCCCATAGTCAGCAGTTGCCGCCTGATTTTGTTTTTTTCTCTCACACTTTTCATACGCTCATATTTTTAATGATGAAGATTTAAAAGAATGCTCCATTGTGCCAAAAACTCACTTACTAACCCATCTACACCGCACAATGAAGCATTAGTTTTTCAAATCATTGCCAGAGATGCAGGGCATCATTCGGCTGGATGATATTTGGATATCTGTTATTTGCTTCCCGGTAAATGAACTGGCTCATTTCATCGCTACAGTCTGAGTTCTTTAGTACCGGATATTTCGTTGCTATCAGTTTAAGCGAATACAACAATTCATCTTTGTCAATGCCGTTTTCAGCTTCCTGTATATATGCCTGGACTTCGTCTGTGAAAGATTGCACCAGCGGGGAGATATCAATATCTGTTGCTGGCTTGGGAAGATAGTTTTCGTGGTTTTCAGCTTCCATGGAAGATTTAAATTCAGCCATTGAGGGTATGGAAACCGAACTGCCATCGATTTTTTTGATGCCGATAACTCCAAGTATTTCCCACTTATAATACCGGAAGGCAACATAGCTGTAATAGAAAAGTAAAAGGAGAGCAATACTGCTTAGATACTGCCCCCAAGTGATTGAACTTAGCATGACACTTAATTTTTCTTGTTCGCAAATCAATTTCACTTCAAAGAAGTCGTCAGTAAATTAGTTGCAAATACTTTTCCAAAAGAGGCCCGATGATGGGTAAACGAGGTAGGACAACCTCCCTAAAGAAGTTGAAAATGAAGCCACTAAGTTTTAGAAATTAATCAAAATCCGTCAAAAGCAATTCGGATGGAGTTGTTTCCAGGGCTTTGGCTAACTGAAGAATGGTGGTAAAAGTGATGTTTATAAGACCCTTTTCAATTTTAGAGATTTTGCTATGGTCAATCTCGCAGGCATACGACAGCTCCCGGAAGCTTAAGCCTTTGGCCTCCCGGAGTCTTTTTGATGTTTAATCCCAGCCTTTTCAGGTTGATTTTGTCGCTTTGCCTAATCATATAAGTGATTGGGCAGCAAGTTGACTTAACTGAATAGGATTAGTCGTGGCCTAATAAGACCA
>JBAOHS010000005.1:0-1364449 GCA_037045295.1 Ferruginibacter sp.
GAAGATGGCCGACGTCGAGCCGGGCCCGCCGGAGGATCCCAACGCCGCCGCGCCGCCCACCGACGGCACGCCGGTGACCGTCGACGCGTTCCGCGCCACCGCGCTGGTCGGTCGCTCGAAGTGGAAGGATCAGGTCAGTGAGCGTCAAGGGCGTGGTCGCCGGCGTCACGACGTCGACGTCCAACGGCGTCAGCTGGACCACCGTGACGCTGTCGATGGGCAAGGACGACGCCGGGAAGGCGGTGGCCTGTGGCGGCAAGGAGAACGAGGCCGCCACGGTCAAGCTCGGCGACACCGCGGTCGCGACTGGCAAGGTGAAGATCAACGAGTGGACGTCGATGGGCTCGGGCGAGACGACGCTGGAGGCCGCGCTCGACGCGTGCACGGCGGTGGTCGCGAAGGGGAAGTAGACCGCGGAGGGGGATCGGGATCGGAGACGGGCACGGGCACGGGCACGGGCACGGGCACGGGCACGGGATCAGAGGTGGATGCGGTCGTAGTCGGTGGCCGCAAATGGCAGGTCGAGGCGAGGGACGCGGGCGGGGCGCGCGGCGTACGGAGAGACGTGCTCCGCGAACCGCATCGGCTGGTAGTTCCGCGCGAAGATCGTGGCCAGCGCGCGCGCGCCGACGTCGGGGATGGCGCGCAGGCGGGCGGCGAGCGCGGGGTCTTTGCAGGCGGCGAGCTGGGCCTCGAGGCGGGCAAGGTCGATCGCGGTCGGGGGCAGATCGCGATCGGCGGCGCCGGGGCTGGGGGCGTTGGCGCAGCGCCACAGCGACACCTCGCCGGGCGCGGCGAACGGATCGACCGGCACGCCGTCGAGCCAGGTGTTGAAGTGCAGGTGCGGCGGGTCGGCGCCGAGCGCGGCGACGAAGTTGAGCCCCGACGCGCCGGACAGCGCGATCGGCTCGCCGCGGGCGACCACCTGCCCCGGCGCGACCAGCGCCCGCGCCAGGTGCGCGCAGCTGGTGGCCAGCCCGTCGCCGTGATCGAGCAGGAGCTTGAGGCCGCCGCGATGGAACTCGCTGACCACCAGGATCACGCGGGCCGCGGCCGGCGCGACGATCACCGTGCCGGGCGGCGTCGCGAAGTCGGTGCCGTTGTGGCTGTCGTAGGTGAGCGTGCCGCCGCGGAAGTCGCGGACGGTGGTCTTGCGCACCGACCAGCCGTCGGCGATCGGCGTCGGGGTGCGGTTGAACAGGTTGTAGATCGGCACCGCGCGGCCGTACGGCCGCTGCCCGCGCCACACCGCGGCGGCGAGCCGCGGCTGCAGGATGCGCAGGCTGGTGTGATCGAACCGGCTCGGCGGCGTGAGCGCGTCACCGCGCACCGCGAACACGGTCTCGCGCAGCCGCTGCCGCCACGGCGACAGCCCCAGCACCTCGATGAGCGACGGACGATCGGCCACGCCCCATCGTGCCTGGTGGCCGCGCCGATTGAAATCGCCGCGCGCACCGCCGATGCTGGTCGGATGCACCGCACGCCCTGGGTCGTCGCCGCCGTCCTCGCCTGCGCCGCCACCGCCGCGCCCGCTCGCGCCGGTGGCTTCGGCATCCCCGAGGTCGGCGTGCGCCGCACCGGCATGGCCGCGGTGGTCGGGCGCCCCGACGAGCCGTCGGCGGTGTTCCACAACCCCGCCGGCCTGACGCTGCTGCCCGGCGTGCGGATCTACGCGACGTTCGGCCTCGCGGTGCTCACCACCGAGTTCAAGCTGCGGCCGTGGGACCAGAGCGATCGCTGGATCGACGCGCCGGTCGACGCCGAGGGCTACTACCCGACGACGCGGCCGACCCGCGCGATCGGCGCGATCCCGATGCTCACCGCCTCGGCCGAGATCCTGCCCGGCAAGCTGTGGGGCGCGGTCGCGGCCTACGTGTCGAACGGCACCGGCGCGCAGTTCGCCGACACCGACGTCACCCGCTACCACCTGATCGACGGCTACATCATCGCGCCCACCGTCACCGCGGTCGCCGCGTACCAGATCAACCGCAAGCTCGCGGTCGGCGCCGGCGCCGGCATGATGAACGTGCGGGTCCACGGCAAGCGCCACCTGTTCCCGATCGTCAACGGCCTCGACGCGTCGAACCTCCTGGGCTCCAACGCCGAGCTGGTGATCGACGGCGAGGACTGGAAGTTCACCTGGAACGCCGGCGTGCTGGCCCGGCCGATCCCCAAGCTCACGCTGGGCGCGACCGTGATCGGCCGCGTCGATCCGATGCTCGAGGGCGAGGTCAACCTCACCACCGGCGACGACGCCGCGGTCCCCGGCGACAAGTACGTCGGCAACCAGAAGACCGGGCTGGTCTTGCCGTGGACCTTCCTCGGCGGCGCCAACTACGACGTCTCGCCCAAGCTCGAGATCGGCGGCGAGGTCCGCTACTACCTGTACCGCGCGTACAAGGAGCAGCGCACCCAGATCAACGGCCTGCCGCTGGTCAGCCAGCTGCTCACGCCGAAGAACTACACCGACTCGTGGCAGCTCGCCGGCGGCGTGCGCGTCCACGATCTGCCGCAGGCGCCGTGCCTCGAGCTGATGGCCGGCGTCCACTACGACAAGACGCCGGCGCCGGCGCAGACGGTCACGTTCGATCAGCCGACGTTCTCGCACTGGGGCCTGCACACCGGCGTGCGGTTCCCGGTCGGGCGATTCAAGCTGGCCGCGAGCTACCTGCACTACTGGTACGACATCCCCGAGATCCGGGACAGCATCACCAACCCGCCGTCGAACATCCGCGGCAGCGGCGGCAACAACATCATGACGGTGTCGGTCGAGGCGGCGCTGGGAGGATCGATCCTGTGAACCGCGCCACCGTCCCCGCTCACGGCCGCGGCGCCGACGCGCTGCTCGCCGACCTCGAGGCCCGCAAGGCCAAGGACACCGACTGGAAGCGCGGCCGCGTGTTCTCGCTCGTCTACCACGCCGGCGACGAGCACAGCCGGCTGCTCGAGCGCGCCCACGCGCTGTTCGCGTCGGGCAACCTGCTCAACCCGATGGCGTTCCAGAGCCTGCGCGGGCTCGAGGCCGAGATCACCCAGATGGCCGCCGACCTGATGCACGGCGGCCCCGACACCGTCGGCGCGGTCACCTCGGGCGGCACCGAGTCGATCCTGGTCGCGGTCGCCGCGTACCGCGATCGCGCGCGCGCAGCACAAGCCGTGGATCCGCCGGCCGACGATCGTCCTGCCGGTGACCGCGCACCCCGCCTTCGACAAGGCCGCGCACTACTTCGGCGTGCGGCTCAAGAAGGTCGCGGTCGACGCCGATCAGCGGGTCGACGTGCGCGCGCTCGAGCGGGCGATCGGCCCGTCGACGATCGCGGTGGTGGTGTCGGCCCCGCAGTACGCCGCACGGCGTGATCGATCCGGTGGCCGAGGTCGGCGCGGTGTGCGCGCGGGCCAAGCTGCCGCTGCACGTCGACGCCTGCGTCGGCGGCTTCGTGCTGCCGTGGGTCGAGCGGCTGGGCCGCGCGCTGCCGGCGTGGGACTTCCGGGTGCCCGCGCGTCACGTCGATCTCCGCCGACCTCCACAAGTACGCCTACGCCGGCAAGGGCGCATCGGTGCTGCTGTGGCGGTCGATGAAGGACATGCAGCACCAGTTCTTCGTCGCGGCCGACTTCCCCGGCGGCATCTACGTGTCGCCGACCTTGATCGGCACCCGCCCCGGCGGCCCGATCGCCGCGGCGTGGGCCGCGCTGCAGGGCCTCGGCGCCGACGGCTACCAGCGCCTCACCGCCGCCGCGCTCGAGGTCGCCGATCGGGTGCGCGCCGGCGCCGCCGCGATCGACGGGCTGCAGGTCATCGGCGACAGCCACGCGACGATCGTCGCGTTCGGCGCCACCGCCGACGGCCCCGACATCTACACCGTGGCCGATCGCCTCGAGGCCCGCGGCTGGTCGGTCGATCGCAGCCAGCACCCGGCGGCGATCCACCTGACCTGCACCGCCAACCACCTGGCGGTCGTCGACGACTACCTGGCCGATCTGCGCGCCGCGTGCGCCGAGGTCCGCGCCGACCCGTCGCTCAAGCAGAGCGGCTCGGCGCCGATGTACGGGATGATGGCCAAGCTGCCGCTGCGCGGGATGGTCAAGCAGTCGGTCAAGAAGGTGATGCAGGCGATGTACATGCCGGGCGTGGTCGTGCCCGACGTGGGCGCCAGCGCGCAGGACGGCGTCGTCGGCAAGATCATCGATCGCTATGGCCCGCAGATCGACGCCGCGCTCGACAAGCTGGCGGCGGTGCGCGGCGCGCTCGGGCGGCGGCGGTAGCGTCGTGCCGCGGATCGCGTTCGCGCGGATCACGCAGGAGACGCAACGCGCTGACGCCGGTCCCGACCGAGCTCGCCGACTTCGAGCACGAGCCACTACCTGACCGGCGACGCGCTCCTGGCCGCGGTGCGATCGCACGGCCCAACGAGGTGCGCCGGCTTCTTCAAGCAGCGCCGAGCTGGCCGGGTTCGTGTCGCGGCGTGCGCGCGCGCGCGCGACGTCGACGCCGGTGCCGCTGCTGTCGGCGTGGGCCTCGTCGGGCGGCCGCTGTCGCGGGCGTGCTTCGACGCGCTGGCGCAGATCGCCTGACCGACGGGCTCGCGCGCGGCGGGCGCGCGTCGACGGCGTGTACCTGGCGCTGCACGGCGCGATGGGCGTCGACGGGCATGCGCGATCCCGAGAGCCGAGCTCGCTGCGCGCGCGCGCGCGACGCCGCCGGCGGCGCGCCGATCGTCTGCGACCCACGATCTGCACGCCAACCTGACCCGGGCCCGCGTCGAGGCCGCCGACGCGATCGTCGCGTACCAGACCAACCCGCACCGCGATCACGCGCGCGGTCGGGCAAGCGCGCGGGCGAGCTCTTGATCGGCATCGCTCGCCGGCCGAGCTGCGCCCGACCGTCGGCGTGGCGCACGCTGCCGATGATGCTGGGCGGCGGCAAGACGATCGACTTCCTGCGCGCCGATGCGCGCGGTGTTCCGGCGCATGCCAGCGGCCGAGCGGCGCGGCGAGGTCGCTCGGCGCGTCGACGTTCATGGTCCACCCGTGGAACGACGACCCGGCGCTCGGCTGGGCGACGCTCGCGTCACGAACGGCGAGCCGGCCGCCGCCGAGCGCCTCGCCGACGAGCTGGCCGAGATGTGCTGGGCGCGCCGCCACGAGCAGCCGCCGACGCTTCGCGACCGCGTCGGCGAGGCGATCGCCGCAGGCGCGCGCGGCGCGACGGTCGCGACGCAAGCTCGGCGTGGTGATGATGTCCGACGCCTCCGACGTGGTCACCGCCGGCGCGCCCGGGCGACTCGACGCACCTGCTGCGGGCGCTGCTCGCGCGAGGGCGGCGGGCTGCTCACCTACGCCGCGGTGCGCGATCCCGGTGGCGATCGCCGCGCTGTGGACGCGCCCGAGGGCGAGCGGTCTCGACGTCGAGGTCGGCGGCCACCTCGATCCCGCGTCGGGGCCGCCGCTGGCGGTGCGCGCGCGGCTCGAGCGCAAGCTCGACCCAGCCCGGCTTCCTGCGCACCGTCGGTGCTGGCGATCGCACACCTGCGGCTGGTGGTGGTCGAGGGCCCGGCGATGGTGATGCGGCCGTCGTTCTACCGCGACGTGGGCCTGCCGCTGATGAAGGCCGACGTGGTGATGGTGAAGAACTTCTTCCCGTTCCTGTTGTTCTTCCTGCCCTACAACCGCAAGACGATCTTCGTGCGCACCCAGGGCGCCACCGACTTCGACGCCGCGCACCGCGCTGACCTTCGATGGCCCGATGCACCCGCGCGATCCCGTCGACGACTGGCGCCCCCGCGACCGCGCCCGTCGCGGCGTCGCCGCCTGACGCCGCCGCGCGGTGATTGACAGCGTCGGCGGCGCGACCGATCGTCGAGGCATGCGGATCGTCGTCGTCATCGTCGGGTGCGGACTCGCGCTGGCGGCGTGCAAGTCGCGCGATGGCGCCACGCGCACGACCCACGCCGCGCGCGGCGCCGACGCGACGACCAGCCCCACGCCCGGCCCCGTCGCCGCGTCGGCGCCGGGGCAGCGCACGATCGGCGCGCGCGTCGCCGCGGGCGTGGTGCGCGGCCCGGTGCCCGCGGACGAGTACCACCTGCTCTTCGCCACGGTCGCCGACGCCGATCGCGCGCGCGACGCCAGCGCGCGGGTGCTGGCCGGCGCCGGCGACGCCGAGGTCGCGCCGATCGCGCTGGCGGACACGATGTTCCTGCCCGCGGCGCTCCCCTACCGCGGCGTCGAGCTCACCGACGCCGATCGCGCGGGCCTGCGCGCCGCCACGACCGCGCTGCGCGTGACCGTCGGGCACGCCGCTTCCGAACCCGATCACCTCGCCGTCGACCTGCACCTCGCGGCGGCCGCGGCGCGCGCGGGCGCGGGCGCCGGCCACGGCTGGATCGTCGATCCCTACACCAGCCAGGTGTTCTCGGTCGCCAGCTTCGACGACAAGCGCCCCGCCGGCTTCGCGATCGGCGCCCACCGCATGATCATCATCGACGCGGTCCGCGACGATGGCGGCGGCGTCTTTCTCGAGACCTTCGGCATGGCGCGGCTCGGGCTGCCCGAGCTGTACATCCGCGGGCTACCCAGCAGCTACCGCGATGACGTCGTGGCGATCGTGAACGCCGCGGCGCAGACGCTGATCGAGGGCGGCCGCCTGCCGCGGGACGGGGAGCTCGACGTCGACACCGCGCACCTGGCCACCGAGCCGTGGCCGACCCGCCACCGCGAGGTGGTCGCGGCCGGCGGCACTGGCAAGGTCACGCTCGGGGCCACGTGGTCCGCCGGCGACGACGACCACCACAACGCCAATCCAGAGATCGCGCTGACGATCGGCGACGGCTCGGCGGTGGCCGTGGCCGACGCCCGGCGCGCCTTCTTGGGCCTCGACGCCGACGAGGTGATCCACGCCGCCCGGGACGACGCCGAGCTGGCGGCCGCGAGCGAGCGGGCGCTGGTCGAGCTGGCCAAGCTGGCCCCGCGCTTCGCCCACGGCGTGCCCGACCTCGAGCAGCTGATGGTCAAGGCGCCGTTCGCCACCGACGACGGCGGGGTCGAGTGGATGTGGGTCGAGGTCCACGCGTGGCGCGGTAAGCGCCTGAGCGGCGTGCTGGCCAACCAGCCGTTCAGCATCGCGGCCCTCAAGGAAGGCGCCGAGGTCGTGGTCGATCAGGACGAGCTGTTCGACTACACGCACCGCCGCGCCGACGGCACCAGCGCCGGCGGCGAGACCAACGCGATCCTCGAGCGCCAGTAGCGCCTGCGTGTGCCTGCACCTCTCGCAGCCGCCGCGCTGCAGGAACCGCAGGTCGCGCAGCGCCGACGCCCCGCGCGCCGACGGCGAGGCCCTGCCGGGCTGGCCCGGCGGCTGCACTACCGACGGTCGTCCCGGTGCCGGGACAGGAGCCGTGCAATCCCATGAATACCAGCCGTCGCGTCCGCGTCTTCACCTCGATCACCACCCTCGCGCTCGCGCTCACCGTCGCCGCCGGTCTCGCCAGCGCCGACCAGCGCGATCACGGCAAGCGCGGCGGCGCCGCATCGGCCGCCGGCTGCGATCATGATCAGGCGCGCGGCGATCGCGATCCGGCCAGGCGCCGCGACCTCGCGATGGGCCGCGATCGCGACGATCAGCGCGCCGGCGACTTCTGGCGCGACCGCGCCGGCCGCGACGACCGCGATCAGGGCCTGCGCGCGGGCCGCGACGATCGCGATCAGGGTCTGCGCGCGGGCCGCGACGATCGCGATCAGGGTCTGCGCGCGCGGCCGCGACGACCGCGACCAGGGCCTGCGCGGCGACCGCCGGGACGATCGCGCCGACGCGCGCCCCGGCCGCCCGACCCGCCCCGGCAAGCACCACGGTCGCGCGCAGGGGCGGCGCGCGCCGGGCCGCAACCGCTGACGGCTACGGCAGGACCGTCGAGGTCCGCCCGCGGGCCCAGAAGCCGTCGCGGGCCTCGACGATCGTGGTGCGCCCAGCGGCGCCCGGCGCGATCTCGACGTCGGTGACGAAGCGGCCCTCGCCGTCGGCGGCCATCCACAGCCAGTCGGTGTCGAAGCTGCCGTCGCCGTCCCAGTCGACCCGCGCGAACCGGAACGGATCCCAGGTGGCGCCGTCGTCGGGATCGACGACCGTGATCTGCAGGTGGTCGGCGCCGATGCCGTCCTTGGGCGGCACCACCGCGGTGGTCACGCCCGCCGGCGCGTGATCGTAGGGCACGACGTGGACGTGGCGGGTGACCGTCGTGGTGCCGCCGGCGCTGTTGGTCGCGGTCACCGTCAGCCGGTAGACCCGCGACAGGATGCTCCACGCGTCGCCCAGCGTCGCCAGCCGCGCCATCGCGCCGAAGTCGAACAGGATGACCTCGGGCAGGCGCAGCGGCACCAGCCGCGTCGTGTAGGTGCGCGCGAACCGCTCGACCAGCGTGACGCTGGCCGGCGCCGCGACGTTCAGCCGATCGACCGAGCCCTGCTCGTTGACGGTCCACACCGTCGTCGCGTCACCGAACGCCCAGCGGTCGACCCGCAGCGGCGTCGTGCCGAGCCGCCAGCCCCAGCCGCGCGCGAAGCCGCGGGCGTTGCCGACGATCGTCGACGGCGGATCGCACGCGCCGTCGTCGCGCTGGCACTTGCCGCCGGTGCCGACGTACAGCCGGCCGGCGATCTGCGCGTGGTCGCGCGCCTCGAACGAGGTGTCGCAGCGGACCAGCCGCGGCCACGTCACCAGCGTCAGGTCGATCGCGCACAGGCCGCGCACCGGCGCGGTCGAGGTGGTGCCGTCGGGGGTCTTGGCCTCGAGCGGCGCGCTGACGATCACCGCGTCGTCGATCATCGTCGCGGTGAACGTGCCGGTGCCGGCGATCGCGCCGAGCCGGGTGATCCACTGCGGCACGCTGACGTCGAGCGTCTCGACGCCGTCGCCGCCGATCACCAGGTCGCCGAACGAGGTCACGCCGGCCAGCTCGCTGGCGTTGGTGATCACCCGCGCCGCGCGGCTGCGGGTCGTGAAGTCGAGCTGCGACGCGACGAGCTGCCCGCCCTGGCCGTTGGCCTGGTCGTCCTGCACCTCGATCGACCAGTAGCCGTCGGCGAACGCGCCGTCGAGGGCGCGCAGCGCCGCGGTGGTGGTCGACGAGAACGTCAGGGTGCGCAGGCCGCCAGTCGCGGCGCGGTGATCCCACAGCACCACCGGCGGCAGCGCCGAGCCCTTCCACGGCACCAGCCGGATCACCAGCTCGGCCGGGTTCGGGTGGTCGATCGTCACGCGCACCGTGGTGCGGCTGATCCGGCCACCGAGGCCGCTCGACAGGCCGTGCACGGCGTAGCCGCCGTCGCCGTCGCTGATCCCGATCGGGTCGGCGCTGCTGGCGGTGGTCGTGTCGACGACGCTCCACCACTGCTTCAGCTCGCGCGGGGCGCGCGGGTCGGCGATGTCGAGGACGGTCAGGTAGCTGCCGAGCACGTACAGCCTGGTCCCGACCTTGCGCAGCCGGTGGGCGGTGGTCTCGAGCGGCAGCTGCGCGACCACCCGCGGCGCCGCGCGGTCGGTGACGTCGACGATCCACACGCCGCCGGTGCCGGCCGCGACCGCCACCAGGTTGCCGTCGAGCGACGCCACGTCGCGGATGTCGTTGTTGCCGAGCACGCGATCGCCCGCGGCCAGGTCGAGCGGTCGGGTGCGCAGCGAGCGCGGCGTCGCGAGGTCGACCGCCAGCGTGCCGTCGGCGGCGATCGCCACCGGCGCGGTCGCGACGTCGTCGTCGGTAGCCAGCGTCGCGGTCGCGGTCAGCGTCGCGCCGGGCGCGGCCACCGCGGCGGTGATCCGCCCCGGGTTGACGCCGTAGAGCTGGCTCGGCACCGGGCCCAGCGCGATCGTCGGCGGCGCGAGGCCGGTGACGACCGGCAGGGTCGCGGTGAGCACGCGGGTGGCGTTGCGCGCGTCCTTGAGCTGCGCGCGCACCGTGCGCAGGCCGGCGGCCGGCGTGAAGGGGTAGGCGCCGAGCGCGCGGTAGCTGGTGTCCCAGCTGCCGTTGCCGTCGAGGTCGTAGCGCACGGTCACCGCGTCGCCGTCGAGATCGACGGCGCTGGTGGTGAGCGTCACCGCCGCGCTCGCGCCGGCGCGGGCCGGCAGCTCGAGCCGGCCGTGGGGCGCGCTGTTGGCGGTGCCGGTGGTGGTCACGCTCAGCGCGACCGGCCGCGGCTCGACGTTGCCGACCGAGTTGACGCCGCGCAGCCACACCGTGCGGGTGCCGCCCGGCAGCTGGCCGAGCTCGACGTCGACCGCCTGCCGGCCGCGGGTGTCGCCGGGCAGCGGCAGCCGCAGCCACGGGCCGGTCGCGGCGAACGCGTACTCGAGCGCGACGATCCGGTTGACGCTGTACGGCGCCGCCCACACCCGCGTCGCCGGGCGATCGACGATCGTGCCGGTGACCCGCACCCGCTGGCGATCGGCGGTGAGGCGCAGCTCGCTGGCCGGGACGGTGTCGCGGACCTCGATCACGCCGTCGCCGTCGCTGTCGATCCAGCCCCACGCGCCGCGGGTGTAGCCGTTCACCGCGCCCGGCTGGTTGTAGATCATCAACGACGGCGCGCTCTCGCCGCGGCCGTCGTCGATGCCGCCGCCACCCTCCTGCGCCTGGGCGTTGGCGTTGTACATGCCGAGGTAGCCTGCGATCGAGGTCGGCGGGTTGCAGGCGTCGGGGCAGTACTCGTCGAGCGCCCCGAAGATGTGCCCGAACTCGTGCATGAACGTCTCGTGGCCGTAGCCGGTGTCGAGCACCGTCCACGGGCCGTTGATGAACGCGTGGGCGCGCAGGCCCGCGGTGCCGTTGCCGTTGGCCGCGACGATCACGAAGAACGCGCCGTCGGCCTGGTACTGCCGCTTGAGGTTGGCGGTGTACTCGAGCGCGGCGCTCGACACCTCGAACTCGGTGAGCGGCCGGCCGAGGATCGTGCCGAGCACGTCGGCGGTGGCCAGGTACTCGGTGTTGACGCCGCCCCAGTTGGCGCGCTGGCCGAACTCGTAGGGCGTGTCGACGGTGCCCTCGAGCCCGCCGGCGGCCGGGGCCGACTCGGCGTGGATCACGAAGCGCAGGTCGGCGTTGCGATCGGTGGCCGCGACCTTGTCGAGCGCGGTCGCGATCTTGAGGTAGGTCTCGCGGACCATCGCCTCGGTCCAGTCCTCGGTCGACGCGTCGATCGCGCCGTTGGACTCGGGCAGCACGATCGACACGACGATCGTGCCGGCGGCGTACGGCACCGCGACGGCGTCGTCGGGATCGCCGGCGGCGATCCGCGCGGCGGCCAGCGGGGCGACGGTGCCCTCGCGCTCGCCGTCGGGACGCATCCGGGCGGTCGGCGCCAGCCGCGCGGTCGCCGGCACCTCGGCCGGGAACCAGCGCGCGGCGTGGACCGCCAGGAAGCGCGCCTCGGCGGTGGTCGGCGCGGCCAGGTCGGCCGGCGTCACCGCGCGATCGAAGCGGGCGACCACGCCGGCGTCGGCGAGCACGCGCTCGGCGCCCGGCGGCACGGTGGCGATGATCAGGCGCGGCGGCAACGCGCCGACGACGGTCCCGCCGAGCTGCGCGATCGCGCCGGTGACGCGGTCGCGGTCGGCGGCGGTCGCGGTCGGCGCCAGCACGATCAGCGACGCCGGCTGATCGGCGCGCCCGACCTGATCGAGGTAGAGCGCCGACGTCGCCGGCGCATCGGGAGTGGTCGCCGCGTCCTCGGCGCAACCGACCAACAGTGTGCTCGCGAACGCGAGCACCGAGATCTTCGAGATGATCGACATGACGCGCGGCTTCTAGCCCGCGGGTCGATGGCACGAAAGATCCTGACGGCTGAAAATCGTGATGGCTACTACAGTAGCCACGCGAGGTGTACGCGCCTCAGCCGACGCCGCACGCGACGCAACTGCGTGCGCCGCCAGCGACATTCGCGCGACGCGCGCACCACCGCCGCGGATCGGCCCCGACCGCGCTGCGACGATCTGCGCGCGGCGCGATCGGCGCGTCTGCGGCCGCGATCACACCGATCACGGCGCCGGCGGCTCGCCGCGATCGCCGGCGCGCGGGTTCGCCGCCTCGAGCTGCTTGCGGGCCAGCGCGGTGGCGCGCTCGAGGCGG
Organism: Ferruginibacter sp.; assembly: GCA_037045295.1. Taxonomy (GTDB): domain Bacteria; phylum Bacteroidota; class Bacteroidia; order Chitinophagales; family Chitinophagaceae; genus Ferruginibacter. The sequence continues at coordinate 12,117 of JBAOHS010000005.1, forward strand.
ATCAACCGCGTCGACGGATCGAGCGCGCGCGCGAAGAACACGACGACCTCGATCGCGAGCGACAGCAGGATCGCGAACGCGTACAGCGCGACCGCGACCTGCAACGACGGGATGAGCACCAGCATGCGCGGCCCCGGGACCTCGGTGTACGGCGGCGGGAACAGCGCCCACAAGAGCATCGCCGGCACCATCGTCAGGAACAGGCCGACCGCGGCGTTGCCGTTGGCCAGCGCGAGGCGCTCGGCCAGCGATCGGTGGCGCCGCAGCACCACCCAGCCGACCGCGACGTGCGCCAGCGCGCCGATCACGCCGTACTTCGCCAGCTCGAACGCCAGGTCACCCTTGGCCGGCAGGAACGACGGCGAGAACCGCTGCCCGAGCGCGGCGACCATCACGTAGTACACGACGAAGAACGCCGGCATGCCGAGCACCAGCGTGCGGCGATCGAACCACAGGCCGCCGCGCCGCCGCAGCCACAGCGCGCCGCCGACCAGCACCAGCGCCAGCGCCGCGACACCGCCGAGGCGCAGCCCGCGCCGGGCCAGCGCGCGGGCCAGGCTGGTCGAGCGCGAGTCGGCGACGACCCGCGCGGTGACGGCGCGGCGCGCGTCGTCGGCCGCCAGCCGGGCCGCGGCTGCCGCCGGCTCGAGGGTCAAGAGCTCGGTGAGCGTGCGGCCCAGGCCGTGGCCCGGCGCCGGCATCGCCGACAGCGCCGCCACCGTCGGCGCGACGTCGATCAGCCGGGCGTCGCGGGGGCTCGCGCCGGCGCGGATGCCCGCGCCCGCCGCCACCAGCGGCACCGTCATCACCTCGGGCTCGACGCCGCCGTGGCCGCCGCGGTCGGTGTGGCCGTGATCGGCGACGACGATCACCGCGTCCTGGGCGAGGTCGAGCGACGCGACGATCCGCCCGACCATGCGATCGGCGGTGGCGACCGCGGCGGCGGTACGCGTCGCTGGCGGCGCCCTCGGCGTGGCCAGTGTCGTCGACCACGCCGATCAGCACGACGTCGAGCGCGGCGCCGTCGGCGAGCTGCGCGCGCGCCGCCTCGACCACGCCGCCGGGCCACGGCGCGTAGCGCGCGTCGTCGAACGGCGACCGCACCTCCATGCCGGCGGCGGCGCGTGCCTCGTCCGACTCCGGGTCGTCCATCGCGTCGATGTCGAGCGCGTCGAGCTCGGCCTGTCGCGCCGGATCGAGCGGCCGCAGGAACAACGCCGGCAGCGGGCTGTTGTCGCTGGCCGCCGCCGAGCGCAGCCGCGCGGCCTGCGCGCGATCCATCAGCGTGTCGAGCGCGACCGGCGAGTAGTGGCGGTTGGTGCGCACGCCCGAGGCCTGCGGCGGCACCCCGGTCAGGATCGACACGTAGTTCGGCCGCGACCAGCTCGGGTAGTGCGAGGTGGCGTGGCCGTCGACGCCGCGGCGCGCGCAGGCGGTCGAGCGCCGGCATCCGCAGCGACGCGTCCCAGCGCAGCCCGTCGACGATGATCAGCACCACCCGCCGGGCCAGGCGCGGCGTGCCGGGATCGACCACCACCGGCGCGGTGCGGGCCAGCGCGCTGCGCGGCTGCTCGAGGTCGTACATGAACGACGCGCCGGCGAGCGCCGCGCGCACCGCGCCGATCGCGCCGACCACCACCAGCACGATCGCGGCGATCACCGCCCACGACGTGCGCGCGCTGCGCGGCGACCGGACCATGCCCAGGCCCGTAGCCTACGACGCCGCGAGCGCGGCGACCAGCTCGTCGACGATCGCCTGCGGCGCGCGCACCGCGACCCGGGTGCCGTCGTCCTCGTGGACCTCGCTGACCACCTGGCAGCGCTCGTGGATCGCGTGGACCAGCTTGTGCTGGGCCCACGGCACGAACAGCTCGGCCTCGATGGCCGCGCCGGCGAAGTGCTCGACCAGCCGCGCCCGCAGCGCGGCGACGTCGGCCGGCGCCTTGGCCGACATCAGCACCGCGTCGGGGAACGCCGCCGCCAGCGCGGCGCGCTCCTCGGCGAGCGACCTTGTCGATCTTGTTGAGCACGACCAGCTCGGCGGCGTCGGCGCCGATCTCGCCGAGCACGCCGCGGGTGACCGCCATGCTGATCGCGGAACGCGGCGTCGCTGGCGTCGACGACGTGCAGCAGCAGGTCGGCGTCGGGTCGCCTCCTCGAGCGTGGACCGGAACGACGCCACCAGGTCGTGGGGCAGCTTCTTGATGAAGCCGACCGTGTCGCGACAGGAGCATGCGGCGGCTTGGTCTCGGGCGTCGAGCGCGCGCACCGTGGTGTCGAGCGTCGCGAACAGCTTGTCGGCGACGTAGACCTCGCTGCCGGTCAGCGCGCGCATCAGCGAGCTCTTGCCGGCGTTGGTGTAGCCGACCACGGCGATCGTGCGCGCGTCGTCGCGCCGGGCCCGCCGGGTCCGGGCCCCGCCCTCGATCGTCGCCGAGCTCGCGGCGCAGCTCGGCGATGCGATCGCGGATCCGCCGGCGATCCAGCTCGAGCGCGCTCTCGCCCGCGCCCTTGCCGCCGACGCCGCCGCGCACGCGGTCGCCGCCGCCGCCCGACTCGCGCAGCCGCGGCGCCAGGTACGCCAGCCGCGCGATCTCGACCTGCAGCCGCGCCTCGCGGGTCTTCGCGTGGCGGTGGAAGATCGACAGGATCACCGACGGTGCGATCCATGACCTCGGCGTCGGTCGCGCGCTCGAGGTTGCGCTGCTGGGTCGGGGTCAGATCGTGATCGACCAGCACCACGGTGCAGCGCGGCCCGCCGGCCGCGGGATCACCGTCCGCCGCGTCGAGCTCGGCCTCGGCGTCGAGCTCGGCCTCGTCGGCCGCCTCGCCGACGTCGTCCGCATCGTCGTCCTCGGCGTCCTCGGCGTCGCGCTTGTTGGTGCCGGGCTTCTGATACGCCGGCACCTCACCGCTGCCGCCGGTCCACTGCGCCAGCTCGCGGACCTTGCCCTCGCCCAGCACCAGGCCCGGCGCCAGCCGGCCGCGGCGCTGCGTCACCGCCCCGACGACCTCGAGGCCCAGGGTCGTCGCCAGCCGGCGGAGCTCGGCGATCGACGAGGCGAACCCACCATCGTCGACGTCGGGCAGTTGCACCGCGCACATCACGGCGCGGACGCGTTCAGGGGTTGGCTCGGACACGGCGCGCGAATCTGCCCGACCCCGCGCCCCACCGCAAGCGCCGTCGGCTCAATGCAGGTCGAGCACCAGATCGTGGAACTGCGCGGTCGCCGTCGGGTTGGTCGTCGCCGGCGTCGTCCCCTTGGTGAACAGGAACGTGGCGTAGGCGCCGGCCGCGTCCTGATCGGTCAGCTCCATCACCACGCGGTACTGCCCGGCCGGGACCTCGCAGCGGTTGCGATCGGTCAGGTTCCAGGTGACGTCGTGGGTGATGTGGCTGGTCAAGGTCGCGCCGGTGATCGCGTCGGTGACGTCGCCGCCCGAGGCCGTGCGGTAGCGCGTCAGGTACTGCAGGCGCCGGTTGGCCCAACGCTTCACCGTCTTCACGTACTGACCGGCCGCGGTCTCGATCCAGATCGCGCCGATGTTCTTCGGCTGGTAGCGGCCGCCGTACGGCGTGGTCCGCACGACGATGCGCAGCGCCGAGAGCGGCGAGCTGTCGCAGCCGTTGGCCGCGTCGATCGAGCCACCGGGGGCGTCGATCGGCGGGCGCCCATCGGTCGGCGTCACGCTGCCGCCGTCGGAGAACAAGTCGACCGGCGCCTGCACGGCGTCATCGAGTTCGTCCTTGCCGACGCCGGGCTCGTAGCAGCCAGCGATTGCGAGGCACGCGCACATTGACATCGCAGCCCAGAGGCGGAACATGCGCGCGTGGCTCGTCGTACTGCCGCGCTCCTGATCACCGCCATTGCCGTGGGTGGGTGCGCTGCCGCGCGTGAGCGCGAGGTGCGCGCCGCCAACACGATCTACCTGCGCACCGACTCCGACGCCACGACGGTGATCTCGCCGACGGTGAGCGCCGCGGGCCAGGCCACCGAGCAGACCAACCTCTCGGCCAGCTACACCGTCGACGCGTGGACCGGCGCCTCGGTCGACGTCGTCACCGCCGCCACCAAGGCGATCAGCGAGCGGCGCAACGAAGGTCAGGTCGGCCTCGCCTACGACAACGGCACCACGCGGCTGAACACTCGGTATCGCGTCTCGTACGAGCACGACTATGAGTCTCACGGCGTCGTGCTCGGCGCCAGCCGAGATTACGCGAAGCACAACACGACCTTGTCGTTCAACGTGATGGGCAGCCGCGACCTGGCCGGACGCGCCGGCGACCCGGTGTTCGCGCAGCTCATGCTGAGCTACGGCGCCCGCGCCGGGTTGTCACAGATCCTCGACCGGCGCACCGTCGTCGACCTGGCCCTCGAGTCGATGGTGCTCGACGGTTACCAGGCCAGCCCCTACCGCTGGGTCGCGGTCGGCGGCGACGGCACCTGCGGTCACGCAGCGCCGTTCTGCGTCCCTGAGAATGTCCCTGATCTCCGGGTCCGCAACGCAGCTTCTGCACGCCTGCGCCGCGCCCTCGGCGAGCACGCCTCGCTCGGCCTCGACTACCGCTATTACCTCGACACCTGGGGCATCCGCTCGCACACCGTCGAGCCGGTGCTGTCGTGGCTGCCCGGCGAGGCGACGACGGTCACCTTCCATTACCGCTTCTACAGCCAGGGCGAGGCGTCGTTCTATCGGCCCCGCTACTTCAACTTCGACGACGCCGACGGCTACCTGACCCGCGACCGCAAGCTGTCGGCGTTCTACGGCAACGAGTTCGGCGTCGCCCTCGACCACGTGTTCTCGTTCGACGACGACGAGCGCCACCTCGACGTCGGCTTCCGCGCCAGCCTGTCGCAGCTCGTGTACCAGGCCTACGTCGGCCTCGAGGCGGTCAACGCCGTCGAGGCGACCTCGCTGGTCGGTCTCGATTTCTGAGAGAGGGTTTCGTGAACCCACAAGACGTGGGGCCCCCACCCGAAACGCGAGATCGTGTGCGGGGATCCGAGTCCTGATCAACCCGCTGATCACACGTGATCAGCGAATGCGATTGTCCCGCGAAGCGGCTTATTTGCGCCGTCTGCGGAACAACGCCAGTGCACAGAACCCCAGCGCGGCGGCCATTCCGGAGCTGGCCTGTCCGTTTATTGCACAGCCGGTGGTGCTGGTCACGGTCGACCGCAGCGTGCGGCGCAGCTCGAAGGTGCCGTCGCCGTCCGAGGTCTCGAAGCCATCGGCCGCGACCACCCCCGCGCCGAGGAACAGCTCGTCGTCGGAGCTGGGCGTGAAGCTGACCGTGAGCTGGTGCGCGCCGCACGGCTCGACGTAGACGATCCGGCGCGCGCCGACGCTGACGAGCTGCGCGGCGCTGGCGCCGGTGCGATCGCCGGCGCAGCGCATCTCGGGCGGCTGATCGGCCAGCGCCGGCAGCGCGATCGCCGGCGGGTTGCCCTCGGCGTCGACCAGCTCGAGGGCAAGCGAGTACTTGCGGTCGTCCTCGGGCCAGGTGAGCGTCAGGTCGTACGTGGCGCCGGTCTCGATGTGCGCCGGCATGCCGGTGACGGTCACCGACGGGGCGGCGACGTCGTCGTGGCAGACGTGGCACGAGTAGCCGTCGGTCGGCGCGCCGGTGAAGTAGCGACCACCGCCGCCGCCGTCGACGGCCGGCTCGGCGAACCGGGTCAGCTCGGAGTACGCGCGCGCCGCCGACGGCGTCGCCGCGACCAGCGCCAGCGCCAGCGCGGCCTTCACTGGCCACCTCCGAGCGCCCACGCCGCCAGGGTCTGGAACCGCGGGTCGTCCTTCGACGGAAACAGCGCGTTGCCCCACGGGTCGGAGCCCTTGTGGCCGACGCCGCCGTCGTCGAGGGCCAGCGGCTTGCGCAGGAGCGGCGCCCGCTTGACCCCGTCGGGGCTGATCAGCATCGACCGCGCGCGGGTGTAGCTGACCGCCAGCTCCTCGGGCGTCACCGGCGCGTCGAGGTCGGTGGCGGGATCGAGCCGGGCGCGGGCGGTGCCGAACACCGCGAAGAAGCGGTCGGGGTTGCCGTGGCACCCGGTAAACCCGCAGTCGCCGAGCAGGATCGGGTACACCTCGTCGCGGAACACCAGCGGATCGGCGACGGGGACCTCGACCACGTCCTCCTCGAGCTCACAGCCAGGTGCGGCGCCGAGGACGCACAGCGCCCCGAGCAGGAACGATGATCTGGACGACTTCATCGGCGGCGGGACTATGCGCCTGACAGCGGCAGTGTGCATCGATTTCCGATCACGACCGCTGCGATCGTGTAGCCTCTGCGCGTGGTTCGCACCGCGCTCGCCGTCGTCCTCCTCACCACGCTCGCCACCGGCTGCATGCGGGTCAAGCCGCACCAGCGCCAGACGCTGGCGCGCCCCGACATGGTGATCGGCGCCGACGCCGAGATCCGCGGCGGCGAGTCCCACGCGCGCAGCTACCGCGAGGGCTCGAGCGGCGGCGGCGAGGCCAAGGCCGGCGGCTGCGGCTGCAATTGAGTCGCTAGGCGGTGGCGGTGGCGGCGGCGAGCGCGTCGACGTGGTCGGCGAAGGCGCGCGGCGCGTCGGCGTGCAGCATGTGGCCGGCGCCGGCGACGATCGCCAGCGTCGCGCGCGGCAGCGCGGCGGCCAGCGCCTCGAGGGTCGGGCGGAAGTACGCCGCCGAGCGATCGCCGCCGAGCAGGCGGATCGGCACGTCGATCGCGGCGAGCGACGGGTAGCGCACCTGATACGCGTCCAGCGCGTAGCAGTCGCCGCGGATCTGCGGCCAGGTGCTGGCCGCGCGCGCGCGGAACAGCTTGGGCAACCGATCCCACGCGGCCTGGCCGAGCACGGTGATCAGGAACCGCTCGGCGGCGGCCTCGGGCCCGACCTCGACCGCGAGCCGATCGAGCTCGGCCAAGAAGCCGGCCGGCACCGCGGGCGCGGCGTCGCTGGGCGCCAGCGGCGGCTCGATCAAGATCGCGCCGCGCACCACCGCCGGCGCGCGGCGACAGGTCTCGAGCACCACCGCCGCGCCGCAGCTCGAGCCGACCACCAGCGCCGGCGCGCCGAGCTCGCCGATCAGCGCCGCGAGGTCGGCGGCGTGCTCCTCGATGGTGTGCCACGCGACGCCGGGCGCGCGCGGCGAGCGCCCCGCGCCGCGCCGATCGTAGGCGACGACGCGGTAGCGGCTGGTCAAGGGCGACGCGACCTGGATCGTCCAGGTCGACGCGTCGGTGGCGCTGCCGTGGCACAGGATCAGCGGCGGCCCGACGGTCCCGGCGCGGACGACGTGGAGTGGCGAAGACATCGGCGGTACATTGCTAGCAGATGAGCGCCGGCGATCCGCCGCCCAGCGATCCAGAAGCGTTCGCCCCGACGATCGCCCCGGCCACCGCCCAGCGGCCGGTGCCGACCACGGCCGACGGCGGCCCGTCGACCGCGCGCCGGTCCCAGGGCGTCGAGTCGTACCAGGACACCGTCGCCGGCGGCGGCGACCCGCGGCCCGAGCTGGTGGTCGCCGTCGACGACCTGCCGATCACCGACCCCGGGCAGTACGTGTCCGAGCGCGAGGTCGCGCGCGGCGGCATGGGCCGCATCATCGCGGCCACCGATCGGATCCTCGGCCGGCCGGTCGCGCTGAAGGAGCTGCTGCACGCCGACCCCGAGCACAGCGCGCGGTTCCGCCGCGAGGCGCTGATCACCGCGCGCCTGCAGCACCCGGCGATCGTGCCGGTCTACCAGGCCGGGCGCTGGCCGTCGGGCGAGCCGTTCTACGCGATGAAGCTGGTCAGCGGCCGCCCGCTGGATCGCGCGATCGCCGACGCCAAGACGCTCGAGCAGCGCCTGGCGCTGCTGGCGACGATCACCGCCGCGGTCGACGCGATCGCCTACGCGCACTCCAAGCGCGTCGTCCACCGCGACCTCAAGCCGGCCAACGTGCTGGTGGGCGACTTCGGCGAGATCGTCGTCATCGACTGGGGCCTGGCCAAGGATCTCGACGACGACAGCACCGACTCGTTGCCCGGCACCCGCACCGAGCGCGATCGCCCGCGGGCGCCGACGACCTCGGAGGAGCCGATCCTCACCGTCGCCGGCGCGGTCATGGGCACGCCGGCGTACATGCCGCCCGAGCAGGCGCGCGGCGAGCCGGTCGACGAGCGCGCCGACGTGTTCAGCCTGGGCGCGATGCTCTACCACCTGCTGGCCGGCGCCCCGCCCTACGCCGCCAAGACCGCGACCGACGTCATCGCCGCGGCGATCGAGGGCAAGGTCGAGCCGCTGGCCAAGCGCGCGCCCGACGCGCCGGCCGATCTCACCGCGATCGTCACCCGGGCGATGGCCCACGAGCCGGCCGCGCGCTATCCGACCGCGCAGGCGCTGGCCGAGGAGCTGCGCCGGTTCCAGACCGGCAAGCTGGTGGCCGCGCACCGCTACACCGTGCGCGAGCGGGTCGCGCGCTTCGTCCGCCGCCACCGCGCGGCGGTGGCGATCGCGGCGGTGGCGCTGGCGGCGTTCGTCGTGCTCGGCACGCTGGCGCTGCGGCGGATCGTCGTCGAGCGCGATCGCGCCGAGGCCCAGCGGCGGCTGGCCGATCAGCGCCGCGCCGCCGCCGAGAGCGTCGTCGACTACCTGATCTCCGACATGCGCACCCGGCTGGGCGCGATCGGCCGCAAGGATCTGCTGGCCGGCATCGGCGCCCAGGTCCGCGACTACTACACCCGGCTGGCCCAGAACCCGAACGGCCTGTCCGACAGCGACCGCGAGCGCCTGGCGATCGCGCTGTACACGCTGGGCCAGGCCGAGGAGGAGCGCGGCGACATGGACCTCGCCGCCGAGACGCTGTCGGAGGGCAAGCGCCAGCTCGAGCGGCTGCTGGCCGACGCCGACCACCCGCGCACGCTCGATCGCCGGCGCATCCTCGCCGAGATGCTGGTCGAGTACGGCCGCGTGCTGCACGCCCGCGGCGCGTTCGCCGAGGAGCTCGCCACCTACCGCGACGCGCTGGTGCACTACGAGGCGGTGCTGGTGCGGCGCCCCGAGGATCGCGCGGTGCTGCTGGGCAGCGCGACCGCCCGCGATCTGATCGGCGACGTGCTGCGCAACCAGGGCCACCTCGACGAGGCGTTCGCCGAGTACCAGGCGGCGATGGCCGCGCGCCAGCGGGTGGTCGACGCCGACGCGGCGGGCGGGGCGGCCGGCGACGGCAACGCGCGCGCCGATCTGGCCACCAGCCACCTGAAGATCGCGTCGACGCTGCAGTACCGCGGCGACTCGGCGGGCGCGCTGGCCGAGTACCGCGCGTGCGAGCAACTGCGCGCCGAGGTCGCGCTCGCCGAGCCCGACAACTCGAGCCGCCAGTTCGATCTGGTGAAGGCCCGGACCCAGGTCGCCGACATGCAGAAGGAGCTCGGCGAGATCACCGCGGCCGAGGCCACCTACGCCAAGGCGGTGGCGACGCTCGACGGCCTGTTGCGCAAGGATCCCGGCAACGCCACCTGGCGGCGCGAGCGCGGCCTGGCGCTGTCGTCGTGGGGCCTCGCGGTGATCGACAAGGGCGACGCCAAGAACGCCACCCAGCTGCTCGACCTGGCGCTGGCCAACCACACGACGCTCCTGACCAAGGACCCCGGCAACCGCAGCTGGCAGGTGGACCTGTCGCGCATCCACTTCCGGCTGGCCGACGCGCGGCTGTGGCGCGGCGACGTGCGCGGGGCGCTCGAGGGCTACCAGGCCGCGCGCGCGATCCGCACCGAGATCCTCGCCACCGATCCCGGCAACCCGCTGTGGCGCCGGCTGGTGGCGTGGTCCGACGCCAAGATCGGCGCGGCCCAGCTGCAGGCCAACGAGTTCGACGCGGCGCTGGCGTCGGCCACCGCGGCCCGCGACGCCCGCGCCGAGCTCCTGACCGCCAGCCCCGACAACGCCGGCATCAAGAACGAGCTGGCGCAGGCCGAGACGCTGATCGCCCGCATCCACGCCCGCGCCGGGCGCACCGCCGAGGCCACCGCCGCCGGCGATCGCGCGATCACGCTGGCCGACAAGCTGGTGGCCGACGACGAGGTCAACCTCGAGTGGAAGGAGGCGCTGGCCACCGCGCTGATCCTGCGCGGCGACCTGGCGCTGGCCCGGGGCAAGGCCACCGCGGCGCTGGCCGACGCCGACCGCGCCGTCGTCCAGAGCATGGTCGCGATCGCGGCGTCGCCGGAGTCGGCGGTGTGGATCATGCTGGTCGCCGAGGCCCGCTTCCTGCGGGCCCGCGCGGTGCGCGCGCTCGGCGCCGCCGCCACGCCGGCGCAGCGCGACGGCGCCGACGAAGACGTCACCGCCGCCTACGACCTGCTCGACAAGCTCGCCGAGGCCAGCCGCCTCGCCGCCGATCACCAGCCGCTGTGGACCCGGGTCAAGGTCGCGCGGCTGCGGTGAGCGCGCCGCCGGCGAACCAGGATCACGGCTTGACGACGAACTTCCAGCTGACGTTGTCCTCGCCGACGCCGGTGGCCTTGTTGGGCGCGTCGTAGCCGAAGCGCAGCGCGGCGCGCAGCTCGTACGCGCCCTTGACCGTCGACGAGCAGGTGAACGACGCGCGCAGGAACTTGCCGTCGACCGTGACCTCCTTGCCGCGCTTCATCTTGGCGTCGCAGGTGACGTCGGGCGGCACGGTGGTCAGGAACACCTCGGGCACCATGTTGTTCCACGCCAGCCAGCTGGCCAGCTTGACCTCGACCGAGACCGTGAACTTGTCGCCCGGCTTGACCGGCGCGGTCGGCCCCGCCTGGGTCGTCGTGAACTCGGTGATGCCCTTGACCAGGTCGGCGATCTTGGCGTCGCGGGCGTCGAGCTGATCGAGATCGCCGGTGGTCGTGACCAGCGCGACCTTGCCCTCGGTGTCGACGACGATCGACACCGGCACCGCGGCGAAGCCCAGCGTCTTCATCAGCTTCTTGACCGGCGCGCCGTAGGCCACCGCGCCGGCGCCGACCTCGCCGCGCACCGGGTCGAGCTTCTTGGCGTCGCGGGCGGTGCCGTTGATGTAGGCGATCACGTAGACCGTCGTCGTCGAGTCGCGCATGTTGTAGATGCGCGCCAGGTCGTCCTTGCAGGCCTCGACCTTGGGCTTGCAGAACCAGTGGACCACCACCTTGCCGGCGGTGTCGGCGGGCACCGGGGCGCCCTCGAGCCACGACTTGAGCGTCGGCCAGGCCCAGGGGTTGCCCGGCACCGGCACGTCGGCGGCGGCGGTCGAGGCGGTGGCGGCGAAGCCGGCCAGCGCACCCAGCACGACCAGCGAGCGAAGCGAAGTTCGAACCATGGGCAGATACTACCTTCCTCCGGCCGCGGGCGCGCCGGCTGGGGGGTGGACGCGCGCCCGGCCGCGGATCTTCAATCGATCGGCGCCGCCGCCAGCGCCGCGGCCAGGGCAGCCGGCTCCTCGACCGGCAGCGCACACACCGGCCCGCGGCACACGTAGGCGCGGGCGCGGGCGGCCGCCGGCTTGTCGGCGAGCACCGCCGCCGCCGCCCACGGCCCGACCAGCAGCCGGGTCGGCGCGTAGGCCGCGCGGGCCGCGGCGCGCAGGTCGTCGGCGCCGGCGCCGTCGGTCACCACCACGCACTGCGCGTGCAGGAACAGGTCGAGCGCGCCGAGCAGCCGCGCCGCGCCCAGCGGGCCGAGCGCGCCCGACACCAGCCGCCGCTCGAGGTAGCGCTCGGCGATCGCCAGCGCCTCGGCGTCGGCGCGCACGTAGCCCAGCCGGATCAGCCCCTCGACCGCGACCGCGGCCCCCGACGGCATCGCGCCGTCGTGGTGCGACTCGGGCCGGTGGATCAGCGGCTCGGGATCGTCGGCCGCGGTCAGGTAGAACACGCCGCCGTCGGTGGGCTCGTAGAAGCGCGCGCGCACCGCGCCGATCAGCGCCGCCGCGGCGTCCCAGTAGCGCGCGTCGAGCCGTGGCCTCGCCCAGCTCGAACAGGCCGGCGGCGACGAACGCGTAGTCCTCGAGCGTGCCGTCGAGCTTGGTGGCGCCGGCCTTGTACACCCGGGCCAGGCGATCGCCGGTGATCATCGTCGCGAGCAAGAAGTCGCCGACCCGCCGCGCCAGCGCCAGCGCCGCCGGCTGCGCGGTGGCGTTCCACGCCCGCACCAGCCCGGTCAACGCCAGGCCGTTCCAGCCGGCCAGCACCTTGTCGTCGGTGGCCGGCGCGACCCGGGCGCGGCGCGCGGCGAACAGCGCGGCCCGCAGCGCCGCCAGGTGGGCCTCGTCGGAGCGCGCCCCGGGCGGCGTGACCCGGGCCAGCACGGTGGCGCCGTGCTCGAAGTTGCCGGCGCTGGTGACGCCGTACGCCTTGCAGAACGACAGCGAGTCGACCAGCCCCAGCGCGGCGCGCACGTCGGCCGGCGTCCACACGTAGAACTTGCCCTCCTCGCCCTCGCTGTCGGCGTCTTGCGACGCGTACAGCCCGCCGGCGGGATCGCTCAGCTCGCGCCCGAGGTACGCCACGGTCTCCTCGATCACCTGCGCGTAGCGCGGCGCGCCGGTCAGCGCGTAGGCGTCGGCGTAGATGCCCAGGAGCTGCGCCCTGATCGTAGAGCATCTTCTCGAAGTGCGGCACCGCCCAGCGCTCGTCGACCGAGTAGCGCGCGAAGCCGCCGCCGAGGTGATCGTAGAGGCCGCCGTCCGCCATCCGATCGGCCCAGCGCACGAACGCCTCCTTGGCCGGCGCGCCGAACCCCAGCCGTGCCACCCGCGCCAAGAGCTCGTGGGCCGAGCTCGACGGAAACTTGGGGGCGCCCGCCAGGCCGCCGTGCTCGGCGTCGCAGCGGCCGACGATCTGCCGCCCGGCCGCGACCAGCATCGCGGCGTCGACGCCGCCGGCGACTCGGCGTGCCCGCGGTAGTGGCGATCGACCTGGCCCAGGCCCTCGACCAGCGCCTCGACGTTCTCCATCACCTTCTCGCGCTCGCTCGCGGTAGGCCTGCGCCATCGCGCGCAGCACCTTCGAGAAGCTGGGCCGGTTGTAGCGGTCCTGCACCGGGAAGTACGTGCCGAGGAAGTACGGCCGGCCGTCGGGCAGACAGAACGCCGACAGCGGCCAGCCGCCGCCCTCGCCCAGCACCTGGATCGCGTTCATGTAGATCGTGTCGACGTCCGGGCGCTCCTCGCGATCGACCTTGATGTTGACGAACAGCTCGTTCATCAGCGCCGCGATCGCCGGGTCCTCGAACGACTCGTGGGCCATCACGTGGCACCAGTGGCACGCCGCGTAGCCGATCGACACGAACACCGGCTTGTCCTCGCGCGCCGCCCGGGCGAAGGCCTCGGCGCCCCACGGGTACCAGTCGACCGGGTTGTGCCGCGTGCTGCACGAGATACGGCGACGACTCACCGGCCAGACGGTTGGGCATACCGCCGATGCGTAGACGGTCCCGGGCGCCGGCGCAAGTTGCCGGCGCGACGCTCACGCCTCACGGGATCGCGGCCACCACAGGAACGCGGCCACGGCGATCACGATCGGCAGCGCCATCATCGCCGCGACGATGTGCAGGTGATCGAGCAACAGGCCGACCGCCGGCGGCGAGCCGAGGTCGCCGAAGATGTGGATCGCGAAGATGCCGAACGCCATCGACGCCGCGCGCAGCTCGGGCGGCACGGTGCGGAGCAGCGCGGCGTTGACCGGCGAGGTCGACAGGAAGATGCCGAGCTCGGCGACGAACGCCATCGCGAAGAACAGCCACGCCGCCGGCGCCGCGAACGCCGCCGCGGTGAACGGCGCGGCCACCAGCACGCCGATCGCGCAGATCTTGAGCAGCGCGTTGGTGCCGCGCCGGGTGGCGGCGTCGTCGTGGCTCGGCCCGCCCGGGTGGCGGGCCAGCGCGGCGTCGGACCAGCGGCCGCCGACGATCGTCGCGATCGCGCCAGCGACCACGGTGACCGCGCCGAAGTAGGTGCCGGCGGCGCCGAGCTTGAGGCCGAACCGGCGCACCAGGAACGTCGGCCCCCAGTGGGCGAACGCGCCGACCGCGGCGGTGTGGGCGATGTAGCCGGCCACCGCGCGCCGGTACTGCGGGATGCGCAAGAGCGCCTTGGCGCTGGCGATGATGCCGGTGTGCGCGACCGCGCCGCGCCGCGCCGGCTCGGCGATCCACAGGCAGGTGATCGCCAGCAAGAGGCCGGGGCCGCCGCCGACGAAGAACGCGGTGCGCCAGCCCCAGTGCTCGGCGATCTGCCCGCCCAGCACCATGCCCAGCGCCGAGCCGAGCGGCGTCGCCAGGTAGAAGATCGCCAGGGCCTTGCCCTTCCGCTCGGGCGGCGTGATGTCGTCGATGATCGTCGGCGACAGGGTCGCGTAGCTGGCCTCGCCGATGCCGACGATCGCGCGCGCGGCCAACAGCATGCCGAGGTTGGCCGCGGTGCCCGACAGCGCGGTGGCGACGCTCCAGGTCGCGACGCCGAACGCGATCAGCGATCGCCGCGAGTAGCGGGCCGCCAGCGCGCTGAACACCGGCGCGGTGACGAAGTAGCCGAGCAGGAACACCGTCGCGGTGAGCCCGCCCTGGAAGTCGGACAGCCCCAGCTCGGCCGACATCTTGGGCAGCACCGCCGCCACCAGGATGCGATCGAGGTAGTTGAGGAAGTTGAGCCCGGTGAGCAGCGCGAGGATCGCGCGCGGGCTGGTGATGCGGGCGCTCAACGCGCGGCTACCAGGGTGCGGAGGACGACCACGGCGCCAGCGTACACCGTCACGCCGGCGGGATGGCGTCGAGCTCGGCCCAGCGCGCGTACAGCCGCTCGACCTCGGCGCGGGCCGCCTCGAGGCGGGTGTTGAGCCCGGCGACCTCGAGCGGGCGCTCCTTGAACAGCGCCGGATCCGACAGCGCGGCCTCGAGCTCGACCACCCGGGCCTCGGCGGCGAGGATCGTCACCTCCATGCCGGCCAGCTCGTGGGTCTCCTTGAAGGTGCGCTTGCGCGGCTTGTCGGCCTTGGCCGGCCCGGCCTTGGGCGCGGCGACGGCCACCGGCGCGGCGGCCCGCGCGGCCTGGGCCCGGCGGGCGTCGCGCTTGGCCTCGTAGCTCGAGTAGGTGCCCTCGTAGAACGTCACGCCGGCCTCGTCGAAGGCCAGGATGCCGGTGGCGACCCGGTCGAGGAACCAGCGATCGTGGCTGACGATCAGCGCGCAGCCGGGGAAGTCGAGCAGCGCGTCCTCGAGCGTGGCCAGCGTGACCAGGTCGAGGTCGTTGGTCGGCTCGTCGAGCACCAGCAGGTTGCCGCCGCGGCGGAGCAGCCGCGCCAGCATGCACCCGGTTGCGCTCGCCGCCCGACAGCTTGCCGATCTTGGCGTCGGCGGTGGCGTCGGCGAAGCCGAGCTGGCGCAGGAACGTGCGCACGTGCAGCCGGCCGCTCTCGAGCTCGACGTGATCGTAGCCGCTGGCGACCTCCTGCATCACGGTGTGATCGGGGTCGAGGTCCTCGCGGCCCTGCTCGAGGTAGGCCGGCTTGGTGTTGACGCCCAGCGTGACGGTGCCGGCCGCCGGCGGCAGCTCGCCGAGCAGCGTGCGGATGAGCGTGGTCTTGCCGGCGCCGTTCTTGCCGACGATGCCGATGCGATCGCGCGGCTTCATCGTCAAGCGTCAGGTCCTTGAACAGCGTGCGCTCGCCGATCCGCTGGGTCAGGCCGCGGGTCTCGAGGATCGTCGAGCCCAGCCGCGGCCCGGCCGGCAGCGTCAGCGCCATCCGCCGCGGCGGCCGATCGTCGACGCCGGGCGCGCGCTCGACCGCGGCGTCGAAGCGATCGACCCGGGCCTTGGACTTGACCGTGCGCGCCGGCGGCGCCGCGGCGGATCCAGTCGAGCTCGCGGCGCACGAACATCGCGCGCTCGTGCTCGTGGGTCGCTCTCGATCGCCAGCCGCTCGGCCTGCTTCTCGAGGAAGTAGGTGTAGTCGCCGTCGTAGCCGAACACCTGGCCGCGATCGACCTCGAGGATGCGGGTCGCGACCCGGTCGAGGAAGTAGCGATCGTGGGTGACGACGATGACCGCGCCGGGGAAGCTGCCCAGGCGATCCTCGAGCCAGGCCACGGTGTCGGCGTCGAGGTGGTTGGTCGGCTCGTCGAGCGCCAGCACGTCGGGCCGGCCCAGCAGCGCCCGGGCCAGCGCCACCCGGCGCAGCTCGCCGCCCGACAGCCGGCCCAGCACCGCGTCGTCGGGCGGCAGATCGAGCGCCGCGGCCACGGTGCGCTGCTGGTGCAGCTCGACGCCGTCCCGGGCCAGGGTCGCGCCGACGGTCGCGGTCAGGTCGAGCACCGGCTCCTGCGGCACGTACTCGAGCGTCAGGTCGCGGCGCCAGGTGATGACGCCGCTGTCGGGCGTGACCGCGTCGCGCTCGGCGGCGTCCTTGACCGTCACCCCGACGCCGGCGCCGGCCCCGACCACGATCATCTTGAGCAGCGTCGACTTGCCCGCGCCGTTGGCGCCGATCAGGCCGATGCGATCGCGCTCGTCGACGACGAACGACGCGCCGTTGAGCACGCGGCGATCGCCGAAGCGCTTGTGCAGCTCCTGGACGGTGAGGACGGCGGTCACGGCGCGCTTCTATAGCGCGACCGCGGCCTGGCGTCGCCGGTCGCGGTCCCGCATGATCGAGCGATGCGCGCCGCGCACCTCCTGGCCATGGTCGGCGTCGCCGCCGTCGGCGCCGGCTGCGGCGGCGGTCGCGAGGCCGCCCCGGCCGGCCCGCCCGGCAAGGTCCAGGCGATCGTGCCGCCGCCGACCGGCGACGCCGCGGCGTGGATCGCCGCCCAGGTGGCCGCGGCCCCCGAGCGCCAGCACGTCGTCTACGTCGGCGCCGCGTGGTGCGAGCCGTGCGGCTACTTCCACCGCGCGGTCGAGGCCGGCGAGCTCGACGCGGCGTTCCCGCGCCTGACGCTGCTCGAGTTCGACGCCGATCTCGACCAGGCGCGCCTCGAGGCCGCCGGCTACACCTCGCAGATGATCCCGCTGTTCATGCGCCCGGCCGCCGACGGCCAGGCCAGCGGCCGGCAGATCCAGGGCTCGATCAAAGGCCCCGGCGCGGTCGCCGAGATCACGCCGCGCCTGCGCCGCCTGATCGCCGATTGATCGCCTACCATCGACCGCGATGATCGCGATCGATCCCGAGACCCGCGCGCTGCTCGACCAGTTCGGCTTCGACGAGGCGCGCCTCGCCGCCGCCGCCGCCGCGCTGGCCGCCGGCGGGCCGGCCGCCGACAACGCCGTGCGCGGGACCGTGACCGCGCCGGCCGACGGCGACGTCGTGGCCCTGCCCGCCCCGGGCACCGCCGCGCGCGCCGCGCTCCACGCCCGCGGCGCCGAGGCGATCCGCGCCGGCCAGGTCGGCGTGGTCTACCTCGCCGGCGGCATGGCCACGCGGTTCGGCGGCGTGGTCAAGGCGGTGGTCCCGGTGGTCGGCGACCGCACGTTCCTCGATCTCAAGCTGGCCGACGCCGCCCGGGTCGCGGCCGATCACGCCACCACCGTGCCGGTGTGGCTGATGACGTCGTACGCCACCCACGCGCGGCTCGAGGAAGACCTGGCCACCCGCGCCCCCGATCCGCGCACGCCGATCGCCTGCGTCCCGCAGTTCGTGTCGCTGCGGCTGACGCCCGCCGGCGCGCTGTTCCGCGAGGCCGACGGCGCGCTGTCGCCGTACGCGCCGGGCCACGGCGACCTCAGCTTCGCGCTGCGCCGCGCGGGCGTGCTCGATCGCTTCCGCGCCGCCGGCGGCCGCTACCTGCACATGTCCAACGTCGACAACCTCGCCGCGACGCTCGACCCGGCGATCATCGGCGCCCACCTCGCCAGCGGCTGCGCGATCACCGCCGAGGTGGTGGCGGCTGGTGAAGGCATCGACCGCGCCGCTGCGCCCGGTCGTGCGATTCACGCGCGCATCGTGCAGCACGACCAGTTGCTCGTCGGCGGCTAGCTGCACGTCGAGCTCGAAGCGCCTCACGCCGCGTTCCCAGGCGTGCTCGAAACCGCCGAGCGTGTTCTCGGGCGCCTCGCCGGCGGCGCCGCGATGCCCGTAGATCTCCATGCGCGCGCTACCTGTGCTCCGGGCTCAGCCGATGTTCGCCTGGCCACCGTCGAGGCCGATGGTCTGGCCGTTGACGTACCTCGAGTCAGTCCGAGCAGAGCACCGCCACGAAGCGGCCGATGTCCTGCTCGCAATCACCGACGCGGCCCATCGGCAGTGTCTTGAAGAATGCCGCGGCCTCCTCGGGGTTCTTTTCCATCCACCACTACCAGCCCCGGCGAGCTCGCGTGCGGCAGGATCACATTGGTGCGGATATTGTCCTTGCCCCATTCGCAGGCGGCGGCACGCGTGAGCTGGCGGATGGCGTCCTTCACGGCAGCGTAGGCGCCGTAGCCCGACATGTCCCAGCGCTTGGTGGCCGAGCTCGCCAGGTTCACGATCGAGCCGTCGCCCTTCAGGTAGGGGTGGCAGAGCTTCATCAGGCGGCATGGTCGCGAGCGGGCCCGACTGGAAGCCGGCCTCGAAGGCCTCGTCGCTCACCGTCGAACAGTTCGCCGTTCGGCACTTCCTGCGCGTTGTTGACCAGGATGTTGAGGCCACCGAAATGATCGACCACGGCTTTGCACGCAGCGCTTGCAGCGACTCCAGGCTCTTCACCTCGCACTGCACGGCGAGCGCCTTGCCGCCGCGGCGCTCGATCTCGGCGACGGTGTTCTCCAGTTTCGCCAGCGTGCGGCCGGTAACCGCCACGCGGGCGCCTTCGGCGGCGAGCGCGAAGGCGATGCCCTGGCCCACGCCCTGGCCGGCGCCGGTGACGAGTGCGATCCTGTTGTCGAGCAGACCCATGATGTTTCTCCCGGGGTTGGTGATGCGAAAGGCGCCGGTGACATGCGCCGGGAAATCCCGACGCATCGGCGGACCGCTCTCTCTATAGTTTCTGCAGGAACTCGGCGCGGATGTCCTTCTTCATGATCTTGCCGGTCGCGTTGCGCGGCAGGTGCTCGCTGCGCACTTCGACGTAGTGCGGCACCTTGAAGTGTGCGAGCTTCCCGGCGGCGAAGCGCTTCACGTCCTCGACGCTGATCGTCATGCCGGGGGTGGCATGCACCACCACCGCGAGTTGCTCGCCCCAGGTCTCGTCGGGCACGCCGAAGGCGGCGACCTCGTCGATCTCGGGGCATTCGAGGATCGCGCCCTCGATCTCGGCGGGATAGATGTTCTCGCCGCCACGGATGACCAGGTCCTTGGCACGGTCCGACAGGAACAGGTAGCCATCGTCGTCGAGGTAACCGATGTCACCGCTGTCGAACCAGCCGTCGCGGAATTCGGTCTCGTTGGCTTCGGGGCGGTTCCAGTAGCCGCTGACCAGCGTGGGTGTCCTGACCCACAACCTTCCCGGTACGCCCTGTGGCAGTTCGTTGCCCTCTTCGTCGCGGATGCTGAGATCCACCGTCGGATGCAGGAAGCCGGCCGTGCCGGGCTTCTCGCGGAACGGACGGCCGGTGCAGGCGCTGCCGTTGGAATTGGTCTCGGTCAGCCCCCAGCCCGCGCCCGGGTAGGAATCCGCAACCTTGTCCATGAACAGGCGCGCGGCGCGCGGGGGCGTGGCCGCTCCGCCGCCGCCGATGCCGCTCAGGCTCAAGGTGTCGAAGCGCTCGAAGTCGGGCGATTCCATCAGTTCCATCAGCATGCCCGGCGCGGCGCTCAGCGCCGTGACGCGTTCGCGCTGGATCAGTTCCAGCGCCTTGCGCACGTCCCACTTGTACATCATCACCACGCGCCGGCCGCCCCGAAGCGCGCACAGGAACACCGCGTGGCAGCCGCTCACGTGGAACAGCGGCACGGCGAGCAGCTGCGTGGGCGGGAAACCCTTCTTCATCATCGCCCCGATGGCCTCGGGATTTATCATCGCAGAGGCCATGGCCTGGCAGTCGAAATTCATCAGCGACTGGCATACCGCGCGCTGGGTCGACAGGGCGCCCTTGGGCGTGCCCGTGGTGCCCGAGGTGTACATCATCAGCGCGAGGTCCTCGGGCCCGATATCCACGGCCGGAAATGCGGTGTCGTCGATGTCGGCGATGAAGTCCTCGAGGCTGCGTGCCCCGGCAGGCAGCCCGACGCCCGAGGGGCGCGCCACGATCGCCGCCAGCCCGGTCCCGGCCACGTGCGCCGCCAGCTGGTCGCAGCGCTGCTGGTCGCAGAACACCGCGCGCGCGCCGGCGTCGTCGAGCGCGAACGCCAGTTCGCGCGCCTGGCCCCAGCTGTTCAACGGCACCGCCACGGCGCCCAGCGTGGCGATGCCGATGAAGGCGCTCATCCACTCGGGGTAGTTGCGCATCGCGATCGCGACGCGATCGCCCTGGCGGATGCCGCAATGCCGGTGCAGGGCGTGCGCGATGCGCGCGCCCTGTGCCAGCAACTGCGCAAAACTCCAGCGCTCGCCCTCGTAGACGAGGAACTCGCTGTCGCCGTGCACGGTGGCCTGCGCGAAGACCTCGGCCAGGCTGCGCGGGGCGTTGCGGTAGAGCCGGTAATCGACACCGTCGATCGTGGCGTTCACCAGCTCGAAGGGGGCGCCCGGAGCGGTGATCCGCGCCACGGCGGCATCGTATTCGGTCTTGATGGAACTCATCCGGGTTGACTCCTGTAAATCGGGCTCGCCATCTCCGATGCATCCGTCGGCATGAATGCCGACCCACTCGGTGCTCAAAAATGCACGCCTTTCATCAATTGTGCCATCGCAACCTGCTCGCTGGTCACCTCGGGTGGGGCCGAACCAGCGGGCAGGCCCTTGGCGGCCTCGGAGTCCGGGAACATGCGGAAGGTCGCATTGTTCACGATCTCGGCGACCTTCGGGAACAGCGCGCCCATGGCCGACATGAACACCCCCATGCCGGTCGCCACGCGTGCCTTCCTGTGGATGATGGCCTCCACGATCAGATCCACCGCCTCCTGCACCTCCATGACAGGCGCGTACTCGTAAATCTTGGTGGGCGCGATCATTTCCGTGCGCACCAGCGGCATGTTGATATTGGTGAAGTGGATATTGCGGTCGGAATATTCGGCTGCCGCGCAGCGCGAGAATGCCTCCAGCGCCGACTTGGAAGCGATATAGGCCGAGAAGCGCGGCGGGTGGCCCAGCACGCCGATCGAGGAGACGTTGACGATGTGGCCACGGCGGCGCTTGTCCATGCCCGGCAGCACGCGCAGGATCATGCGCAGCGCGCCGAAGTAGTTGAGCTGCATGGTGCGCTCGAAATCGTGGAAGCGGTCGTAGGCGAGCGCGACGGAGCGGCGGATCGAGCGGCCGGCGTTGTTGATCAGGATGTCGACGCCGCCGTGTTCGGCCTCGATCTGCTGCATCACGCGATCGACGGATTCGAGGTCCGCACCGTCGCACACGTAGCTGAAGGCCTGGCCGCCCTGTGTCGCGATCTCGGCGCAGGTCTCGTCGAGCTTCTCCTGCGTGCGCGCGGTGATCACGACCCTGGCGCCGGCGCCCGCCAGACGGATCGCGGCGGCCTTCCCGATGCCCGCGGAGCCCCCGGTGATCAGTACCACGCGATCCTTCACCTGGCCTTCCAGCGTGCGATCGACGAAGAGATCGGGGTCCAGGTTGCGCTCCCAGTAGTCCCAGATGCGCGGGGCGTAGCTCGCCAGGCGCGGCGGCGTGATGCCGCTGCCCTCCAGCAGGCGCCGGGTGTGGCGGCTGTCGTACTTCGTGGCGTACTTGGTCAGGATGGAGGCCGACTCCGGCATGCCGATGCGCTCGAAGACCGCGGCCTTCAGGCGCTTGACCGGTGGCAGCTTGGCCAGCAGGTCGACCAGCGTAGCGGGCATGAAGTTGAAGATCTTCGGGTCGAAGCGCACGCTGAACTTCGGTGCGTGCGCGGCCTCCGCAAAGATGTTCATCATCTGGCCGGTGGAGTGGTGCTCGGTGTCGACGATGTGGAAGCAGCCGCCGTCCTGGCCCTCGAGGTGCGCGAGGTAGTCGATCGCGTTCACTACATAGTCGACCGGCACGATGTTGTTGACGCCGGACTCGACACCCACCAACGGCATCCACTTCGGCATCACGTTGCGGATGCGCTGGATGGTCTTGAACGAGTAATACGGACCGTCGATCTTGTCGATCTCGCCGGTGCGCGAATGACCCACCACCGCGCCGGGGCGGTAGATCCGGTACGGGATGCGGCACTGCTGGCGTACCACCTTTTCCGACTCGTGCTTGGTGCGGAAGTAGGGGTGATCGAGGTTCTCGGCCTCCTCGAACATGTCCTCGCGGAATGTGCCGCGGTACAGCCCGCTCACCGCGATCGAGCTCACGTGGTGGAAGCAGCCCGCGCCGAGCTGTGCGGCGGCGTTCACCGCGTGCAGCGTGCCGCTGATGTTGGCGGCGTTCTGGCTCGCCTCGCTGGCGGCCATGTCGTAGATCGCGGCGAAGTGGAAGAAGTGGTCGATCGAGCCCTGCAGTCGCTCGAGATCCGCCGCGCAGAGTCCGAGTCCGGGCCGGGTTATGTCGCCGGTAACGGCCACGATGCGCTCGGCCGCCAGCGGGAATCGGGCCTTCAGTTCCTCCAGCTTGTGCTGTGAGGACTCGCGCACGAGCACGTGGATGGTGCCTTGTCGCTGCAGCAGGTTCTCGATGAAGAAGCGGCCTATGAAGCCCGTGCCGCCGGTAAGAAAATAGTTCATGCTGATACTCCAGATTTATTGTTAGAAGCAGGTGTAGGGGATGAACGACAATTTACCTCCGGCCGCGGCAGAATGCATTAGCGCGAGGTGCCGATTTCGATAGGCAGGAATCGTCAGGTCCGGGACGGCCGGGGTGTCGCGGACGATGGCATCGGGACGTACACCCGGGTAATCTGCGCAGCTCGCCGACGTGCCTGTCCGGTTCGTCGGTGCGGGGAGAGCCGAGGGCCGCGGGCGGGCTCGGCAGGTATCAGGCGATTGCACGGAGAGAGGCAGCATGGGCAGATATGCAATGACGGGTGGGGCCACCGGCATCGGCGCGGCGATCAGGACGCGCCTGCGCGCGGCGGGCCACGAACTGATCGTGGTGGACATCAAGGATGCCGACATCGTCGCCAACCTGGGCACCGCGGACGGCCGCCGCGCCGCCCTCGAGGGCATTCGCGCGCGCGCCGCCGAGGGGCTGGACGGTTTCGTTCCCTGCGCCGGCGTCAACGGCAACATACCGGATCGCGCCCTGGTGCCCAGCGTCAATTACTTCGGTACCGTGGAACTGGTTGCCGGACTCCGCGATCTGCTGGCCGCGCGCAAGGGCTCCGTGGTGCTGGTGTCCTCCAACTCGGCGCCGCACCCGACCAGCGAGGACTACGTGCAGGCGTTGCTGGCGGGCGACGAGGCCAGGGCGCGCCAACTCGCGGTGTCGATGGACGGGCACCCGGTCTACAGCGGCTCGAAGCAGGCCCTTGCCCGCTGGATGCGCCGCCAGGTACCCGATTATGCGCAGACCGGTGTCCGCCTGAATGCAATTGCGCCGGGATATACGCAGACCCCGATGACCGCCGCCGCGGAGGCCGATCCGGAGCTCGGCGACGCGGTGCGCAGGTTCCTCGCTGCGACCCCGGTCGGTCGCGCGGGACAGCCCGAAGACCAGGCCGAGGCGGCCCTGTTCCTGCTCGGCCCCGCGTCCAGTTTCATCTGCGGTGCGCTGCTGTACGTGGACGGCGGTTTCGACGCGATGTCGCGTCCCGACGCCATCTGATCGCCCCGGACCGCATCAGCGCGGTTTGCGTGCCGGGGCTCTCTGCGGCGGCGGGCTCTTCCTCGCGGGCGGTGCCGGCTTTTTCGCGATGGCCTTGCGCGGCGTCGGTTCCGGTGGCGATCCGGCCGCTTTTTCCACCGCATCGATTGCCTTCGCCAGCGCGTTCATGAACGCGCCCACGTCGGGCACGATGTCCTTGTCCACCGTGACACCCCAGAACATGCGGCCGTTATAGCTCATCACTCCGATGCCGAGGCCCATTTGCTCCAGCATCGGGACGATCGGGTAGTTCTCCAGCATCTTCGCGCCCATCTGGTAAAGCGCCATCTGTGGCCCGGGGATGTTGGTGACCAGCGTGTTGGTGGGGCCCGCGGCGTTGCGCACCGCGAGCGACACCAGGCCCGGTGTGTAACGCAGGAAGGATTCCAGCATCTTCACGCCCAGGGCCCGGTCCGACTTCTTCAGCCTGTTCGTCACGCGGTGGATGGCCTTCAGTTGCGCGCGCGGGTCCGGGTGGCCCACCGGCAGATCGATCATCCAGGTCATGATCTGGTTGCCGACCTCGCTCTTGTCGCGATCGCCCCAGATGCTCACGGGCACCGTGGCGCGAAAAGGCGCCGAGCCCGGCACGAAATCCGTGTGCAGCAGGTACTCGCGAAACGCGCTGGTTACGATGGTCAGCACCACATCGTTCACGGTGCATCCGAGCGCCTTGCTCATGCGTTTGATCCGCTCCAGCGGGACCTGCACCCATTCCACGGCGCGGTGCGGCCCGTTGCTCCCGTTCAGTGGCGTTGCCGTGCGCGTCACGCCGGCGCCGTCGCTGAAGGTTTCGCGCAAGCCCTTGATCCGCTGCCTGATCTCGCCCCCCCGGCTCTCGCGACCTCTGCCGATCTTCAGCAACTCCTGCGCCATGCGCAGCGGCGCCGTATACTGCTCGCGCTTCATCTCCTGCTCGAGCTGCTTCGACGTGGGGGCTGGGCGTGGCTTCCAGGGCGAGCGCTTGCGCGGCACGAAGTCCGGCGTGATGGAGGAGACGAGCTGCGTAATGTCGGCACCCGACTTGCCGTCGATCATGCAGTGGTGCAGCTTGCCCACGGTCGCGAATCGGTCACCCTCCAGGCCCTCGACGACCCAGGTCTCCCACAGCGGTCGCGAGCGGTCGAGCGGCTGCGAGGCGATGCGCCCGACCAGCGTTTTCAGTTGCGCGTCGCTGCCAGGTCTGGGCAGCGCGGTGTGGCGCATGTGGTAGCCGATGTCGAAGTGCGGGTCGTCCACCCACACCGGCGGCAACGACTCGTCGGATCTCTCTATCATGCGTCTGTCGAGGTGCCCCACGCGCTCGCGGCGCGTGCGCCACATCAGCTTCTGACGATAGCGTGGCACCAGCTCCACCACGGCGGCCATCTCGTTCCTGATCGTCTCGAAGTCGATGCCGCCATCGGCCAGGCGCAGCGGTCCCGCCTCGAAGATGGTCACGCCGATCACGCTCATGTGGAGCTCGGCGGTTTCCTGCACCAGGAAGGAATAATCGGTGAGGCTCAAGGGTTCGTAGAAGTAGTCGCTCAAAGGTGTCTCCTTTGTTATTGTCCGGCGAAGTTGGTTCTGCCCATGCGGCAGCCCGTTGCTCAGCGTGCCTTCCCTTGTGCTCCGCCTTTGCGCGACGCGGCCTTGGCCTTGTCGCCGTTTTTGGTGCGGCCGGATGTCCTGGCTGCCTTTGCCGCGCTTTGCAGTATGACGACGGACTGCCGCAGCGCGGCCATGAATGCGCCCAGATTGGGCACGATGTCCTTGTCGGCCGTGATGCCCCAGCACGTCAGGCCGTTGTAGCTCATGACGCCGATGCCGATCCCCATGTCCTCCAGCAAGGGCACGATCGGATAGGCCGCGAGCTGCTCCGCGCCGATCTCGTACAGCGGAACCTGCGGGCCGGGGATGTTGGTGACCAGCGTGTTGGACGGGCCGGCGGCGTTGCGCACCGCCAGCGACACCAGGCCCGGCGTGAGGCGCAGCACCGATTCCAGCGTCCTGATGCCGAGCGGGCGGTCGGAGTGCTTGTGCTTTTCGGTCGCCTCGCGGATCGCGCGCAACTGTGCGCGCGGCGTGGCCTCGCCGAGCGGCAGCTCGATCATCCACACCGCGATCTGGTTGCCGATCTCGCCCTTGTGGCGCTCGCCCCAGATGCTCACGGGCACGGTGGCGCGAAACGGCGCCGAGCCGGGCACGAAATCCGTGTGCAGCAGGTACTCGCGAAATGCCCCGGTGACGATGGTGAGTACCACGTCGTTCACGGTGCATTCCAGGGCCTTGCTCGCCGCCTTGATCCGTTGCAGCGGCACCGTGATCCAGTCGATCGCGCGATGCGGACCGTTGCGGCCGTTGAGCGGCGTGGGCGTGCGCTTCGCCCCCGCGGTCTCGGCGAAGGTCTCGCCCACGCCCTTGATGCGATGCACGATCTCCCCGGCCAGCGTCGTGCGGTCCCGTTCGAGCAGATCCCTGAGCATGCGCAGCGGTGTGCCCAGTTGCGCGCGCTGCAGTTCGCGCTCCAGTTCCTGGTGTGTCGGCGCGCGTCGTGGCCGCCACGGCGAGGGCTTGGCGGGAACGAAATCGGGCGAGGTCGACGAGAGAATCCGCGCGATATCCATACCCGACATGCCGTCGATCATGCAGTGGTGCAACTTCGAGATCAGCGCGAAGCGCTCGCCGTCCAGGCCCTCCACGATCCAGGTCTCCCACAGCGGGCGCGAACGATCGAGCGGTTGCGAGGCGATGCGCCCCGCGAGCGTCTTCAGCTGCGCCTCGCTACCCGGTCGGGGCAGCGCCGTGTGGCGCAGGTGGTAGTCGATATCGAAGTGCGGGTCGTCCACCCACACCGGCGGCAGCGATTCGTCCTCGTGCACGCCGTCCCCGAGGCCCAGGTAGCTGGTCAGTTCGCGGTGCGTGCGCCACATGAGCTTCTGGCGGTAGCGGGGTATCTGTTCGATCGCGACGGCGGTTGCGTTCCGGATGGTCGCGAAGTCGATGCCGCCACCGCGGCGTCGCAACGGGCCGGCGTCGAAAATCGCCACGCCGGCCACGCTCATGTGCCGCTCGGGGGTTTCCTGCACCAGGAACGAGTAGTCGGTGAGCCCCAGGGGTTCGAAGTGGTAGTCGTCCACGGCGCAACTCCGCATGTTGTTGTCGTGTGCAAGACCCTCCCGCACCCCGGGAGCGAAGTCAATGCGCTGGCGCCGGTGCGTAACAAACTTCCTTTGAAGAAAATTCGCAGGAATTGCTAACATGGGCCATCCATCCGATCCGGTTCCAGGAAATTCCCGCATGGCACGCGCCGTCACCCGCAAGGCGAAACTCACGGCTGGCAGCGCCGTACCCGAGAAGCAGACCGACGCGAAGCCGGCTCGCCGGGCGTCCAGCCCCGGGCGCCCGGCACGGCTGTCGCGCGAGATGATCCTCGAGAAGTCCATGGAGTTGCTCGTCGAGCACTCCGTCGAGGGGTTCACGCTGGCGCGCGTCGCCGATGCGCTGGATACGGTCTCGATGGCGCTCTACAACTACTTTCCCAGCCGCGAAGCGCTGCTCAACGCGGTCGCCGATCACATCTGCAAGCAGTTCCGCATGCCGAAGGCGAAAGCGGACCAGGCCTGGCAGGACACGCTGCGCGCCTGGCTGTGGGCCGTGAAGAAGCACGCGGAGAAGAACCCGGTCATCTTCAAGGTGATGGGCGTCGACGGCCGCACCTCCGCCGGCTGGCTCAGCATCACTCACACGGTCGGCAGGACGCTGCACGAGCAGGGCCTGCGCGACAGGGAGCTTGCCGCCGCCGTCTGGCTCTTCTGCTCGCAGGCGATCGGCCTGTTGTTGTCGGAGTACGGTCAGGGCAGTTTCCGCAGCTCCCTCTCGCTGTCCCAGCTCGAACAGCTCGGGCCCGAGCAGCAGGCCTTCTTCCTGGAGCTGCGCAACTACCACGTTCCGCTCACGACGGAAGAGTTGCTGGAGGAAGGTTTCAATGACCTGATCGCCAGCCTCGAGCGCAAGATCGCGCGCCTCGGGAAGAAGTAGTTTTCCCGCGCACGAGAACCCCCCGTGGGTCCGGCTTCAGCCGGACGTGTGCGCGGACACCGTGAATGTCCGGCTGAAGCCGGACCCACGGGAACCTGGGTGAACCCACGGGAACCGGCGGTGGACGCTATACTGCCACCCCGCCAGACAACCACTCCGAGGAGCGCCCATGTCCCAGTCCGCTTACCCGCACCTGCTTTCGCCCGGCCGCATCGGCGCCATGGAGTTGCGCAACCGCATCGTGGTCATGGCGATGGGTGTCAATTTCAGCGAGGAAGGCGGTTTCAGCGGCGACCGCGTCGTGGCGTATCACGAGCAACAGGCGCGCGGCGGCGCGGGGCTGGTCATCTCGGGAGCCTGTGGCGTGATGTACCCCGTGGGCCAGGTGCAGCCGTGGCAGATCGGCATTTCCAACGAGCAGCTTCATCCCGGGACTGAAGCGCGTGGTCGACGCCGTGCATCGCCACGGCGCGAAGTACGCCGTGCAATTGCACCAGGGCGGGCTCGTGGCCGGCGACGACACCAAGGCCGGGCGCCCGCAGTGGTGCCCCTCCGTGCCCGAGCCGATGAAGGGCGACTTCACCGAGGGCTTCCTGCTCGAGGAACTGAAGGCCTTTGCCAGCGCCGGTATGCCCACCTACAAGGTGCTGACCCACGAGGACATACAGGTTGTGGTGAACGCTTACGCGGCCGGTGCGCGGCGTGCGAAAGAGGCCGGCTGCGACGGTGTCGAGATCCACGGCGGGCACGGCTACCTGCTGTCGTCGTTCCTGTCGCCGAAGACCAACAAGCGCACCGACGAGTACGGTGGCAGCACCGAGAACCGCTCGCGCTTCCTGGTCGAGGTGGTGCGCGCGGTGCGTGCCGAAGTCGGTCCCGGATTGGCGGTGTGGGTGAAGCTCGACTCGCAGGAAGTGGGCAAGGAGGGCGGCATCACGCTCGAGCATGCGAAAGTGACCGCGAAGCTGGTCGAGGCGGCGGGCGCCGACGCGATCACCGTGAGCGCCTACCACGACACCGGCATCGGCAAGCTGCACTCGGCCTCGAACATCCCGCACGAACCGAACACGCTGCTGCCGGCGGGCGCGGCGATCAAGGCCGTGGTCGGCATCCCGATCATCTGTTCCGGGCGCGTCGAGCCCGAGCACGGCGACGCCGAGATTCGCGCCGGCCGTCTCGACTTCCTCGGCATGGGCCGCAAGCTGCTCGCCGACCCCGAACTGCCCAACAAGCTCGCTGCCGGCGCGGCCGAGCAGGTGCGTCCCTGCATCTATTGCTATACCTGCGTCAGCGCGATCTACACGCTGGAGTCCACGCGCTGTGCCGTGAACGCCGAGTGCGGCATCGAGTACCTGCGCGTGGACGCGCCGAAGCCGGCCGCGCGCAGGCGCGTGGTGGTGGTGGGCGGCGGCCCCGGCGGCATGGAGTCGGCGCGGCGTCTCGCGCGTGACGGCCACGAGGTGATCCTGGTCGAGAAGGGCGACCGGCTCGGCGGCACGCTGCGCTTCGCGTCGCTCGCGTACGCGCCGAACGAGCGCCTGCTCGACTGGCTGCGCCTGCAGGTGGAGCAGGCGAAGATCGAGGTGCGCCTGAACACCGTTGCCACCCCCGAGCTGCTGAAGTCGCTGAAACCCGACGACGTCATCGTTGCCACCGGCGCGCTGCGCAACATGCCGCCGATCCCGGGCGGCGATCTGTCGCACGTCTTCAGCGGCGACGACATGCGCAAGATGATGCTCGGCGAGAGCTCGGATGCCCTGCAGCAGAAGACCTCGCTGCTCACGCGCATCGCCACCAAGGCGGGCGCGGCCACCGGGCTCACGGCGAACCTCGATTTCGTGCGCAAGGCCACGCACGCGTGGATGCCGCTCGGCAGGAACGTCGCGATCATCGGCGGCGAGCTGGTCGGGCTCGAGCTCGCGGAGTTCCTGATCGAGCGCGGCCGCAAGGTCAGTGTGATCGACGAGGTGCCGCGCCTGGGCAAGGGGCTCACGCTGGTGCGGCGCATGCGCCTGCTCGCCGAGCTGAAGGAGCACGGCCTCGGCCTGTTCGCGAGCGCGAAGGACATCCGCATCGAGACCGGTCGTGTGTGCTTCACCGACGCCAGCGGTGGCGCGTGCACGGTGGATGCGGACCACGTGATCGTGGCCAAGGGCGCGACGGGTGATTCCTCGCAGGCCGATGCCTTCCGTGCCGCGGGCCTGCGCGTGCACGAGGTCGGTGACGGAACCGGCGTGGGCTATATCGAGGGCGCGATGCGCGGCGCGATGCGCGCCGTCGACGCGATCAACGCGGGAGCGCCGGGCGCGGCCTGAGCCGCGCGCCGGTGCGGCGTGCCGCGCGGCTCACCAGAGCGCGCGGCCGCCGTCGATCACGTGATCGCCGCCGGTGATGTACGCGCTCTCGTCCGAGGCCAGGAACACCGCCAGCTGCGACACCTCGCTCTTGCGCCCCGTGCGGCGCAGCGGGATAGCCGCGAGCTGTGTCTCGTCGAGCGGCCCGCCCGCCATGCCCGTTTCCTCGATCGCGCCGGGCAGTATTGCGTTGACGCGGATGCCGGAGGGGCCGAGGTCGTAGGCCGCCGTCTTCGTCAGCCCGCGGATAGCCCACTTCGAGGTGCCGTAGATGCCGTGCCACGGGATCCCGCGCATTCCCGCCAGCGACGACAGGTTGATGATCGAGCCGCCACCGGCCTCGCGCATCATCGGGGCGATCCTGCTGATGCCGAGCCAGCTGCCGAAGACGTTCACGTCGAGCAGCTTGCGCACGCGCTCGGGATCGGCCTCGTCCACGGGGCCGATGAAATACATCGCGGCGTTGTTGATCAGCACGTTGGCCGGACCGAATGCCGCGCGCGTGGCCGCGATCACGGCATCCCAGTCCTGCGCCTTGCTCACGTCGTGACGCACGAACAGCGCGCTCGCGCCGAGTTCGGTCGCGAGCGCCTGTCCGGCCTGTTCCTGCAGATCGGTCAGCACGACGCGTGCGCCTTCGGCGACGAATACGCGCGCGTGTTCCGCGCCCATGCCTTGGGCCGCGCCCGTGATGATCGCGATCTTGCCGTGCAGCTTGCCGGTGCTTGCCATGCCTGTACTTCCCTGGTGTGGTCTCGAGGAAGCGGGAGTATAGAGGTGCCGCCGTCGGGCGATCTAATCCATATGGCTGATGTTCGCACCATGCGGCCGGGTCGTTCGAGCCTGTGGAACTTCGCCGGCCCGCCCCGCGTTAACAAATTGTAATTGTGTTCGCCTATATTCCGAAGGGTATTCGGAATATCGTCTGCGCGGCATCCAATCACCCACCATGAAGCGGGGAGCAACCATGGCAGACATCCTGATTCGCGGCGGCACGGTCATCGACGGCACCGGCACCGCGGCCTGCGCGGCCGATGTGCGCGTGACGGCGGGCCTGATCTCGGAGATCGGTCGGGGGCTTGCTCCGCGCGCCGGAGAAGAGGTGCACGATGCCAGCGGCTGCTACGTGACGCCCGGCTTTATCGAGGCTCACACCCATTACGACGCCACGATGTGGTGGCAGCCCGACCTCGATCCGCTGCCCGGTAATGGCGCGACCACGATCATCCTCGGCAACTGCGGTTTCGCCGCCGCACCCATGTCGCGCGACAAGGCCGCTCGGCTGGAGATGGTGAAAATCTTCTCGTTCTTCGAGGACATCCCGATCGGTCCGTTCCTCGAGAACGTGCCGTGGGACTGGGAGAAATGGTCGGAGTACAAGGCCTCGCTGACCAGCAAAGTCAGGGTGCCGGCTAACTATGCGATTTTCGTGGGCCACATCGCCATCCGCCTCGCGGTGATGGGGCTCGAGGCATGGGAGCGCGTGGCCACGCCGGCGGAGATCGCGCGCATGGCGGAACTGCTCGAGGACGCGCTCGGCGCCGGCGCGCTCGGGCTCTCGGACAACATGCACGACCACGACGGCAACAACCGCCAGATCCCGACCCTGGTGGCCGACGACGCGGAGTTCAGGGCGCTGTTCGACGTGCTGGAGCGCTACCCGGCGGCGAGCTACCAGGTCATCGTGGATACCGCCATGCGCAAGACCGGCCCCCAGTCGCTGGAGCGCCTGGAGCGCCTGCTGAAAGGGCGCGGGACACGCGTCCAGATCGCCGGTGCGATTCCCACGCTGGAGTTCCAGAAGGACATCCTGCCGGCGATGGAAGCCTCGGTGAAGAAGATGCAGGAGGCCGGCGTGGACCTGTGGCCGGGCTATGCGCACGTCTCGCCGACCAGCACGCTCAGCCTGGTGAAGTCGCTGATCTTCGCGCAGTCGAACGACTACGTGTGGCATGAGGTGGTGCTGGCCGAGACGCACGAGGAGAAGGCCCGCCTGCTGGCTGATCCCCACTGGCGGGCGCGGGCACGCGAGTCCTGGGACACCCGGGCGTGGAAGCATTCTCCGATGAACAATCCGCAGGACCTGTTCCTGCTGGACTCGGCAAACGGCGCGGGTCCGGTCGATATCACGCTGGAGGAATTCGCGCAGAGCCGCGGCCTGCACCGCTCCGACGCGATGGCGCAGTGGATCCTGGAGAACGGCACGCATTCCACCGTGCACATGGCGCCCTTCCCCAAGGACGAGGCGCTCACGACGCGGCTGCTGCTCGACGCGAAGACGGTGGGCAACATCTCCGATGCAGGCGCCCACCTGCAGATGCTCTGCGGCGGTGGCGAGAACATCCTGCTGTTCAGCAAGTACGTGAAGGAGAACCGCATCACGCTGGAACAGGCGATCCACGTGATGACCGGCAAGCTCGCGAATTTCTTCAACCTGCACGACCGCGGCGAGATCAGGGTCGGCAAGCGCGCGGACATCGCGGTGTTCGACCTCGACGAGGTGCAGTACCGCAAGATGGAGAAGCGCTTCGACGTGCCGGACGGCAAGGGCGGCACCACGTGGCGTTTCACGCGTCCGCCGGCACCGATGCGCCTAACGCTGGTCAACGGCGTGTCCACCTTCGACGGCAGCCGGTTCACGGGCGCGATGCCGGGCGAGTTCCTGAGCCCCGCGCTCGCCTGAACGGGGCGCTCGGCCGGTCGCGGGCTTCGTGCCCCGGCCGGTCAGCGGCGGTGGCGCCAGCCCGTTCGGGCAGGCCGCGGCGATTGCACTTCACTTAGATATAAGTTAAACAGTCGGGCTGAATGGGCGCGGCGGCTTTCCCGTCTAGTCGGAACGGGTGATGTCGCCCGGCCTGCAGTCGCCTAGGCTGTACCGTTCGAACAATAATCTTCGGTCGAGGAGAGCCATGAACATGGATAAGGAACGCGCGGTATTCGGTGGCGGCGTGGCGGTGATCACCGGCGCGGCCTCGGGGATTGGCGAGGGCCTGGCGCGGCACGCGGCGGCGCTGGGCATGAAGGTGGTGCTCGCGGATATCGCGGTGGAGCGCATGGAAGGGGTCGTGGCCGGGATCCGCGCCGCGGGTGGCGAGGCGATGGCCGTTCCCACCGATGTCACCGATGCCGCCGCGATCGACCGGCTCGCCGCGATCACGCACGAGACCTGGGGTGACGTGCGCCTGCTGATGAACAACGCGGGTGTCGAGACGCTGGGCTTCGTCTGGGAGATGTCTGCCGCGACCTGGGACAAGACGCTCGCGATCAACATCAACGCGATGGTGCACGGCGTGCGGGCCTTTGCCCCGCGCATGATCGCCGCCGGCAAGCCCGCCTTCATTGCCAACACTTCCTCGATCGGCGGACTCAGCACGATGCCGGTGCAGACCTCGTACATCATGAGCAAGCACGCGGTGCTCGCGTTCAGCGAATGCCTCAGCCTGGAGATGCAGGTGAAGAAGGCGCCGATCCAGGTGTCGGCGATCCTGCCCGGTCCCGTGGCCACGCGGATCTTCGAGGATTCGAAGCCCGGCACCGACCCCATGGTGGCGCATCACCGCGAAGCCATGCGCGCGATGCTGGCCGAGTCCGGCATCAGCGGGCTGGAGGCGGCGCAGCGCATCCTGCGCCAGGTTGCCGCCGGCGAGTTCTGGGTCTCGACGCACCCGGAGATCACCGCGGAGTTCGCGCGCCAGCGCGCCGCGCACCTCTCCGGGCTCAACAAGCCGCAGCTGGCCGCGGAAACGCTAGCCCTGCTCGGCGCGCACTAGCGCGCCAAAACCTGTGGGTCGGGCGGCCCCCGTAGGTCGGGCTTCAGCCCGACAGGGACTCGTGGGTCGGGCTTCAGCCCGGCAAGGAACCGGCACCACCCAACCCGCCGGCTCGCAATCGGCACGATTGCCGACCCGCATCGAAAATCAGACGAGAGGCTGCACATGATCGTTGTCCAGGATCGTATCGACGTCGCCCCTGCGGACCTGCCGCGCCTGCGGACCATGCTGCGGGAGCGCTACCTGCCCGGCGCAGCGGCGCGAGGCCTGACGCTGATCGACGAACTGGTCTCCCCGCCGCTGCGACTGCAGGACCAGCCCAACACCCTCTGGCTGCGCTGGTCGCTGGCCGACGCGGGCGCTTTCTGGGCCGCGCGCTATGCCTCGGGGGATCCCGCCGTCGTGGCTTTCTGGGCCGAGCTCGACACGTTCGTGCTCGGGCGCGAGCGGCATTACCTGGTGCCGGCTGATGCGGCGTTGCCGGGGCCCGAGGACACCACGGCGTACCGCTGCCAGCCGGTCGCCTGGCGCGAGACCGCGCAGCTCTGCCTGAAGAACGACATCACTACAGCGGAGCGCGCCGCCTTTGTCGCGCTGCTGGAGCGCGCCGCGACGGAACTGCCCGGCCTGGGTACGGTGAGCCTTGCAGCGAACTTCGTGCCCGATTACGGCGCCGGCCATTACACGTGGGACCTCGTGTACCCCGACCGCGCCACGGCCGAGGCGGCGCGCGCCTCGTCGTTCTGGCGCGAGCAACTGCTGCCCGCGCTGGATCGACACTGCCGCGCGCGCGCCGCTCTGGGCCTCGAGACCCTGGGCGCCGGTGCACGCGCACCCGCGCTCGCCAGCGGCGTCAAGCGCACGGCGCTGTTCCGCCTGCTGCCGGGCGTTTCCCCGGAGCTGCAGGCACGTTTCGCGCGCGACACCCTCGAGATGGCCGCCCAGATCCCGGCGATCCTCAACTGGCGCCTCAGCCGCGCCGTGGCGCTCGCGTGGGACGCGCCGGACTGCGCGCCCTGGAGTTTCGTGTGGGAGCAGGAGTACGCGACGCTCGACGGACTGAACGTGGATTACATGGTGCATCCGCACCACTGGGCGCATATCGACCGCTGGTTCGATCCGGAGTCGGGTGCGCAGATCATCGACACCGCGTTGTGCCACGCGTTCGCGCCGGTGGCGCACAGCCTGATCGTGCTGTAGGCCGCCATTCATGGCGACGACAGAATCGGAAAGGCACCTGTCGGCATGAATGCCGATCCATGCTGAGAACCAGGAAGAGGTAGGAAAATGGCCAAGTTACTCGAAGGAAAGATCGCTCTGGTGACCGGTGCCAGCCGCGGCATCGGCCGCGCGCTCGCGCAGCGTCTCGCGGCCGAGGGTGCCACGGTGCTCGTGAGCGCGCGCAGCCTGGACACAGCCGGCCAGTACGCCGGCACACTGCGCGAGACGGTGGCGCTGATCGAGGCGGTGGGCGGACGCGCGATGCCGCTGGTTGCCGACATCGAGAACGCGTCCGACGTGGACGGCCTGGTCGGACGCGCGGTGGATCTCGCCGGCGGCCTCGACATCCTGATCCACAGCGGCGGCAAGGCGGAATACGCGCACACGGCGGAGATGCCGCTCGAGATTTTCGATCGCACCATCCAGCATTACCTGCGCGCGCCGTTCGCGCTGGTGCAGAAGGCCGTGCCCGAGATGCGCAAGCGCGGCGCGGGCTGGATCGTGGTGCTCGGTTCGGTCACGGCGCAGCCGCCCGGACGGCCCTACGACGAATGGGCCACTCATGGCGGCGCCACGGTCTACGCGGCCATCAAGGCCGCCGTGCATCGCATGACGCAGGGTTTGGCCGCCGAGCTGCTGCCCGACAATATCGCCGTGAACACGCTTGCGCCCAGCACCGCGATCCGCACGCCGGGCGCCGTCGACCTGATTCCCGAGGAATACCCGTCGGAGCGCATCGAGTACATCGTCGAGACCGGGCTCGCGCTGTGCCACCGGCCGGCGCGCGAGCGCACCGGGCTCACCGCCTACAGCCTGCACTTCCCGCTGGCGCACAAACTGCCGGTCCACTCGCTGGACGGGCGCGAGCGCATCGAGGATCCGGTGATCCCGCCCTACGCGCATCCGGCGATCGTGGCGTCGGGCGAAGGCAGCTGAACGACACAGGAGAAAATCCCATGTTTGCGATGATCATCAACGAGACCGGTGGCCCAGAGGTCCTGCAATACGGCGAGATCGCCACGCCCGAGCCGGGCCCCGGCGAAGTGCGCATCCGCGTGGCCTACGCCGGCGTGAACCCCGCCGACTGGAAGAACCGCCAGGGCATGCTCGCGGCGTTTCGTCCCTACGTATTCCCCTACATCATCGGCTTCGACGCCGCGGGCGTGGTCGACAAGCTGGGCCCCGGCGTCAGCGGTTTCAATGTCGGCGACCGCGTGTTCACCCCCACCAATCATGGCCAGGGCGGCCAGGGCAGCTACGCGCAATACGCGATCGCGAATGCGGACCGCGTGGCGCACATGCCGTCGGGGCTGAGTTTCGCGCAGGCCGCTGCGCTGCCCGTCGCCGCGCTCACCGCGTGGCAGGGCCTGTTCGATCGCGGCGAGCTGAAGGCCGGACAGCGTGCCCTGATCCACGGCGGCTCGGGCGGACTGGGTGGTTTCGCGGTGCAGTTCGCGCGCTGGGCCGGTGCGCACGTGGCGGCCACCTGCAGCACGCCGAACGTCGAGTACCTGCGCGAGCTCGGCGTCGAACGCGTGATCGACTACCGCCAGGAGAGCATCGCCGAGGCCGTGGCCGCATGGGCGCCGGGCGGGCTCGATTACCTGATGGATGCGGTGGGCGTGAGCACGCTGCCGCACGGGCTGGACCTGGTGCGCCCGGGCGGCACCTTCGTGAGCATCCCGACACTGACCGATGACGGCGACATCCCGGCGGCCGCGGCCGAAGGCGCGGCCAGGGGCGTGAAGCGCGTGTTCTCGACGATGACCGACATCGGCTGCGGGCCCACGCTGACGAAGATCGGCGAGCTGCTGGTCGCCGGCCACGTGAAGCTGCCGCCGCTGCGCGAGTTCGCGCTGCGCGAGGCGGCCGAGGCGCATCGCCTGATCCAGGGCGGCCACAATCGCGGCAAGATCGTGCTGAAAGTCGCGGATCTCTGATGTGCATCACGGCGGGCTGCCTGCGCAGCATGCCGTCTTCCCTGCAACAATCGAATGGAGAAGGTTCATGAGCACCCTGAGCAACAATTACAGCTTCACCAAGATCGTCGTCGATGATCTGGATCGGACCGCCGATTTCTACAAGACGGTATTCGATTACAAGGAATTCCAGCGCGTGCAGTCTGACGTTGCCGGCGAGCCGATGTCGGAAATCATCATGGTCAAGGGCGCGAGCATGGAAGGCGATCTGCCGCTGGTGATCTGGAAGTGGCCCCGGCGTCCGGCGCCTGCCTCGAGCGACGTGATCCTCGGTTTCATGACGTCCAACGTCGATGAATTGGTGGCACGTGTACCGGCAGCAGGCGGCAAGATCATTCAGTCACCCAAGGACGATCCGGAGCACGGTGTCCGCGTCGGCTTCGTGGCGGACGTGGACGGTCGCCTGATCGAAGTCGTCCAGATGCTCGCGGCCTGATCGGGAGTCTCACCATGTACGGCAACAGGCTGCAGGACAAGGCGATCATTGTCATCGGCTCGGGCAGCGGCATCGGTGCCGCGACGGTACGCCGGCTCGCCGCGGAAGGCGCGCGCGTTTGCGCGGCGGACATCAACGAAGCCGGTGCGAAGGCCGTGGCGGACGAAGTCGTGGCGATGGGGGGCGAGGCCTTCGCCGTCTACATCGACCTCGCCGACGAGGAGTCGGTCAATGCCGCGGTGGCGGCCGCGGTGGAACGCCTCGGCGGGCTCGACGGCGCCCACATCAATGCGGCCGACCTGCGCGCGATCATGCAGGACAGCGATGCACTCGACGTGGACCTCGCGGTGTTCGATCGCACGCTCGCCATCAACCTGCGTGGCCACCTGCTGTGCACGCGTGCGGTACTGCCCCACCTGTTGGCGGGAGGCGGCGGCGCGATCGTCTACACCAGCTCCGGCTCCGCGGATTCGGGTGAACCGGTGCGGCCGTCCTACGGCGCCTCGAAGAGCGGCCTGAACGCCTTCATGCGCCATGTGGCCTCGCGCTGGGGGCGCGAGGGCATCACGGCAAACTGCGTGGCGCCGGGGTTCACGCTGACACCGGAGATGCAGCAGAGCGGCCAGCTCAGCCAGCAATTGCTCGATGGCATGATGTCGCGAATTCCCGGTCGTCGTCTCGGTCGTCCCGAGGACATTGCCGGCGTCGCGGCAATGCTGTTGTCTGAAGACGGTCGCTGGATCAATGGCCAGGTCTACAACGTGAACGGCGGCGCGCTGATGCGCTGAGGGTTGCATCGGCGGCGCGCCGAACGGGTCGGTGCCGCCGCGTGCAGCGCATCAGCGGATGCCGCGAGCACCCATGCGCGCCGGTGCCATATCGGCGTCCGTTTGCTGGGGCAGGCCGTAGCGGATGTAGCAGCGCGGCGCGATCAGCACCTGTAATCCCGCGTATTGTCCGCGGGCCAGGTCGTAGGCCTGCACCGAGGCCCCCTGCAGGATGCCGCCGGTGAAATAGTTCGCCATGCCGTTGCTGAGCAGCAGCCGGAACAGCTTGTTCGCCTGGTCCCAGCCCTCGTAAGCGATCGCGATCCACGAATCCTCGTCGAGATAGAAAAGCTTCCTCGCGGCCATGTGGCGAGCGCCGGGAAGCGGTGTCGCCTCGACTATCCACACGCGGCGCAGTTCGTAGCGCACCTTGTCCGGCTGGAAATGATGGGGGCCGAACAACTGCGACGGTTCCCCGCGCAGCAGGTGCATGCGGTAGTTGTTGTACGGCATGTACATGAGCTTGCGGCCCTTCAGCTCGAACTTGAAGCGGTCCATCCGCCCCGCGAACAGGTTGATTTCGTCGAAGAACAGGGCGCCGCCGAACTGCGCCACGGGGGTGTCGTAGGCGAATTCCGGCGCCAGTCGCACGCGACGCTGTCCCGCCTGGTAGCTCCAGGCGCGCTGCTCGTCCGTGTCGTAGCGCAGCGGATACCACAGCAGCGTCTGCGTACCGGTCTCGCGCGCGGGTTCGAGGGTCGTGGAGAGGGAGCGCAGGTAATAGGCGCCCGCGCCGTCGTAGGGCTTCTGCTGCGAATTGAAATACGGGTAATCGGCAATCGACTGTGACAGCAGCAGCATCGTGATCGCGCCATTGGCGTTGACCAGATAGCCGGCGCTGTTGGTTTCACCCGGCGAGGTGTACGTCAGCAGGTGGTTCCACATGGCCTCGTAGCCGGTCTTCGGGATCGGGAACGGCGTGCCCCCCCAGCAACCGTAGAGCCCGACCCCGTCGGGGCTGGTCTTGCACTCCGGATTGCGCGCGTTGGCCAGCGCGCTGTCGGCAGCGTGTTCCGGCATCATCACGCTGCGGCGCGTCGGGTAGATGTCGATGCGGTAGCTCGGGAAGCGGCGCATCAGTTCCATCTGCGCCTCCATGAGCCGGTCGCGGTACTGCTCCATGTTCTTCGCGTCGATCGAGAACAACGGCTTGTCTTCGGGCCAGGGGTCCGGCCACATGCCGCTCTTGGGATCGAAGCCAGCGGGTGGTTCCCGCAGACCGCCCTCGTAGGCGGGATAGCTGCCGTCCGGTGTGCCGGCGACCTCCGCGCCCCACGGCGTCAGCGTCGTGCCGAGCAGAGCGGCTGCCTGCTCGTCTGTCGCGGCCTGAGTCACGGTGCAGGCCAGCCAGAGCGTGAACCCGGCAACGATCGACTGCGTTGTTTTCTGCATGTTCGCACGGCTCCATTTGCCCGATCTGCGGGTTCGGATGGCACGTGACCCGCCGGCCAAAACTAGGCGAATCTGGCTGCGGCGCCTTGCGCTGGATCAAGTCTCATGCGTTTTACTGCGGCATAAGTTAAGTTCGGCGCCAACGACGAGCGCAATCGCCCTTGCAGAGGGCTTACAAGTAAGATAAACAGCTGTGCCGGCCGGTCGCGGGGCGCGTCCACCCGACCGCTCCCGGCGGCGGCGTGGTGCCGCGCTGGGTGTGCGTGCAGCAGTCCGGCAACATCCGGTTTCAGGAGAACAGAAGATGGACAATGTGCGGATCGAATACCCGCGGCCGGAAGTCGCGGTGCTGCGGCTCAATCGCCCCGAGTGCCTGAACGCGCTGTCGTGGGCCCTGGTGGACGAGTTGCACGCGGCGCTCGACGCGATCCACGCCAACAACCGCTGCCGCGTCGTGGTGCTGACCGGCGCCGGCAAGGGCTTCTGTGCCGGGCTCGACCTGCGCGACCAGGGCAATCCCGGCAGGATCATCGACGGCTTGCCGCCGGGACCGCAGGCGGGGCTGATCGCGCAGAACCACA
Source organism: Ferruginibacter sp. (assembly GCA_037045295.1). Lineage (GTDB taxonomy): Bacteria > Bacteroidota > Bacteroidia > Chitinophagales > Chitinophagaceae > Ferruginibacter. The sequence continues at coordinate 52,474 of JBAOHS010000005.1, forward strand.
TGGCGAGCCTGATCCCGCACCTGCGGCGCATCCAGCAGCCGCTGATCGCGGCGATCAACGGCGTGGCCTACGGCGGCGGGTTCGCGCTCGCGCTCGGCTGCGATATCCGCATCGCGGCGCAGTCGGCGCGCATGTGCGTGCAGTTCATCCGCCTCGGCGTCTCCGGCTGCGACATCGGCGTGAGCTATATGCTGCCGCGCCTCATCGGCGCCTCTCGCGCGCACGACCTGATCCTGAGCGCGCGCGTGATCGATGCCGCTGAAGCCGAGCGCTACGGCATCGTGACGCGCGTGGTGGCGGACGGCGAGATCGAGAGCGCGGCGCTCGCGCTCGCCGACGAGCTATGCGAGTTCTCGCCCTTCGGCGTCTTCGCCACCAAGCAGGTGATGTGGGCCAATCTCGAGGTGCCGAACCTCGAGGCGGCGATCCAGCTCGAGAACCGCAACCAGATCATGGCGGGCCTCTCGGGCGAGACCGAGGAGGCGGCCCGCGCCTTCTTCGAGAAGCGCAAGCCGCGCTGGTCGCCGCAGCGCGGCGACGCCTGATCGGGCTCGATGCTCAGGAACGGTTCGCCAGAACGCCCAGCACGGCGACCGTATTGATCTTGGCTCCGATCGGGATTGCCGCGAGATCGACGAAGAAATCGGGGTTGTGGTTCGAATATGGAAACTGCTGCCCGGAAGCGCGCGCCTTGGCAACCAGTTCGGGGGGTGCGACGCCGATCAGCATGAAGGCATAGGGCGTTCCGAGGGAAGCGAACGCTTCCTGGAAGTCCTCCGAGCCCATCACGGCGGGGAACTGGTCGATCACCTTGTCCTGGCCCAGCAACGCCGCGAAGGAGGGATTGACGCGGGCTACCAGTGCCTTGTCGTTGACCAGGGGGCCAGAGTTGCCTTTCATCAGTCGCGTCGGCATGGCATCGCTTGCTACACCTGCCGCGAGCGCGACACCGTTGCCGATCTCGTCGATGCGCTCGAGCATCAGTTCACGCACATCGGGCGTGAACCAGCGCAGGTTCAGCTTGAGCACCGCGGTTTGGGGGATGACGTTGTTGTCGCGTCCGGCCTCGATCGATCCCACGGACAGGACCGCCGGTGTCTGCGGGTCCATGTTGCGGCTGATGATCGTCTGGTAGGCGAGGACGGCCTGGGCCGCCATCACGACCGGATCGATCGTCATCTGCGGAGTCGATCCATGCCCACCCACGCCGTGAAACGTGATATCGAGCTGATCTACGCCGGCCATGCGCACGCCCGGCGAACTCAACACCATGCCTACCGGTAGCGGGGCGGCATGCGTGCCGAAGGCGTAGTCGGGTTTCGGGAAGCCGCGCTGCCACAGCCCGTCTGCCACCATTGCCTGCGCACCCAGGCCGACTTCCTCGGCTGGCTGCGCATACACCACCAGGGTGCCGGACCAGTCGCCATTCATCGCCACCATTGCCCGCGCCAGGCCGAGCAGCCAGGTGACGTGCGCGTCGTGGCCGCAGGCATGCATGACATCGATCTCGCTGCCGTCCGCGAGACGCTGCTTCGCACTCGCCGCGTAGGGCAAGCCGGTGGTCTCACGCACCGCGTTTGCATCCATGTCGGCCCGAAACCAGACCGTGGGGCCCGGTCCGTTCGCGAGCACGCCCACAACCCCCGTCTTGCCGATGCCCTGCGTGACGGTGAATCCCAGCGATTTCAGCTGCTTCGAGACGATCGCGGCGGTGCGCGTCTCCGTGAAGGCAATCTCCGGGTGGCGATGCAGGTCCTTGAACAGCGTCGTGAGGTGCGCGCCATCGGCATCGATCAAAGCGCTGGCCTTCTCGATCAACGATGCAGGCAGGGCGGCCGGCGCGGCTTCCCCCATCGCGGTCGTCGCGGCCGAAAGCATGCAGCCGAAGGCGGCCGAGCGCATGACGATACCGACGACGTGGCGTGCATTCATGGTGTTGCTGCCTGTTCGAGGAATAACCCGTTGATCGGGCGGTAAGTCTCGTGTCCATGCTACACGCCCCCTTGCAGTGAGTCATGCAGCTGCCCGTGCATGCGCCAGACATCCGGCTCCTGCCCGGATGGCGAGGGTTGCGCGTGCCTGCCCCTGGTCGAAACAGCGACCCGGTCGAGGTGGCTTTTAAGTACATCTTATGTTGTAATAATTGCGTTGGCGCCTCGCCTCGTTTCTCCCAATGCTCCAGGAAATCGACAAATGATCGCTGAACCGACGAACACGGGCTCCATGCAGGATGCTGCCATCGATGCGCTGGATCCGGTCATCGCGCTGCTCGCGCTGGTGCAGAGCACCGGTGACGTATCGCTGCTACGCAAGTACGGGCCCGCGCTCGAAGGCACGCAGCACCAGGTGAAGGAGGCTTTCGTGGCTTTCGACACGCCGCTCGAGCCCAGCGCCGCGTCGCTGGAAGTTGCCCGCGAAGTCCGCGACCTGCTGCGTGCCGCGGTGAGATCCGGCCGCCCACCCGTCCTGGCAACGCTCGACAAGCCGCTGTTTCGCGAGATGGCGCGTCTCGCGCTCGGGCTGGAAATGCCCGAGATGTCCATCGACGTCGCCTATCAACACGGCGGTTTCACGACGGATACCCGCGTGCGCAAGCCCAAGAGGCTTCCGCCCGCGGACTTCAAGGTGCTCGTCGTGGGTGCCGGCATGATGGGCATCAACGCCGCCGTGAAGCTGCAGCAGGCCGGGTTCGACTTCCAGGTCATCGAGAAACTCGATGCGGTCGGCGGCAACTGGCTCGAGAACACCTATCCGGGCGCGGCGGTCGATACGCCGAGCCGCGTCTACTCCTTCTCCTTCGAGCCCAACGCGTCCTGGACGAAATATTATCCGGTCGGTCCGGAATTCCTCGCCTACCTGGAGCGGGTGACGGACCGGTACAAGCTGCGCGAGCGCATCACCTTCAACACCACGGTCGAGGGCGCGCAGTGGGACGAGGAGCGCAAGCTCTGGAAGGTGAACGCCCTCCAGGACGGCAACAAAGTCGTCTTCGAAGGCCAGGCGCTGATCATGGCCGTGGGTCCCAATAACGCGCCCAATTATCCCGACGTCGCGCATCTGGACACGTTCGCGGGTCCGGTCATCCATTCCGCGGCCTGGGACCACTCGGTCGACCTGGAGGGCAAGAAGGTCGTGCTGGTCGGCACCGGTTGTTCCGGCGTCCAGGTGGCGAACGCTATCGCGGATACGGTGGGTGAGCTGGTGATCATCCAGCGACAGCCGGAACACATCATCCCCAACCCCGCCGCGCACGATCCCGTCGACGAACTGGAACGCTGGGCGATGGAGCACATCCCCTTCGTCGTGCAATGGAAGCGCCTGCAGAGCCTGGCGAGCGCCATGCAGGACATGCACGGCATGGTGATGAAGGACGAGGAGTATGCCGCGAAGACCGGCGGGTTCGGACCGATCAACGACGGCATTCGCATGATGTGCGAAGCCTACCTGAAGAGCCATTTCCCGGACGATCCCGGGATGGTCGCATTGCTCACGCCGTCGTTCCCGGTGTTCGCCAAGCGGCCGATCCTGGACTGCGGTTTCTATGAAACGCTCAAGAAGCGCAACGTGAGCATCGTTCGCGGCGCGCTCGCGGCATGCGACGAGAAGGCCGTCATCCTTGCCGACGGAACCCGCATCGAATGCGACGTGCTGCTGCTCTCGACGGGCTACAAGCTGTTCTTCGGGCGCCAGTTCGACATTCGCGGCAGCGGCGGCAGGACGCTGAAACAAGCCTTCGACCCCTACCCGTTCTCGTACGAGGGCATGCTGATCCCCGGCTTCCCCAACTTCGTGTTCATGGGCGCGCCATACAGTTATCTCGTGGCGAATCACGCGGTCGTCAGCGAGCAGCAGGTGCACTACGCGATCGAGCTCCTGCAGTGGATGGTCGATGACGGCCTGTCGTCCGTCGACGTCACCGAGTCCGCGGCCCGTGCCTTCGTCGAGGACGTCGATGCGAACCTGGCGAAGACGGCCTGGGTGCAGTGCGGCAATGCGCACGGTTACTATCGTGACCACAGCAGGAAGGTCATCCTGGCCGTTCCGCGCCACAACTCGCGCATCTGGCACGACACGCGTTCGCCGCGCACCGGGGATTTCACCGTTACCCGGCGCCCGGAAATGGGCCCTGCGGTCGAGCCTGAAATGGCAATGCTGACCATCTGACGTGCCGTCGAGTCGACAACCTTCACGAGGAGCATATGCCGTGATCACGGAAAACGCCGACAAGTTCCGGCCCGTCGCGCCGCCCCGGATCATCGAGGATGCCTATACCGAGGACCAGCATCGCTGTCTGCTCGACGTCGTTCGCAACAACGGCCCCTGGCAGCTCATCCTGGCGGAGAACTTCAAGACGCCCGAGGAGGTGATCGCCACGACGTCGGGGATGCTCCCGGAAGGGGTCGAACTCACCTGGGACATGATCCTGAACCCGGTCTTTCGCGGCTACCTGGCGCGCGGGGGCGCGTGCTTCTATCCGGAGCTCGAGGACTGCTACTACAACTCCAGGTTCCTGGCGCTGGTGCGCGAGTACTGGGGTGCGAAGTACGCCGAGCCGGAGACCTTTCTCTTCAACATCCAGGGTCCTTCGCCCATCGGCGGCCCGCCGCACCTGGACGGCACCGTCTTCCGCGGCATGACGATGGAGAACACGCCGCTGTGGATGTTGCTCACGATGGCGAAGTCATGCCTGTTCCGTCACTGGCAGGTGAAGAAAGGGCAGGTCATCGCGTGGTACTACAAGGGCAGGATCGGTGGCGGCTTCAATTGCTGGCCCGACGGGCCCCGCGGCGAGCCGCTGCAGATCAGCGCACCGCTGTGGGGTCGCGCCGTGGTGGTGGAGAACGAGATGATGTTCCACCACGGCCAGGCCTGCGGGCCGGTGGCGCAACGCAAGCCGGCCGGGCTCGACATCTCGTCGAGATTCGGTGCGGATCCGGAGGTCGCCGACGGCTGGCGCATCACAACGGGCGATGTCGTCAACCAGAAGATTCCCGCCGGGGAAATGCGCTTCCTCGTCCACTGGGGTGCGCGGCTCTACAAGGACTTCGACGAGATGAAGGTCTACATGGACCACGGCGATGACATCTCGGCGGACCAGGCGCTGAACATCCTCATCGACGACATGCGCAAGCGGGGCGTGGCGTTCGAGATGCCGACGGATCCGATGAACGACCGCAGCTTCATTGGCCTGGTGTCGCAGGTGTACGACATCGGTGGTCCGGCCAACATCCCGCCGGATGCGGTGGGCGAGGCCGCGTGATTCCCGGCGCAACCCGGCCTTGGTGGTTTCGATCTCGGCGATGGATTCGCCCTCGTTGACGGCGTCACCCTCGGACTCGAGCCATTGCAGCACGGTGCCCTCGTTCATGCCGGTGCCCAGCCTGGGCATCCGACGGGGCCGCCGGTGAGCGCGTGAGCGGGGCGACACGACGGCGCTGGAACGGGACGCTGGAGTCGGAAGCAGGGAAGCTGGCGATCGACGATCGGCAGAGGGCAGTGTTGCGCCGCGATGCGGTACACAGCGAGCCGAGGGGCCGCGAAGGATTCTGCGCGTGGCGCGTACCCGGAACAGAACGGCTGGGCCCGGCAAATTCGCTAGCGGAAATTCGTGGATCGGCCCCCCGTCCGAAGCCTCGGGGCAAGGGCCGGTACGGGTAGCCTCGGTCGGGGAGGGCTTTATTCCTTTATAAGGTCACGGCGTCGTTTTATGCAATGATATCGACGGGTCCCGGGATCGAATGACGACAGGAGAGCGAGTATGCGCATGATCCGCGGTCTGCATGCACTGGTCGCCGTGTGGCTCGTCGCGGTCCCGCTCGTCGCGGCCCAGCAGTCGCAGGCGCCGACCGATCAGGCTCCGCGCGGACTCGAGATCGCGAACAAGCCGTGGCGCGGCGACTTCGGCGCGTTGACCGAACGCCGCATGATCCGAGTCGCGGTGCCGTTCGGCCGCACCCTTTATTTCAGCGACAAGGGAGAGGAAAACGGCATCACTGCCGGATTGGTGCGCGATTTCGAGCGCTGGATCAACCAGAAACACCGCAAGGACAAGCGCCCGATCACGGTCTACGTGGTCCCGACCACGCGCGATCGGCTGCTGCCGGACGTCGCTGCCGGGCTAGCCGACATCGCGGCCGGCAACATCACGATCACCGAATCGCGCGCGGGGGAGGTCGACTTCGTGCCGCTCGGCACGAAGCGAAGGACCAACGAGATCATTGTCAGCGGTCCCGGTGCGCCCCCCTTGCAGAGCCTGGACGATCTCGCCGGCAAGACGGTGCACGTGCGCCCCTCGACCAGCTACCACGAAAGCCTGGTCGCGCTGAACGCGCGGCTCGCCGCTGCCGGCAAGCCGCCCGTTACACTCGCCGCGCTGCCCGATGCGCTGGAGGACGAGGACAAGCTGGAAATGCTGAATGCGGGCCTGTTCGGGATCGTGGTCGTGGACGACTGGAAGGCGAAGATCTGGGCCAAGGTATTGCCGAAGATCGTGCTGCACGAGGATCTCAGGCTGCGCGAAGGCGGTGTGATCGGTTGGGCGATCCGCAAGCAGAGCCCGGAACTGCAGGCCGCGATCGAGGATTTCATGCGCAATCACGTCGGCAAGCAGAGCGGCGTCGAGTACCGGCTCGCGCAGTATCACAAGAACATCGAGCAGATCAGTGACCCCACGCGCGATGCGGAGTGGCAGCGCTTCCAGACGATGGTCGGGATCTTCCGCAAGTACGGCGAGAAGTACGGCTTCGACCCGCTGATGCTGGCGGCACAGGGCTACCAGGAATCGCGGCTCGACCACGACGCCAAGAGCCACGTCGGCGCCATCGGCGTGATGCAACTGATGCCCGCGACCGGCAAGGAGCTCGGCGTAGGCGACATCAGCGTGATCGAGCCCAACATCCACGCCGGTGCGAAATACCTCGACCAACTGATGACGCGCTACTTCAAGGATGCGAACTTCGACGCCGGCAACCGGCCGCTGTTTGCCTTCGCGGCCTACAACGCGGGCCCCGGCCGCATGGCGAAGATTCGCAAGGAGGCCGCGGCGCGCGGCCTCGATCCCGACAAGTGGTTCAACAACGTCGAGATCGTGACTGCCGAGCGGGTGGGCGTGGAGACCACGACCTACGTGCGCAACATCTACAAGTACTACGTGGCCTACAAGCTGACGGGCGAAGCGGAGGCGCTGAAGGCGAAAGCGCGCGAGCAGATCGGGGGCTCCTCCTGAACGCTGGCGTCCCGGGCAAATCGGCCCCGGCGCGCGCCGAGACCGGCCGGTACGCCGCAGTAGGTCGCGACCTGGAACAGCAGTTCGTCGACCTCGGCGTCGGTCACGCCGGTGCGTTCCGTGCAACTCGCGTGGATGCGGAATTCCTCGAGCCGGCCGAGGGCCGCGGTCATGGCCAGCACCAGCAGGCTCCGGTCGCGCAGGCTCGGCGGGCCGCCGCGCGTCCACACGCCCACGCGGTCGCGGCCAGGTAGTCCTGGAAATCGGCCGCGACCGGGTCGAGGCTATCCGTCACCCGGTCGACGTAAGCGTCGCCGAGCACGCGGCGGCGCATCGCGCGTGTGGCACGCAGGGATTCGCTTTCTTCCCTTACCAGAAAGAATCCTCGGCCTTCAGATTGTTGCGGGTGTTGTCGCCTACCATCACCGGCTGCCAGTTGCCCCAGCCGGCGCCACCGCCGACCGGGTCGGTGATGCGCACCACGGCGTCGCGGCATTGATGCAGGCGCTTGGCGTTTTCCGGTGTGGTGCAGTAGGCGATGCGTTCGCCGTCGGTGTGCAGCGCACCGCGTCAGCCGCCGTGGTAGTGGCCGTCGAAGCCAAAGTAGAGCCCGGCGCCGAGGTGAAAGCCGGTGTCAGACAGCACTTCGATGGTCATCGGCGCTTGCTGCCGTCGGCCATCGTGCAGACCAGCGTGCCGCCCTTGAAGTTGCGATTGATCGGGTCGTAGTTCAGTTCCGGCTCGATGTCGACGATGCGTTCTACCCGGCCATAGGAATGTTCCACGGCGGACATCACGGTCTTGGTCCGACCGTAGGCGCTATCGACCAGACTGTAGTTGAGGAAGAGGGCGTAGTGGCTGCCGTCCGGACGTTCCAGGTAGATCGGGCTCCAGAAAAATTCGTAAGTGCCGCCGATGCCGTCGCCGACCGGTTCGACATCGACCGGCGGCTGGCCGACACCGTAGCGCACGCCCCAGGAATGGTCGCGGGTCGATACCCACTTGTCGGGAGTGATCTCGGTCCGCTGGCCGTCGATCTCGATCCAGCCGGAGGCGACGCCGGCGCGAAGTCGCGCCACAGCACGTTGGCCGGGCGCGCGTCGCCCCAGATGACCACGGGCTGGCCTTCTTGGGCGGGCCAATGGGCTTCCAGCCAGTCGATCAGGCGCTCGATCAGGGGGAAACGCATGCCGCTGCGGCCCCATTCATAGAGCGATTTCTTCCAGGCAACGTAACGGCGCAAGGGCGTTTCGCCGGGGTAGGGCACCTGCAGGAAGGCGAGTTCGTCGGCGCTGGCCCGCACGCCGTGGATGCCGGCGAGCACATCGATCATGCCCCGCTGGACGTGTTGCTGCCTATCCTTGGGGGCTTCGGCCAGCCAGCCACCGAAGACGTAAGGGGGATTGTCGGCGACCATGTCGCCGTCGATCCGGTTCATGATGAAGAAGGGGACCCCGAGCGCGGCGCTATCGCGTTCCTGCCACGGCACCGCGGGTACGGGAACGGTGCAGTGGCTGCCAACCAGGCGCATAACGCCGACCTGGCGGTCGAAGTGCTAATCCGGGAAGAGCGGGAAGGTATCGGCCGGGGGCGGCAGGCGGCCGACGAAGCGGCCGGTGCGCTCGCTGCCGTTTTCCTGCCAGCTCAGGTCGAACAGCAGGGTTTCGCTGGACATGCCGGCCTTGCCCGGGGTTTCCAGCGGCGACAGGCGGGGGCGCTGCCGGGGCCGAGCTTGTGCACGAACCAGGCGGTGCGGTCGGCCGGCAGATCGTCGAGGTTGCGGTTGGACGTGCGCTTGACCAGAACGGAGTCGTCGACCGTTGTCATTGAATTTCCTCAATGGACTTTGCACTGCTTACATTACCAGTCTTGTCACCCGTCACTGGCAGGTGAAGATAGGGCAGGTCATCGCGTGGTACTACAAGAGCAGGATCGGTGGCGGCTTCACTTTCTGGCCCTACGGTCCCGGGGGCGAACCGTTGCAGATCAGCGCGCCGCTGTGGGGGCTCGACATCTCGGCGGACCAGGCGCTGAACTTCCAGGCGCCTCGGCCGCCCCGAGGACATTGCGAGCCTCGGGCATGGCGCACTCGCTACCACTATGGCAGCAGCGCGCCAATGTCCTCGCCCGCCTCGCCGATCACGCCGATCAGCGTGCGAACCTCCACGGTCTCGCCTTCGGGCAGCAGGATCTTCAGCAGGATGCCGCTACCCGGGGCTTCCATTTCCTCGACGGCCTTGGTGGTTTCGATCTCGGCGATGGGTTCGCCCTCGGTGACGGCGTCACCCTCGGACTTGAGCCATCGCAGCACGGTACCCTCGTTCATCCCGGTGCCCAGCTTGGGCATCACCACTTTGGTCGCCATCTCGTCACGCTCCGTCAAAGCAACGACCTGGCAGCGGCCAGGATGCTCATTTCGTTGGGAAACAGGCCCTTTTCCAGGGCGGGACTGAAGGGCACGTTCACGTCCGGAGCCGTGACGCGCAGGACCGGCTTGCGCAGGCTGTCGAACACCTTTTCCACGATGGTCGCGGCGATCTCGGAGGCCGCGCTGCAGGTGAGGTGGGCGGTATCGACAACCACCACACGACCGGTTTTCGCGGCTGCCGAGAGAATCGTGTCCCGGTCCATCGGCACGAGCGACAATACGTCCACGACCGTCGACGAAACTCCCTCCGTCCCGAGAACCCTGGCAGCGGCCAGTGCCGGGTGCCGGCAGGCGCCGACCGTGATGAAGGTGATGTCGCTGCCTTCGCACACGACGTCGGCCTTGCCCAGCGGCACGACGAAATCGGGATCCTCCGGAATCACTTCCTTCATCGGCCACAGGTCGTTGTCCTCGAAGAACACGACCGGGTCGTCGTCGCGAATCGCGGCCTTCAGCAGGCCCCTGACGTTCGTGGGCGTGGAGGGAACCACGACCTTCAGTCCGGGCGCATTCATGAACATGGGATAGGGCCGGTCGGAATGTTGCGCGGCGTTGCTCTGGTTGTGCCACATCGACGCGCGATACACGACCGGCACCCTGAACTGCCCGCCCGTCATGAAGCGCAGCTTGGCTGCCTGGTTGATGATCTGGTCGGACGCCAGATAGACGAAGCTCGCGATGGTCAGATCGACGATCGGTCGCAGGCCGGTCATGGCCGCACCAACCGCCATGCCGGAGAATCCCGGCTCCGAGATCGGCGCACTGCGGATGCGCCCGGGCTCGACATCGCCGAACATCCCGCCGGCGGCATACAGCGCCTGGTCTTCTCCGATCAGGATCACCGTCTTGTCCCGGGCCATTTCCTCGGCCTGCGCCCGGGAAATGGCATCGAAGTACGTGGTGGGCTTGCGCGTGCTCGTGGCGACTGCGTCGTTTCTCGATGACATGGCGTGGTCCTGCGTATCAGGCGGGGTAATGCACGGGATTGGCGTACATATTGTCGTACAGCGATTCGCGTGCCGGGAACGGACTCGTCTTGGCGAACTCGACGGCCTCCGCCAGTGTTCGACTCACCTCCGATTCGACCGACTGGAGTTCTTCTGCCGTCCTGCCGCACGCGAGGAGCCTGGCGCGGTAGAGCGTGAGGGGATCGCGCTCGGTCTTGTAGAACTCGATCTCGGATTTCGTCCGATATGCACCCTTGATGAATAACCCGATGCAGTGTTCGTCGAAGCGATAGGTCTTCGCCTCGATCAGCGTGGGCCCCTCGCCCTGGCGTGCGCGATTGACCGCCGTCGCGACGGCGTCGTAGACGGCATCGACGTCCTGGCCGTCCACGATGACGCCCGGAATCCCGTAGCCGTCCGCGCGCCTGGCCACGTCCGGCTGCCCGTGCGTGTCCCTGGCCGGCGTGGTCGCGGCGTACAGGTTGTTCTCGCACAGGAAAATGACCGGCAGCTTCCATATCGCGGCCATGTTCATCGTCTCGGCCAGCACGCCGGCGTTGGCGGCGCCGTCGCCGAAGAAACTCAGGGCGACCTGGTCGGTGCCGCGCACCTGCGCGCTCAATGCCGCACCCGCGGCGATCGGAATGCCCCCGCCGATGATGGCGGACTCGCCGATGGATCCCACCTTGCTGTCGGCAAGATGCATGGAGCCGCCGCGACCCTTGCAGACTCCGGTCGCCTTGCCGAGGATCTCGGCCAGCAAGGGCTTCACATCGGCACCCTTCCCGATCGGGTGCCCGTGGGAGCGGTGCGTTCCCGAGATGTAGTCGTCGTCGCGCAACGCCATGCAGGCGCCAACGATCGTCGCTTCCTGGCCGACGCTCGAGTGGGCCGATCCCGGCACTTCGCCTTCCTTGATCAGTTTCTCCACCGCCTTTTCGAATGCCCGGATCCGCAGCATCCGGCGGTAGGTCTCGAGTTGCAGGTCATTGCTCATGGTCATCGCAGCGCCCCTGGTTCAGCATCGCGTGGTCCGGATTGATCACGATTTGATCGCCGCCGTAGCCGAGCGTGCCGTCGATGCTCAGATTGGCCAGCTCGAGGTAGTCGACCACGTACTTCGGCTCGATCTTCATGGTCCTGGCGAGCTTGACCATGAGTTCCCTGGAGAAATCATCGAGGTTCCCGACCTTGACCATGAAGTCGCGGGTGTAGTCATCCAGATTCAGTGCACTCGACATCGGCCTTCGATTCTTTCCGACGGGCCTTACCATTCAAGGCTCGTCGCTTGCTCCCCGGGGCTGAATGCGCCGCGCCCACGGCAGGATCGATTCGCCCTTAAAATACAACAATAGTTGTAAATAACATAACACCCTTGCGCGGCGAGCGCAACAGAAATCCGTGTTTGCGGCTCACTAGCCGGGATTCCCCCGCTTCGTGTACTTCCAGATGCAGAACGGCTGCCCGGGTGGCACCTGCAGGTTGTCCTCGAAGGGAAACTCGATATCCAGCTTCGTTCCGGGCATCAGCGCCTCGGACATCTGCTGTTCATACCGACACATCCACCGCGCCTTCTTCGCGTCGAACACTCCCTGGTCGATGTACTTCTGCATGACCTCGCACTCGTACATGCGCAGGACCACATTGTCGGGATCGATCACATCCCACTCGCCCTGGTAGCCGTTGGTGGCGTCGATCCCTATGGTGGCGAGCTTGATGTCGTCGATGACGTTGCGGGGCTGGATCAGACACAGCTCCGCGAGCTTGGCGTTCTCGTACTCCCCGATGAGCGTATAGGCTTTTTCACCGACCTCGGCGGCCTCCTTTCCGTTCAGCTTGTGCGTCGCGACGATGCGCTCGACCCATTCGTTGCCGAACTTGAGCCACTGGTCCCAGTACGTCCTCAGCAGCTTGAGAAGGGCTTCCTTGGTCAGGTCTTCGGCGCTGCAATCGAAAGGAGCGACCTGGTCCCCCGTTCCCTTCCATCTGGCTGCGGGCTTGCCGACGTAGCGCCCGAGCGGCATTACTTGCCGTCCCATGCTGCGCGAGATCTCGCCAGCCAGGTCCCAGGCCACGCGCGGGCCGACCTTGTCGGAGAGGACGGTAGCCCACGCGTGGCAGGCGAACAGCATCGTGTCTTCGTAGATGTGGGTGAGCTTGACCAGGAATTCTCTGGAGAAGTCCTCCAGGTGTCCTGACTTCTTCCGGAACTCGCCCGTGTAATCGCTCAGGTTGGATTCGTCCGCCATGTAACAAGACCTCCTCTGGATCAAGAACAATCAGCCGCCAGGCTCCCGCCGCCCGGTGCGGGAACGGCAACCGCACAGAGCCGGGCTCGCCGCTTTTTATATTACACCGTTAGTTGTATTAATTGGAATCGATGCCACACGGTCGAGCGCTGCGGTAGCGTCGCCCGCTTCATGCCGGCTGGCGAGCCCGAAGCCGAGGCGCGGGTTTTCGTCGCGAGGCGCAAGTCGCACCGGTCGCGGGCGCGGGGGGAAGACCGGCTCGATCGGCATCCACAGCGAGCGGGAGCCGGTGATTCCCGCTTGACAGCGCGGCATTCAACTGCAACGATCGTTGTAAATACGTGTGTCTGCCGTGCCCTCGATGTCCTGCGCGGGATTCGACGACGTTTTTGCGGAGCACTCCGAGCCGGGGACGCCGGACGCGCAATGCGAGAAGATGTGCCAAGGCAGGTTCGCGTGGCATCGAAATCCCGTCGTGCCGACGGCGAAATCAACGTATAGACACCCAGGGGAGCGCCTCATGTCCGATATTCGACCGTCCGGTAGCACGCGTGATGCCCAATATGGGTTCAGCAAGATTTTCGTGCACGACCTTGATGCGATGGCTGCCTTCTATCAGGAGGTTTTCGGCCTTGTCCCTTTCAACCGTCACCAGGACGAGATGCTGGGCCGCAGGATCGACGAGATCACCTACCAAGCCACCTATCCGGGCGGGAGCGCGCTGACATTGATCAAGTATCTCGATTCGAGCCGCCCGATCGTGGGTGAATCCGTGCAGGGGTTCACGACGAACGACATCGAGGCCCTGGTAGAGCGTGCCGTCGCGGCAGGCGGCAGTATTCCCGAGCCGATCCGTCATATCGAGAGCTTCGGGATCAAGGTGGTTTTCGTGCTCGATCCCGAAGGACATGTGAACGAGGTGGTCCAGTTGCTGGCAACGTAAGGGCGATAACCGGCCGGATCCCGCGCCGCAAGATTGCCGCATCCAACGAGTCTCGATAGAGGAGATTTTCTGACATGAACGCACAGCTGGATCTGACGGCCGATCAGCTTCTAGCCACTACCCGATCGGTACGCAAGCGCCTCGATACCAGCCGCCCCGTGCCGCGGGATGTGATCGAGGAGTGCCTGAACCTGGCTTTCCAGGCGCCCAATGGCTCCAACCTGAACGTGTGGCGCTGGATCGTCGTGGACGATCCAGTTCTGGTGCGCAAGGTGGCCGGCCTTTACCACAAGGGCTACGAAAAAATGATCGCGAGCTTGGGGGATGCGGTGGGCAGCAATTACGCCGGGGCTCAGGTCCCGGGCGCCGAGGGCATTCACGCGTCGGTGGATGCGTTGTTGCAGAAGATGCCCGATATGCCTGCGTTGGTGATCCCGCTCATGGCAGGTCGGCCCGAGGACAAGGACGCCTTCGAGCAGGCCTGCATGTGGGGGTCGATCATCCAGGCTGTGTGGAGCCTGTTCCTGGCCCTGCGCGTGCGCGGACTGGGCAGCGCATGGACCACGATGCACATTCTGCAGGAGCAGGAAACCGCGGAGCTGCTCGGCATCCCGTTCGACCGCTACACCCAGGTCGGCCTGTTTCCGGTTGCCTATACCCTGGGCACCGATTTCAGGCCCGCCTGGCGCAGGCCGGTGTCCGAAGTGGTGGGCTGGAATTCGTTCAAGCCCTGATTCGCCACGACTCGACCCGTAGTCCGGTTGGAGGGACGCATGCGCAATGCGCTGGTGCCTCGAACCCGGATCGGGGTGACCGCACGAGCGGTCATCTCCTGCCTCCGGGGTCAACGCTCTTCCCCGCGCCGTTCAGGAAAAGGGTGGTTGCAAGCCGTGCGTGGTCTTCCAGTTCCTGCCGGGTCTGCAACGGCCTGCCGAACGTCGTGCGGCGCTGGAATTCAGATATCGCCATCGCGATGAACAACTTCGCGCGGTCGGAACTGCTGGCCTGCTCGAGCCCGTGGCGGCGCAGGTAGCCCGCCAGCGGTTGCACGAGGTAGGTATCTTGGTTTGCCTCCGCCGCCTGCAGCAGTTCGGGGAAATCCTGGCCTTCGCGAAACACCAGGATGCCCAGGCTCATGCTGGTTTCCGTGGAGAGCTGTCGCACGATGTCCACCGCGAAGCGGTACAGCGTGTCGCGGGGTTTCGCGGCCAGGTCCATCTGCGGGGCAGGAAAGGCTGCGGCGCCCGCATCGATACATGCCTTGAACAGTGCCAGCTTGTCGGCGTAACGGTTGTACAGCGTCCGTGTCGACACGTCTGCCGCCTCGGCCACGCCGCGCATGGTCACGGCCCTGTAACCGTGACGGGAGAATTGCAGGCGCGCCACTTCGAGCAGGTTTTCCAGCTTCCTGATGGATTCCTCGGCGCTGGGCCTTCCCTTGCGTCGCGAAGTGGGGGCTGCCTTTTTCAATGTGTAATCCTTGCGCGCTGAACATGACGAAGTGAAAGTCTACTATCGTCGCGCAGCAAGGCGTTTACAATATATGCAATTATCGTTGTAATAAAGTGGAGTCAAAGCCGCCGGCACGACGCATCCCGATCCGGGCGTGTCCGACCCGGTTGTTGCAGGCCAGAGCCGTTCTGTCTGCGCGCCGCGCCGCGCAACCAACCGCAGTCATCAACGCAAGCGCCGCGAGGTAATGACGTGGAACTGACCATGATTTTCGACATGCGCACTCCGGATTTCGGTGCGCCGAGGCGCGAAGTCTATGCCGCGGCGCTGGATCACGGCGCCTGGGCCGATGACATCGGCTTCGACGTGCTCGGATTTGGCGAGCACCATCACTCGGAGGACGGCTACAATCCCTCGCCGCTGGTGCTTGCGAGTGCGATGGCGGGACGTACGCGGCGCGTCCACCTGCGTACCGCCGTGCTGCTGGCATCGTGTTATGACCCGATACGGCTCGCCGAGGATCTCGCGGTGGCGCAGATCGTCAGCGACGGACGCATGGAACTGGGCCTGGGCTTCGGTTACCGGCCCTCCGAGTTTGCGATGTACGGGCGACGCCTCGAGGATCGCTTTGAGCACACCTGCCGCACGGCGACAGTGCTCAAGCAGGCGTGGACGGGTGAGCCATTCACCTACGAGGAGCGGCCCTGTCATATTTCGCCAGTGCCCGATAAGCCGGTGCCCATCATGCTGGGCGGGTCGTCGCCCAAGGTCGCGCGTGCGGCCGCGCGCATCGCAGATGGCTTTCTCGTGCCGCTCCACCCGCCAGAGGTCTGGCAGCCGTACCGGGATGAATGTCTGAAGCTCGGCAAGCCCGACCCCGGCGAATACCCGAACCAGGCACCGACCTTCCTGTGGGTATCCGAGAATCCGGATCGTGACTGGGAGTGGCGGACGCCTCATATCCTGCACGTGCTCGATTCCTATTCGCGCTGGACCGCTGCGGCCTATGGCAAACCCATCGGCGCCTATGCGGGAGGCGTGACCGCAGAGACCGTGCGCCAGAGCGGGGTTTACAAGGTGCTGACGCCGGAGCAGACGGTTGCCATGGCGAAGGAACTCGGCGACCACAGTTCACTCTACCTGCAGCCGCAGTTTGGCGGGATCGATCCGGCGCGGGCGTGGAAGATGCTCCGGCTGTTCGAGCGCGAGGTGTATCCGCACCTGCCGCGTGGCACGGTGCCGCGCTGGGGTGTCACCGGCACGCGTTAAAACGGTTTGTCCAGGGGTATCGGTGGCGCCCGGCGGCTACCAGCAATTCCACACAATGACGTCGAGAGGAACGCAAGATAATGGCCATCAGGACCAGCGGCATCGATCATATCCACTTCAACGTCCGTGATCTGAGGAAATTACTGGGGATCATGAATCAGCTTTTCGATACCGATACCACGCCCATCAGCACCCTGGAGCCGCACGGCTTCTACAACGCGACGATGACACTCGCCGGCGCAGACGCCGGTCAGCCCTTTCTGGATCTCTTCCAGCCGGCGAGCGATGACAGCGAAGTGGGACGGATCCTGCGAGACAGGGGGCCGGGAGTGTCCTACATCTCGTTTCGTGTCGAAAACCTCGAGATGGCGGCGGAACACGCGGCGAAATGCGGATTGCGCGAGGTATCGCGTGACGGCTACCGCGGCATGAGGCAGGTACAGTATGACACCGTCGAGCAACTCGGCTTCCAGCTCGAGTTCGTCGAATACGCACCCGGCTTTCACGAGGAGCTCGAGGTGATCAAGCGCCGGATGCGCGCCGGCGAGACGGTCGACGGACTGAGGTACGTCGAGCCGCAGATCAGCTGAGCCGCATCGCCGCCGGATCCGGCGCCCGCGTCATGGCCCAGTAATCGGCCAGACGGAACGGACTCGATACCCAGTTGCGCCCGGTGCTGGCGAGGTAATAGCTCCTCGCCTGCGGATGCGTCCAGACCATGTGCTTCATCTGCTCCTCGACCCGCCTGTTCCAGTCCTCGTAGGCCGCGACCGTGGGCTCGATCGCGCGCGCGCCCGCGGCGACGAGCATGTCGAGTGCTTCGATGATGTACTGCAGTTGCGCTTCGATCACCATGTTCACGCCGGCAGCGTGGTTCGGCGCGCTGTTCGGGCCCAGGGTCAGGAACAGGTTGGGGTACTCCGGCACCATGATCCCGAGGTAGGAGCGTGCCTCGTCCTTTCCCCACGTCTCGGCGAGGTCCTTGCCGCCGCGTCCATGCACGTGCAGCTTCCCGAGCGCCGGCGATACCTCGAAGCCGGTTGCGAGCGCGATCACGTCCACTTCGACGCGGGTGCCGTCCTTCAGCACGATGGCATCGGCCTCGATGTGCTCGATGCCGCGCGTCTCCAGTGTCACGTTCGGGCGCTTCAGCGTGTCCAGCCAGCCGCCTTCGGAGTCGAGCACGATGCGCTTGCCGAAGATCGGGTAATCCGGCGTCATCTTTTCGAGCAGGTCGGGACGGTCGGCAAAGCGCTCGCGCAAGTAGGCCAGCGCGTACTCGCGCGCGCCGTGGTTCTGCGCCGAGATGGACACATCCTTGTGCGGCCAGTCCGGGTCTCCCAGCACGTTGCCGTAGAGACCGTCGCCGGAGAACCAGTACACACGGAAGCGGAACCATTCCTTGAAATGCGGGATCTCGCGCAACGCGAAACGAATACCCTCGGTCACATCGTGCCGCAACTCGGGGTTGTGCATCACCCAGTGCTTCGAGCGCTCGAATACCGTCAGGTGCGCGGCCAGTGGTGCCGTGGCGGTGCCGAGCTGCGCGCCGCTGGCGCCAGTGCCGATCAGCGCCACGCGCTTGCCGCGCAGGTCCACGGCGGGATCCCAGCCTGCCGAATGCATCGCGGGACCCCTGAAATCCTTCAGCCCCGGAATGTCCGGCATCGACCAGCGATTGAGCACGCCGTGGCCGTTGATGATGGCATTGAACTCCAGCACCTGCTCCCTGCCGCCGGAACTGGTGGTGATGCGCCACAGCTGCTTCGCCTCATCCCAGGCGCAGCCGAGCACGCGGTTATTGAAGAGCACCTTGTCGCGCAGGCCGTATTTCTTCGCGACACCCAGCAGGTATTGCTCGATCTCCGCGCCCTTGGGGTAGTAGCTGCTCCAGTCCGGATTCTGCTCGAAGGAGTAGGAATAGAAATGGCTGGGGGTGTCGACGGCCACGCCGGGGTAGACGTTCTCCAGCCAGGTGCCGCCGAAATCGGCGTTCTTTTCGATGATCGTGAAGTTGTAGCCGCTGAAAGAAACAGATAGCGAATAAAACCTGCAAGCCAAGGAACCAAAGGAACGCTTTATCCTTATAAGGCGAAACAGCTTTGTTTTCTTTAACCGGGTTTCTCGAATATTGCTTTTGTTGTTCCACCGATACTTTAGGTAATAGGAACAACAGGCACAAAGCGGCTGAGATATTGGTAATGCCATCCGTCCAGAATAACAAATGGTAATCAATGGAAGCCAGGATACCACCCAGCGCACTTCCGATGCCCCAGCCCAGGTTAATAGCCAGCCGCACCAGTGAAAAAGACTGTGTCCTGGTTTTAGGCTCACTGTAATGGGTAATCGCAGTTGCATTGGCCGGACGGAATGATTCATTAACCATGCTCAGAAAAAAAGTACAGATGCAGATGGATTCATAGGTTTCCATCTGGCCAAGTACAATGAACAAAATTCCTCCCAGAAACAGCGCACCAAATTGTGTTCTGTAAAACCCGAAATGATCGCTGATCTTCCCTCCGAGGAATGCTCCGGCTACAGAACCAACTCCATACACCGCTACCACCAGCCCACCCTGTTGTATACTGAAACCCAGGTGCTTGCAATAAAGTGTCATAAAGGCCAGTACCATGGTTCCACTCCTGTTGATGAGCATAACGATGCTCAATAACCAGATTCTCCTGGTCAGGCCAGCATATGAATTTTTATATAACTGTATGGTTGCGTTTAACATTGCCTGTTAGTGATGGTTCATTTTACTTATCTGTTATAATAAATCCGGCCGACCGGGGAGCATTTTCAAAAATGTGTATGACTTCCGGTGGTGGTGCGGTAAGTTTCCTTTTTATGGTATTTAACCAGGCTCCATCAATATTGATGGTAGCTGCAACAATTGCTCCTTTTGTAATCTCATGCTCCATGCTCCAGCGGGAATAATCAGCGGAATGACTTTTTACAGCCAGAGAAATGCTTATTTCTTCACCGAATGAAATTTCTCTCTTAAAAAAACATTCCTCCCTGAAAATGATGGGCCCGAAATGATATTGCTGCATCAATGCCGACGTCAATCCCTGTTCGGTTAAAAATGCCATCCGGCAATAAGCGCCAAAATCATAGTACTTCGAATGCAATACATGAAAATTGGGGTCCAGGTCGGCCCACCTGATATCTAGTTTTTTACTGTACATATTGTTGATTGGGATTACTGTAAATTAAAAAATCCTTTCGTAATCAAACGAAAGGATTTTATGAGTGTAATAAATTGAATGTTATTTATACAATATCTCGTAATATTCTTTCGCCATCCGGTTACTATCAAACTGCCAGCGCACATCTCTCATACCATTCTTCACAATCTGCCTCCAGATATGCGGATTGTCATAATACATAGGCAGAATCTGGTTCTCCAGGATATCATACAGTTTTTCGAGATCATATTCATCCTGTTCGTGAACGGTCATGTTTTCATAATCTGCCAAAGGAACCACAAAGCCATTGTTGCCGTGATTGATGAATTCCCTGATCCAACCATCATTGGTACTGAAGTTCACTGATCCGTTCATAGCGGCTGTCATACCACTGGTACCGCTCGCTTCACGGGGTACTCTTGGATTGTTCAGCCAAACATCAGATACCTGTTTCAAACGTTTGCTCAACGTTAACTCGTACCCGATACAAACTGCTATATTGTTGTATTGTTTACTCAGGTTAACCAGGTTATTAAAATCACTGATGGCAGGATAATCTACCGGGTATGGTTTACCCGCCCAGATAATCTGCACCGGATAACGCTTATTGCTCATCAATGCAGCAAATCGTTCTTCATTGCGGGTGATCAGGTCTGCACGTTTATATCCTGCAAATCTCCTTGCCCATACAATGGTAAAAACATCCGGGTTCAATAATTTACCTGTTTGATCTGCGACCAGTTCCATCGCTCGCTTTTTCAGGTAACGTTTCCTGTCTACAAAAGCGTCTACTTTATGTTCATCAATGAAACTGTATAGTTGTTTATCGGCCCAGTAATGCCAGTTCTGTGCATTCGTAATGGCTGTAATTTCACAGATGCCCTGGTACTTGTTCCACATTTGCCGGCTCACTTCACCGTGCAACTGACTTACTCCATTGGCAAACTTTGCAAAACGCAAGGCAGCGAGTGAATGATTGAATAAATCATCGGTAATGCCCGTAAGTTTTCTAACTTCTTCCAGTGGCACTCCACAGAAATAACCCATTTTCTCACAGAGATGAAGGTCGTGTTTTTCATTACCGGCTTCTTCTGGTGTATGTGTTGTAAAGACAAGCTTACTTTTTACTTTCTCCTTACTGCCGTATTTTTTATACAGATAGAATGCTGAACTGATGGCATGCGCCTCATTCAGATGGTACAACTCCGGATTGAAATTCAATTCATCAATCAGTTTTGCACCACCAATACCCAGTAAAATAAACTGAGCAACTTTGGTAGCAACATTGGCATCATACAAACGATGCGAAATCGTTTGCGATACATAATCATTCTCCGGAAGATCGGTACTTAATAAAAATAACGGAGCAGATTTAAATGTTTCCGGGTTGAGGTAATAAGCTTTAACCCAAACCGGGTGACCGTGAATTTCTATCTGAAATTTAATCCCTGTATCTTCTAAGAAATTATAAACTTTTTCATTCCATTGTACCTGTAATGTCTGATCCTGGTTACGGGCCTGGTCATAATAACCGTATTTCCACAAAATACCAATCCCGATTAAGTTCTGCCGAAGCTCATATGCACTGCGCAAATGAGAACCGCTGAGATACCCCAATCCTCCGCTGTAAATTTTCAATGGCTGATGTACAGCAAACTCCATAGAAAAATAAGCAACACGTTTCTGGTAAGCATGATCAATAGGATAAGGCACTTCAAACTTGGAAAAATTCATTCTGTTAATTTTTGGTTGCTGCAATATAACGCGATTTTTACTTTTATCGTGTATTAAATACATATTAATGAGGCTTTTGTGTATATTTTCTTAACAAAACCCGGATTGTCATTTTTTAGATAGATAGCAGAAAATATTTTAGATTTGTCTAAATTTTTTCCGGTAGAAATACTGTTACAGAGGAAAATATCTGATGGATTTAAATACTCGTATATTATCCGGGAATTCAGTTGAAATAAAAGTCAACATACATTACACAAACAACATGAGTAACAAGCTTACACAAACTGTTTACTGCACCATATGAGAGACCACAAAGCACATGAACAATCACTCAGTGAAGTACACAACAGTGTAGATACCACCAACCGTCCAAGGGGATGGAAAAAGATCTTTTCTTTTCTCGGACCGGCTTACCTGGTAAGTGTGGGCTACATGGATCCTGGAAACTGGGCTACTGATCTGGCGGGTGGCAGTAAATACGGTTATACGTTGATATGGGTATTGCTGATGAGTAACCTGATGGCATTGTTGCTGCAAAGTCTCAGTGCAAGATTGGGTATCATCAGGGGAAGAGACCTTGCACAAGCTAACAGGGAGACCTATCCGAAGTATATCAATTTTGTTCTCTGGTTGCTGGCTGAAATTGCCATTGCAGCAACAGACCTTGCAGAAGTACTGGGAATGGCCATCGGTATTCAATTGCTTACCGGCCTGCCACTCATCTGGGGTGTTTCCATCACTGTACTGGATACCTTTCTTTTATTATACCTGCAGAGATTGGGCATGCGAAAAATTGAAGCATTCATCATTGCCCTGATTGCGATCATTGGTGTTTGTTTCCTGATCAACATTATACTTGCCAATCCACAACTACATGAAATCATCCGTGGATTTATTCCTTCATTACCGGATGCAAAGGACCTCTATGCGAGTAAAAATATGAGCGCCCCGATTCCGAAAGAAACAGCGCTTTACCTGGCTATCGGTATCATCGGTGCAACCGTGATGCCCCACAATTTATACCTGCATTCTGCCCTGGTGCAAACACGGAAAATCAAAAAAACAGATGCCGGTATTAAAGAAGCACTCAAATGGAGTTTTGTAGACAGTGCCATTGCATTGAACCTTGCATTCTTTATCAATGCAGCTATTTTAATCCTGGCAGCAACTGTATTTCTTCAAAACAGGCAGAACAGATATCGGTGAAATCAAACAGGCGCATGAATTGTTATCGCCGGTGCTTGGATCTTCTATTGCTTCCACGCTATTTGCCATTGCGTTAATCGCATCCGGACAAAGTTCTACCGTTACCGGAACACTGGCCGGACAAATCGTAATGGAAGGATATCTGCGGCTCCGGATTAATCCTTTGATGCGCAGATTGATTACCAGGATGCTCGCCATTATACCTGCCATCATTGTGATTGCCATGTTCGGCGAAGAAAAAGTAGACAGCCTGCTTATCTTCAGCCAGGTGATCCTCAGTTTGCAGCTAGGCTTTGCCGTTATACCGCTGATTCATTTTGTAAGTGATAAAAAAACGATGGGAAATTTTGCCATCAAACCCTTTGTGCAATTTCTGGCCTGGGTGGTTGCCAGCGTACTGGTGTATTTAAATATCAGGATGGTAACCGGTGAAGCCATCGATTATTTTGCTGAATCAGAAAACACAGGCATGAAGATCCTGATCATTCTTGCTGGTATTTTATTCATCGCATTACTGGTATACTCCATCCTGTTCCCGCTTTTTGGAAAGAAAAGAACAGATGCACATATTAATATGCACCCTGAGTCGGACGATCTGAAAAATATTCAGATTCCAGTGTACAGAAAAATTGCTGTTGCACTAGACTTCAGTGAAAATGATATAAAGCTTTTATCGGCAGCGATCGGACAAGCAAAATCTGAAAAAGAATTTATTCTCATACATATTGTGGAAAGTGCTTCCGCTAAACTGCATGGATTGGATACAGCAGATTATGAAACACAGAAAGACAAAGAAAGACTTGATTTTTTTGTAAAACAGCTGGAAGAAAAAGGCTTCAAAGCCAAAGGTGTTCTGGGTTTCAAAGAAAGTTCAAAAGAAATCGTGCGGATTGTAAAAGAAGAAAATGCCGATATGCTGGTGATTGGTGCACATGGTCACACCGGTTTAAAAGATTTCATTTACGGCGCTACAATTAATACAGTAAGACACGAATTAAAAATTCCTGTTTTCATTGTGAACCTCTAAAAAATTTACTCCATTTTCATTTTTGGTTTGATTCTTGCATAAATCACAGAATCCAACACTCCATATCAGCAATAAACTTAATCTGCTTACCCGGCACATCAAATTGTTTAACTCAATTGATGTAAAGTTTATTTAAAATAAAACAAATGATATGGCCTCTTTAAATCCAATGTCCGGGAATCTCGGAACAAGGCTCGCTGCGCATTTACTAAGGAGAACTACTTATGGTCCAACAAGGGCACTGATAAATAGTTTTGCCGCCAAAACAGTTACACAGGCTGTTAATGACCTCACCAATATTTCTCCGGTCAGTTCAAAACCCATAGATTATTTAACGAATGCAACCTGGGTAGATAACTTCAGTGTGAGTGGCGTAAACAATGAAGATTTTCTGTTAAAAACCTATGTGGGTGCATGGTGGTTAAACAATGCCCGATTAGACAATACCATTCTGCATAAAATCATGCTCTTCCATCACCAGTACTGGGTGACAACGCATGAATTCATTAGTTCAGAAATGTACTATGATTACCTCAAGTTGATTGAATACTATGCCTTGGGTAATCATAAAAAACTCGCTGAGAAAATGACAATGAACAATTCAATGTTGTTCTACCTCA
The DNA here is from genome assembly GCA_037045295.1 of Ferruginibacter sp. GTDB lineage: Bacteria > Bacteroidota > Bacteroidia > Chitinophagales > Chitinophagaceae > Ferruginibacter. The sequence continues at coordinate 76,765 of JBAOHS010000005.1, forward strand.
ATGGAACTGAGAATGGAAAAAACAATCCCAATCAGAATTATGCCCGGGAATTCCTCGAGTTGTTTACCATAGGAAAAGGGCCACAAACCGGCCCGGGTAATTATACAAACTATACAGAAACAGATATACAGCAGGCTGCGAGAGTATTAACAGGATTTAAGGCTCATTGGAATGACAATACTTATAAAGATGCCGATACCAATATCAGGTGCGGAACACCGGCTACATGGGACCATGACACCGGAAATAAAAGTTTTACTGCAGCTTTTAACAATACCATTATTACCGGCCGATCAACGGAAGCAGGAATGATTACAGAACTGCAGGACTTTCATCAGCATGGTATACAATCAGCAGGAAACTGCTCGGGCAATCTGCAGAAGGTTGTACAAGTTTTTTGTATTTCCTGAAATCAGTGCTGAAGTGGAAACTGATATCATTATTCCACTTGCAACAGAACTTAAAACCAATAATTATAATTTACTCACTACAGTTAAAAGATTGCTGATGAGTGAGCATTTTTATGATGTTGATGACAGCAATGCTGCTGATGAAAATATTGGCGCAATCATCAAATCGCCGCTCGACCTGTTGTTGGGAACCATGCGCTTCTTCAGCATAAATCCACCGGATGCAGTAACAGAAACAGAATTGCATTACCATAATTTCTGGACCAATACTGTACAGGATTTCTTCCTGACCGGTTGCGGGATGCCGATATTCATGGCACCTAACGTTGCCGGCTACAAGCCTTTTTACCAGTCGCCTGATTTTGATAAATTATGGTTCAACTCTTCCACACTGGTTACCAGGTATAAATTCCCTGAAATGTTACTCACCAATGACAGGTTATTATACTGGGGAAACTTTTATGCACAGTTTGATCCGCTTACCTGGGTGCAGAATACTGCCAATTGCAGCAATCCTGCGGATGGTAATACGGTAGTAAAAGAAATGCTGGATTACCTCTTACCCGAACCATTTGCGACCAATAGCAGCCGGTTTTTATATTTCAGAAATATTTTACTGGGCAACCTTAGTTTGATCAACTGGCAGAATGAGTGGAACAATTTTATCAATACCGGCAACAATAGTTCCGTTAAAACCCAACTGGATAAATTATTCAAGGCAATTGTTTATAGCCAGGAATACCAATGCAATTAATTAAAAATCCTTATTCAAAAAAACCGATATGCAACGTAGAAATTTTCTAAAAAATAGTTTACTTGTTGGCACAGGAAAAGCTTTCGTCAACAATATCCCCATGACCATGTTTGGTCTTTCAGGGTCTTTGTTAACAGAATCGAACTGCATCAGTATACTAGACCGTGTGCTGGTACTGATAAGAATGGAAGGTGGTAACGACGGATTGAATACAATTATACCGGTTAGCCAGTATAATATTTACAGGAACAGCCGGCCAAATATTGCTATTAATGAAACAGGCGCCAATGCCTATATTCCCGTTGATAACAGCTTGCCTGATGCAAAAAAAATCGGTTTACATCCTGCAATGGTTGCATTCAAAGATCTGTATGATGCAGGAAAACTGAATATCGTTAACGGTGCCGGCTATGCGAACAATAACCGAAGCCATTTCAAAGCTACAGATCTGTGGCTCAGTGCCGGTGATTCCACACCAGAAGCATTTGATTTCACTTCAGGTTTTATGGGCAGGTACCTCGATTTCAGTTACCCAGGCCTGATAAACAATCCTACAGCAAGCATGCCTGATCCGCTGGGATTAGAACTTGGCAGCAGCAGTGCTTCATTAGGATTCAAAGCAGAAAGCGGTCAGTATACCAATGTGCTGTTAACCGTTGATGCCAGCAGTTTCAGTACTTATGTTTCCGGGCTTGGGGGCGCACCCGATAATCCGTTTGCCAATTCTCAAATGGGCAACAGGTTAGCTTACCTGAGAAATGTTGAACTAAGCATCAATGCATACAGTACCCGTATTACCAATACGTACAATGCAGGAAGCAATCTCGCTACCTACCCGGCCAATTCCAACCTGAGCAATCAATTGAAAACAGTCGCACGTATCATAAAAGGTGGAAGCAAAACAAAAATATTCCTGGTGCAATGCGGTAGTTTTGATACCCACGCTAACCAGGTTGTATCAGGAAATACGACTACCGGTAATCATGCCAACCTTTTGAGAGACCTGGCCGATAGTATCAAAGCCTTTCAAACTGATCTGCAGCTGTTAAATATTGAAGACAAAGTAGTAACCGCCACCTTTACAGAATTCGGAAGAACACTTAAACCAGAATGGAAACCTGGGAACTGATCATGGAGGAGTGAACAATATGTTCATCATTGGAAAAGGAGTCAATGGCGGCGTAACCGGAAATGTTCCGGATCTTACCGAATGTAGTAGATGGTGGTGTAATGGATTTACAGGTAGATTACAGAAGCGTGTATGCATCACTGTTACAGGACTTCCTCGGTGCCGGACAGATGTCGCTCGCAGCTGCCAAGCTGGAGTTATTCAGCAATAGTAAGCCGCCCATCATTAAAGAAACAACCAAAGCAGATCCGGCCTGCTATACAAGTGTAATTGTACCAGTGAAACTTACCAGTTTAAAAGCAACCCTGCAGCCAGACGGCACTGTACTGGTTAGCTGGCAAACTGAGCAGGAATCTAACAGCAGTCATTTCGAAATTGAAAAAGCAGATGCACAGGGATCATTTGTAAAAATAGGCAGGGTAAATGCAGCTGGTTATTCAAGCATACCAAAAAGATACAGTTTTACTGATACCATTCCATTCAGGGGAATCAACCAGTACAGACTTAAACAACTCGACCGTGATGGATCATTCAGTTTCTATGGTCCTGTAACAGTAAGGGTAAATCGCAAATCCAGTCTAACTGTTCAGGCCAGCCCCAATCCTTGTATTAATGAACTAAAAATAAGAATCGGTAGTGATGATAAAACAAAAGCAGATCTGGTAATCTATGATACGCAGGGACATGCTGTTTTCAAACAAAAACTGAATATAAATAAGGGTGAAAACAATTCAAGAATTGATGCCACAAGATTGCCGAATGGAATGCTCGTAGTGGTCATATTATTTGAAAATGGCGCTAAGCATATTCAGCAAATCATGCATATCAGATAATCAAATAGCCTGAATGGCAGAGAATTGTTTGAGCATAGAATTTATCCGTTTGCTCCACTCCTCCTGCTTTTCACGGAGCTGACCATTTTTGGTTTGTGCATCATACTCGTTCTGCATTTTATCCATAGCGTCTATACATTCCTGGTAGATTTGCTGAAGCCTGGAATTGATTTCGCTCCTGGCGAAATACGGCACTTTGCAATTTATCGATGAAGATGCTGGCAGCTATATAACTGATATCAAAATGATGTTGCTCATGTGAGAGTATATAATCGGTCGTTTTTCCTTCTTTGACCCATGATTTATCTTTATCAAAATAGCAGTATACTTTTACATTCACCTGACTTTTGCCATTTACCGTTTTGATATCTGCCTTATAACCAAACCCTGAATAGGTAACTGCTGCTACAATTCCCCTGTTCTGTGCATGGCGCCTCGAAAATTAGCCCATGCTAAGTTTCTGGTTGGGTTTATAATAAATCACTTTGCCAGCAGGCAAAGTACTTTCGTATGTCCACTGCACATTCGTAGTTACCTGGCTGTTCGCCATCAAACCAATAAAACTAAGTAAGGAAGTTGTCAGGAATTTATTCATCAATCTGAATTACCCTGTAAAAAAACGATGAATCTTTTAGAACTAATAATAAAAGCCTCTTAATTAAACAATCATTAACAAAACTTACCTGCCAAGCCTGGAATGAACTTTTCGGGCCAGCTGATCAATATCGATTTTCTGCATGCAATTGAAATGTTCCAACGGACAGGTATTGGTACCATACTTACTGCAGGGCTGGCACCTCAGATTCAGCAAAATGTTCTCATGTTTCGGTAATCCTCCCTGGTTTGCAACGCGGCTTCCGTAGTAGGGTTCTACATCCAGTTTAGGAGAAGTGCCACCCCAGACGGCCAGTACAGGTTTCTGAAATGCACAGGCGATGTATTGAAGACCTGTATCATGAGATACTACCAGTTTCGACTGCCGCACCAGGTCGGCGGATTCATTCAGATTAAACTTACCACAGGCATTGTAGATTTTTATGTCATCCGCTGCTGCAATTTCATCTCCTGCTGCTTTGTCTTCTTTGCCACCCAGCAAAATAATGGGGTGATTGATCTTCATGCAAAGCTCCTTCAGTTTTGCAGTAGGCAATCGCTTGGTTGCATAAGTAGCACCGATTACAATGGCAATGAAACCTGCCAGGTGTGCTGTCGGAATATCGGTTTGTTTTACTTTGTCTTTTTCAGGAATAAAATAATCCAACCCTTCACCATCATCTGTTACACCCAATTTCGCCACTGTATCCAGGCTGCGTAATGTTATGTGCCGGCCTGGCATAAAATTCAGGTTCAGTTTTGTAAGCAGAAACTTCTGCACATTCAGTTTATCAATGGTGTAAGTTTTCCGCTTTAAAGCCCGTTTTACTTTATTGCTCCTGATATTGTTGTGCAGGTCTATCACATAATCATAGGACTCTTTCTTTAACTGATCAATGATCGTATTGATATCATTGTCGTAATAAAAAAAACGATCAATATATGGATTGTTTTCTGTCACTATACGGAATGATTGCTTTGTGAGCAGGTGTACCTCCGCATCTTTCAGTTGTTTTTTAACACAACGAAATACCGGACTTGCCAGTACAATATCCCCGATGGAAGAAAAACGTATGATCAGAATTTTTGCCAAAAGATTACAATTAATGTTCTACGAAATTCAGGTCTTTACCAAATGTTTCTTCAATAAAATAAGCTGCTACAACAGTTATCAGCATGATGATTATGGCTGTTATCCATCCGGCAGTTGTGTACTCTGTAAATCCTCTTAAAAACTGAAACAAAGGAAGAATGAAAATGGTGAGCATGCCCCTTACCATATTCGGAATGGTAGTTGCAGCGGTAGCCCTAAGATTGGTACCAAACTGTTCGGCACCCATGGTTACAAAAATCGCCCAGAAACCAGTGCCAAAGCCTAGTCCGGCACAGATCCAATACATCCGCTGTGCGGTACCTCCCCATTGAGCGGTAAAAAACAACAGCATAAATACGGCCGTGATCGCATAAAAAATATACAAAGCCTTTTTCCTGCTTTTCAGCCATTGACTTAAAAATCCTATGAGAATATCGCCAATTGAAATGGCAGCATAAGCATACATAATGGCTTTGCCCGGATCAATCTTTTCGGTAATGCCCATATCATTCCCGAATTTATCAGAAAAACTTACCAGCACTCCGATCACAAACCAGGTAGGCATTCCAATCAGAATATTGAGTGCATAACGTTTAAGCCTATTCGCATTTGAAAAAAGCTGGAAGAAATTTCCACGGGACACATTGGTTGCTTTAACCTGGTGAAACATACCCGATTCAAAAACAGAAATTCTTAAGATGAGGAGCAACAGACCTAATCCTCCACCAATGAAATAACAAACCCGCCAGTTCTCAAAACTCTCCTTTACAATAAATGCGGCTACGGCGCCTGTTAAACCGATCCCCGCAACAAGGGAAGTTGCAATACCTCTTTTCTCTTTTGATATCAGTTCAGAAACCAGTGTTATGCCCGCTCCCAATTCACCTGCAAGGCCAAGCCCTGCAATAAAACGAACAAGCTTATATTGAAAAACAGTTTCTACAAATCCGTTGGCAATGTTCGCCAGTGAATAAAGCAGAATTGAACCAAACAATACACTGAGCCGCCCTTTCTTATCGCCCATAATACCCCATAGTATGCCACCGATTAAAAGTCCGGCCATCTGCCACATGATGATTCCTTCTCCATCCGTAGTGATTTGTTCGGGGCTTAATCCCATATTCTTCAGACTGGGTACCCGAATAATGCTGAATAAAAGGAGATCATAGATGTCTACAAAATAACCCAATGCTGCTACAACCAGCACTGTACTGAAGATAGAAGTTGAGGGTTTGCCGCTATTCATCATTGAGCATGATCCTGTTTTACTTTTCCGAAAATCAGTTTGATAATTACAGGTGCTGTAGTAACGAGAACGATACCGATTACAATAACCTCGAGGTGTTTCTCTAAATCAATTCCAAACTGGCTCTTAAAAAATGAATTCAGGTAATGCCCGATGAATAACATAGACGTTACCCATGCAATGCATCCGATAATATTATAGAAAGTAAACTTCTTTTTTTCCATGCTAACGATACCTGCAACGATCGGAGCAAAAGTGCGAACGATGGGTAGAAAACGTGCAAATACAATCGCACCTCCGCCATGTTTGTCGTAAAAATCGCGGGCCTGGTACAGGTATTTCTTTTTAAACAACCAGCGATCACGCCAGCTGAACATAGCCGGACCTACTTTCAGGCCCGTGAAATAGCCAACCGTATTACCCAATATTCCTGCTATGATACATAGGGATGAAATAATCAGCAGATTGAAAAAGTCATTCCCCGTATTCAGGGAAATGGAATCGACCAATGGCGTACTTAAAATGCCGGCGACAAATAATAAGGAATCTCCGGGGAAGAAAAAGCCAATAAACAAACCTGTTTCTGCAAATATAATCAGCAGCAAAAACCATAATCCACCATAGATGATATAAAACATTGGGGTGAGCAGGTCGGTCCAGCTGAATTCTTTATTCACAATGACCGGAACATCTGCTTTCAGGTCTGCCGCATGAATCATGGTTGTATCATAGCCTTCTTTAATCACCCGAACGGAATCAGTGAATCCTGCAGGTAACTCTATTTTACCGGATTTGTCTGATACGTAGTTCACCCCATTAATTGATAAAGCTGCATTCTCTATCGGGCGTTTATACTGATCCGTTAGTACAATGGCAAATCCTTTCTGGGCAGACAGGTCTGCCGCCATCATCAAAAACAATATTGCTACAATAACTCTTCTCATATTCTCAAAGGGTGTATCCCAGGTTAAATTTATTTGTGCTCCAATGCGCCTTCCCACTTGCTCACAACGGCAGTTGCAATGCTGTTACCTACTACATTCGTGGCACTCCGGCCCATATCCAGTAATGGATCAATGCCAAGTAACAAGGCCAATCCGGCTTCCGGGATATTAAAAGTAGCCAGGGTCCCTGCGATTACCACCAATGAAGCCCTAGGGACGCCAGCGATTCCCTTACTGGTGAGCATTAAAACAAGCAACATACTTAGTTGAGTAGGAATATCAAGATGTATTCCATAACTCTGTGCGATAAATAATGATGCGAATGTCATGTACATCATACTTCCATCCAGATTAAAGGAATAACCTAAAGGCAAAACAAAACTGACAATTTTATCTTTACAACCAAATCTCTCCAGTTCGGTCATTGTTTTGGGAAAAGCCGCTTCACTACTCGAAGTACTGAATGCGAGCAATATTGGTTCTTTGATCCGCTTGATGAGTGTGAAAACTCTTTTCTTTAAAAACAAGCCACCGGCTAAAATCAGGATAAGCCATAGCAGGAGCAAACCGAAATAAAATTCACTGATAAAGATCGAATATGTTTTCAAAACAGTTATTCCCTGTTTGGAAATGATGGCTACCATGGCGCCAAACACTGCTACCGGAGCGAAGTTCATCACATATCCCGTAACCTTAAGAATAACATGAGCAGCAACATCCAATGCATGAATAATAGGTTGTGCTATATGTCCCAAGGCAGCCGCAGCCACTCCGAAAAACAGGGAAAATACGACCACTTGTAATATTTCATTTTTGGCCATCGCATCTATGAAACTGGCAGGGAACATATGGTAAAAGAAATCTTTTACAGTAAGCGCTGCTTTGTCGATTCCGGTAGCTACAGAACTATCAGGTTTGGAAAGATGCATGGCATTACCGGGTTCAAAAAAGTTCACCAATACCATTCCCAATAATAAACTAATGAATGAAGCAGATATAAACCATAAGAGAGTTTTACCACCTATACGTCCTACTGCTTTGATATCGCCCAATTTTGCTACACCAACAACCAGTGTGGTAAATACAAGTGGTGCTACTATCATTTTAATCAGGCGAAGAAAAATATCAGCGAGGAGACTGAACCATTCCAGCTTCTTATCCCTTGCTTTGATCGTTTCAGATTTTTGTACAGCAATGATGGCTTTTTCTTTCAGGTAAGATTTATACACTTTATTACTGGTGTCGAGTAATACAGCGAGTTGGTTATTCAAGGTGCTGACAGAATCATTCAGAAAGCGGATTTTATCAAATATCTGTTCACCCGCAGAAGATTTAAGTACGTCCTTTTCTAAAGTACTTTTCTCCTTTTCCAGCTTAGATTTTACCTGATTGAGTGCGTTGATCTGAACTGTATCCTTTGAATTTTCGAATGCCTTGATTTTAGACAAAATTTTATCCTGCCTGAGATCTGCATTCAAAATACCGGAATTTTCAACCCCTACATAACTTTTATTGAGTATGAAACCGAGCCCGATTCCGAGAACCAGGGCAATAACTATATAAAGTGTCAGCCTGTTACGTTTAGAAGGATGATGACTGGCCGATGCAATATCCATATTAACTGATTAGAATTGCAATATAGTATTTAATCATTGTTATCGCTTTTTCAGCCGGAAAAATACGGGCGGTAATTCAAATAAGAATTAATTGCTTATTTTTCAGCATTATTTTTACTAAAACCAACTATTGTATGAGTTTATTCGTAAGAAAGCCAATGGCCTCATTGATGGAAGAAGCCGGTGAAACGGGCAGCCACACCTTAAAAAGAACATTGGGTGCGTGGGGGCTTGTAGCATTGGGAATTGGTGCCATTATCGGAGCTGGTTTATTCTCTATTACAGGCATGGCGGCAGCCAATCATGCTGGTCCGGCCATCACTATTTCATTTGTTGTTGCTGCACTTGGTTGTCTTTTTGCAGGATTGTGTTATGCAGAATTTGCATCCATGATCCCTGTTGCAGGTAGTGCTTATACCTATTCCTATGCAACGATGGGTGAATTTATCGCCTGGATCATTGGCTGGGATCTTGTACTTGAATATGCGGTTGGTGCCGCAACTGTTGGCATCAGCTGGAGCCGGTACCTGGTTAAATTCCTGGAAGGATTTGATATTCACTTACCACAAAGTTTAACTGTAGGGCCCTGGGATGGAGGCATCATCAATCTTCCAGCTGTATTCATTATTGTTTTAATGAGTCTTCTGCTGATCAAAGGAACCAAAGAAAGCGCTTTTGTAAATGCAATTATTGTGAGTTTGAAAATTGCAGTGGTAATCGTTTTCATTTTCCTTGGATGGAAATACATCAACAACGACAACTATACTCCTTATATTCCTGATAACAGCGGTAAGTTCGGCGATTTTGGTTTCAGTGGTATCATCAGGGCTGCCGCGATTGTGTTTTTTGCCTATATAGGTTTTGATGCGGTTAGTACGGCAGCACAGGAAGCCAAAAATCCAAAGAAGGATATGCCGATCGGCATCCTTGGTTCATTGGCCATCTGTACATTATTGTATATTCTTTTTGCACATGTTATGACTGGCGTGACCAGCTATACCACATTTGCCGGAAAAGATGGCATTGCACCAGTTGCACTGGCAATCGATCATATGGGAACTGCAGATGCCAGCGGTGTAGTTAAACCAGATTACCCATGGCTCAACAGGGCTATCGTTGTAGCTATCCTTGCAGGTTATGCATCCGTTATACTGGTGATGCTGATGGGACAAACTAGGGTATTTTTCAGCATGAGTAAAGATGGTTTGATTCCCCGCATATTCTCTACTGTTAATCCTAAAACACAAACACCGGCAAAAAGCAATCTGCTTTTCATGGTATTTGTAAGTTTGTTCGCTGCGTTTGTACCTGCAAGAGTTGTAGGTGAAATGACCAGTATCGGAACACTGTTTGCATTTATTCTGGTATGTATTGGTGTTTGGGTGATGAGAAAGAAAATGCCCGAACTACCAAGAGCTTTTAAAACGCCGATGGTGCCTTTGGTTCCAATCCTGGGTATTGGCGTTTGTTTGTTTATGATGGTATTCCTTCCAATGGATACCTGGATCCGATTAATCGTTTGGATGCTGATTGGTATGGACATTTACCTGGTTTATGGTGCTAAGAACAGTAAACTCGGAAACGGAACCGATAACAGGAAAGGCATGCGGGTTGCCCGTTACACCGGACTTGCTTTGTGTGGCTTACTAATCATCAGTGGATTCCTGCATCAATATACTGTTGGCTTTGATACCGACAGAACGTTACTGTATATCTCTATTGTATTTGCTGCTATTCATTTAATTGTATTTGGCAGAAAAATCAACAGGCCAGAACCAGCTAACTGATAAGCTTATCCGAAATAATAAAAAAAGCCATGTAGATTTTTACATGGCTTTTTTTATTACACTTATTTTATTTTTATTCAATCTCTACTTCATCCATAAAAATATGCGTATCCCCACCCGCCCCTTCATGCCATGAAGGCATTTTCCCATATTGAACAGCCCGGATGCGTACATATCTTGCTTTTGTACTATTGAATTTGGCTTCTACTGTTTTTAATTGTGGCGTTAAATCTTTGATATCAATAAAATTACTTCCCTTATACACCTGACTGAATTGTTTACCATCACTTGATACTTCCACAGTTACTTCAGAAGGCATGATGATCCATGAACGGGTTTCCTGGAGAAAGCCTGCTCTTACTATAGAAATATTTTTTATTGCTTTCAGATCAATAACAATATCCGGATTAACCATCTGGTACCCTTGCCAATTACCCATCCGCCAGTTGGTGGTACCGCGGATACCATCAATAAGTCCATCGTTTCCATTGCCGTTGTATTGTGGCTCATAGGCTGTATTGAGTTTCACCGACCAGTTATGAGGTATTTTTTTATACGCTGCTGTTGTAATGAAACTTTGCTTGCCTTTCCCATCATAAGCAATGGCTTTCAATTGTAAGGACTGATTGACTACTATCGGTGATCTGTACCTGCTTTTTGTACTGTCGGGTGTTGTGCCATCAACTGTGTAATAAATTAAAGCGTTTTTATAGTCGCAGGTAATAGCGACAGTTTTGGCTCCATGAAATGGAACAATACCTCCACGGATTACCGGATTGGGAATGATCCTGTTTTTATCGATGCTTGCCGACTGATTATATGCAGCAGTAAAAAAATTGACCGGCTGCTTGTTCATCATAAATGTAACGAGGCCTCCACCGGCAATATCTTCATGACTGATGTATGCATTCGTCCATTTTTTAGGCCGCAAGGAAGCTGTGGTGCTCAACAGCGCTTCACGGATATAAATATTCCCGTTCCCTGCTCCCGGTGCATTGATGATAAAGGACTTTCCATTTTCCAGCTGAATATCCGCCAAGTCGAATAAAGGCGAGCCGATCATGTATTTGTCAGATCCGGGTACCACCGGGTAGAATCCCAATGCGCTCATGATATACCAGGCGCTCATCTGTCCGCAATCTTCGTTTCCGATTAATCCATCCGGTGCATCTTTGTACATTTCGGTCATCACCTTGTTTACGAGCCGCTGTGTTTTGTCGGCACGATTGCAGAAATTATACAGGTAAATGATGTGATGACTTGGTTCGTTGCCATGTGCATACTGACCAATCAGACCAGTGATATCACTCTGATCCCGACCGGTTGTTTTGGAATTAGCAGAAAATAAAGCATCCAGTTTCTGCTCCAGTTTCTTTGGCCCGCCGGTTATCTTCATGTACCCGTTAACGTCATGTGGCATGGCAAAAGAATATTGCCAGCTATTGGCTTCGGTAAAATGATTGTTTACTTCCCGGGGATCGAATGGGGAAAGCCAATCACCGTTTTTACGGGGACGCACAAAACCCGATCTGGTATCCAGTACATTCCAATAGTATTGCGCTCTTGCAGAGAATTCCTTCCAGGCAATCGTATCTCCCATCGCTTTTGCATAGTTGGCAATACAATAATCATCGTATGCATATTCGAGTGTTTTGCTTACACTTTCGTGATCATCTTCTGTATTGATCTGCCCCTGACTGATATAACCAGGCAATCCATAATGACTCCATTGAGCACTTTTCTTCATGGCTTCGAGTGCTAACATGGTATCAAACTCATTGATACCTTTTGCGTAGGCATCGGCAATTACTGATACACTGTGATAACCAATCATACAATCTGTTTCACAGGAAGCCAGTTCCCAAACGGGTAGACGGCCTCCCTGCTGGTATTGCACCAGGAAGGTTTTAATATAATCGAGGGTGCGTTTGCGATCAATGATAGTATACAAAGGATGTGTAGCCCGGTAGGTATCCCATAAAGAAAAAACAGAATAGTAATCAAATCCTTCGGCCTGGTGTATTTTATTGTCTCGGCCACGATAAGCCCCATCCACATCCATGTTCAGGTTAGGAACGATTGCTGTATGATACAAAGCTGTATAAAAAATACGCAAGCGAGAGGTATCTGTTGATTTGACGGATATTTTGCCCAACTCCCTGTTCCATTTTTCAGTAGCCTGTGTCTTGACTGTTTCAAAACTTTTTCCAAGCACTTCAGCTTCGAGGTTTTTAATAGCACCTTCTATGCTTACCGGTGATATCGCAACCTGCAGGTAAATATCTTTTGATAATTCAGTGTCAATCTGAAAATACGCTTTCAGATTTTTTGCATCTTCAGCCTTTTTAATTTCATCCGATTGTAATTGCTCATCGAGCCATATTCCCGACTTGCTGAAAGGCCTTGAAAATTTTATTACAAAAAACACATACTGGTTATCAGCCCAGGCTTTGCTTCTGCGCATACCCGTTACGGTTACACTATCTACAATTTGTATGGATGACTGGATCACTTCATCCCGGTGTTTCAGGTCCAGGATTATATAATTGTCTTTCTGCGAAGCAAATGTATAATGATGATACCCTGTTCTTTCCGTTGCGGTAAATTCTGTAAAAATTTTATCATCCTCCAACAGTACATTGTAATAACCCGCTGTGGCTTGTTCGTTCCTGTGAGAAAAGGCAGAACCATAAACTTTGTTGTCTGGTGAAGGTTTACCTGTCATTGGCATCAGGAGGATATCGCCATAGTCGCTAACTCCTGTACCACTGAGATGCGTATGCGAAAATCCGTAAATAAAACTATCAGAGTAATGGTAACCTCCGCATCCATCCCAACCTTCCAGGCGGGTATCCGGACTTAATTGTACCATTCCATGTGGTAATGTTGCTCCGGGATAAGTATGACCATGCCCACCCGTTCCGATAAAAGGGTTTACATATTTTGAAAAATTGTCCTGTGCCTTTGCATTCAATGCCTGGAGGAAAAATACATTGATAAGAAAGATCGCTTTACTCAAACCGAAATGCCGTATAAGTTTCATGTAGTTTATTTCTGTAAATAAAAAGCTCCCTGAAGCAGGGAGCTAAGTTATTGATAAATGTGCTTGCTTAAAATGGAAGATCATCATCCGCCGGCATGCTTACCGGTGCGGGACGAGATGGTTGAGGGGAAGAAGATGCTACATAACCAGCATTTGACTGTGGTGCTGAACCAGCTTCTGCATTATTGCCACTCAATAGCTGAACATTCTGCACCCTCATACGAAGCGTGGCAGCTGCCTGGCCTTCTTTATTGGTATAGGCATCAGCCTCCGGACTACCTTCAGCATAAACGGTTCTGCCTTTAGTAAGGTATTGGGCTACAGTTGTTCTATCTGTCCAATAGGCACACTCAACCCAGGTTGTTCTTTCTTTCTGATTACCCTGACTGTCCTTGTATCTTTCTGTATGTGCCACACTGAAATTAATCACATTTTTCCCATTAATTTCTTTCACAATACAATCCTTTCCAAGGTTGCCAATGATTTGTAATTTGATCATAACTGAATTTTTAAATGTTTATCGATGTATCTGTTTTAGCGTATAAAGTTATGGTTATGGAGGTTAAGGTAATTCACATAGAATGAACATTGATTACTGGTTATCGTAGGTGAGTTCCTGATAATAACATGAACTTCCCGTTTCTAAGTAACAGTTGCTGGTTGCTGGTTATCGTAGGTGAGCTCCAGATAACTACATAAACTTACCGGTTTTAAGGAACTGTTGCTGGATACTGGTTATCGTAAGTGAGTTCCAGATTACAACATAAACTTCCGGGATTTAAGGATCAGTTGCTGGTTGCTGGTTTCTTATTTGGCTTTAGTTAGCAAATTCAACTTCCAGGTTCTACGGATCAGCTACTGTTAGTTGGTTATCGTAATTGACTTTAGATAGCATTTAAAACTGTCTCTGTTCATTTCCCGTTTAATTCATTTTCTTCTTCAACGTACTCACCTGATCCTGCAGGTTATTGACGAGGTTGGCCAATGAATTTACATCCCATCTTTGCTGGGAAGCAACTTTTCCAATAACCACCTGTGCCTGCCAGAGTTCTACGATATCTTCTGTATTCACCTGGTATGGCTGGTAACTGGGATTATCGCTTACCAGTGAAAGTTTATTTTTACTGCGGTTACTTTTAACTATTCTCTTGTACACGATCCCTTCATTCCTGCTCACAACAATATAGGCCTGGTTGTTTTTTACATCATCGATGGAATCTACCTTTTCACCTACAATGATACTTCCGCTGGGCGTGGGAAGCATACTATCACCGATGATTTCAAAAGCCCGGTAATTTCCTCCGGTGAGCATCGGGAGTGTAAATGTATTCAGCTCATCAATGAACTCACTATCTGCATAGCCGGTTAAATAACCCGCCGCTGCTTTTACCGGAACAAAATGAATGACATTTCTTTCGACGGTCATCATTTTCTGCATTCTTCTTTTCTGCAGATAACTACCAGCGCCAGAACCAGAACTCGTCTGCAGGTCTTTCAACAGCAATTCATCCAAAGTCAGCTTAAACATATCGGCCACAATCTCCAGCACTTCCAGCCTGGGATCTGCCCGCTCTTCTTCATAAGCGCCGATCAGTGAACGTTTAATATTTAGTTTCTGAGCAAATTCCTCCTGTGTCCAGCCACGGAGTTTGCGAAGATATTTCAGGTTTAATCCGGCTCTTGACATGGTTAAACTAATTTGGTTAGCACAAATATACTAAATAGTTTAGTTTTTCAAAATTTATTTTTCCAACCCCTCAAAACTTTCAAATACCATTAAAATCAATCCCCATTCCGCCGCTTTGAATACAGGGTTAATCTACAGACATCACAATTCAAGGCAATTTGACTGCGATTGACCGCAAGCGATTATTTATTCATAGCTCTGTATAAAAAGAGTGGTTGTTTAAGTTCGGACTACTTATTTTTGCTGCAAACTATTATTATGCAGGCAGTATTGGTATTACACAATATTTTAAGGTGGGGTATATTATTGTTCGGTGTGTGGACGGTTCTGAACGCTTTAACCGGTGTGATGAATAAACGAGCCTATTCAGCAGCAGACAACCGCAGCAATCTCCTGTTTATGATCTTCTGTGATCTTCAGCTCGCACTTGGTTTAACCTTATATTTCTCCAACAGCTGGTTCGATAAACTGAAATCAGGTATGGGTGATGTGATGAAAGACAGCAGTATGCGTTTTTATGTTGTTGAGCATGCATTGATGATGCTCATCGCCTGGATACTGGTGCATGTGGGCAGAACAGCCGTAAAAAAAGCACCGGAACAGTCGAAGCATAAAAAAATGCTGATATTTTTCGGACTGGCACTCCTGTCTCATACTGGCTGCCATTCCATGGCCTTTCCGTACAGAAATTGCACGTCCGCTTTTCCGTTGGTTCAATTAATTTTCTGCAGATCGATTATTATGGCAAAGAAAGTACAACCGATCATACTGATCACAAATGACGACGACATAACGTCTCCGGGTATACGTAGTTTGGTAGAAGCAGTGAAAGAATTGGGTAAAGTAGTTGTTGTTGCACCCGATAAACCTCAAAGCGGTATGGGACACGCCATCACCATCGGCTCTCCCCTGCGCCTGAACAAAATGAATATTTTCGGAGACGTGGAAGCCTGGCAAACAAGTGGTACACCGGTAGATTGTGTGAAACTTGCTGTTGATAAAATCCTTCACCGCAAACCGGATATCTGCCTGAGCGGTATCAATCATGGCGCCAACCATTCGATTAATGTGATTTACAGCGGTACTATGTCGGCTGCTATGGAAGCTTCTATCGAAGGTATTCCAAGTATCGGATTTTCGTTGCTGGATTACCGTTATGAAGCAGATTTCTCTGCTGCCAAACAGATTGTTCATAAAATGGTGAAGGAAGTATTGTCGCAGAAAAAACTCGACAAGCATTTACTGCTCAATGTAAATATTCCCGCTGTGCCGATGAATGAAATCAAAGGCATCAAAATATGCAAACAGGCTTATGCGAAATATGAAGAAGATTTTGCAGAACGGGTAGATCCGCATGGTAAAAAATATTTCTGGCTCACCGGCGAATTTAAAAATTTCGATAAAGCAAAAGATTCAGATGTTTGGGCCTTGCAGCATAATTATGTGAGTGTGGTTCCTGTACAATTCGATCTTACCAACTATACCCTGAAAAAACAACTGGAAAAAAGCAAACTGTTCAAATGATTTTCAAAAAAGATAACCTTGTTTTTGGCCTGATCTTAGGCCTGATCGCCCCGATATTCGGATTCCTTGTTTTCAAATGGTACAAATTCGGAATCTTTACGATGAAAGAATTTTTACAATTTATTTACCTGGAACCTGGTTTCCGCACACTTTCTGTTGCCCTCAGCCTTTCCCTGCTGGCCAATGCGCTCATTTTTACTTTGTACATCAATGCTGGTAAGGATCAAACAGCGAAAGGAATTTTCGGAACCACCGCTCTTTATGGTTTGGTTGTACTACTGATCAAAACCTTCGCATAAATTTTCCCCAGGCTTTAACGGAGCTTTAAATATTATTTGGCAATAACTTAACAGCGAACGCTGATCAGGCTTCGTATGTTTGTGTAACAATTAGATCTTTAAGAATTTCTCATAAGCAGTTAGTTTTGGTAAACGGAGCCCTTAGTCTTAGGGGCTCCTTTTTTATTCCCCTAACTGGAATAACCCGTTTACAAAATCCTGCTTATCGAACACCAGTAAATCGGTTGCTTTTTCGCCCACACCGATAAACTTTACCGGAATTTTAAACTGGTCGGCAATGGCTAGATACCACACCGCCTTTGGCCGTACCATCGAGTTTGGTGATGGCCAGTGCAGTTACTTCCGTTGCTGCTGTAAAATGTTTGGCCTGCTCAAGTGCATTCTGACCAGTACTTCCATCGAGCACCAGCAATACTTCATGCGGTGCATCGGGTATCACTTTCTGGATGACTCTTTTTATTTTGGAAAGTTCTTCCATCAGGTGCGCCTTGTTGTGCAACCTTCCTGCGGTATCGATTAAAATCACATCACTGTTTCTCGATACACCACTGATGACAGTATCATAAGCAACAGATGCCGGATCACTGCCCATTTCCTTTTTTACAATCGGCACATTGGTGCGTTCACTCCATATCGTTAGTTGATCTACCGCTGCTGCTCTGAAAGTATCTGCTGCACCCAATAAAACGGATTTGCCGGCCAGAGAAAAATTATGGGCCAGTTTACCAATCGTAGTTGTTTTACCAACTCCATTCACACCCACTACAAGTACCACATGTGGTTTATGTCCGGCTGGTAATTCGTAATTGATATATGCATTATCCTGCGGGGCTGCCACCAGCAGTTGTTGTATTTCCTGCCTGATTAAATTATTGAGTTCGGATGTATTGAGGTATTTGTCTTTGGCGACTCTTTTCTCCAGATTGTCGATGATCTTAACCGTCGTTTCCACTCCCACATCAGCACTTACCAATGCATTCTCCACTTCATCGAGTACTTCTTCATCTACAGTACTTTTTCCGGCGATCGCTTTTGCAATTTTACCAAAGAATCCTTCCCTGGTTTTCTGCAAACCCTGGTCAAGAGATTCCTGCTGTTGCTTCTTTCCGAAAAGTTTATCAAAAATACCCATTGTAAAAAGCTTTTATTGAGAGATTGAATCTTTCCAATTTTTAATTATCAGTTGCTGGTTGTCATATGTAACTTCAGTAGACAATTTCAGATTTCAGGATTTTGTTGAACAGTTGCTGGTTGCTGGTTAACATATTTAGCCCTTGTTGTCCATTTGAATCTTTCCGTTTATAATTTTCATTTGCTGGTTGATGATTGTAAAATCTGGCTTCAGTTAAAAATAGCGCAAACCAGCAACAGCCTGATATTTCACTCATTCAAAATTCAAAAATCAAAAGTAAAAAAAGAACAAACCAGTAACCAGCAACAGCCTGGGACGTCCCTCATGCTAAATTCAAAAGTAAATAGTTATAAAGAACAAACCAGTAACAGCCTGATTAGTCAATTATTCTAAATTCAAAAATCAAGCGTCAAAAAGAACAAACCAGCAACCCTCCATCCCTTAAACAAACAAAGCCATCCTGAATATTCAGAACAGCTTCATTATTTATAAGATGTTACACCAGGAAATTATTGTCCCAGATGTTCTTTGATTTTGTCTTTGTGTACGATCGCTTCTTTAAAAGTATAAGCACCCGTTTTTGGGCTGCGGATCGTGCGGATCACTTTAGTCCAGTTTTTTGCTTCTGCTGCTGCTTTCTGGTCTTTGGTCTTGATCGCGGTTTTAGCTGCTTTTGCCATTGTTATTTAGTTGATGGATGAAACTGATCTCACCCAATTGAAAAATTATTTAATTTCTTTGTGTACAGTAACTTTCTTTAAAATCGGGTTGTACTTTTTCAACTCCAGGCGCTCAGGAGTATTCTTTTTGTTTTTTGTAGAGATGTAACGGCTTGTTCCCGGCTGTCCGCTGGTTTTATGCTCCGTGCACTCTAAAATCACCTGCACCCTGTTTCCTTTCTTTGCCATTTTATAAAATTTTTAAAACGCTTATTAAATTTTTTCGCCTTTTGAACGAAGCTCTTTTACTACTGAATAAAGACCATTTTTATTGATCGTTCTGATTGCTTCTGAAGATACCTTCAAAACAACCCATTTGTCTTCTTCAGCTAAAAAATAACGCTTGGTCTGCAAATTGGGCAAAAACCTGCGTTTTGTCTTAATATTGGAGTGCGAAACCTTGTTTCCTGTAATTGGCTTCTTTCCTGTAACCTGACATACTCTGGCCATATTCCTGAATTTTGGACGGCAAAGGTAAGGATTTTACTTAATAAATAATGTTTCGAATAAAGTATTTTTGCAAAAATATCCCGTAATGGGGACAAATATTTCAAACCCAGCCTCCTGATCTATTAAAAACCACTCAAAAATGGACAAACACAGCGTAAAAACAGCCTTCAACCACAACCTCGCCTTCACTGCAAAAATCGGGGATTATGAAGTTCCGATGGATACCAGTGATGAAAATACTTCCAACTTCGGCCCCAGTCCGAAAAAACTCATGCTCGCTTCCCTGGCAGGATGTACCGGCATCGATGTGGTTTCCATCCTCAATAAAATGAAAGTAAGTTTCTCCGATTTCACCATCGGAATCGATGCCAGCCTCACCGATGAGCATCCGAAAATTTACAAGGACGTAATGATGACTTACCAGATAAAAGTTGCCGAAGCGGATCGCCCAAAAATGGAAAAAGCAGTAACACTTTCACAAGAGAAATACTGTGGTGTAAGCGCCATGTTCAAGGCATTTGCCAATGTGAAATTTGAAATCATTTACTTGTAAACCCTTGCCTGGTGCAGCACCCGCAGCATCTGCAACACGATGGCCAGCACTATTAAACCCAGGCCAAGGTAAAACTGTCCGTGCAATTGTTTGCTTTCATCAAAGAATACAAAGGCAAGGATAATCCCGTATACCGGTTCAAGATTATAGGTAAGGTTTGCAGTGAAAGCCGATATCTTCTTCAATGCATTCAACTGCAAATCAAAACTGATTACCGTACAAAAGAATGCCAGCACAACCAGCCATGCCCAGTCAGAAATGGTAGGTATATAATATTCTGCCGGAAACCAGGCCAGGTAAAAGGGTATCAGGCAACTCAACAATACCAATCCCCCGGAGAGTTCATACACCGTTAATATTTTGGGCGTGAATTGTTTGAGCAGTTCCTTGTTTAAAATCGGGAATACTGCACTGCCGAAAGCCGATAGCACCCCGAAAATAATCCCCGTCTTGTATTGCGGATGAAAATCAAATATTATATATATACCGGCAATCGCCAGGATACCGAGTGCCAGTTCCTGCCATACAATCCGCTTTCTAAAAAACAATGGCTCCAGCAATGCGGTAAAAAATCCGGATGCCGATAAACAAACCAGTGCTACTGAAGCATTGGCATATTTAATACTTCCATAAAAACTTACCCAGTGAATGGCGATGACCATCCCTACCCCGCTGATTCTGAGGATATCTTTAAATGCCAGTTTCTGCCACTCTTTTCTGATCCACATCAATATTGAAAGAATGAAAACCGTGAGCAGCAAACGATACCACACCAGTAAAACTTCATTCAGTTTGATGAGCAATCCGAGTATGGCGGTAAATCCAGCCAGGAATACGGCCATATGCAACTGAAAAAATGCCTTTTTCATTGGTCGCAAAGATAGGCATCGCAATTGCCCTGAAATAGTTGAATTTTCAGTTCTGCAGGCAGGGATTGATAAATAAAGGGTTAAATATCAAAAACATTATAAGAGGTGACGGCAAAAAACCAAACATGATTATATTTGCCCACTTATAACCAATCACTGTATGAATTTTAAACGTATCAACAATATTACCGGCTGGATCGTTTGTTTAATCGCCTGCTCGGTATATATCATGACCATGGAAGCAACAGGTAGTTTGTGGGACTGTGGTGAATTTGCTTCCAGCGCCTACAAACTTCAGATCCCTCACCCGCCGGGCGCTCCCCTGTTTGTGCTGATCGGAAGGTTGTTCATGATTCCATTTGATCCGCAACATGCAGCTACCGGTATCAACCTGATGAGTTCCCTGGCCAGTGGATTTACCATCCTCTTCCTTTTCTGGACCATCACCCACTTTGCCCGTAAAATTGTTCAGAAAGACGGTACCGAACTCAGCAACGATAAAATCATCGGTATTATGGCCGCTGGTGTAATCGGTGCACTTGCTTATACTTTTTCCGATTCATTCTGGTACAGTGCTGTTGAAGGTGAAGTATATGCACTTTCTTCTTTCTTTACAGCAGTGGTTTTCTGGGCCATGCTCAAATGGGAACACAGTGTTACAGAAGAACAGGAACAAGGAATTAAAGGTCATTTCACCCGTGCCGACAGATGGATCATCCTTATTTTCTACCTGATGGGTCTTTCTATCGGTGTTCACTTACTGAACCTCCTTACCATTCCGGCCATCGTAATCATTTATTATTTCAAAAGATACAATGCTACCAACTGGGGTACATTCTTTGCCTTCATCATTGGTTGCATGATCACCGGGCTTGTACAGAAAGCCGTAATCCAATGGAGCATCAAAGGTGCCGGTAATATGGATATCATTTTTGTAAACAGTTTCGGTCTGCCTTACTTTACAGGATTTGCTTTCTTCTTCCTTTTACTGGCGGTGATTATTTTCTTCGGATTGCGCATTGCCAATAAAAACAACTGGAATTTTTTAAAACTCGGTCTCTGGTGTTTTTCGTTTATGCTTCTCGGTTATTCTACCTATTTCACCACCATGGTAAGAAGCAGTGCAGATCCTTCTGTGGATATGTTCAACGTAGACAATCCGGTGAGCCTTGTAGGTTATGTAAGTCGTGAACAATACGGCGATTGGCCGATTTTATACGGACAGGATTTCACCGCCCAGGTTCAGGATGTGAAAATCACCGAACACCTATATCAAATCCAACGGCAAATACGAAAAGAACGGTCGTAAAGTTGAATACGTGTATGCTCCGGAAGACAAACATTTCTTCCCTCGCATGTGGGATCAGAGCAACGACCAGGGCCATGCTGATTATTATGCAGCATTCCTCGACATCGGAAAAGATAAAGATGGCAACTGGGAACGCCCGCCTACTATGAGTGAAAACATCAGTTTCTTCGCAAGCTACCAGATTAACTGGATGTACTGGCGTTATTTCATGTGGAATTTCGCTGGTAAACAGAATGATATCCAGGGTATCAACATGGGCAATGTAAGAGATGGTAACTGGAAAACAGGAATTGGTTTCTATGATAAAATGCGACTGGGCGACCAGGATACTTTGCCCGATAGTATTAAAAATAACAAAGCCAATAACAAACTTTTCATGCTTCCGTTTATCCTTGGGCTGATCGGTTTGTTCTACCAGGTTTCAAAAGATAAAAGAGATGCATTGATCACGGGTCTGCTCTTCTTCTTCACCGGCTTTGCCATCTGCCTTTACCTTAACCAGGCGGGTAACCAACCCCGTGAGCGTGACTATGCTTATGTAGGCTCATTCTATGCATTTGCCATCTGGATTGGTTTGGGTGTATTGTACATACGTGATCTGCTCAACAGTTATGTGCTGAAAAATATGCGCATGGCAACCATTGCAGCTTCCATCGTTTGTTTACTTGGAGTACCGGTATTGATGGCCAGCCAGGAATGGGATGACCACGACAGAAGTCAAGAAACTCCTGGCACGTGATCTTGCCACTGATTACCTCGAAAGTTGTGCACCGAATGCCATTTTGATTTCTTTCGGAGATAATGATACGTATCCTTTGTGGTATGCACAGGAAGTGGAAGGTATCCGCAAAGACATCAGGGTAATCAACAGCAGCTTGTTGGGTACAGATTGGTACATCAACCAGATGCGCTATAAAATAAATGATAGTGATCCGATTGATCCGATCTGGACTACAGCACAGATTGAAGGCTCCAACAGAGATGCGATTTATTACGCACCACGTCCGGGTATTGATCCGAATCAATACATGGATCTGTATACCATGATGAAAAATTTTGCCGGTAGTGATGAACCTAACATGCTCGAACAAACGAGAAATGGTGAAACAGTTAATATCTACCCAAGCAAAAAAGTTTCTATACCGGTAGACATCAATCTGGTAAGGCAGAACGGAACTGTCAATGCAACTGATAGTGTATTGAGTGAAGTAAGGTTTGAAATTCCGAAGAATGCATTGTATAAAAATGATGCGGCTATTCTGAACATCATTGCTTCCAACAAATGGAAACGCCCGATTTATTTCACTTCACCATATGGTGAACTCGGTTTTGAAAACTTCCTGCGCCAGGATGGTTTAACCTACAGACTGGTACCAATTGATATGGCTGGTGTAAACCAGGATTGGGTGATGAATAAAATGCTCAACAAGTTTGTATTTGGCAATGCCGATAAGAAAGGCGTTTACTTCGATGAAGAAAACCGTCGTCACCTGAACAGCATCAGGCTGGCTTATGCACAAGCTGCCGGAAACCTGGCAGATGCCGGAAGAAAAGAAGATGCCAAAAAACTGCTGAATCGTTGTGATAAAATGATGAACGAAGACAATATCAGTTATGGTATGGTTAGCCGTTATCAGCAACACAACCAGATTGCCATGCAAATGCTCTATGCTGCCTATAAAGCCGGAGATACACAACTGGCTGATAAGATCAGCAAAAGCCTGCGCAAAGACATGGAACAACAGGTAAGTTATTATCAGTCTCTGCCCGACAGAATGAAAACAGATGCCATCAACCAGGAAGAAGCAAGAAATGCCAACCTTCTCCGTGGTTTAATGAGTATGGATCAGCAATTCAAAAATCAACCGAAAACTGAATTGCCCAACCAGATTCAAACAGCACCGGTTCAACCGGCAGACACACCGTAAAATATATAACAATAGTATTTAATTAATAAAAGTCCTGCCCTTGCGCAGGGCTTTTTATTTAACAGATAA
Organism: Ferruginibacter sp.; assembly: GCA_037045295.1. GTDB lineage: Bacteria > Bacteroidota > Bacteroidia > Chitinophagales > Chitinophagaceae > Ferruginibacter. Next base: position 100,753 of record JBAOHS010000005.1, read on the forward strand.
AACAAACGCCTGAATGGTTTGTTACGTAAATTGTATGTTGCAACGGATTCATTCATCATAAATCAGTTGCAGTAAAAAATACCTGAATTAAGAAGAAACATGAAAGGATTTCAATTTTCAAAATTTAACCCGGAAGAAAATGCAAAAAGCAGTTTTGAGAAACTGCTCGATCTTTTCATGCAATTGCTTACCCATACCAGCGGCGATTACAATGAAGCACTGCAATGGTTAAACGAACTCGACAAGGAATACAAACTCACCGATAATGATTATGGCATCGGGGATTTCATTGAAGACCTCAAAAACAAAGGCTATATCAAAGAAAATCCGGCATCCGGAAATATTGAAATCACTTCCAAAACGGAGCAAGGCATTCGCAAAAAAAGCCTGGAAGAGATTTTCGGCAAACTCAAAAAATCAAAGCAAGGCAATCACCAGACTTTCAAACCGGGATCAGGAGATGAGATCAATCCCGAAACAAGGCCTTTTCAGTTTGGTGATACCATGGAACAGATTGATTTTACCAGTTCCATTCGCAATGCACAGATCAATCATGGCATTGATAGTTTTAAAATGCAGGAAGATGATCTGGAAATCAGGGAAACCGATTACAAAGCGCAGACTTCAACTGTGCTGATGATCGACATTTCTCACTCAATGATTTTATATGGTGAAGACAGGATCACACCTGCCAAAAAAGTGGCCATGGCATTGAGTGAATTAATTGAAACCAGGTATCCCAAAGACACACTGGATATCATTGTATTTGGCAATGATGCCTGGTCGATTGAAATCAAGGATCTCCCCTATCTGCAGGTTGGCCCATATCATACCAACACTGTTGCAGGACTGGAACTGGCGATGGAAATATTGCGCAAACGACGCAACCCGAACAAACAGATCTTCATGATCACCGATGGCAAACCCACCTGTTTGAAAATCGGAAAACAATATTATAAAAACAGTTTTGGCATCGATCGCAAAATTATGAACAGGTGTATGAGCCTGGCCATTCAATGCAAGAAACTGAAAATCCCGATCACGACTTTCATGATTGCGAGTGATCCTTACCTGCAGCGTTTTGTTCAGGAATTCACGGAAGCCAATAATGGCAAAGCCTTTTTTGCTTCGCTGGATAAACTGGGTGCCTTCATATTCCGGGATTTTGAAAGTGGAAAAAGAAAAACTGTATTTTAATAAAAGCGAACAATCTAACAATCACCAATAGACGAAAATAAGGTATGAACATCAGCAAAATAAAAACGCTAGGCGAGTTAAAGAAATCAGGTTATCAATCCCGGTCAATCAAAGATGAGATCAGGGAAAACCTGATCAAAAAACTGAAAGAAAAAGAAAACCCGTTTCCGGGCATCATGGGATATGAAGACACGGTTATCCCTGAAACAGAGAGAGCGCTGCTCAGCAGGCACAATATTCTTTTCCTGGGTTTGCGTGGGCAGGCAAAAACACGTATGGCCCGACAAATGACAACCTTGCTGGATGAATACATACCCTTTGTTAAAGGAAGTGAAATCAATGATGATCCTTTCAACCCGGTTTCAGGATTTGCGATTGAATTGATTGCGACTGAAGGCGACAATACACCTATTGAATGGTTGCATCGTTCTCAACGTTATGGAGAAAAACTGGCTACACCTGATGTGAGTGTGGCTGACCTTATCGGCGACATTGATCCCATCAAAGCTGCCAACCTGAAACTCAGTTTTGCCGATGAAAAGGTTTTGCATTATGGCATCATTCCCCGCAGCAACCGCTGCATTTTTGTGATCAATGAACTACCCGATCTTCAGGCAAGAATCCAGGTGTCGTTGTTCAATATCCTGGAAGAAGGTGATCTGCAGATCCGTGGTTTTAAATTAAGAATGCCACTCGACATCCTCTTTGTATTCACCGCTAACCCTGAAGACTATACGAACAGGGGCAGCATTGTTACACCATTAAAAGACAGAATCCAGAGCCAGATCTTAACGCATTACCCGAAAACGGTTGAAACATCGCTGGCCATTACAACGCAGGAAGCTGCCATCCTGAAAACACAACAGGATATGGTTTCCGTGAGCGACCTGGTGAAAAGACTTATAGAACAAGTGGCTTTTGAAGCAAGGGAAAGTGAACTGGTAGACCGTAAAAGTGGTGTGAGTGCCAGATTGCCGATTTCTGCTTACGAAAATGCTATCAGCGCAGCCGAAAGAAGAGCCATCATCAACAATGAAACACATACACAGGTATGGTTGAGCGATATGTCGGGTATTATTCCTTCCATCACCGGTAAAATTGAACTGGTGTATGAAGGAGAACAGGAAGGACCATTCCAGGTTGCCTTTAACCTGCTGGAAAGAGCTATCCGTACACAGTTTGTACAATACTTTCCCAATCCTGAAACACTGAAGAAGAAAAAAGGAAAAGATCAGCAGGCAGAAGACCAACCTTATAAATCGATTATCCGTTGGTTCGATAATGGCAATCACCTCAACATGTTCCTGGAAACAAAAGATGCAGATAAAATTCAACTGTTATACAAAGTGGATGGTCTGCATGCACTCGTAAAAAGATTTTACAATACTGCTGATGAAAAAGAACATGCCTTACTGATGGAATTTGTATTGCATGGATTGGCCGCTTATTCACTCATCAGCAAAAAAATTGTAGAAGGTAAAATTGAATTCAAAGACCTGATGGGCAGTATGCTCAATATGGGCAATGTTTCTTTTACGGAAGATGATTTTTCGGATGAAGACCTGAATTAAATTTCCAACTAGTCAATAATTAAAAAAGCCATCACAGGATCAAATCCTGTGATGGCTTTTTGCTTAACCTATCAATATGTTATTTCTTAATAAAACGCATCACGGGCACATCGCCTGCCATTAAAACAAGCGTATTACCATTTTCTACAGCATACTTATTAACGGTCTTGAGTATACGCAGAAAAGTTGGCTCACCAGCACCCGGACAAGCCATCATGGTTGACAATGGATCTCCAAAGCTGATTTTATCGCCAGCCAGTGTAAACTTCGCACTGAAACCATTGCAACTGGTATGACCACCTACTTCCATTTTAGGTAAGCTGAATATGAGCTGAGGCTTTTTATCGGGATACAATCCATCAAATGCGATGCGTGGACCTGTAATATAATTGAGTTCCCAGGTGCCGTTTAATTTTGCAGCTGCATCCTGTTGAGTGGTTCCTGCATTGGCTACGCCATTGAACTTCGCAATAATCTGCTGACCATTACCTAATGACAATTTATTTCCGGCAATACTGAAATTATTGGCGCTCTTTAACATGTCGAGAAATTCAGTTTCTACATTGTTTCCCAGACATGCCATTTTAGTAATGGCCAGTGGTAGAAACTTGATAAAATTTGATTTCGTTGATTCAAATGTTCCTGTAATACGGTTGCATCCGGTTGAACCGGCAACTTTTTTCAATTGACCGTCTGTCAGTACAAGATTGGGAACATTCGAAACGGTTACGGCTTTGCCATTCAGTTCAGTAAGGTTCCATTGGTAACTGAACAATGCTTCGCTTCCTTCCGCGGTGCCGATAACTTTAGAATTGCTGCAGGATGAAATGAGGATGATTCCCATAAACATCAGGTAATGGATGAACGATTTCATATCAATTATTTTAAGGTTATTAAACTATGTACAAATCAATTAGACAGATCTCAGATGCAAAGATTAAACTGTTAATAAATATTAACTTCTCTTTCAAGATCAACAGCAAATTTATTTTTTACAGATTGCAGGATTGCTTCACTCAGTTCGTAAATAGCTGCCCCATCTGCATTACCAAAATTAACCAGTACCAGCGCCTGTTTGCTATGACAACCTGCATCGCCTTTGCGGTAACCTTTCCAGCCACATTGTTCTATTAACCATCCTGCAGCCAGTTTGATGCGGTTGTTGTTAACCGGATAACCAACGATCCCTGGAAATTCCAATTTTAATTTTTCGAAATGGACTAAATCGATTTCCGGATTTTTGAAAAAACTACCAGCATTACCAATTTGTGCCGGATCGGGTAATTTGCTCCGCCGGATATTCATCACTGCCTTTGCGATATCCTGAATAGAAAGTTCTTTCACCTGCATCGCTTCCAGCTCCTGTGTTATCGCTCCATAGGAAACATTGTACACCGGATTTTTTCTTAAACGGTACGTAACAGAAGTGATGATGAACTGGTTTTTGAATGCACGCTTGAATACACTTTCCCTGTAACCGAATCCGCAATCAGCATTGGAAAACTGATGCAATTGTTTTATCCCCAATATGAAAGGCTTCCAATGAATGAAATACATCTTTTATTTCCACGCCATAAGCACCGATATTCTGCATGGGAGAAGCACCCACACTTCCGGGTATCAACGCCAGATTCTCCACACCGGCATAACCATTTTCAATACAATGCAGCACAAAGCCATGCCAGTTCTCTCCTGCCCCGGCTTTTATATAATAATACGTTTCATCTTCCGCGATCCTGGAGATTCCCGTAATCTCATTCTTCAATACCCATCCATCTACATTCCGGGTAAAGAGAATATTGCTTCCACCACCCAGTACCAGCAGCGATTTGCGATTACCCGTTTCTGTTAGTAATGATTCAAGTTCTTCCTGGTTACGAAAACAGGCAAAATGTGCTGCCGACACATCGATACCGAAGCTGTTGAATTTCTTTAATGATATGTTTTGTTGTACCTGCAATGGCAATCTATTTAAACGGGATCTACATCCACAATGATTGTAATGGATTTGTATGCAGCTTCACTTTGCAGCAAACTGATATGGTTCCTGATTACTTTTTTGTAACGCATACTCATCCCGGTTTCCTTGGGCAATTTAAGCAGTATCTCCATAAGATACTCATTGCGCAACCGGCCCACAACCGGTGCCGCCGGACCAACCACATAATCTTTCAGGTCTGTTTTTAATAAAGCCGCCAGCCTTTCTGAGCCTGCCTGTACTTTTTCTTTGTCTTTATGCTTTAATGTTAGCCGGATCAATCTACTGAAAGGCGGATAAAAAAATTCCTTTCTTTTGGGCAGTTCAAATTCATAGAAGCTGCTATAATCATGTTTTTGTACCAGTGCGATTACCGGATGCTGCACATTCACCGCCTGTACCAATACTTTTCCACGGGCATGTTTTCGGCCGGCACGGCCACTCACCTGTTCCATTAATTGAAAAGCCCTTTCATTCACCCTGAAATCGGCAAAACTCAGCAAGCCATCTGCATCGAGTATGCCTACAAGGTTCACATGATCGAAATCAAGCCCTTTCACCACCATCTGCGTACCCACCAGTATATCGAGCCTTCGTTGCTCAAATAGCTGGATAAGGTTGTCGTGCGCTGTTTTACCGCGGACACTGTCTACATCCATCCGGGCAATACGGTATTTAGAAAAATCTTCTTCGAGCTGTTCTTCAATTTTTTCTGTTCCAAAATTTTTCTCCAGCCAGTGATTGGTTCCGCAGGCCGGACAAGCCACCAGTTTCGGATAAGTACTTCCGCAATAATGACAATGCAGCTTGTTGCTGTACTTATGCAACGTTAAGGAAACATCGCAGTGGGTGCATTGAGGAATATAACCACAGGTTCCGCAGATTAAGTAAGGATTGTATCCACGCCTGTTCTGAAAAAGGATTACCTGCTGATCGGCTTCTACAGCCTGTTGAATGGCTTCTTTCAATTGCGGACTGATCATCACTTTGCCTTTCTGTGCAACCTGCCTGGTATTCACAATTTCAATAGAAGGCAATTCTATTCCACCGAATCTTTCGGTAAGGTTCACCAATCCATATTTTCCCTGCAGTGCATTGTAATAACTTTCGAGAGATGGTGTTGCACTTCCAAGCAAAACTTTAGCACCGAATAAAGACGCATAAAATATAGCGGCATCCCTGGCATGGTATCGTGGAGCAGGATCCTGTTGCTTGAAGGAAGCATCGTGCTCTTCATCTACAATGATGAATCCCAGTTGCTGAAAAGGCAGGTAAAGCGCACTCCTGGCGCCCAGGATAATACTCACTTCACCCGAACGGATTTTATTCCAGAGTTCAATACGCTCCTGGTCGTTGAAGCGGGAATGATAAATGGCTATATGTCCGCCGAAATGCTTCTGCAATCTTCGGATAATCTGTGTCGTTAGTGCTATTTCGGGAAGCAGGTACAAAACCTGTTGACCTTTGCTGATAACCTGTTCAATCAGTTTAATATAAACCTGTGTTTTGCCACTGCCGGTTACACCATGCAGCAGGCATACATTCTTTTCCCTGAAACTATTTTCTACCCCTGCAAGCGCCTGCACCTGTGCCGCACTGAGATCAAAATCGATCTGGATATTTTTAGCCATTGTCGTGATCCTGTCGACATGCAGTTTCTGTGAAAGCAGGATTCCTTTCTCCACCAGGGCTTTTAACTGTGCTGCAGTTGCCCCGGATTTTTTCAGAAGTTCCGACTGGGTAACGGATGCGGTTGTTTTATAAAGGTGCAGGAATGCCAGTAACAATTCCATCTGACGGGGAGCACCTTTCCAGTCGTTCAGCAGTTTGCTCAGATCCTCCTCATTATTGAGAGCAGGATTGATGCTGATATAAGTTTCCTTCTTGGGTTTATAACGTTCATGAAGTTTTTCCCAGGCAAAGCAAATATTTTTCTCCAGTAGTCTTTTGATCACCGGGTAAACATGCCTTGAATCGAGCAACTGTTGAACTTCGGTCAACTGCAATTGCTTTTTAACCAACAAAGCTTCCGCCACAATAAATTCCTCTTCATTCAACTGTGTGAAATCATCTCCTGCTTCTTCGTTGTAGAGTAATGTGGTTTCACTGCTGAGTTTGAAATTCGCCGGCAATGCGGCAGCCATCACTTCTCCTTCGGAACACATGTAATACTGACTGATCCATTCCCATAACTTTAATTGTTGCGGATAAACCAATGCTGTTTCATCGAGGATGTTGAGTATTGGTTTTGTTTTATAGGAAGGCTGTTCTGTTGTGATGGATTTGATGACACCGGCATATTTTTTATTTTTACCAAACACTACTTCAGCCCTGCATCCCGGCAATGCCTGTAAATGCAATTCTGCCGGAATCGCATACGTATAAACGTTAGGAAGCGCCAGGGGCAGAATGATTTCTGCCCAGTGGGTTATTTTCTCTTCCGCAAAATTCAGTTCAGCTTCCACCTGTATAGTTAATTTTTTATCCAACTAGCTTTGTATCGGATGAGTGCCTCTTCCATCTCATCGTATACCTGTTGTTTCAGTAATGCAGCATCATTGCCGGGTTCCATTTCAGGCAAAAAAACGGCTCTTGATTTTCCTGGCGTAACAGAAAACAGGGAATGATAATTCATCCGGTCGTATCCATCCAGCAACAACACCGGCTGAACAGGGATATTCATTTCAATCGCAATTTTAAAAGCGCCGTTGTAAAATTCTTTCAGCGGTTTACCGGTCATATTAAAAGTTCCTTCGGGTGCGATGACCACGGAAATATTTTTCGCCAATACCTGCTTGAGCTCCTGCACACTTTTAATGCGGCCTGCTTCGCTTTCCCGGTTTACCATCACCACTGAATTCCTGTAAATATAACCGAATATGGGAATGCCGGCCATTTCAGCTTTACCCAAAACCCTGATCGGGTGACCCCGGAAAGCTTTCATCAGGAAAGGAATATCCATATAAGATATATGGTTGAAGACATAAATCACAGGGTGATCTTTTGCAGGTTGCGCTTCATATATATTGCGATGAAACATTCCCCAGAAAAAAAGTGCAATGTCGGCCCATAGCCTGCACAGGTTGTAAATCATATTCCCGCCTTTTACCTTTCCGAAAAAAGAAGCTACGATCACAAAAGGAAAAAGCAGCAGCATGACTGCAACAAAAATGATAAATGCATAAATGCTGAAAATAAATTGTAATGTCTGCTTAATAAATTTCATAGCCGGATACGAATATACCGATCAGCACGGTAAGTTCAGAAAATGCATGACATAGAAGTTGAAATGCGGGTCGGAACAATTTCGGTAAATTTGTTTTACAATCGATTGTATGAAAAGATTTACTGCCTGGATCCTGTTACTAACATTGATTTCGGGATCATTGTTTGCCCAGCACTCACTGAATGTGATGACATTTAATATCCGTTTACAAACCGATAGTGATAGTTTGAATGCCTGGCCATACCGGAAAGATAAAGTGGTATCACAGATTTTATACAATGAAGCCCATATCGTAGGTGTGCAGGAAGCTGTTCCTTCACAGATGGACGACCTGAGGTTGCGCTTAAAAAATTACCGCTCTGTTGGCGTTGGCCGTGATGATGGAAAAAACAAGGGAGAGTATTCGGCCATTTTTTATGATACCAGTCGGCTCACGCTTATTGAATCGGAAACATTCTGGCTTTCGGAAACACCATCTGCAGCCGGAAGTAAAGGATGGGATGCTGCTTTTCCCCGGATTGTAACCTGGGCCAGGTTCAGCGACAAGCTCACCGGTAAAATATTCTGCCATTTCAATACGCATTACGATCATATGGGGCAGGTAGCCCGCCGGCAGAGTTCATTGCTGCTGATGGAAAAAGTAAAACTCATCGGCAAGGGTAACCCGGTTATTATCAGTGGCGATTTTAATGCAACCGCAGAAGATGAACCCATTAAAATCCTTACCGATAAAATGAATCCGTTGCATTTTACCGATACCCGGGATCTTGCATCCATTCCGGCGCATGGCCCTGATGGAACATTTAGTGGCTGGAAAATAAACGAAAGCGGAAATCCCAGGATAGATTACATATATATAAGGGGAGATATTTCGGTGAAGAAACATGCTACGCTTTCGGAGATCTGGGGAACGCGGTTTTCTTCCGATCATTTCCCGGTTATAGCCACTTTAGTTATTAATTGATTTTGAAGCAATTGCGATTATCCGGAATCCAATAAAACCGGTCAAACGCTCCTTTTTCCACATAGTATAAAAAAAGGATAGAAAAGCCATTTTTGAATCAACTGAATTACTTACCTTTGCCTCCCGAAAAAATCGGGACTAAATTTGGCATTTATGTTAGCAGTAGTAAAAATCGCAGGTCAGCAATTTACAGTAAAAGCTGGTGACAGCTTATATGTACCACACATTGAAGGTAAAACCGGAGATAAGGTTGAATTTTCAGATGTGTTGTTTACACATAACGGCGGATCCATCGCAACTGGTTCAGGAGTGAATGCAGTTGTTAAAGCTGAAATCGTTAACGACCTGGTTAAAGGTGATAAGGTTATCGCTTTTAAAATGAAAAGAAGAAAAGGTTTCCGTAAAAAGCACGGTCACCGTACGCAGTATACTCAAATAAAAGTAACTGCAATTGCATAATTCATTTTGAAGTTTATTCAAAATTCAAATCTTTAAAAGATGGCACATAAAAAAGGTGAAGGCTCGGTAAAGAACGGTCGCGATTCACAAAGCAAAAGATTAGGTGTAAAGATTTATGGTGGACAATCTGCTATTGCAGGTAACATCATTCTTCGTCAGCGTGGAACAGTTTATCATCCTGGAAAAAATGTAGGTGTTGGTAGAGATTTTACCATCTTCGCACTTACTGATGGTGTGGTTGAATTCAGAAAAACCAAAGGAGATAAAACCCTGGTTTCTGTAAACGCGATTGAAGCGACTGCATAATTTTTTGATATTTTTTTTGGTAATATCAAAATAGTATTTATTTTTAAGTATTATTTACTAACCAATTAAATTCAAAAAAATGGCAACAAAGAAAAAAGCTGCTCCAAAAAAGGCTGCTAAAAAAGCTGCTCCTAAGAAAGCTGCTCCAAAAAAAGCCGCTAAGAAAGCTGCTCCAAAGAAAGCTGCTAAAAAAGCTGCTCCTAAAAAAGCTGCTAAGAAAGCTGCTCCAAAAAAGAAGTAAGCTAAACTTTGCTAAAGAGCAAAAGATAGTAGTCCCGGTTCTTCCGGGACTTTTTTTATGCCCTGAAATGCCCATCAGCAGCGGGTTTCAGGAATTCTTATTTTAGTAAGCTCCTATTGCCTCATCACTGAAATAATTTTACACATCCGAATTTCACAATTGTAATTATTACATTTGAGTTATGGATAATTATCAGATTGCCGATGCATTTTCATTGTTGTCTAAATTGATGGACATACATGGAGAGAATAGTTTTAAATCGAAATCTTATGCTTCTGCAGCATTCGCAATCGAAAAATTACCGGTGCAACTCAGCGAAATTCCGGAAGAGAAAATTCCTTCGCTGAAAGGAATCGGCAGCTCCACAGCCCAGAAAATTTCCGAAATGCTCCATTCCGGGAAAATAAATTTACTGGAAGAAATCATCCTGAAAACACCTCCCGGGATCATAGAAATGCTTCAGATCAAAGGTATCGGTCCGAAAAAAATTCATACCATCTGGAAAGAAATGGAAATTGAAACCGTGGGTGAATTACTCTATGCCTGTAAAGAAAACAGGTTGAAACTTTACAAAGGATTCGGAGAAAAAACACAGCACAACGTAATTGAAACAATAGAGTTTTATTTTAAGAATAAAGGAAGTCATTTGTATGCCCAGGTTGCGATGATTGCCGAACAGGTAACTACTTTTCTGCAAAAGATTTTTCCAGGAAAAAAAATTGAAGCAGCCGGAAGTTTTGTTCGCCAACTGGAAGTAATAGACGAACTAACCTATATCATCGAATCATCTTCAGCAGATATTGAAAAAAGCATGGCTGAAGTAGAAGGATTTTCATTTGTGCAGAAAGATGAGATACGGCTAATCTATTCAACAAGCATTGGCATCAATGTTCATTTATATCCAGGTACAGCTGATACACATATTGAAAAAAAGATCCGTCTTTCTTCCAGCGAAGAATTCATCAATGCCCTAAGCCAGTTTCCTGGACATGATTTTACAGGTCTTGACTCCGAACAGGCTTATTTTGACAAAATCGCGGTTCCTTATATTCCTCCCGTTTTAAGAGAAAAAGCTGATACAATACGCAAAGCCATCGCCAATGAAATCCCGGAATTAATACAACCATCTGATATTAAAGGAATTATCCACTGCCACAGCAACTGGAGCGATGGCAGTAATACCATTGAGGAAATGGCCCTGGCAGCCATCAAACGGGGATTAGAATACCTGGTCATAAGCGATCACAGCAAATCGGCATTTTATGCCCAGGGCTTGTCGGAGGAAAAAATAAGGGAACAGCATCGTTATATCGATGAATTAAACAGTAAACTGGCTCCATTCAGAATATTTAAAAGTATTGAATCGGATATCCTCAATGATGGCAGCCTCGATTATAGCGATGAAGTACTGGCAACTTTCGACATGGTGATTGCATCTGTTCACAGCAACCTGAAGATGACGGAAGAAAAAGCCATGATGCGTTTGCTGAAGGCTATTGAAAATCCATTCACAACTGTATTGGGCCATATGACCGGAAGATTATTGCTCAGCAGGCCAGGTTATCCGGTGGATCATAAAAAAATCATTGATGCCTGTGCTGCCAATGATGTGGTGATAGAATTGAATGCACATCCCAATCGATTGGATATCGATTGGCGGCATATTGATTATGCGCTGGAGAAAAATGTACTTATTTCAATCGATCCCGATGCGCATCATGCGGATGGAATGGATGATGTATTGTATGGTGTACTCGTAGCGCAAAAAGCGATGCTGAGTAAAAAACAAAACCTGAGCAGTTTCTCCCGAAATGAACTGGAACATTTTATCACAGAACAGAAAAGAAATAAACTGGGTTAATTCGCCAATGGTAGTTTAACAAAGAAACTGGTTCCTGCATCCTGAACTGTTTCAAACCATATCTCCCCTTCTGCCTGTTCAACAATTCGTTTGCACATGGCCAATCCAAGGCCGGTTCCCGAAGTCTTTGTGGTGAAGTTAGGCGTAAATATTTTCGATTGAATGGTTTCGTTTATACCATTCCCATTATCTGAAATTTTTGTGAGCACCTGGTTTCCTTCAATGGTTTGTGAAACCTCAATTCTCGGACTGCGTGTATCCGGCACCGATTGTATGGCATTTAATACAAGGTTTGTAAACAGCCTGTTGATATGGGTTTTATCGGCATCGATCACCACAGGATTCGGCAATAATTGCTGAACGATTTCCATCTTATCATTTACCGCATGGAGGTGAAGAACGTTGCGGAGTGTATCATTCATATCGAAACGCTCTTTGCGTGAATCACCTATATTGGCAAACTGACTGAAATCATTGGCGATCTGGCTCAGGTGATCAATCTGTTCAATTAAAGTGCGGGCCACATTCTCAGAAAGTTCTTTTACGTTGGGCGCATTGCTTTCAATGGATTTCTGAAGGAACTGCATACTCAGTTTCATCGGCGTAAGCGGATTCTTGATTTCATGCGCTACCTGCCGGGCCATTTCCTTCCAGGCACCTTCCCTTTCTGTTTTGGCCAGTACGGAAGCACTATGATCCAGTTTGTTCACCATCTTATTGTACTCCATTACGAGTTCGCCGATCTCATCATCCCTTCTCCATTCAATGGCTTCATTATGACTGCCCAGGTTAATCTTTTTCATTTGTTCACTGATTACCGAAAAAGAATGCGTAATCCGATTGGTAATGAATAAGGCAACGATACCTGCAATAAGGAAGATGAATGCATTCAGGTTGATAATGGTTACCAGGAAGTTTGAAATTTCCTGTTTGAGTTTAGTCTGAGAAGTGAAATAAGGAATATTCAGGTATGCGTAATTGTTACCACTGGCATCGATCACCGGCACATAATTGCTCATAAATTCAAGGTTACCGATGCTTTCCTTCTGGAAAAATTGTATTTCCTTCAATTGCCCGATATGATAATAAGCAACAGGATTCATCTTGGTACTCAGGATACCTTTTATATATGGCAATGGCAATGATGAAACCTGCAGGTTCCCTTCAAGGTCGTATAAATTCACATCCACCCCATGAATCTCTGAAATACGGTCTACTGCCTGTTCAAGGTCTTTATCATAATCACGGTTAATTTCCTCTCCTGAAGTGTACGTACGCCATTTACTTGAAATGGTATTCTTCACTTCCTTCTCCATGATACGGATGGTGCGACTGAGCTTCTCCCGGTTATTGTCTTCATAGCGGATAATAAAAAACCAGATCGTTGCCACTCCGATCACCAGGAATGAAACCACCGTAATAAAAATAATGGTTCCGTGAATCTGGTTGCGGATCGACAATTGCCAGTAACTCAGAATCCTGTTTCGGTTGAATCTGGCTTTGATGACAATATTGATAAACCAGAACAGGGCCGACACCAAAAGGAATGAACAGAACAGGTAAGAGAATAAGGTGATCGATTCAATTGACAAACTGTTCTCTTTGGCTATCACCACCAGTTTATCGGCGCCTGCATAATACCATAACTCTGTAAAATTCTTTTTCTGCTCCAGCGAAAACTGCTGTGACTTAAAAGATTTTTTATTAACGACTGACGGGAACGGATAGTCGTTGTGACTGCTCACCAGTTTCCAGTTGTTGTAAATGGCAAAAGCATAGGATGAAGAATTTTCTATTGAATTCTCCTCCCCTTTGCTGAACAGCTCAGGATAAAGAGCATCTCTTCTTAATTTTTTCGGACTCGCCATGATGAATACATAGCCCATCACTCTTACCAGAAGTATCTTTCAGGGTCTTCTTACTGATATAACTGAACATATCAAAAGACTGATCGAAATAATATAACCCCGGAATGCCTGTCGGTTTTGATTGCGTATTCAGTACCGTATTGATTTCATTGTATTGTGTGGAATCCTCACTCATCAGAGGTTTTTCATCTGCAGTATAGGCGTATACCCTGGTATCGTATTTATTGGTATAACCACTGGTATTACTATTGAGCAAACTATCTACCAGGTAATTGCCCGATGCGCTTGAAAACAACCGGTTAAAATTATCTGCCAGGAAATCGGGCCTGAAATCGGTGAGCATAGAATTGATCAGCGTTTCACTGGCAGGGTTTGCTTTTGTTGCAAGTATCTCTGCATAATGCCTGCGATTGGAAATTTCTTTCCTGTTGTTTTCCACGACCAATACGGCACTGATTGAAACAGAAAAAAAGAACAACCAGAAAACAAGTTTAGATGATATGATCCGGGAAGTAAGCAGATTGGAAACATTGCTGTTAAGCAGTAATAAAAAAAACAGGAGCCAGGCCAGTACATATATCTCAAAGCCTCCGCTTATCTGCCCTACTTTAAAACTTAACATCAACAATCCACTCACTGCAACCAGGAGGAACAAGGGAATCATATTGCCCGAAAACATCGGCTTCAGAAAATGAACAACGATCTGGCACAAGAAATAATATCCAATGGATATACAACAGAGAACTACAAAACCAATCACACTGTATTCATTCAATGTAAAAAAGTTGATTACATCAAAAGAGATATGTGAATCGATGACCAAAGAACGAATGATATTGGCTGCGGTGAATGTTGCAAACAATAAGGCTGCAGCGGCAGCGACCAGGAACAACCATTTAACCACCGTTGATAATTGTACCAGGGGTTTTACTTTATTATCCTGCAGGTGGTGCCGTAAAAAAAGAATAATCCAAACAAAAAAGAATGCGTTGATCAGCAGATCACCCAAGGATCGGAAAACATAGCCTGAAGCATAAATGGTTGGACTGAACAACTCAAACTGCCTGAAATTCATCGGTACAGGAATGAAATACCAGAGGATCCTTATGCTGAGTAATGAAATGATCAACACAAGGAAACCTATCCACCATTTGCGTGTAAGCGAGATAAAAGTTGAAAAAAGCTGGATGAATAATAAGATGAGCAGAATGGAAGACAGCTTTCAGCAAAACGGCCACGATATTGTTCCTGTTGATGGAACTCGAACTTTTCTCATAGAGATAGAATAAGCCGGTTCCATCTTTGGATTTAACGATCAGTGCATTGGCGGGATCGAGTGTGATATCATAATTCACCGACAGGGATTTGTCGATCACAAACTCATTCTGCAGGTAATCGTTGGAAATAAAATAATTCCATTTAACCGGGATAAGGGCCAGCATTTTTATTTTGCCCGACTCATACCGATGCCAGACATAATAGCCATTATCCAGTTCTACAAAGCCTTCAGTCGGCTTATCGGAAATCATGGATGGCAAGGGCAATACTTTTTGTGTATTCCAGCAGATCAGCGACTGAGGCTGGCTTTCAGCGGATCGGTAAAAGAAAACGAAATACTTTTTTCGTGAAAGATTCTGCAGGAAGTCTTCCTCATAATTACCCGAATCTATTTTCCTGAATACCGATGAATCCGTTGCCAATGAAACAATATCAGATTCCTGTTCATGGATATAGCCGGCAATTTTTTTCTGAACAGATTTGAGGGAAGCATTGGCCGACCAGTAATTATCGACTACAAAAGAAATGGTGATCAGCCAGGCGGCTATCACCAGCAGGTAAATATTTTTATACAGGAATTGTCCGATGGTTACTGACTTCTGCAAAAATGGTTAGTTGGGTTTAAATACTTTTTTTCTTTATCTCGTTCCAGAGTGCATCCATTTCCTCTAAGGACATATCGTGCAGGAACTTGTTTTGTGTTGCAGCAGCTTCTTCCATCCTGGTAAACCTGCTGATAAACTTTTTATTCGTGCGCTCCAATGCATTTTCGGCATCTACCTGCAAAAACCTTGCGAGATTTACCAGGGAGAAAAAAACATCTCCCAGTTCATCTTCTATGCTGTCTTGTTTGCCTTCGTCTACGGCTTCCCGCAACTCATTCATTTCTTCTTCAACTTTCTGCCATACCTGTTGGGTATTGTCCCACTCAAATCCTACCTGTTTTGATTTTTCCTGCAGCCGGATGGCCTTAACCATCGATGGAAGGGATTTGGGAACACCACCCAGTACCGACTTCTTCCCTTCTTTTAGTTTTAATTTTTCCCAATTCTGTTTTACATCCTCTTCATTGTTTACCACTACATCACCATAAATATGCGGATGACGGGAAATCAGTTTTTCACAAACACCATTTATCACTTCCTGTAAAGTAAATTCATTCTTCTCTGTTCCGATTTTTGCATAGAATACAATGTGCAGCATCAGGTCGCCGAGTTCTTC
This sequence comes from Ferruginibacter sp., assembly GCA_037045295.1. Lineage (GTDB taxonomy): Bacteria > Bacteroidota > Bacteroidia > Chitinophagales > Chitinophagaceae > Ferruginibacter. The sequence goes on from JBAOHS010000005.1 coordinate 116,923, forward strand.
TTTAATACCCTTCCAGTCGCTTTCAGAAATGGCGTCGGCCAATTCATAGGTTTCTTCAATGGTGAGGTGGCGTAATGTTTCAATGGTTTGTTTTTTATCCCATGGACATTTTTCTCTGAGTTCGTCCATGATCTTTACCAGGCGTGAAAATGCTTGATTGGTTTCTTCCATAGTTTATACTTTGAGTAAAGAGAAAAAGGTGAACAATACAATGAGGAAAACAATAACGAACACATGTGCCAGGTTAAGCAATATAAACTTCAGGATTGTTTTACCTCTTCTCTGTTCATAAAATATCACGGAGTGCTTTGTATTCATAAAAGAGAATATAAAGTACAAATGAACACCTGCACATAATCTAATAATGTGAGGAGCTGGTAAAATTTCTCAATTTTTTGCAACCCGATAATCATGAGCAGTGATCAGAAAGAAAAATACATAGAGATGTATGGCAAAGATGGCATGGTGTCCATAATAAAACTGTTTTCTGCGTGTATACAGCAACTTTAGTATCAGCGCAAAAATCGGCAATGATATAAACAGCATTTGCGGAAAACTGTGAATCAGAATACTACTGAAAGGCTTTGAGAATTTTCGTCTGATCGTTGTTGTACTTCTCATTCATCTCAATTTCCTTGTAAATCATCTTTCGCTCAAACCAGTTGTGCTTTCTTGTAACCCGACTTCAGCAAAGAGTCGTATTGCTGCCTTGCTTTTATATTTGCTGGTGGTAAAATGAATGCCACGGGTGCTGTTGATACTATCAATATAACGTTTGAATCCTTCCCTGGTCATCCCGTTCGGGTTCAGTTCCTGTGTAAATTTTTTGAAACTGGCAGAATCCAATCTGCTCGATTTCCAATAAGTGATTTTCCATTTATTGCTAGTACCTACACGGTCGTTTTCGTCGAAAAGATTAAAAAATATAAGGAAGAAAAAAGCTGAAGTAAAAACATACATGCGGATGGGATTCAGGTAACTCGCCCTGCGCCCCATCATATATTCTTTACTGAGAAAACCCGGCTTTACTAATAAATAACGGCCGGTGCTGAAAAATTTTCCGTCGAAATGCGTAATGTCCTGGAAAAAATGTGTTACCAGGTGCCAAACCGATTCTACCGGTTCAATATTCTCCTGGCCACAGATATGACAAAACTTTCCCTGTACTTCGGCATTACAGTTCAGGCAATTTTTATCTTTCCGCTCTTTTAAGTGACTCAAGCAATGAAATTTTGTTAAAAATAACAAAGTTTGGCCGCATGTTTGAAAAGGCGTTGTGAACAAGTTACATTTGCAAAAACCAACCTAAAAACCTGGCTTCCATGAATAAACTGATTACAGGCCTTTTCTTCCTTATTTTCACTACCGGTGAGGCACATGCTCAATACTATTATAAAGATATTATTTCGAGCAGGCAGGTAGCAGCTGATCTTGCAGCGTACAGGGAAGCAAAAGTGAAAAAGATTATCATCAAAAGCTTTGAGTATACCGGTGAGCCAAGTGAAAATTTCTTTTGTGAAAAACATATTTCCAGGGATTTCAGGAAAAGCTCTTTGTATACCCGATCAGATGCTTCCAGCAAATCTTTGCTTGAAACTTTTTTTGATGAAAAAGGTCGTGTGATCAGAACTTTCGACAGTTCCAATATCGTGGTGAGCAGCAGCAATTATACGTATGATGCCGATGGAAGAATCAAATCCATCGAATCATTTACCAGATCTGAAGATGACGACTTTATCAATGAACTCACCGAAGAACATTTATGGGAATACAATGAACAAGGTGCGCCGGTTAAGATGGCCAAAGTGAAAAACCGGAAAGATACCATTGTGATCCTTTTTTCAATGGATGAACAGGGCAATCCTTCGATTGAAAAAGATACCAAAACAGGCGCTAAATACTATTATTATTACGATGCACAGAACAGGCTTACCGATGTGGTGCATGCCAATGAGTACAAGGAAAAACTGGTTGTAGATTATCTTTTTGAATACAATGCTGCCAGGCAGATTACCCAGATGACCACTACCGAGGAAGGAAAAAATAATTTTCTCATCTGGAAATACACTTACGATAATGGTTTGCGCAGCAGAGAACGCATTTTTACAAATGATAGAAAACTGCTGGGTTCTATAGAATACGAATACAAATAAATTCATTTCCCGCTAAAGCAGCCCAAACTGCCCGCCCTTGCTGATTTTAACGTATCTTCACGCCCGATTTTAAAAAAAACTGCGGCCTCAAGATATGAAGAAAGTATTCCTGATTACAAAGCTCAAAACGACCAATCTTGGTAATGAAGCGCTTTCCAATGAAATCATCAGCCTGTTTTCGGGCATTTCCAATGATGTAATATTAAACGTAAACGGCCGCCCTTTCGGCCTCGATGGTTATTATCCGAAAAGGATCATCAACCAGTCTGATCCGGTTGCGGTACTGGATAAATGGGCTGATAAGATCGTAGCCAAAATCAAAAAAGAAGCGGGTACCGGTTTCAATAAACAGGTTCCTGCAGTAAAGCTCCTGAAAAATGATTCAGGTGATTTGAAAAATGAAAGCATCAGGGCCAAACTACGTCCGTTAAAAAGAGTCATTGTTTCCTTCTTCCCTTACTGGAAAGAATACCGTCAGCGGGCATCCACTTTAAAAAATGCCGACTGGCTGATTTACAGTGGTGCCGGTGAAGTGGGTGATAACATTGTTTTTCTCCGTCAGTTGGTAGAGATCAGGGTAGCGCAGAAACTGGGCATTAAAACCGCAGCAGTAAATCAGTCGGTGGTTATCAAAACGGATCCGTTTAAAAAACTGGTGGGCCATGTATATGGCAATATGTCGAAAATCGTTATCCGTGGTACCACTACCCGTGAAAACCTGATCAGCTATGGTGTTCCGGGCAATATCATTGAAGTGGCTCCGGATTCAGCTATCAACGCGGCTTTCCCGCCTTCGGCCAGGCCTCAGCGTGATCCATTGCTGGTGGGCATTAACATTACACCCCGTATTAAAATTACAGAAGAGGAAATCGGAAAAGTTGTTGCGCATATCCGCTCATTGGGAAGGAAACTTATTTTCATAACCAATGAACCCTTTGAAGACAGCAAAGTATCTCCGTTATTCACTGAGAAACTGGGTGTGGAGTTTGTGAAAAATTTTTCCAGCTATCATGAATACATGAAGCAACTGGCGAGCTGTGATTTTGTCATCAGCGCCAGGTTACATACAAATATTTTGTCTCTCGATACACATACGCCTATCATCCCGATTGAAGGCAATGTTTTCAAATCAACTGAACTGTTGAAACAACTCGAATACCCGGTAAAAACATTGAATTCACAGGATGAAGGATGGGTGAACCAATTGATCAGAGAAATCGATCTGCTGCACAACCGGAAATATGATTTTGATGCTTATTTCAGCAATACGTTTCCAAAACACCAGCAGGCAGTAAAAAGAAATGCAGCCTGGATCAATGAGATAAACTAACGGTAAGTAATACCCTAAATTAAAATAACGGTTAAATAAAAAGCCCTTTGTTTGCACAAAGGGCTTTATTATTTATTACTGTTTGTGATTAATAATTCCTCACTGTCATTTCCACTCTCCTGTTCTTCGCACGACCTGCTGCAGTTTTATTGGTAGCAACTGGTTTATCCGGGCCATAACCGGTAGCAGTCATCCTGCTATCTGTTACACCTTTGGTAGCCAGGTAAGCTTTCACTGAATTGGCACGATCATTAGAAAGGGTGAGGTTCTTTTCACGTTTACCGGTTGAATCAGTATGACCATCAATGGCGATCATCAGGGATTCATCAGCTGCCAGTAAAGCGGCTACTTCATTCAGTGATTTGAATGACTTAGGAAGCAGTTTAGAACTACCGGTTGCAAAGAAAATATTCTTAGCAGCGATATTGATTTTCTCAATTACTTCTTTAGCAATTTCAGGACAACCCTGGTTGCTGGCAGGACCCGGACGGCTAGGGCATTTATCTTCTTCATCATTTACACCGTCTTTATCTGTATCCGGAATAGGACAACCCTGATAGCGGGCAAAACCTTTTTCGGTAGGACATTTATCCAGTTCATCGTTAATACCATCAGCGTCTGTATCCGGGATAGGGCAACCCTGGTATTTGGCAGTACCGGCTACATCAGGGCACTTATCATCAGCATCTGCGATACCATCACCATCACGGTCTGGACAACCCTGTAAAGCTGCAATACCTGGAACATCCGGACATTTATCATCTGCATCCAGGATACCATCGTTATCACGGTCTAAAACAACCGGTGGTGGTGGAGGAGGAATAACTGGTTCTGGTTTTTTAACCAATGGAGCTGCTACACCAATACTATGATATAAATGATATACTGCTTTATCCGTTACCGGAACACGGTACTGCATGTTTGCAATACCAAAAACACCGTCTGCAATTTTGAGTTGCAAACCAACACCCAAAGGCAGGTAAGCACCAAATGAACGGCGATAGCTGTGAGCTCCGATACCGGCAGTAATGAATGGACTTAAAGCATATTTATCTGAAAGCAATTTAATGTTAGCGGTAGCAGCAGCTTCCAGTAACAATTGTTCTCTGTTAGTGAGGTTCTGAGAATTCGCCACATCATAGTTCACAAATGAACCAGAAAGTGTTGCACCGAAATCAACATGTTTGCTTACACCCTGAAGATAACTGATGGCCAGACCTGGCGACATCCGTTTAATTTTTGAGAATTGTTTGTCGCGTAAAACATTCGACAAACCGTTTGCCCTGAGTTCTGATGCAGTAACAAAATCATTTAAAATGAAATGTATACCCAGAGAAGGGAGTTTCCTGTTATCATTCTGGGCAAAAGATGCTGCACATATGATCAGGGTAAGTAATGAGAAAGTAATTTTCTTCATATATGGCTGTTTTAGTAAACAGAGCAAAAATACTGGCTTAGAATGATATGTGGAAATAAAAAGAAAGGATAGATATACCCACCGTGTTAATTACCAATTAATTCCGCCCTGTCAATTTCGTCCTTTCTGGTCGAGTACTTCCACCTTTACCCGGGTAAGCCCATTGCTGATATATCCCAGCTTTTTGGCAGCTGCACGGCTCAGATCTACCAGTCGACGCATTTTTGGATGCAACCGGTCATTTGTTTTAACCACTACGCTCCTGCCATTTTTCAGGTTGGTAACCCTGATCCAGGTGCCCAGGGGCAAAACATTGCAGGCAGCAGTGAATTTATCCTGGCTGAATATTTCCCCATTGGCAGTTTTTTTTCCATGAAACTTATTGCCATAGAAACTTGCCTGCCCGTAAAAAACCTTTTTTGCTTTTTTGGAAGATTTGGAAGGAGCTACAATAGCAGAATCATTCTGCGCAGATACTTTATCCGCCTGCAGCAACAGCAACAGGAAGCTGCAAATGACTAACTTTAAAACCGACGGGATGAAATTGAATTTTGTCATTCAATGGTTTAAAGGATGACTATTTTCCTGCAAAATATCTTTCCTTCAGCCGCTGGTCATCTGCGTAAATATCGTCATAAAATTTAATACTTCCATCAATTCCTTCACAGGAGAAATAACGGATATAGAGTGGAACTTTGTTTTTTACGGCAATTCTATGCCTTTCTTTGTTGGCAATCCAGTTGCTGATTGAGTCGGCGGTATACCGTAATGTATCTCCTTTGGCGAGTTGTAAACTGTCATTCCGGGCGATAAATGCTGCCAGTTGCATCCATTCCTGCACCCTTACACAGCCATGACTGAGGGCCCGCATGCCATTTTTAAAAAGATAACGCTGATTGGTATCGTGGAGATAAACGGCATGTGGATTGTCGAAATTGAACTTGATTACGCCCAGGGCATTGCCATCCCCACTTCCCTGCTGAATTTTGAAAGGTATTCCTTTTGAATATTTCGACCAGTTGATGGTGGAAGGATCTACACGCTCCCCTTTGCTGTTGTAAAGATTTAATCCCTTTCTTGCCAGGTAACCTGCATTCCTTTTTAATCCCGGCAGCATTTCTTTTTTAATGATGCTTTCGGGAACCGTCCAGGTAGGATAGATCACCATATCAGTAATATCACTGGTAAGCGTAGGTGTAGGTGTTCCGGGTTTACCACAGATGATTTTCGAACGGAGAACGATAGAATCGCTGTCGTGTACATGCAGGTAATATCCCGGTAGATTTACCCAGATATATTTCTCGGGCATTTCCTGCGGCAATTGTTTATAACGGTCAAGCGTAACTGCAATTCGGTTGAACCGTTCCTGGTCGGTTAAGTTCATTGCCTTGATGAGTGAAGTGGAAATTTTTCCATCGGCAGTCAGTTTCTTTTTTTGCTGATACTTAGTGATGGCAGATGCCAGTGCAGCTGAATCTGCCAGTTGTTTCTTATCATATTTCAGAAAACCACTTTCGCTGAGGCGTAGCTGAAGTTTATTGATGAATGCCAGGGAATCTTCTGCATCTCCTTTCTTGTATGGATACTTTACATAAGTATACTTACGGGTATCCATACTGTCGATAAATTTTGCAATGCCTTTCTTCAATTCAAAATAACCAGTTGCAAAAGGCTGTACCGATAAAAGGATATCACCGATTTTTTCACCTTTCATCAACCGGTCGAGATTGGGTTTAAAAAAGCTGTTGTATTTCGTAGTATCATTTTTCCAGGAGAGGCTATCAGATTGCAATCTTCCCTGCCTGATATCACAAAGGATGTGCATGAATGCATCGGTAAGCAGGAGATCGGCTCTCGTCCAGAGAATGGCATCGGTTCTTTTTACAGAATCATGGTCGAGTGTGTCTTTAAGTTTCCTGATCTGATCAAACTGGTAATCGGATGCAAACAAACCGTCACGGGCAGTTGTATCAAGGTAACCCATCAACTGGGCTACGGCAGGTTTCCATTTACCCGTATCACTCCAAAGCGGCATGTAATCGTAACCGTAATAATAGTCTTCGGTAACGTCTGCAAATGGCAGATGAAGGCTATCATCAACTTTTCCATGTTGCTCAGTTGCCAGAGACAAAGCAGTTTCTATGTGTTTCCTGATAAAGTGATTGAGTGTAGTGGGATCATCCACCAGTTGTTTTTCTTCCAGCTTTTTTTCGGGCTGACTACAGGAAATCAATACAAGCAGGAACAATAAAGTAAAATAAAACGGATCATTCTTTCGGTACAACATACAGCAGGAATTGCTTAACTTGAATGACAGAAATTCGTCATCGGGCGTTTAAATACCATAACAAGATAATGAATTGGCAGCAGACCATCACCCTTTCCCTCATCGTTTTTTTTATACAGCCTGTTAAAACAAGGGCGATCGGGCCTCCGGTTTCCGATAGTAGTTTACCGGTTATCCGAACCGTTGCTGCTTACCAGAAAACAATAAAAAACACCGCAGGAAAACAACTCATCAATCTGCAAACTTATATTCCGGGTATTATTACAGAACTCCGGTATGCAGAGGCAAATAATTTCATGCAGCAGCAATTGTATCCGACCAATGCCATTGCTTTGCTGCGCCTGGATGCCGCCATTGCATTAAAAAAAGTTCAGCTCGAACTCAACCAGGCACAACTCGGAATAAAAATCTGGGATGCATACAGGCCCTATTCTATCACAGTTAAAATGTGGAACCTGATTAAGGATGAACGCTTTGTTGCCGATCCCCGGAAAGGCAGTGGTCATAACCGGGGTATTGCCGTAGACCTGACACTGATCAATCTTAGCGATGGCCAGGAAATTTTCATGGGAACCAGGTTTTGATCATTTTTCTGATACTGCCCATCATGCATTCAAGAATTTACCGGAAGAAATTCTGGCAAAACGCCAACTGCTGAAATCAACCATGGAAAAATACGGTTTCAAAGCACTGGAAACTGAATGGTGGCATTATTACCTTATTCCTGCAGATAAATATGAGCTATTGGATATCCCCTTCAAAGCTTTTACAAAAGACAAAAAGCGTCAATCAGCATTAACCATTAATTTGCAGCAGAATTACCAGGAATGAAATATTACATTATTGCGGGAGAAGCAAGCGGTGATCTGCATGGCAGCAACCTGATACGGGAAATGAAAAAAAACGACCCTGCTGCGGATATCCGTTGCTGGGGTGGTGATAAAATGGAAGCCGCCGGAGCAAAACTGGTAAAGCATTACCGCGACCTTGCTTTTATGGGTTTTACCGAAGTGATTAAAAATCTGCCAACTATTTTAAAAAATCTTCGTTTTTGCAAAGAAGACATTCTTGCATTCAAACCGGATGCGATCATTCTTGTTGACTATCCGGGCTTCAATCTCCGCATTGCCAAATGGGCGAAGGAAAAGGGCTTCCGGATCATTTACTACATTTCACCCCAGGTATGGGCATGGAAGGAAAACAGGGTGAATACCATCCGCCAATGTGTAGATAAAATGCTGGTCATCCTGCCATTTGAAAAAGATTTTTATAAAAAGTGGAATTATGAAGTCGACTATGTAGGCCATCCGCTCGTAGAAGTGATCAACAGATTCCTGGAAGAAAATAAATCAACTTCCCTCTCGCCTGGCGCAAAAACCATCGCTCTTTTACCCGGCAGCCGGAAGCAGGAAATACTCAAGAAGTTGCCGATTATGCTGGAAGTCAGTCGCCATTTTCCCGATTTCCAGTTTGTGGTGGCCAAAGCCCCGGGCATTGAAGAGAGTTTTTACAATGAACTGCTGGCGCCGTATAAAAATGTAAGTGCAGTGGTCAATCAAACCTATGCATTGCTGTCTGTTTCATCCGCAGCATTGGTTACGAGCGGGACGGCCACTTTGGAAACGGCTTTATTTGCCGTACCGGAAATCATCTGTTACAAGGGAAATCCTGTTTCTTATGAAATAGCCAAAAGATTGATCAAAATAAAATTCATCGGACTGGTAAACCTGATCATGAATAAAGAAGTGGTAAAGGAATTGATACAGCATGAACTTACCGTATCCAACCTGGTAAATGAACTCAGGTTGTTACTGGAAAACAAGGAAAAACAGGAACAGGTGCGGCAAGACTACCGGGAGCTTACATCACTGTTGAGTAAAGGCGGCCATGCTTCAGCCAATGCTGCCGGCATCATTCATCAATTCCTGCTACAGGGAAAGATTAACGCATAATCAACTTCACAATAATTACGATAATCGCAAACAGGAATAAAAGTATGGAAAGCCTGTTGATACCATGCATGTATTTCATCCATTGTGTGCGTTCATCGTTCGGATCTCTTTTTTTGAGGTAGAGATATTCTGCGATTTGCCTTAAAATGCCCATAATTGATATTAAATGGTGACAAAAGTAATAAACAAAATATCCTGTTAAAGGTTTTACATTTAAAACCATTGCTGCCTGCAGCTCGTATTTTTGAAAAATGAATAACATGAAACATCTTTTCCCTCTATGTATGGTGCTATTATTCAGCTGCCTGAGTTGCCAATCTCAGCCTGATAAAAAGAAGCCGGCCATCAAATACAGTATTGTAAAAACAGATGCAGAATGGCGCAAACAACTCACAGCGGAACAATTTGAAGTAACCCGCCGCAAAGGAACTGAAAGAGCCTATACCGGCAAGTTCTGGGACAATCATGCCGCAGGAACTTATACCTGTGTTTGTTGTGCATTGCCATTGTTTAATTCTGCCGTTAAATTCGATAGCGGAACCGGTTGGCCCAGCTTCTGGCAGCCGATCGATAAAAAAAATGTAGAGGAACTGGAAGACAGTAGCTACGGTATGGAACGAACAGAAGTGAACTGCAGTCGCTGTGGTGCACACCTGGGCCATGTTTTCAACGACGGCCCTAAACCAACCGGGCTCCGTTACTGCATCAATTCGGCCTCCCTGAATTTTGTGAAGAAACAACCCTGATTGATTATCTTAGATACCCGGTAATAAAACTTCAAACCGTTCCCGTTACAAACGGAACAGATGAAAAAGATCGTTAAAAAACACCCCCTTGCCATTCGCTGGTTTCACTGGATTAACTTCCCGGTGCTGGCCATCATGACCTGGAGTGGGTTGCTGATCTATTGGGCAAATGATGTTTACAAACTCGGTTGGAATGACAAAACCGTGCTGAAATTTTTTCCTGATTCTTTTTACAAAGCATTCAATATTCCGTTTCGCCTGGCAGAAGGCATGAGTTTACATTTTGTATTCATGTGGTTCTTTGCCATCAACGGATTGTTGTATGTATTCTACCTTATCTTTTCCGGACAATGGAGATTTATTCTTCCCGGTAGAAAATCATTGAAAGAAGCATGGCGGGTACTGTTGCACGACCTGCGCATAAAAAGAGGCCTGCCTCCGCAACAAAAATACAATGCCGCTCAGCGTATAGCCTATACCGTTGTAATCATCATGGGCATCTTTATGTTACTTACCGGATTGGCCATTTACAAACCAGTTCAATTAAACTGGCTCTGTTCATTACTCGGCGGATATGCATGGGCAAGAGCAGAGCATTTCATTCTTACGATTTTATTCTGCCTGTTCTTTCTCGTTCATGTGTTGCAGGTAATTTTTGCAGGATGGAATAATTTCCGTGGAATGATTGCCGGATTTGAAGTAAAGAAATCTTCTGATGTAATTACAACAGAAGAAAAAGTAACTGTTCAACCTAAAACCAGTGAATCATGAAGATGGAAGAACAGGTTTGGACCGATAAGAAAATCCGGAGCAAAACGCTCTGGTCCATTGTCATTTTTATTGCCCTGCTCATTGCTGCGATTGTATGCTGGAATTGGCTCATCAACAGTCCGAAAGAACAGGGCACACCCAAGCCATTGCGTACAGTATTGGATGCAAATGAATCGATATTCACTGCCATGTTCAACCAGAACAGGCTCAGCAAAACTTATCCTGCATCCATGGCCGCACCAAGGGTGAGGGTAAATGGCGATGAAGGCATGAGTGATGATTTTAATCCGGATACCTGGAAACTTCAGTTGATTAAAAAAAATGGTGATACCCTTTTTATCAGTCTGGATGAAATCAAATCACTGCCTAAAACAGAAATCATTTTCGATTTCAAATGTATTGAAGGCTGGAACCAGGTATCACATTGGGGTGGAGTACGATTCAGTGATTTTGTAAAAAAATATAAACTCGAAGATGAAGCAGCCCTGCAGTTTACCGGCATGCATACGCCCGACAATGGATATTATGTTGGCGTCGACAATAAAAGCATGATGCATCCGCAAACTTTACTTTGCTACGAACTCAATGGCAAACCACTGCCCATGAAACAGGGATATCCACTGCGTTTAATCATTCCCGTTAAGTATGGTGTTAAGCACCTCAAAAGAATCGGCACTATCTATTTCAGTAACAATCGCCCACCCGATTACTGGTACGAAAGAGGCTATGATTACTACTGCGGATTCTAAATTTCCGCCCATCCTTCCAGCACCGCTGTTTCAATTAAAAACTTATCTTTATAAGAGATTAAAATTGCCATATGACAAGGGAAGAAAAATTCATGCGGGAAGCCATCGCCATGTCGCAGCATGGACTGCGCAACAATGAAGGCGGACCATTTGGCTGTATCATCGTTAAAGGTGATGAAATTGTAGGAAGGGGAAATAATAAAGTAACTTCCACCAACGACCCCACCGCACATGCAGAAGTTGTTGCCATCAGGGATGCCTGCAAAAACCTTGAAACTTTTCAGCTGGAAGATTGTGAAATTTATACCAGTTGCGAACCCTGCCCGATGTGCCTCGGCGCCATTTATTGGGCAAGGCCAAAAGTGATATACTATGCCAATAGCCGGGAAGATGCGGCTTCTGTAGGATTTGATGATTCCATGATTTATGAAGAGATGAGCAAAGCTTATTCCGACAGAAAAATTCCGATCAGCTCCTTATCAAGAGATGAAGCTTTCAGGGTATTTATGGAATGGCAGGAGAAAGAAGACAAAAAGGCCTACTGATGCCTGTTTTTCTCGGCGATGATTTCAGCCGCAATACTCACAGCAATTTCCTCGGTAGTCTGACTTTTTATCTGAATCCCGATGGGTGCATGAATTTTTTCCAACAGCGCCTGATCAATTCCTGATTGACGGTATTCTTCAAACAACTTATCAATTTTGTTCTTACTTCCGAGCATCCCAATGTACCGGAAATTTTTATGCATCAGTGCCCTGAGTGCAATATCATCGGTACGATAACCGAAGGTCATAATTACCACAAACCCATCGGGATCATCTGGTATACATTCTTTCAGCTTCTCATAATGATCGAGCTGCAGTTTTTCATCGGCCCATTCATTAGACTGCATGGTATTGAGTCCGGAACGCTCATCATAAACCCTGATATAAAATCCCATCCGGCTCATCAAGGCAGATAATGCTAAGGAACAATGCCCTCCGCCAATGACATAAAGATGGTGCTTTGGTCCTAACTTTTCTTCATAAAGAAATTCCTGCTCTTTTGCTTCGGGATCAAAAAAATATAACTGAGCTGGAACTTTATCCGAAAAATAAATACCGGTGCCGGTTAAACGAAGTGTTGCGTTCTGTTTGTGGTTAACAGATTGAATAATACTCTTTATGGGTTCAATATCCTTTGATGCTACCTCATACAGGAAAATTGTTTGTTCACCGGAACAGATCATACCACTGTGATGGCTACCCGCAGATTTATCATGCACCTGTCGGATTACATTGGTTTCAACTGCCGCCTGTTGTAAACGGGCTTTGGCCATTTCCACCAGCTTATGCTCCATGATGCCACCGCCAATCGTTCCACAGAATCCACCATCACCCGCAACCGCCATTTTAAAACCACGCCTGCCGGGAGAACTGCCTTTACTTTCGAGTACATAGAGTATCACTACACGGTGTCCGGACTGTTTTTTATCTACTATATACTGCCAGACATCCATCATTATTTCTTACGGTTTTCAAGGATTTTCTTGAACGATCGACCACGGATTTCATCCAATGTTAATCCCGTTGCAAGCACTTCTTCTTCTGTTATAGCACCACTGTTGAGTGCACGAAGGAAATAATTCAATAACCCCTGCCCGGTAGCTGCATCATCAAACACATCGCCGATCAGCGTTGCACGGGCTGCTTTTTCTACAAATGTTTTCAGACGTTCAACGGCATCTTCATAACTCTCCAGGAAGAATGCAAACACCGCTGCATAACGCATCGGCAATTGTGCCGGATTGAGATCCCAGCCCTGGTAAAAGCCATTCCACAAAGAATGACGGATATGATCATAGCCTTTTTTCCAGGCACGGTGTACCGTTTCATGATTTTCTTTCCATTGAGCTTCCGTGAGGTTCTCTCCCCTGTTCGGACCAATCGGCATGGTATTCGTTGCACCATCTGATAACCAGATACCGGTATGCGCTAATGCAACCTTTGTCATATGATGCGCAAAATCACAAACCGGGTGATCCATTTCCTGGTAACGGGCCGTGATGCTGCAGGAAGCCGTATAATCATAAGTTCCGAAATGCGTTGCAATACATCTTCCTTTGCTTGCTTTGATAAACCTGAACAATGGATTGGTTCCATCAAGATCCATGATCGATTGCGTAGTTTCCACCATCATCTCCATTTTCAAAGAACCTTCCTTGAGATCCAGTTCTTCTTCCATGATATCGAAGAAACTAACGAGTGTGGCTACCTGCTCAGGTATGGTTACTTTCGGTAACATCACCACGAAATTTTCAGGGAGTTTGCCACCCGTAGCTTTTACAAGGGTGCTGATGAAAATATCCAGCGTACGCAAACCTCTTTCTTTCATCTCTTCAGTAAATGGTTTTATGCGGATACCGATAAATGGCGGCAATGTCTTTTCTTTCATCCCTTTCGCTACTTCAAGTGCTGCTTCTTTGGCTGTTTGATCCTCTTCTTCATTGCTGCGGTTGCCATAACCATCTTCAAAATCGATGCGAAAATCTTCGATCGCTTCCGATTTGAGTTTATTGATTACTTTATTGTAAACTTCCAGCGAAAGCCTGGCAGGATGTTTCTTTTTATCGTCGGCATTCATTGCATGGTATTCATTGAACACATCCTGTACCGAACGATGCGTTGGAACCTGGTTGATTCCATCCATCCCGAAAATGCGACCGAAACTGATAAAATCAGGCGCATAAGTATTGAATGTTTCCAGTGCACGGAGGCCAAGTGCCTTGGCAGAATCATGCCTGAACAAATTAGCGCCCCCATAAACTGTATGCACCGGCTGTCTTTCTGAACGATCACCTGGATACACTTTCTGAAAAGCGGTATTGGCTTTTTTTAGTTTATCGAAAAGTTGCTTTTTCTTTTTTGAAGGAATACTTACACTCATGATTGATGATATTTTTTTGTTCTCAACTTTTATTTATCTCCTGGCTTCAGTGGCGTCGCACACTGCAACTTCAGTACAAAGCCCGGCAATTTAACTTCCCCTGTAGGTTGAATATCCAAACGGATTAATCAGTAACGGTACATGGTAGTGGCTGTTATCTGTAACCGTGAATTCAATGCATACCTGCGGATAAAACCCTTTGGTCTGATTATCATTGAAATATTTCCCGGTATCAAAAACCATCTGGTAATTCCCAGCCGGTATGATGCGGGAGGGCGGAAGCAGATCGGGAATCCGTCCATCGGAATTGGTAATTCCCTGAGCTAATGTTTGCCACTGTCCCTTCACATTACTTTTCATCCGGATACAGATGTCTTTTCCCGGTCTACCCAAAGTTGTATCCAGTACATGGGTGGTGATCTGGCTTTGCTTCAAATGCTGCCAGGATGCTGTATCCAGGATTTTTTTCAATCGGATGATGGTTATCTTATGTTGCTCACCCATGGCAATCTGCAGTTCTTCCTCCCGGTTGTTTTGCAATCTTTCCTCTAATAAGCGGAGCATTTCTCCAGCAGGTTTACCAGTTGCACAAATGATAAAAATAAAACCGTTTTGCTGATCATATAGTTGGTTGCCTTCAGCAAGTCGTTCTAATACCTGTTGTGTAGCTTCGTTTACGCCTGACTGTTCGTTTCCTGCAAGATGACTGGTAGAAGCAAATTTTTCTGCCAGACTTTTCACATCCCCGATTTTCGGATGATGCGTAAAAGCTTCCAGCCAATCGGCTTCATTACATACAGCATACCAGGATGATTCTGCCGATGCAATCAGGTCATTTTCTGTTGCAAAGGGAAAATTTTTCATCATGGAATTTACCCATACAGTTGAGCCGCAACATGTTTTCAGCATTGAAGCAGCTTCTTCTTTTCCCAGGTTATTAAATTCAGTCAGGTTCATGATCGTTATTTGATTTTTGCGCCCTGTTCTATCCAACAACGGATCAGGTCTCTCTCCTGCTCCGTAATATTTGTTTTGTTGTTCTGCGGCATTGTTTTCGTTACCACCACCCGTTGCATGATCAGGTCTTTTTTTCTTACAATATCTTCAGGTGTATCATACACAACACCATTCGGCGCTACCGTATACACATCATCTGTCGGTTTGGATGAATGACAAGTGGCACATCTTTTATTAATGATGGCAGTTACTTGTGCAATGTTCACTTCCGATTTGCATTCACCCGGATTTTTAGGCGGTGCAGAAATAAATGCAGCTGCCAGTAATATAAATATAGAAACCGGTAATACCCATATCGACAATTGACCTTTTTCTTTCAGGTTCAGGTAATGCTTCACGCCGGCTGTTCCCAGAGTAATGATCGTAAGTATCAACCACGGATACTGGTAACCGAAAGTGCTCGGAAAATGATTGCTGATCATCACGAATAAAACCGGTAAAGTAAAATAGTTGTTGTGCAATGATCTTCTGCCGGCGTTCTTTCCCAATTCAGGATTCAGCGGTTTGTTTTCAGCAGCAGCTTTTACCATTGCCTTTTGTGAAGGAATGATGACGAAGAATACATTGGCTGCCATGATGGAACCCAGCATGGCACCGAAATGAATATAGGCGGCCCTGGCGCTGAACACCCGACTATAGAAATAAGCGAACCCTACACAGATCAAAAAGCCAACAATGGTAAACAATGCTCCTTTTTTAGCAAGAGCAGATTTACATAATATATCATAGAGCAGCCAGGCAATTATAAAAGAACCAATGCCGATAGTAATGCCGGTAAGTGGAGTAATATCCAGTACATTCTTATCAATCAGCAAAGCGGAAGCATTAAAATAATACACCACAAACAAAAGGCAGAATCCCGAAAGCCAGGTAAAATAAGCTTCATACTTGAACCAATGTAAATCGCGGGGAATTTCTTTGGGGGCTACTTTGTATTTTTCCAGGTAATAAAATCCGCCGCCATGAACAGCCCATAAATTACCAGCCAGTTCATCTCTCAACCCTTTCGTTCTGTTGAGTGCATTTTCGAGGAACACAAAATAAAAAGATGCACCTATCCAGGCTATCCCAAAAGTGATGTGCATCAGTCTCACAACAATATTCATCCACTCCATCAAATGTCCTTCCCACAACGTACCTTTCACCATCAGGTAAACACTAACGATCATGCCTACACTGGTAAGCACAATGCCCGAGTAAATAAATCCCTGTGAAAGTGAAAGCCTGCCTTTCTTCTGATCTATACCCGGCACATCAGTTTCTTCTTCCTGTTTGGCAAGATTCTTCTCCACTGCATGCATATAGTATGTCATTACCACCAGCATCAGCAGTATCACTCCAAGTGCTCCTAACAGTAAAGTTCCGATCATGCATTCAGTTTTTTCTTTCCGAATAACCTTAAACGGCTAATGCCCCCATCAGGATAAATATTCAGGCGAACATGCGTATATACGCCAGGGTTAGTGAGCTCTGTTGCATATACATGTTCATTGTCTGCACTTAACTTCTGGTTGGGGAGAATAACACTCCAGGAAGATTTGTCCTGCAAAACTTCTTCATCTGAAGTACTGCTACAGGCTTCAATCATACAACTATCGGGATAATTTCCTTTAAAATGACAGGTATCCACCAGAATCCTTTCAATCACTCCGGGGCAGGCCAGTTTTAAAATCACCCAATCCCTGTTACCGGGAGTTCGGTTGCGTTTCGTTTCCCAGCCATCACCCATATTAACTCCCCTGTTGGGCATCGTTAAATTGCTCATGGCGCTAAAGAACATATCATTGCAGGCCAATGCGGTACCGCCATTGATGGCAGCGAGCAGATCCAATTCCTCATCTTCACCTACATCATCCCAGTTTTTGAAAACTTCACCATAAACCCTGAAACGGGCAACACCGCCATCGGGATAGATATGCAGTCTCAGGTGCGTAAATATTTCATCGGAATTACATTCGTAAAAATTCTGACTACCGGCATCTAAAGAAGATTTAGGAAGAATCTCTTTCCACTCAGCCTGCTCCCAGTTTTTGATACCACCATCATCACTCAGGTAAACCGCTTCAACAGATGCATGCGGCGGATGATTGCCCAGGAAGAAATTGGTATCAATGTCAAACCCCCTGATTTTACCAGAGGTTGCCAATTTAATTACAGCCCAGTCGTGCCCGGGTGTTCTTTTACGACGGCTCTCCCAGCCATCCATCCATTTACCCCGATCGGTATATTTATCAGTAATAAAAATACCTCTGCCTGGTTTGATCAGGTTTTCTTTTTCTGCAAAAAAATCATCAGTGGCATACAGTACTTTTCCACCCAGTTTTTCTGCAGCAAGATCCGTTAGCTGTGCAAATGCAGGAGCAGTTTTAATAATTTCTTTTACTTTCTCAAATGCCATAATGGTATATTAAAGTTATGGTTGCAATCTGAAATAAATTTTATGTTACAGGAAACAACAAAGCCTTTCCTGTTTTTTCAACATTCAATGTATCTGCTTCATTGTAAACGAATCTCCCATTCACAATGGTTTGTTTCACTAAACCATTTAATTGTTCCCCAACATATGGAGAAAGGCGATGCCGATGACAGATGGCAGCTGCTTCAATCGTAAATTTTTCTTCCGGCGACCAAATTACAAAATCTGCGTCATGCCCGGGTTTTATTTCGCCCTTAGTTTCCAATTGCAGGAATCTGGCCGGTTTGCTGGTTAATAAAGGAATGAACTGTTCCAGCGTTAGTATATCTTTCATCGCCGTCCAGGAGGCAGGTAATAAAAACTGCAGGCCTGCAATCCCACCCCAGGCTTTTTTAAGGTTGCCCGTACCAATCTCTTTGATATCCGGTGGTGCTGGAGAATGGTCCGTTGCAATAAAATCAAGTATGCCATCTGCCAGCGCTTTTTTTAATTGCTGGTTATTCTCACGGTTACGGATAGGTGGCGCACATTTATACAAAGTATTTTTGTCGGGAATATCTTCCGCATCAAAATAAATATAATGTGCACAGGTTTCTGCAGTAACCGGTAAATGTTCTTTCTTAGCGGTAGCAATCAATGGAAGTGCTTCTGCTGAAGAAACATGAACAATATGAACAGGGCATTGATATTCTCTGGCCAGTTCAATCATCATTGCGATGGCATCATTTTCCCATTTACAGGGACGACTGTTCAGATAACATTGATAGCTTTCAGGCTGATCATCCAATCCACTTTGCTCTTCCTGCTCATAAATTTCACAATGTGCCAGTAATGGTTTCCCGAATTTTGCTATTACCGGCATAGCGTCTTCCAGATCTTTACGGGAAACATTCGGAAATTCATCAATCCCCGAATGTACCAGGAAGCACTTAATACCGCTAACGCCTGCACGCAATAATGCGGCTATTTCATTCAGGTTTCCTGGTATCAATCCGCCATAAAAAACCGTATTTACCCAGAGCTTATCTTTTGTAGCGTCGAGTTTTGCATTTAATGCTGAGATATTGGTTGTAACCGGACTTGCATTGAGTGGCATATCGGCAATGCAGGTTATGCCACCAGCCGCAGCGGCTTTGGTTGCCGTTTCAAATCCTTCCCATTCAGTTCTTCCTGGTTCATTTACGTGAACATGTGCATCAATTACACCGGGCATCAGCACGTTATTGCCCACATCGAATGCACCGGGAGATCTGAATTGATCAATAGCACTGATGCGACCATCTTTTATATGGATGGTTGCCGGTTGCAGCCGGCCATTGATCCAGCATCTTTCACTGAAAATTGCTTGTACTTGCGTCATGTTATTTCTGATACAATCCCATCAATATTTTCTCCGGAGTCATCGGCGCCGAATATCCGATATCAGCAGCCGGATTGAAAGCCTTCACTGCATTGTGCAGTGCAAAATAAGTTCCGATGCCATACATCAATGGAGGTTCCCCCACAGCTTTCGACCGGAATATCGCCAGGTTATCATTCAGCGTATCCAGGAAATGCAAATCAATCTCTTTCGGAACGGAATAAATATCCGGCACTTTATATGTTGAAAGCGCATTGCTTCTCAACTTTCCTTCTTTGTCATATACGATCTCTTCCATAGTCATCCACCCGATTCCCTGAACCAGTCCGCCTTCGATTTGTCCGCGGTCTATCAGCGGATTCATCGTAGTTCCTACATCATGTACGATCCTTACTGCATCAACTGTATATATTCCTCGTATACAGTCTACCGTTACTGAAGTAACCGCAGTGCCATAAACATGATAAGCAAAAGGATGACCGGTTTCTGTAGCTGCATTAAAATGGATGCCGGGTGTGGCATAATGCGCATGTTCACTCAGATTCACTCTTTTTACAAAAGCACTCATCACCAGTTCTTTCCAGCTTAAGGCTTCAGGCTGATCTTTTTTATATACCTGCTCATTTTTAATACTGATTTCATCTTTATTACAAAGCAGCATTTCAGCTGCAACTGTTTTCAATCTGTCGAGAATATTGTTGCAGGCAATTTCCACAGCTTTTCCATTCAGATCTGCGGTAGCACTGGCAGCAGATGGAGAGGTATTGGCAATGCGGTAAGTATTGGTACTGTTGACTTTTATTTTGTCGGCAGCCACTGAAAATATAGTAGCCGCTACCTGCAGCATTTTTGTATTTACACCCTGCCCCATTTCTACAGCACCGGTGCTGATGTTAATACTACCGTCGGTGTATACATGCACCAGTGCCCTTGCCTGGTTCATCAGTGTTTTGGTAAATGAAATGCCAAAACAGATGGGCATAAGGGCAATCCCTTTCTTAAAAAGACTATTCGCAACATTAAATTCATCTGCCTCTTTCTGTAGTTTTTCCACAGCAAATAATTCATTTGCTTTTTTCCAGCAGGGCATAGCTTCACTTTCGGCTATTTGTCCGTATGGAAAGCTATCTCCGGTTTTAAGTAAATTCTTTTCCTGAATAACAGTCGCTGACACTCCCAATTTCTCCGCGGCTTTGGCAATGGCGGCTTCTATTACAAACATTCCTTGTGGACCACCAAAACCACGGAATGCGGTATTGGGTGGAAGGTTTGTTTTACAACTATAACCGGTTGCAGTTACGTTCGGTATAAAATAACTATTGGTGCAATGAAACAATGTTCTTTCCAGCACTGCGGGCGATAAATCTGCTGCTGCACCTGCATTCTGATAAAATGTTGCTTCATAAGCAACGATTTTCAAATCGGCATCCAATCCGATTTTGAAATCAGAACTATAGGGATTGCGTTTACCCGTCATGCGCATATCTTCCATGCGATGCAAAGAGTACTTCACTGGCTTCTTCAGGTGATAGGTTGCAAGGGCACAGAAGATTGCCCATGCAGTAGCCTGGTCTTCTTTTCCTCCGAATCCACCACCAAGACGGGTTACATCAACTTCAATACGGTGCATGGGAAGCCCGAGAACAACCGCTGCATGTCTTTGCACTGCCGTTGGCCCCTGTGTGGATGAAAAAATCCTGATGGCATTGTGTTCTCCCGGTAAGGCATATGCGCCCTGGGTTTCAATGTATAAATGTTCCTGTCCGTTTGTTTCTGCTATTCCTTCAATGATATGTGTAGCTTGTTGAAATGCTGTTTGACTATCCCCGATTTTAAAAGTCCGGGGCGGTAGTATCAGCAGATTCTTTTCTTTGGCAACCCTGGGATCGGTAACTGGTTCGTGAGCTTCCACTTCCATACGGATTTTCTTCACAGCAGCATACGCTATTTCAGTTGATTCCGCTACCACAAAGGCTACCGGCATGCCATTAAAATGCACTTCGTCTTCTGCCAGCAATGGCTCATCTGGAACAATACCACCGATCTGGTTCTCTCCGGGAATATCTTTATAAGTAAAAATGCTCACTACTCCTTCCATTGCCGCCGCTTCCGACGTATCAAGCAAAAGGATTTTTCCATGTGCTACCGGTGACGCATATACGGCACCATATAAAGTTCCGGCTGTTACCGGTATATCATCCAGGTAAATGGATTCTCCCCTTACATGCGTATATGAGTCAATATTCTGCATATCTGCTACAATAGTTTGGTCGGGTTAAGAGATGGGAATAGTTTGATGAAATGTGCTTTGATGAGCTGGGAAAGCAACAACCGTTTATAGGCATCTGTTCCCCTTGCATCACTGATCGGGCTGATTTCTTCCTGCACTTTAGCGGTCAGTTCAAGAACCAGTGATTCAGACACTGCTTTTCCCTTTAAAAATTCTCCTGCCTTTTTCAGCCAGAGCGGTACAGGTCCAACACCACCTGCTGAAATGCCTGCAGCTTCAATAACAGCACCATTCATGCTCAGGTATATCGCTGTATTCACACTGGCAATATCAAGATAAGTGCGTTTGCAGACTTTCTCAAAATTAAACAGGTCATTTGTACCTGGCAATTCAAACAGAATTTTTTCAATGATTTCGTTTGGTTCTTTATTCAGTTTTTTATAGCCGAGATAAAAATCTCTTAGAGCAATGGTTCGTTGCTTCCCATCCTGTGCTAATACCAATTGGGCATTGAGTGCCAGGAAGAAAATAGTCAGGTCGCCGATCGGAGAAGCATTGGTAAAATTTCCGGCAATCGTTGCCATATTGCGTATAGGCGTAGACGATACCAGTTTTATGATTTCAGCAAATCCTATGAAATGCTCATGAAATATGGGTGATTGATCCATATCGGCAACCACACTGGCTCCTCCGATTTCACAAACAGTTCCTTTCTGTGTGATTCCTTTCAAGCCAGGCTTATCAAACAGAAAGTCCAGCTCTTCATGAACAATGGTTTCATGTTGTTGCACATACAAATCGGTGCCGCCACCAATTTTTTTCACTGACTTTTCTGCTGGTTGCATTATGGGTATAAGCTGGAGCCTTTCTTTTATACCTCTAAAATAGGCTGGTACAATATTGTTTTCAATGGCAAAATCAATTTTACTGGCAGAATTGCATTGCAGCATTTTTTCACTAACCGTCATGGCTGCACGCTCTATGGATTTATAACCTGTACAGCGACAAATATTGCCATTAACCGCATCAATCGCTTTCTCATAGCCCGACTGTTGCTCATTCAAACAAAAACCGGTAAGCGATACAATAAATCCAGGTGTACAAAAACCACATTGCGTAGCGCCTTCTTTTAAAAATGCTTCCTGCACCAGGTTGAGCTGTTCGGCATTGATGCCTTCGATGGTAACGATGTGCTTGCCATGAGCATTTCCCAATGCCATGAGGCAACTCGTGGCCGACTGATAAACAACCTTATTGTCTTTTACAACTCCTGCAAGAATGGTACAGGCTCCACAATCGCCTTCCCTGCAACCGATCTTTGTGCCCGTTAATGATTGTTCATAACGGATAAAGTCGAGCAAGGTCATTGCCGGCGATAAAGATGTTTTTATTTCTTTGTTATTTAGTATAAATTGTACCACTCAAAAAAATTGAATAATCCTTAAAGATAGGATAATTGAATAAATGAACATACAGGATACAAAGGCTGCAGAAAAACAATTATACTACCGGCTTATTTCTCTCTGGGTGATCTGTGAAGCGTTTGCCGGCGGTATCATGCATGGTTTAAAAATTCCCTTTACCGGCATGATCATCAGCAGTCTGGCCATTAGCTGTATCATCCTCATTGCCAATCATTCAACGTTTCGATTCAGCATTCTGCGGGCTACTCTGATCGTGGCAATTTTTAAAATGATGTTGAGTCCGCATAGCCCGCCAACAGCCTATATCGCTGTATTCTTCCAGGGATTGATGGGAGAACTGCTGCTCAAAAATAAAAAAAACATGCAGTTCGCTTCTATTATCCTTGCTGTATTGTCACTGGTTGAATCTGCTATACAACGAATACTTGTACTGGTAATCGTTTATGGAAATAAATTCTGGAATGCCGTTAATGAATTCATCGTGAAATTAACAGGCGATAAAAGCAATAATAATTATAGTTTAACCATTGCCGTTATATATGTAGGCATCCATGCCTTTATCGGAATATTCGTGGGTATTTATGCATACCGGCTGGCTAAAAAATCTTCAGAATGGAAAAAATTACATCCCGAGCTGATTATAACAGAAACAGCTCCTGAAAAAAGTCTGCAGGCACCACAAAAATCAGGTCCAAAAAAAGGAATCAAATGGATTTTTATTATTTGCTGGCTCTTGTTACTGGCTGCGTATATTCATGCCTGGCAGTATCCCGAACAATCATTCATTCCAAAATCAGCCATTGCCGATATCATGATAAGGTCTGTACTGATTGTAGCAGGATGGTTACTGCTGCTATCGCCGGTTCTGACATTACTGATCAGAAAATTTCTTTCAACACAACAAAAAAAGCGCAATGAAATAATCTCAGAAATCAGCCGGTTATTGCCTCAAACCCGGTTTGTATTTGCCAGGAGCTGGCAGATGGCATCCGCAGAAAATGGGTTTGAAAAAATAAAACTGTTTACGAAAACACTCCTGATAAACATACTCTGATCTTGATGATTAACCTTTTCTTTCCATCAGCCACCAGGCTTTTCTGGGCTCCTCAGGTCTCAGGTCAAATTTCTTAATAGAGTTTTGCTGAATATGTTTTACTGCTTCTTCAACGGAATCTGTAAACAAACAGAGTTTAAGATCCTCTGGGGAAATCGTCGCCTTTTCTTTCATTTTTTCAATGTGTTCGAGCAGGTCTTTGTGAAAGGCCTTATCAAATATGATAATCGGAAATTCACTCAGCATTTTTGTTTGTATCAATGTCAGCGCCTCAAAATATTCATCCAGCGTTCCAAAACCTCCCGGCATTACAACAAAGGCATAGGAATATTTTATGAGCAAAGTTTTACGTACAAAAAAGTAACGGATGTTAACTGATTTATCCAGGTATGGGTTGGGCTGTTGTTCATGCGGTAAAATAATATTACAACCCACACTCCTGCCACCCACATCTTTTGCACCCCGGTTGGCGGCTTCCATTACACCAGGACCTCCACCCGTCATGATGGTAAAGCCGAGCCGGGCAATTTCAGCCGACAAAGCCCTTGTCATTTTATAATATTCATGATCCTCTTTAAATCTTGCCGACCCGAATACCGTTACACAAGGACCAACAAAATGCAGCGTTCTGAATCCTTTGATAAACTCGATAAGAACATTTACAGCAAACTTGAACTCCTTCCACCTGTTTTGAGGCCCGGCCAGGAATTTAATTTCCGATTTTGTCATAATCATTCAGTTAAACAATAAGCAAAACAGTTACCGGTAAGCATAACCGCTGATTCAAACTTAGTGGAATTATTGCAAAGAGTTTGTAAAAACTGAACTTAATCATTTTGTATCCCGGCTGACTACCTCTACCCGGCATCGTTGCGTCGCACACTTCAACTACCGTGCAGGTTTCAACCATTTATTTAAATTAAACCGAAAGGAATTATATTTATACTACATCTGATGATTATGAAATTCATACTATTCTTATTACTACTAATTTCAACCTGTTCCCTGGCACAAAAACCAACTGTTTCTGCAGGAAGTATTGTACATATTGAAAATTTCAAATCAACATTTGTAAAGCCCAGAAATATTGATGTATGGCTTCCGGATAATTATTCCAGAAAAAACAAATACCCGGTACTGTACATGCACGACGGGCAAATGCTTTTCGATAGCAGTTTTAACTGGAACAAACAGGAATGGCGTGTAGACGAAACCGTTAGTGCCATGATCAACTCCGGGAAAATATACCCCTTTATCATTGTTGGCATCTGGAATACAGGCAGTTCAAGACATACAGAGTATTGTCCGCAAAAACCCTTTGAGTCACTCTCCTCCTCATACAAGGATTCTCTGATTGAATACGCCCGCCGCAATAATGGTCAAACTGTTTTTTCAGGAAAAGTAGTTGCCGATAACTACCTGAAGTTTATTGTAAAAGAACTAAAACCATACATTGACAGTGCTTTTTCAACCCTGAAAGTTCCGGCAAACACTTATATCGCCGGTTCCAGTATGGGTGGGCTCATCTCTTTATATGCCCTTTGTGAATACCCCGAAGTATTTGGCAGTGCAGCCTGCATGTCAACACACTGGCCGGTAATTTTTACTAACCAGAACAATCCGTTCCCGGAAGCCATTTTCGATTACCTGCAAAAAAAATTACCGATACAGAAAAATCATCGATTTTATTTTGATTACGGAACTGCAACCCTCGATACCCTTTATGAACCATACCAGACAAGGGTAAACGCAATTATGAATGCGAAGGGGTACAGCAGCAGAAACTGGATTACCGTTCCCTATCCCGGGGAAAATCACTCAGAAGCTGCCTGGGCAAGGAGATTCGACAAAGTACTCAGCTTCCTCTTCAATAGATAATCATTACGGCGCGCTGCCAATCTTCTATATCGTTCCTTGACAGTATAACAGATCATCCGTTATACTGATGAAAGTCATTAATTATACGCACGGGA
Organism: Ferruginibacter sp.; assembly: GCA_037045295.1. Lineage (GTDB taxonomy): Bacteria > Bacteroidota > Bacteroidia > Chitinophagales > Chitinophagaceae > Ferruginibacter. The sequence goes on from JBAOHS010000005.1 coordinate 142,727, forward strand.
CATTCCATTTTTGCCGGATGCAACAATGGATCAATATCATCCGCCGGCCTTCTTAATCTGCTGTAATCGTTTCCCTCGCTTTATTATTCTTATTACATCAACTACAAACCATTAGAGGTATGAAAACCATTATCGAACCCTTTAAAATAAAATCTGTAGAACCTATTTACTTTAACAGCAAAGAAGAACGAATTAAAATACTGGAAGCTGCTGCTTACAATCTTTTCCTGGTTAAAGCTAAAGATGTACTGATTGATCTGCTCACCGACAGTGGCACCAGCGCCATGAGCAGCATGCAATGGGGCGGTATCATGCAGGGAGATGAATCCTATGCAGGCAGTACCAGCTTTTTCCGCTTTGAAAAAACGATTCAGCAAATCACCGGTTTCCCACTCGTGATTCCCACACACCAGGGAAGAGCTGCCGAAAAAATTCTCTTCAGCATCATCGGAGGAAAAGGAAAATATATTGTCAGCAATACATTGTTTGATACCACCCGTGCCAATATTGAATTCTCCGGAGCTGAAGGAGTAGACCTGCCTTGTGAAGAAGGAAAACTGCCCGCAGTTCCAGCTCCTTTCAAAGGAAATATCGACACCAGAGCGCTGGAACAATTCATCAATGAAAAAGGTGCTGCTAATATTCCGTTGTGTATTATCACCGTAACCAATAACTCCGGTGGCGGGCAGCCGGTGAGCATGCAGAACATCCGGGAAGTACATTCTATCTGCAGAAAACATCATATTCCTTTGTTCATCGATGCCTGTCGCTTTGCAGAAAATTGTTACTTCATCAAAACACGTGAGGAAGGCTATGCAGATAAATCTATTCCTTCCATTGCCCGCGAATTGTTTTCTTACGCCGACGGTTGTACGATGAGTGCCAAAAAAGATGCCTTTGCCAATATCGGTGGATTTCTTGCCATGCACAATCCGCAACTGGCACAGGATTGCAGAAACCTGCTGGTGATTACAGAAGGTTTCCCAACTTATGGTGGACTGGCCGGTCGTGACCTCGAAGCCATCGCCATTGGCCTTGAAGAAGTAATGGATGAACAATACCTGCAATACCGAATCAGGAGCATAGAATACCTCACCAATAAACTGGTGCAGGCAGGCATTCCCGTTATGCAACCGGCAGGTGGACATGCGGTTTACCTGGATGCTAAAGCTTTTCTTTCTCATATCCCTGTTGAACAATATCCCGGACAAGCGCTTGCCGGTGCCCTGTACACCGAAGGAGGTATCAGGAGTGTAGAGATCGGCTCATTGATGTTTGGGAAATACGATGAACAGGGAAAACTTATTCCGGCCAAAATGGAACTGGTGCGACTGGCAATACCCCGGCGTGTTTATACCCAGAGCCATATCGATTATGTGGCAGAAGTGATCCTCGAAGTTTTCAATAACCGTCATCAGATCAAAGGCCTGACAATTGTTGAAGAAGCACCACTGTTAAGGCATTTCACAGCCAGACTAAAGCCATTTTAATCAATAAAATCGGCTCCAGGCTAATCTATATCAACCCTGCTTATGATGCTGATCAAAAAAAATCTGATTAGCAAAAGGCAATTTTGCTGCTCAATATAAATTATGGCCATCAATCCAAACCTGCTATCCAAATACAATGTTGCCGTACCCAGGTATACCAGTTACCCCACCGTTCCTTACTGGCAGGAAGGTATTGATCAGCAAAAATGGATGGATCTTTTCAGCAAACAGTTTGCTATTGAAAATAAACAGCATGGTATCAGCCTATATATTCATCTTCCCTTTTGTGAATCACTATGTACTTATTGCGGATGCAACAAAAAAATTACAGCCAATCATTCCGTGGAAGATGATTATATATCCATCGTGCTGAAAGAATGGAAACAATACCTCGGGCAGATGAATGAACCACCTGTGATCAGGGAATTGCACCTTGGAGGTGGAACACCCACTTTCTTTTCGCCCGAAAATTTAACAAGACTGATCAACGGCCTCCTGGAAAATGCAGTAATACATCCCGATCATGAATTCAGTATCGAAGGCCATCCCAATAATACCACCACCGAACATCTGAAAACCTTGTATGCACTTGGTTTCAGAAGGATCAGTTATGGCGTACAGGACAATGATCCGGCAGTACAACAGATTATTAACCGCATTCAACCGGTTGAAAATGTAATGAGGGCAACGGAAAATGCGAGGAATGCAGGTTTTACTTCTGTAAATTTTGATCTCATCTATGGCTTACCGTTACAAACTGAAGCGAGTATAGAAAAAACCATCCTGCAATGTATTGCCATGAAGCCCGACAGGATTGCATTCTACAGTTATGCACATGTCCCCTGGACCAGTCGTGGACAGCGGCTTTTTGATGAAACTGATTTGCCATCGGCAGAAGAGAAAATGCAATTGTATCAGCTGGGAAAAGCATTGTTCAGTAGTCATGGTTATCACAATATCGGCATGGATCATTTTGCATTGCCAACGGATGAATTGTATGAAGCGCATACTGCGGGCAGGCTTCACCGTAACTTCATGGGCTATACGACCCAACAAACCAATATCCTGATTGGCCTGGGCGTGTCGAGTATCAGTGATATCGGGATTGCTTTTGCCCAGAATGACAAAACGCTCCACAATTACAGCGCCCAGATCAACCAGGGATTGCCAGCTGTTCAGAAAGGTTATTTTCTTACTGGCGAGGATATTTCTTTCCGCAGGTATATACTTGATATCAGCTGCCGGCAAAGAACCTCATTTAAGGAAGAAGATTTATCTACCATAGAAAATTGCTGCTTTCCCGAACTGGAAAGCCTGAAAGAAGATGGATTGATAGAATACAATTCAACCGGACTGAAACTAACGGCTGACGGATTTCATTTCATCCGCAATATCTGCAGTGCTTTTGACCTTAAACTGATCCGGAATAAACCCCTGGCTAACAACCCGGTATTCAGCAAAGCCATCTGATATTTTAAGTAAAAACTTTTTGGGACAAATATGAAAGAGGTTATATTTGCAATCCGCCGGGGGATTAGCTCAGTTGGCTAGAGCGCTTGCATGGCATGCAAGAGGCCACCAGTTCGAATCTGGTATTCTCCACCATTTTAAAAGCATCTGTTTAGGGTGCTTTTTTTTATGGGCTAACCTGATACATCATTAACAGTGAATTGAATTCCTGCTTTATAATTTGCTCGATAACTGACCAAAAATTTTATAAAAAATTCAGTAAATTCTATAACAGTGGTTCGGGGCTTAGTACGGACCTTGCAGTTGTCTTTCCGGTTCATGTTAAGCCTCCACTATGTTAAAGGATAATATTCCATCACTGCTCGGGTTCGTCAACGATTTTCAACTCAAGAAAAACGGGGGTGTGATGGCTTTTAATGCACAGGTTCGACTTCAGGTACACTGCAGTACGATCAGCCTTTTATCGGAAATCCAGATCCTTACTTTACCCAACCAGATGGCCGTGTATATTATAGAGCCTATTCATGATCAGTTCAATCTTCCCGAAATGTTTGCAACCAATGACGCATGCTTCAGTTATGCTAAAAACAAGCACCTCGAAATCTGTACAGCAGATAAAGCTGTAAAAGTTTTAATTACTCCTTCCCTGATATAAAAAATACCGTTAGGAACAACAGTTCATTAATGCTATATTGTTTGTTATAAAGTATTGCAGTATGAAACTCTATATTCGGAACATGGCCTGCGAAAGCTGTAAAATAGTCGTAAAAGAAGAACTGAAGAAGATTGGCGTTAAACCACTTAAAGTAGAACTGGGGATTGCAGAAACCGATCAGAAATTATCGGCTGCTGAACAAAAAGAATTCAATAGTGCTATACGCAAAGCCGGTTTGGAACTGGTGAAAAGCCGGGAAGGCATACTGGTTGACCAGATCAAAACCACGATTGCCGAATACATCTCCAACAACGACCGGATCCGCAGCAACCTGTCTGATTACCTGAGCAGAAAACTGAATTATGATTATCCATATCTCTCCTCCTATTTTTCTGCAATGGAAGCCAATACCATCGAACAATATATGATTGCACTGAAAATTGAAAAAGCAAAAGAAATGCTGGTGGTAGATGGCTTAACCCTTACTGAAATTGCTGATAAACTCAATTACAGCAGTGTGGCGCATCTTTCTTTTCAGTTTAAAAAAGTAACCGGTTTACCCTCTTCTCATTTCAAAAAACTCAAGGAGATCAGGCGCAATACGATCCAGGAATTATCGAGGCAGGAATCTGAAAAAAACTAGTCAGCCGCATTTCCTGTTTTAATTAAAATTCTATTTAATACACTTCATTATAAAATCCCTACGGTTCAGTTCAGAATATTTTTACCCTACCCTGCCATGGCCGAGTTTTACATAAAATTAAAACATGGCAAAGAAATTATTATTACTCATTATCCCGATTTTACTTGGTTTCGGAAGTATTGCACAAAAACTGATCTCATTCAGTGAAACCCTTCAACCAGATGGAAAAGCTTTTCTGAGTATCCCATCTAAAAAATCATATTCCGCTTCTGAAGCAGCGGCTGTAAAGAAAGAATTATCACTGGCTCTGGTGCTCACCAAAGACTGGAGTGGTAACAACCTCGAATGGTATAACCTGAGTGGTAAAGACAATAAAACAAAAGCAGAACTCAACGGAACAGCAGTAAAAATAAATGGTATCAGTTTCGATCGCCAGCAGTTTGATCAATGCAAAACTACTGCCGACTTCAAACGCATGACCAGTCATATTACAGAAAACTCATTTTCTCATTTTGCTTCCATCGGCAATGGTGAAGTAAGGTACCATTGTTTCATCTTTCAGCTTGAAAATGGTAAACGTGGTTTGATATACATAGATGGCACAACTGCTGAAATAAAAGCAGATGTAAAAATTCAGGAATAAGCAATACAATATATAAAAAATGAAAAGCATTATCCTTCAATACAAAGGCCCGATATTAATGGCAGCTTGCCTGTTGATAACGATGGCACTGGTACTAACGGGAAGCAGGTTAAAACAACAGTCGACTTTATCAAATAGTAATAGTTCTGTGCTGGTTAGCCTGCAATGCTTTTCAACAATCTAACAAGTTCATTGGTTTCTCCTCGATAGATGCAAAGTAGCCACGGTTCCCCGTGGCTTTATTTTTTTAATTGAACTATTTTAATGTCAACTCGTACAGGTTCAGGATTTCAACGTCCATTTCTATTTCCTTTTGAAATACAAACCCCAGTTTTTTCAGCAGGTTTCCCGAAAGTTCATTATCTGTATTGGTGATGGCACACAATTTTTCAAATTCATAACGGTTACGGGCATCCGCAATAATGCCGGATGCTGCTTCATAAGCATACCCATTTTTCTCAAAGGATGGAAGCAATGCAAAACCAATATCAGGGAACTGGAACTGAAGTCTTTTGATCAAGCCACACATACCGATTGGCATACCGGATTCTTTTATACAAATGCAAATCAACCCAAAGCCATATTGCTCATAGCTTTTCATCGGGCCATTGAGCAGGTAATTTACTGCATCTTCATTCGTGTGAACATTCCGGTTACCAATGAAACGGAGCCAACCTTCTGTATTGAGCAATTCTATGATGAATGCTGCATCATCCAAAGTAAATGGACGAATGATCAGTCTTGCTGTAGTTATTGAATGCATCATACAAATAAAAAATGCCCTGCAGAACAGGGCATCGATATTAAAATGAGTTGATTAATCTCCCCAGATTTCTTCCTTGCCTTCCAGCCATTCTTTTACCAGTTGTGTGGTAACTGATTTTGGCCTTTCGAGCGGGAATCCAAGGGCTCTGTCCCAGCAAAGGCTGGCCAGTACACCCAATGCCCTGGAAACACCAAACAATACGGTGTAGAATTCATATTCAACCATGCCGTAATGAACGAGTAAAGCACCACTGTGTGCATCTACATTCGGCCAGGGATTTTTAATTTTTGCGATGGAAGAAAGGATCGGTGGTACAGCTTCATAAATTGTCCAAACGGTTTGTACCAGTGGATCATCAGCCATATGCTTTTTACCAAACTCCATCTGAGCCGTGAAGCGTGGATCTGTTTTACGGAGTACCGCATGACCATAACCCGGTACTACTTTTCCATCGCTGAGTGTTTTCTTAACGTATTCTTCAATTTGTTCTTTCGAAGGAGAATCGGAACCGATCTGTTCCCTGAGTTCAAATATCCACTTGATCACTTCCTGGTTGGCCAATCCGTGCAATGGACCAGCAAGCCCATTCATACCTGCCGCAAAACTCAGGTAAGGATCACTGAGTGCAGATCCAACGAGGTGCGTCGTGTGTGCGGAAACGTTACCTCCTTCATGATCGGCATGGATTACCATATACAGCCGCATCAGTTCTTTAAACGTTTCGTCTTCATAACCCATCATGTGGGCAAAATTGCCAGCCCAGTCGAGCAGGCCATTCGGTTGAATATGTTCACCATTCTTATACTTACGGCGATAGATATACGCAGCAATCCTTGGCAAGCGGGCAATCAGGTCCATGGAATCATCAAACACCGCTTCCCAGTAATCTTTCTTACTCATGCCTTTGGCATAGCGTTTAGAAAACTGACTTTCGGTTTGCAAAGCCATAATGGCCACTACGAACTGTGTCATTGGGTGAGTTGCAACCGGCAATGCATCGATGGTAGCAAATACATGGTTGGGCACATGGCTCCTGCGCTGCCATACACTGGTGAGGTGCTGAACATCATCTGCAGTTGGCAATTCGCCAACCAGCATCAGGTAGAAAAGGCCTTCCGGCAATGGTTCAGATCCATTGGGCGCTTTTGGTAATTTTTCTCTTAATTCAGGAATTGAATAACCCCTGAAACGAATACCTTCCTGGGCATCCAGCAATGAAGTTTCAGTAACCAGTCCGGTCATGCCACGCATACCCTGGAATATCTGGCTAAGCGTTACTTCACCGATTTTCTTTTCGCCATGCTCTTTGATTAAATCCTTGATTTCTGCAGCCGTAGCATCTGCCTTTTGCTTGAACCTGTCTTTAATAATGCCCATAGAAAAATATATGATTTTAAGCTTTTGAAGAGATATGCCCGCCTTTGCAACATTGCTTTCTGGCAGCTATTTTCAGAGAATCCCTGTGCAGGAAAATTACCTGGAATGACGACCATTTGCAATGAGGAGCGCCGGGCGGTTAAAATTACGATGCGCCCGACTGTTAAACAAAAGTTTTAAAAGAAAGTTTTAAAAGAAAGACAGCTATTTGGGCGCTTTCCTGTAAAGATAAATCGCCAGTGCACCGAAGAGGAAATTGGGCAACCATGCGGCCAGCAATGGATTGAAATCGCCTTTGGTGGCGAATACAACTGAAAACCTGCCAAAAAGGATGTACAGTACACTGATCACAACACCCAGTGCAAGGTGAAAGCCGCTTCCTCCCCTGACCTTACGGGAAGCCAAAACAGCGCCTATAATCGTTAGAATTAATACCGAAGCCGGGATTGCATCCCTGTTATAACGTTCAACCTGTAATGTGCTGAGCATCTCCGAGCCCCGCATTTTCTCCAGTGCAATAAATGCATTCAGATCGGGTGTTGTCATCTGGTCTTTCAGGTAATCATCTTTGCGCAGATCAATAGGTTTAAAGCTATAACTCATTTCCTTTTTACCGGAGAACTGAACCTTCTCATCGATGGCATTGAGTTGCCTTTCAAGCACATTGCTTAAAGACCATTTGCGGATGGCTGTATCCCAGCGAAAGCTCATGGCCCTGAGGTTATATATAAGCTGGTTGTTGCGGAAGCGCATCACACTGAAGTTTGATCCGGTTTTGGAAACCGTGTCATACCCCTTGATACCGGCATATGTATTCGAATCTATGCGAAAATAAATGTTCTGTTTATAGGTTGCGTTGGCAACAGGCGCCCGGTTTACATCCACATAATTTTTCTCAAAGTCGGCCCATTTCCTGTTAGCTTTTGGCACAACATACTGGTAACCGCCCCAGAGAATCAATGAGAGGAAAATTCCGCCAACGACATAAGGCAATAGAAATCTCCTGAAACTGATACCACTACTCAGGATAGCAATGATTTCGGAACGGCCGGCCATTTTGGAAGTAAAGAATATTACCGCTATGAATACAAACAGCGGGAACAGCATTGCGTCTATGCGTGGGATGAAGCCAAGGTAATAATCGGTAAAAATCTGCCAGGCTGAAAGTTTTGATTTTACAAAGTCATCGGTTTTTTCACTGATATCCACTACAACCACGATGGCAGTTAACAGCAACAGGCAAAAGAAAAAAGAGCTGAGGTATTTGAACAATATGTACCTGTCGAGTTTTTTCATTCAGGCGGCAAGTTAATTTATTTCGTCTACTCAAGGTGAGAAGGGGCCGTTAAAACTATGGTTAAACTGTATTTACTTCAGATCCTGTGGAACCCATATACCTGCCAACTCCTTTGGTAGCTGCGATCCAGCCTGAGGTCCAGGCATGCTGAAAATTAAATCCCCCGGTAACGCCATCGGCATCCAGTATTTCACCGGCAAAAAACAAACTTTCAACCAGTTTGCTTTCCATCGTTGCGGCATTGATTTCTGATAGCAGGATGCCTCCGGCTGTTACAAACTCCTCTTTAAATGTCGTTTTGCCTTTAACTTTCAGTTCATGCGAACAAAGCATTTTGATGAGTTTGTTCTGTTCTTTTGCAGGCAGATCAGCCCAGCGGATTTCTTCGGGTATGCCACACTGTTGTAGCAAAAATTCCCATAGTGCTGCAGGCAATCCGAGTGGATTTTTATTGACGATTTTTCGGGGAGCCAGTTCAAAACGAAGGCTTTGAAATTTCTCCCTGAGTGAATTTTCATTGTATTCGGGCAACCAGTTGATCAGTATTGTGTACTCATAATTTTTCTCTGCCAGTTCCCGGGCACCCCAGGCTGAAAGCTTCAATACAGCTGGACCGCTCATGCCCCAGTGTGTAATCAGTAACGGACCTCTTTGCTGCAATTTGGTACCCGAAATTTTAATCAGTACATCACTAACGGTTACGCCCATCAGCGAACAGATCGGGTTGCCCGGCATGTTAAAAGTGAATAAAGACGGGACAGGTGAAGAGAAATGATGGCCTGTATTTTTCAGCCATTGAAACATTTCTGCTTTTGGAAATCCCCCACAGGCGATACAAAGTAAATCTGCGTCTATGGCATTTCCGTTAGTTAGCTGTAATGAGAATTTTCTTTGACTAATCTTTGTTGGAGAATTTGTTCCTTCGGGTACAATATTTATTTCCTGAACTTCAGCTTTAACCCTGATTTCCACACCATAACGATTGACTTCATTCAAGAGGCAATCGATAATGGTTTGCGAAGAATTGCTAACCGGAAACATTCTTCCGTCGGCTTCTGTTTTAAGTACCACGCCTCTTTCTGCGAACCAGGCAATCGTATCGGTAGTAAAGAAATGATGAAAAGCCTGCTTTAAAAAGGATGCACCACGAGGATAAAACCGGGTCATTTCGGCTATGCTGTAACAGGCATGGGTTACATTGCAACGCCCGCCACCACTCACTTTTACTTTACTAAGTAGTTTGGAAGTCTTTTCCAGAATGATTACTGAAAGGTCGGGGTATAGCCTTGCTGCATTCACTGCACAAAAAAAACCGGCAGCACCTCCGCCTATAACTACCAGTTGCTTTTTGGCCATCGTATTAGAATGAAATGTTGGCGAAGATTAAACCAGGATGGCTGATTGCTCATAACTCCAGTCGAGGTTCGGATTGGCTTTTTCAGCCGCTTCTATGATTTCGAAAGAAGTTAAAATATCGGGATCGCCCTTGGTAATGCAAACATCATGTTCAAAATGAGCAGAAGGTTTCCTGTCTTTGGTAAGAATCGACCATCCATCACTCAGGTGGACAACCTCTTTAACGCCCATATTGATCATCGGCTCAATGGCCAGTACCATGCCTTCTTTAAGCTTGGGGCCGGATCCTTTCTTACCATAATTCGGAACCTGAGGGTCTTCGTGAAGATCCCGGCCGAGACCATGCCCAACCAGTTCTCTCACCACACCATAACCATGCTTCTTCTCTGTATGTTCCTGGATGGCATTGGCAATATCACCGATGCGGTTTCCGGCTCTTGCTTTTTCAATACCCAGGTATAAAGATTCTTTGGTAACCCTGAGTAATTGTTTTACTTCATCTGATATCTCTCCTATCGCATACGTATATGCGCTATCGCCATGAAATCCATTTTTATAAATGCCAATATCCAGTGAAATGATATCGCCGCTTTTGAGTACATGCTCTCCCGGAAATCCATGCACTACTTCCGCATTCATCGAAATGCAGGTAGCTGCCGGAAACCCGTTGTAGTTGAGGAAAGAAGGAATGCCACCATGATCATAAATAAAATGATGAACAATGCTGTTCACTTCCAGTGTGGTCATACCTGGCTTTAATAATGCTGCGGCTGTAGCATGAGCCTGACTTACCAGCAAGCAGGTCTGACGCATTATTTCAATCTCTTCTTTTGTTTTATAGATTATCATTACCTCAAAATTAAACAAACCCCAACGATTGGATCGCCGGGGTTTGTAAAGTTATTTTTTTCTGAATGAATTACATACCTGATGCAACTGCCTGGCGTCCCTGCACCCTTCCGCTGCTCATAAGACCATCGTACTGGCGCATCAAGAGCTGGGTTTCGATTTGTTGCAGTGTATCGAGAATTACACCTACCATGATCAACAGTGAAGTACCACCGAAGAAGGTAGAGAAGTTCTGCGACATTTTAAATACCAGTTGGAAAACACCTGGCAAGATACCCACCAATGCAAGCAGAATAGCGCCTGGCAATGTGATCCTGTCCATAATGGTTCCGATATAATCAGCTGTATCCTGGCCTGGTTTTACACCCGGGATAAATCCGTTGTTGCGTTTCAATTCATCTGCCATCTGCTTAGGATTAAAAATCAGAGCAGTGTAGAGGAAAGTAAAAGCGATTACACATATTGAATACACAATCATGTATACAATATTTGTGTGATCGGTGAAATATTTAGCCCAGCCATCGCCGGTAAATCCTGTAAAAATAGTTGGCAGGAAGAGGATTGCCTGAGCGAAGATGATCGGCATAACACCGGCAGCATTCACTTTCAGTGGCAGGAAGTTTCTTGCTCCACCCATCTGGCGGTTACCAACAATCTGCTTGGCATAATTAACAGGCACTTTCCTTGTACCCTGAACCAGCATGATGAGTCCCATAATGATGGCGATCAGGAATAAAATTTCAACCAGCATGATGAGCAAACCACCGGCGCCTCTTTGAGCAATCCTGGCCGACCATTCCTGTCCGAACGCCTGTGGCAGACGAGCAAGGATACCGATCATGATGATCATTGATGTACCGTTTCCGAGACCTTTATCTGTGATTTTTTCACCGAGCCACATTACGAATAATGTACCAACAGTTAATACTACTACAGTTGAGATCCAGAAGAAATTACCATATGCAGGGATGAGTGCTTCAACATTACCCGGACTTTTCAGGTATCCGATATAGGCTGCAGCCTGGAAGGCAGTAACCAGTACGGTGAGGTACCTTGTCCATTGGTTGATTTTTTTCCTTCCGCTTTCACCTTCTTTCTGAATTTTAGCCATCTGGGGAACCAGGATGGTCATCAATTGCATGAAGATCGAGGCAGAGATATAAGGCATGATACCCAATGCAAAGATGGATGCTTTTGAGAAAGCACCACCTACAAACGCATCAAGCAATCCAAGCATACCACCCTGGGTACTGTTGTGAAGATTGCTGAGTTTGTTGGGATCGATACCAGGAAGAACGATAAATGAACCGAGGCGATAGATGAACAGCAGAATTAACGTAAAAATGATTTTATTACGCAGCTCATCGATGCTCCAGATATTTTTAAGTGTTGTAACGAACTTCTTCACAGAATTAATTCAATTTATTTGGTTTCGCTAAAAAAGTAAAAGACGCATTTACATGCGTCATACAAATATCGGGTATTTATTTCACTATTTCGACAGACCCGCCGGCAGCTTCTATCGCTGCTTTCGCTTTGGCACTGACAGCGTTCACTTTAAAAGCGAAACTACCTTTCAATTCGCCGTTACCAAGTATTTTAACGCTATCGGTTTGCCCGATCAGTCCGTTAACATACAGGTTCTGCAAATTGAATTCGGTAATACCATATTTTTCAGCATACAGATCAATCTGACCCAGGTTGATCACTTTATATTCAATACGGTTGATATTGGTGAATCCACGTTTTGGAATACGACGCTGAATTGGCATCTGACCACCTTCGTGGGCTTTCTTGCTCTTGTAACCGGCACGGCTCTGACCACCTTTGTTACCTTTTGTGGAAGTACCACCTTTACCACTTGCTTCACCACGTCCCAGACGTTTTTCTTTGTGTGTTGCACCTTTTGCAGGTCTTAATGAATGTAGTTTCATCTTTTTTTGATTTTTAACTTACGGGGAATCGCCCCTCGCTTTTTTAATTAATTAGATAATTATCCAATTAGCTAATTAGTTAATTATCTAATCAGCTAATTAAAGAAATTTATGCTTCTTCAACTTTCACCAGGTGCTGAACTTTTGTAATCATACCCTGGATCTGAGGAGTAGCTTCCACTTCAACAGTAGCGTTCATTTTTTTCAATCCGAGGGCAATCATTGTTTTTTTCTGACGCTCAGACCTGTCAATTACGCTTTTAATCTGTGTTATTTTAATCTTTTTCATACCGAAATAAAACGTTTATAGTTTAACGTTAGCCGTTATTATCCATTAAATACTTTCTTCAGAGAAATATTTCTTGTTTTAGAAACTGAAACCGGTTCACGTAAACTAGCCAGTGCCTTGATGGTTGCTTTTACCACGTTGTGTGGATTGGCAGAACCCAGGTTTTTAGCGAGTACGTCGGTGATTCCGGCAGCTTCCAGAACAGCACGCATGCTACCTCCGGCGATTACACCGGTACCATGAGCGGCTGGCTTGATGAGTACTTTAGCAGCACCTTCTTTGCTCAGCTGATCGTGAGGAATTGTACCGTGCATTACCGGAACCTTGATCAGGTTCTTTTTGGCATCTTCAATACCTTTTGTAATAGCTTCCTGTACTTCCTTGGCTTTTCCGAGTCCGTGTCCTACAACACCGGCTTCGTTACCGATAACAACCAATGCAGAGAAACTGAATGCACGACCGCCTTTGGTGGTTTTAACCACACGGTTGATGGCAACCACTTTCTCTTTTAATTCGAGGTCACCGGCCTTCATCTTATTTACAATTACGTTTGACATTTACTCTATTTGATAGTTGATACTTATTGTTTGTTGATCTGCAGGATTAAAAATCAAGACCTGCTTCCCTTGCGCCTTCTGCTACAGCTTTAACACGGCCATGATATACATAACCACTGCGATCGAATACAACTTTCTTAACACCCAGTTCAACTGCTTTCCTGGCGATGGCTTCACCAACCATTTTGCTTTTCTGAATCTTTGGTGCTTTTTGAGCGGTGATATCTTTTTGCCTTGAAGAAGCAGCAGCGATGGTTACTCCGTTGCTGTCGTCGATAAGCTGTGCATAGATATCTGCATTGCTTCTGTAAACAGTAAGACGTGGAATAGATGTGCTACCGCTTACTTTCTTGCGGATGCGATACCTGATCTTTTGTCTTGCGCTTGATTTGTTGTTCATTGTCTTATTTTTTATTCCCGATACTGCCGGGATAATTTGATAATTGATTATTCAGTTGAACAGATTACTGTTTAGCTGAACGGTTATTTACCGGCTGACTTACCAGCTTTTCTCCTCAACACTTCACCTACAAATTTCACACCTTTACCTTTGTATGGTTCTGGTTTACGCAGGCTGCGGATCTTTGCACAAACCTGGCCGAGCAATTGCTTGTCGATACTTTCCAGGGTAATAACCGGGTTTTTACCTTTTTCCTGAGCAGTAGCTACTTTCAGTTCTTTTGGTATTTCGAAAATGATGTTGTGAGAATAACCCAGTGCCAGATCCAGGATATTTCCCTGGTTAGCTGCTTTGTAACCCACACCCACCAGTTCAAGTTCTTTTTTGTATCCTTCTGTAACACCTTTCACCATGTTGCTGATGAGAGAACGATACAGACCATGCATAGCACGGTGACGGATCTGATCTGTCGGACGGGCAAACTGAACAGTATTGTCTTTCACTTCTACAACGATATCACGATCGATGTTTTGTTTCAGTTCACCTTTTGGTCCTTTTACGGTAATGATATTGTCTTTACCAACAGTGATGGTTACACCTGCTGGGATATCTACCGGTTTTCTTCCTATACGACTCATTTTCTTAGTTTGAAAATTTTTAAAATTTGTTTTTGCTGAAAATGTGGTTGGTTGTTGTCAGCTATGTATAGAAAGCTTAATTCAACCTTATATACAGATTTGAAAACCATTTTCCATTTTCAAATCCCTGGAACACTGATTAGAATATGCTGCAAAGCACTTCCCCACCAACATTCTGCGCTTTTGCTTCTTTATCGGTCATCACACCTTTTGAGGTAGAGATGATAGAGATGCCCAAACCATTTCTTACCCTTTTGAATTCGTCTGGTTTTGCATAAGTACGCAAACCCGGGCGGCTGATTCTTTCGAGGCTCTGGATTACAGGTTGTTTGGTTGAAGGATCATACTTAAGGGCGATTTTGATCACACCTTGTTTGCTGTCGTCTTCAAATTTATATTTCAGAATATATCCTTTATCGTAAAGAATTTCTGTAATACGCTTTTTCAGGTTGCTGGCAGGAATCTCCACGATGCGGTGATTTGCCATCTGAGCGTTACGAATTCTTGTTAAATAATCTGCGATTGGATCAGTAACCATTGTTATGTCTGTTAATGTTTTTTAATAATTTTTTTACAATGCGATATCCAGTTTCCAGTATCCTTTTCTAGTTTTTGTATGCAGTCATTAAAAACTGTTTTACGCTTTCTAGTGTTTAGTTTCTGGTTTCTAGCTTCCAGCCTGTTGATCTGTATTACCAGCTGGCTTTTGTTACACCAGGAATTTTTCCGGCAAGTGCCATATCGCGGAACTGGTTACGGCTGATGCCGAAGTGACGCATATAACCTCTTGGGCGGCCAGTCAGCTGACACCTGTTTTTCAGGCGAACAGGTGAAGCGTTTTTAGGCAACAAATCCAATGCTGCATAATTTCCTTCAGCTTTGAGGGCTGTTCTTTTTTCTGCAAACTTGGCAACCATTTTCTCTCTTTTGGCCTGCCTGGCGACGATTGATTTTTTAGCCATATCTTAATTTTCAGATTTTTTGACGTTCTTAAAAGGCATACCCAGTTCTTTCAGTAACTCGTAAGCTTCTTCGTTGGTTGAAGCGGTGGTTACGAAAGTGATATCCAGACCGGTGATTTTATTCACTTTATCGATATCGATTTCAGGGAAAATGATTTGTTCGGTTACGCCTAAGGTATAGTTACCACGGCCATCGAAAGCTTTGTCGTTGATACCTTTGAAATCACGTACACGTGGCAGTGATACCGATACCAGCCTGTCGAGGAACTCATACATTTTTACTCCACGCAAAGTTACCCTTGCACCGATTGGCATGTTTTTACGGAGTTTGAAGTTTGAGATATCCTTTTTTGATGTGGTAGCTACTGCTTTCTGACCAGTAATGTTGGTCAGTTCATCAATAGCAACATCAATTAAGTTTTTTATCGGTTACTGCACCATTTACACCGCGGTTCAGGCAGATTTTGGTCAGCCTTGGCGCCTGCATAATGGTTTTGTAACTGAATTTTTTCATTAAAGCAGGTACAACATCTTTTTTGTACTTAACTGCTAATCTCGGAGTGTTGGTTGTAGTGCTCATTATTTAATTACCTCCCCTGATTTTTTTGCTGTTCTGATTAATTTACCGTTTTCCCTGGTACGTTTTACTTTGCTTGGTCCGCCTGTTTTTGCATCCCACAACATCACGTTGCTGATAGCGATCGGAGCTTCAGTTTTTACGATACCGCCTTTTGTATTCTGGGCAGTTGGTTTGGTGTGTTTGGTAACGATGTTTACACCTTCTACCAGCACACGGCTTTTCTCCAAAATAACTTCCAACACCTTACGTGGTTTCTTCAGGTCTTTGTCATCACCGGCAATCACTACCACTGAATCACCTTTTTTAATGTTGAATTTTGGTTTGAATCTTGTACTCATTGTATAATGCTTTATAGCTTTCTTACTTTGTTAATGTGTTCCGTTTACAGTTGCAGGACCAGCTTTGTTTGATCTTACAATACTTCCGGTGCCAGGGAGATAATTTTCATATAACCCTTATCCCTCAGTTCACGGGCCACCGGGCCGAAAATACGTGTACCTCTTGGTTCGTCGGAATTGTTCAGCAATACCACAGCGTTGTCATCAAAACGGATATAAGATCCGTCTTTGCGACGCAGTTTGTTAACGGTGCGAACAATTACCGCTTTGCTTACAGTACCTTTTTTAATACCACCGGCAGGCATGGCATCTTTAACAGTCACAACAATTTTATCACCGATCTTCGCATAATCCTGTCCGCTGTTTCCCAGTACGCGGATGCACAATACTTCTTTTGCACCGCTGTTGTCTGCTACGTTTAATCTGCTCTCTTGCTGTATCATTTTATTTTCGTTTGCTGCCGGCTTCATCCGGCATTTGATAATTTGATGTTATTAACGGTTATGTATAAACGATAACCAAACAGGCTTACTTCACTTTCTCAACTACTTCAACCAGTCTCCAGCGTTTTGTTTTGCTGAGGGGGCGACTTTCCATGATTTTCACTGTATCACCGATATTGCACTCATTCTTTTCATCATGAGCGTGAAAACTGGTGGTCTTTTTAAGGAACTTACCGTACAACGGGTGTTTTACTTTACGTTCAACCTTTACCGTGATGGTTTTATCCATTTTGTTGCTGGATACTACACCTATCCTGGTCTTCCTTAAATTTCTTTCTACTTTGTTTGTTGCTTCCATTATATTTCGTTTAAAGGTTTAACGTTTAATTCGTGAAGTCTTTCCTTCTACGTTAAACGTGAAACGTTTTATTTATGCTCCAATTTGTATTTTCTTCAGTTGTGTTTTCAAACGGGCAATATCCCTTCTCAGCGACCGGATGCTTTGCGGATTCTCCAACGGTGTTAAAGAATGGGTGAACAGCAATTTCCTGATGCGCAACTCATCTTCCTTGATTTTTGCCGTCAGCTCAGCTTCATTTAATCCCTGAAGGCTTTTTACGAAATCAACTTTTTTAGACATCTTATTCTGGTTTGATAATTTGATAATTTTCGCAGCTTTTTCAGCCTGCTTTGCTTTCCTGATTAAGCCTGGTAATCGTGACTTACCACAAACTTGGTGAGGATCGGCAATTTCTGAGCAGCCAGTTCAAAGGCTTCTTTGGCTACCTGCATCGGAACACCATCTGCTTCAAAAAGGATACGACCTGGCTGAACGATAGCTGCCCATCCTTCAGGGTTACCTTTACCTTTACCCATCCTTACTTCCGCTGGTTTTGCAGTAATAGGTTTATCAGGGAAGATCCTGATCCAGACATTACCTTCACGTTTCATGTGACGGGTCATTGCCTGACGGGCACTTTCGATCTGACGGTTGGTTAACCAAACACTATCCAAAGCTTTAAGTCCGAAGGTTCCGAAAGCAAGTGTAGCACCTCTTTTGGTATTTCCCTTCATCCTTCCTTTCTGCGTTTTCCTGTGTTTGCTTCTTTTTGGTGATAACATTGTATTACAATTTGAAATTCTTGTTATTAATTTAATTAGATAATTAATTAATTAGCTAATTAGCTAATTGACTAATTGAACTTATCTCCTTCCTCCGCGATCGCCGCCACGTCCACCACGGTCTCCACCACCACGTCCGCCACGATCTCCACCACCTCTTCTGTCGTCTCTTCTATCTCCGCCTCTTTCAAATCCTCCAGCTGCACTTCTTTCTGCACCTTCATTTTTTCCACCAGCGATTACATTCGGGTTCAGGTCTCTTTTACCGAGTACTTCACCTTTACAGATCCATACTTTGATACCGATTTTACCATAAACTGTCAGGGCGAAAACACTTGCATAATCAATATCCATACGGAGTGTATGCAAAGGTGTACGACCTTGTTTGATTTCTTCGCTACGGGCAATTTCAGCACCACCCAAACGACCACCAACTTTTACTTTGATACCTTCAGCGCCCATACGGAGAGCAGAAGCGATCGACATTTTGATGGCACGCTTATAGTTAATACGGTTTTCGAGCTGGCGTGCGATGGTATCGGCAACGATATTAGCATCCAGTTCGGGACGACGGATCTCCAGGATGTTGATCTGAACGTCTTCTTTACCACAAAGCTTTTTCAATTCTTCTTTAATCCTGTCTACTTCTCCACCACCTTTACCGATGATGATACCAGGCTTTGAAGTGTGAATGGTTACAATCAGTTTATTCAGTGTACGCTCGATAACGATTTTAGCGATGCCACCTTTATTGATACGTGCATTCAGGTAATTCCTGATTTTATCATCTTCAATCAGTTTTCCAGCATAGTCCTTTTTGTGAGCATACCAGTTACTGTCCCAACCACGGATGATTCCCAACCTTGCACCTATCGGATTTGTTTTCTGACCCATATTCGGTTTTTAAATATTTGTAAGTTTAGGTATTAATCTTTTTTTGCTGCTTTTGCTTTTTTAGGAGCGGCTGCTTTTTTTGCTTTTACCGGTTCTGCAGCAACTTCTGCTACTACTTCTTCTTTCACTGCTTTTGCTGCTGTACCAACGGTATCAACGATAACGGTAACATGGTTGCTGCGTTTGCGAACCCTGTAGCCACGACCCTGTGGTGCAGGACGCATACGCTTGATTACCCTGGCGCCATCTACAAAGATTGTTTTTACAACCAGTGCTGATTCGTCGGATCCTTCGTTTTTCTGCTTCCAGTTGCTGATAGCAGATACTACCAGTTTGCGCAGGGGAACTGCCGGGTGTTTCGGGTTGTGCTCCAGCACTGCCAGGGCTTTTTCAACTTTCATACCACGGATCAGGTCGGCCAGTAAGCGCATCTTACGTGGAGAAGTGGGGTAATTATTCAATTTTGCTACTGCTTCCATTTTATTACGTTTAAGGTTAAACGCTTAATGAACCGGAACTAACCCTGAACATTAAACGCTGAACGTTTTATGCTATCTTTTTACTTGAGTGTCCTTTAAAGTTCCTTGTTGGTGCAAACTCACCGAGTTTATGACCAACCATGAATTCTGTTACATAAACAGGAATGAATTTGTTACCGTTGTGCACAGCGAAAGTCTGACCCACGAAATCAGGCGTGATCGTACTCCTGCGGCTCCAGGTTTTGATAACCGCTTTTTTCGCTTTGCCTTCTACGATAGACATTACTTTCATCTCCAGTTTTGCTTCTACGTAAGGACCTTTTTTTAATGAACGAGCCATGTGTTATTTTTTTTGTTGATTTTCCCGGATTTGATATCGGGATATTTTAACAAGGTTTATTGAATGATTGTGATTATTTGTTTGGCAGTTTTTTACCGTTCCTGCGCTGAAGAATCATTTTATCTGATCCTTTACCACGTGTACGGGTTATTTCACCTTTAGCATATTTACCTTTACGGCTGCGTGGGTGACCACCTGAAGCTCTACCTTCACCACCACCCATCGGGTGATCTACCGGGTTCATCGCTACGGCCCTTGTACGTGGACGAATACCTTTCCACCTGTTGCGACCAGCTTTACCCATGCTTTCGAGGTTGTGATCGCTGTTGCTGGCAACACCTACAGTAGCGTAGCAGTTGATCAGCACCTTGCGCAATTCACCGCTAGGCATTTTCAATACAGCATATTTATCTTCCTTGTTCGTTAACTGGGCAGAAGTACCTGCACTGCGAACGAGGATACCACCCTGGCCAGGTTGCATTTCAATATTGTGAATGTTGGTACCCAAAGGCATGTTTTTCATCATCAGCGCATTTCCCAGTTCAGGAGCAACATCATCACCGCTGATAACGGTTTGGCCTACCTGCAGTCCTTGTGGAGCAAGCATGTAACGTTTTTCACCATCGGCATAAGCCAGCAGAGCGATGAAAGCAGTACGGTTCGGATCGTATTCAATTGTTTTCACCAGGGCAGGAACATTTTTCTTATCCCTTTTGAAATCAATGATACGGTACATGGTTTTGTTACCACCACCCATATAGCGCATAGACCTGCGGCCCTGTGCATTTCTACCTGCAGTACTTTTCTGTTTTTCAACCAGCGACTTTTCAGGTGTGTTGGTTGTAACTTCTGCATACGCATTACCAATTCTCCAACGGGTACCTGCAGTAATCGGTTTGTATTTTCTAAGTGCCATTTTTAATTTCTTTTATTTGTCAAAACTTTGCGGTGCTGACCACCATTCTTTAATTTCGTTTATACAGTACCGTAAAGGTCGATTGATTCTCCCTCTGCTACGGTTACCAGTGCTTTTTTCTTAGCAGGCTTGCGACCTACGATGAATCCGGCTTTGGTATATTTGGCTTTCAGTTTAGAAGGCATCACCAAAGTGTTTACGTCTTCTACCTGAACACCATAAAATAATTCAACTGCTTTTTTGATTTCCAGTTTATTAGCCTTACGGTCTACGATAAACGTATAACGGTTCATTTTCTCAGATTGCTTGTTGGCTTTCTCAGATAAAATCGGCTTTATTAAAACATCAGACAGTTTCATGTCGTTTACAATTTTTCAGTTCGTTAATTAATTTGCTTCAGCTTCAGAAAAAAGCTTTGCAGCGCTTTCAGTAAGCACGAGTACATTGGCATCGAGGATGTCGTATGTATTCATGTCGCTGAGCAAAGTACCATTTACACCCTGCACGTTGCGGAGGCTGAGGTACATGTTATCGTTGTATTCAGGAATAACAAACAATGCTTTTTTACTGCCGATGTTGAGGCTTTTCAGGATACCTGAGAAAGCTTTTGTTTTCGGTGCATCCATTTTAACATCTTCAAGCACTACGATCGCATTTTCTTTCGCCTTGTAAGAAAGCGCACTCATTTTAGCGAGGTCTTTAACTTTGCGGTTCAGTTTGATATCGTATTTGTGCGGTTTTGGTCCGAAGATGGTACCACCACCTTTATACAGTGGGTTACGCAGGTTACCTTTACGGGCACCACCGGTTCCTTTTTGTTTGTGCAGTTTCTTAGATGAACCGTGCACTTCCATACGGGTTTTCACTTTGTGTGTACCCTGGCGTTGAGCAGCCTGGTATTGTTTAACAGCCAGGTAGATCACGTGATCATTTGGTTCGATACCAAAGATCTCTTCCGGAAGTTCAATTGTTCTGCCGGTTTTTTCTCCTCTTGTATTTATAATGTCTAATTGCATGATCGTATTTTTTTATGCCTTGAAATGGCTTTGCTTATTTCTGAATTAAAACGATTGATCCGTTATGACCTGGTACTGAACCACTGATCAGGATGTAATTTTTTTCAGGGAATATTTTAACCACTTTCAAACCTTTCATTTTAACGCGGTCTCCACCCATACGGCCTGCCATGCGCATTCCTTTGAATACACGGCTGGCATCTGATGAGTTACCGATAGAACCTGGCGCTCTCTGACGATCGTGCTGACCGTGAGATTGTTCACCCACACCGCTAAAGCCATGGCGTTTTACAACACCCTGGAAGCCCTTGCCCTTGGTAGTTCCTACCACGGCAACGCTCTCGCCTTCGGTAAAAATGTCTACGGTGATGGTTTCACCCACATTTTTATCTGTTTCGCTATCGCGTATTTCCTGAACGAATCTTTTTGGAGCTGTATTGGCTTTTGAGAAGTGAGCCAGCTCGGCTTTGTTGGAGTGCTTTTCTTTCTTGTCGCCGAATGCGATCTGGAGGGCATTGTAACCGTCAGTTTCAACGGTTTTCTTTTGAGTTACGACGCATGGTCCTGCTTCGATGATCGTAACGGCAGTTTGCTTACCGGTAGTATCAAAGATGCTGGTCATGCCAACTTTCTTTCCAATAATACTTTTCATTGTATCTGTTTTATACCCAGCGGTCTCTCTTTGCAGTGAGACTTAGGCGTTCATATTTTTTTCTTTTTAAGAGCTTACCTGTTGCCTGTCCCCGATCCGGTAATGCCGGAGGGACGGTTCATCAGGCCTTTATTTCAACATCCACACCACTTGGTAAATCCAGTTTGGATAAAGCGTCAACCGTACGGCTGCTGCTGGTGTAAATGTCTAACAAACGTTTATGCGTGCACAATTGAAACTGCTCACGGGCTTTCTTGTTTACGTGAGGCGAGCGCAATACGGTGAAAATTTTCTTATGCGTAGGCAGAGGAATAGGACCTGTTACCACTGCACCCGTACTACGTACAGTTTTTACGATCTTTTCGGCAGATTTATCTACTAAATTGTGGTCGTAAGACTGTAGTTTGATTCTGATTCGTTGTGACATATGCAAAGAGCTTTAAATTCCGTTTTTTAATTTGGAGTGCAAAGGTAAGGGGAAGAATGTAATTAGCAATGAATATTTGAAAGATTTTTTTTTGACATTTTTGGAGGCGTTTTACTGGAATTGGACGCTGGTTACTGGTTGCTGGTGTGCGGGATCCTGATTGGGGTGGAGTTTGAGCTAGCGATGTTTGAATAAACAGTGGTGCTAGTCGCTGGCATTGGGACCTTGA
This sequence comes from Ferruginibacter sp., assembly GCA_037045295.1. GTDB lineage: Bacteria > Bacteroidota > Bacteroidia > Chitinophagales > Chitinophagaceae > Ferruginibacter. The sequence goes on from JBAOHS010000005.1 coordinate 165,489, forward strand.
AGGTAATTTTAGCCTGAGATGATAAAATATAAGGTTACTAGTTTGCAGTCTATGCCTCCTTTTCGCTTTGCGTGAAATGACTGGTGCTTGTTTCTGGTCGCAGGCTGGGATTTTAAACTTTCTACTTTTGATTTTTGACTTATGAGAGCTGTAGTCCATTGACAACCAACCAAAAAATACAATTAAATCAAAACCAAAATTCAACATACAAAAAATGGCCACGACGCTCTTTTTGCTGCCGTGGCCATAGGGAATTACGCTCTTCCACTTATAACCTGACCAATTTTCTGATCACTTTATCGATACCAGTCTGAATTTCAACATAATATACACCAGGAATCAAATCTTCTCCCATGTTTGGCATTGAATCTCCGGATATATTATATTTCCTGATAATTTTACCCTGAACATCTGAGATAGTTACGATCATCAATCCTTTGTTCCGAAGAGAAGTTTTAATCCTGAAGGACGAATGTGTAGGATTCGGGTAAATGTCTGCAGAAAATGGCTGTTCACTTATTATTATATTACTCTGACAACAGGCTCTCTCCTTTCCCGGCAAATGATGGCGGACAAACAGGCAATTTCACCTGAACGGAACGGGTGGTGCTATTGCCACAATTGCTAACGCCGGTTACAGTCACAACACCATTCACCGCTGTTGGCGGATAATCTACCAATATGCTGGTAGTGCCATTTCCCGAAACCAGGGTCGCTCCTGCAGGAACCGTCCATAAAACACTGCTGGCATTGGATGGCATTGTTGCCAATGTATAACTATAACGCCTGTTCGGGCAGGATTGAACCTGGATCACATCTATTATTCCCGGTGTGGCTGGGTTTAACCGGGTTACAGACAATGACCTGGGTGAAACAGAAGAACCACAACCATTACTGGCAAAAACGGATATCGTTTCACTTATTGCAGTAGCAGGATACTTAAAGCTGATGGTATTGGTCCCTTGTCCGGCAATATCTGTCACATTATTGGGCAATATCCAGGCATAACCGGTTGCATTGGATACAGCGGATACCGAATAGGTTGCTATTCCACCGTTGGGTGCAATAAACGGACATATATTGGTAGGCCCACTGATTAATCCGGGTGTTGAAGGAGGATTTCTGTTGATGGTAAAACTCCGGGCACCACTGGTACCACAATCATTGACCGATCTTACAGAAATAACAGAAACCGGTGCCAGGGTGTTGAGGAAAACAATCTCCACCAATGTATCATTGATGCCTGCACCATTCGGATGTGTAACCTGCATAGCAGTTGTAAAGCCCGACCAGCTATAGGATGTTGCACCTGGAACTTTTGGAATCGTATAAGTAATGGGCGTTCCATTCGCAATAGACTGACAGCTATTTGCCGACGAAGCCGTAATTGGCGAAGGCGTGGATGGCAACTGGGCTGCCAGGTAAAAGAATTTCTCACTGCTGTTTCCGCAGGTAGACAGGGCTCTTACTTTGATCAGTTTATTGGGACTGCTGAGAAAACCTGTTCCGATGGTAACGGTGATGCTGTCTGTTCCCTGTCCGTTGAGGATAGAAACTGTTGGCGGAACTGTCCATAGATAACCGCTGGCATTGGGGTCTAAGTGTAACCTTATAGCCCAGTGGCGCACCGGTACCAACATAAGCACAAACATTGACCAAGCCGGAAACATTAGCGGGGGTTACCGGCGGAATGCAGGGGTTGATATTGGTTATTTCCAGGGTTACATCAGTTGGGTTATAATTGATTTTCCAATACATACCTACCGGCAGTGCTGGTAAACTGGCACTTGAAAAAGTACCATTGCCAGAAGCGAAACTGAGTAATCTGAATGTATTCCCCAACACCGGAACATATCCACCCGAAAAACTAACATTCAACGCCCCATTGATGGAAGCGCTTCCTGCTATCAATAAATTATCGAAACTGGAAAGGGAACTAATCTCTAACACATGAACTGCTGTTCCGGAAGCACTGTAATCACTGGTTATGTTCAAAGTGCCTACCGTATTTCCAGGAGAAAGCACCCCGCGATTGGTCAGGGAGCCCCGTATCCTTCCGCCGCCGTTCAATTGACCGTCATTCTGAAACAATGAACCGGTTTCGGCATAAATTTCCGTATTACAGGTAAATGTATGACCTGGCTGAATGGTCAGCGCACCCCCGTTTTTTATGTAAAGGGTTTTGTCGCTTCCTAAGGACAGGCTGGCATCGAGGTTGATCGGCCTGTTTATAAACACTGCTGGTACGGTGTTAAAATCCGGCACAGCATTAATATCCCAGGTGGCGGGATCAGACCAATTATTGGCTGCATTGAGCAGATTATTGGCGGCATTTGGAACAGGAATATGTATCGAAGGTGTACGGCAATTCATTCCCGGGCCTCCGATCGTCCAGACCTCTCTGAACCTCGGATAAGTAACAATGGCTGCCGCTGTCATAAGAAGATATTCTTCACCTAAATATGCGCCTTGTGCCGTCTGGGTACAGCCATCACTGATCAGTTGACCGGTATTGGTATCTATCCTGGAAATGTGATTGCCTACCGGTGTGGTGGCAGATGCGGAATAGTAAAAATTATACGTGGCAGGAATTGAAGCATTGATTGGATGAGTACCATAATAATTTTCCCAATATTTTACTCCTTGCAACATTACATCCTGGCTTTTAGCCTGATTGCAGAATAGCAAGATTGCAAACATAAAGTTGATTTTGATATACATAGCAGTTTAATTTTTGTTGATTAAAAGTAAGTGCAATAAATGACCGAACTTCTATAACATTCCTTAGATAGCTTTTACATTAAACTAAGTAAATAATTGCCCGCAGGACTTCACTGCCAGTAACCCTGAGCCAGTCCGAGTAACACCAAGTCCGTAGGACTTCACTATCAGTAACCCCGGGCTTAGTCCGGGTGATGGATGCACAAGAGAGAAAGTATCTGCCAGTGAGATGAATCTACCCAAGAGACCAGAATCATCAGAGAGATCAGCTCACCATCATGATCCACCAAGTCCGCAGGACTTCACAATCAGTAACCCCGGGCGCAGTCCGGGTAAACACACCAACTCCCCCGTGAAATCATCTTGCCATGATATCACCCAACCAATACCTTGTGGCAAAAGATACCCCATGAGTACCTACCGCCAGATCTATTACCAGATCGTCTTCGGTACAAAATACCGGAGACCTACAATCAACTGTCATCATGATGTGGAATTATACAAATACATCTCTGCCATCATCATCAATAAAAACTGTAAGCCTTATTGCATCAATGGAATAGAAGATCATATCCATATCATGCTGCGATATCCACCCAATGATCCGACTGGCAGATCTGGTAAAAGATATTAAAGTTGCCAGCAGTTTATGGATGAAGGAATGCGGGAAATTTCCATTGTTCGAAGGATGGCAGGAAGGTTATGGAGCATTTACTTATTCGATCAGGGAAAGAGATAAGATCATCAATTATATCAAGCGTCAGAAAGAACATCACCAAAAAGAAAATTCAATAGAAGAATACAGGAGAATACTGGATGAGCATGGAGTTGTTTATGAAGAGAAGTACCTGATATGATTGTATTGTGATCCCTTCGGGATCAGCCGCCTTCGTTGCAGGCTCCCGGATTGCATCCGGGGGTACTGATAGTCAAGTCCTTCGGACTTATGAGATCGGAATTTCAAATTGCAGGGAAGTTCCATTGCCGGGAGCAGTATGAAGGGTGTAAGTACCTTTTAAATTGTCGACCCGCTTTTTGTAATTTCTTAGTCCATTACCATTGGTATTTTCTAAAGCAGCATCAAAACCTTTTCCATCATCTTTTATTGTGATGACCAATTGTTGCTGAATGATCATCTCTACACTTATCTTACTGGCTTCTGCATGTTTGATCGCATTGTTCACCGCTTCTTTTACAAGCAGGTAAATATTCCGGCAAGCTTTCCACGACAGGGTCATGGATGGAATTTTATCGGGAAGATTGAAACTATACTCAATACCTGCATTGCTGATCATCTCACTGCATTGGCTTCTGGTAAAATATAAAATCTCTTCCAGTTGCTGGTTCCCCTGGTTGAGCGCCCAGATGATCTCATTCATCTTTTCCACCGACTCATCACTGAGTGAAACAATTCTGTCTATCTGCTCTTTATTTAAACCATCCTGGTCTTTCATGGCAGCTGTTATATACCTGATCCTGCTTAAACCAGCTCCTACATCATCGTGCATATCTGCGGCTATGCGTTGACGTTCTGATTCAAGTGCTCGTTCTTTTTCCAGAATTGCATATTGTTTTTTTAACTGCTGTTTCAGGTAATACCGGATGGCAGCATATATGAGCCCGATTAATAAAATAAACACTGCTATTTTAAATCCGGTTGTCTGATACCATGCAGGCAGTAAGTGAACTATAAGAATCCGCTCATTGCCCATGATAAGTCCATCACGTGTTTTGCATTTTATATGCAGCTTGTATTTTCCTGGTGATAAATTAATATAAGATAACCTTTGTTCACTGTTTACCTGGTGCCAGTCTGATTCAGCGCCTTCCAGCCAGTAAGCGTATAGCAACTCTTTTCCTTCTGTCAGACTCAATCCGGCATAACTCAATGAAAAAGCATCCTGAAGAGGAGGTAAAATCAACTCATTGATATTATCCAGAAGGGTATCCGTTAAAAATGGTTTCCCGGAAACAGTGAGATCTGTTATGCTGATCGGAATTTTCACCACATTTGTATCTGCTGGTTTGGTATTGATAATTCCATAAGTGTATTCGTCCCAGGACAGGTCTACATTATTATACAACAAACGATGTTCTGGCAATACAACTAAGTTCCCGCCATTGTTTTCATGCGCTAAACCATCTTTTACACCATAATGTTTAAACTGGAAATTAGCCGTATTAAATTTATACAAACCTTCAGATGTATTACACCATACGACGCCATCTTCATCACAAACCATTTCTGAAGTAGACAGTGGAAAATAGCCATCCTGCTGTTCTATATGCCTTATCCACTTTTGATCGCGGATACTATATACAAATATGCCCTGATTGGCTGTTCCGCACCAGAGCTGTTGTTTGGTATCTACACAAAAACTTAAAATGCTGGAAGGTTTTCCATTTCTGTATGCAGAAGGAATCTCAATCGCTTTTCTTTCGTGCCCCGATTCATTACAAATATAAATGCTATCGGATACATTCATACCTACATATAGGTAATGGTTGTATAAGGTGAGGCTGAAGCTATAAATAGGCGGCTCGATTATTTTTTTGTATAACAATGGCAGATCATCTGTATTCACCTGGCCATGTGCCGTTCCGGGATTTGTATAGTTATTTGGATAGTACCCAGCTCCATTTATTGCTGAACCTTTTGGAATGCCCAATTGTAAATCTGTAATCGTATTAAGCTTCTTATCATACATGAATGGACCACCCTTGCCAAACTTACCACTTACAAAAATTTTTTCGGAAGACTTAACCAGGTTGAAGAAAAAAGCTTTCTGAGAGTTATATGCACCTTCACCAAACACAATGGAATCTATTGTATGTTTTCTTAAATCATACTTCCAGAAACCTTTCTCCATAGCTATATAAATGATATCATCATCAACAAGATAATTATTCAATATTGTAACATAAGGTTTGAATATCCTTATGCTGTCCTTTGTTACAGTATTTGTCTTGAGATCAAATTTAATGATACCAGTAGCATTGTAAATATTGATGCCGTATACTGCATTCAACTGCTTATCATAGTAAAATAACTTATCAGGAAATACAGCAGGCATTTTTTTCAGCGATGTATACAATTCGGTAGCCGGGTTGTACATTAATAAACCCTTCACTGCAGTAGATAACCATAAAACACCATTCGGCTCCCTTACTATACATGAAACCTGTTTAACTTTTTCTTTATCAAATGCAAAACGGAAACGGCCTGTCCGGTGATTAAAAAAACATAAATTATCCGTTCCGAACAACCATTCATCATTTATTCCATTCTATACAACCTTTCAGAATTAAATCTGCGTGCAATATACCTCCCGACATATAATGCGTCCATCGTTTTGCTTTCTTTTCATATTTGTACAAACCATTCAGATTGGCTGTTACCCAAACTTCATCAGGATAATCCTTTAACACCATCACCAGGTTGGTTGGAAGATGATTGGGTTCTTGAATATCGGGAACCGGCATCTGAAAATATTGCTGGTTTCCATCTTTATCAATAATCACAAATCCATCCAATACAGAAAAAACAATTTCTTTCTCAGCAGTTTCTTTAATTGAACTTACCCTGATAAAGTGATTCAAAGTCATACCTGGAATATGCTTCGGTGCAATATTCTCAAAACGGTTTCTGGTTTTACTAAACAAAAACAATCCTGCTCTTCCACCGGCCCATAGCCTGCCACGGCTATCTTCCAGCAACCAAAACAGGTCTCCCATATTTACTTTACCCGAATCATTCCATCCCAACGGATAATTGGTAAACTTTCCGTTACTGTAATTGAATTTTGCAATGCCGCTATTGGTAGCAACCCAGATATCATGTTTACTGTCTTCTGTGATAAATGAAATTCTGTCGTTAACAATACTATTGCTGTCGTTATTTAAATGCCGGAAATTTAAAAAGGAAGAACCGTTGAATCTTTGCAGGCCTTGCTTTGTACCAATCCATAAAAAACCACGTGAATCTTTACACAGGTAATTAACGCCATTGGTGCTGAGCCCGTCTGTTACAGTTAATTGCCGGAAATTATAGTAAGGGTTATCAACTGACTGTGCGTATACCGATTGATTGAAATAGAAAAAGTGAATAGTAAGAATCAGAAGCAACAAAGATCTCCTTACTATCATAAATATGGCAATAGGTTTAAATTGAATTTATTTTATCAAAGCATCCTTAAATATAATAAACAAACACCAGCTTATAAGTTCTTACGAAATTTATTGATCGCTTCTGTTTTATTGCTTACATGCAATTTCCCGTAAATATTATGGATATGCTGCGTTACCGTTCCTACAGAAATAGAAAGTGCAACAGCTATTTCTTTGTACAAAAGACCTTTCGACAATAAGGTTAAAATTTCATTTTCTTTATTCGTCAGACTTTCATGAACAGGTGCTTTGTTAACTTTAAAATGATTGATCACCTTCCGGGCAATGGAAGTACTCATCGGGCTGCCGCCATTGTACAATTCTTTGATCGCTTCAATGATTTTATCTGGATCTGTCTTTTTCAGAATATAGCCACTAGCCCCTGCCGTTAATGCATCAAATATTTTCTCATCATTCTCATAAATAGTAAAAATCATGAACTGCGTATTCGGGCACTCATCTTTGATCTTAGCAATGCAGTCGATACCGTTCATTCCCGGCATGTTGATGTCCATGATCACTACGTCCGGTTGTTTCTCCACAATCAAAGGCATAGCTTCGATCGCATTGCGGGATGAACTCAACAGCAACATATCCGCTTGCTCAGATACAATTTTTTCTATACCCGCTCTTATTTCAGGAAGGTCTTCTGCTATGCTTACCGTGATCATATTACAAATGTAAAATTGCAGACTGATTTTCTCCTATAAGTTTTATTAGGCTCTGAAACCTGTCCAATGCAACCCTTGCCCCGGTTTAAATGTCTGGAAAATGAGTGATTCTGCATTTTCCTTAAACTTCCGGTAAAAATTTGACTATTGAAGTGAATAAATTTTGTACCTTACTCACTGGCCTGGCTACCAACCTCAAACGGCCAACTAATAATTATTATATCTTGCTTTGCCCATTTCTCTTATGCTGGAAAATAGTTTTGAAAAAATAAAAGCCCGGGTAGTACTCAAACTGAAAGACCTGGATCCCAGGCTGGCTTATCATGATATTGCCCATACCCTCGATGTAGTTAAGCAGGTGGAACATATTGCCCGGCAGGAAGGTGTAACCGATGAACGGATTATCTACCTGCTTCGACTGGCTGCGTTGTACCATGATACCGGTTTCCTTTATTGTTACCAGGGGCATGAGGAAGAAGGCTGCCGCATTTTCAGGGAAGACGCCAAAGATTATGATGTTTCAGAAAATGAAATTCAGTTTATCGAAAAACTGATCATGGCTACCCTGCTCAGCAATACACCACACAACCATTATGAAGAAATGATCCGGGATGCTGACCTGGATTACCTGGGAAGAAAAGATTTTGAAGCAATCAGCAACCGCCTTCGCCATGAATGGCTGGTTTTCGAAATTGTGGGCTCACAGAAAGAATGGGAATCCAAACAACTCAGCTTTTTAAGAAAGCATCATTATTATACCCGTTCTTCTGTAGATAGAAGAGAAGCCGTTAAAGCAGGAGAACATACGTCAACTCGCCAACTCTACTGGGTAATATTCTTTTTCATCTCTACCGTAATCCTGTCTTGTTCCCTTAACCTGCGACACAATGTACGCATGATGCCTTTCAGAATATCTGTATTGACGGCCACCACATCATAAAACAATTCCTGTTCAATCTTCAGTAGAATACAATCGGTAAGGGCCGTGATGCTGGCAGATCGGGTATCTGAATCGAGCAACGACAATTCCCCAAAGATTTCATTTTCATTCAGCACCGCCAGTTGATGCTCTTCATCATGTACAGATACTGATCCGGAATAAATAAAGTACATACAGTTACCCGGATCTGCTTTCTTGAAAATCCTGACACCCTTGTCTACATGCACTTCTTCACAGATGGATGCGATCTCCACCAGGTCTACTTCCGAACAGTTTTTAAAAATGTCGGAGTTCTTCAGCAGCATTGTTTTTTCAATTATGAGCATGTTGCAGATTTTTATTGTCTAATACATATTGCCTGGTTTCCCTGATCAGGAAGTGATCGCCGAATGTTAACGGCGCTTCCAGTTTTTGCATGATGTGCTCATCCCTGTGTTTCCATGCATAATACAAACAAACCGACCTCGTCCAGGGATTGTACATCTGTGGCTTATTAAATATAGCTTTTTCATAAAAATTCCTGGCTTCCATTTTCTGCAGTTTGTGCTGATGAACCGGATCCAGCAGGAAGTCGAAGAGCAGGTTGATTTCTTTTGAAATTCTTTTAGGCAACACCAGTTCGAGCATCTCCATCGCATTGTACAATTTGTCTTTCTTCTCGATTGCCAGCAATTCAAGTACCCGGTTGATTTCCTTTTTTCTGTATAAAAGGGAACACAGTTTCAGGGCCAGTTCCAGGTCTTTGCGTACTTCATTCTGTACCGATGCTTTCAACATCCCTTCATCCTGTAAATCGGGAACGAGGCTATGGTCTTCTATTTTTTCCATGCCTTTCTGCAGATAGGTATACAACAATTCCCGGAACCTGTTTTCATCTTCTGCACCTACCGGTTCAAAATCCCTTACCCAAACAGCATGAACGGCCAGATCCTGTAAAAATCCACCTTTACCGATATGCTGTAAAAGAAAATCGGCAGATGGTTTTCCCTTAAGCCTTGTAGCCAGCCTTATAAAATCACTGCGGTGTTTTTCAACAATGGAAGCATATGAATGGGGCTTTACAATTTCTTCAAATAACTGATCGCCGTAAGATTGCAGCCCTTTGAGCACCATGTTCTTTTCTGCTGGCCTTTCCAGTAATAACATAACGGATGGAAGCAGGTTATCCATTTTGCGGTTACACGCTGCCGTTATAGCCCCTCTGCGTACTGCATGATCTCCATCTTCTATCAGCATAGCTACTGCATCGGAAAACTGCACATGCTTAAGTTCACTGATGATCTCAATGGCCAGCAGTCTTTCTGATGGATTCTTTGAATTCACCAGTTTATTGATCTCACTTCCAGCCTTATAGAGATAAGTAAACTCTCTTTCATTCAGCAGGTTGATGATCACAATTTTGCGAACATGATGATCAAGTGATTCAATATCTGCAGAAATATTTTTCAGGTAACCGGGATCATAACGGCAAAGCAGGTTGATCAGCTTTTCCCTGAATTCTCCGGTAGGTTGTTGTGCCAGCAGTTGCCGGAGCATATCGGTATTGATCCACTGCTTTTCTTCTGCTCTGTCTAAGGCGTAATTTTTCACTTCCACTTCCCTGCCCTGTAGCAGTTGATTTTGCAAAACTTCCCGGAAACCATTGTAACCGGCCGTTTCCAGCATATTCAATGCATAAATTACTTCTACTTTCTTGCCCGATTCAACTTTCTCTAATAACAGCCTTTGCCCCTGCTGATCATTGATAAAAATATCGTCATTGCGGAAGGTTCCCTTACGGATGGAAGCATGCACGGTAGACAGGTAAGTCCTCCTGATCAGGAAGATAACGGCTACCCATACCAGCAGATTAATCACCACCACTTTAATGGCCAGGTGTATGCTGATGCTGATCCCGGCCCTGTGCAGAAAGAATAGTGATAAACCTACTACAATCAGTGAAGGCGGATACATGTATCCTTTTGAAATGATATGCCCTTTCAGGCGGAGGTTTTCTTTCAATGGCTGGAACAGGATGAAAAAAACAGGCTCCTGGATAGTAGACCGCAGTACTTCAGTAAGCATCGCCATCAACCCGAAAATAAACAGGATCGAATTGGAATTATCGCTGAACTGAAACAATAGAAAACAGAAGAAAAACAGTGCCACTGGCGTAATGAACAGGCAGGAAATGATGCCAAGCTTTTCAATCATCCTGCTGGTAAAGATCAGTTTGAACACAAGGGCTATTATCCTGCCAAATGCAAAGAATATCGCGATATAGGCAGCCAGGTCGGAGATGTTTTCAAACCTCAGTTTTACCTGTGATATAAAAGTATAATCAATCAGTACATATACATTGTAGCTAAGGATCGACAATAATGAAATGGCAAAAATCAGTTTGTTCTGGAAAAGGAACTTAACAATATTGTTGCTGCCTTTCTTTTCCTGATGATGTTCATGCTGATGATCGGCATGCGATTTTTTCCTGATGGCATCCCAGCTCGGTTTCCGGGTAAATCTGCCGAACATTATAATACCTATCGCCAGGGAAATAATTGCCAGCCATAACAGGTTGTTCAACCCTAAAAAAGGCATCAGCAAGCGGACCCACCAGGTAACCGATGATCTTGGCCGGAATGTCACCCGACCCAACAATGGAGAATACCCTTCGGCTTTCCCTTACATTGAATAATAATGAAACCAATCCCCAGAATGCATAACCCGTAACCATGTATATCAGTACACTGGCTACCAGCAACATGAATATAAACGTGTGCTTATCGAAATAGGAAAGCCCGATCCAGAGCAGGAAAAGCAATACCATCGCAAAGGCTATTACAAACCGTACCATCTGCAGTGGCGAATAACGATGTTCCAGCTTTTCATAAATCATATTGGCCAGGAAAAGCAGGATTGCCACTACGAGGTAAACATCCGGAAGATAATGAATGGGAAAATTGTAGATGAACAGGGCAAACGCAATGATATTGATAAGGGCGTTTGCCAAACCAATGAAGAACTGAACAGTAAGAAGATCAAAAACCTGGCTTGACTCAGAGATTTTGATATTCAATACCCGGTAAACACGTTCTTTCATGGGTCTAAATATACAAATTCATTAGGCTATACGTTAAAAAAAATGAATATTAATCCATTAATTAAAAAGCAGGTTAAACAAAATGAAGGAAAATAATTGCTATGATAGGTTTGCTGTTAAGCCATCGATTAAATTTCAGCAATTACTCTTTTTCAACAGATCCGCCACTACTGCTATTGCTGGTAACGCTGGCGCCACCACGATATTTAATATTACCACCACTGCTCGCACTGGCATCGAGTTTTATACTGGCATGTACTTTTACCGAAGCGCCGCTGCTTGCACTCACTTTTGCATTTTCACTCAGCAATTCAAATGCATCAATACTGCCACTACTGGAAGCTGAGTATTTCAGGACTTGTGTGCGACCCGATAAAATAACCTGGCTTCCGCTGCTAGCTTCTACCGAAACAACAGGCGCATCTACGGCCGCCCTGATGGTGCCGCCACTTGATGCATCTAATGTTACCTTTTCAGCCCCCTTCATATACCCTTTCACTGTAACAGATGCGCCAGACGAGGCCCATACAGTTTCAATGGACGGAGCAGTGATCCTGGCTTTAAGATGTGCATTCCGCACATTGACATTATTCTCAAGCCCAACTTTCAGTACGGTGCCCCTTATTTCTGTAACAACATATTTCATCAGGTTGTCGTCTGCATCTATTTTAACGGAATAGTCTTCCCCGGTTACCACTTCAACTTCAAAACCCTGACTGGTACTGATGCCGGTAAAATTCCTTTCCGTCCGGCTTTCGGAAACCACATTACCACTGCCACTTTTAAACCGGCAGCCGAAACCCAACAGGATCAACAGGGAGAAAAACAGGATTTTTTTCATTTCTATGGCTTTTATACAAATATTTGAAAAATAATCGGGTATAACAAGTACTTTATGGGTTATAGATCGCTTCACGGGGAACTAAAAAGCCTGATTTATTTTACATTTGCAGCAAGATGACAGAAAAGATACTGATCCTTGATTTCGGATCCCAATACACCCAACTTATTGCAAGGGTGGTAAGGGAAGCAAGTGTTTATTGTGAAATCATTCCCTTTCACAAAGAAATCACCTATGATGCATCCCTGAAGGGCATCATTTTATCGGGTTCCCCTTTTTCTGTAAATGAAGAAAATGCCCCTGCTGTCGACATTGCGGCAATGGCATCCAGGCTACCGGTACTGGGTATCTGCTATGGTGCCCAGCTTACAGCAAAGCAGTTTGGGGGTGTTGTGGCAAAAAGCAATAAGAGAGAATATGGCAGGGCGAATTTTCAGTCACTCGAATCCAACGGTCTCTTACAGGATATTCCTGCCAGCTCCCAGGTTTGGATGAGCCATAGCGACAGTATTAAACAACTTCCGGAAGGCTTCGTGCTGCTGGGCAAAACAGAAAGTATTCCTGTTGCCGCATTCCGTTCAAACAATCATTTTAACCACCCGGTTTTTGGTTTGCAGTTCCACCCGGAAGTATATCATTCAACAGAAGGTAAAAAGATCATTCAGAATTTCCTTGTTCAAAGTTGTGGCTGCAGCCAGGACTGGACGCCGGCACACTTTATCACCGATACCATCGCTGCACTCAAAGCACAACTGGGTGATGAAAAAGTAGTGATGGGTTTAAGCGGAGGTGTGGATAGTACTGTGGCTGCAACACTGATCCACCGGGCCATCGGTAAAAACCTGCATGGCATTTTTGTCGACAATGGTGTGCTGCGCAAAAATGAATTTGAAGAGGTACTCGAAATTTATAAGCAGCTAGGCCTTAACGTTACCGGCGTAAATGCCCGGGAACATTTTTATACAAAACTTGCAGGCAAAGTACTTCCTGAAGATAAAAGAAAAGCCATCGGCAGCTCATTTATTGAAATCTTCGACCAGGAAGCACATAAAATTACCGGCATCAGTTTCCTGGGCCAGGGTACCATTTATCCGGATGTAATTGAATCCGTTTCCGTACATGGACCATCCGTTACCATCAAGTCGCACCACAATGTAGGCGGGCTTCCCGAAAAAATGAAACTCAAACTCGTTGAGCCTTTGCGATCTCTCTTCAAAGATGAAGTAAGAAAGATCGGTCACGAGCTCGGCATTCCGGCGGCTATGCTTAACCGTCATCCATTCCCGGGACCGGGACTGGCCATTCGTATTCTCGGAGAAGTGACCGAAGAAAAAGTACAGCTCCTGCAGGAAGCAGATCATGTTTATATTCAGCTTTTGCGCAAAACCGGCCTTTATGATAAAGTATGGCAGGCGGGCACTATTCTGCTTCCGGTAAAAAGTGTAGGTGTGATGGGCGATGAAAGAACCTATGAATATACTGTTGCCTTAAGAGCAGTAACATCCGTAGATGGTATGACAGCCGATTGGGCACAGCTACCCTATGAATTCCTGGCCGATGTATCAAATGAAATCATCAATACCGTTAAAGGCATAAACCGGGTAGTATATGATATCAGCAGTAAACCACCGGCAACCATTGAATGGGAATAAACCTTAACAGTTTTTTTAGAAAGATTGGATGAAGACTCAGTCTAATCACAGATATTCAACAATAGGATCGAAAAAGAAAAGAATATGACAAACAGGATGAAGCAGGTGAAAACAATCATGGTATGGCTAGTATTGTGTTTTGTTTCATTGCAGGTAAAAGCACAAACAGAACCTGCGCTGCAGAAAACCACTTATAAAGTGGCTGTATTTGCACCGTTATACCTGGATTCTGTATTTTCGGGTACGAGTTACCGTTATGGAAAAAGATTCCCTCGTTTTGTACTGCAGGGCCTCGACTTTGTTCAGGGAGTTCAGATTGCTCTTGATAGTATGCCACCGGTTCCGGGAGCTACCATCCAGACTTATATTTACGATTCCAAATCTACCAGCAACCCGGTAAATGCACTCATCAACAATAAAAAACTCGATAGCGTACACCTGATCATTGGTTCGGTAAAAGATGAGGAGTTTACAAACCTGGCTAAACATGCAGCAGAGAAACATATTCCATTTATCTCGGCTACTTATCCCAATGATGCAGGCATCACCAACAATCCTTACCTCGTCATTGTAAATTCTACCCTTCGTTCACACTGCGAAGCCATTTACAGTTTCATGTTACAAAGTCATGGAACCGACAACCTGATACATATCAGGCAAACCGGCAGTCAGGAAGACCGTGTAGCCGGTTATTTCAGTTCGATCAACAAACCAGATGGCAAACCATTGCTGAATATTCGTACACTCAATATCGACAGCAATTTCTATTCGATTAAAAATTATCTCGATAGTACAAAACCGAATATACTGATTGGTGGAAGCCTTGATGAAGACTTTGCTTATAATCTATGCCTGGCGGCAGCATCACTCAGGAAGAAATATGATATCACTTTAATCGGCATGCCGAACTGGGATGGATTTTCTTCTTTGTCATCTGGTAAAAAAGAAAGTCTGAACGAGTTTCCCATTTACTTTACTTCCCCTTACTTTAATTACAAATGGGATAACAACAGCAAAATGATCCAGGAAGTTTACCTGAAAAAATACAAAGGAAAACCCTCTGATTATGCCTATAAAGGGTTTGAAACCATTTATCTTTTCAGCCGTTTGCTGGCAAGGTATCCCACCGACCTGATGAATCACCTCAATGATTATGCTTACAAAGTTTTCAGTGAGTACAATTTCAAACCAGTGATGCAGCAGAAAACCGACAGCATTCCCGATTATTACGAAAACAAGCATCTCTACTTCCTCAAAAAACTGAATGGCACAGTAACCAAGGCCTGGTAAAATCCCGGCATTATTTGTGTACATACTACCGAACAACCTAGCAGTTGAACTGTTAAGAATGTACGTATGCCAGCATTAATCACATTTACCGATAAAGGACTCTACTGTTCTAAGGGAGATTTTTACATTGATCCCTGGAAGCCAGTACAGAAGGCTGTTATCACACATGCCCACAGTGATCATGCCAGGCCAGGGCACTCCCATTACCTTTGCCACAAAGACTCTCTCCCATTATTACGGTTACGGCTAGGCGAAAATAATTATCAAACAGCCGGGTGGAATGAAATCGTTTACATCAATGGTGTAGCACTTTCATTTCATCCTGCCGGGCATATTATCGGCTCTGCCCAGGTGAAGATCAGTTACAATGATGAAACCTGGGTTTTCAGTGGTGATTATAAAACAACGGCAGATGGTATCTCTACTCCCTTTGAGCCGGTACGTTGCCATCACTTTATTACTGAATCCACCTTCGGACTACCCATCTATAAATGGAAACCACAGGAACAGATTTTTGCAGAAATGCAGCAATGGGCTATGGAAAACAGGGCAAAGCAGATCAGCAGCATCTTCATAGCCTATAGCCTCGGAAAAGCACAAAGAATTCTTCCGGCTCTTGCAGCTACAGGTGTTCCGATATTTGCGCATGGTGCTATATACAATGTTCAGCAGGCGCTTACCAATGCAGGATGGGATTTACCCCCGGTAAAAAGAGTGGATGCCGAAACAACTGCCAGCGAACTCAAAGGGGCGATTGTAATTGCCCCACCCGGTGCAGAAGGAAGTCCCTGGTTGAAAAGATTCGGAAATTATGCTACCGGAATCTGCAGTGGCTGGATGATGGTGAGGGGCAACAGTCGGAGGAAAAATGCCGATGCAGGTTTTGCACTCAGTGATCATGCCGACTGGGAAGGGCTTCTCGAAGCTGTAAAGGCTACGGGTGCCGAGCAGGTGTATACAACCCATGGATTTCAATCGACTTTCAGCCGCTATCTCCGTGAAAACGGCATCAATGCAACAGAAGTAAAAACTGCCTATGGCAATGAAGAGGAAGAGGAAGTTAATACCCTAACAGCAACGAATACATGAAAAATTTCTCCAGACTGATATGGGAACTTTCTGCCAATACCGGTACTTCTGCCAAACTGGAAGTGCTGGGCGAATATTTTAAATCGTCTTCTGATGCAGACAAGGTATGGGTAATCGCCCTCTTCACCGGCCGGCGACCAAAAGGTATTGTAAAAACTTCGCTGATCAGGGAATGTTGTTTAGCTGTAACCCGTTTGCCTGACTGGCTTTTTGAAGAAAGTTACCATACCGTAGGTGACCTGGCAGAAACCATAGCCCTGCTGTTACCCGAACAGGAAGATAACGTAAACGAATATTCGCTGAGTGATTACATGACGCAGTTACTGCAAATGCGGAAAGCAACTGATGAGGTTAAAAAAGAGTATATTCTGGCTGCCTGGAATAAAATGAACCGGCAGGAAATATTTGTTTTCAATAAACTCATCACCGGAGGATTCAGGATCGGTATATCACAGAAATCAATGGTGAATGCACTTGCCCGTGTAACAGATTTACCTGCCGCTGTAATTGCACATCGCATCAGTGGCAACTGGGATCCTGAATTGATCAGTTTTAATGAACTGATGAATGATGAAAACAATACTGCTTCTGCATCAAAACCCTATCCCTTTTACCTGGCCTATGCACTGGATTTACACCCTGAAGAACTCGGTGACCCCAACGCTTGGCAAGCTGAATGGAAATGGGATGGTATCCGTGGACAAATCATCCGGCGCAACAGCGAAATGTTTGTCTGGAGCCGTGGTGAAGAACTCATCACCGAAAAATTTCCTGAGTTGAATGAACTGCTGCATGCAATACCCGATGGGACTGTAATAGATGGCGAGATCATCAGCATGGCTCATCAGCAGGATAAGTTTGATTTTAAGCCCGGATCTTTCGCTACCCTTCAAACAAGAATCAGCAGAAAAACAATTTCCCGCAAACAACTCACCGAAGCTCCGGTTGGTTTCATTGCTTACGATATTATGGAAGCGAATGGAAAAGACTACAGGGAACTACCGTTAATGGATAGGAGAAGTATGCTGGAATCAATAGTGGCTCCGGCCTGCACTACCCTTTCTTTACCTTTCACCACTGATCCAATTCAACGATTGGGAAATGCTGGCTAATATCCGTTCCTCATCCAGGGAACGAGCTGCTGAAGGATTGATGCTGAAAAGAAAAAATTCTGTGTATGAAACAGGGCGTAAAAAAGGCGATTGGTGGAAATGGAAAATTGATCCGCTTACCATTGATGCGGTAATGATCTATGCACAGAAAGGTCATGGCCGGCGCAGCGGATTGTATACCGATTATACTTTTGCAGTAAAAGACGGAGACAAACTCGTACCCTTTGCAAAAGCATACAGCGGTTTAACCGACAAAGAATTTGCTCAGGTAGATGCATTTGTAAAACGTAATTCGTTGGAAAAATTTGGTCCGGTAAGAACAGTAAAACCTGAGCTTGTTTTTGAAATTGCTTTTGAAGGCATAGCGGCCAGTAACCGGCACAAATCAGGAGTCGCCTTGCGTTTCCCCCGCATGAGCCGCTGGCGTAAGGACAAAACTGTTTCAGACATCAATACAATTGAAGACCTGAAGCAAATGCTGCAGATCTATGGCCTGAATGATCGAAAAGAATAATCAGCAGATTCAAAGTTTTAAAAGCATATCAATTCATTTCGACTAAGCAAAAAATTTACAGCAATAAAAAAAGCGCATCACTAAAGATGCGCTTCATTATTCAAAAAATAGCTTTATTACAATTTCATAATCCGCTGCGTACGTACTTTATCGCCAGTGGTAATCTCAACCTGGTAAATACCCGCCTTCAGTTCTGAACCGAATTTCACCGTTTCATTCGGTAATACCGTGAACTTCCTGATTTGCCTTCCCTGCATATCTGAAATGCGAACAGTTATTTTTTCAGCACCTGCAGCAATCACCTGCAGATTAAAATCCGTCGTTGAAGGATTGGGGAATATGGTCATTTCTGTTGCTTCCGTTTTTATTTCAGTTGACCTTCCAGCTTTTGAACCAGTGAATGAATTGACACATGCCGCCAGTTTAACAGGAACCAATCTTGGCGCACTGATGCCACAATTACTTTGCGCAGCTGCGGCAATCACTCCATTCACTGCCGTTGAAGGATAGGCAACAATGATACTTGTTGTTCCCTGTCCGCTCACGATAGTGCCTTCAACAGGAACTGTCCATTGAACAGCTGTTGAATTACCGGGCATATTGGCCAGTGAGTAACTATATTGCCTGTTCGGACAATCATTTAACTGTATAACATCAATTGCTCCTACCGCACTTGGTGTAAACCTGGTTACATTCAATGAACGGTTACCACCAAATCCGCAGCCACTGGAAGCTGCAACATTGAGTACGCCACTGGTGAACTGGCTGTTGTAAATCACTTCAACAATGGTATCATTCACACCGAATCCTGCAGGATGAGCAACGATGGTTGCATTGGCCGGAGCCAACCATGAATAAGCAACTGCATTGTTTACTTTACGAATGCTGTAAGTAGCCGTAACACCATTGGGTTGTGATGGAGAAACCATGTATTCGCACAAACTTCTCGGGCCATTGATCAATCCCGGCACTGCAGTAGTTGCAGCAAGCCTGGTGATGGTTAATGTACTGGGCAAACTGGTTGCACAGCCAGTCGTTTGCACGCTGATGGTTGAATTATTAACCAGGTTGTTATTGTACATAACCTCTATGATCGTATCATTCACACCAATACCTGCCGGATGATCTACAATGGTTGCACCGGTTGGTACCGTCCAGAGATAAGCGGGCGCATTGTTCACTTTGCGTATCGTGTAGGTTGCTGTAGATCCCGTTGTAATATAAGAACAGGCATCTGTCGGACCGCTGATAGCAGCCGGAGCAGCATAAGTAGTTGTTAATACAGTCAGACTCCTGTCGCTGCTCATCGAACAGTTGGAAACTGATTTCACTTTGATGGCTCCTGTGATATAGTTAGCAGCAAAGGTTACATTGATACTGGTAGTTCCTTGTCCACTGGCAATGGTAACACCGGTTGGCACTGTCCATACATAGGATGTAGCATTCGTTACATCATCAATCGAATAAGTTGCCTGAACATTGTTTCCGAGATACTGACAAATATTCACCGGTCCGTTAATGGCTGCAGGAGCAGCAGGTACAAGCTTTGTTAAAGTGAGGGAACGGGGCGACCTGCTTCCGCAGTTAGCCGTTGCCGTTACCCTGATGCTTCCGGATGTAAATGATGCGAAACTTACAGAAACCGATGTTGTTCCCTGTCCACTTACAATCGTTGCCCCGGCTGGAACTACCCAGAGATAGGATGTTGCATTGGGAACTGGTGCTACTGAATAAACAGCATTTGCCGGTTGGCCAATAAACGGACAAACATTGGTAGGTCCATTAATAGCAACAGGTATACCCGGAATTACTTTAAGTACTTCCAGTACCGATGGCAAACTTGTACAGGCGGTTGGCGATTCCGCCACTACCCTGAACCGGCTGTTGGTTAATGCAAAACTATTATCAAACAACACCTGGATACTGGTGGTTCCCTGACCTGATACAATAGTTGTACCCACCGGTACAGTCCAGTTATAAGTTTGTGCTCCGGCTACCGGCGCAATGGAATAAGTAGTGGGATTGGTAGAACCAATCAGCGGACAGGCATCTGTTGGCCCACTGATCAAGCCTGGTGTTGGCAAAACAGGTAATACAGTAACAGTATATGAACACTGATTGGTATTTCCATTTACATCGGTAACTGTAAACTGAACAGTTGATACTCCTTCGTTGAAAAGACCACTGGCATCATTACCACTACCGCTTCGTATAGTGCTTCCCGTTATGTTATAACTGACTGATGCAATACCACAATTATCCTGGGCACTGAGATGGCTGGTACAGTATATATATCACCAGCTACCGCACAAAACTGCTGATTGGCGACTACAATTAATCTACAGGATTTTCTGTATCCAGTTACCGTAACGTCAAATGAACATTGTGCATCGGCACTGCATCCATTAGAAGCTGTGATGGTTACCGTTGTAATTCCTTTATTAAATAACATACCCGCTTCCGGTTCCTGTTCCGCTTCCGGTAGTAGCTCCACTGAATGTATAACTAAGAGCGGGTGATGGATCTGACCGGTTGCTGCAGCTGTATAATTAACAACCGCAGCACAGGTTCCTGCTTCGGTAGTAACATTGATACCAGAGGGACATGCTAGTAAACTGGTTGGCGGTAAATACAGAAACAACGGCATTTCCATTCATTAATGTACTGCATCCGCTAACGCCTGTATTGGTAGCCTGAACGGTATAGTTTCCCGAACCGGGCGCAGGACCGAATGATAAGGCAGATCCGGTTCCTGCTACAGGCGAACCTGTATTGACAGCATTTAAACGGAGCTGATAAGAAAAACCAATCTGTGATCCACTAAGCGTAATGGCCGGTGCAACTGTATTGGCGCAATAAGATCCGCCACCACCTACATTATATGTAGTTGCTGATAAACAGTTACCAGTTACACAAATAGTAAAATTCCCTGTACTGGTACGGCCATAAACTCTTACAAAATAAGTAGTACCCACAGTAAGGCCGGTTAAAACAAGATTCTCTGTACCATTATTCCCAGTAGCGTTTATGCATCCCAGTGAGTTTAATGAACTGCAGCTGCCTGAGAATGCCTGCACAATGGGATTAAAGCCACCGGTACCGGTTACACGAACAGTTTGAGAAGTATTATTCGCAACAAATTTATAAAAAACATCTAAAGCACTGGTAGCCGTATTACCGCTACAAGTAGCAGGGGCCAGAGATTGGAGGCATCCGATAGTAGAACCGCTTACTGAAACACAGCTGCTGTTTACTGTTAATGAAACTGCTCCACTACAGGCGTCATTGGCCGGTGGTGCAGGTGCTTCTGCTACACAGATATTATTATTTGATGTACCACCGGTTCCCCGCCTGCGTATAATCCGTACAAAATAGTTGCTGCCGGAAGTTGTAGCAATGGTAACTGTTTCACTACCGCTTCCATTGGCATTATCGGCACAACCGATCAATGTTAAACTACCACAACTGCCCGAATATACCATCAGGGCGATATTCCTGTTACTACCCGAAGTGGTGATTTTTGTATACGCTGAGGTTGCCGTGAACCATCCCCATCCATCCTGGGTTCCGGCACTCACACAACTACCGGTTAATGGCTGGCTGCCCGATTGCATGAATTGAAATTAAAAGTAGTGTTGGTACAATTACCCAATGCACCTACGGTAATTTTCGAGCCCGTACCCGTACTGCAATCTGTACGTTGGTGTAATGGCTTTCGCACCAGTGAGTGAGCAATACTGAAATAAAGACAAAAGATAAAATACGGCTATAGGCAGCCGTAGCAAATAGCGTGAAGCTTTTTGGTTTTCATATTATGAGTGGTTGAGTACAGAACATCAGATTTAAAATTACAGGTACGCCTGTAACGTTAGACCTGGTGATCCAATAACGAATTGGTTGCATTGAATATTGTAATCATAGTTAATATATTCAATACACAACTGCGTCAATGCCATACGTTTAGCCGTTCAGAATCGCCACCTCTGGCGCTTGTATTCCGAAGGATCATCTTTCTCACGGTCATTCTTTATAGATCAACTACTTGATCAGCTTGCAGATTTTAAGGAAATTAAAAATTGATAGACTAAATTTCCGGACACAGTCCGGCAGATTTCAATAACACAAGTCATCCTACGGAAGACTTGCGCCAGATTAAACTTGCGCCAGAATAAATGTCAAATAACAAAAAGCCCCATCGCAAAACGACGGGGCTTTCTGAACTATTTAAAAGATTATCAGAACTTGGTAATACGGGTAGATTTAACACGATGAACCCTGTCTTACTTCCAGGATATAAGCACCTGCTTTCAGATCTGTACCAAAATTAACGGTCTGATAAGGTTGAACCGTGATTTGTTTGATCATCCTTCCCTGTGCATCCAGTACCCTTGCACTGATTTTTTCTTTACCGGCTGTTAATCACCTGTAATTTGAAATCAGTAGTAGTTGGATTCGGGAATACCTGAACATTCATCGCTTCAGCTAGCAACTGATTCCGCCTTTACCCGTTACCGTTGCCAAACGTTCGAGCGGGCAAGCTGCCAACTTAACTGTGATTGAACGGGTATTGCTGTTGGCACAATTGCTTTGTGCTGTAGCAGTAATCGGTACCATTCACCGCAGTAGCAGGATAAGAAACAGTAATGCTGGTTGTTCCCTGTCCGCTTACTAAAGTAGCACCAACCGGAACGGTCCACAGAATCGATGTTGCATTGCTTGGCATAGCAGCCAGTGTATAAGTGTATTGTCTGTTCGGACAAACCTGCGTATTGATGACATCAATACCACCAGGTGTTCCAGGCGTTTGTCTTGTAACCGTTAAGCTCCTGAGATTGCTTGATCCGCAACCATTGGAAGCTGAAACCTGTACGGTTCCACCGGTAAAGTTGCTGTTATAAGTAACTTCTACAATGGTATCATTTACACCTGTTCCGCCCGGATGCGCTGTAATGGTTGCATTGGCTGGTGCAATCCAGTTGTAAGAAGTTGCATTGGCAACTTTACGGATGGTATAAGTAGCCGGTGCTCCGCTTGGCAGGTTAGCAGAAATCATGTATTCGCAAGCGTTAGTAGGTCCGCTGATCAAACCAGGTGTAGAAGCTGTGTACCTGAATACAGTATAGTTCCTTGGTGAACTTACATTACAGTTAACCGCCTGTACAGAGATATTGGTTCCGCTTACAAAGCTGTTGTCAAAGGTTACTTTGATGATGGTATCATTTACACCTGTTCCACCCGGATGATCGGTAATGGTAACACCTGTTGGAACCGTCCAGTTATAACTAACTGCACTGGTTACTTTACGGATGGTGTAAGTTGCTTCGTTAGCAGTTCCGATGAAAGTACAAGCATTGTTCGGACCGCTGATCGCACCTGGTGTGCTGGTAGACGCTGCCGTTAGTATCAGCTGCCTGTCGCCACTGGTAAAGCAGTTCGATACAGATTTAACTTTCAGTACACTGGTTGCAAAACCGGTATTGAAGGTAACATTGATGCTGGTTGTTCCCTGTCCGCTTACAAGCGTAACATTGGCAGGAACCGTCCAGGTATAAGAAGTAGCATTGGCTACCGGATCGATGGTATAAGTGATCTGCGTATTGGTACCGATAAATGAACAAACATTGGTTGTACCATTGATCGCAACCGGAGCCGATGGGATCGACCGTGAAATGTTCAGTGAACGGGCCGAACGAGCGCCGCAATTTGAATTGGCCACTACACGGATTACACCGGTGTTGAAATTAGAAGCATAGCTAACTTCCACACTCGTAGTTCCCTGGCCACTAACCAGTGAAATACCGGTTCCCTGAACCGTCCAGGTGTATGAAGTAGCATATTGTACTGCATCAATGGTATAAGTTGCATTCGTAGGCTGACCCACAAAAGGACATGCATTGGTAGGTCCGTTGATCACCGTTGGGATACCAGGAATGTTCTTGTTAACGATCAATGCACTTGGAGCACTGATACATCCATCAGCAGTTACAGCCCTTACTTTAAACTGACTGTTGGTTAAAGCAAAACTATTGTCGAAAAGAACGTCGATGCTGGTTGTTCCCTGGCCAGTTACAAGTGTTGTTCCTACCGGAATAGTCCATTGGTAAGAAACTGCACCCGGCAACTGCACTGATTGAATAAGTAGTTGGTGTTAATGAACCGATGAGCGGACAAGCATCGATCGGACCAGAAATAGCACCCGGTGTATTTGCAGCAGTATATACCGTCATCGTGATGGTATTGGATGTTGCAGGGTTACCGGTTGCACATGGTGTGATATCTGAAGTCATAACCACAGAAATCTGATCACCATTCACCAGTGTTGTTGTTGTATAAGTGCTGGCTGTTTCACCGCTGATCGGGTTAGCACCATTGTACCACTGGTAAGTTGGTGAGGTACCACCATTGGTTGGGGTAGCCGTAAACGTTACTGATGTACCCGGACAAATTGCATTGCCTGGGTTGGCAGCGATGCTCACACTTACAGGCTGACTTGCATTCACCGTCATGGTGATGGTATTCGAAGTAGCAGGATTTCCTGAAGTACATGTTTCGTTAGAAGTCATAACCACAGAAATCTGATCTCCATTTACCAATGTAGTTGAAGTATAAGTGCTGGCTGTTTCACCGCTGATCGGGTTAGCACCATTGTACCACTGGTAGGTTGGTGTTGTTCCGCCATTGGTTGGGGTAGCCGTAAACGTTACCGATGCTACCATGCGCAGATGGTATTGCCAGGATTAGCTGAAATACTCACACTTGCAGGCAGGTTAGCAATAACCGTCATGGTAAGTGTATTCGAAGTTGCCGGGTTGTTGATCAGGCAAGGAGTAGCATTGGATACCATCACTACGCTGATCTGATCTCCGTCAACAATAGAAGAAGTAGTATAAGTACTGGCTGTTTCACCACCGATCGGGTTAGCACCATTGTACCACTGGTAAGTTGGAGTTGTACCACCATTGGTTGGGGTAGCCGTAAACGTTACAGAAGATCCGGCACAAATGGTTGTACCAGGATTGGCCGCAATGCTTACTGAAGGTGTCAGTGAAGGATTCACGGTAAGTACACCACTTACATAAGTAGTACCATCCCAGAAGTTACCACCACCGCTGCTGTATCCACCATATGAATAACCGCAACCGTTGAGTGAATAACGGAAGGTATAATAATAAGTACCTGCCGCGAGG
This sequence comes from Ferruginibacter sp., assembly GCA_037045295.1. Lineage (GTDB taxonomy): Bacteria > Bacteroidota > Bacteroidia > Chitinophagales > Chitinophagaceae > Ferruginibacter. The sequence goes on from JBAOHS010000005.1 coordinate 190,752, forward strand.
TTATCGCCGAAAGTAGCCATGTATTCGTCGTTGTTTCCAGACCTGTACATTGAAAGTAGCAGTCTGCCAGTTGGTCCAGGTATTAGGATTGGTATTTGAACTGTTGTAACCGATTTCCACGAGGATACCGGCACCTTGTCCACCAGCTTCTGTTACACCGGCTTCATAAACCTGTCCATAAGCAGTATGACTTCCGCCTTCGCAGATGGTTCCGTTTGGAGGCCATTGCAGGTTGGCATAGTCAACACTTACAGAAGCTGTAACCGATACATCCTGTGTACTGGTGTTCGTACAACCGTTTCCGTTGGTATAAGTATAAGTAATGGTATAAGGACCACCTACACCTGCAGCTGCAGGATCAAAGGTATCGCCACTGATACCGGTACCGCTGAAAGTACCACCGGCAGGTGAACCAACTAAGGTTGCAGGAATACCGGTTGCACAATAAGAAGCACTCAATCCACTGAAACTTACTGTTGGCAGCGGGTTGATGGTCATGGTCAATGTATTCGATGTTGCAGGGTTACCAGAGATACAGGTAGCATTTGAAGTCATCACTACGCTGATCTGGTCTCCATCAACAAGACTATTGGTTGTATAAGTATCATTGGTTTCACCACTGATCGGGCTTGCACCATTGTACCATTGGTAAGTTGGAGCAGTACCGCCATTGGTTGGGGTAGCCGTAAACGTTACGAAGGTACCGGCACAAACAGTAGTACCAGGAGCAGCTGCAATGCTTACACTAACCGGTGAAGCAGTACAGGTTGTTGCGGTAATTACATTTGAATTGGCAGAAGTACTGGTTGTACTGAATGCCCTTACACGATAATAATAATTGGTACCTGAAGTAAGACCTGTTACAGATTGACTGGTTCCAGCAACTGTGAGGTTTTCATAACCACTTACATAATGATGGGGCCTTTACCATTTATTAGCGATATCATCGCATATTAGCAGATTCTGCATTCCACCAGCTGCAACGATGTTACCATTGTTAACTGACTGGTATTACTGTGTCCATAATCCAGCGCAGATAAACAACTGAAGTATTGGTTATCACAAGCTGAAGGCAACGCAAGCGCATTCAAATTCCAGATAAGCTATTACTGTTATCCCAATACACATCTGTATGAAGTAGTTAGTACCACCATTGAACTATTTCTACTGTAACGATATCCACCTGCATCCGCACCTTATTTGTACTTGTATTGAGAAGAAAGTCAGTTTAAAGATATCCTTGGATTTGATAAAGTTGTTGTGTTAAATATCTGCTTGATATTAATAGTTCCGGTTGCCACTATTGGCAGATACCAGATGCTTGTGTTCCGTTACACTATGCAAATGTATAACTTTGCGGTCAGTTCCACCATTTCCAGTAGTTATCGTTGTAGTGAATGTACCACCTGCAATTAGCTAAATAGAAGTAACGGTTGCACTGCTGGTTTCAAAACTCCATCCGGCAAATGTTGATGGCAGTTGCATCCAGGAAATTGCTGGTCGTACTGAACATCCAGCCTGTAACTATCCGCACCGGTTACTGCATCCCAGTTAGCCGTAAAGCTGGTTAAGGTCAATATCAGTTGCTGCTGTTGCAACAGGGGCATCCAGGTTGGCTGTGGTAAAGCTTTGTTGTGAAGCATATACAGAACCGGTTCCGTCTGAAGCATAGGCTTTATAATAATAAGTAGTATTTGGTGTCAATCCAGCTGATGCCTGCAGAGAATACACCTGCACTTTCATTGCTGGAAGATACATTGGTGCCTGTTCCGTTGGCAAAACCATTGGTGGTGCTGTATTCAAAACCATAACCGGTTACGGCCGAACAACCGATGGTAAAGTTTCCGTTCAATGTTGCTGCTACCTGTGTTACACTGGTTGCAGCCGTTGTATTAACGGTTACCGGATTATCAATTCCCGATCCGGTTACAGAACGGTTCACACTTGCAGCACCACCTCCACCAACTACAATATCACCATTGTAAGATTGTACCAGGGTTGGAGAGAATTTCACATAAATCAGTTGTGAGAAGCTTCCGCCTCCCTGAACAAATGTGAGTGAAGATGCATAAGAAATGTTATCGGTTGAATAAGTAAATCCATTCAAAGCAGCTACCGTTACATTATCGGTAGAAAGATTGGTACCGGTGATGGTAAAGGTATTCGGACCAGCCGTTACGCCGGTACAAACATTGCCGAAACCAGTAAGCGCATCTACACTTAGTGTAGGCGTTAACGTGGTAAAGCTTCCTTCAGCACTGTAAGAATGTACCACCATTGTTGGTAGCATAAGTATGATAATAGAAAGTAGTGCCGGTGCTCAAACCGCTCAATGCAACAGAGAAATTGTTGCCGCTGAGGTTAGATCCTGCTACAGGAGTACCTGTACCGTTGGCGAAACTTGCAGTGGTACTGTACTCTACTCCATAAGCAGAGATGGCAGAACAACCAATGCTGCTGATGGTTCCGGGAACCGTTGCAGTACTGATGCCCACACCGGTTGCAGCGCCTGCTGTTACCGTTGGAGCCGTATTGATACCGCTTCCGCTGGCTGCCACGTTGATGCTGGTTGCACCACCGCCACCTACTACGATGTTTCCATCATAAGATTGAACAGCGGTTGGCGTGAACTTCACATATATAAGTTGTGAGAAAGCCCCTCCACCTTGTGGATATAGACAATGAAGATGTATAAGTAATATCATCTGTTGAGAAAGTAAAGCCACTCAGTGATGCCACGGTAACATTTGCAGTCGTTAAGTCGGCACCCGTAATGGTAAAGGTATTGGCTGAAGTGGTTACATTCAGACAAACACTACCAAATGCAGTAAGTGTATTGGCAGTTAATACCGGTGTACCACTGGCCAGGGTTGTTCCGCTGGCAGTAGCACCAAAACCTGTTTCCACGTTATTGCCGTTGCGGGCTTTCACCTGGAAAGTATAAGAAGTGGCTGAAGCAAGACCATTCACGGCAATGGTACCCCAGGTAGCGGCTGTTTGCCATACCGGCTGTTCCGCCAAGGGTTCCATCGGCCTGTACATAATTGGAGCTTCCTGTTTCCTGGATAGCAAATTGTGTTCCGGAAGGATTGCTGTTAACCGCCACCGTTACATCAAGGGTAGACGCAGTTGCGTTGTTAACCGTTGGTGTACCCGGTGTATTGGCCAGGGTATACAAAGAAGCCGAAGATCCGAAACCGGTTTCTACAGAAGCGCCGTTGCGGGCTTTCACCTGGAAGCTGTAAGAAGTATTAACCGACAAACCGGTAACCGTTTTGGTTCCCCAGGTTGCGGCTGTTTGCCATACGGCAGTACCGCCAAGTGAACCATCGGCCTGTACATAATTGCCTGAACCAGCTTCCTGGATCGCAAACTCTGTAGCTAGACGGATTGCTGTTGGCATCAATGGTTACATCCAATGAAGAAGTGGTAGCACCATTCACTGTTGGCGTTCCCGGTGTATTGGCCAATGTATAAAAACTGCTTTCGCTGCCATAGGCAGTACCGCTTGACTATTGGTAGCATAAGCACGATAGAAATATTGTGTATTTACTGAAAGAGACGACAAAGTGCTGCTGAAAGAACCGGTGGTTCCGCTTTCGCTGGTACCGGTTGTTGGATTAGCTGAAGTGCCAAAAGCCACACCACGGGCAGTAATTGTAGCGCCTCCATCTGAAGTAACATCACCACCCGATGAAGCACTGGTGGTGGTGATAGAAGTAGCAGTTGTTGTGGTAACAGTTGGAGTGGTTATAGCCGTAGCCGCATTAATAGTAACATCATCGACTGCCAATTGACATGATCAGTGCCACTGTCATTCAGATCTTCCCAACGAAGCATAATTTACTACACCTGCCATAATTAAACCTGTTATTGTAACGGTAAATATTAGCAGTTCTGTTAGCTGTAGCATTTCCATACAGATGCAGTAGCTGTTGCACTCAGTTGAGGTGGAAGTAAATGTAGAATTGCAGATGTCCATGTAACTCACTGTTACAAGCTGTACAGTAGTTGCTTATTGATAACTTAATTGATAATAGTATTGAGAACTAGCATTATCACGACGTCATTGTTCTACAGTCCAGAATACCGTAATTGACCAGAATATTAGCTAGCACCAGTATTATTATTTTCAAGCACCAACTTGACATAAGCTTTTCCAGATCCGGCAGTACAACATAAATCCATTTGACCATATCCCAACCTAAGGAACGTCCTGTTGTAGCATTTGAAGCTGCTACACCAAAAGAGTATAGAGCTGCAGCTGTAGTCAGAAGTCCGTCTGTATTGATGTCCCAGCAGGAGTAATGATGCGGAATTGTCCGTTCCTAGCATACCATCCTGCAAGGATAGAATTGTTCGTCCAGGCAATGTAGACCTGTTGAAGCAAGACCATTGAAATTTTCCGTGTAAATGGTAGAATTTGAGCTGCAATACTAGACTGAGCATGTCCTTTATATGAGACTAGCAATAAATCATTGCGATAATAACTGCAAAACTGCGTATCGTGATTGATATATGCAGTTTAAAATGCCGAACTTTATCTTGTATTGTTTACAGCACTCTTTGTAGAAACTTTCATATAAAATTGGTATTAATTTTTCAAATGTTTAACCGGCGTTGGTGAGCAATGAAGCAGTTGTTGTTGGCAAGACTGAATGGCATTGATCATGGTTGCGCCGGGTGTAAAAATCGCCCATCCATACCACAACGGTATGGCGTACACGATTAATTAATCATTACTAAATAAGGATTAGAGAAAACTGTTTTGGTAGGCTTCGGAAAAAATTAAGAGGGCGAAGATAGACCGATTTAGCGGAATAGCAGGGGATTGAGCCCCGTTTTTTTAGCGCAAGTTGTTCACATAATGTAAAGGAAGGATTGAAGTGACTGGAGCAGCTTTTATAGCTTAAAAGCGCAGCTGGAAGCATAAAAGGTAAAAGTTTAAAGGTAGAAATCAAAAGTTAAGTATAGAACATTGAAATTTGATATTTACTTAATTAAAACTAAGATATTGATTATAAATAATATATGAGTTTTATTTGATTTTTTATATGATATTAATTGGGAAGCTTCTGTGCTTTTATTAAAAAGTCAAAAATCAAAAGTAGAAAGTAAAAAACTTAAAAGCCCTACCGAGCACCCAGCAACTGGATTTCACGCGAAGGCGCAAAGAGACAAAGGGCGCAAGTTTTAAAAGTCAAAGATCAAAAGTAGAAAGTAAAAAGTTTTAAAACCCTCCAGCAACCAGTAACCGTTTACTTGAAATATCAAAGCTAAAATTCCACTCAACCCCCAAACAGAACCTCCAGCAACCAGCAACCGCTAATTCAAGTATCGCCAGTTCAAATTCCACCTTAATCTCAATTCCACAGACCAGCAACCAGCAACCGTCAATTTGAAACATCAAAGCTAAAATTCCACTCAACTCCCAAACAGAACCTCCAGCAAACCAGTAACCGTCTATTCGAAACATCACAGCTAAAATTCCACTCTAATTCCCAACTACAAGAACCACCAGCAACCAGTAACTGTTTATTCGAAACATACCAAGTCTCAAATTCCACCCCTATCTAAATTCCAGGATCCAGCAACCAGCAACCGCTAATTCAAGTATCGCCGGTTCAAATTCCACCTAAATTATCAATTCCACATAAACTCTCTCAATCCAATGACAACCAATAAAAAAACGCACCCCGTTTCCAGGATGCGTTCTAAACTCAAGACAACTTAGAAATTATAACTTAACCAATTGCTGAACTGATTTTTGTTTACCCTGTGTAATTTCAATTACATAAGTACCGGCTTTCAGTTCACTACCAAATGTAGTTTGCTGATAAGGACTTACCGTAATTGTTTTAAACAGTCTTCCCTGGATATCCATGATCCTTACTTTCACCTGTTCTTTAGCTGCAGTTAATACCTGCAGGTTGAAAGATGAAGTAGTTGGATTCGGGAAAATATTTACATCCATTTTATCATTGCTGGTTACCGCTTTAACGGTTGAAGGCTGTTCAGTTCCTTTACCGGTAAATGGTGGCGGTGGAGCACATGGAGCTAATTTAACTTCTGTGCTTCTGCCAACACTTTGTCCGCAATTGCTGAACGCTGTAGCCGTTACACGACCCGAAACAGCTCGTTGAAGGATAAGTAACCAGGATACTGGTTGTTCCCTGACCAGTGAAGCCGATCGCTCCTGCAGGAACAGACCATTGAATGAATGTTGCATTCGATGGCATACCGGCAATGGTATAACTGAACTGCCTGTTAGGACAGGTTACCTGCTGGATCACATCGATCACACCCGGTGTAGCAGGATTGAGTTTACCTACTGACAGGTTACGTGGTGACGGACTGGTACCGCAACCACTCGTTGCCGTTACACTGATAGCGCCATTGTTGAAATGATGCGGGAAACGAACGGTGATTGCTGTATCATTAGGACCCGGAGCATTCAGGTGTGTTACATCAGCATCGTTCGGAGCCGTCCAGGTATAAGCAATTGCTCCCTGTACTTTCCTGATAGTATAAGTAGCATCGTTACCGCCTGGTCCGATGAAAGAACAAGCATTGGTAGGTCCGCTGATCAAACCTGGCGTTGGAGGCAGGTTACGGTTGATGGTGATACTTCTGGCAGAGCTGATACCGCAATCGTTGCTTGAACGAACGGTAATAGCACTGGTTGAGAAACTGTTATCGAAAGTAACCACGATCACTGTATCGTTTACACCTGGTCCGTTAGGATGTGTTGCGTTCACACCTGCAGGAACTGTCCAGATATAAGAAGTAGCAGCCGTTACTTTAGGAATGGTATAAGTAGCTTCATTGGCATTACCGAGGAACGGACAAACATCTGTCGGGCCGCTGATAGGTGCCGGTGTAGAAGCAAACTGAGAAGTAAGATAAATAATCGCCTGTCCGCTGTTGCCACAAGCTGAGATTGAGCGTAACCCTGATCTGCCTGTTCGGACTGGTTCCGAAATCTTCATCAAATGTTACAGTGATGCTGGTTGAATCGTTTGATGCAGACACCAGGTTTACGAATGGTGGCAGCGTCCAGCGATAGGTTTCAGCAAATGGCACCGGAACGATGCTGTAAGTAACGAGATCCGATGTTCCTACATAAGGACATACATTCTTCTCGCCAATGATAGCAGCTGGTGTAGCCGGAGGAATATTGATTTTCAACGTAACGGCTGTACGGGAAAGACTGGTACAGGTTCCGTAGAATGATTCTGCATAATAAGTGCTTTGTCCGATACCCACCTGACTTGGATCTGCTACTACGCTTCCGCCGGTAGCCTGATCATACCAGGTAATGGTTCCGCCAGTAGCCGTAGCCGTTAGCGTTTGTGCTGGGTTACCGGTATAACATACACTCTGGTTGCTGGCAGTTGGTGCAGCAGGAGCAGCAGTGATGGTTAAAGTTACCGGAGTACGGGTAAGACTGCTGCAGGTTCCATCAGAAGACTCTGCATAATAAGTGATGCTGCCCGCTCCAACCTGTTCTGGTACTGGTACAACAAAACCACCGGTTGCCTGATCGAACCAGGTGATGGTTCCACCAGTAGCCGTAGCCGTTAGTGTTTGTGTTGGATTACCATCCTGGCAAACAGTTTGATCACCACCACTAACCGGAGCTGCAGGAGCTGCGTTGATGGTTAATACAACGGGTGCACGGTTCAGGCTGGTACAGGTACCATCAGAAGCTTCTGCATAATAAGTGGCTGTTCCCACACCTACCTGAACAGGAGATGGTACAACAGAACCACCGGTTGACTGGTCGAACCAGGTAATGGTTCCACCAATGGCTGTGGCCGTTAATGTTTGTGAAGGATTGTTATCCTGACATACAGTCTGGTCGGTACCCACAGCAACCGGAGCTGCAAGTATGGTAAGGGTAACCGCTGTACGGGTAAAGCTGTTACAAAGGCCATTGGAAGCTTCTGCATAATAGGTAGTAGAACCAACACCCACCTGTACAGGAGATGCTACAACAGAACCATTGGTTGCCGCATCGTACCAGGTAATATCTCCACCAGTAGCCGTAGCCGTTAGTGTCTGTGTTGGGTTACCATTTTCACAAACGGTTTGATCACCACCACTGATAGGTGCATCCGGAACCGGGTTAACGGTTACGATGGCTGCTGCTGAAGTTGTTGAACAACCCAACGCATCAGTAGTAGTAGCTGTATAGCTGTTAGCGCCTACTGGTCCGTTTACAGTAGCAGTACCAGTGGTATTCAAACCAACAGGTGCTGCAGGTGTAATGGTAGCAGGACCATCAAAAGTTGTTACATAAGCCTGTGCTGGTTTGGTGATACTCAAAGACCAGTTTACAAGTGTACCGGATGTGGCAAAACCATCATCAAATATCCTGAGCGTCCAGGCACCGGTAATCGGTGCACCATTGAGTGCATTACCCGGAACTACACTATTATAATTACCACCAAATATCGCACCATTACGGTCGGGCGTAGTGGTAATGGTTCCTTCAGGCCTGAATGTACCTGTAAAAGGAGCACTGTTGTTTCCTGTTGAACCGATTATATTAGATGCAGCAGTACTCAATACCGTATTGGTATAGTTGTTACCACTACCGCCATTATCGGATGACAAAAGCATAGCCCTTGTTCCCGAAGGATCAACCAGGAAGATATCCAGGTCCTGATCTTCATTGTGATTGATATTCAGGGTAACCTGGAGTAAATCTGAAGAAGAAAGTGTTTCAGATCCTGCATTCAGGGTTACAGATGAATAGGTATAAGAACTGGAAGAGAAATTTGGAATACTCAATCCGGCACCTGAACCAGTATAGGCAGGTGAAGTAGAACCGCCACTATTCGTTACTGTTAGTGTTGAATTTCCTGAAAAACATACAGTACCAGGGTTTGCACTTAAAGTAACCACTGGTGCAGGATTCACTACAATCGTTCCGTTGAGTGAAGGATTCACGCAAGGTCCTGTTGCAGTAACGGTGTAGTTAAATGTACCGCTGGCAGTAGCTGTACCTTCAATGGTATAAACACCTGCATCAAAAGATCCCGATAAACCTGCAGGCAATCCTGTTACATTTGCGCCAGTTGCGCCCCCACCGAGTGAATAAGTAATATTGGCTAAAGCGGTATTCTCGCAAATGGTTTGGTTGTTGTTGGCTGAAGTAAGCGTAATGGTAGAATTCGCTTCAACCACAATGGTTCCTCCCAAAGAAGTATTTACACATGGTCCTGTTGTATTCACCGTATAGTTAAATGTTCCACTAACGGTTGGTGTACCCGAAATGGTGATGCGTTTGTTTCCTCCGTTGTAAACGCCTGTTACACCTGATGGCAACCCGGTTACGTTACCACCAGTTCCACCGCCACCTACCTGGTAAACGATGCTGGTAATAGCCGTATTGATACAACGGGTCTGGTTATCAGAACCAGAGAACAATGAAAGAGTAGAGTTATCATTTACAGTTATGGTACCGGTTAATGAAACCGGGCATGGACCTGTAGAAGAAACTGTAAAATTGAAAGTTCCTGCTACGGTTGGTGTACCTGTAATAGAGAATTCATTCAGGTCGCCATCAAAACTACCGGTAACGCCTGTGGGCAGTGAACCGGCTGTAATAGCAGCACCAGTGGCTGTACCACCGATGGTATAAAAAACTGCATTGATCGAATTATTGATACAAACTGTTTGGATATTGGTACCAACACCTGAACTTAAGGTAAGTGTTGAACTTTCTGTAATATCCAGTGTTCCATTCAAAGAAACATTGCCGCAAGGGCCGGTAGTGGTAACCGTATAATTAAATGAACCGATAACAGAAGAGCTACCCGAAATGGTTAACACTTTTGTACCACCATTATACGTTCCCGTTACCCCTGTTGGCAATCCTGTAACATTGGCACCAGTGCCACTTCCACCAACGAGGTATGTAATATTGGTGATTGCAGTATTCTGACAAACGGTTTGTGCATCTGTTCCTACACTGGAAGTTCTTGTAAGTGTTGAATTACCATTTACAGTAACTGCTACTGTATTGGTACAACCGGTAGTTCCATCTGTGAATGTTAAGGTTGCAGAACCTTCACTTACACCCAGTACATCTCCCGAATTGTCAACCGTTGCAATCCCATCATCGCTGCTGGACCATGTACCACCTGATGAAGGCGTAACATTGGTGGAAGCTCCAACGCAAACACTCGTTGCACCTGAAACCGTTGGTCTTGCACTTACGGTAAGATTAACAGTATTGCTGAATACAAGCACATTCGCATTGGAACTGTTTACCCTGATACGGTATCCTGTTCCCGGTGTTGCATTGGCCGGTATAGTCGCATTAATATTACCCGAATTGGCATTGCTCACCAATGTTCCGATATTGGTTGGCGAAGCAAATGAACCGGTTGAAGAAGACAACTGTGCTGTATAGGTATTTGAAGTAAAAGTACCTGAGCTGGTAAACGGTACCGTTACTGCCACACCCTGGCAAAATGGAGAACCGGTAATCGTTCCGGTATTCACCGTAGGCGGTATAAAAGTAAAACGCCTGCGTGATCCATCAGAGGTACCATTCAATCCTGTGATCGTACCGGTACTGCTGTTTGTATTAACTATAGGTGTTGTACTATTAGTTGTTGCATAGGTAGATTGGTTTACACTGATTTCCTCATTCGCATCATTGTCATTGCTGAAACCAATTACAACTGATCTGGCATTTGCAGTGTTACTGCTTGCAGTTGAGGTACTTCCTACACTCATGTTGCCATATACAAACTCAATTACATTCGTAGTTTCATATAACCTTACCTGAAACGTAGCATCCGATGAAGTACTGTTGAAATTAATTCTCATGTTGAGAAACTCTACAACCAACGTTCTGTTGGGTGATGAACCGATTAATTTATAATGCACCTTTCCATTGCTATGCGTTTCAAGATCTCCCAGGTAGGGCGCAATGATCGACTGGTTGTTCACCGGGAAACTGGTTCCGATGGTGGTAGTCGAAATAGCAGATCCACCCATTCTCAATGCCCCGTTTGAGGAAGCAGTAAACTGGGTAAATGCTGTTCCCATGAAATTGAAACTAAACCCGATATTGGTTACGGAGGAAGCTACATCATCCTGGCTGGATCCGATCAACTGGGTGGTTCCCGAACTCATACTCACCGTTGCACCGTTCCTGTCTAAAACAAAAGAACCGGTGTTGTTGGTGGAAAATGCGTACAGGTTGGCATTCTGGGCATAAATGCCGGAATTGCCAAAAATCAGTATCATGATAACTAATACGGATAGACGCCGGACCGTTATCGTAGAAAAACCGCATAGCTTTTCTAACTGATACCTTTTTGCAAATGGTACTAAAGGCTGCATAGTGGTAGTTTTATAAGTGAACGAATGCCTGCCATCACTGGCAGGTTTTTATTTAAAATTTGAATTCCGATTACTTATTTACTACTGACCGGTTTTGATGTACACTTACAAATCAATATCACCTGCTGAATCAAAACAATCAATCAGCGGTTGATCATAAGCTGCCAAATGCAGTACTGGAGCATGTTTTAGAATAGAATATCCGGCGATTGGTTTGCCAGGAAAATAATGGAATGAACGGTTTATTCCGGAATCAGATCAGGTAACGGTAGTGGAGTATTAAAGCTTACGTGAGGTTAAAAATAGGAATAAGGCGGTTAGCTTTGAATGCAAAATAGAAAAGCTTTCTGAATTATGCAAGCAATATGTTATTTTTTTTCTGTATTTCTTTTACTAAATATTGAACATTTATTTTATGTCTGGGTTCAACCTGTTGATAATAAGTATTTAGCGTATAAGCTTTCGGGTTATAAAAAAAGTCCACCTCTTTGGGTGGACTTTTCATTTATTCAAATCTTGATTACAACTTAATCAGTTTTTGAGTGATGGTTCGGTCACCCTGTGTAATTTCCAGGATATAATTTCCTGCTTTCAGTTCTGATCCCAGGTTATTTACCTGTCCGATCAGAACATTTACACGTTTGAGTTCTCTGCCCTGCATATCAAGTATCCTTGCTTTAACCGTTTGCTTAACAGGCGAAAGCACTTCAACTTTAAAATCTGATACAGAAGGATTCGGGAAAACATTTACCTGTAATCCCTGAACATCAGCTTTTACAGGGATTGCAGCGAATTCAACTGTATTCTCACTGGCCGCTTTTCCTCCAAAGCATGGAGGAAGTTTGATGTTTACAAACCTCGTCACACTCTGATCACAATTGTTCACTGCCGTTGCAGTAACTGATCCTGATATCGCTGCATTGGTATAAGAAACGGTAATACTTGTAGTACCCTGACCACTCACGAGTGTTCCGGTTGGCGGTATCGTCCAAACAATAGATGTCGAATTCGTAGGCATGAAAGCAAGTGTATAGGTGTACACTCTTGCAGGACATGCACTGGTTTGTATCACATCGATAAAGCTTGGTGTACCCGGACTCAATTTAGTAACGTTCAGTACCCGAACACCACTCGTACCACAGGCATTCTCGCAATACACATTGAATGCACCTGAAGTAAAGCTGCTGTTGAAATTAACTTCAACGATGGTATCATTCACACCCGCACCTCCCGGATGACCGGTAATGGTGGCATTGGCAGGAGCCGTCCACGTATATGAAGTAGCATTGGCCACTTTACGGATGCTGTATGTAACGGTTGTTCCACCAGGGTTGTTTGGAGAATCCATGAATTCACAAACATTCGTAGGACCTGCAATCAAACCAGGTGTAGAAGGTAATATCCTGCTGATTGAAATACTTCTTGCCGTACTGGTAACACAACCTGCCGTTTGAACCAGGATAGATGAACCCGAAACAAAACTGTTATCATAAGAAACAGTAATGATGGTATCATTCACACCTGCACCACCCGGATGAGAAGTGATCGTTGCACCGGCAGGAACTGTCCAGATATAGGCCGGAGCATTCGTTACTTTCCTGATCGTGTATGTTGCTTCATTAGCAGTACCAATGAAAGCACATGCATTTGTTGGCCCACTGATGGCACCAGGTGCATTATAAGTAGAACCTGTAACGAGCAATTGCCTGTCGCCACTGGTAAAGCAATTCGATACTGCTTTCACTTTAATATTTGAAGAAACAAAACCGGTATTGAATGTTACATTGATGCTGGTCGTTCCTTGTCCGCTCACCAATGTTACATTAGCCGGAACAGTCCATGTATAAGAAACTGCATTAGCAACCGGCGCAATTGAATAAGTCACCTGTGTTGGTGTACCGATAAATGGACATGCATCTGTAGCACCACTGATAGAAACCGGTGCAGTTGGCAATTGCCTGCTAACACTCAACTGGCGTGGTGAACGGTTACCGCAGTTTGAATTGGCGGTTACCCTGATATTACCTGCTGTATAGTTAGCAGCAAAACTTACCTGGATACTGGTAGTTCCCTGACCGCTTACCAGCGTAGCATTTCCTGAAACCGTCCAGGTATAAGAAGTTGCATTCGGAACCGGTGCAATAGAATAGGTTGCATTGGTTGGCTGACCTGCAAACGGACATGCATCCGTTGGTCCGTTAATTACGGCCGGAATACCCGGTACAATTTTTAATACTTCAAGTGAGCTTGCTGCGCTCGTACAACCGGCAGCGTTAGTAGCTGTTACAGTAAAGAAACTGTTGGTGAGTGCAAAGGTATTATCGAAAGTTACATCGAGGCTGGTCGTTCCCTGGCCTGAAACGATGGTAACACCCACAGGAACCGTCCAGGTATAACTGGTTGCGCCTGCTACTGCACTGATTGAATAGGTAACAACGGTATTGGTATTAACAAGCGGACAAGCATCCAGCGGACCACTGATAGAACCTGGTGTAGCCGGAGCAGTATTGATTGTTAAAGTAACCGATGTGCGTGTGAGGCTTGAGCATGAGCCATCATTGGCTTCAGCCCAGTAAGTAACAGAACCCGGACCAACCTGTGTTGGTGCAGGTACGATGCTTCCGCCGGATGCCTGGTCGTACCAGATGATCGAGAAGGCAGAAGTTGCAGTTGCAGTAAGTGTTTGCAATGGATTGCCATCAGCACATACCGTTTGATCGCCACCGCTAACCGGAGCAGGAATGGCCGATGGTTCGGTCAATGTAAGTGAAGCATTCAGTATCACTTCACAACTGTTGAACAATCCGTCGCGGATCCTTACATCATAGGTACCCGGTGTAAGTGCAGTGAAGCTTCCACTGCCCTGCCAGCTGGCACCACCGTTGATGCTATAACCGTAAGTTCCGTTTCCACCTGTAGGGCTGCTGATGGTGATGGTACCATCATTGGCACTGTTACAGGTAATATTAGTTGAATTGACAGTTGCATTCAGTACTGCAGGCTGATTAACTGTAATCGTTCCTGAGCTTACTGTACATCCGCCATTAGCCGTAATCGTTAGTGAATAGGTTCCTGCTGTTAAGCCGGAAATATCTTCGGTGGTTGCTCCATTCGACCATAAATAAGTGAATGGTGTGCTTCCACCTGTTGTAGTAATATCAATTGATCCATCAGAACCTCCATTACAACTAACACTGGTAACAGATGGAGTATTAATAGACGGAGCCACACAAGCTTCACCCAACTGGAAATCACCGAAGCCTGTCAAAGCTACAACGGCAGTTTGTGTGGAAGTCTGGTTGGCAATAATCGTAGTTCCCCATGTTGAGCCATCATATTTACGGGCTGCGAGGTTCGATACGGTAACACCCGGATCAAGATCAGCAGGGTTGTTGAACGTGAATACCGCATCATATGTAGGGGTAGCTGGTGTAATGCCATTTGGCGTTAGCGTCCAGAACCTGTTTACAGAAAGATTGGCATTGAGTCCTGAGGTAGCAATATTCGGGTGATCATTACCGGTAGTATTTGCAGTAACTGTACCAGTAGTGCTTGTTACACCATCAACACTGAATTCAAGTGGTGCATAACCTGAGCTACTACCGATTACGAATGTACGCACAGATGAACCGGATGGAATAACCCATGCCTGGTTACCATTTACATAACGGGTTGCATTTGCACCAACAACCGTAACATTCGATGCAAGCGTGATCGTGTTAGAACCGGTATTGATTCTACCATTGATAAAATTCAAAGCCGCGGTTGTACCGTTTACGCTAACATTACCTGTAAGAGTTACACCTGCAGCATTTTCAATATGCAGGTTATTAAATGCAAAGGCTGGGATAT
The DNA here is from genome assembly GCA_037045295.1 of Ferruginibacter sp. Classification (GTDB taxonomy): domain Bacteria; phylum Bacteroidota; class Bacteroidia; order Chitinophagales; family Chitinophagaceae; genus Ferruginibacter. Next base: position 205,968 of record JBAOHS010000005.1, read on the forward strand.
TCTGGTTACCACTGGTACCATTGAAGTTTACAGTGTTACCGGTATTTACATAAGTAGTTGAAACGGCATCCGGTGTAAAAATACCGGCGATACCAATGGTACTGCTATTTGAAAGGGTTACGGTACGGGAACCATTCTGTGTTACCGTTAAGTTTCCATAACCTTGTGATGAAATGGTTTGATTGCCTGAGCCACGATAATCAACCGTACTCGAAGCGCCAAGTGTAACCGTTCCAAATCCTGTTGGAAAGGCGCTGGTAGTTCCGGCGATCTGAAGGGTAGCGCCATTCACTACTTCCAGCGTTCTGGTAGCATTTCCTGTAATGGCAAAACCACCATTATTCAATATGCCACTTTGTACCCTGAGATTACCGGTAGTGTTACCGGCAGTAATAGCCGACACTAAAGTTGCTCCATTGGTACTTGTATTGTTGATGTGCAGGTTCTGATAAGATCCGGCTCCGAAGAAGCCTACAGTTTGTGCTGCGACGTTGTCATTGTAATTAAAAATGCTTCCTGCAGTGCCTCCCAGTAAGGTGGCAGCCGTTGGCGTGGTTAAGGCTCCTTTCAGGTTGATGGTTGCCGCACCGCCGGTAAGGTCAATCACTTTCGTTGCAGGCGTTGATCCGGCAAAACTGATACCGCCATTGGCATTCAGTGTACCTGTTGTAATAACGATGCGGCCTATACGACTTGCGGTTGTATTGGCTCCGGCAAAACTGATTAAGCCACTAACCGTTGCCGTTTGTGCATTGATATTCCATACGTTTGTTAAAGTATTGGCTGCTGGTTGGTTAATCGTTACAGCTCCATTTACCGTGAAAGTACCACCGGTTTGAGCAATGCTACTGGCAACCGTTGCAGCGGCGTCACCCAGGGTAATACCATCCGCTACAAAACTACCTGAACTTACATTCAGTGTACCTGCCGTAGTTACACCGTTTCCAACCAGTACACCACCAGCTACTGTAAGGCTACCACCATTTACATTCACCGTACCGCCGGAAATCAATAAAGTTCCATTGGCAGCTACTGTTTGTCCGTTTGTAGAGAAAGAACCTGTTGTTCCGAATGGTGCCCAGAAATTATCATTCACAGTAACGTTACCATTTGCTGATACGGTTGCACCAGCCAATGTTAAGATACTCAATGCAGATCCCGGTGCTGTACCTGTTTTTAATGTTTTCGCAGCACCCGTCATTTGCGCATGAGAACGAACGGTAAATGTATATACACCATCTACGGAGAAGTTACCACCTACCCTGAACAATCTTCCGCTTACATCCCAGTTTACACTGTGTGTAAAGGTTCCGTTTGTTCCTACGGTAAAGTTATTGGTAACGGTATAGTCGGCATTGGTTGCCTGTAATATTAAATTACCCTGTGTTACTGTTAAGTTATTTGCTACGGTAAATGCAGTAGTCTGACTGGTTACAGTTGTTGCAGCAGCAGATTCATTAATGGTTAAATTATAGAATCCAGTTGTATTGCTGCCATTGATTAATTGCGCACTGCTGCCATTGAAAGTAACAGTATTGGTTCCGGGTGTAAAAGTACCACCGTTCCTTGTCCAGTTTCCTCCAACATTTGTATTGGCACCAGTTGTGTAGGTACCTGCAGTATGCGTTAATGTTCCATTGATATTTAAAGTTGCAGGGGCTGTAAAGTTACCCTGCGTGAGCGTGAGTGCATTGGTTGTAAGCGTTGTGGTACTACCTCCGGTATTCAATAACTGTCCGGCTGTTTTATTCACCACAACGTTACTGAATGTTTGTGTCGTTGCTGTACCATTAATCGATTGTGCACCGGTACCATTGAAAGTTACCGTACCAGCCTGACCGTTAAAAGTACCACCATTGTTAGTCCAGTTGCCGGCGATGTTAATGGCAAAATTACTACCCGATGCATCCAGTGTTGCTCCGGAGCTAATGGTCATCGCACCATCCATGGTTACAGCGGCACCCAATGTTACCGTCTGACCCGAACTAACGTTAACGGATACGTTATTTAATCCGGATCCGTTTAATTCACTTCCGGTTGTTTTTGAATTTCCTGTATATACTACATTGTAAACACCGGCACCCTGTGGGTTACCGGTCATACTACCTTCACTTCTGTTGATGGTAGAGGTTGATGCCATGGTAAGGTTAGTACCTGCTGCAAATACTCCATTGGAAAGAAAAATATCTCCACCATTTGCAATTGTTCTTGCGGCACTTAGTGTTACTGTACCGCCCGCATTATTTATAGTTAAGTTACCTGTAAGGTTATTTGGAAAACCTGTACCGGTATTCTGTGCACCTGAACCATTATAAGTATAATTGGCTCCAGTATTAAAAGAACGACCGCCAGTAGTTTGAATATTACCTGAAGCAGTTCCCACTGTAGTAATACCATTGGCAGAAGTAATGCCGAGGGTCGCACCTGAAGACAAAGTGAAAGTACCACCGCCTGTGAGCGTTGTACCAGCTGCTGCCATTTGCAAGGTCGTTCCAGAATTCACGGTGAAGTTTACTGTATTACTTACAGTTCCACCGGATGTATAGGTTTGAGTCGTTCCACCATTGAAAACAAAAGTTGTTGTTGCCGTACTGCTTTCAGTGATGGTACCCGCTGTATGTGTAAAATCTCCTGCTATGTTCACCGTAGAAGAACCTCCACCTCCTGCAAGATCAAATGTTCCGCCGGTAACTGAAAAATCTCCGCCAACATTCACCGTCCAGGTATTACTACCACCTGTACCGCCAACATAAAATTCACCAGCGGTCTGACTGAAATTTCCCGTCAACTCTAAAGTACCTGTAACACCACTGTTGGAAAGCCTTACTGATCCCGTACCTGTACTGGTTATGGTTAAATTGCCATTAACATCATCAAGATTACCCACAAGAGATAAATCACCTGTTTGCGAAGGACTGTTCCAGGTAAAATTCCCGAAAGCCTGTGCAAAAGTTGCTACTGTAGGAACAGTATTGGTTATACCGGTTATATTACAATTGGAAGCCGCATCCCATGTTGCTGTAGGAATCACACCACCATTACGGTTATGGATATACGTACCACCAGATCCAAATGCAAGAGCCCCTGTAGTAGTTAAAGCTCCCGATCCACCTGTAACTTCAAGGGAACCATTCACGTTAAAATCTGTACCGGTACCGTTTGCGATGGTGAGCGTGGCGTTATTAACCGTTACTTTACCACCTGCATCAACTACTACCTGGTCAACCGATACGTTAGCCGTTACCGTTACAGTATGTATACTTTGAATGGTAATCACACCATCTGTATTGTTAGGCGTTCCTTCTCCTGCACTGGGTGTTGCCCAGGCCGTTCCATTCCAACGTTGCCAGGTAGAGAGTACGTTCCAGTTTGTAGAAGCTGCAGAACGATAATCGTTCACATTCTGGCTGAATACATTCATACCGCTGAAAAGCAGGATTGCCAGGAGTAAAACGGATGTAATTCTAAATTTGAGTAACCGAGTTTTCATTTTAGTTTTTTTATTGAAAGAGTGAATGGATTTTTCAATAGAATCTTCGCAAAACCATTTTTGACTGGTTGTTACGGGGTAAGTACGGAAATTCATAAGATGCGGCTTTATAATGGTTTATACAGAACTGATATTCATTCTTTGCATGATATAAGATCTGAGTAACCAATAACGCATGAAAGCTCAATTAATTATGTATATACTACATTTTATTACTACACGTTGTAGAAAAAAAACGAATGCTTCAAATATCTGAATTCCAGACTTATATAGCGAAATGGTAGTTGAAGTGAGTAACAGAAGTGTTAAGGAGAGAGGACTAATTCACCGGCTTTATAAGGATTCGGTGGAGTAAATTTACAGTGTAAAATTAATCATCAGGCTGAAATTATCCTAATTTTTTGGCAGATTTTTTTTTCTGAATAAAGTTATTTTATAAGACACCCACTTTCATTTTGATTCAAATGTACTCTACAATGTAGAAGCAATTGACCATGAATCATTTTAAGTGTACGGAATACCGTTAATGATTTGTATTATCTTCAAACAATCTTAATTGAAATAACAAAATCAAATTGCTCTCTCATAAATTTTAAAATAAGAAAATACTATTCAAGGCAATTATTGTGAAGTTTTTTATAATTAGAAGCCCCGATCATAAAGATCAGGGCTTCAATATTAAAGATATTCAGTTTGTATATGCTTATCAGAATTTTATAACCCTGGTTGATTTTAACTGGTTACCTTGTTTTACTTCAACAATATAAGTTCCTGCTTTTAAAGAAGCACCCAGGTTAATAGTCTGGTAAGGTTTCACTGTAAATTGATTCAGTGTTCTTCCCTGCAAATCCATCACCCGAACTTTTGCCGATTCACTACCGGTAGCGATTACCTGCAGTTTGAAGTCGGAGCTTGTTGGATTCGGGAAGATATTTACAGCCATTGATTCCTGGCTAACCGGTGCAATTCCTTTTGCTGAAATAGTTCCTGCTTCTCTTCCGTTCAATACACAGGCAGGAAGTTTCACATTTATCGTACGGGCAAGACTGTTACCACAATTGCTCACAGCAGTTGCTGATACCGTTCCGTTGATCACAGTACCAGGATAAGAAACCGTAACACTGTTTGTGCCCTGGCCGCTTACAATGGTACCCGCAGATGCTGTCCAGAGAATGGAAGTTGCATTCGCAGGAATTGCTGCTACAGTATAAGAGTAAATTCTATCCGGACAAGCCTGTAATTGAATCACATCAATACCACCTGGTGTGGCAGGATTCAGTTTAGTAACAGACAAAGTACGAACACCACTGTTTCCGCAACCATTGCTGGCCATTACACTAACAGTGCCGCTGGTAAACCCTGAAGGATAGGTGAATGAAATACTGTTTGTACCCTGACCTGTTAAACCAATGGCGCCAGATGGAACTGTCCAGTTATAACCGGTTGCCCCTGCAACGGGTGTTACGCTGTAACTGGCTACATGTACCACCGCGGAGCAATAAAGGCACAGGCATTGGTTGGGCCACTGATAAGGCCTGGTGTTGAAGGATTGTTTCTAACAATTGTAAAACTCCTCGTACCACTGGTACCGCAATCATTCACAGCTACTACTGTTATAGCACTGGTAGTAAATCCGCTGCTGAAACTAACGGTAACGGTTGTATCATTTACACCCGTACCATTAGGATGAACGATGGTGGTAGTTCCTCCCTGTGCTGTCCAGATATAAGAAGTAGCTGCTGCTACTTTAGGAATGGTATAAGTGATGGTTCCCGGTGTTCCGATAACTGCACAGATATCTGTTGAGCTGGCAACGATCGGGGCAGGTGTTGATTGGCAATTGTGCCAGCATATAGAACAAACGCTCAGCGCTGGTTCCACAACTTGTTTGAAGCTGTCACTCTTACGAGTTTATTGGCATTGGCTAGTAAATCCATTGTTGATGGTAACATTGATGGAGTTGGTTCCTTGTCCGCTTACAATCGTAACAGTTGGTGGTACAATCCAGCTGTAACTGCTCACATTCGGATCCTGCGGAACGCTGTATGTTAATTGTGTTGGAGTGCCTATATACGGACAAACATTGCTGATACCCTGAACAGGTGCCGGTGTTCCCGGCAGAACCAGGTTCTGTGTAACAACGATACTTGCATTATCTGTACAACCATTGGCACCAGTAACTGTTACGGTATAAGTACCCGGAGCAGTGATGGTTGCTGAAGCGCTGTTACCTAAACCATTATCCCATGCATAACTGCTACCACCCGTTGCCGTTACACTGATAGAAGTAACCACACAGGTAAGTACAGTTGTACCGGTATTATTGGTAATGCCGGCAGGTGGAGGTGTTACATCCTGTGTAACTGTTATATCTGCCGTACTGGTACATCCATTGGCACCGGTTACGGTAACCGTGTATGTTCCTGGCGCTGTAATTTCTGCTTCAGCATCTGTTCCCAGTTCATTGTCCCACTCATAAGACACACCACCAGTAGCAATAACATTAATTGATGTTTGTGTACAGGTAAGTACAGTTGTTCCACTATTGTTGGTAATACCTGCCGATGGAGGAGTAATATCCTGTGTGATAACAATACTTTCATCATCTGTACATCCATTGTCGGCAGTTGCAGTAACTGTATAAGTTCCCGGTGCATGTAATACTTGCACTGGCACGTGTTACCAAGTCCGCCGGTCCCATGAATAAGCAACGCCACCCGATGCAGTTACACTGATAGATGTAGTAACACAATTCAATACTGTTGTTACTGAATTGTTAGTGATGGCTGCGGTAGGTACAGGAGATACTGTATAAGAATAATTAGTTCCGCTGTTATCATCATAACGAATTGCAGCCAGTGAACGATTCTGTTCTGATATCAGCATTTAACTGGCTGATAGACCTGGTTGATGTAAATACATAATAAGAATACAGTTACACCACAGGTTTGTTGTGGTATGGCCGCCGTCCAGGAAGTTCCTGAACCAGTAGCCTGTACGATGGAAGTTCCACTTGAAAAATCAGAAGATCCAACTTTATATCGTACATAAACATTTTCGCCTGAAGAAGGAGTAGCACTGGTAGTGATGCTGATATCAGAAGTAAAACCAGAAGGGTTAAATACCTGGCCGGTTCGTGTAACCGTTACCGGTACTGCTGAAGTGTACCCGATGAATACCTGGGAGTTAAAATATCCATTATCTCTCATATTAAAAGTATAATAACCCGTAGTACCCATGTTAAGGCCCATATCCTGGCCTCCCCCTGTTTGGTAATATCATTGATAGCATTTATACCCGCTGGGCCAATGCCATTAAAATTCCATTTATTCTGGAACCTGTTGCTGGATGGGCCGGAGATAAGTAACCATCCGGATCCACCGCCACCCGGCATGTTATCGGGACCAATATTGCCACCCGTATTCTGAACATTAATGGTGGTCGTCCATTGTCCACGTCCATCCGAAGGATTACCAGGTGTTCACAGAAATTCTTCTGTAAACAGTCGTTCTGTAATCTGCATTGTAAGGCGTCAGTGGAATATCCGTTTGGCCTTCCCACCCATTGAACCGGTTCACCCGAAAATACATTCTGGGCGAAAGATTTCTCCGGCAGGAAGACAGCATACCAATAGCAGGATAGCACCTGCTGATAAAGGAAACCAGGTTTCCTGTACCCATTTGTGTCGACTTCTTTCTCATAATCATGATATAGGTTTGTTAGTAATAGAAATTAATATGCAATACTCAAAAATCGTTTTATAAATTTAATGTGTAGTTTGTACACTTTGTTTATTTTACAAAAAATAAATGCCGGTTGAATTGACAATCCGACATTCTTTTAAATTACTGTATAAACAACGGGAAACTGATTTTGTTTCCGCCTGGTTCAATTATATGCAAAGTATATTGACCCGCTGCCATGCCCTTCGCACATTCATCGTTGCATGAATTCATTTTTCCATTGACAACAGTAATTCGTTGCTGCTTCAGTAACTGTCCATTTAAACTTACCAGTTTCAACTGATAAGCACCTTCTTTTTTATTGGCAAACTGTAACCGGATTATTCCATCCTGTACGGGATTTGGAAATACCTGTACTTCACTATCCTGTTCATCGATGATCGCCTGGCCCGATTTACTTTCCACCAATGGTGCATGGGTAACATTCCTTACTTTATTCCTGAATACCAGGATAAATCTTCCGGGATCAGCAGAACCAGGTTCGTTATTAATTGTAAAATCAATAAAGGTACTGTCGCCAATACTGATCATTTGTGACTGATCCAGGTACCGGTCAATCAGCCGGATTTCCATTGAATGAAGTGGAAGATTTTGTGTTCCGAACCTGAACTGGTAGGTTTGTTTTTTCAGATTTGAAAAATCGAGGAAAACCGTATCCGTTCTTTGTACCAGACTTCTTGCTTCAATGGAAAGTAATTTTCCATTGGTATGGCGAATACCAAGATTCTCTCCGCCGTTGGCCATCTTCACGGCGTCATTGGCATCGTACAGATTGTTGAATTGCGGATCAAAAGCAACTACTGCCCCATCAGCAATATCACCAGCAGCATGTATATAACTGAACCCTCACAAACTGTCGGCTTGCTGGTAAACTACTACCTCTGAATACCATGTTATTGGCATTGTTGATGATCTTGGCATTTTCAGTAAAGGAAACTGTTCCACCTGCGCACTGATAGAGTGAACAAGAAATGCCTGTCCAGATTGAATCCTGCGTATAGGGCACAGCGTTACTATAGTTGGCTGTACCGCCGGGATTGGGCAGGTATCCATTAGCAGCACTGATGGTTTGGTAAGCTCGCCAAGCCCCCATGGCACCCGGCAACAATGGATCCCATACATAGAACACATCATCCACGGCAGGAGCTGCCGGTTTGGTGATATTCAGGAAATCTATCGTCGACAGGCATAAGGGTTACCGATCGATTCAAATTTACCCGGTCAATACTGTGGTTGACGGCGGAGGATTGGATCCGGGAACAAACAATTTATCCCGTTGAACGGAGATTGGTAGGAACTGCTGTACTATTGGGTCCGCTGAAATTAAAAACAGAACGGTCGCCCCTGCACAAATATCATGTATCCCTTAGCGTTATATAATAGCCGTTGAGGTGGTATTAGGAATACCCACCCATGAGCCTGCACCTGCCGGATTGTAAGGTCTTCATTAGAAGGCCCTGAGGCCGGAGTTGGTCAATGCATCAAACAGGGGTTGCAGTGGTGCAATATTGCTGGTGATCTGTGTGCCATATCCCGGGAACGAGGATCAGCATTGGCTACAGCAGCACCTTCCTGCCAGGCAGCATTAATGGTTTGTCCGCCATTGGTGGGAACTGCCAGGAACTGCCATGATTTTGTATGCTGACCACCTAATGTACCGGTTGGCAGATATACCTTCCACAATAAAACGTCCTGTACCAGAATAAGAAACATCTCCGCTGTGCACCTACTTTTCCGAAAGATGCTGTATTGGTAGCATGTTGATAATAAGCGTTGCATTTCTGTTTGCCAGTTCAAATGTTCCACTTGGTTACACTGAATTCTTTTCCGATACTGATATTGATCAACCAGGTGAAACAGTATTTGCCAGTGCTGTTTTTGCTAAGGTACAGGTAAGGGAAATACTGACCACCATTTGCTGTTATCGTTCCATTATCGGCACCATTGAAAAAATACAGCCCTGTCATTATGAATGAAAAACACCGGTGATGCACTGCGGTTCCAGTTTCTGCCTACATAAACATCTCCGCCTGCTACTGTGGGCATGGTTAAAGTACCATTTATTACAAGATCTCTACCAATAGCAAGTGTACTAGGATCCGTCGTACTGAGTAAAACTGTAGATCCATTTGCAATGGTGAGTGTGCCAGCAATAGCCCTGTTAGCATTACCATTAAGATTAGGAAAATTCAATCGCAGGTTAGTAGTATTCTGAGCGGTTACATTATAAGGATAACCGGGACCACTGGCATTTCCCCACTCTACATTGCGGTCGAATAAGCCAGTTGAATTATAAACGAGGTTGGAATTCACTGCGTATGTTGGAGCGAATCCAGTTACAAAACCGAAATTATTGATCTGAAGTGTTCCGTTAATAGTGGTAAGTGTATTACCGAAATTAATTCCACCAGCACCTGCAGCAATGCCGGAGGTTGTAAGTGTAACTGAAGAACCAAAAGACAATAAAGATGCATTGGCACTGATTCTTCCAATGGTAATATTATGTGTACCCGCTACATTGTTGAACACTGTAAATATGCCTGTACCATTTGAACTGATGATGTTGCGGGTTAAGTTACCTGCAGTTCCATCGATACCTATATTGTTCTGATTGCTGTTAAAGTAATTGGCAAAATTGATTGTTCTTCCATTAAGATCAAGGTCACCACTTTGCAGTTCAAGTGTATTGCCTCCCAAACCGCCATTAATGGTTACATTGGTTGCATTGGGAGCGCCCGCCAGTATTACGGTTTCACCGGCTCCTTTGTTCACTTGTAAATAGCCGAATGTTTCGGTGCCCCCACCCGTTACCGTTATGGTTTGATTGCTTCCGGTTCCATTGAATTTTACTGCACGGGCATTGTTGGTAAATGTTCCGCCCGCAGCTTTGGTCCAGTTGCCTTTGATGTATAAATCACCTCCGATTCCGGTTGACAATGCAAAAGTACTGGTTGCACTGATGCTGAGATCTCCACGCATTTCATGCGGAAAAGTTCCCGAACCAAAATTAAGTGAACTACCCGCCGCTATGTTTACATTGTGCGGTACACCGGCACTCGTTCCGAAAGTATTGGGATACCATTCTTCATAAGCTCCGTAATTGCAACTGCAATTATAACTCAGTGTTGAAGCCGGAGAAGAGGCATAGGTAGGTGCGGTACCCGGACTAACATTTCCGCCTTTGATTTCAAATATACCATTGATGGTAGTATTTCCACCACCCATGATCACAGCACCGGTATTGATGGTAACATTGGTAAGTTGAAGACCAGTATTGGGATTAATGGTTCCGGCTCCGTTAAAGTTAATCACACCTGCAGTGGCAGCAGTCGTTTGTGCGCCACCGGGAGACTGCCAGTTGACAGTTCCTCCGGCAATAATATTCAATTGCTGTCCGGTACCGGCTGCAAACAATCCTCTTCTTAAATTAAAAGTTGTGGAGGTTGTATTTGTTGTAATAAGTGTAACCGTATTGTTACCTACCGCTCCCGAATTGGCGATTTCAAAAATAGCTGTTAATGAAGTTGGTAAACCGTTACCGGTGCTTTGATTAACTGTTCCGTAATAATAATAATTGGCACCACTGTTGAAAGTGCGAACGGAAGTCTGAATATTTCCTGCTGCGGTTGGAACGGCAGTGATGCCACTGGCTGAACCGATGTATAAATTTGCCGTGGCCGACAAAACGAAACTTGTTGTTCCGGTTATATTATACGATGTAACGTTACCTGTTAGTAATGTACATCCGGCATCAACAGAAAACGTTCCGGCATCAACTGTTTTATTTGATATAAGTGTAGTGGTAGTAGAAGTTCCGGTAATAGCCATTCCTCCACCATTAAGTGTGATACTACCGGTGCCGCCTAGCTGCGAAGTGCCTGTGATCTGGAATTGACCACAACCTGCCAGTTGGGTAATATTGCCCGTTCCGATTATACCATTCCTGAAAACCTTTACAGCAGAGTTAGCAAAAGATATTGCGGCATTGGCTTCAAATCTTCCCAGGAAAGTGGTAGGATTTGCACCGCCGATAGAAAAACTTGGTGTTTGTGAAACCCTGAAAATAGCAATATCACCTACTGCTGCATTCGGAAAATATATAGTATTACTGGAAGAGAATGTACTGGTTGTATTCCAATCATAAACAGCATTTGTTACCAGGAATATTTGTGTACTGCGGGCAAAGTCATCAGAAGTACCTGCACCTGCATTTCCATTGGCTCTGATGATACCGGTTGCAGCTACCTGACAAGTGGCACCAACTGCCAATGTTGGCGCAATACCATAAATCAGGTAAGTGCCGTTTACAATGAGTTCATGAGCAGCGGTACCGTCTGAAGCTATATCCAGATCCCATCCGCCTGCACCTGTGTTGTTATAAGTTAAAGTTCCACCCAATGCAATGTTGATCAGCTTACCTGTTTCAGGTGCAGTGATGGTAACAGTATGCAGATTCCTGATTGTTATACCTGAAGAAGCAGAAGTTGGTTTAGCTGTTGCAGGATTCCAGGTCGCATTATCCGGTGAAGACTCCCAGGTAGAAGTATTGTTCCAGTTTCCCGAAGCCACTGTTCTGAAATAATGCGTGGGTAAAGTTGCCGAACCCGCCGCCGTTGTAACACTGTTTGAATTGCCCGGCGTTTTGAAACAGGGCACCGTTATGTTGTATTCAAATGCAAAGAAATAATAGGTAGTAAGGGGCGACAAACCCGTTACGGTAATCGTTGCAGCATTGCTCGCTCCGTTCGCTGCTCCCCTGTAAACAACGAAACCGCCACCAACAGGATCTCCGTTTCCAAAGTTGGTGTTCATGGTATAGGTGTTGCCACTTACGGGATCGGAGGATAATGTAGCACTCGTACTGGCAACTATCAAAACACCACCTGTTCCTACGCCTCTGGTAAAAGTAACATCTGTCTGGTATGCGTTGGTGTTAGCAAATGAATTCACGGTAGCCTGTGGTGCACCTGGTTGTGTACAGGGCGCATCATAAGTGGCGGTTACAGAAATATCATCCAACCCAATCTCATCCCTGCTGCCTGAACCACTCACATCTTCACAGGTCCAGCGGATATAAAAATAAGATCCCGGTGTAAAATTCAAACCGGTTAAAGTGGTAGAACGGGATGGTGAACTTCCAACCTGCACCCAGCCTAATAAATCGGCAACCTCAATAGTTGTGTAGTCTAGTGTTGCAACATCCGTATAAGTTATATCATCGGCCGACCAGGAAAAATTAAATGAGTTTGCCCTACCCTGGTCATTGCGAACAAAGAGATTATAAGAAAGCGCTAATTGAGATATAATCGTGGTACCGTTGTTCTGCAAACGTAGGGTAACCGTTCCCGGTGCAAAATCACTGCCACCTGGTTGAAACATCATGCGTGGATCTGCTGCAGTAGCAGGGGCTACCCTCGACGCATATACGCCACCGGTAGTTACAGCCACTGCTGTTGCACCACGTGCATAATCACCGGTTGTTCTGGTTCCTCCATAATTCAATGCACCATCACTCCAGCCGGTAAAAGACCAGGCATTGGAATTCAATCTGCCAGCTGTAACAGTATTGGCTTCAAAACCGGAACCTGCAAAAGGCTGCGATGGATTACTACCCACCGATGTCTGCATATTGTTGGTAAAATCAATGGAAGCAGAAGGTGTTCCGTTCGTTAATGAGAGCTGAGCTTTCAGGCCGGAAATCCCCATCAGAAAAATCAGGGACATAAGAATGCACCTGGCAAAAACTGTTTTATGAAAAACATTTCCGTATCCGAATCGTATAGATCTCTGCATAAGCGATCGTGCTATTAATTAAGTAATGGCGGAATCGGCTGGTACAGGAATGGATTATTTTTTCAAAAGGGGCAGGGATCAAAATTATACTAAATTTCGGGTATTTCACAAAAGCAATATGTACATTTTACACTATTTTTTTTCACCCTCATCGCATATATATTCACCTCAGAACAAAGGGATTATTGAAAAAATTTAAATAGCAGGGATTTTTCTTTATTTCCGAATGTTTTCGGGCTCATTTCTGTTTAAAAAACCCGTTTTCATTCAATTAAAAAACAATACAATCTGAAAGCAAAAGTCCCGCCGGTAATGGCAGGACTTCTACATTTTATTTCAAAAATGATCAGAACTTGATCACCCTGGTTGTTTTTACTGTTTTGCCTTGCTTCACTTCCGCCAGGTAAGAACCTGCTTTCAGTGTTGCACCCAGGTTGACTGACTGGTATGGCAATACAGTAATTTCCTTCAGGAATCTTCCCTGTAAATCGAGTATGCGCACTATGATCTTTTCTTTACTGGCCGTTATTACCTGTAATGTAAAATCAGTATAAGAAGGATTCGGGAAGATTTTTACATCCATTGATTCGTTTAACCCGATAACATTCTTTGAAAAATTATCAATGGGTCTTTCTGGTAAAGGACATGCCTGAAGTTTAACATTCGTAAATCTTGCTACACTCATACCGCAATTATTTACACTTCGAACAGCTATGCTACCATTCACCACCGTAGCAGGATAGGAAACATTGATGCTGGTAGTACCCTGTCCTGAAAGAATCACTGCTCCGGGCGGAATTTGCCATTGTACCGATTGAGCATTCGATGGAAGTGAGGCGATGGTATAACTGTAGATCCGGTTCGGACATGACTGCAACTGAATCACATCTATAACACCTGGTGTTGCCGGCTGAAGTGTTCCGATATTTAATACTCTTGGCATACTGGTTCCACATCCATTGGTGGCAGTTACCGATATTGATCCGCTGGTAAAACCTGCTGGATAAGAAAATGAAACCATATTGGAGAGTTGCCCCGAGAAACCGGTTGCTCCGGCTGGTACCGTCCAGTTGTAAGCTGAAACTCCCGGCATCGCCACTACGCTGTAATTGGCGGGGCCGGCTGGTGTAATAAACTGACAGGCATTCGTTGGCCCGCTGATCAATCCCGGCATTGAGGGATTATTCCTGGTAACTGTTAAACTTCTTGCAGCACTCGATCCGCATTCATTTAAGCAGGTAACAGTGATGGCACCCGTTGCATAATTGTTATTAAATGAAACTGAAATATTCGTGGTGCCCTGACCGTTAGTAATGATGGCACCAGATGGAACCGTCCATGCATAGTTGCGTGTACCCGGCACTGCTGCTATACTATAACTGGCATTTGCCGCTCCAATGAATGAACAGGCACTGACTGGCCCTGTAATCGGCCCAGGTGTAGAGGCAGTTTGTGCCATCAGGTAATAAATGGTTTGCGCTGATCCTCCACAGGCTGAATTAGCGGTTACCCGTAACTGTTTGTTTGGCTGAGCTGCAAAACCATTCTGGAACAATACAGTTAATGTTGAGGTTCCCTGGCCCGACAAAATGGTTACATTGGCTGGAGGAACAACCCAGTTATAGGATGTAGCTCCTGCTGATATTGCTGTATATACCACGGGAATACCGGTTCCGATAAGCGAACAAACATTCACGGGTCCTGTAATGACAGGCGCTGCTCCGCTGGCTACAGTTATCAATGCTGATGAAGAAACCGGCGAACCACATCCTGATGAAATTGTATATATGATATTGGCAAAACCCGGAGCAATCGCTGTTACCAGGCCTGTAACAGGATTAACAGTAGCAACGCCGCTGTTATCGGAGTTCCATACTCCTCCTGCATCTCCATTTGTATTTAACAAAGCTGTAGATCCAATGCAGAGATATCCTGCTCCTGAAAGAGATCCGGCATTTACTAACGGGCTAACCGTTATAACTTTTTCAGTTGTTGTAAATGATAATCCACTCACAGAACAACTAATTACACAGATATAATAAGTGGTTACTGAAAGATTGCCTGTAGCTTGTGTAGCGGCATTGCCTAAACTGATATTGTACGGACCTCCGGAATTTGTTCCGGCATACCATTGATAACTTATTCCGAATGCAGTATAGTTTGTACTAAGAGACAAATCTGTTCCTGTTCCGGCACATAATACAGAAGACAGTGCATTGATGATGCTGGATGCCGGACTACCCTGGCAGGCTCCACCAGGAAATCCATTAAATTCATCTGCTCCGATATCAGTGGCTGTGCCGGTTCCTGTATAATTAAAAGCACCGAACCTGGCTTCACTGTCATAATCATCCAATGTACCTGGCACAATAATTCCTCCGCTTTCTACGCCCGTAGGCATAAGAGGATCTATGTGCAGGAATAAGGAACTTGATCCTGAAAGGGATAAAAATGGCGGCATTTCGCCAATGGATGCATTGTCTCGCGGAGATACCCGCTGTTTGAATGTAGTCATGGAAAAATCAGTAAACCCACCTGCATCATTATAAATAGCCGTAGCATACATATCATTATTATTGGAAACGGCTGAATAATTATTCAGAAAAGCCGATGACCTCCGGAGTGCTACCCTTGTTCCCGCATTTCCGGTTGTTGTATTCACCAGGATATTGTTTCGCAATTGCAATGAGGCTGTAGTGGCTGTATTAGAAGCAGTGTGAAATATACAGGCGGTATTCAGCTGAGCAGTGGTACTGGTTGCATTGTTAAGATAAATGCTGTTATGGTTAACATCCAGTGTTGAA
The DNA here is from genome assembly GCA_037045295.1 of Ferruginibacter sp. GTDB lineage: Bacteria > Bacteroidota > Bacteroidia > Chitinophagales > Chitinophagaceae > Ferruginibacter. The sequence goes on from JBAOHS010000005.1 coordinate 221,798, forward strand.
TTCGCTGTTACGGATGTTAAAGACAGTCCACGAACCAGGTCATTAACTGTATTAAATCCGGTAGCACATCGAATATCGGATATCAGGTTATTGGCAATTTTAACCGCGGTGCCTGCAGTAATTTCAACAGCCCATACTCCTCCGGCTGTATTCTGAATATCATACAATTTGTTTTTAACAATATTCACCTGCGGAGCAGCCGATGTAATTAATCTGAAAGTACCAACTGCATTACAGCTGATACCAAAAAAACGGTTACGCGATACCGTTATTTCCTGATTAGAAGCGCCGATAGTTAATGTATTGAATATAATGCCGGGGTTTGAAATATTACTGAATTCATTGTTATCTACCAGTGACCCGGAACCGGCATTGCTCACGCTCATAATTGTAAAGGCGCCTCCAACCGAAGTGGAAATATTACTGAGTTTATTTCCACTGATATTTTTTTGCGGGCCATTCGTAGCATTCACACCATTAGGCGATTCAATGCCGATAAAGCCAACTGTACCCGTTAAAGCAATATTTGAAATATCATTATTCATGATATTCACAAAAGACCCGTTAACCGAACTTCCGTTCTGAGATAATACAGATACAAATCCGCCTCCCGTTGTTTTAGTAAAATTTCCCACGATGCTATTATTGTTCAGATTGAATACCGTTCCGGTTTGAAGAGAAGCATTAGTAGAAAAGAAATTGATTAAACCGGTAGTATTGATAGCAAGATTTGTAAACTTGTTTCCATTTATATTGATTGCTCCGGCATTTACAATGGGAGCACCAATCAATGTAACAGTGCTTCCCGAACTCACTGTATGTGTGGCCTGTGTAAAATTATTTTGTGTAATATTGATAGTTGCTCCGGTTGAAGCTGTTCCATCCTGCACATAAATTCCTTCAATACTGGCCAACGCACTTCCACTCCGTAATGAAAGTGTATTATCTGAAATGGTATTTACATCATTATCAACCCATCCCGGGTTAGTGGATGACTGTACAAAAATACCCCGCAATGAACCATTGGAAAGTTCTCCATTGGAACTCTCTATAGCGTTATTGACAACACTATATCCTTTCACATTCCTGAGAAATATTCCGGCAACAGTAGTGGCAACATTTGAATAGGAAAGGAATGGAGCGAAGGTTCCGTAGTTCGAAATAATATTTTTCTGAGTTTCTGAAATACCGCCAATCTCCAACCCGGTGTTGGCATCCGCCGGCAATGGCGGCCCCACCACCACTATACCTACATTTACATCTGTAATGGCATTGCCATAAACTTTCAAATGATGATTACCACTATTAGCTCCAATCGCAGGATTTGCATCAAATGCATTGGTAGCCGAATGGGTTGAATTACTATAAATACCAAAACTATTTTTATAAGAACGGTTGAGATCAATAATGTTATCCTGGATGGTTATATGCTGTGCCCCATTGCTTGTATTAGCGTATAAAACAGCTACGCCCCATTCTGTCATATTATTGCTAACATCTGCCAGGTTGGTATTCGCTGCATTTTCATAGATTCCAAATCCCTGTATGGTAACCCAGTCTGCTCCAAGAATCTTTATGATCGCATCAGTAAAAGACCCTGGTGAAGAAGAAGGATTTTTAGCTCTGAGAATACTGGCCGATGATCCTGCACCCTGAATTACTATTGGCGCTAACAATGAACCTTCTGCAGTAATTCTTAAACCACCGGATGGTACTATTTCATTTCCTGCAGCACAGGTTATAATCACGGGCGTACTGATTGTTGCCGCATTCAATGCAGTGATGGCTGCTTCCAGGCTGGTATAACTGGCAGCTAACCCTGAACCTCCATTCGTTGTTACGGCCAGTTGTGCTTTACTGTTAAAGGATAAACACAACAACTGGAATACAAAAAATAAAACAATTGCAATATGTTTTATACTGCTGACAGATAACCGGGAAAAATGTAATCCAACATAAAATGTTCGCATGGGATTGTAGTTTTGATGTATCAATAAAATGCAGGTGTAATCAATCACTGATCATTTCTTTCATTTGTGAAAAACAATAATCAGCATGTTGAAATTATAAATCAAGCTGAAGGGGGTATATACCCCATTGGGGTATTTTAATACAATGCAGGCTTGCCAAAATTTAAAAGATAGTATCACAGATGCATTCTATAAGCTGAAAATGGTGCTGCAGAATGAACCTTGTATTTTACATCAAAGTATAAATCGAATAAAAAAAGAGCGCAACCATAATTGGTTGCGCTCTTAAAAATATACGTTTCTAAAAACTTAGAACTTGATCACCCTGGTTGTTTTTACTGTTTTGCCTTGTTTCACTTCAACCAGGTAGGAACCTGCTTTCAGTTCTGCACCCAGGTTAACTGTCTGGTAGGGCATCACAGTAATTTGTTTCAGGTATCTTCCCTGGATATCCAGGATACGCACATTGATTTCTTCTTTACCGGCTGTAATCACCTGTAATTTAAAATCAGTGGTGGTCGGGTTCGGGAAGATATTCACGTTCATAGATTCAACAGCCTGGTTACCTGATTTGGTAAACAGATCTGCTGATCTCTCTTCAGGAGGACATGCAGGAAGTTTCACCGCAGATACCCTTGCAACACTGGTACCACAATTGTTCACACCGGTAGCAGTAACGTTTCCGTTTACCGCAGTACCAGGATAAGAAACAGTGATACTGGTTGTACCCTGACCTGTAAGGATGGTTGCACCAACTGGCGCAGTCCATAATACAGATTGTGCATTAGCAGGCATAGTAGCGATGGTGTAACTATACACCCTGTTCGGACAAGGCTGTAATTGAATCACATCAATCACACTTGGCGTTGCAGGCTGCAATGTACCAATGGTAAGTGTTCTTACACCACTGGTTCCACAACCATTGCTGGCTGTTACAGACACTGTACCTGTAGTAAACCCAGAAGGATAAGTGAATGAAATAGTATTGGTACCCTGACCGGTTAAGCCAATTGCACCCGGAGGCACTGTCCAGTTATAAGAAGTTACACTTGGCACTGCTGTAACTGTATAGGTTGCTGCTCCAGATGGAGTGATAAACGGACAAGCATTGGTAGGCCCGCTGATCAAACCTGGTGTACTTGGATTGTTACGGGTTACCGTTAAACTTCTTACAGAGCTTGGTCCGCAATCATTTACTGATGCTACGGTAATTGCACCGGTTGCATAACTGTTATTGAAACTAACGGTGATGCTTGTACTACCCTGGCCGCTTACGATGGAAGCATTAGCAGGAACCGTCCAAACATATGAACTGGTTGCCGGAACAGCTGCAATACTATAAGTTGCGGTACCTACACCAATAAACGGACAAGCGCTGTTAGGTCCGGTAATCGGGCCTGGTGTAGACGCTGTTTGTGCCAGCAGGTAATAAATTGTTTGTGCAGATACACCACAAGCTGATGTAGCGGTTACCCTTAACTGTTTGTTTGGCTGAGCAGCAAATCCATTCAGGAACAATACAGTTAAAGTAGAGGTTCCTTGTCCAGACACAATGGTAACATTGGTTGGAGGAACGATCCAGTTATATGAAGTAGCGCCTGCAGATGATGCGGTATAAACAACCGGTGTACCGGTTCCGATGAGCGGACAAACATTTACTGTTCCGCTTACTACAGGAGCTGCACCACTGGCAACAGTGATAGAAGCTGAAGCAGCTACCGGTGACGCACAACCGCTGTTTACGGTATAAGTGATATTTGCAGTACCAGGTGCAACAGCAGTTACCAAACCTGAGGTTGGATTCACAGTAGCCACCGCGTTGTTATCACTGCTCCAGGTACCACCAGCATCTCCGTTAGAAGAGAAAGTAGTAGAAGTTGCAGTACAAATGGTAGAAGCACCTGTTATGGTACCTGCATTGGCATTCGGATCAACGGTTACTGTTGCAAAAGCAGAAACGGTTCCACCACAACCACCGGTGATAGTATAAGTGATATTAGCTGAACCTGCACTAACAGCAGTAACCAGGCCGGCATTGTCTACCGTAGCAACTGCTTCATTATCTGAACTCCATGATCCGGTACCGCCACTCAACACAACGCCATTGGCGGTATAAGTAGTTGTAGCACCTATGCATAATGGTGAGCTTCCGGTTACAGATGTTACAGCTGCGTTAGGCGTTACCGTTACTTCCACCGTATTAGAAGACGAACATCCATTAATAGTAGAAGTTGCTGTATAGGTTGTAGTAGATGTTGGAGAAGCATTCACAGATGGACCGGTTGTTACATCCAAACCAGTTGCCGGAGACCATGTGAAGTTTGAAGGAATATTGTTTGTGTATGCAATTTTTATAGACCAGTTACTGAGTACACCAACATCGCCATTAGCATCATCATATGCCCTGATTGTCCAGTTACCATTGCTCGTACTAAACAGGTTGCTGAAAGTTGTGGTAGTAACTGAAGGTGATCCTATCAGGTTAGCCTGTGCTGTAGCATCAGCCCTGAAAGTACCGGTAAACGGATTCGATCCGCTGGAGAATGCAGGTCTTGATACAACCGAAGAAACACGGGTATTCACAAAACCTAATGCTGATGTACTTCCTCTGTCGGCCATCAGGTTAATGATTTGTCCGTTAGGTGCAACCAGGTTTACCTCTGCATCGGCGGAAAATTCATGAGTCATATTAAATGTTACAATAACACTGTCTATTGTAGCTGTACCCGGGATTCCGCTTACAGCAATGCTATTGCTTGCACCTGTTGAAATATTATCGGGAATAGACAAATTGATTGAGCCAGAACTTGCATTGAATACTTGTGATTCTATAATATTGCCACCTGAAGCAGTTAAAGCTACAGGAACTCCCGAACAGATTGTTGCAGATGTTGGTGTAATGCTAACAGCAGCTGGTACCGGATTTACGGTTATCAGTTGACTGGCAGTTGCATTACAACCATTAAATGTAGTCGTAACAATGTATGTGGTGCTTACCGTTGGTGTTACGGTGATTACCTGTGTTGTAGCTCCACCCGGAGACCAGCTCCATGCAGTAGCATTTCCACCGTTCTCCGTTAATGTTACACTGGTACCTGCACACACTGTGGTGGCCGAAGCATTGATACCGGCAAGTGCAGTATTAACTGTTAATGCTGCACCGGCACTGGTAACAGGACTACCGCAACTTGCTGTTACTACTACATCATAAGTAGCAATATCTGCTGCAGAAACATTCGACAATGATAAAGTTGCTGTTCCGGCACTTGGGTTAGAACCGGTATTGATATCAATACCGTCTTTACGCCACTGATAAACCAGTCCCGGACCTGTTGCTGTAACATTGAATGTAGCTGTTTCACCAGCACATTTGGTAACTGCATCCGGATCATCGGTAATGGCTGCACCGGATGCTACAGTTACTGTTACATTACCGGTTGCACTGCATGCTCCGGCGGTAGCTGTAACAGTATAAGTTTCTGTAGTAGTCACCGCAGTTGCCAATGGATTTGAAATATTAGTAAAGTCAAGGTAAGTAGCAGGCGTCCACGCATAAGTTGGAACTATGCGCTCAAATGAATACATCTGACCGGAAGCAGGCCATGCTGCTGCTACTGCAGTAGATGAGGTTGATCCATTGATACCATTGATAAATGTACCTGCAATATCGCGGATACCAATAGTTCCGCTGGTAGCAGGCGTACCGGCACTGGTACCATATATAATATCAATACGACCAGGCGATGAACTGGTATTTCCCCACAATACAATCTGATAAGAAAGTGTGATTGTTGGGCTTTCTGCTCCGCTTGCACCTCCTGAGTAATTATTATATTGGAATACATACTTACCACCTGCAGCCGGGCCATGCGTTACATTACCTGCATTGGTAACATTAAAGTTTCCATCGCGGCCAAATGCATGAATAATATTTAATCCGGTGAGGGTAGTAATATTTGAAGGAATGGAAGAAGATGCTCCGCCAATCGTTACATATCCATTCGTACCTGCAGCAAAAGTGCTGTAGTTGGTACCATTGAAATTAAACGCAAAGGATGGACTTGTATTGACAGTTTTATAACCATCGTCTAAAGTACCGGAGGTTACTGTTGTTTCAACCGTAGGTGATGTAATGGTTTCAAATGATTGTCCGGTCTGACTTGAATAACTCATAGCTGCTGCAGTATTGCTTCCCGCGATACTGGCTGTTACAAGCAATTGCGAACTTCCGCCCGTACAAACAGTTGAGGGGGTAGCAGTAACAGCAGAAATACTCACACTTGGCGCAACAGTGATACCTGCAGTTGTTGAATTCACACATCCGTTGATATCTGTACCAGTTACCGTATAGGTTGTTGTTGACGATGGTGAAGCCGTTACAGATGCGCCGGTTGTTGCACTCAAACCTGAAGCTGGAGACCATGCATAGGTGCTGGCACCACCGGCATTCAATGCAACAGGGGTTCCTCCAGGTGAACAGAATGTTGCTACTGAAGGAGTAACCGTAACAATAGGCAGCGGATTTACAACAATTTCTTTTTCTGCAGTTGTATAGCTGAGTCCGCTATTCGTACAGGTAATCACACAAATAAAGTATGTAGTGCTGGTAAGCGTTCCCGTTACCTGTGTTGAACTTGTACCAAGTGTATTGAGATAAGGCCCACCGGAGGTAGTCCCCGAAGACCATTGATAAGTAATGCCCAGGTCTGTATAAACCGTATTCAATGAAAGACTAGTCCCCGTTCCGGTACAAATAGAAGATGCAGTTGCCTGAATGGTAGATGCTGCAGGTGTTCCTGTACATACTGCCAATGGCGTTCCGGTAAATTCATCGGCACCAATATCCGGAGCCGTACCACCGCCACTATAACCTGTTTCACCAAACCTGGGTTGTGCATCATAATCATCCGTTACTCCAATAGAACTTACACCACCGCTTTCGATCCCGGTGGCCACAGTAGGATCAATGTGCAGGAAATTCGCATTGCTGCCTACTATACTGATGAATGTTGGCACTTCCGAAATAGACGCAGATTCCCGCGGCGACATCCTCGTTTTATAATCTGCAAGGGTATTATCTGTAAACCCACCGGCATCATTGTAAATGGCAGAGCCATACAAATCATTGTTATTTGATGAAGAAGAGAAATTTGCATGCAGGGATGCCGACCGCCTGAAAGCAACCCTGGTTCCACCAGTACCTGTGGTGGTATTCACCAGGATATTGTTGCGCATGATCAAATTGGCTGTTGTTGCAGTTGCCGATGCGGTATGAAATACACAGGACGTATTATGTTGTGCCGATGTATTATTAGCATTGTTCAGAAAAACAGTATTATAAGATACAGTTATATTAGAACTGGTTGTTGTGGAAGTGAGCGACAATCCCCTGATAAGGTCTCCACTTGAATTATTGGTAGATGAACCCCTGATATCTGCTATCAGGTTATTGGCAATTAATGTTGCTGTACCTGCAGAAACCTCAATTCCATAAATACCTCCACCGGCATTTTCATTGTTGTAAATTTTATTTTTCAGGATATTGATGGTTGGCGCCGCCGTAGATATCATCCTATTCGTACCGGATGCATTACTTGTGTTGCCAAAAATGACATTTCCGGAAACACTCAGTGTAGCCTGGTTGGATGAACCCAATGAAAGCACAGTATAAACACTACCGGGCCAATTGATATTACTTAAAGTATTATTGCTTACAGATGAATTAGCCCCACTGAAATTTACAGTCATTGGGTTCATGGTGCTACCTGTTGTAGCAGAAATATTATTGAAAGTATTGCCGGTAATCGTTTTAACCGGGCCGCTGCTGGCACTTGCCCCATCTGTATTATTAATTCCAACAAAGGAAACAGATCCTGTTATACTAATATTTGAAAAATTATTGTTCTGGATATTCACCGCACTTCCATTTACAGAACTGGCGTTGGTGGTATGCACCGTAACAGTACCACCGGCAGTGGTTTTTGCAAAAGCAGTTACAATAGAATTTCCATTCAGGTTGAAAGTTCCGCCGCTGGCCAGTGTAGGTGCATACGTGAAGAAGTTTACATTACCCGATGTGTTTACCGACAAATTGGTAAATGTATTGTTATTCATATTGGCCGTTAATACAGTTGATCCTAAAGTGATCAGATTAATCGCTCCGCTGGAAGCAACTGTATGTGTCGTCGTATGAACATCGTTGTTATTGATATTAATAGTTGATCCGCTGGCAGCCGTTCCGGATTGAATATTGATAGCTTCCATTACACCAGTAGCCGCAGCGCTTCTTACAGATATTGAGTTATTGGTCACAGAATTGGTAAAAGTTGCCGTTGGGGCATTGTTGGCTGTAGGAATAAAAATGCCCCTCAGTGTACCGGCAGTAAGGGCGCCGTTTGAACTGGAGATACTGTTATATGAAATGTTATATCCATTAGAGTTTCTAACAAGTACTGCATTGATCGTTCCTGAAACATTCACGTAACCCGAAAATGTAGTGGTCGTTCCATAATTGCTGATGGTATTACCCTGAGACAGCGAACTTCCTCCAATATCAATACCGGTGTTGGCATCAGCAATTGCTGTAGGGCCTACTACAACGATTCCCATATTTACATCTGTAATGGTATTGCCATATACTTTCATTCCATGGTTACCACCATTCGCACCTGTTGCAGTAGCACTGGTGCTGATATTGGTAGCAGTATGGGTTGAGTTACTATAAATACCAAATGTATTCTGATAAGTACGATTGAGATCGATCGTATTGTTTTGAATGGTATTGTTTTGGGCACCATTTGTAGTGCCGGCATATAATAAGGCCACCCCCCACTCTACCATATTGTTACTACCCGCAGTGGTGGTAGTATTCGCTGCATTTTCAAACATCCCAAAACCCTGGATGGTTACAAAATCTGCTCCTACCAGTTTGAAAATCGCATCGTTGAGTGCACCTGCTGTACCCGCTGGGGATGGAGCTGTGATCACACTATTGGCAGCACCATTTCCCTGGATCGTGATCGTGTTCACAGCCGTTCCCTGGGCAGTGATACTATAACCTCCGGCAGGGGAAGTTTCTGTACCAGTTGGGCAGGTTATAATCACTGGAGAAGTAATGGTGGCCCCATTCAGCGCTGTTATGGCATTAGCTAAACTGGTATAAGTCGGCGCTAGCCCCGATCCTCCGTTCGTCGTTACCGCAAACTGGGCCATCGACCCAAACGACAAAAACATTAAAAACAGCAATAGGTAATGCTGTTTCATACATTTACTCAGCCATTTCGACTGGTTTACTGGCTTTGAATCCAATGAATAGTTCAGGGATTCACTCAAGGGGGTAGAATGCTTCATTCGATAAAATTTATGTCTTAATAAATATACAACAGCGCCATCCCTTGTGGACACGCAAATAAGAACAAGAAGTAAAGTTTTAGAGGAAGGTTTTGGTATGGATATGGGGTATTCAGTAACTAAGATAGCACCAAAGTGAATATTAGCAAATTATTTTATTTATTTTTTTCGTTGCTTTAAAAAAGGGGGATTTCTGCACATATTTTGCAGGTTTTCGGCTCTCCACCTACTCACGCGAAAGGTTAAACGAAATACAAGGGAATATAGCGTTTCAAACCCTTAAACCCAAAACACCATCCCTAAACCTATTAACCCATCAACTCTTCAACCCTTCAACCTACCTAAGCGCTGATAAAATAATCTTCTTCTGTTTCATCGTGTTCTTCATAGCCTTGTCCCCAACCTTTAAAACATTTAACCAAACTTTAATCACTAATAAGTTTCCACAGGGATACACGCATAGAGGATAGGAATCCATGAGTCCCCATGATCCTGTGCGAACAATAAGAGATGTATTTACCAGGAGACTCATGGAAGAAAGGAAAGGAAAACCAATCACCACCCCTCCCCACCCTAAACCTTTAAACCATTAAACCCTTCAACCTAACTCCCAACAATAAACCCTAAATCTTATACCAGCCTTCAAATCTTCAACCAAAAAAAAAGCGCACCCTTCTCAGGATGCGCTCTTTCAATATATCTAAGCTTACAGGTTAGAACTTCAGAACCCTTGTGGTCTTAACATTCTTGCCTTGTCTTACTTCGATTAAGTAAGCGCCTGCTTTCAACTCAGCTCCCAGGTTGATGGTCTGGTACGCTGTTGCTGTAAACTGACGGATAAATCTTCCCTGTACATCCAGTACCCTTACACTGATCTCTTCTTTACCTGCAGTAATTACCTGCAGTTTGAAGTCGCTCACTGTTGGGTTAGGGAATACTTTTACTTCCATTGTTTCAACCGGAGCAATTACTTCCGTTACACCTTTTGTAAATGGTGCTGGCGGAGGACATGCAGCCAGTTTAACAGTTACTGACCTGATCACACTTACACCGCAATTGTTCACTGCCTGTGCAGTTACAAATCCATCAACTGCTGTTGCAGGGTATTGAACCGTGATGCTCGCTGTTCCCTGACCACTTACCAGAGTAGCTCCTGATGGAACCGTCCACAATACTGATGTAGCATTGGCTGGTATTGCTGCAATCGTGTAAGTGAACTCTCTGTTAGGACAGGTTTGTGTGTTGATCACATCGATCACACCAGGTGTTGCTGGCTGAAGCGTTCCTACTGCGAGGTTCCTTGCACTGCTTACTGCCGCAACCATTGCTCGCAACTACGCTGATCGCTCCGCTGGTGAATCCTGATGGATAAGTAACCGTGATGGTATTAGTACCCTGACCTGTTACGATGCGTTGCTCCTACCGGTACTGTCCAGGTATAAGTAGTTACACTTGGCACTGCTGCAACTGTGTAAGTAGCTGCTGTACCTGCTGGTAAGATGTGTGGACATACATTCGTAGGTCCGCTGATCAGGCTTGGAGTACTTGGGTTGTTACGTGTTACGGTTAAGCTCCTTACAGGGCTGGTTCCGCAATCGTTCACTGAAGCAACTGTGATCGCTCCTGTTGCATAAGTGCTTCCGAAGCTTACAGTAATTGTATTGGTACCCTGACCTGTTACGATACTTGCATTCGCTGGTACAGTCCACAGGTATGAAGCTGTTCCTGGTACGGCTGCCACTGAATAAGTTGCAGTTCCGCTACCGATGAACGCACAAGCTGTGTTCGGACCACTGATCGCACCTGGTGTTGATGGCAACTGTGCCAGCAGGTAGTAGATCGTTTGTGCTGATGTACCGCACTGGTTAGATACTGTTACACGCAATTGTTTGTTAGCCTGTGCTGCAAAGCCGGTATTAAACCTTAATACCAGGGTGCCGGTTCCAAGACCACTTACAACAGTTACGTTCGGTGGTAATGTCCAGTTAAAGGTTTGAGTTCCGTTGCCAGTTGTAGTAGCTGTATAAGTTACTTCGCCGGCAGGACCAGCAACTCCGATGAACGGACAAACATTCACTAAACCAGTTACAACAGGTGCTGTTGGTATGAATGGTTGTGGATCTACAGTCACATTGAGTGATGCAGGAGCTGAACATCCAAAGCTGTTTACAACAGTGATGTTATGTGAGCCCGTTGCAACACCTGTAAAGGTGATCGTTGGCCATGTGATGGTTGTTGTTCCATCTAATGTGTATGAATTACCTGCGCCGAGTGGTGCTGTCATTGTGATAGAACCAGTAGCTACTGCACAGGTAGGCTGAGTTACGTTAGCAGTTGGTGTTGCAGCCAGCGGATTAACCGTTACTGTTCCACTTCCTGTTAAGTCTGCACCAATCGATGCACAATTGGCATCAGAAAGTGCACTCACTTCATAAGTAAATAAGCCTGGTGTACCTGTTCCCGGATCTACCGTTACAGTCAATGGATTTGAACTGGTTGTACCAGATACCGGTGATCCACCATTCACTGTATAAGTATAGTTCCATGGAGCTGTACCCGTAAAGGCAATGCTCAGGTTTGTACTCGCATTAGCAGCACCTTCGCAGAATACGCCGCTACCGCTGATTACAGCTGTTGGACGTTCGTTAACTACTACTTCAATGTTGTTAGTTGCAGTACAACCCGCAGGTGTAGTTGCAGTTACAGTGTAAGTAGTGGTAGTTGAAGGTGAAGCAATTACTGTAGCAGCATTGGTCACATTCAAACCTGTTGCAGGAGACCATGAGTAGGTAGGAATTGGTGTGCTGTAAGCAAGTTTAATGCTCCAGCTGGTAAGTGTACCAGAACCAATTGATTCATCATCATGTATCCTGATTTTCCAAACACCATTTGGTGTAGTAAACAGGTCGCTGAAGTTAGCAGTTGTTGGCAAGGTTGCAGGAGCCAGTTGGAATCCTGTTGTTCTTGCATCTGCTTTAAATGTTCCGGTATAAGGTGCAGAACCTGTAGAAAGAGCAGGTTTGCTGTTATCGGAACTGATTCTTGTACTTACATATTGACTACCGGTAGAAGTTGGAGCAACACCACCAGCCAGGTTGAATATCTGACCATTCGGTGCTTCCAGGCTGATTACCAGATCCTGTACAAAAGTGTGTGTTATATTGAACTGAACAATTGCACTATCAATTGCCACTCCGACAGGAATACCGGAAACAGTAAGGTTGTTACTGATACCAGTTGCATTAACATCAGGTATTGCTACACTGATGGTACCTGAAGAGGTAACCGGTGCCCCGTTTGGAGCTGGTGAATCGGCAGTGATCGTTACGCTGCTTCCGTTGCAGATAGTTGCTGCAGTTGGAGTCATTGTAATGGCTGCTGGTAATTGATTGATAGTAACAGTTACTGGTGCTGATACTGCACTTACACAACCTGTTACACCATCTGTAACTACTACAGTGTATGCACCGGTTGATGATCCGCTGATCAAATAGGTAGCAGCAGTAGCTGAAGGAATATCAACTCCATTCAATTTCCACTGATAACTTGGTGATGCCGCATTGGTTACAGCAGTAAGTGTTTGTGTTGATGGGAAGCAAATAGAAATAGGACCTGTTTCCTGTATGCTTGCCGTTGGTAATGGATTAACTGTTACAGTTACTGAAGATGTGGTGCTGTTTAAGCAGGCATCGGTAACGGTTACAGTATAGGTTGTTGTTGTTGTAGGAGTAACTACAGGAGCAGCATCTGTACTGAAGTTGCTGGTACCATCATTCCATTGGTAAGTGAACGGACCACCACCTGTTGCACCGGCTCCCAGAGTTACTGATGTACCTGTACAGATTGTAGTAGCAGAAGCACTTGCAGTAGCTCCCACATTCTCAACAGTTACAGTAATCGGGCCTGCATTACTTGTACAGAACGTTACCGGATCTGTTGCAGTAACAGTATAGCTGGTTGTACTGGTTGGGTTAACAGTAGTTGTACCGGTAGCTCCTGCGTTGATAGTACCTGGATTAAACGTCCAGAGGAAGCTGGTAGTAACATCTGTACCAACCTGGCCACCAAATGTAATTAATGGCCTGTTAGCATAAGTAGTAGCACCACCTGTAGCAGTACAAGCTCCAGCTGTACCCAGCAGGTTAATATTGCTGGTTGATCCTGGTGTTGTAGCAGCAAGCGTTGAAGTACCACCAAGAGAACTGATATTATAGCAGATCTCAACCAGAAGGTTAGAAGTACCATCCCAGTTAAATGGTGTAGAGAATGTATGTGTATTCAAACCACTTACAGCAGTGTACGTAGTTGCAACATAGCAGGTAGTGAATGTTGCAGTAGTAAATGTAGATGTAAGCGATGTAGCAGCAGTATGAGCTAACCTGATAGTATAGTTGTTAGCTGTACCCGAACCTGCACTGGTTACAGTAAATCCTGCAGAAGTAATGTTTCCAGGCGCTAAACCACCAGCAGTAAGTTCTGCTGCAGTGTATAATAACTGATGCCTGAAATCACCTGTTCCGAAACCATTCCTGTAAACACCTCCACCAAACTCAGTAGTTGTTTGAGTTCCGATGGTAGTGGTACCGGTAGCAGCCGGAATACTCTTAGCAGTGAGTACCACAGATCCGCCGGCGCAGGTTGTTGATGGTGTAGCAGTGAAACTGCTGATGGTTGGATTTGGATTTACGGTTACAGTGATGGTAGCTGTATTAGAGCAACCTGCTGGACCGCTAATACCATCATCTGCTGTTACGGTATAGGTTTGTGTTGTAGATGGATTGGCTGTTACAGAGGCAACATTGGTTGCACTCAATCCTGTAGCAGGCGACCATGCAAAATTGATATACGATGGATCGCTTGCAGAGGCTGCATCCAGTCCTACACTTCCGCCTGCGCAGAATGTGGTAGCACCAGAAGCTGTAATCACCATTGATGGAGCAGCAGTTACAGTAACAACCACTTCAGAACGTGGGCCGATACAACCTGCAGCTGAAGTTTCTTCAACCCAGAATGATGTAGAAGCCGTAACGTTTGGTGAATATGTACCACCAGTTGCCAGCGAAGTACCACCGGTTGCTACATTATACCAGTTCAGTGTACCACCAGCACCGGTTGCTGTAAGCGTTACAGCACCAGGACCGCAACGGGTAACAGGTGAATTGGTTGTTGGAGCAACAGGTAATGGGTTAACCGTTACCGTTACTGGAGAAGAAGTTACTGAACAGCTTGTACCAGGAGTAGTTGCTGTAGCTGTATAAGTAGTGGTAGTTGTTGGCGTTACTGTTACAGTAGCACCGGTACCACCGCCATTGTCCCAGCTCCAGTCGTAGCTGGAAGCTGTATTGCCAGTAATAAGACCATTAAACAGGAACTGAGGTCTGCTGGTACCTGTACCATCAGCTGTGGTTTTAGCACACATGTTGGCAGGTGTTTCAGAATCAGATTGCTCATATGCTGAACAAGTAAATCCAGGTGCATCAACCTTCATGGTAGAAGAAGAAGAAGTACTTGCGGCAGGAACCCTGCTCCAGCAGATTGATACAACGATATTGTCTGTACCATTCCATGTGAATGAAGAAGAAGATCCGGCACCTGTACCAAAGGCAAGTGTGTTCACACCTGTAGTTGGCAGGTAACCATCGTTGGCCAATGTTCCTTTATAAACCTGTGTGAAGCCACTTCCAATAAAGGTTGTGGTCATCGCAGTTTGAGTTGTATGAGCTAACTGAACGGTGAAGCCCTGGTAAGTCTGACCTACCACTGTTACATCAAAACCAAGTGATGTAATCGGACCCGCAACTAAATTAGCTGCAGTTAATTCAGAAGCCCTTACGATATATTGTGTTTTAGCTCCACCCCAGAATCCTGGGAAGAATGAAGCTGCAGTAGAACTTGAAGTTGTTCCGCCGGCACCTACCGTTGCAATTCCAGGAGTAATACCTGTAATTACACCAGCCAGTGTTACAGTTGCACCTGCACAGATCGTAGAAGGTGTTGCTGATACTGAAGTAATTGTTGGTGGATATGGATTCACTGTTACACTCACTGTACCGATTGAAGTACATCCTTTATCAGGATCGAATGCAGTTACAGTATAAACATAAGTACCAGGAGCTGTTGGCGTGATGGTAATATGGATCACTACCGGTTGCATTTGGCGTTAATGATACTGTTCCAGTTTACTCCACTCGCAGCGCCACCAGTTGCAGTTAAATCAAAAGTTGCGAAAGTTGTTGAAATCAGGAGTATAAGATGAACTCAGATCAAATGATGCACCTGCACAGATAGAAGTAGAAGTTGCTGATACTGTTAATACATCAGGATCAGAAACAGTTACCGTTACTGGTGTTCTGCCACTTTCGCATCCTGCTCCTGTAATTTCAGAAACGTAGAAAGTAGTAGTAGTTGAAATAGCAGTCAGGTAAGTTGTAGAAGGATCTGTTTGCAACAGGTTTCCGCCACTTGCTGCATCATACCATTTGAAGATCGGTGTAGGTTCACTTGAATTGGAACTTACCGATGCAGTTGGTATGGCTGTACCGCACTGTTCTGAACCTGTTCCTGTTGGATCACCAGGAATAGGGTTAACCGTTACCGTTACATCCGCAGTGTTTGAACAACCGTTACCATCTACAGCAGTAACAGTATAAGTGATGTTTGGTGTAGTTACCGGGTTAACAGTTACAGAAGCACCGCTTCCGCCACCATTATCCCAGCTCCAAGTATAAGTACCCGGACCTGTAGTACCAACCTGAGCACCAAATACAACATTCAAACGGTTCGTACTCAAACTAGCCGAGTTAGAAGCATTGGTAAGTGTGTATGCAACCGTATTACCTGCCGTAGCAGTATAATAGGTTTGTGAGTTATTGATATTATCAGCACCATCATGTTGTACTTCCACGATAATGTTAGAAGTACCATCCCAGTTGAATGGCGTGCTGAAGTTGATAGTATTCAATCCAATTGCATGTGTGTACGTTTGAGCAGGGAATACAGTAGTATATCCGGCATTGTTTTCAAACGCAGTCATTGCAGTTGAAGTGGTTGTACCGATTTTAACAACAAAATTGTCATTGAAAGCTTCATCACCCAATGTGGTAATATTAAATGCCATTGAAGTGATATTTCCTGCAACCATTCCTGTAGCCTGCAATTCTGCAGCCGTAAACAATGTTTGCATACGGTAAGAAGGCCACCTGTTACAGAACGCAGTTGGCTGAGAAGTTGCACCTGTTAATGTAGTGGCTGTACCAATTGTTGCAGTACCAGGTCCTGATATAGTTGTACTTGCTGTAAGCACTACAGGAGCACCGGCACAAATCACAGATGGTGTAGCCGTTGGTGTATTAATGGAAGGAAGCGCATTTATTGTTACAGTAACTGTTGCTGAAGTATTGCAACCTAATGTTGCATCCACAGCATCTACTGTGTAAACATAAGTACCACCTGCGGTAGGAGTAACATTGGTAGATGCAGGTGAACCAAATGTTCCTGTACCACCAGGCACTGTTGTTGGGATACCACTTCCAGTAGCAGGAGATGCAGACCAGGTATAGGTATAAACATTTCCATTTGTACCGGCAGTAACATTTGCAGTTAAAGTTAATGGCGTATTCGCACACACAGGTCCGTTAGAAGTAGCGCTAACAGGATCCGGAGCATTTACTGAAGCTACAACCGGTGTACGCAGACTTTCGCAGGTACCATCAAATATAGATACATAGAAAGTAGTAGTTGTAGATATCGTATAAGTTCCGGTACCACCATTGGCAAGGTTTAAGCCTGCATTATTTTCACCAGGTATGGGTGATCCACCAGTTGGCACAGTGTACCAGCGGTAGTTCCCAGGTGATGAACCTGCCACAAAAACACCCGGTACGCCTGTTCCGCACTGAACGGAAGGAGCTCCTGATGGTGCAGCCGGTAATGCAGTGGTATTAACAGTAACAGATGATGATGTTACAGTACAACCATTAGCATCAGTTGCTGTTGCTGTATATGTAGTGGTTGAAGTTGGATTAACTGTAAATGGATTTCCGGTTCCAATATCTGAAGTACCATCATTCCATGTGTAACTTGCAAATGTTGGAGCAACCTGGCCGGCGAACCTGAACTGAGGCCTGTTGCCACCTGTACCATCAGCGGTGGTTTTACCACACATGGCAGCAGGAGTTTCCAAATCAGATTGTTCGTATGCTGAACAAGTAAATCCAGCTGCATCAACTCTCATCGTTGAAGAGGTAGAAGTTGAGGCTGCAGGTACACGGCTCCAGCAGATTGATACAACAATATTAGAAGATCCATCCCATGTAAATGAAGATGATGATCCTGAACCAGTACCAAATGCAAGGGTATTTACACCAACTGTTGGCAGGTAACCATCATCAGTGAGGGTTCCTTTATATACTTGTGTAAATCCGCTATTGATAAAGGTTGTTGTCATTGCTGTTTGTGTAGTATGAGCCAGTTGAACAGTGAATCCCTGATAAGTCTGGCCAACAACAGTAACATCAAAACCAAGTGATGTTATCGGGCCCGCAACTAATCCGGCAGCTGTTAATTCTGAAGCTCTTACTATATACTGAGTTTTAGCACCTCCCCATGAACCAGGGAAGAAGGAAGCTGCAGTACCACTGGAAGTTGAACCACCAGCTCCTATTGTAGCAAGACCTGTTTTAGAGAATACAGCAGTTAATACAGACGGACTTCCCTCACATACAGGGGAAACGCTGGCAGTAGCAGTTCCGGTAACACCTGTTAAAGGTTCATCGGCATAAGATGTACCACCTACAGAAGCATTGGTTACCCCATCAGTTGCAGTAACAGACCATGTAACAGATGCATTCGATGGAGATGCAACGGGTAAGCTGGCAGTCCAATCGGATGTTTGTCCAATGTTAGGATCTCCGCCAGTCATGGTGATCGGCGTTTGTGCCACACCGTTAAATGAATAATTAAGTACAACAGATGAAACCGCAGTACCACCCACTGTAACATTAGCAGTGATTGTACGTCCGGCAGCAACACACAAATTGCCTGTCGGACTGGCACTTACACTATTTATAGCTACTACAATTACTGGAGTACCAGTGAATTCATCGGCACCAATATCAGGAGTAGATACATTACGGGTATTACCATCAAAATCATCGGTAAATCCTGAAATGGTAACTGCTTTACCTTCAGCAAGTGTTGGTATTGCCGTATTGATATGCAGGAAGTCTGAACTCGATCCTGTAGTACTCAGGAATGGTGGATTCTCAGTGAAAGAAGCCTGATCCCTGGAAACCATAAATGATTTCAAACCTGCAAGTGATGATTGCGGGTTGGTAACAGTGGTGGTTCCTTCTACATATAATAAATTGCTGGCGCCAGGAGTTCCGGCGTAGAATATATTATTATTGGAAGTAGCCGCATAGTTAGATGGAATTACTCCTGTTGTTCCACCGGTTCTTCTCAATGCTGCAGTAAGACCAGTAGAATTGAAAGATGAAGTATTTACCAGGATATTGTTACGCAGATTCAACGTAGGAGTTGAAGAAGAAAAAGTAACAGCACTTGATCCAAACAATGCTCCTGAACTGGATGCATTGATATAAATAGTATTGTAGTAAGCATTTACTGTAGTACCGCCAGTAAGGTTTAATCCATTGACAGGATTAGCTGCATTGGCAGCAGGGGCTGTGAGGTTGCCTACAAGGTTATTATATACATTAAGCGTAGTACCAGAGCTTACAGAGATTCCATTAACAGCAGGATTAGTGCTGTTTGAAGACAATCCATAAATTTTATTGCCAAAAGCATTGGTTGTTGTACTACCAGATAAACTTATAGCTTGGATAGTTCCGCCTGTACCACCAGTAGTACCTGTACTGTTAAGATCATAAATAAGGTTACCACTTATTGTAACAGTTCCTGTATTTGTGTTGATACCTGTAAAAGAAGCTCCTCCTGCTCCACCGGCAGTTGTAAAGAAGTTGTAAATCTGGTTATTCTGAATTGTTTTCATACCAGTTGAACCAAATTCTACAATACCTCTTACGGTTCCTGTTGTAGGTAAAGAGATATTACGGATAATGTTATTATTTGCATTTACAGTAACAGCAGAACTGAAACTATAAATACCATCAAAGCTACCCGTTGAGGTAACAGCAGACCAACTGATATTTTCAACTGTATTATTGTTAGCGTTAAAAGTAGTAGGACTGGTAGTTTTAATACCTCTCCAGCTACCGGATGCACCATTACGGGTAATGTTCTGAACCGTATTGTTATTGGCATTCGCTGTTGTTGGCGATCCGGTTTCAATCATCACGTGTGTGCCGGTGCCTGCTAAATTCACTCCTGAAATCTGAGTTATTGTATTTCCTGTTATATTAACAATAGCAGCAGAAGATCCGTTATTGATCGCTGTATATACACCAGAAGTAGCTGTTGGGTAGCCAATATTAACTGTATTATTTGTAATGTCGATAGTATTGGAAGCAGCAGTACTTCCACTCTGGTTATCAATCGCATTACAGATTGAAGTAGTAGCTCCACTCTGCAGACTTACTGTATTATTAGTAATGGTTGCACTGGCACTGGTTGCAGTATTAAGATAAATACCACGCAAAGTAGTTGCATGGTTAACACCGGAACCGTTATTGTTATTAACGGTATTATATCCGATGCTGATGCCATACTGAGCCAGTGTTCGGATACCGGCTGAAGGGTTAGCAGCAGCCCCACCACCAAAGTTTAGTATGGTATTTCCCTGGCCAGAAGCACCAATGATGGTTCCCTGGTCACAGGTGGTAAATGGCGAAATACCGGCAAAACCAATAAGTGCCATACCATAGTTACCACTATTAATAGTATTAGAATAAAACTTGTTGTTAGAGTTTGTACCAGATGCTGCAGTAACTGTAAGCGCAGTTGTTGCAGCTGCGTTTGCAGCATTCATCATGATAATACCAACAGAACCTTCAACCATAGGAGAAGTAGAGCTGGCATTGTTGATACGCTGCATATTGATGGTACAATTCTGAATGGTATTGTTTTGAGCACCATCGTTTGCATTCAGTTTAAACAACCCGATACCAAACTCCATTGTTTGAGGATTGGTTAGATTACCATCATTGAAGGTTAATCCATCAATGGTAATGTAATCGGCCCCTACAATCTTCAACATACCATCAGGGTTTGCTGAAGTTGGAGTAGCGGTACCTGTACCCGCATTGATCGTAGTGGCAGCACCGCTCGCCTTCACGATCGTAACGGTGTTGGTTGCACTAAGCACGGGGTTTAAGGTTGCACTACCGATAACAAAACCGGTAGCCGGTGCTGTTTCGGATGCGCCCGCATTGAGCGTAAATGTAACCGGCCCGGTCATGGCGGTTGTTGCATTGAGCGCCGACAGAGCCAAGGAAAGACTCGTGTAGCTCGTAGCCAATGCAGGGGTAGTATTGGTTTCATTCGTTACTGTAACAGGAATCTGTGCCTGTACCGTAAACGTGAACGCCATCATGAAAACAATCAATGTTCCCATGAACCGATAAAATCCCCTGATGGACTTTCTCGTTGTTTTTGTAAACGTTTGCATGTGATGCTGTGTTTTTGTTATAGAAGAAAAAAAATCTTGCTGTGTTGAAACAATTGAAGGCCGCATATTTGCAGCCATTTCATCCCTTTTAAGAGAGGTGAAAATCTGATACACCAAATTGCGTTTAACCGCAGTCGTTAGTCGCCTGGTAATAGTCTCGAAGATATTCCCCATAGTTAGTTTTAAAACAAATCAATGAAAGCTTTTCAGCGATCAAACTAATCAGATAACAAGCTATTCTTTGGTAGTAATCGGGAGGGACGTAGGTTTTGAAAAAAGATGACTGGATTGGACTGTGAATTTAGGTTCTTTTTTTTTACCAGCCAAATTAAAATTAACCTTTTTTTTAAAAAAAATTAAGATTTTAATCAACTGATCCTCAGGTTTTCTGCTCACTATTGACTATATTATTTTTCCTCTTTCTGAAATCAGGACTTTCCGGCTATTATATTGTCATTTGCTGGTCTGCCTGAATACAGGCATTTGGCTTCAGATCCCCTATCAATACACACTTTAGCATATCTCTCCTCACTTAAAAAAATAAAAAAAGCCAATACAAAATAGCCACTTGAGCTGAATAAAAAAAATGGGAAAGTTCTGCCGCGTAGCAGAACTTTCCCATACTATATTATCAGAATTTCAATACCCTGGTCGTTTTAACCTGCTTACCCTGCCGTACTTCGATGAGGTATGCGCCAGCTTTTAACTCAGCTCCCAGGTTGATTGTCTGGTACGCCGTTGCTGTAAACTGGCGGATAAATCTTCCCTGAACATCCAATACCCTCACACTGATCTCTTCTTTACCTGCAGTAATTACCTGCAGTTTGAAGTCGCTTACCGTTGGGTTAGGGAACACTTTCACTTCCATTGTTTCAACCGGAGCTATTACTTCCGTTACACCTTTAGTGAATGGTGGAGGCGGAGGACATGCTGCCAGTTTAACCGTTACAGACCTGATCACACTTGCACCGCAATTGTTCACTGCCTGTGCAGTTACAAATCCATCAACTGCTGTTGCAGGATATTGAACTGTGATGCTTACTGTTCCTTGTCCGCTTACCAGTATTCCATTAGATGGTATCGTCCACTGGATAGAAGTTGCATTCACCGGTAAACCTGCTACAGTGTAAGTGAACTCCCTGTTCGGACAAGTTTGTGTATTGATCACATCGATCACACTTGGAGTACCAGGATTCAGTTTGTTTACACTAAGTGATCTTGGCAAACTGGTTCCACAACCCGTAGTAGCTACCACCGAAATATTTCCGGAAGTAAATCCTATTGGGTAAGTGAATGAAATACTATTGGTACCCTGGCCGGTTAAGCCGATTGCACCAACAGGTACTGTCCAGTTATAAGTTACACCTGGCGTATTGGTTACAGTGTATGTAGCTGCTGTTCCGCCTGGAGCGATATTAGCGCACACGTTGGTAGGCCCTGCGATCGGACTAGGAACAGAAGGACTGTTGCGGGTAATGGTAAGACTCCTGATACCGCTTGGTCCGCAATCATTCACCGCCTGTACTGTTACCGCACTGGTAGTGAATCCTGTTGGGAAGGCTATGTTCACTGTATAACCATTGATACCTCCACCGTTCGGGAATGTAATGGTCGTTCCTGGCTGTGCGGTCCAGATATAACTCGATGCACCTGGAACCGGAGGAACTGAATAGTTAGCAGAACTTCCCAGGAGTGGGCAAGCATCCACTGGTCCGCTGATGGTTCCCGGTGTTGATGGGAACTGAGCCAGCAGGTAGTAAATGGTTTGTGCACTGGTTCCACAGATAGAAGAAGCCACTACCCTGATTTGTTTGTTTGCCTGTGATGCAAATCCATTGGCAAATGTTACCACGAGTGTGCCGGTACCCTGACCAGATACAACGCTCACATTCGGAGGCAGCGTCCAGGTATAGCTGGTAGCCCCGGTTGAAGTTGCATTGAATGTGATCTGTTCTGCCGTTCCGATATAAGGACAAACATTGGTTGGTCCTGTTACCACCGGTGCTGCTGGAATGATCGGCTGAGGATCAATGGTTACATTGAGTGAAGCAGGTGCAGAACATCCAAAGCTGTTGGTTACAGTAATGGTATGAGGACCTGAAGCTACTCCGCTGAATGTTACCGAAGGCCATGTAATGGTAGTTGTACCATCTAAAGTATAAGAGTTACCTGTTCCTAATGGAGCAGTCATTGTTATTGAGCCGGTTGCAACTGCACAGGTAGGTTGAATTACATTGGCAGTTGGTGCAGCCGCTGAAGGGTTGATGGTAACAGTTGCAGATCCGGTTAAGTCTCCGGCATTGGCTGCACAATTATCATCACTTAATGAACTTACAGTATAAGTAATCACTCCAGGAGTAGCGCTACCAGGCGTTACCGTTACTGTTGCCGGATTACTGCTGGTTGTACCTGAAGTATTAGATCCATCTGAACCACTAACAGTATAATTCCATGGACCAGTTCCGGTGAATGCAATACTCAGGTTTGTACTGGTATTAACAGCATCCTGGCAGAATGTACCGGTTCCGCTGATCACAGCAGTTGGTCTTGGATTAACCACTACTTCCACTGTACTGGCCGGAGTTGAACATCCGTTGGCTGCAGTTGCAACAACAGTATATGTTGTATTCACTGTTGGAGCCACACCGGTAGGATTCTGAACAGAAGAAGTAAATCCTGATGGTGATGAAGTCCAGCTGTAAGAAAAGCTTGAAGGAGTCGCAGTAACTGCTATATCATCTACAGCCCAGTACCATGACCATCCATCGATATAACTGATTCTTACCTGTACATTGGCAAAACCTACGAAAGCATCCAGATTAGTATTATCTGTAACAAATGCAGCTGGGGTACCTGCAGTTGCTGTGTATGTTTTGGCTGTTGTCCAGTTGGTTCCTCCATCTGTACTTACTTCAATGGTTGCTTCACCAGAAGTGAATAACCTGTAGTAATGTTTCAGTGAAAGGCTCATTGAACTCATACCAATGGTACTGAAAGTTGGTGAAGTGAGCAAGGCGTTAACAGTTGTTCCTGAACCACCCAGATCAGGGTTTGAAAGCAGGAAGCTGGTTCCGCTACCACTGTTGAAGGTAACCGGAGTTGAGTTGGCCGATGTAAATGGATTGGTTTTGATTTCCCATCCTACAATAGTTGGTGTTGAACCACCACTGTTGTTAGTCGTCGTCCAGCTACCTAAACCATTTTCGAAATTCTGGCTGGCCAGAACGATTGGCAATGGTGCATCTGCGGATGCTGTAAGATCAATAGTACTACCCAGGCAAACAGTAGCACTGCTTGCAGTAGCTAACACGTTAACCGGAGAAGCTTTAATTTCTACGTTCACTGCCGCTGAGGTATTGCTGCAACCGGTTGATGTTTCTGTTACAACAACAGTATAAGCTCCATTGCTTACAGTATTGATCAGGTAAGTTGAAGCCGTAGCTGATGGAATATTCACTCCGTTCAGCCTCCATTGATAGGTTGGATTCGCTGTGCTGGTTACCGCAGTGAGTGTTTGTGTTAATGGAGAACAGATACTGATCGGACCTGTTTCTGCGATACTGGCAGTTGGTAATGGATTAACGGTTACGGTTACCTGAGATGTTGTCTGATTAGAACAAGCATCAGTTACTGTTACCGTATAGGTTGTAGTAACTGTTGGATTCACCGTAATAGATGCTGTATTTCCAACAGTGGCTACGCCATCGCTCCATGAATAGGTGAATGGTGCACCACCGGTAGCATTGGCATTCAACACTACAGCAGTTCCTGCACAAACAGGCGTAGATGGTGTTGCTGTGGCCGCTGCTACAACAGGTGTAACTGTTACAGATACAGGATCTGAAACTGCAGAGCAACCAGTTGATGAATTCAGAATGGTTACTGTATAGTTGGTTGATACTGCTGGTGAAACAGATACCGTACTGCCATTTAATCCACCTGGGTTCCAGGTATAAGTAAAGGCAGGGTTCTGTGTTGTTAAACCAACGATATTAATTGAATAATCCTGGGCAACACCGCTACCGAAGCTGGTACAGGCATCTCCTGAACCATTGGCGTTTCCAGTAAGGCGGGTGCGTATACGCATACCTGTTAGACCGGCAGTTGCATTGGCAGGAATGGTGATATTAACTGATCCGCTGGAAGCAGCAGTCCATACCTGTGTCCATTCTGCAGGATCAAAGTTTCCGTCACGATTATAGTCGATCCAAACAGATGCGATAGAGGCACCTGAAGTAACCATGGCAAGTGAATAGGTTGCTCCGGCACTAACCGTAGTGGTGGTATTACCAGAAGCAGGATAGATATCATAGAATGGTGATACCTGTGTGATAGAAGTATTCGAAAGTGTATTGAATGTTACTGAAGTAATATTGGCGGATCCTGTTTGAATAGGATTGCAATAAGTACCAGGTAATGACTGAGGTCCGCTAACCGGTGCAGATGAATAAACACTCAATGATACTATACCACCTTCACAAATAGTATTCGGGGTAGCCCTGATACTGTCGATTACAGGATTAGGGTTAACCGTTACCGTTACTGTTGA
This sequence comes from Ferruginibacter sp., assembly GCA_037045295.1. Classification (GTDB taxonomy): domain Bacteria; phylum Bacteroidota; class Bacteroidia; order Chitinophagales; family Chitinophagaceae; genus Ferruginibacter. The sequence continues at coordinate 247,254 of JBAOHS010000005.1, forward strand.
AGTTGTGGTACATCCTGCACCCGCATCCACAGCAGTAACAGTGTAAATATAAGATCCTGCAGCAGTTGGTGTTACCGTAACAGGATTTCCAACACTTGAAACTGCAATACCGCTTCCTGTTGAAGGATTAGCAGTCCAGGTATATACATATGTATTGGTAGAACCGGTTTGAGTTGCAGACAACTGAATATTGCCGTTAACACAAACTGAACTCAGGCTTGAAGAAGCTGTAACAGGATCAGGCTGATTCACTGTAACGGTTACGGCTGTACGTAAACTTTCACAGGTTCCATCAGACTCAGCTACATAGAATGTAGTTGTAGTATTGATGGCTGTTGTGTAAGTACTACCACCGGTCTGCAACAGTGTACCACCGGTTGGTGCATCATACCATAAGAAAGTTCCGTTGGCACCTCCGGTTGATACAGAAGCGGTTGGTACACCGAGGCCGCACTGTTCAGAATCGGTTCCGATTGGCGCTGCCGGTAATGGGATAGCTGTTACCGTAACAGTAGCAGGTGTTGACGCACAACCAAGACTATTGGTAGCAACGACACTGTAGGTTGTAGTTTGATTTACCACAACATTGGTTGGATTCTGCAGACTGGACGTAAATCCTGATGGTGAAGAAGTCCAGCTATAAGTTGGTGCTATTGGTGTATTACCGGAAATTTCCACATCATCTACAAACATGAAGTTATTGTCGGCATCTGAGTAACAATGGAAAGCAAAATAGTAAGTGCCTGATGTTACCGGAGTATAGGTTACAGTTGCCTGGGCATATACTTCATTGGTAAGGTTGGCACCACCATTATTATTCCAGAGTATGGTGGTTTGTGCTGCCACAGTATTGTTGTTACCTACCGTTACTTTCATTTTTTCGGGGAACACACCTCCGATAGAAGTGGTGTTATACCAGAATTTCAATGTATAGGTTTGACCCGCTGCCAAAGTTTGTGCAGGCGTAAATGCCCATGCATTGGCTGCATTGCTGGCATCCCAGTTATAATACATAGCGGCATTACCAGTATGAGCAGCACCAGGGAACAATGCATTGGTTAAGCCTGCCCATTGGTTAGGACTGGTGCCTGCATTGATAAAGGTCCATCCTGCAGGAGGGAATGTTTCAAATCCCTGCGTATATACGGTACTGTTATATGTATTTGAATTGGCAAAAGATGTAAGGTTAATTGTTGAACCGGCACATACAGATGTGTTACTGGCTGATGCAGTAATTTCTGTAGGAACTGCATTCACTGTTACAGTAACTGAACTGGTGGTTGAACAATCCCTTTCAGCATCAAATGCAACTACCGTATAAGTGTAAACGCCAGGTAATGTTGGAGTAACACCGCCTACATTTACACCGGTTTGCGTTCCGGTAAATCCACTGCCTGCTTCAGGTGATGCAGACCATGTATATTCATATGTATTGGTTTCTCCGATTTGTATTAAAGCAAGTGTAAAGTTTGCACCCAGGCAAATAGTTGTTGCAGTAGCTGATGCTACAACTGGATCTGGTTCATTCACTGTAGCCAGTACTGCTGTTCTTGGTCCTTCACAACCGGCTGCAGATACTTCTGCAACATAAAATGTAGTGGTTGTTGAAATTGAAGAAGTGTAAGTGGTAGATGTTCCTGATTGTACAGGTGATCCTCCACTTGCTACCAGGTACCACCTGAAGAATGGTGTTGGTTCGCTGGATCCTGAACTAACAGATGCTGTTGGAACAGCAGTACCACATTGTTCTGAAGTTGTAGCAGATGGTGCCGGTGGCAACGGATTCACATTTACCAAAACACTTCCTGTATTAGAACAGGTTGAAACAGGATCTGTTATCGTTACAGTAAAAGTTGTTGATGTATTGATGACTGGAGTAGTTACAGTACTTCCGCTTAAAGCACCTGGATTCCATACCCAGTTATATGAACTGGTAATATCATTACCAGATTGACCAAAGATAGCAATAGGTCTTACCGTTTGAGTAGTTCCGGTAGTTAATACACCGCAAGCACCTGCTCCCAGTACCTGGTTCACTGAAGTAAATGCGGTAGAATTTGCACTCAACTGACCTGAGCCGGCAGACGGTGACGGAACATCATGACAAATTTCCAGCAATACATTCGAGGTTCCGTTCCAGGTAAATGGAGCGGAGAATGTAAGTGTTTGTAATCCTGTTATTGTATTCGGATTTACAGGAACTGGTCCGAATACCGATGTGCCGGGAGATGCTTCAAAAGTACTTGTAAGAGCCGACACAGCAGTATGCCCCATTTTAATTCTGAAGTTTGGTAATGTACCGCCAGACGCTGTTGTAAAGTTGTAGGCTATTGAAGAGAAATTACCAGGTGTAAATCCGGCTGCCAGCAATTCTGCAGCTGTATAAAGAATCTGTGTTCTTGTTTCAGCAGCTCCGCCAGCACGGAATGGAGATCCGGCCTGGGTAGTAGTAGTTGAAGTGCCAACCGGATTGGTTCCAATAAAGCCTCCGATTTTGGTTGCAGTAAGAACAGTTGTTGTTCCTTCACAGATCGGGTTTGGAGAAGCAGTAACCGTTGAAATGGTTGGTAAGTCTTTCACCGTTACTGAAACGGTGCTGGTAGTTGTACAACCTGCTCCTGCATCAACAGCAGTTACTGTATAAACATAGGTACCTCCGGCTGTTGGAGTAACCAAAGCAGGAGAACCACCTACTGATCCTGTGATACCACTTCCGGTTTCAGGTGAAGCCGTCCAGGTATAAACATAAGTATTGGTATTGCCTGTTTGTGAGGCTGACAACTGTATTTCAACATTGGCACATGGATTATTATTATTCACAGCAGCGGTAACAGCATCAGGATTGGTTACAGTTGCAATAACCGGTGTACGCTCACTTTCGCAGGTTCCATCAGAAATGGCCACATAGAAAGTTGTGGTTGTTGAAATAGAATAAGATCCGAGTACATCGTTTACTTCACCCGGAATTGCTGTACCACCTGTAGGAGTAAGGTACCAGCGATAGTTTCCATTTCCGGTTCCAACTGCAAAACAAGTTGGCACACCTGTACCACACTGAGTAGAAGGAGCAGTAGTTGGTGCAGAGGGCAATGCGGTAACATTTACTGCCAGTGGCGCAGAAGTTGCATCACAACTCAATGAAGTAACTGTTACAGTATAGTTTGTGTTGCTGGTAGGGTTCACCGTTACTGAACTGTTTGTACTGATTGTACTGATACCATCAGACCATGCATAAGCTGTAATAGCCGGCATCAGGTTGATGGCATACTCTTCGTATTCACCCCATGAAGGTGTAATGGTTGGTCCGGAAATGGTTCCTTCATTAACCAGTACCCTCAACCTTGATCCACCATAACTTGCTCCGGATGGAACGGTGAATGAACCGGTAGATGTATGTGGCCCCAGAATAGTTGCACCCTGGTTATAAATTTCTTCTCCTGCATCTGCAAAGTCTCCGTCACGGTTGTAATCAATCCATGCGGCAAGGGCATTTCCAAAGTTTCCGCCCTGTGTGATGCTGGTCAATGAAATATTATAAGTAGTACCAGGATTCAAAACGTATGGTCCGAATGCTGTAAAGTTGGAATAACCACCAGGCGTACCCGAAGCTGTACCAATAGTACCAACCAATGAGCCACCAGTTGTTGTATTGTTGAGGATTGTGGTAATGCCCTGTGTAATGGTAATATTACCAAAATCTTCATCCGTAGTTGGATTGGTTACAGCAGGAGGCGCAGTGTAAGAAGGTGTTGCACCGCCACTGAAGTTAACCGACAAAACAGATGGACTTCCTGAACATACAGGGTTCACAGTGGCATTAGCCGTAACCGTTAGTCCGAATAAAGGATCATCTTTATAAGATACTCCGTTAAAAGTACTGCTTAATGGCAGACTATTCGTAGCACTGATACTCCAGGTTACGGTAACACCAGAACTACCAGCAGGAATAGTACCGGTATAAGTATCGCCTGAAACCAATGTCATTGGTACTGAACCTGCAGATCCGTTGTTATAATTAAGTACAACAGAAGTAATGGTACCACTGATTGTAGTAACATCTGCATTGATGATATGAGCCGTTGGCGTACAGGTATAAGCTGGTACGGTAACATTTGAGAATACAGGCGCCGGAGAAGTTCCGCTGAACTCATCCGCACCTACATCTGGTGTTAATGCACTTCTTGTGTTATTATCGAAGTCGGTAGTAATGCCAGCAATAACCTGTGCTCCTGATTCAACCTGAGTCACGATTGCCGGTACCAGGTGAAGGAAATTCGGATCTCCGCAGGTTATACTCTGGAAGAATACGCCGGCTGAAGGAGAAACAACTTCACTGAATGAAACCGATTCTCTTGGTGCCACCTGGTTCTGGAAGGTACCGGCAGTTGCGGCAGGGCCGAATGCAAAAGATGCACCGGCAGTTCCATAAACAGTTCCGTTGTCATCCAGAATTGCCCTGTTGGCAGCTGGAGTTCCCGCGTATAGTAAATTATTATTGGAAGTAGGTGCATAGTTGCCATAGGTAGCTGCTGCCGATCTTCTGATAGCAGATACAACACCTGCTGTTCCAGGAGTTGAGTTATTGGCTATAATGTTATTCCTCAGATCGAGTTTACCGGTTGTTGCTGTTGCACTGGCCGAATGAAAAATACCGGAAGTACCAAATGTAGCACCGGTTGAACTGGCGTCGAGATATACAGTGTTATAATAAACATTGTAAGAGGTACTTGCCGTTGTACTGGTTACGCTGATACCCCTGATGGCATTTGCCAGACTTGCAGCAGGCGCTCTTAAATCACCAATCAGGTTATTAAATGCATTAACAGTAGTACCTCCGCTGAATGACATACCATTTACAGCAGGTGATGTTGTAGAAATGGCTCCATTCTGTGCGATATTGCAGATTTTATTCCGGTTAAGGTTCACTGTAGTACCACCTGCAACCACAACACCATTTGCCAATGGTGATGTAATACCCGTACCTGTAATACTGTTTACATTATTATCGTTCACATTAACCGTTGTTCCTGCAAGTATATTAATACCAGTAATAGTTGAACTGGCTCCTGTAGAAGACAATCCACTGATAGTATTACCAGAAATAGTATGAACGCTGATTCCCGATGCTCCACCGGATATACCAATCACATTACCTCCCACTCCTGTAGAAGATAAACTGGTAATGGTATTATTGGTAATAGATTCTACACCGGCTCCACCACTTGAATTACGAAGAATACCCGTAATAGCTCCCTGGCCTGTTATATTAGATATAGTATTACCTGTGATAGATGAATTGGCGCCCGACCAGTTGGTGATAATCGCATTGATAGCACTTGTACCACCAGTCCAGTTACTGAAAGTATTATTTGAAATTACCTTCGCTGGTCCAGGGGCTCCTTCCTGGTTCGACCAACCTACCAGCGCTGTAGCACCTGTTACTGTTATATTGGAAAAATTATTTCCGGTAGCTGTATGTGAAGCTGTGCTGGGAGATGAAGGTGTAGCAGTTGCACTATACACGGTTACGGTTCCGCCTGCACCTCCTTTGTTGAAAGCTGTAACAATAAAGTTATTATTAACAGTTTGAACACCATTGGCAGGTAGCGTAATACTATTGGAAATAAATGTTACGCTACCGATCGTATTTACATTTAAGTTATTGAAAGTATTGTTACTGATGTTCTGCGATAAAGTAGCTGCCGTATTGGCAACATATGTATGAGCACTAGACCCCTGAACAGAATGAACAATACCCCTGATACTATTACCACTCATAGACAAAGCTGCTGTTGCAGCACCCTGGCTATTAAATATCAAGGTAAGGGCGCCTGAAGTGGCTGCACTGAAAGTAACTGCATTTGAACTTACAGTTCCAACCTGGTTGTTATTAATATTAATAGTATTCACTACGGCACCTTGATTTGTAACCGCCACCATACCGGCAGTAGTTGCCGTTGATGTCATACCGGCTACAATATTTGAATTCAGGTTAACAGTACCGAATGCAGCAGTATTTAGCACACCAAACAATGAAACACCGGTTGCTGCACCAGATATATTGGTATTGATTACACTGTTTGAATTGATATTAGCCGTTGCATTAGCATTGGCAACAGCAGCTGTATTGGAATGGCGGATGGCCTGAATCTGGAATGTACCTACAACACTGTTTGATAGCGTTAAAGTATTATTGGTAATATTATTGGTGAATGTTCCGGTAGGTGAAGAACTGAGATAGTCTACATAGATACCAAGCATGGTTCCAGCCACACTTACACTTGCGCTGGTTAATGAGTTATATGAAACATTAGTAGCTTTCTGGTGATTCATCAGAATACCATAGGCTCCTGTTATATTAGAAACATAAGCAGTAGCAGCGGGCGATCCGCTAAAGTTGGTAATTGTATTTCCTGTTGTTAAAGAACTACCACCCACATCATTGCCTATATCATGGTTGGCTGCTGTGGCAGATCCAATAAATGCAATGGCCAGGTTCACATTGCTGATCGTATTACCATAAACTTTATTACCACTGTTGGGAGCAGTGGTGGCATTGGTAATATCAGCAGCAGTAGTAACATCTGCAGCCGTTGGTCCGTCGATATGACGAACATTGCTGTACACCGCCCATGAATTCACATAAGTGCGGTTTAATGAAATATTATTATTGAGTATCGTATTGTTTTGTGATCCGTCTGTTGCCGATGCATACAATAAAGCAACAGCCCACTCTGTCATTGTATTGGTTGCAACAGATGTAGTTGTGTTACCTGCATTTTCAACCATTACAAAATTCTGCAGCGTGATATAGTCGGCTCCCTTTAATTTAAAGATCGCATCATTCAATGCATTGGCTGTTTGCAAACCTGCAGTGATGGTATTCCCGTTGCCTTCAAAAACAACCGGGTTAGCAGCACTGGAAGTTGTTAGAACTGCAGAACCTGTTCCGCCGATTATATAACCACCGGCAGGTGCAGTTTGCGGATTGCCTGCAACAAGATTAAATGTTACACCTCCTCCTCCAACACCTTGTGTGTTAAGATCGGTGATCGCATCAGCCAATGTTGCATAATCGCCCGGAATATTTTTTGTTCCGGTAAGCTGTGCAAAAGAAGAAGATGAAATGAAAATTGCTGATATCATTATCAGCAGCGACTTGATCCATTTTACAAAACAAGTATTGTTTGTTTTGCTCAATGCTGTTCGTGTGTAAGTGTACGTGTGCATACGAGACTTGGTTTAAATGAATACAAAAAGAATCAATAATAAAATCTTAACAGCAATAACAGAGGTGGCGAGTTTTCGGGTAACGGTGAGTGTTAGTATATTGAAGCAGAACAAAAAAAAATCGCACCACATTATGTGGCCTCATTGATGATCCGGAAAAACCGGTTTATTCAATTGAAAAGAGCGATAATCTTTCTGATTCTGAGGGAGTACTTAAATCTGGCTTTAAAAGGAAATACAGGATTTCTGTCAATTGGATATTGTGAATATATATATGTTTTTGGAATAATTAACATTTTTTTTAAAAAAAATTAACATTTATATAAATCCCGTTAAACAAACTCCTGAAACCCAATACCAGACTGCATTTATAAATCAAACTCCGGCATAATAAAAACTGAAAGGGTCGGCAAAATTGTTCAGATTTGAGCATAACGAACTAAAAACCCCGGTAAAATTATCCGGCAGAGCCAATTTTTTTAGCAGGCATTTCCGGCAAACACAGAATAAAAGATACCCCGTAAATGATATTCCTGATGATAAATCCAGGATGATAAATAACTATTAGTTTTAAAAATAATCCGGCTGAATAAAATAGAAAGAAAATACGATCTCCAATCTACCTAAATTATTTCCTTAATATCATAACAGTACCGGCTAACTGAAATTCATGTATTTCGAGTGAAAAGAATAAAAAAAAATTAGTTCCTTGAGAGGGAAAGAATTGATCTTAACTTTATCGCCTTAATGATTAAACAACCGGATGACACCGAATAAAAAAAACGGATTTACTATTGTAGAAAAATGGATGTTGTCTCAAAACAAACAACCATTTTTATTTCAGCAACAAACCTGGAAAAAAATAATTTCAGGTGAATCTGGTTTGGTAAATGCTCCCACCGGTTTCGGAAAAACGTATTCCGTTTTTTTAGGAAGCATCATTCAGTTCATCAACAATCATCCGGAAAATTATCAGCAGAAAAAAAATAACGGACTGCAGATTATCTGGATCACACCACTTCGTGCATTGGCAAAAGATATTGCCCGTGCAATGGAAGAAGTTATTATAGCATTAAATCTTCAATGGAAAGTTGGTATCAGAAATGGTGATACTTCAGTTTCAGAAAGACAAAAACAAAAAAGACAAATGCCCGAAGCATTGGTCATCACTCCCGAAAGTTTACACCTCTTACTGGCACAAAAAGATTACCCGCAACTTTTTGAAAAACTGCACATCATTGCAGTAGATGAATGGCACGAACTGATCGGAAGCAAGAGAGGCGTTTTGGTAGAACTTGCTCTTTCCAGGCTTATTCACCTGAACCTTATTTCGTTGGAAAAGAAAAAAACAACTTTGTCTGTCTGGGGCATTTCTGCCACCATCGGAAACCTGGAAGAAGCAAAAAATGTATTACTTCATTCAACCGGCAAAGAGGGAAGCATCATCAAAGCCAATCTCAAAAAAAACATTGAAGTAAAAACCATTTTCCCCGATGAAATTGAAAAATTTCCCTGGGCCGGCCACCTGGGGCTGAAACTTGCTCATAAATTATTACCGGTCATCAGCAGCTACCACACTACCCTGCTCTTCATTAATACCAGGGGAATGAGCGAACGATGGTACCAGGAATTGCTAACTATAGCTCCCGAACTGGCGGGCTCCATTGCATTACACCATGGCAGTATCGAACAGGATCTAAGGATATGGGTAGAAGAAGCCCTTCATACCGGCACCCTTTCCGCGGTTGTTTGTACTTCAAGCCTCGACCTCGGAGTTGATTTCAGGCCGGTGGAAGCCGTGGTGCAGGTTGGTTCTCCCAAAGGCGTAGCCCGGTTTCTTCAAAGAGCCGGACGAAGTGGCCATCAGCCCGGCAACCCGAGTTTCATTTATTTTCTGCCAACCCATTCACTTGAATTACTCGAAGCCGCCGCACTCAAAGAAGCCATTGAACAATCGGTGATCGAAAGCAGGGTGCCCTATATGCTCTGTTTTGATGTGCTCTTACAATATATGTGTACCCTGGCTGTTTCTGATGGCTTTTACCCCGATATACTGTACAAGGAAATCAAATCAACCCATTGTTATAAAGATATTACCGAAGACGAATGGCAGCAACTGCTCCAGTTTATCACCATTGGCGGCGTAGCGCTGCAGCAATACAATGATTACAAAAAAGTGGAAATCATCAATGGCCTGTACAAAATAACCAGCCGGAGAATCGCCATGCGTCACCGGATGCATATAGGCACCATCGTTAGTGATGCCATGCTGAAGGTTAAATTTATGGGCGGCGGATTTATCGGTGTTATAGAAGAATGGTTTGTATCCCGGTTAAACCCCGGTGATGTATTTACATTGGGTGGCAGGAACCTAGAATTTGTAATGATCAAAGAAATGACAGCCATTGTTAAAAAAAGCAATGCCAGCAAATCAATTGTTCCCAGCTGGATGGGCGGAAGATTGCCTTTGAGTGCCAACCTCGGTTTTATGCTCCGCAAAAAACTCGATGAAGTAAGCAGCAACCAGTTAAAAAAGAAAGACGTTGAACTCAAAGCACTTGCTCCGCTATTTGAATTACAGAAGGAACTCTCTCACGTGCCTTCTGTAAATGAACTGCTGATTGAACACATCGAAACCAAAGATGGTTTTCACTTGTTTGTTTATCCCTTTGAAGGAAGACTCGTTCATGAAGCCATGGCGGCTTTGCTTGCTTACCGGATCGGAAAAATTATTCCCATCACCTTTTCGTTTGTAATGAATGATTATGGTTTTGAATTGCTCAGCGATCAACCCATACCGTTAGACGACAGCAATGTGTACGAACTTTTCTCCGAAGACAATCTCCTGGCAGATATTCAACGAAGTGTAAACGCTTCAGAAATGGCCAAAAGAAAATTCAGGGATATTGCTGTCATTGGTGGATTGATATTCCAGGGAATGCCCGGTGAACTGGTAAAACAAAAGCACCTGCAATCCTCTGCATCTCTTTTATTCAAAGTTTTTTCAGAATATGAACCAGGCAATCTATTGCTCAGGCAGGCCTACAATGAGGTGATGGATCAACAGATGGATGAACCCAGATTACGGGATATGCTGCAACGTATTGCACAAAGCAATATCATCATTAAATACCCGAAAAGCCTTACACCATTCTGTTTCCCGATTAAAGTAGACAGCCTTCGGGAAACGATGAGCTCCGAAAAACTCGAAGACCGGATCAGGAAAATGCAGGAACAGGCACTGAAATAAAAAAAGGCAGTCATTCAACTGCCTCTATAATTAAACTACAAAAATTATTGCCTTAATACACCAACTCTTTCCGGGTTACTGTATAGAATATAATAAACATAACCGGGAAGAGTAATGCGAATATGGTTCCAATACCAAATTCTGCTGAACTCACCAGGAAAAACATAGCTGCTATAGGCAGTACTTCCCCGATCAGCCAAAGCATATAACCCTGCTTCTTTAAACTTCGCATCTGAATGGCTCCCCAGAAACAGAGAATGATTCCCAGTAATGAAACAATGAAAATCGGTACCCTGTTCTCATACATCTGCTTGTACAACCCAACCGGGTCTTTACCCATCATCATTTTTGCAACTTCAGGCAAATCGTCCATCTTACCACTTTCATACATCTCTTTGTAAGTTTCGTAGGTTTTTTTAGCACTTATAAAAGTATAACCTGATGAAAATAAACTGAGGATACACCATATTATTGTAAGGATGGTTATCACTTTCAAAAAACCTGAAGGCTTGGGCTTTCCTTCCCCGGTAAAATCAAGTACGTCTTTGGTAACATTTTGCTGATCCATAATTTGAAATTTTCAACAATTTACTTTCTTTCACATTAAAACAATCGACTTTGATCAAATTATCCTTTCAGCCCATTTATCTTTGCAGCAATGAACAGCCTCCAGGTGTATGATCTGCTGAACAACCGCTTTATCGTTTCTGCCCGAAGAACATTGTATTGGGAAAACGAAAAAACAATGATTCTCTCAGATCTTCATTTAGGTAAAACCGGCCATTTCAGGAAGTCGGGAATCGGAATTCCCCAAACCGTCATGCTCGAAGACATGCAGCGGTTATTTGCTGAGATCCAGCAATTCAGCCCGGAAACCTTGATCATCATCGGGGATCTTTTCCATAGTACCGGCAATAAAGAACATGATTTTTTTCTGAAGTGGAGAAACGACTTCCCGCATCTTGAAATCATCCTCATCAAAGGAAACCATGATATTTTAAAAGAAGACTGGTACCAGACTGCCGGCATTAAAATCATACCGCAATACCTCTGTAAAGAGCCCTTCATTTTTCTGCACGACCTGGAAGATCTGCCCGAAGACGCTGCATTGTTTGCATTTGCAGGTCATGTTCACCCGGCTGTTCAAATCAGGGGAATGGGTAAACAGTCTTTGCGATTACCCTGTTTTTATTTCGGAAAAAAATATGCGATCCTTCCCGCATTCGGAAATTTTACCGGCACCTATACCATCGAACCTAAAAAAGGGGATGCCGTTTTTGCCATTGCTGAAAAATCAATTATAAAACTCTAATTAAATCGACTACCCCTTACCGTTACGTCGGGCCAGTTCTTTTTTGATGAGCCCCAGTTCTCTACCGGTTTGTCCGGAAACGGAACTGTTTTCCTGTGCCCTGCGCATGAGGTAAGGAATCACATCTTTAATAGGACCAAAAGGCAGATATTTACTTACACTGCAATCGTTCTTGGCCAGATTGAAAGTTATGTTATCGCTCATGCCATACAATTGTGAGAAATGTACATGCGGGTGATTGTGTGGTAACCCGGCCCGGTCGAGCAATTGTGTTGTATAAAGATTGCTGTATTCATTGTGAGAAGCCACAATCAAAGCGATCGTTTTAAGATTGGCAACACAGAAAGCTACGGCTTCATTGTAATCACGATCACTGCTTTCTTTGTTGGGTTGAATGGGAGAAGGATATCCTTTCTCGGCAGCCCTGGCTCTTTCTTTATCCATGTAAGCACCCCTCACCAGTTTTGCTCCGAGGATAAAATTTCTTTCCAATGCAGCTTCATGACAATGTTTTAAAAACGCAAGCCGGTCGTGACGATACAATTGAATCGTATTATAAACGACACATTTATCTTTATTGTAGGTATCCATCATGAGGATGGTGAGTGCATCTACCGGATCCTGTATCCAGGATTCTTCTGCATCTACGAGCACTCCTACTTTTTTTACATTACCCGCATCACAAATTTTCAGTAACCTGTTGATCGCACGGTGCCACTCTTCTTTTTCTTCTGGAGATAATTGCTCTACTACACGGTAATACCTTTTCATGAGTGTACCCTCACCCTCATGCATAGCCGCATCCATTTTTTCGAGCAAACCGAAACGGGTAATACCGGTTACTTTTATGCTCATGAACGGAATGTTTTTTTGTGTAGCGGCATAATTGATCACTTTGATAAATTCTTCTGTTGCATGATCAAATGCTTCCTCTCCCACACCTCCTTCCACGCCATAATCGAGAATCACCTTTACATTGTATTCCTGGAGTTTATTGGCTACCCTCGCCGTTTCAGGCAAAGTTTCACCCCCCACAAACTGTTTGAAAATGGTATTCCGGATGATCGTATTGGTAAAAGGAATGCGAAGATTAATGGCTGCAGGCATCAGCTTAAGGCCTAGATTCAGCAGGGCCGGTTTCCCCATGGATGAAAAAAGAAAATGAGCCTTTTTTAATTCCTTATTGGTTTTATAGGCGAAAGCGTATTCTGTATTATCAAATGAAATCTGGTTCTTCTGTTCGTTACTCATAAACTGTATTTTGAATGCAGCGGTAGCTATTTGTAAAAATACAGATTAAGGCCAAACATCGTTCCGGAAGTTTAAATATTGTAAATAATATCTATCTGAACTATATAATAATAACGGGTTGTGCTATTAACCCGTTTGATGAGCATGCTATTTTATTGTAATGCTTCAATCGTTTTTATTGTTCCTTTTTGTTTGCCCAAAAAGGGACCCAAAAGGGCCCCGCGATCGATTACACCCCGATGGCGGAAGGTACTCTGATTTAACTTTTGTGCTACTGTAAGCTCAACTTTTGTTCCTTGATATTTGAAAGCCAGTGACAGCTTTATTAAAATGAGTTCATTAGTTGAACCATTTTAATAGCACAAGACTTTAATATTATAATGAACCCATTAAATGGCCTGGTGATTGAAAGGTTGCAGAACCATTTCGTTGATTACACCGGAAGCCGGTTGCTGACAAAGAAACCAGATTGCCCTGGCCGCTTCATCTGCCTGTATCATTTTATCTCTTTGCACCCTCAGGTCAATGTTATCCCAGAATGCGGTATCAGCGCCGCCTAAAAACAGATTGGTTATGCGGATATCCGTTCTTTTGATTTCTTCCCTGATGCTCTGCATCATGCCATTAAGGCCATACTTACTGGCTGCATATGCTGCTGCACCTGCCATTGGGGTTTTCCCAATACCCCCGGAACCTGGATGATCAATCCTTTTTTTACTTCCTTCATCGCCGGTAAAAAAGCTTTTACCAGTAAAAAAGGAGCATATAAATTTATACGGATGGTTTGCATAAATTCATCTTCGGTAAGCTGATCCATCGTTTTTATAATGCCTATTCCTGCTACGTTGATTAAAATATCGATAGCAGGATATTGATTGAAATAAGCCGCTTTCATTTCCTGCACCTGGTTCAGATCAGTGATATCGCAAACGTAAGAAGCAACCTGACCTGGCTTACAGCTTTGTTCCAGGCTGCTGAGTTTACCGGCATTTCTTCCCAACAGAAATAAATGAGCTCCTGAGGCTGATAATTGTTTTACCAATGCCGCACCGATTGTGCCTGTTGCACCGGCTATTAAAATATATTTTCCTTTCAGCGATTCCATAATATTGTTTCGTTGGTAAACAATCAAAGCGGGCAATTGTTGTAAAGGCTGAATGAAAACAGCCTGCATCATTTTCCCACACCAGCTCTTCAAAGAACATCCAGCAATTTTACCAGGCTGCGAGGTTTTTCTTGTGGAAGAATCCCTGTTTTTTAATCAATATGCTTTTCACAAAAAAAAACTACTGCTGCATCGGGCTTCCATGAAAGCGTATGCTGATTTCCTGGAGACAAAAAAAATTAAAGTCCGGTATATTGAAGCAGTAAACAAGCGCTGCGACTTTACTAACCTTGCCGCATACCTGCAGGAGCAGCAATTTACAAAGCTGAGCATAACCGACCCGGCTGACAACTGGTTGCATAAAAAAATAACGACTGCGGTAAAAAAATATGGATTCACTTTATTCCTCACTGAAAGCCCCAATTTTTATTGTTCACTGAAAGATGGTCAGCTTCATTTCAAAGGGAAAAAGAAATTCTTTCAAACTGCCTTCTATATAGAACAAAGAAAAAGAAACAAACTGCTTTTGGATGAGGCTGGTGGACCTTTAGGAGGAAAATGGACCTATGATGACGAGAACAGGAAGCGGTTTCCGAAAGATGAAAAAGTACCTGTGCTGCATTTTCCTGTACCTGGTCAATATGTGAAAGAAGCGGCCATTTATGTAGACAAACATTTTAAAAATAATCCGGGTAGTACCGATCATTTCATTTATCCGGTTAATTTCATTGATGCAGAAAAATGGCTGGATGAATTTATTCAGAACAGGCTGGTCAATTTCGGGAAATATGAGGATGCCATGGTTGCGAAAGAAAAAGTTCCTCTATCATTCAGTGCTCACACCAATGTTGAATATTGGTTTACTCGATCCGGGAGTGATCATACAAAAAGTTCTTAATAAAGGAAAGTCTGAATGATATTCCGTTGAATTCTACTGAAGGATTTATCCGGCAGGTTACAGGATGGCGGGATTTTATCAGGATTGTTTATATGCTGAAAGGAAGTGAGCAACGAACGTATAACTACTGGAAATTCAAAAGAAAAATTCCTTTCTCTTTTTACACAGGCAAAACAGGTATTGAGCCGATCGATGTGGTGATACAGAAAGTACTGGAAACCGGCTACTGTCATCATATTGAGCGTTTGATGGTCCTGGGCAATTTTATGCTGCTTTGTGAATTTGACCCCGACGAAGTTTACCGCTGGTTTATGGAACTTTTTATTGATGCTTACGATTGGGTGATGGTGCCAAATGTTTATGGCATGACCCAGTTTGCCGACGGAGGATTGATGACCACTAAACCTTATATCAGTGGCAGCAATTACCTGATGAAAATGGGCGATTTCAAAAAAGGAGAATGGCAGCAGGTATGGGATGCATTGTTCTGGCGTTTCATGCATTTGCGCCGTGATTACTTCAATACCAATCCTCGTTTACGCATGCTGGTTAGTAGTTTTGATAAAATGCCAGAATCAAAAAGAAATCATTTGCTGCAAACGGCTGAGACCTATCTTTCAAAACTTGATCATGAAACAAAAAGTTAATAAAAAAACCCTGCCGCCGTCATCAGACAACATGAAGAAGCGGCCGTGGAACCGCATTGATGCAGCAGTTTACAGCATCTGCAGCCAGGAAGACCCGGAAACATTCAACATGAACATTGCCACTTATATTACGGCTGTGAGCATGCAACCGAAAATATTCCTATGTGCCATTTATGAAGGAACTAAAACCCTGTTGAATGTCAGGATCAATCCTGTTTTTATCCTGCAGCTTTTATCGGATGATCAATACCAACTGGTAACACTGCTTGGTAAACAATCGGGCAATAAGATCAATAAAATTTCCAGGCTCAGAAAAAGAAATGAACTCACCGAATGGAAAAATTTTCCGGTGTTGAAAAATGCAATTGCCTGGATGGAGCTCAAAGCTGTGGATGTTTTTCAAACCGGAGACCATCATTGTTTTGTTTGTGAAATGATCGGATATAAAAATGTAAACCCGGGCAATGCGCTTTCATTGGAAACATTAAGAAAAAATAAAATCATCAGCGTGTGAAAAAGCCATTTACCAAAAAAAATCTGCCCGAGAAAACCTGTGTCGTTTGTATGCGACCTTTCAGCTGGAGAAAAAAATGGGAAAAAATATGGGATGAAGTAAAATACTGCAGCGACAAATGCAGGATGAATAAAAAATCAACCAGTCATGCAAATACTTAGTGTAACCGATACCGATAGAATCATTGAAATGGCCTGGGAAGACCGGACAACTTTTGATGCCATTTTTCAGCAATTCAACTTACCCGAGAAAGAAGTGATCGCTCTCATGCGCCGGGAACTCAAACCCGCCTCTTTCAGGTTATGGAGAAAAAGAGTTAGTGGGAGAACCACCAAGCACGCAGCATTGAGTGCCACTAAAATTGCACGTTTCAAATGCAGCCGGCAGAAGCAGATCTCCAATAATAAAATCAGCAAAAGATAATCATGGCAGTTTTTACAACAGCTATTAATGAAATCCTGGCGTTACCCGGAAAGATCGATCCGGTACAATATGCAAAAACGAGGAACTACCTAGATGGTTCTGTTAGTCGTTTGTCGCCATACATTTCCAGGGGAGTGATCAGTTTGCCATTTATATTTGCGACTATTCGTGAACGTTATTCACTGGAAGATTCTATGAAATTCCTGCAGGAACTGGCCTGGCGGGAGTATTTTCAGCGGGTCTGGGAAAGTAAAGGAGATGAAATATTTACAGACCTTAAGTTTCCACAGCCTGATGTACTGCATCATGAAACACCCACAGCAGTAATGCAAGCCGAGTACGGGCATCCATACCATCGATGCAGCAAATCAGTCAACTTTATGACAGCTGGCTATCTGCACAACCATCTCCGGATGTATATAGCATCAATGGTTTGTAATATCGGGAAAGCACATTGGCAGAATCCTTCCAGTTGGATGTATTATCATTTGCTGGATGGCGATATTGCCAGCAATACGCTCAGCTGGCAATGGGTTGCCGGCAGTTTCGCTTCGAAAAAATACTACTGCAACCAGGATAACATAAACGCATACACGAAAACTTACCAGAAGGGAACATTCCTGGATAATCCGTATGAGATACTTCCCAAAATGAAACTGCCCGACACCTTACGTTCAACAGAATTATTTGAGGCATCCACAGCAATACCTGAAATAGATGAAACCGTGCATGAAAATCCCGAAAAGATATTCATCTACAATCATTACCAGCTTGATCCGAACTGGCGATCCGAAGAAAAAGGAATGCGCATCCTGCTGCTGGAGCCCGATCATTTCAGCAGATTTCCTATCAGCAAAAAAGTACTTGGACTTTATTTTATCGTTGGCTGCCAATATAAAAGGGATCCGGGTATTTACCGGGAGCTGGGAAGAGCTTTATAAAAAATTTCCACGGGCAAGTTTTCATTTTATCCGCCATCCGGCGTTTACCCATTACCGTGGTATTGAAGATGAACCGCAAAGATTGTTTCCTGAAGTTAAAGGCTACTATCCTTCTTTCTCTGCTTACTGGAAAAAATGCGCTCAAGTATACTGAGCTGCTCTAATCAATTATTTTACAAACAAAGCCCGCAATTCTTCGGCTTCGTCTGGTTTCATTTTACCGCCAAGAATGAGTCGGAGCTGTCTTCTCCTGAGTGCACCTTCAAATAATTTCTGTTCTTCTTCTGTTTCAGGAACGACTTTATTAACAGGACGGGGCTTACCATTGGGATCGAGTGCTACAAAAGTATAATAGGCTTCATTGCTTTTATATTTATACTGCTGAATGGCATCTTCGCCCCATACTTTCATGTGCACTTCCATGCTGCTGGTAAATGCACGGGTAACTTTTGCTTCAATATGAACTACATTTCCCAGTTTGATGGGCGTTTCAAAAGAAATATTATCTACCGATGCAGTAACCACCGGTGCACCACAATGTTTCATCGCTGCCAGCGCTGCGGCAATATCCATCCAATACATCAGTCGGCCCCCCATCAGGTTACCAAAAGTATTGGTATCATTGGGTAGTACCAGCTCCGTCATAATTACCAGCGATTCAACAGCCTTTTTGTCCATTTTAATTTTTTTGCAAAGATATAGATTGTGCGATGAGCCTTCCGTTAATACTTCATTAATTCAAAATGCCTGATTGATACAATCAGATAATAAAATCAGGCTGTTGCAAGATTGTTTCTTTGGAGAGAATGGCTCATGAATTTCCGGCTTTGTTCAATGGCATCCATTACCTGTTCCAGGATTTTTTCAGTTGAATCGTTGTAATCGATATTCAGCGGCGGTTTGAAGGTTACTGTTAAGAGCGAACCTTTCTTTTTAAACTTCAATCCTTTTTTATTGAATGCCCTCCAGAATCCGCTGATCACTACCGGAACCACAATGGGCTTGTTGTGTTTTATGATAAAGGCGGTTCCTTTTCTGCCCGGTGCAAATGGCTTGGTTGTACCCTGAGGGAAAGTGATCACCCAGTTTTTCTGCAAAGCCCGGGTAATTTTCCGGGTATCGGCAGGATCCAGCCCTCTCCTGATTTCCCCGGTTTCAGATTTCCAGGTACGTTTTACTGTGATGGCTCCTGCCAGGATAAATAATTTAGTCAGCCAGTTGGATTTCATGGTTTCCTCTGCAGCTACATAACGGATCCGGGTAAAAGGCCATAATAGGTAAAAAGGCAGTCCCAGCCTGTTTTTCCGCCGCCAACTGACGGCACAGAAAATATGAATAAAGGTGATTACATCGGCAAAATAAGTCTGGTGATTGCTCACAAAAAGTACATTTTTCCGGGGCAGATTGGCGATATGCTCAGTGCCGGCAATCCTGAGCCGGTTGATGATATTAATACCCGGGTAAGAAAAAATTCCTACCACGGCATATACAAACCCTTTCAAAAGCCTGGATTCCTTAAACCGGGCTAGCAAATTGGCCATAATTGTATTTAAGGTTCACTGCAATTTAATCATTCGGCATTACAGGCAAATCTTACGTAAAGAAACTTTTGATTGTTTGTTTAATAATGTGATTAAAAAATGACCATAATCGCAAAGAAAACTTTGTTAAACTTACATATTAATGTAATTTACACCGGGATAATTTTATTTGCTTCTGAAAGGGGGTGGTTATCCTATTATTTCTCACACTAAATTTTTATTATGCAATCCAAAACTACACTTAAAGGAATCAAGGGGATTTTTCGCCAGTCCCTTATGATTCTTGGTTTATTTTGCCTTTTTAGTAGTAGTCTTACTGCTCAGCAGTACATCAACGGAAACCTCAGTACCGGACCGAATTCAAGCAACGGTACTGCCGCTCCAACAGGTTTTGAATGGAGTGAAGTTCAAACAGGTAATGTGAATGCCGGCTTTGGTGCCAGCATCGCAGGAAGCCTTACCCTTGCCGACGATTTCACTGTTGTTGGTGGTACCTGGACTTTGAGTAAGGTTACCTTTTTTGCTTACTCTACAGGTTTTGCTGGTGTTACTTCACCTTTTACTGATGTAAGGGTTCAGATTTTCAACACTGACCCATCTGTTGGTTCTCCAACACCTGTATTCGGGGACCTTACTACCAACAGGCTGATTACTTCATCTACTGCAAGCCTTTATCGTATTTTCAATGCCACTCCCGGTACAACCAGGCAGGTATGGAAAATTGAAGCTGCAGTAAACACTGCCCTTACTGCCGGTACATACTGGATCGAATGGCAGGTAGGTACTACACAAGCCAGTAACTTTACACCTCCAAGCACTGTTATTGGATCTGTAACTCAACCAGGTAACAACTCAAAACAACATGATTTAACAGCCAATACCTGGACTGCTGTGCTTGATGGAACCAATCCACAGGATCAGCATTTCATCATCGATTATGCAACTTCAGCCTGTACAGGTACTCCGGCTCCTGGCAACACCGTTTCTTCAGCTACAACTGTTTGCCCTGGTGTTCCTTTCAGCCTTTCTGTACAAAATGGTACAGCTGGTTCAGGTGTAACTTATCAGTGGCAATCTTCTCCTGATGGTGTTACTTATACCAACGTTGCCGGTGCTACCAACAATACTTTCAATACAAACCAGACAGCCACCACATGGTATCAACTGGTGGTTACCTGTACCAACTCCGGTAACAGTGGAACATCCACACCGGTTCAGGTATTGCTGACGCCTCCATCTGGTTGTTATTGCTCTTCTACAGCAACAAGTTCTGCTGATGAAGATATCTTCAGGGTAAAAATCGGAACATTAGACAATGCCTCAACCTGTAACACTACAGCTCCGGGCTTTGGTTCTGTTCAAAACCGTTATTCTAACTATACTTCAGGAACAGGTGCTCCGGCTCCAGGTGAAATCGTATCAGGTGGTACAAACCCGATTGCGATCACTATCGGAACCTGTGGTGGTAACTTCACCAACAGCACTGCTGTTTGGATTGATTACAACCAGAATGGTAATTTCGAAGCAACTGAAAAAGTATATGTATCTGCTGCCGGTACTCCTGGTGCTCATACTGAAACCGGAAATGCATTCATTCCTGCAACTGCTTTACTCGGACAAACTTTGATGAGGGTTGTTACAGTTGAAACCGGTAATCCAAACAACATCACACCTTGCGGAACTTATACATGGGGTGAAACAGAAGATTATTTTGTAACTATTCGTGCATGCGTACCTGTTAGCATCACTGCACAACCTGTTAGTTCTACTATTGAATGCAGTGGTTCTACTACATTTACTGTACAAACTGCAGGTGATAACCCAACCTTCCAGTGGGAACAAAGAACCAGTGCAACTGCACCATGGACTTTCGTAACCAATGGTGGTGTGTTCTCTGGTGCTACTACCAACAGTTTAACCATTACCGGTGCAACGCAATCAATGAACGGATATCAATACCGTGTGGTATTTACCGGTTCTTGTACTGCTACCGATTTCAGTGCAGCAGCTACTTTAACTGTTAGTCCGCTCACTCCGTTGGTAACACCAACATCTGCTACTATTTGTCTGGGAAGTTCTCAGCAACTGAGCATTCAGAATTCAGCCTCAGCCAGTGTAACTACAACTGTAGCTTCTGGTCCGCTTTCATTGGTAATTACCGATGACGAACCTGCTGGTGTGTTAACTGCTCCAATCAGTTTCTCTGGTATCCCTGCTGGCGCAGTGGTTACCAATATCAATGTTAACTTCAACATTACCCATACCTGGGTTGGTGATCTGGATATCAACCTGATCGCTCCAAATGGTCAGAACCTGAACCTTGTTGGTTCACTCAACAATGGTGCTGGTGGTAATGGTACTGATGATTTCACTAACACAACAATCAGTTCAACTTCGACTACGCCTATCAGTGGTGCTGCTGCTCCACGTACCGGAACATTTGCTGCTGAAAAACGTGCAACTTATGGTCCAACAGGTAACGTACAAACAGCTACTGACTGGCCGGCATTGTTCACCACATTGAATGGTGACTGGAAACTCGCTATGGCTGACTTTGCAGGTGGCGACGAAGGAACCCTTACATCATGGTCTATTGCGATCACTTATACTTCACCAGTACTTGCAACCGGTACATGGTCTCCAACTACCGGTCTGTTTACTGATGCTGGTTTAACAACCGCATACACCGGTACAGCTGTAAATACAGTTTATGCTGCACCTACTGTTTCTACTGATTACACTGTAATCGTAGCTACTCCGATCTGTACTTCAACTCCATTGGTTATTCCAATCACAGTTGCTGAACCAGTTGGTACACTTTCTGCACTTGCTAACGGAAACGTTTGTGCTGGTGGATCAACTTCATTTACTGTTACTGCAGCAAGTGGTGGTCCATTTGATTATCAGTGGGAAGTTAGTACCGATGGTGGTTTAACTTATACTGCTGTTGCTAATGGTGGTGTATACAGTGGCGCAACTACAGGAACATTGACCATTTCAGGAGCTACAACTTCTCTGAATGGCAATCTCTATCGTGTTGTATTCTCTGTACCATCCTGCTCAAGCAGTGCAACTTCAAATGCGGCTTCACTTACAGTAAATGCCAATCCGGTTGTTTCTGTATCTGCAGCTCCATTTACAAGTTTATATCCAGGATTACAAACTACTTTGACTGCTAATGTTACTCCGGCTAATGCCAATAACACTTATCAGTGGTTCCTGAATGGCTCAGCCATCACAGGTGCCAATGCAGCTACTTACCTGGCCGACATTGACGGTTTAGGTACATATACTGTAGAAGTAGTTGATCCAAATGCTTGTAACACGATTTCTGCTAACAGTGTAACGCTTACTGATTCACTGAACACCAACCTGTTTATCTATCCAAACCCGAATACAGGTGTATTCCAGGTAAGGTTCTACGACAAACTGAATGGTGTATCTAACCCTCGCGGAGTTGTTATTTACGACAGCAAAGGATCAAGGGTATTCAGTAAAAACTTTACTGTTGCCGGTTATGGCAGAATGGATATTGATCTTCGCAATCAACCAAAAGGTGTTTACGTAATCGACGTAGTAGACGCTGCAGGTAAGAGATTGCAAACCGGAAGGGTTATTGTATTCTAATTAAAACACTTTCGATATTTAAAAAACCCGGTCTCAGACCGGGTTTTTTATTGCCTGTAATCACTGATAATCAATTTAATTTCAAAAGATTTTTGCTCAGATTTAACAAAACATTTAATTTACAACTCATTTGTTGCCGGAAACCGGCTTTTCCAATCCAGTTTTAATTTAAACTTTCTATCATGCAAGTAAAATCTACACAAAAAATGGCGAAGTTATGCATGACAAAACTTTTCGGAATTTTCATATTCCTGATGAGTTTGTCGGCAACCAGTTTTGCCCAGGTTGACCTGTACAATGAAAGCTTCAATTCTGCAGTGCCATTGCCTGCTGGTTGGGCTTCTCAAAACAATAGTGAACCCATCGGTACAACGGGTTGGGGACAAGGAAATGCTGCTGTATTTCCTTCAAACAGTGGTGCCCCTACGGCATATATCTTTGCCAATTTTCAGAACACGGCAGGCGCCGGTATCATCAGCAACTGGTTGCTGATGCCCAATGTAACGCTCACCAATGGCGATGTGTTTAAATTTTATACCAGCGGTACAGGTAGCAATTTTCCTGATAACCTTCAGGTTAGGATGAGTCTGAATGGTGCCAGTACAAATGTGGGAACTTCCAGTTCTGATGTGGGCGATTTTACTACGCTTTTGCTTGAAATCAATCCAACATTAACTGTGGGTACTTACCCTGACGTGTGGACGCAGTATACCATTAATATTACCGGACTTGCAGCGCCAACTTCTGGTCGTCTTGCATTCAGGTATTATGTAACAGATGGTGGTCCATTAGGAAACAATTCTGATTACATCGGTATCGATGATGTGGTTTACACAACATTCCCACCTCCATGTTCTGGTACACCAACACCAGGTAATACCATTTCATCTGCAACAGATGTATGCCCTGGAATCAACTTCAATCTTTCAGTACAAAACAATACGCCAGGTTCGGGTGTAACATACCAATGGCAATCATCACCTGATAACGTAACCTATACCAATATTGCGGGTGCTACTACCCCAACATTAACGGTTAACCAGGTAGCTTCTACTTATTACCAGTTGGTGGTAACCTGCGCTGGAAACAACGGTAACTCAACACCGGTGCTGGTTCCAATGTCGCCTGCTACGGCTTGTTATTGCAGTTCATCTGCCAACAGTACTGCCGATGAAGATATCTTTAATGTTACCATTGGTGATCTGAGCAACAGTTCAGATTGCAGCACAATAGCGCCTGGTGCGCTTTCTGTTCAGAACAGGTATTCTAACTATACCAATGGTGCAGGTATTCCTGCTCCGGCCAACCTGGTTTCGGGCGGTACGAATCCTTTCTCCGTAAGAATCGGAACCTGCGGAGGTAATTTCACCAACAGCACAGCCATGTGGATTGATCTGAATCAGAATGGTGCTTTTGAAGCTAGTGAAAAATTATACCTCTCTGCTGCAGGTACACCTGGCCCTCATACCGAAACAGCCAATGTGTTGATCCCTTCAACTGCTCCTAACGGAACAACCAGAATGAGGGTTGTGAATGTTGAAACGGGTACTCCGGGAAATATCAATTCATGCGGTACTTATGCATGGGGAGAAACAGAAGATTATTTGGTAAATATCACTCCATGTGTACCAGTAACGGTAACGGCTAACCCCGTAAACAGCACCATCGTTTGTGGTGCGAATACTACATTCAGTGTTACACTTGCCGGTTCTTATCCTGCTTATCAATGGCAGCTCAGAACGAGTGCAGCTGCTCCATGGAGCAATATCAGCAACAATGCTATGTACAGTGGTGCAACAACCAATACATTAACCATCACTGAAGCTTTGTCTTCTATGAATGGTTACCAGTACAGGGTTGTATTCAGTGGATCATGTACCGCAACGGATGGTACAGGAATCGCTACACTTACTGTAACGCCGCTGATTGCAACGGTTAACCCAACAGATGCAACCATCTGTAATGGTACTTCACAACAACTGTCAATTACCAATACGGCTGCTGCACCAACAACCATCACCATCAACTCAGCAGCTTTATCGCTTGCTATTCCTGATAATACTGAAAATGGTGTAAGCACTGATCTTACTGTTGCAGGTATTCCTGCAGGTGCTAACATCACTGCAATGAGTGTTAAGTTTAACTTAAGTCACACTTACTGCGGAGATATGCTCATCAACCTGAAAGCACCGAATGGCAATATTCTTGCACTCGACAAATACCTTACAGGTACTGCAGCCCAGGCTGGTACTTATCCTAACACAGGATTTGTAAATACGATCATCAGTTCTGCAGGAACCACTGCACTCGGTACTGCAGCTACACAGCCTATTACCGGTACATTCCGTGCGGATGCAATCAATGGTACCATCACTGGTCCAACTGTTCAGAATCCATTAGGCTTTAATTCAAATGCTGCTGGCTTTGCTGATCTGTATTCTGTACCAAACGGAACATGGACTTTGGCACTTGCTGATGGCGGACCATTAGATCTGGGTACACTCACATCATGGTCAATGGATATTACTTACGTAGCACCAACACTGGCAACAGGTGTATGGTCTCCGGTTACAAACCTGTTTACTGATGCTGCACTTACCATTCCTTATACAGGTACTTCAGTGAACACCGTTTATGCAGCTCCAACCACTTCTACCGATTATTCTGTAGTAGTTCAAACTGCAACCTGCACTTCAGATCCTTTGATCATCCCGATTACAGTTGCCAATCCATTAGGAACAATTTCTCAACCAGCTAATGCGACTGCATGTACCAATGGTTCAGTTACTTTTACTGCTGATGCCAATGCCGGTAATCCGATTGCTTATCAGTGGGAAGTAAGCACAGATGGTGGTGCAAGTTATACTTCAGTCGTTGACGGTGGTGTTTACAGTGGTGCTACTACCAATACTTTAACCATTTCAGGAGCAACCAACTCACTCAATGGAAACAGGTATCGCCTGGTATTGTCTGTAGCTGCCTGCGGAAGCAGTGCTACTACCAATGCTGCAACATTAACCATCAATGCAAACCCTGCTGTTACTGTTTCAGCAGCTCCGTTTACAAGCCTGTATCCAGGTTTGAAAACAACACTTACTGCTACTGTTACTCCAGCTAATGCAAACAATGTGTTCCAATGGTACCTCAATGGTGAAGCAATCGCTGGTGCCAATGCAGCTACTTATACCGCAGAAATCGATGGTCTCGGTACTTATACAGTAGATGTAACTGATCCGAATGCTTGCGGTGCTTCTTCGAGCAACAGTGTATTGATCACAGATTCTCTCAACACTACGTTGTTTATCTATCCTAATCCAAACAATGGTGTATTCCAGGTTAGGTTCTATGATAAAGCAAATGGTGTTGCAAGCCCACGTTCACTGAACATTTACGACAGCAAAGGTGCAAGAGTGTACAGGGAAGATTTCAATGTTTCAGGCTTCGGAAGAATGGATGTTGATATCAGCAAATTCGGTAAAGGCGTTTATTTTATCGACCTGGTAGATGCAGCCGGAAAACGTCTGAAAACAGAAAGGGTGATTATATTCTAATCGTCTATAATTCAATAATTTACATAAAAGGCCCTCTTTCAAACAGAAAGAGGGCCTTTTGGTTTTTATACAAATGCCCGGCAACAGCAGCTTTAGTGAGGTTTTAGCTGCTTTTTTACGATAAAAAATGTACCTTTGCTGCCCCGTCAAAAACCCGGGGTAAATTTTATGTCATTCAATATTAACAAACAACTAAACGCAGAAGAACAGGAGCCGATAGCTGCCCAGGCAGAAGAAGCTACTGCGACAACAAATGTACCTGTTGAGGAAGTGGCAGCTGCCGCTCCGAAAGCCGCACCAGTAGTAGAAACCGCACACGACGATTTCGACTGGAGCCGCGACAAACGTAACGTAGTGTCTTATACTGCTGATGAAAAAGCAAAGTATGATTCTGTTTACGACAATACCTTCAAACAGATCAATGATGGCGAAATGATCCAGGCAACTGTAGAATCATTGACCAAAACAGATGCTGTTGTGAACATCGGTTTTAAAAGCGATGGCCTTATCTCTTTAAATGAATTCAGGGATATCCCTGGTGGTGTTAAAGTAGGTGATGTGATCGAAGTAATGGTTGTAGAGAAAGAAGACAGGGAAGGAAACCTGAACCTGAGCCGTAAATCTGCAAGAATTACACGTGCATGGGAAAGAATTGTAGAAGTAAACAAAACCGGTGAAATTGTTACCGGACTTGTTACCAGCAAAACCAAAGGTGGTTTGATCGTTGATGTATTCGGTATGGAAACCTTCCTGCCAGGATC
The DNA here is from genome assembly GCA_037045295.1 of Ferruginibacter sp. Classification (GTDB taxonomy): domain Bacteria; phylum Bacteroidota; class Bacteroidia; order Chitinophagales; family Chitinophagaceae; genus Ferruginibacter. Next base: position 274,305 of record JBAOHS010000005.1, read on the forward strand.
TCAGATCGATGTGAAACCAGTTACTGATTACGATCAGTTTGTTGGAAAAACAATGGAATTCAAAGTGGTTAAAATCAATGAAGCCATTAAGAATGCGGTTGTATCTCACAAAGCCCTTATCGAAAGCGATATCGAAGCACAACGTGCTGAAATCATCGGTAAACTGGAGAAAGGACAGGTACTCGAAGGAACCATCAAAAACATCACTGATTTCGGTGCATTCCTTGATCTCGGCGGACTTGATGGTTTGCTGTACATCACAGATATTTCATGGGGTCGTATCAACCATCCTTCAGAAGTACTGAAAATGGATCAGAAACTGAATGTGGTTGTACTTGATTTCGATGATGATAAAAAACGTATCAGCCTTGGTCTGAAACAATTGACTCCACATCCATGGGATACATTGGCTGAAAACCTGAAAGAAGGTGAAATCGTGAAAGGTAAAGTAGTGAACATCGAAGACTACGGTGCTTTCCTCGAAATCATGCCAGGTGTTGAAGGTCTTGTACACGTAAGTGAAATTACATGGGCCAACACACCAATCAATGCTAAAGAGTTCTTTAAACTGGGCGACGAGCACGAAGCTAAAGTAGTTACCCTCGATAAGGAAACACGCAAAATGAGTCTTTCTATCAAACAAATGACTGAAGATCCATGGAGCACAATTGAAACAAGGTTCCCGGAAGGAAGCAAACACAAAGGTGTTGTTAAGAACATCACTCCTTATGGCGTATTCGTTGAACTGGCAACAGGTATCGGCGGTATGATCCATATCAGCGACCTTAGCTGGCTGAAACGTTTCAATAACCCGAACGAGTATACGAAAGTTGGAAACGAAATCGACGTTATCATCCTCAGTATCGATAAAGAAGGACGCAAACTTCAGCTTGGACACAAACAAATTGAAGAAGATCCATGGAATTCACTGGAAACAGTATTCACAGAAGGATCTATTCATGATGGTACTGTAATCAGGAAAGACGATAAAGGTGCTGTTGTTCAGTTGCCTTATGGTCTTGAAGGTTATGCTCCGGCCCGTCACCTGCTGAAACAGGATGAAAAAACAATCGGTGCTGATGAAGTTGCTCAATTCATGGTTATTGAATTCGACCGCAACGACAAACGCATTGTTTTAAGTCATACCCGTTTGTGGGAACAGGAAAAAGAAGAAGAAAAACAAGTTCAGCTGAAAGAGAAAAAAGCAGAAGCAGAACAAACCAAAAAAGCAGTTAAAAACATCCAGAGTAAAGTTGAAAAAGCTACACTCGGAGATTTAGGTGTACTGGCTGGTTTGAAAGCTAAGCTCGACAGCGATGCAGCTGAAAACAAATCTTCTGATGAATCAACAGAAGAGCCTAAAGCAGAGTAATCTGTTAGGCTTTTAAAATACAAATCCCCCGATTTATTGTCGGGGGATTTTTTATTTCAATTATTTAAATCGGATTAGTCGAATGATTCATCATTCAGGTGAACCTTTGTCATATCATGAAAATGATTCTGAAAAACATGAAGGTCGATGGGATGCGTGATGTGCCGGTGTTCATCCCTGTACCAGATTTCCAATCTTGAAAAATCTCCCGGCCGCTGTATCATCATTCTGAAAGCACCTTTCGAATACTTTACCGTTCCATCATCATTCTGTGCACTGTGAAATTTCAGTTTCATCAGTTCATCATGATTGAGTGGAATACCGATTACCTGATTGGTTTCATACCAGAACTCCTGGTCTCCTGTATCGATGCATACCTGCTTCTCATCACCATTCAGATTGGTAATTTCTCCTTGTTTTTGATCACCGTCATTGTCGGCGATCACATAGTCGCCCACCTTGAGTTCACTGAATTTTAGCATGGTAGTATTTTTTTAGTTACTACCAATATACTTCTTTTTAAACAAAAAGTCAATGATTAAAAAACTTAGAAAATGGTTAACTTCTTTGATTCCTGTTGACCATCTAGCCGGAACCTGATGGTATAATTTCCCGGAGCTAAGTCGCATACATGTAAATGCGCATTGTTCAATCCGTAGAAAGCAGCCATATTGGTTTTTAATACCAATCGGCCGGCGCTTGTATAAACACTTACGTCCATCTTCCCTTCTTTGAGGGCATTGAACTGTACCTGTACCTGGCCCGGTCGGGTTATAGGATTCGGCGATAGCTGCATGATAAGTTTGTTGGCCCCATTGCCATTTTTAACCATTTTAATTTCAGAATGGTTTTGCTTGCCATCAATATCTACCGTTACCAGTTCATAGTAAATAAAACGGTGACTGTCATCAATATCATTATCGGTAAAATTGTACGACAATGCCGAACCTGAGTTACCGGCAGCATTCACTCTGCCGATCTCTTTAAAACTGGTTCCATCGGTACTCTTTCTTACAGAAAAATAGTCAGTATTCTGCTCAGTTATCGTTTCCCAATCAATGCGAACTTTACTATTGTTGAAAACAGCTTTAAAGGAGCCCAGTTTAACCGGAAGTGTTCCACTAACAACCAAAGTCCCTTTCATGCCTGCTCCTCCACCCCAATGCGGCGCACAGCCATAAGTATAAGTGCCTGCAGTGGTGAGCGTATAACTAAAGGTTGGGGTACCGGAACTCATTACACTGTTCCAGGGGGCCGCTCCCGAAGGCAATACAGTGCCTGCCAGTGCCGGACCACATGTAGTGGTATGGCCACCATTAAGCCAGTTAAACTGGATTACATCACCAACAGTAGCATTTACTGTTGCCGGACTAAATGAGAAATTGGCCACTGAAACCACCCAGGTTACTGCAAAAGAAGATGCACTGCAAATGATGCTAAGCAGAAAAAGCGATAATTTTTTCATGATTCCTTGTAGTTGTGTTTGATACTTGCCTTGTATATGCAAATAACTGATTCGTACATATTAAATAAAAAGTTGCTTCCCCAGTATATTAAGAAATTGAGCATTATTCAGCCCAGCTCATTACATAGCCTTCATTTTCAATTTCGAGGGCTGTTTTAGTCAGTTGTAATGGCCTGAATGTATCGACCATTACTGCCAGTTCTTTGGTTTCTTTTGCACCTATGCTTTTTTCTACAGCACCGGGATGTGGTCCATGTGGAATACCGGCAGGATGCAGTGTTATCATCCCCCTGGTAACATGCTTACGGCTCATAAAATCTCCATCAACATAATAAAGCAGTTCATCACTGTCGATATTGCTGTGATTGTATGGAGCAGGAATAGCATCAGGATGATAGTCGTACAACCGTGGCACAAATGAACATACGACGAATGCATCGGTTTCAAATGTCTGGTGAACCGGTGGTGGCTGGTGTACCCTGCCTGTTATGGGTTCAAAATCATGAATGCTGAAGATATAAGGATAACAGCAACCATCCCATCCGATTACATCAAAAGGATGAGTGCCGTAATGAATGCCATACTGAATGCCTTTCTTCTTTGTATGGATCACAAAATCTCCTTTCTCATCGAATGTCTGCAGATTCTCAGGCACCCTGATATCCCTTTCACAAAAAGGAGAATGCTCCATCAGCTGGCCATAGCGGCTCATATAACGCTTAGGATAACGGATAGGGTGAAACGATTCTACAATAAACAAACGGTTCTTCTCATCTTTAAAATCTATCTGATAAATAGTACCCCTTGGTAAAACAATATAATCACCATAACTGAAGCTGAGTTCACCATAACAGGTTTTCACCACCCCACTCCCTTCATGAACAAAAATCATTTCATCGGCATCAGCATTTTTACAGAAATAATTTCTGGTTCCTGCTTTTGGTGCAGCCAGTACAATGTGACAATCATTGTTAACGAGAATGGTTTTACGGCTTTGCAGGTAATCCTGTTCCGGTTTTACATTGAACCCTTCAAAACTGCGGTGCTTCAGCATTTTTTCTTCTGCTATCTGCGGCGATACATCAATGGGATCATCACATTTTACAATCAGTGTAGGTGCATGCGTATGGTAAAGAATTGAATAGTCATTTGAAAATCCTTCTGTGGAAAATAATTGCTCGGCATACAATCCTCCATCCGGTTTTCTGAACTGCGTATGACGTTTATGAGGAATTTTACCCGCTTTATGATAATGTGGCATAAATAAATATTTAAGTGTTCTCGAAAAATTACAGACAAATTTTTAAATAGAAATTTTTTCTCATTCTCCTTTGCACAATGCCAGCATCAGAAAATAATATTTCCAGTTACGCTTGTCGATACAATAAGTGAAGTTGCGGTGAAATGGCATTTTTAAACAGATATCATTCAATGTTTCAATTGATCATTATCTTCATTCAAATTTAAGCATTTAAAGCATAGTTTTCATCCTCAATTCTGCAGCTTGACCAAAATCGGACTCATATCAGACACCCATGGATTTCTGGATGAATCGGTGTTTACCCATTTCAGCCAATGTGATGAAATATGGCATGCTGGTGATTTCGGCAGTACCGAACTGGTCAAACAACTTGCTTCATTCAAACCATTGAAGGGAGTTTTTGGCAACATCGATGACCGGAATATCTGTGCTCAGTTTCCCGAAGATCTTTTTTTCAGTTGTGAAGGAGTGAATGTATATATGCGTCACATTGGTGGATACCCGGGCCGTTATGCTCCAGGAGTAAAAGAAAAAATCAAAAAAAATAAGAGCCGGTTATTTATCAGTGGTCATTCCCATATCCTTAAAGTGATGTACGATGAAATCTTGCAATGTCTGCACATGAATCCCGGTGCGGCCGGAAACCAGGGATGGCATAAAACCAAAACACTGATCCGATTTACTATTGATGGAACGGATATTAAAGATTGTGAAGTGATTGAATTGGGGATGAGGGGGAGTTAAGTTCAGGTGGCTGGCCTGTGGAATTTAGATGAGAGTGGAATTTGAACCTAAGATGTTTGAATAAACAGTTGCTGGTTACTGGTCTGTGGAATTTAGATAAGGATGGAATTTGAACTTTAGAAGGATGAATAAACAGTTGCTGGTGGCTGGTTTCTTGGAACTAGAATTAGAGGTAATTTAATGCTGCATTGTTTAAATAAACAGTTGCTGGTTTCTGGTCTGTGGAATTCAGATAAGCGTGGAATTCAGATAAGCGTGGAATTTGAACCAAAGATGTTTGAATAAACAGTTGCTGGTGGCTGGTCTGTGGAATTCAGATAAGCGTGGAATTTGAACCAAAGATGTTTGAATAAACAGTTGCTGGTGGCTGGTTGCTGGTAGTACTCTTACACTTTTTACTTTTTACTTTCTACTTTTGATTTTTTACTTTTTACTTTTTTTTACTCCACCCAATCTGCAATAAAAATATTGGTATCTCTTGTTCCACCGTTATTGCGGTTGCTACAGAAGACAATTTTTTTACCATCCGGACTAAACATTGGAAATGCATCAAAGCCTTTGTCACGGGATATTTTCTGAAGATTGGAACCATCTAAATCTGCCAGGTACATATTGAAAGGAAATCCTCTTTTGTATTCATGGTTACTGCAAAAGATTATTTTATTTCCGTTTGGTGTAAAGTTAGGCGCCCAGTTGGCTTGTTTAAGGTTGGTAATTTGCCGGGCATCTGTTCCATCTGCATTCGCAATCCAAACTTCCATGTTGGTAGGAGCAACCAGGTTTTGCGCCAGCAGTTCTTTGTACTCTTTTACTTCCTGCTCTGTTTTTGGCCTTGATGCTCTCCAGATGATTTTTGTACCATCCGGACTAAACCATGCACCACCATCGTATCCCAGCATATTGGTAATACGTTTTACATTTTTACCTTTCATGTCCATGGTGTACAGATCAAGGTCACCGTCACGCATAGACGTAAATAATATTTTATCGCCTTTGGGAGATATGGTAGCTTCTGCATCATAACCTTTTGTTTTGGTAAGACGCTTTACGATTCGGCCATTGCTATCTGCTTTAAAAATGTCGAAGCTTTCATAAATCGGCCAGATGTATTTGTTGCCGTGTTTGCTTCTGTCGGGCACTGGCGGGCATTCCGTTCCACCGAGGTGGGTAGAAGCATAAACGATGTGTTTGTTATCGGGATAAAAATAGGCGCAGGTAGTTCTGCCGGTACCCGTACTCACCAGTTTGGGTTGAAAAGGTTCATTGGCAGATTCCGGAATTTTTCCCATCCAGATCTGATCGCAGGGAATACCTTCTTTGGCATTTGTTTTCTGAAAAATCAGGTACTTACCATCATAACTGAAATAAGCTTCAGCATTGTCACCTCCAAAAGTAAGCTGGCGGATATTTTTAAAATGTGTTTCGCCTTCAAAATGAATGGTATCATTAAACGAAGCAACTTCGGGAGTAGCATTACGGTCTGAAACAGGAGTTAAAAAGAACAGCACCGGTAAAACAGCTGAAAATAAATATTTCATAGATGAACTTTAAAACGCAAATTTAACGCTGTTTAAGGGTTAATTTGTCAGAAATTTGTCAGCTCCCTTCTACAGAAACTTTAATTTAGCGCTGAATTTATCCGGATGAAAAAAAACTTCATATACTTTTTAATGATTTTAACTGCCTGTAATGAGCCCGAAAAGCAGGAACCCCCAAAGGAACTATCAGCAGAAGATCAGTTAAAAGAGCAGGTTGCAAAATTCCCAGACTCCCTTTTACTAAAAGAAAATCTTATACAGTATTACCGGGAAAATGGCAATTATGAAAATGCCCTGAAAGAAGTAAACTATGCTGTTCAGAAAGATACAGGTAATATCAGGCTCTGGGATATTAAAGCCATCCTGCATTTTGAAGATGGAGATACACTGCAATCTATCCGGTCATTTGAAAAAGCATTGAGCATCTATCCGTTACCGGAAGATATGATTTCACTTGCAACACTGTATGCGCAAACAAAAAATGCAAAGGCTTTATCTCTGGCAGATACGCTACTCATAAAATTCAAGCCTGATGCGACCAAACAGGCGCTATTCATCAAAGGCTTGTATTATTCTTTTACTGAAGACAAAATAAAAGCCATTGGTTTTTTTGATCAATGTCTGGCGCTTGATTTTCACAACATGGATGCTTATCGTGAAAAAGCCATTGCTTTGTATGACCTTAAAAAATATGAAGATGCACTCACTGTGCTGAACCGTGCCATCACCCTGGAAAATAATTTCGATGAAGGATATTATTATAAAGGAAGATGCCTGGAGAAACTCAACAGAAAGGAAGAAGCCATTGAAGCTTATCAATCGGCGCTGATGTATACACCCGATTATATTGAAGCAAAAGATGCGCTGGCAAGGCTCGGTGTAAAAGGATAATTTTCAAAAACCAGGAAACCTGTATCTTGCAAAAAAATCATCATGGCCATTATCGCTCCATCATTATTATCAGCCGATTTTCTCCATTTAGGTAAAGATTGTGAAATGCTTAATAAAAGCAGTGCCGATTGGTTTCACCTGGATGTAATGGATGGCCGTTTTGTTCCCAATATCAGCTTTGGGCCGATGATCGTTGATTTTATCAGAAAATCAACTACTAAATATTGTGATGTACACCTGATGATTGAGGAACCTGAAAAATATGCGGAAGCATTTCAAAAAGCGGGCGCCGACAATCTTACCGTTCATTATGAAGCATGCAGGCACCTGCACAGGAATATTCAGCAGATAAAAAACCTGGGTATGCAGGCCGGCGTTGCTATCAATCCGCACACACCGGTTGATTTATTGAAAGACATCCTCAAAGACATCGACCTGGTTTGCCTGATGAGTGTGAATCCTGGTTTTGGCGGACAATCCTTTATTCCGCATACGATTTATAAAATAAAGCAGCTGAAGGAAATGATCAACGAACAATTGTTGAATGTAAAGATTGAAATTGATGGCGGTGTAACATTAGAAAATGCAAAGACCATTCTTGATGCAGGTGCAGATGTGCTTGTAGCCGGGAATACAGTTTTCAAATCTGCCGATCCTGCAGCTACCATTGCTGCTTTGAAAGCATTGTAAAATCAGAAGTTGAGTGAATCCAGTTTTGCTTCCATCTGCCTGAGCACAGCTACATTTTTTCCCAACCAGTTTGGTTCATTCTTCGGCCAGTTGTATTTTTTGCTCAGCAATTCATCGGCCATTGCATACGCTTTCATGGCTTGTTCTTCATTGTAAAAACAACGTATCCACTGCCTTGATAATACTTCTTTTTTCTGCAGGTAAATACCGCCGGAATACCAGCGAAAGCAGGATGGTAACCCACCAAAATTAATGGTCGACTGTTCGCTGAAAATATGCCGGTCGTAAAACAGAGTGAAAAAATGCAGGCAAGCTTTTAATCTTTGTTTGATCTCTTCAGTTGACTCGGGAGAGGATGGTTTAATACGCCAGGCAATATTCTTTTTATAAAAAGGATCCTGTTCATCATCGAGATGCCGGAATGCTTCAGACGACATTTCTGTAAGTAATTTTTTTCCCTCTTTGCGATCGGCGAACACTAAACGGTAAGGCATCAGATAGGCGATAAAAAATTTTTCTTTTTCACCATTGTTCAATTGAATGTTTACGACGATCGGCTTTTGTGTGGTATCGAGGTCCCATTTACCCATACTCAATTCACCCCTTGGATTTTTAATCATACTGCCGTCTCTGAAAAAACAATAGCCTCTCAGAACGATGTCCAGACTTGATTCCACCGGTTCTGCGTCGAGCGCAGCTATATCAGATTTATAATCCCAGCATTGACAGATGATATCTTTGAGTTGCCTGGAAAGATTTAAGTTCTCCAGTCGGGAATCGTTAAAGGTCTTAACCGCTTGCTGCGTTTCAGATACTTCCTCATCAGCTATTTCACTGCTGCTTTTTTTCTTCGCTTCACAGGAAAATAAAAAAACAGTTATCAAAATGAATACACTGAACAGGGCTGGCTTGATTAACATAACTGTAAATTGCACAAAAAGATAAGCAAATTGCCATGAAGGAGAAAAATATTTATCTTCAATCTATGAGAAGGCTAACTGCATTATTGCTTATCCTGTTTACCTATGGAGCTTCTGCCCAGCAAAAAACGGCCACGATCAGCGGGCGTATACTTGATGAAAATGAGCAGCCACTGGCAAAAGTGAGCATTATCATTCTTGGTAAAACCGCAGGGATACAGTCTTCCGACAGTGGAACTTTTACCATTAAAGTAGCAGCAGAAAAGCCGCTGGCATTAACGTTTACCCATACTGGTTATGCCCCGGTTCAGAAAAACTTTTTTCTCAGCAATGGAGAAAATGAATTTATAACAGTATACATGAAGCGTTCGGGAAAAGTACTGGAAACAGTCATTATTTCAGATGAAAGAGAAAGAAGAGAAAACAGCCTTGTAAAAATAAATCCCAAAACTGCCTTGATATTACCCAGTACTACCGGTGGCGTTGAATCGCTGATTAAAACACTGGTGGGTAGTAACAATGAACTCAGTTCACAATATTCTGTAAGAGGCGGGAACTATGATGAAAACCTGGTTTACATTAATGATTTTGAAATATACCGCCCTTATCTCGTAAGCAACGGACAGCAGGAAGGGCTCAGTTTTATCAACCCTGAACTGGTAAAAAATGTAAGTTTTTATACAGGTGGCTTCCAGTCGAAATATGGCGACAAAATGAGCAGTGTACTCGACATTCAGTACAAGAAGCCAGCAGGTTTTGGTGGAACTGCTTATGTAAGTTTACTGGAACAGGGATTTCACCTCGAAGCAACAGCGAAAAAAGGCAAAGCAAGTTTCCTGGCTGGTGCCAGAAACAAAAGCAACAGAAATTTACTCAGCAATCAACCAACACAGGGCTCCTACCTCCCATCTGCATCAGATGCGCAGGCATACATCACTTATAAGCCATCTGATAAATGGCAACTTGAATTACTGGGAATATTATCTGTATCAAGATTTACTTACTTGCCCGAGTCAGTTAAAAAAACCTCTTCGGTATTTTCACCTTTATACACCGCCAATATTGGTCTTGATACATATTTTGAAGGACAGGAAAAAGACAGTTACACAACCAGTATGATTGGTGCTACGCTATCCTATTCACCGGTAAAAAAGCTGAAACTAAAATGGATGCTCAGTCGATTCAGTGACCGTGAGAAAGAAAACTATGATATTACCGGCGCTTATTTGTTTGGCGACAGAGATTTTGATAACAACAGCAGTACATTCGGACAAATCATCAATCCCCTGGGAGCCGGCGTTTACCAGCAATATGCCCGCAATGAGCTGAACATAGAAGTGTACAATGCTACCTTTCGTGGAAGTCTTGAAATGGGAAAACATTTTCTACAGTGGGGTAACAGTATAGAACAAACGAAGATTTCCGATAAACTCAGGCAATTCGAATACCAGGATTCTGCAGGTTACTCTCTTCCCTACAATCCTTCTGTGTTACAGGTTTACAGTTCTATAAACAGCAAAGCTGATCTTACCATTCAGAAGTATAGTGGTTATGTGCAGGACAATATTCACCTGCTGAAAAACAAACACGATATTACCATCCAGGCCGGGATAAGATACAATTACAATAGTCTCAACAAAGAATTCCTGATTAGTCCACGTGTACAGGCGAGCTGGAAACCACAATGGAAAACGGATATTGTTTTCAGGGCCGCTGCGGGTATGTACAATCAGCCTCCATTCTACCGTGAACTCAGGAAATATGATGGCAGTCTTAATACAGCCGTTAAATCGCAAAAAAGCACACAATTTGTTGGAGGGATAGATTACCAGTTCAAAGCTTTCAACAGCAAACCATTCAGGCTGAGTGCAGAAATGTACTACAAGTCGATGACAGATGTGATCCCATATGACATCGACAATGTAAAAATCAGGTATGCCGGACTTAATAACGCCAAGGCATATGCGACGGGATTGGAACTGCGTTTGTTCAGCGAACTGGTTGCAGATGCAGAAAGCTGGTTAACGCTTGGTTTTATGCGCACCAGGGAGAATCTCAGCAATGATGTTTATTATGATTATAAAAATGCAGCCGGTGAAATCATTACCCCCAAAACGCAAGACCAGGTAGTTACCGATAGTGTACGTAATGAGATTGGATTTCTGCGCAGGCCAACCGACCGACTGATCACCATGGGACTTTATTTACAGGATTACCTGGCCACTAATAAGAATTTCAAAGTACATCTGAATATGTTGTACGGAAGCAATATGCCTTACAATATTCCGAACAGTACCAAATACAGAAATGGATTGATTGTTGAGCCGTATATCAGGGTAGATATCGGATTCAGTGCATTGCTGCTGGGAGAAAAATTCAGCCGTAGAAGTCATAGCCCTTTCCGTAAGTTTGATAATATCTGGGCTAGTCTTGAAATATTCAACCTGATCAACAGAGCGAATACCATTTCCTATCAACTCATCAGGGATTTTGAAAACAATACATACGCCATTCCCAACAGGCTAACGCCAAGGTTATTAAATTGTAAACTCGTAGCGAGGTTCTGATCCTTTTCATCATGCCCTTCAGGCTAAAATAAAATCTGCGTTCATACGTTCTGTATAGGTTACGGATGCTGGCAATATTGCAATCAAGGGAAAAAATATTGTTTGTTAATTAATTGCAGGATAAAATTAATTTAACTTTTCCACCGAATTAATCCATTTGTGAATAAGTAAATTCGTAGTGTATCAGTTGCAATTAATTAAATTTGGATACAACAGTCAATTAAACAATTTTCAATTTACCCGACCTGCTTTTTCTGCACACAATGGAAAAAGTATTTAAAACTGAAACGCATTGACAGACACTATCATTAACCTCGACACCGTCAATCCCATTGAATTTTTCGGCGTAAACAACGGTAAACTAGACATTCTCAAAAAGAAATTCCCACTATTAAAAATCCTCAGTCGCGGCACACAAATAAAACTCAGCGGTGCCCCCGAACAAATTGAAGAAGCAAAAGAAAAAATTGATTTGCTGATTCAATACCTCGAACGCAATGGACACATGAGTGAAAATTACCTCGAGCAGATTCTGGGAGGCGATGATGAAAAAGTAGTTGATAATTTCATGGATCGTAATCCCAATGATGTATTGGTATTCGGTCCGAATGGTAAAACTGTAAGGGCACGTACTTCCAATCAGAAAATGATGGTACAGGCCTGTGATAAAAACGACATCGTATTTGCGATTGGTCCTGCTGGTACCGGTAAAACTTATACCGCTGTTGCACTGGCAGTAAGGGCATTGAAAAATAAAGTGGTTAAGAAAATCATTCTTACAAGGCCTGCTGTTGAAGCAGGTGAAAGTCTGGGATTCTTACCAGGAGATCTGAAAGAAAAAATTGATCCATACCTGCGTCCTTTATACGATGCACTGGACGATATGATCCCTGCTGATAAGCTCGGCTATTACATGAGCACCCGAACCATTGAAATTGCGCCATTGGCGTATATGCGTGGCCGTACGCTCGACAATGCATTCATCATTTTGGATGAAGCACAGAACACGAACGACCTGCAGATTAAAATGTTCCTGACCCGTATTGGTCCGAATGCAAAAGCGATCATCACTGGTGACCCTACGCAGATCGATTTACCTAAAGAACCAGCAGAGTGGTTTGTTCAAAGCTACCCGTGTTTTAAAAAACATCGATGGTATTGCACACATTGAACTCGATGAAGAAGATGTGGTAAGGCACAGGCTCGTTAAATCGATCATCAAAGCCTACAACAAAGATGACGAGCGCATCACCAAAGAGAAAGAACAAAACAACGAGAAGAAATAACACTTTCCGGATGAAAAAATACCTGAATGCAGGCATTAGGCGGCCCCTCGGCTGCCTAATTTTTTTATTTGCAGCCTGTAATCAACCTACTAGCTATCAGAGTTATAAAGCAACCAGTGCCGATACATTGGCAATGGAAAGAAAAGCAGCAAAAGCGCTGGATAGCATCAAACACCTCAGTCAGCAGATTCATACCGGAGATCTCATTTTACGAACCGGCAATGATTTCACCAGTGAAAGCCTGCGATCACTCAACCAGCGCAACCAGCAATATTCGCATTGTGGCATTGCCAGTATAGAACACGACAGTGTATTTGTGTATCATGCATTGGGTGGAGAATGGAATCCCGATCAGAAGATCAAAAGGGATTACCTGCCTGATTTTGCAGACCCTTTCAACAACAAAGGCATCGGGATATTCAGCTTCAATGTAGAGGATTCTGTAAAAGAAAAAATCTCTTCAAAAGCCATTCAATTGTATCAACAGGGCATCATGTTTGATCTTGATTTTGATTTGAAAACGGATGAACGAATGTATTGCGCCGAATATGTTTGTAAGACAATTGAAACGGGAACCAATCATATTCTGACATTTCCCCGAAGCCATATAAAAGAATTTGAATTTATAGGAGTGGATGATCTCTTTCTGCATCCAAAATGTTTAAAAAGAGTGGAAATTGTATACAAATAATAAGAAGAATATAAATTTTTAAAATTACTTTTGGGCACAAAACAAAAAAAACGCTATATGAAAAAAATTCTTTTGTCGCTTTTAGTGCTCAGTTCAGCAGTATTTTTCAGCTGCAACAGTGGTGGAGATGATCCTAAAGCTGTACTTTCTCAGTTCTTCGATGCTATGTCTAAAAAAGACGTTGCTGCTGCCAGGAAATTAACTACTGCAGAAAGCAAATCAATGCTCGATATGATGGAAATGGGCATGAAAATGAGTCCTAGTGAAGCTAAAGCAGATGAAAAATACGATAAATCAAAAATGGAATTCGGTGAACCAAAAATCGAAGGCGATAAAGCAACCATCGCAGTTAAAGAAAAATCTTCAGGCGAAGCAATGAATTTCACCCTGAAAAAAGAAGGCGGAAGCTGGAAAGTTGCATTCGATAAAAATTCCATGATGAATATGGGTATGGAAAAAATGAAAGAAGGCGGTATCAATGCTTCAGACAGCATCGGTAAAGCAATGGATGAACTTAAGAACCTGAATATGGATTCTCTGAAACAAGGAATGGAAGAAGGAATGAAATCACTTGATTCTGCAACCAACGAGTTAAAGAAACTCGAAAACAAATAATAAAATAACCTGTTAAAGCAAAAGAAGCACCTTCATGGGTGCTTTTTTTGTTCCCGTTATAGAAGATGTTTAACTTTATACCAATAAGAAAACATGTATAGAAAAATACTTATCCCGGTTGTTTTGCTGATCCTGTCGGCCTGCTCCTCCCCTAAAAAAGAAAAACCTGCCACTTCACTGGAAACGGGTCGTGAATTTATCAGGGCAAGTTTAAATGGTGATTTCAAGACCGCAGAAACGCTGCTGTTAAAAGACCAGGAGAATGAGCAACTGTTTGAATCTTTCAGGAAATATTATGACCGCATGCCTGAAGATAAAAAACAACATTACAAAGCCGCTTCTTATGAAATCAATAAGTATGTAGACATTGATGATTCCACCACCATCATCAATTACTCAAATGATTACATGAAGAAGCCTATGGACATCAAGATCGTTCGAAAAAACAAGGAATGGTTGATTGATTTCAAATACACTTATTCAGGAAATCTTCCAATCGATTAAAATATGTTCAATCATTTCCTGCTGGTTGGTCTTGGAGGATTTATAGGATCGGTATTGAGGTATGCGGTATACTTATTATTCAAAACCAACAGTTTCCCTTTGGCAACCTTGCTGGTGAATATAGTTGGCAGCTTTATAATAGGATTGATCATCGGTTTGAGTCTGATCAAAGGGAATTTCATGAATGAGCAATGGCGGTTATTCCTGGCTACCGGGATCTGTGGTGGATTCACCACATTCTCAGCTTTCAGTATGGAAAACATACATTTACTGGAAGAAGGAAAAATAATTGCTTGTATATTATACATTGGTGGAAGTATATTATTCGGATTGGCGGCTGCATGGTTTGGTTACAAACTGGCCGGGAATTAAACCTTGTGTCATTTATTATCAATATTTAATTAATAGCGAAAGTCTAAATAAATTTAAAAATGTACGTCCTTCATCCCTGGCATGGCGCCTCCTATGGTGATGCATCACCGGAACGTGTAAACGCTTTAATTGAAATTCCGCAGGGAAGCCGCTGCAAATATGAAATAGATAAAAAAACCGGCCTGTTGAGACTCGACAGGATTATTTATTCTTCTTTCCACTACCCTGTTAATTACGGTTTCATTCCGCAAACACTGGGTGAAGATGGAGATCCACTCGACATCCTGGTTATGTGCAGTGAAAGCATACAGGCACTTTGCCTGGTGGAAGCGACGGTAATCGGTAATATGCAGATGATCGACAGTGGCGAAATGGATGATAAGATCATTGCGGTGGCAACCAAGGATCCATCTGTGAATCATATCAAAGACATCAACGAACTTCCTCCCCATTTTTTTGCTGTATTGAAAAATTATTTCGAGCAGTACAAAGTGCTGGAGAATAAAAAAGTTGAGATTGACGATTTCCAGGATAAGGAAACCGCTTATAAAATTATACAGGAAGCAACCAGGTTTTATAAAGAAACATTTCCCAAATCATGATCAAAGTTAAAAATCAACGTATGGATATGCAGACAATTATTATACTCGTAATCATCGGGCTTTGTGCAGGAATACTGGGAGGTCTGGTAGGTGTGGGTGGTGGTATCATCATCGTACCTGCGCTTATCTATTTTCTCGGATTTTCTCAATTCAAAGCACAGGGTACATCTCTTGCATTGATCATGTTCCCGGTAGGCATACTGGGCGTTTTACAATATTACAAACAAGGTCATGTTGATTTTTATATTGTACTGATATTGGGGATCGGGTTTTTCCTGGGAAGTTTTATCGGGAGTAAAATCTCATTGAGCCTTCCACAGGAAACCATTAAGAAATCTTTTGCAGTACTGATGTTACTGATTGCCATTAAAATGCTTTTCTTCGACAAGCCTTCTGCAGCTGCTGATTCAAAGAAAATACATGCCAGTACCGGGAACAAAAAATAGCTTAAAATTTTCAGTTCGCCGCTTTATGGATTAATGATTGAAGAATCATCTAATTAAAAACCCAACGCATTTTTGTCGCTTCGCAAACAATCATATAAAGATGATAAGGAATTACTGGCCCTTTACTATAAGGACCGTGATAACGAATGGCTGGGCATTTTACTGGAAAGATATACCATGCTGCTCTTTGGTGTTTGTATGAAATACCTGAAAAATGAAGAAGAAGCCAAAGATGCGGTTCAGCAGATCTATATTAAAGTGATCGGCGAGTTACAGAAATACCCTGTTGATTATTTTAAGAGCTGGCTCTACATGGTGGCGAAAAATTACTGCCTCATGCAATTAAGACACAGAGGCCGGTTCTCAGCAGAAATCAATGAACAACTGATGGCATCTCCCGAAGAAGCGGTAGACCTGAATGAATTAAAGGAAAAGGATAAAATACTCGAGCATATGTCGGTAGCCATTCTTCAGTTAAACAAAGAGCAGCAGGTTTGCGTAACTTTGTTTTACCTGGAAAAGAAATCCTATCAGCAAATAGCCGATCATACAGGATATTCTATGCTACAGGTGAAAAGTCATATTCAAAACGGAAAAAGAAACCTCAAAATAATTATCGACCGACTCAGGCAAAATGGCTGATGAAAACAAAAACATATCGCCCAATCACGGAAAGGATATTGAACAGGAAAAACTGCTTCAGTATCTCAACAGTGAATTACCTGATGCTGAACAGCATGAACTGGAAAATCAGATGAATGATGATCCCTTTATGAATGATGCTATGGAAGGATTGCAACAACTGGAAAACAAAAACAACATTCCTTTCCTCGTTCAGGACCTGAACAAATCATTAAAAAAACAACTCCGCAAAAAAAATAAAAGAAAAAACAAAAGAGCATTTAAAGAACAACCCTGGATTTATCTTTCCGCAATCATCCTGCTCACATTGATTGTGATTGCTTACTTAGTAATCCGCAATTATAATCGATGATCTTATCAGGCGCATTGCTGCCTTTGTACCATGGCCAGCATGGGTTCCTCAGAATCTACCACCGCATAATGTAATATTCCCGGCATGATACTGATCAGTTGACCAGCTGTGAAGCGTACAGGCTTCTCATTAAAATACATGATACAACTTCCTTTAATCACATAGAGGTATTCAATAAATTGATCGTGCAATTCAGGTTCATGACCATTTCGGGCAAATACAAAGAAATTTTCTATTTCTCCGGTGGAAGGAATGGCAGTGGGCGCCAGGTTTTCGAGGTCCGCCGGCAATTCAGGTAAAACATTGTTTTTAATCCAGCTATTTAATTCATCAATGGAAGCTTCTCCTTTGATCAGCGGTGGGTAAAGTGGATTGGCAATAGCTGTTTGCCGGTAAATCTCCTGCATGAGCTTTATTTTAACCGTAGGGGCAGGTTTTACCTGGTTAGCCAGTAAATACTGCTCTACTGAAGCCTGAACGGCATGGATCTCTTCACGGATACGGGGTTCTGCAGCTGCCAGCTGTTCCAGTTCTTCCCGTTCCCTTGCAGAGCAGGTTCCCATACAGTATTTTTCAATAATGCCGGAATTGATGTAAGCCCCAATATCCATGTTGCAAAATTACAATAGTTTTTATGCGCAAAAGAAAAAAGCCATCCTTTCGGATGGCTTTCCTGATATCTGTTAAACAATTACTGTTTTACTACGCTTACCGTTCGCTTTTCACCGGCTGCATTCACTACCACTACACTGTAAACACCAGAAGGATAACCAGACATATCCAGGAAAACCTGGTTACTGCCGGCTACCAGGTTGATGTTTTTCTGAAGCAACCTTCTTCCGGTCATATCAGTGATTACCAGGGAAGCATTTTCTTTTGACGCACTGGCGATATTCAAAGAGGCATTCGAAATTACCGGGTTGGGTTGAACCGATGTAATTTCAAAACCACGGGTATTGTTGAGCAGGGCTATGATACTGCTGTAATTACTTCTTCCATCAGCATCAGTCATCTTCACCCTGTAATAGTTTATACCGGGCAGTGGTGATAAATCTGAATAATTAAATGGCTGCAGACAACGAAGAGCAGTAGCAGTTATATTATTGATTACAGAGAAGTCTCTTGAATTACCACTACGCTCCAGCGTTAGTATAGCGGTGGGACTTCCCACACAGTTCACTTTCCAGTTGAGCAAATGCCCTGTTGCCTGTTTGGTACCCCTGAAATACTCAATACTAACAGGCAAGGAAGTGATGTTTCCGCCGATCCCGAAATCAGAAAATCCTGCCATGCCCGTTCTCGACAAAACGGCTGCACTGTTTGAACCGGTTGTAATTACATGTGTGCCATCCAGTACCCATGGAGCTGCATTGTTAGCTCTTTTCACCAATACCAGTTGAGAAAAATCGGTAATCGTAACAAGTCCGTTTGCATTGAAAGTTCCTGTATATATTCCTCCGTTCAATCCATCTCCGGCAGTCATATTCCAGTATCCTTCTGAAGAAGTATTGGTTACCAGGTAAACACCATCGATCAATGGAAGACCGTTGTCTCCTCCTGGCGAAGCAATCCATTCTGCCGTAAGTGTACCACCGGTTGCAGGTGCTGAAGTAAAATCAATGGCTGCATTGCGGGTGATACCTGAAATACCTACAGGAAAATTGGTATTACCTGTTACTGCATCTATCCATCTTTTTAATTTACCTACTATGGTACCTGAACTGTAAACCAAAGTTCCGGGTGTAGCTGTACCTGTGCCGATCACCATGGTATGAATGCCGGTGTTGATATCACCTGCAGTCATAACCAGTTCATTGCAATTAATTTCTGAAGCAATGGTATTGGCCAATGTCAATCCTGCGGTATTGTTTATTTCAAATGATTCAATGGGCGTTACAACAGTTCCGTCTCCACTGTAGGTTTGTGGCACACCTGCTCCGGCAAACAGCAATCGACTACCCGCTACCGTTGCATTGAGGGTTCCGCTGTTTACAAAAGAAGCGCCTGTTTGCGTATATTGGTATCCGGTAGTTCCATCATCCAATTGCAATGTTGATCCGGCAGGAATACTGGTATTGAGTTTTACTTCCAGGTTATTAAACAATCTGGCAGTATGGCCACCCGGACTATTGCTTAAAACCAGGTTAGGCGCTACTCCCTGCAGGTAAAAAGTTTGAGCAGCTGCTGTATTATTGTTGCCGATAATGAGGTTGCCACCTGTAATGTTTACGATAGCCGGACGATTCTGAAAATCTCTCGGACCAGCACCACCTGCGCTTGGGTTCTGTAAAACAATATTTCCTCCACTCATGGTGAAAGAGGAAACGTCTATATCCCTGATATCGAAGCTGGCATAGGTACTGCTTGAACTTCCAACAGTATTTACATTGAGTGTACCACCAGTTTGCGTATACTGAACACCGAAAGTAGTGGTTGCCGAAAATCTACTGGCTACATTGATAATACCACCGTTAATGGTAATCACCGATCCATCTATATATCCAAGCCTGTTATCAATATCGGTACCTACATTGAGTATACCGGCATCCATAATAAGTGTACCTTCTATATAAGCAGTTCCGTTGCGTGCAGCCACTGTATAATTGGGATTGTTGAACCAGATACCTGCTGATGGTGGAACCGTGTAATTGTTGATTCCTGTGAACAATCCGTTTTCCATGCTGAAGGTGCCGGAAATTTTAAACATCCCGTTGAGTAAAGTAAGAAACCCAGGATCAGATCCTGCTGTTGTAGTTGCACCTTCAAAACTGAATGCTGTTGTATTCAGTTCAAGTATGGAGGTTACATCTGTTCCTTTATTGACAATAATTCTGTAAATATCCGTAACTGCTCCATTGCCACTGAAAGTTGCATTGGCTGCTCCTGTAAAGGCAATCTGTATGCCCGATGCACCAGCGTTGCTGCTGAAATCGAGTGTACCGTTGTTAGTGAGGTTTCCACCTACAATTAAAGTATGCCCATTTTGAGCACCGGCATTATCTGCCTGAAAAATTCCTCCTGAGCTGATGGTTACATCTGAAGCGACCGATAATGTTTGTGCATTCAATGCATCAAAGGTTAGTGTACCAGATGTGCCCTGTCCAACTTCAAGTGAAAGCGCATCAGCAGCAACGTCTACCGTTACAACCGCACCATCTGCGATGATCACTGCATCTGTTGCTGTTGGAATAATTCCTCCTACCCAGGTTGCATTATCGCTCCAGTTACCGCCTGATGGGGTTGAAATGATTTGGGAAAAGCTGATCGAAATGCAAAAAATGCTGAGAATAAAAAGTAAAAATAACTTCCTCATTAATGTGTGTTTTTTCTGTGAAATCAACTGTAAAATTAGACCATTTATACTGCCCGGCTAATTTTGTTTCGCACATAATAAAGACAATTAATACCTGAATTGGTTGCATACCTAAACGGAAGATTCAGGAATTTTTATAGATGAAAAATATTCAAATTACAGACATAAAAAAGCCTTCCGTTTCGGGAAGGCTTCGTTATTTTTTTACTGAAAAAATTAAGGCTTAACTTTATCAGCGGCTTTGTCCATCATTTTCTTTGCATCATCACCAGCTTTTTCCATTTTGTCTGCAGCTTTATCAGCTACATTCTCAACAGCTTTCTTGGCAGAATCAACAACTGCACCTACGGCAGAAGTAGCACTGTCAGCAGCATTGGTCATTGCTTTACTTGCGCTATCAGCGGCGCTTTTCATTTGATCAGCAGCATTTGTTACTGAATCTGCATTGGTAGCACCTTCAGTTGTTTCGGCTTTCTTTTCGTCGTTGCAGGAGATCATCACAGCAGCGATGGCAGCAATTGCTAAAAATTTTTTCATTTTTCGGGGTTTTTAAAATTTGCCTGCAAAAATAGTCGTAATAGTTGTATATCCAAACTTTTTTGCATAATTATTAATTTAATATATCAGCGTTCAAACATTATTTCTTCCTGAAAAACAGCCGAATGGGCACTCCACTGAAGTCGAATTTCTCCCGCAGTTTGTTTTCGAGGTAGTTTTTATAGGGAGCTTTGATATCATCCGGATAATTACAGAAAAAAGCAAAACTGGGTGTATGTGTTGGTAATTGGGTTACATACTTGATCTTGATGGCATTTCCTCTCACAACCGGTGGATGGTATTGTTCAATTGCCTTCAGCATTACTTCATTGAGCTGTGAAGTGGTTACTTTGCGGTGTTTGTTTTCATAAACCTGCAGAGCTGCTTCAATGCTTTTAAAGATCCGCTGTTTTTCGGTTACCGAGGTAAAAACAATGGGTACATCATTGAAAGGAGCCAGCCTGATTCTTAATTCTTTTTCATAGTCACGGGCCGTATTGGTTTGTTTTTCCATCAGGTCCCACTTGTTTACCAGCACTACGATGCCTTTTCCTTTCTTCACGGCCAGTGAATAAATCGAAAGATCCTGGGCTGTGATTCCTTTTCCGGCATCCAGCAGGATCAGGCATACATCAGCTTCATCCATGGCTTTGATGGCACGGATTACCGAATAGAATTCAAGGTCTTCGTGCACTTTTGTTTTGCGCCTGATACCAGCTGTATCTATGAGAACAAATTCTTTATTGAAGAGATTATAATGTGTGTGAATCGTATCACGGGTTGTTCCGGCAATATCGCTTACGATCGTTCTGTCCTGCCCGATCAAAGCATTCAGCAAAGAGGATTTACCAACATTGGGCTGACCGATGATGGCAAATTTTGGAATTTCATCTGAAGGATTGCTTGCAGGTATGGCTTCTTCGGGCATGAGTCCTACAACTGCATCGAGCAGTTCTCCGGTTCCGCTACCGCTGATGGAAGAAAGGAAAAATATATGTTCAAAGCCCAGACTGTAAAATTCACTGGCTTCGAGCATCCGGTTGTGATTGTCTACTTTGTTTACTGCGAGGAAAACCGGTTTATGGCTTCTGCGCAACAGATCTGCCATTGCTTCATCGAGATTGGTAATACCGGTAGAAGCATCCACCATAAAAATAATGGCATTGGCTTCATCGATGGCAATGTGCACCTGGCGGGCAATTTCCCTTTCAAAAACATCTTCGCTTTGTGGCACAAAACCGCCGGTATCGATCAGGTTAAACGACTTTCCGATCCACTCTGCAACTCCATACTGACGGTCTCTTGTAACACCACTCACATCATCTACGATGGCTTTTCTTTGTTCGAGTAACCGGTTGAAAAAAGTGCTCTTTCCAACATTGGGTCGTCCTGCTATTGCTACTGTAAAACTCATTTTAATGTATTTCCTTTTCTGAAAAAATATCAGCGGCTGCTGAATTAATATCCGTATTCTCTGAGGTGTGTTTCATTGTCGCGCCATTTAGGTCTCACTTTCACAAACAACTCCAGAAATACTTTGCTATCGAGAAACGTTTCTATTTCTTTACGGGAAAGGGTTCCCAGTTTTTTAATCATGCTGCCCCCCTCGCCCAGGATGATCCCTTTCTGGGTTTCCCGCTGAACAATGATATCTGCGGATATTTTAATCAATGTTGTTTTTTCTTTGAATTCCTGTACCAGTACGGTTGCATGGTAGGGCAATTCTTCCTGGTAAAGTTCGAAAATTTTCTCCCTTATCAGTTCGCCGACAAAGAACTTGGTGGGCAGATCACTCAGATCATCTCCACTGTAAAAGGGTTCAGCTTCCGGAAGATAGTTGAGTATTTTTTCCAGCAGTTTATCTATTCCATCTTTCTTCAATGCAGAAATAACCACTACTTCTTTGCAATAAGGCCTTGTTGAATAAAACTGAACCGCTGCTTCAATTCTGGCCGGATCCTTAATGGTATCAGCTTTATTTAAAACCACGATGGCCGGCACTTTCAGCCGAAGAGCAGAAAAAATCTGGTCGGGCTCCTCGGGATTTTCCCAGGCATCGGCCATCAGCAAAGCCAGATCTGCATCTTCGAGGCTGCCTTTTACTGCCTGCATCATTTTTTCATGCAGCTTGTATTTGGGTTCAATGATGCCAGGGGTATCGGAAAAGATGATCTGGTAATCATCGTTTGACAAAATTGCCTTAATCCGGTGACGGGTGGTTTGTACTTTATGTGAAACAATGGCCATTTTCTCACCCATCAGGGCATTGAGCAGGGTACTTTTCCCTGCATTTGGCTTACCAAAAATATTTACAAACCCTGTTTTCATTGAACTGGCATTTAAGGCCAGGTGCGCAAAGCTATTGCTTTTTATCGGGAAGCGGGCTTTCGAGAAGGCCAAGGAAGGAAAGATGGACTAATCGGAATAAAAAAGCCAGGTTATTTACCTGGCTTCTGAAATAAGTAATTACAGACTATTGTTTAGTCAGGGTTGACCTGTATTCAATGGTAACACCGCCCAGGTTAGCAGATTCTGAAACAACCAGGGTTGAACAATTCCAGGAAGAGATTGTGGCATTGTCTACATCATAGCTACCACCACTGGTGCTGTTAATGGTTAAAGCGCCAGAAACAACATCCCAGGTACCAGCGCCATTGTCGGTGCAGGTTCCACCTGATTCTGTATATGTAAATGTTTTATCAGATTTCAATTGAATTACACCACTTATTTGACATGCATCTAATATGGATGTAGTAACATCCTGAGTTATACCTGCAGTAATTGTTTCAATTTTAGTTACTTTATAACTTCCGGCAATACCTGCAACTGTTTTTTCGCATGAAGGAGAAGTATCATCTTTTTTACAGCTTGATAAAGCCAGTACAAATGCAAAAGCGGGCAGAATAAATTTTTTCATAATCATGATTTAATTTAAAAAAGGGGTTTTAGAATTGCCGCAAGAATAAATCAATTTTTTCGAAATCAGGAAAAAGCTCAACAGAAAAATTGAACTCAAAATACAATATGCTGAAATTCAGCTATATATAAAATGTTAATTTGTATAATTATTAAAAAAAAGCCAACTCAAACTTAAACAGATCTGGAAGAAAAGGATTGAAATCTCTGCCAGTGACGGGATATATGTGCGCCATTCAAAAAATAAAAAAAGCCTGAAAATCAGGCTCTTAGTTGCGAAGAGAAGGATCGAACTTCTCCGCCAGAGGCGAGATAAATGTTCGCCTACGGCGAGATATGAGTCCGCCTTTCTAAAATAAAAAAAGCCTGAAAATCAGGCTATTAGTTGCGAAGAGAAGGATCGAACTTCTGACCTTCGGGTTATGAGCCCGACGAGCTACCGCTGCTCTACTTCGCACTGCAAAAGTAATAGATTATGCGATTGTATCCAAAACTTATATTTTTATACAAAGCAAACCATGCATGAGATCCATTCTTTTTATCGTTCTGTCGATCATTATTTCATTGCATTTTACAGCCTGCAAATCAGCTGTTAAAAAGAATAAAGACAATCTTTATTCCCGTCATTTACAGGAAAAGGTATCGCTCAGCATCATTACAACCCCGATGCCTGAGGAGAAAAATGATATGAATCTGTTGCTATACCTGGATAAGGATGAGTTTGAAAAACTGCGGGTTGATGAGTTGGTTGACAGTTTGAAAAAAAATAAACTGATCAGGCCATTGATGATTGTTGCGGTGAAAGGCAAACTAAAAAATTATGGTTGGGTAGAAGGCAATCGGGAGGCAGAAAAGATGGATGATTTTATCATTAAAGAACTATTGCCTTATATCAAGAAAAAAACCAGCATCCGCAAATTCAACAGCATTGCCGTTTGGGGTGATGGAAAACCGGGCATTGCGGCACTTTCACTTGCCTGGATGCATGCCGATAAAATAGATAAAACAGGCCTTCATAATGCCGATTTTGATTATGCCGGCAAAGGCGATTCTCTGGATCTTGTATTGGAACATCTGATGCAATCACGCAAAAGACCCAAACTTCAGTACTGGTTATATGCCAGTAAATCGGATTCAATCAAGTACCAGTCTGCTGAACAACTGGTAAATATCATCAGCAAAAAAAATATCAGCCGTGAAGCTGATATCAATTTTATGAATGATGAAAAGTATAATGGAAATGATGTTCTCCGAAACGATTTTGCGGCATTCCTGGTTTGGGCATTCGGAAACTAACGTTAACGGTTAACCTCTTTTAGAAACGGTACTGGCGCCGCTGTTCTGAATGTCTTTAATGACCGCATCGCCCTTGTACAATACTTTACTGGCACCACTGGCCTGAACATTCAATTCTTTCTGTACGGTAATGTGTACATCTGATGCGCCGGAAGCCTTTGCTGAACAGATTTCAGCAGAGAGCTCATAAGCTTTCACATCACTGGCGCCGCTGCTTTCAATATTGAGGTTGGTAGCAGTGCCGGTAAGATATACATCAGAAGCTCCACTCAGGAATAACTGTAACGAAGTGACTTGCACATCGCCTTTAAAATCACTGGCACCCGACATATGCAACTCAAATGATGGAAGATTCATTTTGCCTGCTACAATGATATCTGATGCACCGGAAGCATCGAGTCTTTTCAGCTCATTGAAAGATACATACACTACCAATTTCTTATTCTTAAGGCGCCATTTCCCATCATTCTCAAAATAAATATTCAATTGTCCGTTATCAACTTTGGTACGGATGGCATCCCTTAATGAAGCATCAGAAGCACTAACGGCTACGGCTACCTCTTCAGCCTGAGAAAGGTAAAGAGATATTCCACCCGAAACTTTGATGGATGTAAATGGAGTGGAAATATCACGCATCTCTGCATCAGCATCAACCACAAACTGCTTCTGCGAAAATCCCGGCAAAGAAAGCAGGGAAACAAACAATGCAACGATTAGTGTTTTCATAAGTTTTATTTACTGTTTGATTTTTTCACTACTCCCCCGCTGTTAACGTCGAGATCTTTTACAACGCCCTGTCCTTTGTAATGAACACTGCCGCCGCTGTTGGCTTTGGCATTCAGTTCTTTTTCTATTGTAATCCTGGCTGTTCCACCACTGGTTGCCTTTGCATAACAATAAGTGCTGCTCAATTCATATCCTTTGAAATCAGCCCCGCTGGAAACATCGATCGTTAATTTATCGGTACTTCCTGAAATCTCTACAAAAGAACCGCTGTTCTGATCAATATCCAGTTCACTTGCTTTCAGATTGCCTTCAAACCTGGCACCACTGGTTACTTTCATACTCAGTTTGTTAAAATTAGTAACGGATGTCAGCTTTACTGAAGCGCCACCGGAAGCATCCAGTTTTTCGAGCGTTTTAAAAGAAACATAGGCTTTCAGTTTCCTTTTTCTATTGGAACCCCAGTTCATTCCTTCATTGTCGTAATAAATTTTCAACACTCCGTTGTCGACCACCGTTTTAAATTTTTCTTCAAATTTTGCTTCAGAAAAACTAACCGCTACTGATTCGGTTGAACCGGCACTCAGGTAAAGGTCGATACCATCAGATACAGAAATGGCTGTAAAAGAACCATTTAAAGTTCTGGGTACGGCATTCGGATCATTGATGGTTGTGGATTGAGCGAACAAACTCAAACTCAAAACGGTACATAAAATGGCTAATAAAATTTTCATGGCTATACTTTTTTATATGATACGAATAGAAATAGCGGATTGTTACAGTTGCCGGAAAAAAATTCTTCCGCTTCATCCAGAACTCCTAATTTTACAGCACGATCTTTTTTAAAACCGCTGATTTCCGGGGTGCTTTCAATAGAAGGCTGAGATGATACCCGATAACCTGCTCAGGATAATGCCTGCGAAGGGAGAAGCTCCTCACTTTTGGAGCATAGATGCGCTGTTTGGCATCCCGGTTTCAGTACAACATTTTTACGATGAAGTATTTAATTACAGCACTGTGCCTGTTGATGAATTATTCCTATGCAGTTGCACAAACGGAAACCAGGAAAGCGGATACCACTTTAATGGAGCCTGTAGAAATCAAAGCCATCCGGGCGGCTGATAAAGCACCTTTTGCGAAAACAAATATCAGCAAGGCTGAAATTGCTAAAAACAATATCGGTCAGGATCTGCCCTTTCTGCTCAACCAAACTCCTTCTGTAGTAGTAAATGCAGATGCAGGTAACGGTATCGGGTATACGGGAATCAGGATCAGGGGTACCGATGCCAGCAGGATCAATGTTACACTGAATGGTATTCCTTACAATGATGCAGAAAGCCAGGGCACTTTTTTTGTTGACCTTCCTGATTTTGCTTCTTCCGTTTCTAGCATCCAGGTGCAACGGGGTGTTGGCACTTCTTCAAACGGAGCAGGTGCTTTCGGCGCATCCATTAATATCAGTACCAACGAACTGAATGAAAAAAAATCCATTGAATTCCAGAACAGTGCAGGATCTTATCATTCTTTTAAGAATACTCTTTTAATACACAGCGGATTACTGGGTAAACATTTCACCATTGATGGAAGACTGAGCAGCATCCGGAGCGATGGCTATATCGAAAGGGCCAGCAGCCGATTGCAGTCATTTTTCACCAGTGCTGCCTATACAGATGCTAAACAATCTTTGAGGCTGAATATTTTTTCAGGCAAAGAAAAAACCTACCAGGCCTGGTATGGTATTGATGAAAAAACATTGGCAACCAACCGCCGGTTTAATTCAGCTGGTACAGAAAAAGCAGGTGAGCCTTACGACAATGAAACCGATAACTATACACAAACCCATTATCAGCTTTTTTACAACCGCACACTCAGCAGTCACTGGAAAACAAATATGGCCGTTTTTCTTACAAGGGGACTTGGTTATTACGAACAATACAGAGCAGATGAATCGCTGAACAGTTACGGACTACCCGATTATATCAATGGACCTGATACCATTACCAGCACCAATCTTGTTCGGCAGTTATGGCTCGACAATTATTTTTACGGCACTGTTTTCTCCTTTCAATATGATAAAGCGAAAACCAATTTAATTTTCGGCGGAGGATTGAACCAATATGATGGAAAGCATTATGGAAAGATTGTATCTGCCGATGTGCCGGTAGCCGTACCCGTTAATTATCGATGGTATGACCTGGACGCCGTAAAAAAAGATTTTTCGCTTTATGGCAAATGGACCCAAAAGCTTACTCAGCGCTGGCAGACATTTATTGATCTGCAGGCAAGATTGGTAGACTATCGCTTAAATGGCTTCCGCAATAATCCGGCAATCAGGATCAAAACAGACTATTTATTTTTTAATCCGAAAGCCGGGATTACTTATACATCAGGCAAGCACCAGCTTTATTTTTCCTATGCCATGGCCAACAAAGAGCCCAACCGTGATGATTTTGAAACAGGGCTTGCACAGGTTCCCAAACCCGAACAACTCCACGACTTTGAAGCGGGTTATGAATTTAAAAAAACAAATTACAGCTGGGGCGTTAATCTTTACTATATGCGGTACAAAAATCAGCTGGTGCTGAATGGAAAAATAAATGATGTGGGTGCTTATACAAGAATCAATATCCCCAATAGTTTCAGAGCCGGTATAGAACTCACTGGTGCTGCAAGATTCAGCACATGGATGAATGCAAGAGCGAATGTATCTTTCAGCAGAAACCGGGTTAAGAACTTTACAGAATTCATTGATGATTATGATAACGGTGGCCAGCAAACGAAGATTTACAACAGTTCAGACATTGCATTCTCACCTTCTGTTGTAGGTGCTGCTACCATCAACTTCATTCCTTTTAAACATGCAGAAATCAGCCTGATCAGTAAGTATACCGGCAGGCAATACCTCGACAATACATCCAGCAATAACCGCAAACTGGATCCATTCTATGTTCAGGATATCAGGTTGAGTTATCAATTACCGATGAAAAAAGGAAAATCAGTTAACTTCTTTGTACAGGGCAATAATGTGTTTTCAGAAAAGTATGAGCCGAATGGATATACCTTCAGTTATATTTATGGGGGAGCATTAACAACAGAGAATTTTTATTTCCCGATGGCAACGTTTAACCTGATGGCTGGATTGGGAATTAAACTTTAATGAAGGTGGATTTATCTGCCGAATTTTTCTTCCCAGCCAAGCATGCCACCCGTTAGATTTTTTACGTGCTGAAAGCCCATGGTTTCGAGCATCAGACTGGCCTGCATACTGCGTTGCCCACTGCGGCAATAACAGATTACTTCAGCTTCTTTGAGATGGTCGATTTCATCTGCCTGCATGGAAAGTATCTGACCAAGCGGCAACAAAATTCCACCGATGTTAAAATCGGCATGTTCTGCAGGTTCCCGAACATCAATCAGGTTAATTTGCTCATGCTTGTCTAATCTGGCTTTGAGTTCTTCAGCAGTGATGGTTTGCATATCGAAATTTTATTAAGGTCTGTCGAGTGTATCTCTTGGTTCTTTCATTTCGGGTGAAATCCATAAATCGAGTAGTTGTCCTGGTTGTATGAACACCGGTTCTTTCTCGTCATTATAGCGTGGCGGACTTTGTCTCCAGATGTAAGCTGCAGCGGTATCGGTAATACCTGGGTCGGGCACAACAGCACCTTGCAGAATACCATTTTCGAGCAATATGGCCTGGGCTTCCGCAAAGGTCAATCCAATCAGGTTAGGCACATGGATTTTTTCTTCATTAAGTCCGCTCCCAACCACCAGGTCGATAGAACTTCCCCAGGGCACTTTGGTTCCCGGAGCAATTTTTTGTCCTTTGTACAATTGTTCCAGCACAGATCCCCGCATAAAATCGGGTCTGAAACTGGTGTCTCCCAAAGTAAAATGTGTGCGGCGCATAATTTCGAGCGCAAAATTGAGTGTCTTGCCTTCGAGTGCAGGCATTTCAACCAATGGTAATGTTACGCGGTTTACAGTTAAGAAAACAGTACGGTTGATTTTTACGGTGCTATTCGGGTCGGGCAACTGCTTTAATACAATACCCATTTTAGCAGTATCTGTATACACCGAATCCTGGATCACTACTTCAAATCCTTTGTCTTCGAGAAACTTGATAGCATCAGTGGTTTTCTTCCCCATTACTGAAGGAACAGTAAGGTACTGACCATGCTTGGTTATTCTTCCCAACAGTTGAAGGAAAATGAACAACACCAGGAAAGCCAGTGCAATCGCTGCGAGGAGATTAACCCAAAAAGGCCTGTCGGTTATGAATTTGAACACGTTAATAATTTAGTTGTTATATACGGCAAATAACTGGTTGTTTTATTGAATGAAACACTCATCCAGCAAAGCCGAATAAAATTCTTTCAACGACCATCCCATCGCCCTTACCTGTTGCGGAACGATACTGGCAGCACTCTGTCCGGGCACTGTATTGATCTCCAGCATGTATGGGTTACCGGTAGTTTCGTTGTAAATAAAATCAATGCGTACCACACCATTGCAATTGAAAACGCTGTAAGCTTTCCTGGCCTCTGACCTGATCTTTTCAGCGATGGCTTCGTCTACCTTTGCAGGTGTTACTTCTTCACTTGCTCCTTCATATTTTGCCTGGTAATCGAAAAACTCATTTTTAGAAATAATTTCAGTCATAGGCAAAGTGATGATTTTGCCTTTTGATTTAAATACGCCAATCGTAAATTCTCTTCCGCTGATAAATTCTTCCACGAGTACCTGGTCATCTTCCCTGAAAGCTTTATCCAGTGCCGATTGTAACTGACCGGCTTCATTTACTTTACTCATGCCCAGGCTGCTGCCGCCATTGTTTGGTTTCACAAAAACAGGCAATTTTAGTTCTGCCAGAACCTGAGCCGGTGAAAGTGGATTGGCTTTAAACAGGTGCAATGACTTTGCCACAGAGATACCGGCAAATGCGGCTACTGCAACCGTATATCGTTTATTGAAAGTGAGTGCAGAAGTTGCTGCATCACAGGAAGTATAAGGAATTTTCAGGCAATCAAAATATCCCTGCAGTTTTCCGTCTTCACCGGGTGTACCATGCAAACCAACAAGTACTGCATCGAAATTAATTTTGCGATCATCAACGGTGATGGAAAAATCATTTTTGTCGACCGGAATTTTTTCGCCGTTGCTATTGGTATAAAACCAGCCTTGTGGATTGATATCGATGAGATAGCAATTCCATTTATCCTCATCAATGTTGTGGAAAATGGTGTCTGCACTTTTATAGGATATTACAGATTCCCCGGAGTAGCCGCCGGTAACCAGCGCAATGTTTTTCTTCATCTATCAGATTGCAAATTTGAACAAAGAAACAAAAAAATGTTTATGGTAATCGTTAATATTCAGTGATATCAGAATGTAAACTATTGGGGTGTATCCACTCCTTCATTACCGGTATCAAGCAGGAGTTTCCATTTACCATCCTGTTGTTTTTTCCATACACTCACATAGGTTCCATAGATAACAGTGTCTTTTGCTTTGGGGCGCATAGCATAAATACCATAAGTATAGCCCATTTCACCCGATTTTGCCACTTCTGCATTGCGGGGTTCCCAACTAAGGGTATAACCAGTATCGTCCTGTTGAATCAGGTAATCAATTGCATTGGCGCCAATGATGGGTAAGTGTCCCGGGCGAAGCA
This sequence comes from Ferruginibacter sp., assembly GCA_037045295.1. Lineage (GTDB taxonomy): Bacteria > Bacteroidota > Bacteroidia > Chitinophagales > Chitinophagaceae > Ferruginibacter. The sequence continues at coordinate 305,722 of JBAOHS010000005.1, forward strand.
ATACGCCATTGCTATCGATGTATTCTATAAAAGCATTTTTCATGCCTTTCTCTTCACTGAGTGATGAAAATTCTTTATCTGCAGCCATCAGGTCTAACCGACTGGTTCCAGCATCAGTAATCAATTTTTCACCCTTGTTTTTACAGGAAGTTAAAATGGCTATAAAACTTAAGAGTAAAATAAATCTCATGAATATGATTTTATCCGGCCTTTTGTACAAACCTGGCCTTTCAGCAAAAGTATTCAATTCGGATGAGAACTGTTCCCATCAGATATCAAAAAGGCGAAAGTATTGTATAAATACCCTCGCCTGGAGAGCAGGAAATATCACCTGCTTAAACTAGCCTTCCGGCTAAAAATTTATATATGAAGCCTGTTCTTTTTCTCCATAAGTTCGTCTACGGTTTCACGGTATGCTTCATCGGGCACACAGCAATCAACCGGGCAAACTGCAGCACACTGTGGTTCTTCATGGAAACCCTGGCACTCGGTACACTTATTGGGAACGATATAATACATATCGTTGCTGATCGGAGCATTGCGCTGATCGGCATCTATACTACTTCCATCCATGAGTGTGAAACTGCCTTTGATGGTGGTTCCATCGGAGATTGCCCATTCAACACCTCCTTCATAAATTGCATTGTTTGGACATTCGGGTTCGCAAGCCCCGCAATTGATACATTCGTCTGTGATCTTAATAGCCATCTATCGTAATTTTGCTGTAAAATAATAATAACAGGATGAATTTACAAAATCGTATTGATTTATTTGTTGAGCTTGGAAATTATCTCGAAAAAAATGATGCATCCTGGCAGGAAGCAAAGCTCAGGGCTTCTCATAAAAACCCCTGGTTTACCGAGGATTTTTCCAGTCTGGCCACCGGGAATATCATCCGTTATTTCCTGCAGAAAAACCTGCTGACCGATTGGGTTAATCATTATCACCTCGATGATAATATCAATCCAAAAAACATCGGCATTGTTATGGCCGGAAACATCCCCCTGGTAGGCTTTCATGATCTGCTGACGACTTTTATATCGGGCCATCGGCAAACCATCAAACTCTCTTCCAAAGACGATCTGCTGCCCGATTTTATTGTGCAGTACCTGTATAGTCTCGATCCTGCGGTTAAACAATACATCAGCATTGCCGATTCACTGAAAGGATGTGATGCTTACATTGCAACCGGCGGTAATCAGTCGGCCCGCTATTTCGAACAGTATTTTTCCCGTTTCCCGCATATCATCCGCAAAAACAAAACATCGGTTGCCCTATTAACAGGTGATGAAACGAAGGAGGAACTGGAGGCACTTTCAGACGATATTCATCTTTTCTTTGGGTTGGGCTGCAGAAATGTCACGAAAATTTATGTACCCGAAGGATATGATTTTATACCGTTGCTGGCTTCCTTCAACAAGTTCAGTTATTTCAGGGATTACAGTAAATATTCCAACAACTACGACTACCAGTTGTCGATCCTGCTATTGAATCACCAGTATTATATGACCAATGAAAATACATTGCTGGTTGAAAATGAAAACCTTTTCTCGCCAATCAGCGTTCTTAATTATGAATATTATCAATCGGCCGATCAGGTGGCTTCTTTTTTAACCGGTCATGAAGATGTACAATGCATTGTTGGAAAGGGCCATACCCCGTTTGGAAAAGCCCAGGAACCCGGTTTGATGGAATATGCCGATGGCGTTGATACCATGCAGTTTATGCTCGGATTATGAGATCTACGAAAGTCTTACTAATTTAATGTTAAAGATGGCAGAAGGTAACATTCATTCTGTCAGTCTAACGTTATTTTGTACCCGAGGCACAGGATTTGAGCATCTGTACTTCGCAACTATTACTGGATTAATAAAACCTTGAAAAAATGAAGTTGAAACAAATTTTAGGAACCGTAATGATCAGCGCCCTCACCACATTGGGTGTGGTTTGGGGTTATGGCAGTTTTCTGAAAAAAAATAATCTGTATGGTGGCCAGCAGGCAGGAACATTGCCTTCGAATTACCGGCTTACCGGCATGGGAGAAGGAACGACTCCTCCCGGAGCAGTTGATTTTACGCAACCGGCACAGGCCGCTACACCTGCAGTGGTGCACATCAAAACAAAAACCAATGCAAAACAGGTGAACAATAATCTGCCGAGGGTAAGGCAGAATCCATTCAGTGATTTCTTCGACGACGACCTGTTCAACCAGTTCTTCGGTGGTGGAAGAATGAATATCATACCCGAACAAAGGGCTTCCGGTTCCGGTGTTATTATCAGTGATGATGGATATATCGTTACCAATAACCACGTGGTACAGAATGCAGATGAAATCACGGTAACGTTAAGCAATAAACGCACTTATAAAGCCAAAGTAATCGGCTCCGATCCTTCTTATGATCTGGCGGTTATAAAAGTAGAGGCAGCCGGACTTCCTTACCTCGTGTATGGTAATTCGGATGATGTGAAAATCGGTCAGTGGGTATTGGCCATCGGTTATCCATTAAATCTTGAAACCACTGTTACAGCTGGTATTGTGAGCGCCAAAGCGAGAAGCCTTGGTTTGAACAAAGACAAAACCGGTAATCCCGGCGGTGCTGTTGAATCTTTTATTCAAACAGATGCTGCAGTAAATATGGGTAACAGTGGTGGTGCTTTGATCAATACAGATGGACGCCTGATCGGTATCAACTCTGCGATTGCATCTCCTACCGGTTATTATTCCGGCTACTCTTATGCTATTCCTGTAAATCTAGCTAAGAAAGTAGTGGATGATATCATCAAATTCGGTACCGTACAAAGAGGTTATCTCGGTATCCAGTTTGGCAATGCATCGGATATGACTGATGAACAAAAGAAAAACAGTGGCGTGCCAACTGAAGCTTATGATGGAATCTATGCAACCGATGTTCCTAAAGATGGTGGTGCCTATGCAGCCGGCATCCGCAGGGGCGACAGGATTCAGAAAGTAAATGGCGTAGACATCCTCAGTGGTGGAGAATTGCAGGAACAGGTGAGTCGTTTCAAGCCAGGCGATAAAGTACCTGTAACGGTATTGCGTGGCGAAAAGCCCGTAACCCTAACCGTTACTTTGAAAAATAAATCGGGTACTTATGATATCGTAAAAAATGAAACACAGGTAGACATGCTCGGTGCAGATTTCATCACACTCGATCAGAAGAAAGCAAAAGAATATGGTGTATCTGGTGGTGTGATTGTGAAAAAAATCAACAGTGGTGCACTGAATGATCAAACCAGAATGAAAGATGGTTTCATCATTCTTAAAATAAATGACAAGGATGTGAAATCTGTGGAAGAGCTGAAAACAGCCATCGGAAGCCAGAAATCTGTTACGATCAGTGGTTTTTATCCTGGTTACGACGGATTATATGAATACCCGATTACACTCGACAGTGAGTAATGATAAATCATTCAACAAATAAAAAAGCCTGAAATTGACTTCAGGCTTTTTTATTTGTATGATCTTAAACCAATCAGATACGTTCCAGCAATAAGTATTCACCCGGTTTGAGTGAAATGGTATCTGCTGTTGTTATTAATTTTTCTTCTCTATTGTTCAGCACCTCTCTGTAGGAATGACTATCGGATGAAGGAATTGAAACAGGTGTTTGCTCTTTACCAAGATTGATGAACAGGTAAATGAAAGATGGCTCATCTCCTCTCCTGAAAGCCAGCAATCCAGGCTGTGATTCAATCCAGCTAAGTGTATCACTGGCTGTGCAGTTTTTACGGAACGCTACCAGTTGTGTATAAAAATTTTGCAACTCTGGATGATCATTCCATACAATTTCATCCTTATCAAAGAATGCCAGTCTTTTGTGATTTGGAATTTCCTGTCCCCCATAAATCAACGGCACTGAACCAGGAAATACAAAATCAAACACCGCTAACGCATTTGCATAGACGCCGTATTTTTCAAACTCAGTTCCGTTCCAGCTGTTTTCATCATGATTGGTGGTGAAATACAATTGCTTTGCTTTGGCAGGATAGGTTACCTGTTGTTCTTTCAAAAGATCTGTAAGAAATGAAACAGGCTTATCATGTTTGAAAAATGCTTCCGTCTGGTGCATCCATTTCCAGGCATAAAAAATATCGAAGGCCTGGTAATATTCCAGTTCTTCAGTTTCTGCAAGCCAGATCAGGTCGGGCTTTGCAGCTTCTGTAAGCTTTCTTGCTTTGATCCAGAAATGCAATGGGGTAAGATGTGCGAGGTCAGCCCGGAAGCCATCAATATCAAATTCCTTTACCCAATACAACATTGCACTGCGCATCGCATCGTGTGCTGCTTCATTGCTGTGATTGATCTGAATTACATCCGACCAATCATAAGGTGATACAAATGCACCTGCTTCATCACGCAAAAAATAGTCGGGATGATCTTTCACCCAGCCATTGTCCCAGGCTGCATGATTGGCAACCCAGTCGAGCACAATTTTCATTCCCAGCTGATGGGCAGAATCAACAAGTTTTTTAAAATCTGCTTTTGTGCCGAATTCGGGATTGACATCAAAAAAATCACGACTGCAATAATAACTTCCGAGGCTTCCTTTTCTCTTCACTTCTCCGATCGGATGGATCGGCATGAACCACAAAATATCAACGCCCATTTGTTTTAACCTTGGCAGGTGAGCCTCTACGGATGCAAAATCTCCTTTGCCTGAGAACTGCCTTGTATTGATTTCGTAAATGGTTGCTTTACGCAGGAAGGCTAAAATTTTGTCGTTGTTTAACATTCAAAACGAATTATACTGAATGTTTAACAGCAATTGGTATACAGTTGTTCGAAGCAACGTTTCAAGATCGTACCTTTGCACTGTTAAACTTACGATGAAGCAATTTACTATTCCTTTTACATATCGCAGCCCCTTAATTAGTGCAATTAAGGAGAAAAGAAAGCTGGCCGATAAAATGAAAAAAGATTTCAGTCCTACCCTGCTGGATTTTGGTGATATCCGAATTTACCTGGCCCGCCATTTCGGCTTTTGTTATGGCGTTGAAAATGCGATTGAAATCGCTTTTAGAACCGTAGATGAAAATCCTGGTAAAAGTATTTTCCTGCTCAGTGAAATGATTCACAATCCAAAAGTGAATGAAGACCTGCGCAATAAAGGCGTTGATTTTCTGCAGGATACCTATGGAAATGAAATCATTCCATTCAGCAGCCTCACTAAAGATGATATTGTACTGATTCCAGCATTTGGTACCACCATTGCCATTGAAGAAAAACTAAAGGCCATCGGCATAGCGATCGAAAAATACAACACGACCTGTCCCTTCGTTGAAAAAGTGTGGAACAGAAGCGAACAGATTGCTGCAAAAGATTACACAGTAATTGTGCATGGCAAACCTACACATGAAGAAACAAGGGCTACCTTTTCACATGCCGCTGCCAACACGCCGACAGTTGTGGTGAACGACATGAAAGAAACCATACTCTTATCAAAATATATTACTGGTGCATTGCCTGCTGAACAATTCTACATTGATTTTAAAGGAAGATATGCTGAGGGATTCGATGTATCGAAAGATTTTCGAACGGATTGGTGTTGTAAACCAGACGACCATGCTGGCCAGCGATACGCAGGCTATAGCCGATTACCTGAAACAGGTGATGGCCAGTAAATACAATCTCACAGACAACAATATTGCAGAACGTTTTGCCGATACCAGGGATACCTTGTGCTATGCTACCAACGACAATCAATCGGCTGTGTATGGCATGCTGGAACAAGCTGCCGATCTTGCAATCGTGGTAGGAGGATTTAACAGCAGCAACACTTCACACCTGGTGGAATTGTGTGAGGAAAAATTACCTACCTATTATATTGATGGTGCTGAAAGAATTTTTTCATCCAGCAGCATTCATCATTTTAATTTTCATGAAAAGAAACTGATTGAAGGAGATAAATTTCTGCCAGCCAATAAACCTGTTTCGATTCTCATGACGAGTGGCGCCAGTTGCCCAGATGCAGTTGTAGAACAGGTGATTCGCAAATTGTTGACAGTAGCAGGGATTGAGGAAAAGTATGAAGCTACCACAGCTGCATTTACTACTCAGTAAAAATCAGATTTTATTATAAAGCTTTCGCTACGAGTTTCAGGGCGAAATCGAGTTGCTCTTCCATGGTGAGATTGGTATTGTCGAGCAGGATGGCATCATCCGCCTTGCGCAGCGGGCTCACTTCCCGGTGAGAATCAATGTAATCACGCATTTCAAGATTATTCTTCACTTCATCAATCGTTACATTCGGATTTTTTTCATACATCTCCCTGAACCTTCTTTCTACCCTTACCATTACATCGGCCGTCATAAAAATTTTCAGTTCAGCATCGGGAAATACGGTGGTACCGATATCACGTCCGTCCATTACAATTCCTTTCTGTTCCCCCATGCGTTGCTGTTGGGCTACCGCAAAATTTCTTACAGCCGCAATCGCCGCCACATCACTTACTTTTTCTGCCACTACCAGTTCCCGGATGAGGTATTCAACGTTTTCGTCGTTGAGGTACATTTCGGAACGTTCAGATTTATTGTTGTATTTGAAATCCAGTTTTATTTTGAGCAGGGCATCGTTGGTTTCATTCACATCCGTCCAGTCGATATGATTCCGTAAAAAATAAAGGGTAATTGCCCGGTACATGGCGCCACTATCGATGTATACATAGCCGAGCGACTTTGCCAGTTGTTTGGCAAGCGTACTTTTACCACAGGAAGACCACCCGTCGATGGTGACAATAATCTTTTTCATGGAGAAGAAAATCGAATCCGGGCGTAAAATAAATTAAATACACCTAACAGCCTGAAACTATTGAATGGATTTATAAATTTTTGAAGATCATCTAATCATAACCATATTAAAATGAAAAACGCCCCGTTTCCGGAGCGCTTTTTCTATTAAGCTTCTGATTTTTTCTCTTTCTTCTTCGGTTCTTCTTTTAAACGGAACCTGATCTTGCCAGCTTCTTTGTCGAGTTCGGCCAATACTACATCACCCGCTTTGATCGTACTGTTGAGTATTTCCTCTGCCAGCGGATCTTCCAGGTATTTCTGGATAGCCCTGTGGAGCGGACGAGCGCCAAACTGGCTGTCGTATCCTTTGTCGGCAATGAAATCCTTGGCTTCGTCTGACAGTTCCAGTGAGAATCCCAGGTTGCTCAATCGGGTCATTACACCTTTCATGAGTATATCAATAATCTGGAATATGTTTTCTTTCGTGAGTGAATTGAACATCACCACATCGTCGATACGGTTCAGGAATTCCGGACTGAATGTACGTTTCAATGCTTTTTCGATGATCGCCTTGTTGTTTTCATCCTGGTTTTCCTGGCGGGTTTGAGTAGCAAATCCTACACCATCACCAAAATCTTTCAACTGGCGTGCTCCGATATTGGAGGTCATGATGATCATGGTATTCTTGAAATCCACTTTTCTACCAAGTCCATCAGTTAATTGACCATCATCGAGTACCTGCAGCAGAATATTGTAAATATCCGGATGTGCTTTTTCGATTTCATCGAGCAGGATTACGCTGTAAGGTTTACGTCTAACCCTTTCCGTTAGCTGACCACCTTCTTCGTAACCAACATATCCGGGAGGCGCTCCGATCAAACGGCTTACGGTAAATTTCTCCATGTATTCACTCATGTCGATGCGGATAAGTGCATCTTCACTATCGAACATATGTTTGGCGAGTGAACGGGCCAGTTCTGTTTTACCTACACCGGTCGGACCAAGGAATATGAAAGTACCGATTGGTTTTTTAGGATCTTTCAAACCGATGCGATTACGCTGGATGGCTTTTACCACTTTCGAGATGGCTTGTTCCTGGCCGATTACAGCGCCGTGCAGGTCATCTGCCATTCTGCGCAGTTTATCGGTTTCAGCCTGAACCATTCTTTTCACCGGAATACCGGTCATCATAGAAACCACTTCGGCAATATCTTCCTCTTCGATCGGGTAGCGTTTGTGTTTGCTTTCTTCTTCCCAATCGGTTTTGGCTTTCTCGAGTTCTTCCTGCAATCTTTTTTCTGTATCCCTTAATGAAGCGGCTTCTTCAAACTTCTGGCTTTTCACCACTTTGTTCTTCTCCAGTTTGATGTCTTCGATTTTTCTTTCGAGATCCAGGATGGTTTCAGGAACATTAATATTCTTGATGTGTTTGCGTGCACCTACTTCATCGAGTACATCGATGGCTTTGTCGGGCAGCAACTTATCGGTCATGTAACGATCGCTCAGTTTCACGCAGGCATCAATCGCATCTTTACTATACGTTACATTGTGATAATCTTCGTATTTGTTTTTGATGTTATTCAGAATTTCGATGGCTTCTTCTACAGAAGGTTGTTCAACGATTACTTTCTGAAAACGACGGTCGAGTGCACCATCTTTTTCGATGTGCATACGGTATTCATCGAGAGTTGATGCGCCGATGCATTGCAGTTCACCACGGGCGAGTGCTGGTTTGAAAATGTTGGAAGCATCGAGGGAGCCACTGGCACCACCTGCACCAACAATGGTATGAATTTCATCGATGAACAGGATTACATCGCGGTTCTTTTCGAGTTCGTTCATGATGGCTTTCATTCTTTCTTCGAACTGGCCACGGTATTTTGTTCCGGCAACCAATGCTGCAAGATCAAGACTAACTACCCTTTTATCAAACAACACCCTGGATACTTTGCGTTGTACAATCCTTAAAGCAAGACCTTCAACGATGGCTGTTTTACCCACGCCTGGTTCACCGATGAGGATGGGATTGTTCTTTTTACGACGGGATAAAATCTGTGAAACCCTTTCGATTTCATTTTCACGACCGACAATCGGATCGAGTGAACCACTTTCCGCCAGGCGGGTGATATCCCTTCCGAAATTATCGAGTACAGGTGTTTTTGTTTTTGCCTGGCCTGCAGCTGCGCCTTTCTGAGAACGGGGTTGCTGGCCATATTGTTTGCGTTCTTCGTCGAAGTCGTCTTCTTCATTGAATTCGGCTTGTGGCGGATTGCTGGTTACAAATCCGAGTTCATTTTTAAATACGTCGTAATCCACGTCAAATTGGTTTAAAATCTGAGTTGCAATATTTTCTTTGTTCTTAAGTATTGAAAGCATGAGATGCTCGCTTTCAACCTGGGTACTTTTGAGCGACTTTGCTTCGAGAACAGTGATGCGGATCACTTTCTCAGCCTGCTTGGTCAGTGGCAGAGAATTGATGTTGGCAATGTTCTTTCCTGTTTTGTCTTTCACAGCCATTTCGATCTCTTTTCTCAATTCATAGAGGTCGACATTGAGAGATTTGAGGATTTTAACAGCGGTGTTTTCTCCGTCGCGGATGAGGCCTAGCACCAGGTGTTCGGTTCCGATAAAGTCATTTCCTAATCGCAAAGCTTCTTCCCTGCTGTAAGATATGATCTCCTTTACCTGGGTTGAGAAATTATTATCCATTCTCTGAGTTTTAATTGTTACAATAATAACGAATATTTATATCCTTTTAGTTTGCGCCCAAAACAAATGTTGATATGTTGAAAAATTAGGTTATTTACCTGTTCCGGCGTTCAAACCAACCTGTAAATAAATGTGAAATTGAAGGGTAGATTTTCCGGAGAAGATTATTTTCAAAAGATTAGCTTGAAAACTTTATTGCTTCAAAATTTAATTTATTTTACAGCGGAGCCAAAGTTCCGTTTGTACATGAATGTCAAAATAGATACCAAAGAGAAATTTACCGTTATATCAGCAAAAGAGCCTGATTTGTCTGCTAATATGACAGTTGAACTGCTTGATTTGTTGCAATCTTACCGGAAGAAAGAAGTTCCGCATATTGTGTTAAATCTTGAAGCCGTTGGTTCAATGGATGTTGAAACAGGTCAGAAAATTGCTGAATTGCAACAGGAGTTTTATGAAAACAACCAGTCTTTTGTAATCTGTTCGCTGCAACCCGCAGTTGAGTCAATGCTGGATGCAGCTGAACTGCTTGAAATCATGAATGTAACGCCAACAGAAAGTGAGGCATGGGATATTGTGCAGATGGAAGAAATTGAGCGGGAGCTGTTAAGTGATTTTGATGAGGAAGCCGGCAATTGATCAATACTATAATAACCTTCTATACGTTTACTGAAGCTTTTCTACATGCTGGCACTTACTATTTTGGGAAATAACTCGGCGATTCCTGCATTTGGCAGAAATCCCACTGCGCAGATTCTGCAAACACAGGATGATAGTTTCCTGATTGATTGCGGTGAAGGCACGCAATTGCAGATTGCCAAATACAAATTACGCAGGAGTAAATTATCACATATATTCATTTCACACCTGCATGGTGATCATTATTTCGGACTGATCGGATTGCTCACCAGCATGAGCCTGCTGGGAAGAACACAGGATCTGCATTTATACGGGCCACCTTTGCTGGAAGACATTTTGCTGCTCCAGCTCAACGCTGCTGCCGTTACACTCTCTTATAAATTATACATCCATCATCTGGGAGAAGAAGGCATTATTGCGGATACTAAAAAAATTCAGGTCACTGCTTTTAAAGTGCAGCACAGAATTGATTGCTGGGGTTTTCTGTTCAGGCAGAAAAGAAATCCCCGCAGTATAGATCCCGAAAGAGCAAAGGCTTATGAGATTCCGGCTTCATTTTATGAACAGTTGCAGAAAGGAGAGGATTATGTTACCAAAAAAGGTACCATCATCCCGAATGAAGAAGTAACGATTGCTGCCCCTAAGCCTAAGAGTTATGCTTATTGTGCCGATACTGTTTATATGCCTGAACTGGCAGAGAAAGTAAAGGGTGTAGATCTTTTATATCATGAAACTACTTACCTGAAAGACCTGGAAGAAAGGGCTGCATTGAGGTTTCATTGTACTACAGTTCAAGCTGCAAACATTGCTAAGATGGCTGGTGCCGGGCAGTTGATCATCGGTCACTTCTCTTCCAAGTACGAAGTGCTGGATCAGTTTCTGGAAGAAGCAAAAGAAGTATTTGAAAATACAGTACTGGCTACAGAAGGAACTTGTTTCAGGATTTAAAACAAAACGAGATCTGCCTTATTGGGTTTGCACTGGTTTGTTCAATCCATCGCTCATGATCCAACCATAAAATTCGGGAAACCATTTTCTCCAGTAGTATTCGTTGTGCAAACCATCCGGATCAATCACCCTGTATACAACTGCGCCCGACCATTCACCCACCAGGTCGCTGATGGCTTTCAGGTCATTGATATACCTCTCCCCTTCTGCCGCACCCATGTAAAAAAACAACTTACCCTTAAGCTTACCCGAAGCATTTTGTGTGAGTTGCTTCAATGAATCCATATTGATCCAGAAGGAAGGCGAAAAAATTCCGGCATTGCCGAATGTTTCAGGGTATTTCATCAGGCCATAATAGGAAATCAATCCACCCAGTGAAGCGCCTGCAATGGTTGTACTGGCAGCGGATGTTTGTGTGCGGTAATGCTTGTCGATATAAGGCTTAAGTGTTGAAACAATAAAATCGAGATAAGCATCCCCTTCCATGGTGGTATAATCTCTGAATGGATATGGACTGTATTCCGTCATCCGGTAAGCACTGTTGTCGATCGCTACAATAATGGCTGCCGGATTTCCTTTTGCAATGAATGAATCGAGGCATTCATCTACACCCCATTCACCAAAAGGCGATAGGGCTTCATCAAATAAATTCTGTCCATCGTGCATGTAGATGACCGGGTAGCGTTGTTTGCCTTTTTTATAGTTCTGCGGAAGATAGATGCTGATGCGCCTGCTGCGGTTCAGTTGTGGCATGTTAAAACTGGTATCTATCAATTTTACCTGTTCAGTTGCTGTATGTTTTTTTACAACTGGTAGTGCTTCTTTCCAACCAACAATAACGCAACGGATCAATGTGTCGGATTGGATATCGATTGTCCTGTTTGGAATATCTGCACCATCTGTTCCTGTTTCTACATTGTTCCAGCTACCCAGCGTAAATTTAAATTCTACCAGGCCTTTATTTATTCCTTCAATAATCAGCGTGTATTTATTACCGTTACTTTTCAGGCGATAAGCAGTATCAGCAGGATTCCAGCCATTGAAATTTCCAGCCATAAATATATTGACTAAGGAATCAGTTTTATTGATTGTTTGCACTTCAACCACTAACCTATGCTGGGCATAAGATTGCTGTACCAGTACAGTGAGACAAAAAAACAATATGAATGTAAACTGCCTGGTCATTGAATTGATTAAATACTTTGAAATTACCGGATGAGGTATTTTTTAACTTCCTGCTGTAATATTCCACTGAGTGGAACAACCGGGAGCCTGACGATGTTTTCAATCAATCCCTGTTCATGTAAAAATGCTTTTACACCTGCAGGATTGTTTTCTTCAAACATCAGTTGATAGGCATCAATTAAAGTATCGTTGATTTTTTTTGCTTCAGCATATTCACCCTGCAGGCATCTTCTTACCATATCGGAGAACTGGCGTGGAAAACTGTTGGCGGCAACGCTGATAACGCCATCCATACCACAAGCCATTTGCGGAAGCGCCAGCGCATCATCACCACTAACCACCAGAAAATCGGCTGGTCTGTCTCTCAGTATTTCCATGCATTGCCCCATATCGCCACTGGCTTCTTTGATACCGGCGATATTGTCTACTTCTGAGGCCAGGCGAATGGTGGTTCTTGCGGTCATATTCCTTCCGGTTCTGCCCGGAACATTGTACAGAATAATTGGTTTGGGAGAAGCTGCAGCAATGGTCCGGTAATGTTCATACAATCCTTCCTGTGAAGGCTTATTGTAATACGGACTGGCACTCAGTACAGCAGCAGCTCCATCAAGCGGATAAGATTCCAGGTCACTTACAACAGATCGGGTATCGTTGCCACCGATACCAACGACTACGGGTACACGCTGATTTACTTCTTCCATTGTAAACCGGATGATCTCCAGTTTTTCTTCTTTGGAAAGCACAGGTGTTTCTCCTGTTGTTCCCAATGTAACAATGTATTCCACACCGCCATTGATGATGTAATGGATGAGTTTCCCGAGGGCGGCATAATCTACCGCTTCTTTTTTATCGAAAGGCGTAATGATGGCAACACCGGTTCCTGTTAAAAGTGATCTGAGGTTCATCTGTTTTTTTGGTGAAGTTAGTAAAACAATATAAGTTTTATTTGCTGAACAGGTCCTGAAATAAAATGTCCTCCCCGGATTGCTCGAGAGGAGGACTGGTCTTTTAATAAGATCTCAGAATAGTTTTAACTATTGAGGATTTTTGATTTTCTGGAATACGTTTTATTACCGGCATAGATAAATAAACAGGTTCCGTTTTTTATTTTGTCGATAATCGGTTTGTTGTGTTTTTCCGGTACTGCAGGGCATCCCCAGCTTCTGCCGATATAACCCTGACTGTGTATATAATTTTCACTCACATAAGGTGCGCCATGCATTACAATAGCCCTTTCATCGGCCAGGTCGTTGAAACCTTTTTCGAGTCCTTTTAATTGCAATGAATAACCATTCTTACCTATATAAGTTCCTGCGGTTTCATAAAAACCTAAACTGCTCTGAAAGCTTTCCGGCTTGTTCGAAAAGCGGGTGGCAAATTCTGTCCCGGAGTTTTGTCCGTGCGCTACATAGGTATTGAAAAGCAATCGCTCATTTTCAAGATCGATCACAAACAACCTTTTGCTGGCTGATGACCGGGTAAAATCGATAATGGATATAATACGGGCATTGTGAATTTTCCCTTGTTGTTTGAGTGTGGCCATTCCTTTCATGGCAAACTGGTAAGCTTCCTGCGATAACCCCAGCATGCCGAGGTTGAGTTGCTGGTAGAGCAATGAAAATCCCGCTGCTGAAATTTCTGCCGGACGACTTTCCGCAACAGGCATATCAGCTATCAGATTAAAAGGTCTGTCCCAGGCTGCGGATTTACCGAAACCAAAAGGCAGGTGAAGCATACACATCAAAACAAGGCAAAAGAAAATGAGTCCTTTTCTCAGGTGCTTATTTTTCATGTCGGAAAATCGGATTTAGGAATTAAAGTAATTGTTGGGTAGAAGATAGGCTTATAGCGGAGGATATTTTAGTGTTTTTAAATCGGTTACAAGAGCAAAATTAAGTCTCTGTGATGGGAAAGATGCATGACAAATGTTAAGGTTTACCAAATATCTTTCCAGCCATCAAGCATAAAATTGACTTTTACTATATCGCTGGAAATAGCAAATTATTGTGCTGAAATAAATCGCACGAAAATAAAGCTGATTACAAATGAATTATGTATAGAGAATTATGCGCCTGCTTTGAGCGATTGAACCAGATTAATGTAATCAGTCATAGCAACTTCACCTGACTTCCCTTTCAGGGATGACCAGGCATCGTACTTGGCTTTCCCCACAAAATCGAACATATTGGAGGGAGGTTCGGTATTGATATCTCCTTCAGTAGCCTGTTTGTATAAAGAATACAATTGCAGGAGTACATCGTTGGATGGTTTCTGAGAAAGGTTTTTGCTATCGGCAACGGCCTGTTCAAATTGAGTTTTGATATCCATATCGTTCATTTCAATTGCAATAATAATTCATTTAAGCACGGGAAAATAAATAATCCTTCAGGCTTTCAAAACTCACTTCCATCCTGGTAGATTTCTTTTCGAGCTGCATGAGTTTCTGAATCGATGCTGGTAATTCAATGGCTGTTTGAATGACCGGTTCAACCACGTCATAGAATTTTACCGGGTGTGCTGTTTCCGCAAAAATGCCGGCTTCATTTGGATGATCTTCCAGGTATTTTTTTAAGGCAAGGTATCCAACAGCGCCATGTGGATCGAGTAAATAATGTTGGTTTGTGTAAACCTCGTGAATGGCTTTACGGGTGGCATCATCATCGAAACTAAATGCAGAAAGTTTTTCAGACAACTGATTAAACTGCTGATCGAACAACTGAAGGATGCGGACAAAATTACTCGGGTCACCCACATCCATTGCATTGGAAATAGTCGGAATAGTGGGTTGAGCTTTATATTCTGCGGATTTCATAAAAGCAGGTACCACATCATTGGCATTGCAGGCCGCAATAAAATGTTTCACCGGCAATCCGGATTTCATAGCGAGTAAGCCTGCACAGATGTTTCCGAAATTACCACTTGGCACACTGATTACCGGAGGATTTTTTTTATCCTTCCATTGTTTATATGCAAGAAAATAAAAAAACTGTTGTGGTAACCAACGGGCAACGTTAATCGAATTAGCAGATGTAAGAAACAATTGTTCATTCAATGCACTATCTGCAAAAGCCTGCTTTACCATTTGCTGGCACTGATCAAAATTTCCATTCACTTCAATGGCATGAATATTCTTGCCCAATGCCGTCAGTTGTTTTTCCTGAACACTGCTTACTTTACCTGAGGGATATAAGATCACAACATCCACACCATCCACATCATAGAATCCATCAGCTACTGCTCCACCGGTATCGCCGGAAGTAGCAACCAATACGGTAACTTTTTTATCATTGCTCTTTACGAAAGATCCCAGGCATCGGCTCATGAACCTGGCACCGATATCTTTAAAAGCAAGTGTATTGCCATGATACATTTCCAATGAAAAAACAGCAGGCTCTACAGCTACCACTGGAATCGGGAAGTTGACAGTCTGGTACACTATTTCTTTCAACTCAGCCGCTGGCAGCACATCGCCTACATAAGGCTGAATAACATTGTAAGCAATTTCTTCATCGGCATATTGATCTATATCACGGATCATGTCTTTATCAACAACAGGAATATGTTCAGGGAAATACAAGCCCTTATCAGGTGCAAGGCCTTTGATTGTGGCTTCTTTAAAATCAACTGAGGGTGATTGCCTGTTTAAACTATAATACTTCATACCGGAATTTTTAAAATAAATGATACCACAACATTATTCAACACTATCAATTACACTACACACCGTTACCCATCGTGGTGAGATAAGTTTTACAATCGATACCGAGTTTTTCATAAACGAGTTTCATTTCCGATTGCACTGCTTCAGCGGTTTGTTTTTCTTTGCTGAGCATAAAAAGCGATGGACCACTACCCGATATCCCTCCGCCCAATGCGCCTGCTGCCAAGCATTTGCTTTTTACTTCATCGAATCCCGGAATGAGTTTGCTTCTTACAGGTTCAATGATAACGTCTACGAGTGAACGCCCGATCAGTGCATGATCATTGGTGAGAAAACCGGTTACCAGTCCGGCTACATTGGCCCATTGAGTAACCGCAGTTTTCAAAGGCACTTCTTTGGGCAGAATTTCCCTTGCATAGGAGGTTTTGATTTCAATCTGCGGGTGTGCGACACTGATATATAAACCTGAAGTTGTTATGGGAATAATATCGAGGGTGGCTGTATCTCTGATGAGAACCAGTCCGCCATAAATACAAGGTGCCAAATTATCAGCATGCCGTGAACCACTGGCCAACACTTCACCTTCCATAGCAAAAGCAACCAATTGTTTATTGTTAAAAGGTTTGCCCAGCAATTCATTCGCCGCTACTACTACTCCGGCTGCACTGGCAGCGCTGGAACCAAGGCCGCTACCGGGTTTGATCTGTTTGGTAATTTCAACTTCAAATCCTCCAGCATATCCTGCTTCATTGATGAATGCCTGTAATGCAACGCCCGCAATATTTTTTGCAGGATCTTCCGGCAATCCATAATGATCCAGGTGTTTAATTACAATACCTGGTTCATCCCTACGGGTGAGTTTGATGATATCGAAAGGTGCTTCGAGGGCCATACCCAGGATATCAAAGCCACAATTGAGGTTTGATAAAGATCCAGGAGATTTTATTGTAACAGATTTCATGTGTTGAATTTAAACTTTTGAAGCCCTGATGATATCGGCAAATACGCCACTGGCGGTTACATCGGCTCCAGCGCCGGCTCCTTTGATCACCAGGGGCTGATCTTTGTAACGATCTGTATAAAATAATACGACATTATCTTTCCCATACAGATGATAAAGATCGTGTTTGGAATCGATGTGTTGTAAACCCACAGAAGCAGATCCGTTTACATAAGAAGCTACAAATTTCAACTTGCATTCCTTTTTACTGGCTTCATGGTAAAGTGCTTTAAAATGTTCTTCTCTTTTTTCCATTTCACTGTAAAAATTTTCTACCGTTCCCTGCATACAGGATGGAGGCATGAAGGAGTGATTGGCGATATCGTCCATTTCGAGCTGCTGGCCTGCTTCCCGGGCGAGGATCATAATCTTTCTCATCACATCTGTTCCACCGAGGTCGAGGCGTGGATCCGGTTCTGTATAACCTTCTTCCTGCGCCTGTTTTACAACTGCAGAAAAACTCCGGCTGCCATCATAATTATTGAACACAAAATTCAGCGTACCGCTTAACACCGCTTCTATGCGATGAATCCGATCACCACTGTGAATAAGGTCATTGATGGTTCCAATGATGGGTAAACCTGCTCCAACATTTGTTTCAAAAAGGAATTGTGCATTGTATTCCCGTGCAAGGTCTTTGAGCTTACGATAATTGCTATACGAAGAAGAAGCCGCTACTTTATTACAAGCCACTACAGCGATGCTTTTCTGCAACAGTTGATCGTAAACAGCTGCAACGTTATCATTGGCTGTTATATCTACAAACACAGTATTCCTGAGATTTAATTTATGCATTTCATCAACAAACTGTTGCAGGTTGGCCTGGGGGGCTTTGTCTAATTGTTCCTGCCAGCCGTCAAAGGCTATTCCTTTTTCGTCGATGAGCATTTTTCGGCTATTACAAATACCCGTTAGCTTCAATTGAAGTCTTTTGTTCTCAAGCAGGAAAGCTTCCTGTTGTGCTAACTGCTTGATCAGTTTATTACCCACATTGCCGGTACCTGCCAGGAAAATATTAATCTGTTTGTAGGTGGTTTCAAAGAATTCTTCATGGAGTACATTGATGGTTTTCTTTACATCTGCCATATCAATTACGGCAGAAATATTTTTCTCTGAAGATCCCTGGGCTATAGCCCTGATATTGATACCGTTTCTGCCCATCGCACTGAACATCCTTCCACTGATACCGGTATGGTTGCGCATATTTTCGCCAACAAGGGCAACAATGGAAAGTCCTTCTTCAACTTTTAACGGTTCCACTTTCTGCAGGGTAATTTCATTGGCAAACGCATGATCCACTGCCTGCCTGGCTTTCACTGCCATGGCTCCTTCAATAGCCACCGATATAGAATGTTCTGATGAACTTTGTGTAATCAGGATCACATTGATTTTTTCCTGGCTCAATGCTTCAAATAAACGCCTGGAGAATCCAGGGATACCAATCATACCACTTCCTTCCAGCGTAATGAGTACGATGTTGTTGATACTGGAAATACCACTTACAATATTGCCAGGTACTCCATGCTCACGGTTAGGGGTAGATGAAATTATGGTGCCGTGATCTGATGGAGCAAATGTATTTTTAATCCATACCGGTATATTTTTACTCATCACAGGTTGAATTGTTGGCGGATAAATTACTTTAGCGCCAAAATGCGACAACTCCATGGCTTCATGATAGGAAATATGTGGTATGATCCTGGCATTGCTGCTGAGCCTTGGATCGGCAGTCATCATGCCACTCACGTCTGTCCAGATTTCCAGTGAAGAAACATTCAATGCGGATGCGATAATGGCAGCGGTATAATCGGAACCTCCCCTGCCCAGGGTGGTGGTAATGCCTTGTTTATCGGAAGCGATGAAGCCTGGTACTATATACAATGGCTGTGTATTCCTGGAAAAAAAATCATGAATGCGTTCATTCGTTACCGTGAAGTCGACCACGGCAGCACCAAATGCTGAGTTTGTTTGAATAAGTTCCCTGGCATCTTTCCAGCCAGCATCCAGTTGTTTTTCTGTGCAGGCAGTGGCAATGATCTGCGAGGATAACCATTCACCATAATGAGCAATCCTGTCTTTCGACCTGGCCGTAAGTTCTCCTAATAAAAATATTCCACTGCAAAGCGCTTCCAGTTCCCTGGCGGCTTTGTTAACCAGGATGGTGAGTGTTTCATTTTTATTACTATCAGATATAAGCTGATTTACACATTCGATATGACGTTGTTCTACCAGGTTGAGCTTTTCGGCATAGGCAGCATTGCCAGAAGCAGCCATTGTTGCTGCATCCAGTAAAAGATCGGTTACTCCACCCAATGCTGAAACCACCACAATGGCTTTATCCTTGCTGATTGTTTCTTTTACGATATCGATTACTTTATTAATGTTTACGGCATTGGCTACAGAAGTGCCACCGAATTTTAAAACCTGCATGTTGAAATGAATTGAAAATGACTGAATAGCTGTGAGAGCTTTGTACAGCTTATGCCCCTTGTTAATATGATGATAGTACAACCCTGACGGGTTGTGGTAGTTGTAGCAGTTAAATTCAGCGGAGAATATGTTGAATACTTTTCCATGTATTGACACAAAATAAGAAGTTTGTTTGAAAAAACAAGCATTCCAATGAAAATTTATCAAAGAATAGCCCCGGATTCCAAAATAATGGCAACCAGAACCACTCATCTATTTTTTTCAGATTCATTTATACTGGATGGGGGTAAGGGACTCTTCAGTTGTCATAATAGCAATGGCAGCTTTAGCAGAACAAAATATATTTGAACCTTACTACCAGTCGGCCACACTGGTTAAGCATACGATGAATCTCTCAGTTGTAAAAAGTAAGGAACGGATAATAGAAGAACTTTTTAAAAAGTACTTCAGTGCCCTGCATGCGTATGCCTGTATACTTTTAAAAGATCATTTTGCCGCTGAAGAAGCTGTTCAGAACATTTTCATACGATTGCTGGAACAGGCCGACCCTTTGAATGAAGATGCTAACCTCAGGGCATACCTGTACAGGGCTGTTCACAATGAATGCCTGAATCAGATAAAGCACCAAAAAGTGAAGAACGCCTATCAGGCATATAAAACCAGAGAAGCAACTACTATTTATGAAAATGCTTCAGAGAAAATTATCGTTTCAGAATTACAAAACAATATCCGTGAAGCCATTGATGAATTACCAGAGCAATGCCGAAACATATTTCAATTAAGCAGGTATCAGGAATTGAAGTACCAGGAAATTGCAACCGTTCTCAATCTATCAGTGAAAACAGTAGAAAATCAGATGGGCAAAGCTTTGAAATTATTGCGGACTAAATTAGCAGGCTATCTTCCAACCTTATTGGTATTGTTCTTACAAATTCAAAAAATCATATTGTGAGCCAGCAGCCTATACATATCAGCGATGATCTTTTGGTAAAATATTTACTGAAGGAATGCAGTGTTGCCGAAACAATGCAAGTAGAATCATGGCTTGAAGCTTCTGCATCCAATAAAAAATATTTTAATGAAATTGAAATCATCTGGAAGCAAAGCAAAGAACTCGAACTGAAATCTGATATTGATACAGATGCTGCCTGGGAAAGATTCAGCAGGAAAATGAAAACGAGTAAGGACAATGCAGGCACAGCAAGTAAAACAATCATTTCCATGGCTACGAATTGCTGCCCTCTTTATTCTATTGGCAGTAGCAACCTGGTTTGCAATTGATGTAATTCAGAAAAATTCAGTGAGTAACCAGATTATTTCAGTCAACAGCGGAGCTATTATCCGAACAGATACTTTGCCCGATGCATCAGTGGTAGTACTCAATAAAAATTCAACGCTTGCTTATGAAAAGAAATTCAGCGGTAAAGAGCGAAATATAACATTAAATGGTGAAGCTTTCTTTTCTGTTAGTAAGGATAAGTCCAAACCTTTTATCATCAAAGCGAATGATGTTGAAATTAAAGTTGTGGGTACATCTTTCAATGTAAAAACCAATCCATCACTTACAGAAGTAATTGTTGAAACCGGCCTTGTAAAAGTTAAAAATGCTGAAGCTGAATTTGAATTGCATGCCGGCGAAAAGATCAGGCTGGAAAAATCACAAATAACTGCATCAAAGGAAAAAGTAACCAGTAAGTTGTATGATTACTACCGAACCAGGGAGTTCAAATGCGACAATACATCCTTAAAGGAAATAACAACGTTGCTTAATGAAGTCTATGATTTAAACATAGCATTCGAAAGATGTTCAACTGGAAGAACTCAAATTAACAACTACTTTTAAAAACGAATCTCCCGATACCATACTTCAGATCATTGCCCAGACATTTAACCTGAAAATTGTAAAAGAAAACGGCAAAACGATTTTAAAAAAACAATAATTCATTTGTGATGACAAAGAGTGGAATGAAGACAATACTGTCTGCACTTTTAATAATATGCTTTCACCTGAACGGAGTTGCACAGCAGCTTTTGCAAAAAACAATTCCTTCTCTGGAAATTAACCGTCAGCCATTGGGCGAAGTGCTGGAGATATTAAGCAATAAAGGAGATTTTTATTTTTCTTATAATAGCAATACAATTAAAAAAGACAGCCTGGTAAGTTTAAAAGCTAACAACAAAACAATCAGGGAAATACTCGACATGTTATTCAAGCCTTATTTTGAATACAAAGAAAGTGGTAACTATATTATTCTGAGAAGAGTTCCTGTTAAGCTGACGCTGATCACTAATTCGTCGGTTTCAGAAGACAGGTATTACAGTATCAGTGGCTATGTGCTGGATCAGCAAACAGGAACCAGTATCCCCTATGCAAGTATCTATGAGCAAAAATGGCTGGCGTCTTCTCTAACCAATGATCAGGGATATTTTAAAATCAAATTGAAATCAAGGTACAGAAATCCCGCACTCACTGTAAGTAAAGAGTTTTATGAAGACACTACTGTACCGATTAAAACAGGTTACAATCAGCAGTTAACCATCACTATAGTTCCCATCGAAACATTTGAAAATACTTATACTGTTACACCGGATGATTATTTTGCACCTGATTCAATAACACTCATTACGAAGTCAGATTCATTCTTTACAAAATATACTTATCGAAAAACGGATTCTGTAAAAGTTGAAAAAACAAGAATAGCTGGTTTGCTGTTATCTGCGAAACAAAAAATACAGAGTGTCAATCTGAAGAAATTCTTTGTGGCTCGTCCTTATCAAGTCTCCTTCTTCCCACCATTGAGCACTAATGGCAGATTAAATGCTCAAGTCGTGAACAAATTTTCTGTGAATGCGCTTGGAGGCTATTCAGCCGGTGTGAATGGTGTCGAATTCGGTGGCTTATTCAACATCAATAAAAAAAATATGCAGGGCATGCAGGCCGCTGGAATTTTCAATCTCGCAGGCGGATATGTAAAAGGTGCCCAGTTTGCAGGTGTTAACAATACTGTCCTGGATAGCATGCATGGTTTCGAAGCAGCGGGTGTTGGTAATTTTGTAAAACGAAAAGTAACTGGATGGCAGGTTGCCGGTGTGTACAATTACGCAGCGGATTCTGCAAAAGGAGTACAGATCAGTGGTGTGGTGAATGTGGCCAGGAAAACAATCCATGGTGTTCAGATCAGTGGCGTGGTGAATTATGCCCGCAAAATAAAGGGAGCACAGATTGGTGTTATCAATATTGCCGATAGTTCCAGCGGACTTCATATTGGTATCATCAATATTGTAAAGAATGGATATCATACCCTGGCCCTATCTGGCGAATGAATTGATGAACCTGAATGTGGAAATCAAAACAGGCACAAAAAAACTGTATAGCAATTTAATCGGTGGTATGAATATTTCAGATACCGCAAAACTTTATTCCTTTGGTTTCGGCCTGGGTCATTATGGAAAAATCGGCAGGAATACCGGAATAACAACTGAAATTTCAAGTCAGTATTTATACAGGGGAAGCTGGGATTATACGAACCTGCTTAATAAATTCAAACTGAATTTTAATATTCATCTAGGAAAATACATCAGCGTGTTTGCGGGACCGGTAGTAAATGTTTTTTATACAGATCAGCAAACCATTATCAATAACTATCATAAAAATATCCCATCTTATAAAACACACCGCTTCTCTGATAAAGTCACCGGCTGGATTGGCTGGAATGCCGGCATCAGTATTTTCTGATCTTTCATTTTATTAAAAAATTGTTAATGCAGCTTTTTTAATCAGTACACAGATAGGGGCAAAACGATACCAGGTTGTAATATTCAAAAGACAAATATTATGACCCAACAAGTACAAAAAAAACTGCTGACAAGCTTTTTCATTTTTTTTCTCTCACTGCAATGCTTATACGCACAAGTGATCACTCAAACAGTAAGGGGAACTGTAACCGACAATATACTTCAGAAGCCTCTTGCGGGTGCTACTGTTAGTTTACCATTATACAATAAAACAGTCGTTACAGATAGCCTGGGTCAATTTCGTTTCAGGGATGTTCCGGTTGGTGTGCAACAGGTATTTGTAAGCTATATCGGTTACAAAGATGCAGTGGCAGCAAATGTTGTAGTGAATGCAGGTAAAGAAGTTGTGCTCAGTATTGCGATGGAAGAAAATCCGCATAAAGAAGATGAAGTAATATTGAAATCCAAATCCCGAAGAAACAAACCGCTGAATGAAATGAGTCTCGTGAGTGCCAGGGCATTTACGGTTGAAGAAACACAAAAATATGCTGCTGCTGTAAATGACCCTTTGAGAATGGCAACCAACTTTGCCGGCGTAGCGAGTGCAGATGATGGCAATAATGAAATTGTTATCAGGGGCAATGCACCCAATGGTTTGTTGTGGCGCATGGAAGGAATCGACATTCCGAATCCCAATCACTTTGGAATGGAAGGAAGCAGTGGTGGTGGCATTTCTATCCTGAGTGCACAACTACTTTCGAATTCTGATTTTGTAACCGGCGCCTTTGCCAGTGAATACGGCAATGCATTGAGTGGTGTATTCGATATTAAACTCAGAAAAGGAAATGATGAAAGAAGAGAATACTCATTGCAGGCAGGATTGCTCGGATTGAATGCTGCTGCTGAAGGTCCTTTCAGCACAAAAGGCAAAGGTTCTTATTTAGTGAATTACCGTTATTCCACTTTGAATTTGCTTAATAAATTGGGGCTCGATCTGGGTGCTGAAGCCAGTACAAATTTCCAGGACCTTTCCTGGAATATCCAATTACCAACAAAGAGAATGGGTAGTTTCGGATTCTTTGGATTTGGTGGATTGAGTAGTCAGAAAAAAGATCCTGTAAAAGATTCCTCAAAATGGGAATTTGAATCAGATCGTTATGGTGGTAGTTACTATGCCAACACAGGTGCTGCAGGCATTACACACAGTATTGCTGTTGGCCGACGTTCGGGTTTGAAATCAGCTGTAGCTATGTCGGTTAACGAAACCGGCTACAATGAAAAATATGTAGAGCAGTCGTACGACTATTCCAATACGTACAAAGATGCCTATGAAACAAGGAAAATAACCCTGAGTTCGGTATTCAATCACAAAATCAATGTTCGCTATAATATAAGAGCAGGAGGAATACTTAACCTGATACATTTTAATTACTACCGTCGCTCACGGGAAAACATAAACGCTCCGGTAAAAGAAGTAATCAATAGCAAAGGTCAAACTCAAACAGTACAGGCTTATGCTCAATTGCACAGTAAACCTATTGACAAATTCACCATCACAGCAGGATTTCACTTTCTTACTTTATTGCTGAACAATTCATACTCTATAGAACCACGTATTTCTGCCAGATGGGAAGTGAATAAAAACAACAGTTTCTCATTTGGTTATGGCATGCACAGTCAGGTTCAATCATTGGGAATTTACTTTGCAGAAAATAACAATGCAGGAATTAAATCCATGCCCAATAAAAATCTGGGATTAAGTAAGTCGAGCCACTATGTATTGTCATACAATCATGCTTTCAGCAGACAATTAAAACTGAAAACAGAAATTTATTACCAGGCACTGAATAACATACCGGTAAGCATATACGACAGCAGTACATTTTCTACCCTGAACATCCAGGGAGGATATTTTATTGACCCGCTGACCAATAAAGGAAAAGGGAAAAATTACGGATTGGAAATTTCAATAGAGAAAAATCTGAGCAATAACTTTTACCTGATGTTCAGCAATTCATTCTATCAGTCGAAGTACATAGCCCGTGATGGCATTGAAAGAAATACAAAATACAATGGCAACTACATCAGCAACCTGGTAGCCGGAAAAGAATTTGTTTCAGCCAACAGAAGACGCACATTTGGTGTAAATATTAAAGCAGTTTATGCCGGTGGATACAGAACGACTCCGATTGATTTTGAGCAATCTGATATGGAAGGATATACCATTTACCGGGAAAAAGAAGCATTTAGTTTACAGAATCCGGCTTATTTCAGAACGGATATCAGGTTAAGTATGAAGTGGAACAGAAAAGCCTTAACCAGTACTTTGTCGCTCGATATTCAGAATGTTGCCAATCACCTGAATGTTTATGACCAGACGTATGATCCATTAAGAAAAAAGATTATTACCAACTACCAGACTGGAATCATTCCCATTCTGAATTATAAAATAGAATGGTAACCGATAATTAGATTTACGATGCACATTATCAAAAAGCAGCATTCAGTGAATGCTGCTTTTTGATGTGTATATTTTCAAGTAATGACCTTACTATAAAGATGTGCGTAAAATGCGCTGACTCATATTTAGTAAAAAATTGCCATCACAATTTACCAGTACTCTATTTAAACAGGAAAAACATACTGCTCATTAAAACTGATCATCCAGTTAATGCCAAACTGATCGGTACACATCCCAAAATAATCGCCCCAGAACATTTTATCCATGGGCATGGTTACTTTTCCATTTGCTGACAATTGTGCAAAATAATCATCTGCCATAGCCTTCGATTCTGTAGTGATGGAAAGTGTAATATTGTTGCCCACAATAAGTGATGGCGCCCATTCTCCCATTGTATCACTGCCCATCAATGTAATTTCTTTACTAACGGGAAGGGATATATGCATTATCAGGTTTTTTGCTTCTTCGGGTAAAGTCACACCATCCTGGGGAGGCATTTCTCCAAAACGCCCTACATAACTGAATTCGCCACCAAATACAGATTTATAAAAGTTGAAAGCAGCTTCGCAGGTGCCATTGAAATTCAGGTATGGGAGTATCAGTTTCATGTTTTTTTGTTTAATGATTTAATAAAGGAAAGTTATAAAATCCAAACAATATAATTAGCGGACTTACATGAATGGCGATCCCGTTGTGGTATAATACAACCGTAAAATCAGGGTTTCAACATCGAAACCCCGACAATATATTGCCGGGCAAGGGTTTATAAAAAGCGGGATAAAATTAATGAATGGAAGATAAGGCAACAGCTATCTGTGCCCCTACTGCTGCATTGTGTTTTATCAGTGCGATATTGGCTTCGAGGCTTTCGCCTTTGCTTTTGGTAGCTATATACTTTAATAAAAAAGGCGTTACATTTTTTCCTTTGACCCCTTCTTTTGCAGCTGCATCCAGTGCTTCCTGAATTTTCGTTTCCATTATCTCTGCCGGGATTTCTTCATTCGCAGGAACCGGATTGGCAATCAATACAGATCCGTTTAAATGCAGACTCCATTTAGTGTGCAATAATTCAGCTATTTCTTTTGCTGAGTCGAGCCTTAACGGTGTTGCATAGCCGCTTTTTCTGGAATAAAAACTGGGGAATGCATCCTGTCCGAGTGTTACAACGGGAATACCTTTGGTTTCAAGATATTCCAGGGTGAGTCCGATATCGAGAATAGACTTAACCCCTGCCGACACCACTGCTACAGAGGTTTCGGCCATTTCAGTTAAATCTGCAGATATATCCATGCTCGTTTCTGCACCACGGTGAACACCCCCGATTCCTCCGGTAACAAATATTTTTATACCCGCCATAGAAGCAATGCGCATTGTTGCGGCTACAGTAGTAGCGCCATATAGATTCCGGCTGATGACAAAAGGCAGATCCCGGATACTCACTTTCCATACATCACTTGCTTTTCCAAAATAAGTAAGCTCTTCTTTATCCAGTCCGACATGGCACTTCCCGTTAAAGATCGCAATGGTAGCTGGTATAGCTCCATTATCTCTAACCACCTGTTCAACAGCCAATGCAGTTTCAACATTCTGCGGATATGGCATACCGTGAGATATGATGGTGGATTCAAGTGCCACAACAGGAACGCCATTGGCAAGGGCAGCTGCTACTTCAGGATGGACGTTGAGAAACTGGTTCATGATTCGGGATAATATTTATTTACCAGCTGTAATAAATTTTCTTTTTTAATGTGCGGTAATGTAGCGCCATTCACCTGTAAGATTTCTGCAGAAAGTGTATGAGCGAGTTTAAGGCAGTTCATATCATCTTTTCCGAGGTACTTACCCAGAATAAATCCGGTTAATGAACCATCTCCTGCCCCGGTACAATCCACTACTTCTATGGATGGAGCTGGTAGGGTTATGGTTTTGTCGGCACTGTAGAGTGCAGATCCATGCTGACCATTGTGCAACCAGATACTCTTAACGCCTCTTTGCAATAACTCTTCAACCTGTTGTTGTGTAAAAAAAGCTTTTTCAGAACACATGGCTGGAAGTTCATCCTCATTTGGAGTAACCAGGTGTAATCCTTTCAGCGAAATGTCTTTTAATTTTCGTGCAGGCGGCACCGATACCGGCTCTATAATAAATGGAATACCCGTTTCCTCACTGAAGTTCAATAACCATTGAACTGTTTCTATACTGATGTTTGCATCTGCCATCAGGTAGGCAGCAGATTGTAAAAGTGATCTGTTCTTTTCCAGGTGTTCGGGAGTAATCAGGTGATTTGCTGCATTGGTAAGAAAAGCTGCAAATAGTGAACCATCCGCATCGAGGATCCCGGTATACTTGCCGGAAAGCCCTTCTTTGGTAATGGCTGCGTCCAGTGAAACACCCGCATCCAGACAAACCTGCTTAAGCCAGTCGCCATCACTATCGTTACCAAATACACTGATCAATTGAACCGGTACCCCCAGCAAAGCCAACTGGTGTGCAATATTGCGGCTTACGCCTCCTGCAGTTTTGGTAACAGAAGCATTGCTGGTGCTGGCTTTGATAACTCCTTCTGTAGCATGAAATAATTCATCTACCAGGGCTGCACCGATAGATATAACGGGTTTTATCATGCTGCAAATGTAAGGGGATCGCTTTTCGGATTCAAATTCTTGACACATAATTATTCAGATTAATAAGCAGTATAAGCTTTTCAATTATGTATTGAAGCATGTGCAAGGTTTAACCAAAAG
The DNA here is from genome assembly GCA_037045295.1 of Ferruginibacter sp. Taxonomy (GTDB): domain Bacteria; phylum Bacteroidota; class Bacteroidia; order Chitinophagales; family Chitinophagaceae; genus Ferruginibacter. The sequence goes on from JBAOHS010000005.1 coordinate 333,985, forward strand.
TTTTAGCAATTATATCTGTTCTGGAGTACTAATGAATCATCCCCCGGCATTAAACTGTTCTTTGATTTCTGCCTGAATGGGAAAAACTGTAATATTACCTGTCCAACAAGGAAATAGAAGCAAATGACAATCAGTATTGAATCAATAAGATCGGTTAATGTTACCCGTTATGTTACCCCATTGCGGGAGGGAGGATCCTTACCGGCGATTGCAGAAGCCGATGATGGATTTCTTTATGTCATTAAATTCAGGGGATCCGGACAAGGAATAAAAACGCTGATAGCAGAATTGATAGGTGCAGAATTGGCAAGGGCTTTAAATCTGAAAGTGCCTGAAATTGTTTTTGCTGAAGTAGACACTGCATTTGGCCGTACAGAACCCGACGAAGAGATACAGGATCTTTTGAAAGCAAGTGTAGGGCTAAACCTGGGATTGCATTATTTATCGGGTGCCATTACTTATGATCCTGCAGTGATTCAACCCAATGCACTCCTATCCTCGATTATTGTTTGGCTGGATGCTTTTATCATCAATATGGATCGTACGGCAAAGAATACCAATATGCTCTGGTGGAAGAAAGAATTGTGGTTGATCGATCATGGTGCTTCTTTGTATTTTCACCACAACCTGAGCGATCCTGAAAAACAGGCTTTGCAAGGTTTCCCCATGATCAGGGATCATGTTTTGTTACCATTTGCAACTGCCATGAAAGAAGCAGCTGAATTCTGTAAAGAAAAAATTACATCCCCGCTCATCAATCAAATCCTGGATACAATTCCGGATGAGTGGCTTGTAATAAGTTTCCCTGAACTGGATGCTGCATCAGGAAGGAATGTATACAGGAGGTTCCTGGAAACAAGGCTGAACAATACCGATTTATTTTTAAAAGAAGTGGAAGATGCAAGAAAAGCACTTATTTGAATATGCTGTCATCAGGATAGTGCCAAGGGTTGAAAGAGAAGAATTTCTCAACGCCGGCGTGATCCTTTATTGCCAGAAAAGAAAATTTCTGCAAATGCGCTTTCATATCAACAAAGACAGGCTTGAATGCTTTTGCAATGAACTGGACGCACAGGATCTAAAAGAAAATCTGATTGCAATGGAAAAAATCTGTTCCGGCACAAAAGACAGTGGCCCGATTGGCCGACTGGATCTGGCGGAAAGATTCAGATGGGTAACCGCTACCAGGAGCACCGTACTGCAGGCTTCTAAAGTACATCCGGGATTCAGTGAAGATCCTGAACAGACATTGAATAAATTGTTCGAACAACTGGTTTTATAATTCAGCCATTGAAATTTGCTATAAATCACTCCTTTACATCCAGAGTATTTATTTTACAAAATAAAAAAACAAATATCCGTCACCGTTATTTAAAATGCTTTCTGATAAATTCCCATCCATTCATGCGGAATACCCGGCTAACTATTTCATCGGCATCAATCTGATTAAACGATTTCAACACCTGCTTGCCCCGGCCCTGCATATAATTGTAGGCATGTCTTTCTACATATTCCTGTAAAGATGGTATGGTTTCCTGTGTAAGAAATCCATTCAGCGGATTGATCACTCCATCAAAATCACTGCCGATGGCAATACAATCCCAGGCAAATAGATCATGACTATTAAGCAGTTCTACAATATGCTGAATCTGGTTCCACATCAATTCGGAACGATAATGCCTGATTTTGTTCATAAAAACCGAATGGCGTATATGCTTCAGCGTTGCATTGCTGGCGATTCTTCTTTCATCCAGCTGCAGTGCAAAAATCCCCTGGCTCCGGGCTATAGCAACGATTTCATTGTCATAAAAATTAATGTCTTCAGCCAGTAATTTATGAGCAGTTTCCTTGATATCTGTCACCGGTTCATCCATTGAACGGAGACCATTTGCAGCTCCATGGCTAACAATGATAGGAATATTTTCCTGAGCATATTCATCATTCAATATTGCCATATACTCCTTCCTTGCAACAGCACTCATATGTTTGATGTCGACCAGGATTCTTTTCCCATTGTTGTTTGAAAGAAGTTCTTTTAATACTTTTTTGCCCAATGGAGTGAATGGATCACCCAGCCCGAGTGACTGGTCTGTTGTATTGCCAACTAGTCCTGTGAGGCTTTTCGCATGGCCACACAAATGATTGTAAAAATGGTGGGCAAACGTTACAAAAAAAGGTGGATGTTCCCATTTCTTAATTTGCCGGAGATTCGACAATATTGCCTGCTCACTTGGTTTGCCTCCAAAATTATTCAGCAGTGTATGTAATCCTTCTATGGTAAGTATGATGAATATTACATTATTGTCGTTGGGGTTAGCCTGTGTATAAGCTTCAATATCCTCAAAACCCGATACAAGCAGGTAATGAAAAGTACCGCCATCGGTTTTTACAGGAACACCATTCAACTGCAGATAGAAATCATATTCACCAACGAGGTCTTCAAAATAATCTTTAATCTCCTGAATATAATCTACCCTTTCCTGCCCTACTCCGGTAACAAAAGCTCCTGCAAGATCACTCAACATACCGTCGCCCAATTCATTGTTGAAAAAACCTTTCTCGATAGGATATAAAGAAGCGCATACAACCCTTACATTTCCATAAGCCAGTGTAGTACAATCGGCTTGCGTAAACTTATTGATACCCGTTGCCAACTGCAATCCTCTTTCAAACAGATCCGGTGAATCATAAAACCAGATGCTGTTACGCCTTTTCCTGTTTCCCTCATTTGTGCCGGGATTATCTGTAGAAAAACTTTTACCATAAGGCTTAATAGAAGGATGACAATGAAAATCAACGAAAAAATTATTCATAAAAAAGATTGATTTGTATGAATGAAAAGTTGGGCATCAGCCCATATCACAAATCAAACTATTATTAATGAATAATAAAACAGGAAATGCACCCATTTTATGCACGGGTTTTCCCTCGAGAGGAACTAATCTGTAAAAAATTCAGAGGCATTCACAAATGAAGCCTTTCTGTTCCATAAACAGAACTATATGTGCAGGCTTGATTTGTACTCCTTCAACACGGAGTACATGATCGCAATCTTCCAGATCGAAATTAATCCTGGTTTGCGGTATAAGGCGATCCAGTTCTTTCAGCAATTCACCTGCCAGTACAGCATCGGTGATATTGGTTTTAAATACTTCTACTGCCATCCTGAAATTGATCAATAGTTTTTAAATGCCACCAGGTTATCCGTTCTCTGCCAGTTCTCTTACTGACTGTAAAGCCTGGGGAAAAACTTTCATAAAATAATCTTTGTATTCATCGCTTAAATCCATCGACACTTCCAGCAAAACAGATTCTCCTTCTTCTTTAAGTGTATAATTCTCCAATGCGCCGGCCCATTGTTTCACCGCTTCGCTTTCTGTGTCTTCTATACCATTCTTTACAAATCCCAGGTGCTTAATGGAAAGAAATTCATATGGAATATTCCTCGCAATGGTACTTACCATCCCCGAACCATCGGATGAAAGAAACAATGTTTTACTTCCCTCCTGCCAATCGGTGACTGCATATGAACCGGGAGAAAATACGGCCGTCCATTTACGGTAAGTCTCATCATTCCACAATACATCCCAGATTTTTTTCCTGGTAGCTTTAATACTAATCTGAAAACTGAGTTTTTCCATCATCATTGTTTGTACAGTAAATGTAAAAACAAACCGTTGAAACAGAACTGTTGAAAAACGACAAACGGTGGGTTGATTGCGACAAATCTGAGGCTACTTGATTTTCAATTTCGGCTAATTGATTGTTGAAATCCAATCTGAAACATACTCCCGTGCCGTAAGAACGACATCTCTTCCTGCTCTGAATGCCATTTTCCAGTAGTTGCTCTTCCTTTCGTATTCTATGTTCACAAAGTATTTCTTACCGTTTTTAACCTGTAATGCTGCATCAAAATCAATATTCTTTGTTTCTTTCATAAACATTTCAAGTCGCTCTTTAACAAACAACAGATGATTGTCAGGAAATTCTTTTTCCCATTGCTCTATTTTTGATTGATGCTGCAGATCAATCATTTTCAGCATATCCGGATAATTCTTAGCATAGCTTGCAATCATTTTATTGTTTGGGTCTTGCACTTCTTTTAGCTGCTTACCTGCATCTACCAGCAATTTTTCAAACACTGGCTTCATAGATGCATCTGCTTTCTTCAGTGAAGCTTCGGTTTCAGCGATTGATTTCTTGTATTGTTCAATCATATCCCTGCGCATTTCATCCGGCGTTTGGATCTTTGCCGGCTGTGGCTTACGGGATTCTTTCATCGCCTTGTATTGCTTTACAAAAGCCTGAGATTGCACGTGTTGTTTTGTGTATACCAACAAATCGGCTACAAGTTTTTTCCGATTTCCGGTAGCAATGCTTTTTATGTTCTTAACACCATAAGTATCCAGATAACCACCCAGAATGCTGTTCGTAATTTTCTGTTCAGCTTCGTTTGGAGCTATACCCAACTCTTTCAGAAAATCGTTGCTTACACGGTGAAGTGTAAACGAAAAAAGGAACATGCTGATCAGTGCCAGTATTAATATGATAATACTTACCCTCAGTAATCGTATGCAGGCATTTAATGAAAACTGTTTCATATTATTGAAATTTTAAAATCAGAAATATATTTTCTGAACAGGACCACTTACTGAAATTAACTTCAGTAAACCTGTTGATGACTTACTATTAGTTGTTGATCGTTTAACAACCGATGTGCCGGAATTGGAATTGCTGTTATTCATTTTACTTACAGGCTTTACTTCCTGCTGGTAAGTACATTGAATCAAAACAGCCATCAGCAGAATCAACATCATTCCGAATACTTCTGCTGCGAATCTTATCTTTTGCATTTTTCTTATTTTTATTGTTGAATAATTACCCTGCAAAAATGTCCCGAATTCTACAGCCGTTCAAGGTCACATTGCATCAAATGCAATTTTTTCAACATGAATTGAAAAAGCAAAAAATGGCTTAAAACCCGGGCAGAATAGCGTTGCAAGAGATCAATTGATTAGAATAATGTATCAATTGTGGATATGGGTACATGAACAGAGCAGGAATACCATAAGCCTTTGGTAATTTTGACAACTAAAATATAAACTTTGTACAGGCTGTTCATCTTTCTGATTCTACTAACCTGGATTGAGCAAACAAAGGCTCAGCCCGGCAGAGAATTTTCCTTTACTCATTTCGGTGCTTCTTCAGGTTTATTGTCGAACCAGATCAACACAGTCGTGCAGGATAAAGAAGGATATATCTGGATCGGCGGAACAGATGGATTGCAACGCTTTGATGGCATCCGTTACAAATCCTTCCGACATAAAAAAACCGACTCCAATAGTATTCCCAGCAATCCGGTATTACAATTACTCACAGATGTTCATCAGAATTTATGGTTACTTACAGCATCCGGACAGCTAGGCATCTTTGATACCAAAAACTTTGTTTTCAGGAAAGTCAGGATCAACAGCAGATATGAATTTGATATTAAGAGTGCAGAAAAGAGACTGATCACAGATGCATTTGGAAATATTTTTCTTTTAGCGCAAGGACATGGGTTACTTACCTACAATAAAAAACTCAATGAGTTGTCGGAAAAATATAATTTCTTTCAACTTCCGGCCGGATCCGTCTATAGTGATTTTATTCAACAACCAGGAACCCGTAAATACTGGGCAGGTTTATCAAAGGGCGGGGTTGCAATTTATAACCAGGATACCCGTCAGTTAAGCTATCCGGGTCACAATACAGAAAATGAACCTGCTGTAAACAACCTATCTCAGATTAACAGCATTTCAAATCTAATGTTCGATAGCAAAGACAGATTATGGTTCGATAACTGGGCAATTGGCACACCTAATTTCTTTTGTTATGACCTGAGGCGACAATCCTTTATCATCAAAAACGGTGAATTCCATTCTGCACTTAAAACCTATCATGAAATAAAAGGATTCACAGAACAGAAAGATGGTTCCATTTGGGTAAAAGGTTACCTGGTTTTTGGTTTGTTCGATGAAAAAGAAAATAAATTCAACCTGATTTCCAACAAATATCAGAATGAAAGAAGTATTGCTTATCAGCTGATCACCTGCCTTTATGAAGACAGGGAGAAAAATATCTGGATAGCAACCAGAAATGAAGGTTTGTTCTTATTCAATCCGGCAGAAATGTTTTTCAGCAATATTGGTCATACCGAACGTAATACAGGAAATACCGGTGAAGGAGATGCCATGTCGTTTATGCGTTTACGTGATGGCAGTATTCTTGCGGGAATCTGGGGAGATGGATTATACAGGTACGACAGCAATTTCAAAAATATTCCCTTAAACATAAAAGGAATACCAGATAAAAATACCATTCCAATCTGGAGTATGTGCACATCGGCAGATAGCAATATCATCTGGTTTGCGGCTCAGCCCGGATTTTACAGGTACAATCAAAAAACAGGCACTGCGGATTTTTTTAATCCAACTGTACTTGAAAACAGAACCATACACAAAATCGTAGAAGATAAAAAAGGAAATCTCTGGTTGAGTGTATGGGGCAAAGGTTTATATAAATGGACTGCAGATAAAAATGATCCACGCTTTGAAAATAACCTAAAGCCTTTCAAAGAGATCGCCCCGCAGCAAGACAAAATAATGACCCTTGATTCAAAATCCAATTTATGGGTTTCAACTTCAAAGGATGGTTTATTTGTGATTAATACCAATACTGGTAAAATTATCATGCACTTTGGCGACAAGGAAACGGCAGATAAAAAACTCCCTCAGAATGAAGTATCAGCTGTATTGGAATACAACGATAGTTTAATGGTGATCACTACGCTTAACTATCTCACAGTATACAATACTATTTCAAATCAGGTTAAAGTAATTGGTACCGATGAAACCATTTCAGGCTACATAGCTTCACTGGAAAAAGATCAGCATGGATATGTGTGGATGTCGACCACCAGCGGATTATACCGGGTCACATTAGACAAAAGAGTATTTGCACTCTTCAACCGAAACGACGGCATAAAGAATGATTTTTTTACACATAGCGCTTCTTACAAACTGAAAGATGGAAGAATGATTTTCGGATCAGCCGGACAATTCATCGTTTTTAATCCGTCCAGCATTGAAGTTAATAAAGCATTTCCGATTGCTGTTCTTACCGATTTTAAAGTGATGAACAAATCATTACTGGTGGATTCTTTACTTAAACTGGAAAGAATCGAATTGTCGGACAAAGAAAATTCAATTGAAATCAATTTTTCGCCACTTACTTACCGGAGTACTTATATCATCCGGTATAAACTTGAAGGGCTGGATAAAGACTGGAAAATTGCCGATAAAAATTACAATGCGCTCTACTCCTATTTGCCCCCAGGTACTTACACATTCATTGCAAAAGCGGAAGATGCTGAAGGCAGAAGCAGCACCAGCGTTATTCGTTTAAGCATCACTGTTATGCCGCCTTTCTGGAAAACCTGGTGGTTTTATAGTTTGCTGATTCTGGTTATTTGTGGCTTGTTGTTCTGGTTTGATAAAGAGCGTATGAAAAGAAAAGAAGCGATCCAGAAAATGCGTACCAATATTGCAGATAACCTCCACGAAGAAATTAATACGGCGCTAAACAATATCAATATCCTGAGTGAAATGGCGAGGATCAAGGCTGATAAGGAACCCGTTAAGTCAAAAGAATATATTGAACAGATACATCATAAAAGCCACCAGATGATCATTGCAATGGATGACATGCTCTGGAGTATTGATCCCTCCAACGATAGCATGCCCAAAACTGTTGACCGGATGGCTGAATACCTGGATTCACTGAATAACCGACACAATACAAATCTGCAACTCGATGTAGAAAAGAATGTTACTGAACTGGAATTGAACATGAAACTACGTCATGAGAGTTTTCTGCTGTTCAAAGCATTTATGAGAAGCCTGGTGCAATCGGGGATTACAAACTGTAACATCCAGGTTTACCTGGAAAAGAATGTCCTTAGTTATAAAGCCGAATCTTTCAACACAATTTCTACGCCCGAAATGATTGAGCATCTTCTTGAAAGGACAGAACTGAGAAAACGATGTGAATCAATAAATGCAAGCGGGAAAACGGATATGAATAAAAAACATATCCTGATCACAATTGATATTCCTATCTAAATTATCTGACCCGATTTTTTATTTCCCCATCCACTTTTTAAAATCAGTCACTTTCTCCCTGCTCACCAGGGCTTCTTTGTCTACTTCTGGTTTAAGCTGAAGTATCAACCTGTTGCCAAAATAATCTTCAATTTTATCAATGCTTTCTACAGAAACATAAAATGAGCGGCTGATGCGGAAATATTTTTCAGGATTGAGCATATCTTCCAGCTCATCCATGGTATAATCAACAACGTACTTCTTGTTGTCCTTTGTTTTAAAAAAGTTTAACCTGCCATCACTATAAAAATAGGCGATATCATCTACCTCTATACTTACCAGTTTCTGTGCAAATTTTACCAGGAAACGTTTGCGGAAATCTTTTGGCTGGAGTTTTTGCTGCAATTGCTTTACCAGGCTATCTATATTAATGCCAGTCTGATCATCTGATCCGGAATGAGCACTCTTCAGCTGCCTGAACTTGCTGAGTGCCGCTTGTAATTCTTCTTTCTGAATCGGCTTCAGCAGGTAATCAATGCTGTTCACTTTAAATGCCTTCAATGCAAATTCATCATATGAAGTTGTAAATATGACCGGGCTTTTAACTTCCACCAGGTTGAAAATTTCGAAACTCTGACCATCAGCCAGTTCAATATCCATCAATATCAGGTCTGGTTGCTGATTCTCCTGAAGCCATTCAACAGCAGAATGGATACTGTCTGCAATGCCTGCTACTACAGCATTGGGTTCTACAGCAGCAAGTGTTTTCTGTAATTTTTTTACTGCGAGGTCTTCGTCTTCAATAATTAAAATTCGCATATGATTAAATTTATTGTGATTAATTGTTGATGGCTACTCCGGGTTTCTGATTGTTGTTATTCCAGATCAATGGCAATACAACGGTAAAGTTTTTTTCATCTTCCATTACCTGAAATCCTTTCTGGTTCAGCAACTGGTATTTCATTTTAATATTCTGTAAACCTACTTTGTTACTATTTACTCTCGTATTGCGGTACTGACGATTATTATTAACAACCAGTTTATTTCCTGCAGGTGTAAAAATATCAATTACCAATGGTTTTGATTTTGAAACTGCATTGTGTTTTACGGCATTTTCTACCAGCAATTGCAAACTCAATGAGGGCAGCAGGTAAGGCCCATAACGTTTGTCTGTTTCAATATTCAATACAACGGCATCTCCATGCCTGGTTTGCAATAACTGAAAATAGGAATGAATGAATTTTATTTCATTGTCGAGTGTACTCAATCCATCCTCATTGTTTTGTAACAGGTACCGGTAAACTTTACTGAGTTCATTCAGAAACTTTTCAGCCTGGTTCTTATCTTCCGTTATAAGTGAAGAAAGCGTATTGAAACAATTAAAAAGAAAATGTGGATTGACCTGATTTTTTAACGTATCAAACTCCTGGAAAGCCGACATCTGCTGCAGTCTTTGCTTTTCTTCCACACTCTCCTTGTATTTCTCCAAAGCATAATCGGCTTCATACAAAGTTTCAAAAATCAGGTTAACACAAAAGCCAACCAATAAACCCAGTTTAAAATCTTCCATGCTGAATTTGTACGACAACATACCAATCGCATCATACAGAAAAAAAATCAAGGTAACGGAGAATGACATAAATGGGACCAGACAAAAGACTTGCAACAATATTCTTTTCCTTGTCTGGTTAAGTTCGGGATATCTTTTTTTAATATAGTTCCCGATTACTGTATGTCCTCTCCAGGAAGCCATACCGATAAAAAATAAAAGTGGGAATGAAAACAACCAAACTGAAATGTCTTTAAATATTCTCTCATCGTAAAGAATATAATTCAGCAAAAAATCTATGATGGGCATGCTGGCATAGAATGAAATATACTGCAGCCTTGTGGGTGTGCTCCAGTGTTTCATATCAATGCTTCTTTTTGATGATCAATGAGTGGAATCCGTATCGTTCGCTGAACAGCCGTTTCATCAACCAATACTTCTGATTGATTGATTAACCGGTATTTCTTAATAATATTATCAAGCCCCGATTCATGATCAATGGTTTCACTTACAATTTTAGGTTGTACGTTATTGTCTACAATAATGGCTGATCCTCCATCAGAATAAATATTAATCTTTAACGGAGTAGATTTGCTGATGGCATTCTGTGTAAATGCATTTTCTACCAATACCTGTAAGGTAAGTGGAGGAAGAAATTTATCACGATCTGCTTCATCCACCTGTATGTTTAACTGTAAACCAGTCCCATACCTGGCTTTCAGCAGATACAGATAAGACTCTAGAAATTTTAATTCTGTAGCTACTGATACCAACTGATCATCATCGTTGCGCAACATATACCGGTATACCTTGCTCATTTCATCGAGAAACTTCTCTGCTTCCTGCTCATCTTCACTGATCAGGCTCGAAAGCGAGTTGAGGCTGTTAAACAGGAAATGCGGATTAACCTGGCTTCTCAAACCCTGTAACTGACTTTGCCGGTAAGATGCCTGCAACAATTCATTTTCCTTCATGTTTTTCTGCCAGTTATCGAAACGGGCTATGCCTTCAAACAAAATCGAGAGAAAAACATTCACAATTCCGAGGGCAACATATGACCATACAAAACCTTTCTCATTGAACCGGTAACCATAAAAATCGACCCATTCATACCCTTTAAACAAAGCTGTAAGAAATATCCCCGTCATCAGCAGGAAAACCCCGATCATCAAGATCAGTTTTTTGCCTACCTCTTTTTCATCGGGGAAACGCTTTTTGAAAAAAACGGCAACTGCGCCGCAAATCACAAAATCAATGCTGAAAGCTATTCCTGTGACCAACGTAGATAGCAGGAACATGCCTATATGCTGGAAATATTTTGCGCCGAAAATACTGGCATTCATGATTACCGTGAACGGCACAATGATGGCCATTAAAACAAAGTAATCTTTGCTGCTGTATTGCGGTAATTTCCACTTCATAACAACTTAATTCCTACAAATTAGCAACTTTTATTGATTTGTTACTGCCGGGTAAAACAGGTTGCGGAAACCCCGGATGAATTGCGAATATCCCCGGATGAATTGAATATAAGTTCCGGCTAATATTATTGCTGTACCGGGAGTGAATTATCTTTTACTTCATTCAGCATGGAATCAAACTTGCTTTTATTCAAGGAAAGCCATTGTTCAAAAGATTGCATGGCAGGATTCAAAAAGTAACTTTCAGCTTTGTCTTTCTTCCGTTCCGGAATAAACAACCGCTGCACTTCAAACATATTGGCCAGTTCATCAGCTCCCGGAAAGCCCAAAGCTGCATACTCATCCCTGGGAATATAGCGATAATTGATCTCCTTACCCAAAACACGGCTCATCGTTTCTGCATAGATTTCGCAGGGATCATCTTCTGCAACCAGTCCAACTGTTCGGCCAATATATGCACCCGGATTTTTTAAAATCGAGCATACAACAGGACCCAGGTCTTCTATGCTGGTCATTGCCAGTGGCGTATCACCTTGTGGAAATCCGAAATAATATTTTCCATCAGGTTCTAACTGAAGTGGAAAAAAGTTGATAAAGTTTTCAAAATAAAATGCCACATGAATGAAAGTGGAAGGAATACCCAGACTGGCAGCATAATGCTGAAGTCTGGCTTTCAGGTCGCAATGAGGAACCTGGAATTTTCCCTGGCTCAAACGATTGTAATCAGGCAGTGTATGAAAAACAAAATGATTAATCTGTGCTTTCTTTACGGCATCTATCAGATTTTTTCCTTGCCTGTATTCATTTTCGAAATGCTCCCAGAAATTGGTAACTCCGAAAACGGCATCACAATCTTTCAAAGCTATATCCAGGCTTTCAGGGTTTTCAAAATCACCTTCGCATATTTCTGCTCCGGCTTCTTCCAGGGCTTTTGCTTTCAAAGAGTGCCTATCTCTTGTAAGTACACGTACTGTATAGCGGGCTTCATTCAACAAGGCTTTTGCAACAGATCCACCCTGAGCACCGGTTGCTCCGGTAACTAAAACAATTGGTTTAGTAATCATCAGTTATATAATTAATAGATTATTTAATATCGGCCAGCTGAACAGGACGAGGAACGACATTGTCTACTGGCTTCACTGTTTTCAGGTAAGCAAAAATTGCTTTGAGGTCATCATCGGTCATATTCTTATAAACAAACCATGGCATGGGCGGAAGAAGAGGCCTGCTACCATCAAGACCTTTCAATTTTCCTTCCCGGATTGACTTGATAAAATTTTCTTCTTTCCAGTTACCAATACCTGTAACATCACTGGTAAGGTTAGCCGCAAATGAAACGCCCCAGGGCCCAACTGCAGAAGTAAGATCAGGCCCCATCAATACCCAACCCTGTTTAATCACATTGCTATCCGCTTTCTGAATTGGCCTGGTTGATGGATAACCGGACAACCTTAATTCAGGGATAATTTCCGGACCATGTTCACCCATTCTTTTGGGCGAATGACAATCATCACAACCCACAATACTCACCAGGTATTCTCCCTTTTTTACCTGGGCAGCGCTATCGGTTTTTACGATTGTACTTTTCTCTTCTGCTTTCTCATTACTACAGGCAATCAATGAAACTGTAGTTACAATAATCATTGCAGCAATAAATAAAAATGATTTTTTCATGACTATACTTTTAAGAATTATTTATGCGTGCAAATTATACAGGTGCCTTACGTTAAAGAAAGTATCTATGTATGAATTGAAAGAAAAGATGTATGAAATGTAATTTGAATATGCGGTTGATCAGGTTAAAACTTACGACAACGTTAAAATGCTTCATCAATTATTGTGAAATAAATTACCCAATTCTGTATTTATCTGAAGATTCTTATTGTGATTTAAACTGTAAAAGGGTCTGGCATGATATTGTCACTGATATCTGCATCTGTTAACGTTTAAAACTTATTTTATGGACAAAATGGAAATCAAAGGAAAATGGAATGAGTGGAAAGGCAAACTCAAACAACAATATGCATCATTAACTGATGACGACTTACTATATGAAGAAGGAAAAGAAGATGAAACCTGGGGTCGTATCCAAAAGAAAACTGGAAAGGCAAAAGATGACATCGTAAAATGGTTAAGGGGTCTTGGTTAATTGCAGCCTTCATACCGCCTGAAACAAAACCAATACAGGAATAACAGAACAGCCCGCATTTATTGCAGGCTGTTTTGCATTTACTAAATACTATTCAGATTAAAATAATTTATTCAGCACCATCGGTATGGCCTCTTTCTACGGCCAGGTTCCCTACTTTATTACCAGTTTCCAATCCTTTCTCACAATCACTCCTGTAATGAATAGCGCCGTACATCCTGCTTAATGAAGCTTCCCTGGCCAGTTGGTCAAAATAAGCTGCTTTGGAAGGGATAATATAACTGAGAACTGTAGACGCAGCTCCGCTGAATGTACTATGCCCTGATATATATGCCGGAAAATTAGGTACGCCGGTTACAGATTTAATTCGTGGATCCATATGAGATGGTCGTGGATTAAAATACTTGTACTTTGCATCCCAGCAAGCAATACCTGCATCCATCAGGCTCATGTTCAGCAATGCCATATTACGGGCCCATCTTGCTTCACTGAATTTCAGTTGTACAAATTCATCGGCTGCTATATAATTCCAATGACCGGGTGGTGTGTAAGTACCGATGCCATCAGCCCAGAAATGTGCTATGCGCATCTGATCCCTGGAAAAATTTTTACTGTACTCATAAATCTCATTCAGCTCCTGCTGAAACTGTGCAGAAGTTGTTGAGGGCGGCGCAACAGGCCTGATCAATGTAACCAGCGTAAGCGAATCAAATAAAAAGGCCCTCACTTTTCCGAACAAGGGGAGCATAGGTGGTCTTTTTGGTGTTTCCAGACTTATCCATGGCGTCTCACCCAGGCTGATGGCATCCTGTTCCAATTGTGCCCATAATGCTGGTGTTCCAACAGCAGCACCTGCTCTGTCTGTTCTTGCCCTTCCAACAAATTTACCGGCAACCAGTTTACCCAATGATTCTCCTGCATCCAGATCGCTTCGCACATTAGCACCTGCAATCAACCTTGCTCTTTTATGTTCTTCTGCTTTCTGGTTGATAAAATCCTGGTCGCCCGGAAACATCAGTTTCAGAATTTCAACACTTGCTCCGCATACGGCTGCATCTTCACTGGGGAAAGATGGCAGAGCAGATTTTGGCAATAATGTCTGGATGCTTGAATCAACCCTGAATGGCGCTGATCTGTTAAACTGCTGTTTATAATAATAAGCAGCGACACATGCATCATATTGTGCAGCACTCAGGTAGGCATAAGCTCTTGCCGCATAAGGAGGATTGGCAAAAGGAAACGTCGGGTATGCCAGGGGGTTAGCTGCACTCGGAATGGGATAAGTTCCATCATCATTCTGATAAGGAGGTATATTGTGTTTGGCTACCAGCTCCCTCATGATTTCATTCCAGCGGAGTACTGCACCTGCACCCCAGTAATTAACCAGGTCTCTTTCTTCACTGCTTATTTGCTGCTGAAAACTTTTAATCTCATTCAGCTGCACAATATAATCAGGTGAGGTGGTAGCAATCGGCGTTGCACAGCTGAACTCATTGGCAGCTGTTAAAAGTACCGGCTTCCAGGTACCTGCATTGGCATCGGGATTCACAGGATCCAGTGCCGGATACTCCAGGTTTCTTTCAGTAATTTCCTTGGAACAGGAAAGGATAGAAACCAATATTCCTGTGAAGAAAAAAAGAAATAATATTTTTTTCATGATTATTTGTTTTGTGTGTCAGATTTTGCAGTCTTTTTCTTTGGACTGAAATCCATGATATAAAAAATACCGCCGCCAAAATAATTGCTCTGTCCAACATTGCGGCCGGCTACCGTGGTGCTTCCATCAGCTACAAAGGAAAGTCCGTTGATGAAATTGGTTTCATACTTGATGTGCATACCGATTGTTGTTGCATTCATTTTGTTACTGGCGAATGGCATATTGTTCTTACTGATATCAAAACCGCCAATGGTAGTACGTTTGTTCGCAATGGCTTCAATAATCCAGGTTTCACTGCGATAACCAGCCCTGAAATCGAACATCGTCATATCTGGCATCTTCACTTCATTGGTATAATGCATCTGCGTGGTATAGTAGGTGTTCCTGTCGAGAGTAATATTGGAACGATGGATATAGGTTCCGGATGCAGTTGCAAACCAATTGCCTCTTTGATAGTCGAGCAACAAACGGATTTGTGTATTCTTACTTCGTAGCCCTATGGAAAGCGGCAGGAGATCCGGAGTGTAGTCTGATACCGGTAATGAATAGCCGCCGATCAGCATTGTTTTCAGCTCACCTTTCCACAAATGTTTTTGCCATGCCTGCCATTTGATAAAAAATGAAAGATCCTGCAATCCTTTCTGGCCTGGCAACTGACCGGCGCTGGCTTTGGTTTTAATATAAGGCAAGCCGAACAATACATTCAGCTTGCTGGTAATACCATAGTTTCCCATCAGCATAAAACTGCTGGTAGTTACTTTTCCGATATTCAGGTTTTCTCTTTTATTGGTTCCTTCCCAGTATTTTTTCCAGGTGCTGACCCCGGCAGTTGGACCCACACAGAAAAAATGCTTTTCCATCATCAGGCCATCTATATCTGTTTGCGCAGTTGATTGCTTACTTATCAGCAGCATGCAACTGCACAAAACCAGAAAACTGATTTTGTGAATATGTAAAATCTTCATGTAAGTTTTTTTAGTCTTTAAGTTTTAGTCGTTGAAGGATAAATTCTCCTAATCTGGTACCGGCTTTATTACCTTCTTCATTGTCGAAGCGGTAATGAATGCCTCCATATAAACGCGACATAGCGGCCTCTTTGGCTGCTTTTCGGAAAGATTCGATTTTCCTGTTCTTAATACCGAATTCCAGTAAAGAGGTGTCGGTAAAAGAGAGATTATCACCGAACCAATGGGTCATCACTTCTGCAGATGCTGCAGAAATGGTTCCATGACCACTGGTGTAAGATGGAAATGCAGGAGTTTGAATATATGGTTGCCAGTCATCATCAATAAACTTATTGATTACCGATTCGGGCCTTATATAATTACTTCTGAATTTTTCATCCCAGCAGCTGATAAAGGCATCAAACAATGCGATTGCCGTTTGCGCATATGCGGCAACGGTAGTATTAAAATCAGCTCCTGCTTTCTGTGAAGCTATGCCCACAATATTCATCCAGTGTCCCGGAGGAGAAAACTTTTTTGTGGCATAACTGGCATGACCAACTACGTTCAGTTTAAATGGATTGTCGTCCCAGAAATCTGCAATATGTTTTTGTTCTTCCGTTAAACTATCACCGGTATTTTTCACTTCCATGAGAGAAGTGTAATAAATCCCTGTTTTATTCTCCATATCATACTCAGGTGGTCTTGGCGGCATAAATTGCGAAGCAGAATCCATCACCATCGGCCTTATTTCTTTCCAATGTGGCTCAATCGCCGTCATATACATAGGAGGCGTTGGAATCCACCTGCCATCAAATACCTGAGGCACCGTATATTTTTCTGCAGTTCTTGTTTGAGCATAATTGTCTTTCTTGCTCCACCTTAAAATAGCAGCAGCTACAGAATCAGCGTATACGACGGAGTTATTCAGCATATCCTTTGACATACCGGTGCTATCTGCCATTCGCTTCAGGTAATCGTAATACTTCATCAGGCTTCCTTCCGGAAATGTAACGGCATTACCAACTTTGGTAAAAGACAATAATGCTGCAAAAGAAAAATCAACTTCTTTTCCTTTTGCAGGTAATGGCAAAACAGGGAGATGTTTGATTTGTCCGGCCAGACTATTGTATTTAGTATCTCCTGCGGCCACACATTCAAATGCAGCAATATTCGCATACACATAATTCCTGCTGGCAATCATTGGTGGAAAATTATTCTCCAGCACAACATCATTTAATTGTTTCACTGTTTTTGAATACAAAGCCGGATTGGAGAAAAAGGATTTATAGGTTTTATCATTTTGCCTGCATGCTGTGAAATTAAATAGCATGGCAAGCAATAATATATTTATCAGTTTCATTTTGATAATCATTATTGGAATAAAAAATATTGCAGTTGTATATGTATTTAAACTTCCGGGGGCTGCTCTGCAGTGAGCGGTGTAAAGGCTTTAAAATGCAAATTATTAAAGAGGCTATAATCAGGTTGAGTGAAAACTGACAGTTTATTCACTTCAGTCAATTGCGTTAATGGTAAAAATTCTGCAGTAATTAATTTGAATGACAATGAGGATTTCCGGGGTTGATCTGTTGAGTTGCTTTCTGATGCATTGCTTTTTTCAATTTGATTTCTGTTAGCCAGCAATGCCATTTTCTCTTTGTGTGGAATACAGAGTAGGTAAAGTGTATTGTTGCTTACTTTCCTCTTAACATAACGGTAAACCTTACCCTCAAAACTGGTTTCTCCATACGCCACTTCGTATCCTTTATCTGAAACATAAGGCATATTCAATGGAATTCTTATTTCCACCAATTCTGCTTCATTATAGTTTCCCTGGTCAATTTTCGCTTCAAGTTGGCGGGTTTCATTGGCTTCCATCCATGAATATACCATCCGGTATCCTGCAATATTGAATACCAGGATCATGAGCAGCAATATGGTGGATAGCTTTTTCAGAAAACAACGACTATCTGATTCCCGGTCAAGGTATTACATTTTCATGATTTTACCTGTAAATTAACCCATGAAATAATCAGGCTTTTAAGCTCATTCTGCGGCATGTAAAAAAAAGAGCAGGCTAACCCTTAATTAAAATGAATTCAAATTTACGGTAGCCTTGCAGGCTTAATGAATTGAAAAAGCACAGGGCTGTTATTGTTTCTCACAACAAAATATGATTGCTTCCCTTTAACGGTGACCGGGGCCACATGCCTCGACTCTCCTTTCAGCACTAACCCATTCAGTGCTTCCGCAGTAAAATTTCCATTTCCGCGGTTAACTAAAACAGTACCATAATCTGCATCATACATACCCATCTGGATACCGCTTTGATAAAAGTTTCCAACCAACAAAAAATCAGGGAGATTATCATCATTTGCATTTACAGAAACAGCATCGCGGTAAAGAGAAAGCTGTGCCATTGGCGGCAATGGTTTTAATTCGAAGTCCCAGTTACCGTTATTGATAAATAGGGCATGGGAAAAATTGGAAACAGTTTGCTTTTGGGACTGCTGTAATTTATCCCTTCCAAATATTTCTGTCAGATCAGCCTTTGCAAAATCCTCGGCATACAGGAATTTCTTTTTAAGAGAAGGCATTTGTTTGGTGAGTTCATCTTTATTCGCAAATGGTATTTCCTTTCCCCCAAGAAAATAAGTAAGCACCTGTTCTTTTTTGCCATTCTCATCAAAATCGTTGTAATACATTGTAACAGGATTTTTTGCAGATGCCTTGAAACGATTATTCTCTCCCAGATTTCCAGCCAGGATATCCTGGTCACCATCGCCATCAATATCTTCTGCTAAAGTAAAATTCCACCAGCCATGATCATTCGTGATTACTTTTTTTAGAAGCTGATTATTCTTATTATTAAAAGCAAGAATACCGCCCCACTCCAGGCAAATCAGCAGATCCTTGCGGCCATCTTTGTCCATATCTGCCCAGGTGGCGTTGGTTACAAAACCCGGCTGCAGCAAATCTTTGCTATACTGCAAAGTCTGATCAATGAATTTTCCAGTACCATCATTGATGAGTAAATATGAACGGGGCATTACTCCATACTCACCAGGTACAGCTCTTCCGCCAATGAACAAATCGGTAAACCCATCGGCATTTATATCGTATGGTTCTATACAGGATGCAGTCAGTTTAATGGATTTTTCAAATGCATCTTGTTTGCGGATTAAGAAACCCTTTCCATCGTTAAGGTAAACTCTAGGTGTCATCGATTCACTTCCAGACTGATCTTCATTGCCACCGCTTGCAATGAGCAGATCGGTGAAACCATCTTTGTTGACATCAGCAAAAGCTGCATCCGTATCTTCAAAAATGCTGTCGGCATCAAGGGATGGCTGAATCAGTTTGGTGAACTTACCATTGCCTTGCTGGATAAATAAAGCACTCTTTTTATTCCTGGCACTGCCGATAAAAATATCATCGAGCCCGTCTTTATTAACATCCCCGACAGCGAGTGCCGGGCCTTCCCTTGAAACCATATGGGGAATCAATTGTTCCCGATCGAATTCATTGAACTGATTTTCTTCATGCTTAAACAACAATTCAGATGCTGATGTTAAATCTTCAATGGGAAAGGAAATACCTTTATTCTTCTCCGTTAGTAGCCTGTAATCAAATAATGGAAGGCCAGACTTGTATTGTATTGAATGTATTTTGTTAGCTGAAAGAGATAACCGCTGAAAACGCTGATCGGGCCAGATCAGCAACATAGAATCCGGAACACCTGATCCTAATCCAATATGTAAGGGAACGAGCATGGCACTCTGAAATCCTCTCACAGGAAAATTCTCATATGTGCGGATTTGTTCTTTCTGAAACACTACCACTTTTGCTCCGATGGCATTCAGGTTCTTATCGGGTCCTTTAAGCTTAAGTTCTATCCATTTATCCGTTGCATTGCTTTTCAGTTTATTCTCATAAAGCAGCGCTGGTTCATCAATATTATTGACCACTACATCCAGATCACCATCATTATCAAAATCCGCATACACGGCACCGTTACTGAATGTACTTCTGTCATTCTTAATCAATCCTGCCATATCCTGAAACCGGTTATTGGTTTCATTCATGAAAAATTTATTCGGCAATTTAACTTTGGGAAACTTGTCGATAAGTGCCATGTCTTTTTCACCCACCTGGTTATTCCTGATTTTTTCCTGTATTTCCAGGTTACTCAGAAAGTTAACATAGTCCATATCGTTCATCCGCTTGGGAATGCCATTGCTGATGAAAAGATCTTTCCATCCATTGTTATCAAAATCCATCCAGAGTGCAGCCCAGCTCCAATCCGTGGCTTCAATGCCTGCATACATACCTGCTTCACTGAAATATCCATTTCTGCGGTTGATCTGCAATGCATTTCGGGCAAACTGGGGATGATATCCTGCTCTGATCTTCAGATTAAAATGATCATAATCATCATCACCCAGGGATCTTTTCAGAATATAGGGATCGCTGGGTAACATATCCATTGAAATAATTTCGGGGAAGGCATCATTGTTGATATCAGCCACATCAATACCCATACTGAACTGACTGGTATGCATAGTCGCTTCCTGCAATGATTCCCTGAAAGTTCCATCCTGCTGATTGATGTACAGGTAATCATTTTCATGAAAATCATTGCCGATATAAATATCCGGCCATCCATCCATATTGATATCCGCTATGCAGATGCCGAGACCATAACCAATCACCGATCCTTTGATGCCAGCCTGCCTGGTGATATCGGTAAATTTTCCTTCGTCATTGCGGAACAGATAATCACCTGCCAGTATATCGTAAGTATTATCATAAGTCTTTCGATCGATAAATGAACCATTGAAACGAAGTGAATGATTCATGAGGTATATATCAAGATCGTTATCGTTGTCGAAATCAAAGAAAGCTGCCTGTGTTCCGAATGACGCAATGGCCAGTCCCATCTGTTTGGCTTCATCCGCATAAACCGGTATGCCCTCTTTATTGATTCCTTTACAAATCAGAAACTGATTATGACTTTGAAGTTTGCCATAATTGCCAACCCGACTTACATAAATATCGAGCAACCCATCATGATTGATATCAACGAGCGAGACGCCTGTGCTCCAACCGCCATCAGTCGGGAATATTAGCCTGGGTCGTTATATCTTCAAACCGCAAACCACCCTTATTGAGAAACAATTTATTCTGCCCCTGGTTGCTGGCAAAAAATAAATCCACCAAACCATCATTATTAAAATCACCGGCTCCTACCCCTGCTCCATTGTAGAAATACATGTACTTAAACATGTTGAAATCCTGGGTCACTGTTAGTTTATTGGAAAAATTCAAACCGGTTATGTCAGCTTCCAGCGCTTCAAAAGCGTATATTTTATTATCTTTTTCTGTATTGCAGGAATACAGAAAAATAAGCCAACATTATAATACAAAGAAATTTCAGCAACCGGACCATATGTAATTACACTAAAAGCTTTTGCCAGACGAAATACAATCAGATCAAATTTAGTGAATTAAAGTTCAAAGATTTTTTATAAGATTCTGAATCATGCGACGAATCGAAAAGAAGCCTTCATGGTTCATTTCAACATTAAAGTACCTTTGTATAAATAAAAAAAGACAAGAACATAATGTTCTTGTCTGATATTGTTTTTTATCAATGCTTAATTAATCGATTCTTTGTTTCTTTCCTGGATTGCTGTTTTTCTTATCATTAATCCGGATAGAGTCTGTCTTATAATTCATGCTATCTCTTTTGGATTTTGTTTCTCCATCCCTTTTATACTTTTTGTTGAATGAAGAATCCTGTTGAGAAGGACTTTGTCTGGAAGTATCCACTTGTGCTGTACCGGTTATACTGATACACATGCACACAACGAATATTTGTAATAATTTCATAGGAGTGTATTAATGTTGAATGTATTATTAATGTTGAATTATAAATTTTTAAGAAACCATTTCTCTTTTGTCTCTCATTACTTTAATGTGATCATGTGCATCTTTAAGTGAAGCTTTCTGATCCATAATTACACGGTACACAGCTGGTTCAACTTCTTTCTGATCCTTGAGCGCATCTTCATATGCTTTTTGTGCTGCATCTTCACCAAACTCACATAAATTAAGAGCACTAATGGTTTTATCAGATGCTATTGATGAACGGATGTCCATCCATACCCGATATACTTTACCACGATTGGTAGTACCTGTTTCAGCATCGCCACCCAGTTCTTTTACATACTGGCGCAACTTTTCGCTATAACCCCTGCTTTGAGCAGCATTGTTATTAAAAAGCATGTTTAATTCAGGATCTTTTCCTTCTAACTCTTTCACCGCTTTTTCATAACCTTCAACACGGTCGTTATTAATAGCAATGAGATCATTTAGAATTTCAATGGTTGTTTCTTTTTGCATGACATTAAATTTTAAGAATGAAAAAAATTATTCATCTGGTACATTTATCATGTTGCAAGAAACAAGCCATATAAATTCAAAGCTTAATTCAACTTTTTATTCACCATTATCTTTCAATTTGAGGAATTGATTCTACACATTGAATGATAATTCAGCAAACCGATAATTATCCTGTTAAGCTGATGTGAAAAGCATTCACTCAGAATAAAGAAAATAATGCATAACTTAATTGAAACAGATTAAAGAATGGAAGTAATCAGATTAGAAATGATGATTTAATTCTTTTTAATTCAATTTGAAGAACTAGATATAAAATGTAATTGTTATTACAGGAAATCATCTTGAAATCTTTATGATCAATTCGAATCGAATTAGAATTTCTAAATTCTTAATTTCCCTTCCACTCCTGCATCATCGGATTTTGAGCCAGTAATTGCATTAAAGCTCATTTTAATAAAACTGATGATCTTGCCATCTTTTGTATCCCAGTAATCACTGTCAATCGGATCTACTGATATGACCGTAACACGGGGATCATCTTTTCCATCAAACCAGGCATTGGCAAAGGGAGTCCAGTATTTTTCAATAATGCCCTTATCTGTATGAATGGCTGCCCGGCCGCTCACAACAAGAAATTCATATGCACCATTGTTCTGAAAATAAAGTGTTACCCGGTTATCTTTTTCGATTTCGGAATTTTTGTTGCTTTCTTTACTGCTGATAAACCAAAGCTTACCCTGGTCATCTACTTCCTGCAAAGCCATTGGCCGGCTTGTATGCGGAAAGTTCGCCACATTGGTACTGAATATACAATTCCTTGCTTTTTCTGCAAGTTCTTTTAATTTGATGACGGCCTCATCATTGATCAGATCCATGCGGGGAGATTGTTCACTACTATGCATAAGTTTCAATTTTATACCAGTAAGTCAATTTTAATTCCAGAATTGTAATGCAGCATACCAATGCCTTATTTCTAATTTAAACCACTATCAATACAATCATAATACAATTAATCACGAGGCTGTAGATATATGGATTGTTATGATCTGGAGAATATTTTTCCCAGTGTGGGAATTCGCATAAAAAGCAAAAGAGCACCTTTTGAGTGCTCTTTGCGGACCGGACGGGACTCGAACCCGCGACCTCCGCCGTGACAGGGCGGCATTCTAACCAACTGAACTACCGATCCTTCTATTCCTAGAGATATGGATATTGGAAAAGTTATCCCTTACCTCGTTTTTAGGGAGGGCAAAGATAGGAATTTTTATATTTTCAAAACAAAACTTTTATAAAAAACTTGTATCCCCTATTTTTACAAGCTAACTTTCCATTCATATTCAATATATACTATAATTATACTACATGCCCCAGCTAAAAAACAGGCAATTCCTGGATTTTGAGAAGCCCATTAAAGACCTCTATGATCAGATAGAGCAACTGAAATCGGCCCAGGAAAAGACCAAAACCGACATGAGCGGCGCCATTGCTGCACTTGAGCAAAGAATTGTAGAAACCAAAAAAAACATAACCGATACGCTCACGCCCTGGCACAGGGTTCAGCTGAGCCGTCATCCCGATCGCCCCTATACACTCAAATACATTGAGAAAATGTGTACCGATTTCGTGGAATTGCACGGTGATCGGAATGTTCGGGATGATAAAGCCATGGTTGGTGGTTTTGCCAAACTGGGCGAAAAAACCGTCATGCTCATCGGTCAGCAGAAGGGAAATAATACCAAAACCAGGCAACTCCGCAATTTCGGTATGGCCAATCCCGAAGGCTATCGCAAAGCCCTTCGCCTGATGAAACTGGCCGAAAAATTCAACAAACCCATCATTACATTAATCGATACTCCAGGTGCCTATCCAGGTCTGGAAGCAGAAGAAAGAGGTCAGGGTGAAGCCATCGCCCGGAACATCTACGAAATGATCAGTCTGAAAGTACCTGTCATCTGTGTCATCATCGGTGAAGGCGCCAGCGGTGGTGCATTGGGAATCGGTGTAGGCGACAAAGTAGTGATGATGGAAAATACCTGGTATACTGTTATCTCGCCTGAAAGCTGCAGCAGTATTTTATGGCGCAGCTGGGATAAAAAAGAAATAGCAGCCGAACAACTTCGATTAACCGGTACCGATATGCTTAACTTCGGACTCGTAGACGACGTGATTCCTGAACCTCTCGGCGGAGCACACTGGGATTATGATGAAGCTGCAGAAATACTGAAAAAATACCTGCTTCCGGTAATCGCACAACTGGAACAGATACCAGCTGAACAACGCATCGAACAACGCATTCAGAAATTCGGCAAAATGGGATTCTGGGAAGAAAGCAATGGTCCCGATACCATTCTTACCGGACACCAGAATTTATAATTAGGAGAACAACCGACAAAACCCCAACATGCTCAACATTGCAGTCTTTGGCGCAGGCCACCTGGGTAAATACCACCTCAACAACTGGCAGGAAATTGAAGACGTCAAACTGGTAGGATTTTTTGATCCAGATGATAACAATGCCCGTACAGTGGAAGAGAAGTATCGTATCCCGAGATTCACCAGTGCCGAAAGCCTGATGGATGCCTGTGATGCTGTAGACATTGTTGCTCCTACCATCAATCATTTCCAGCTATGTGATATGGCCCTGCGCAAAGGCAAACATGTATTTGTTGAAAAGCCCTTGGCCAACACCATGGATGAGGCCCGTGAACTCGTGAAGCTGGCAAAAGAATCCAATTGCAAATTCCAGGTAGGACATGTGGAAAGATTCAATCCCGCATTCCTTGCTCTGAAGGATTATTCCCTTCAACCAATGTTCATAGAAGTACATCGCCTCGCACAATTCAATCCTCGTGGAACGGATGTAAGTGTGATCCTCGATCTGATGATCCACGACATCGATATCATTCTCCACCTGGTGAAGAGTAATGTGAGTCATGTTTCAGCCAACGGCGTAGCGGTGATGAGTGATACACCCGATATTGCCAACGTACGCATCGAATTCGACAATGGCTGTGTAGCCAACCTCACCAGCAGCAGGATTTCCATCAAGAAAATGCGCAAGATGAGGTTGTTCCAGAAAGACGCTTATATTGGAATTGATTTTCTTGATAAAAAAACAGAAGTCATCAGGCTTGATCATCCCGGCGATAAAAATGTTTTCAGTTTCGATATTGAAACCAACAATGGCAAAAAAACAATCGCCATTGCCAATCCGCCCATTGAAGAAGTGAATGCGATTAAAATGGAGCTGGAAGGCTTCAGGGATGCCATTTTGCAGAATACCGAAACACCCGTAACTGTGCTCGATGGATTCAGTGCAATGGAAGTAGCACACCTGATCCTCGACAAGATCAATAACCAACAACATTAAGTTCATCAACATAGATCGGTGAAGCAACCCCGCATAAATATCAGCTGGTATATTTTAGCCGATCTCGTAATATGTGTATTAACCTGGATAGGATTTTATTTTATCCGCACCCGGTTTTACGATTATGATTTCAGTATGCCGCCCGGTTTTTACCTGGGCCTTTTTCTTTATACACTTGGATGGATCAGTCTGCACTTCCTAACAGGAACGTATAACAGCTTATACCTGAAATCACGTTTGGCAGAATTTATAAGAACTTTCCTTGTTACACTTGCCGGATGCCTGGTACTCTTGTTTTTCTTCATTCTGAAAAATCCACAGGAGAATAACCGTAATTACTACCTCGAATTTTTCAGTCTACTCATTCCGGTATTTACCATTACAGTAATGGTAAGAATGATCTTTCTTTATTTCGTTAAAAAGCAACTACAGAACAAAAAGGTTTTTTTCAACGCATTGCTGATCGGATCTGAAAGAAAAGCTGCAGAATTTTACCAGGAATTCCTGAAGTCAAAAGAACATTCAGGCTACCGCATTATCGGTTTTATCAATACCAACGGCGCTCATGAATCGAAGCTGCCCGAATCAATCAAAAAATTTGCTGCAGGAACAGATCCATCTGCTATTATTACGGATGAACAGATCGAAGAAGTGATTATTACGGTTGATAAAACCGAAAGGGCAATGATCACTGATATCCTGCGCAAACTGAGCGATCGTGAAGTGAATATCAAAATCATGCCCGATACGGTGGATATCATCAGCGGTGCCCTGCAAACCAACAATGTGATGGGCGTTCCTTTGATCGACATTCATTCCGGACTGCTCCCACCCTGGCAACAGAACATCAAAAGAGTAATCGATCTGATCATTGCCATCAGCGCTTTCGTGGTGCTGTTACCGTTATTCCTGTATACATTGATCAGGGTGGCGCTTTCATCAAAAGGACCGGTTTTCTTTTCACAGGAAAGAATCGGTTATAAAGGCCGTCCGTTTACCATGTATAAATTCAGGTCGATGATGGTGGATGCCGAAAAGAATGGTCCGCAACTCAGCAGCCAGGAAGATCCCCGCATTACACATTGGGGGAAAACCATGCGCAAATGGCGGCTCGATGAATTACCACAGTTATGGAATATCATCAAAGGTGAAATGAGCCTCGTAGGACCAAGACCTGAACGGAAATTCTATATCGACCAGATTGTATTGCGTCACCCCGAATTCAAATACCTCTTCAAAGTGAAACCAGGTTTAACCAGTTGGGGAATGGTGAAATTCGGTTACGCTTCTTCCATTGAAGAAATGATACAACGCATGCCTTTCGATTTGCTTTATGTAGAAAATGTATCCCTGGCGCTCGACTTCAAAATCATGCTTTATACTTTCCAGATCATACTTTCGGGAAAGGGTAAATGAGGTGTCAGCTAAACTTCCAATTAATACATAATTTCGACGTATTTTTGGATAAACAGCCTTGTTTTGAAAAAACTGATCCTGCTTATCATCACTGCTGCATCTTATAGTATTGCTTTGTCGCAACAAAATACTTACTGGCAGCAGGAAGTAAATTACGATATTACTGTTTCACTGAATGATACCGCTAAAACACTGGATGGTTACCTGAAATTACACTACTACAATCATTCTCCCGATACACTTGAAATTTATCTGGTTTCATTTATGGCCGAACGCTTATAAAAATGATCGCACTGCTTTCAGCGATCAGCTTCTTGAAAATGGCCGTACTGATTTTTATTTTTCAGCTGAAGAAAAACGGGGTTATATCAACAGGCTCGATTTCAGGGTAGATAAAATGATTGCCGCTTTGGAAGATCATCCCGGAACATCAGGACATTGTTAAACTGATATTACCGGTTCCACTGGCGCCAGGGCAATCTGCTATCATTGAAACGCCTTTTCATGTTAAGCTTCCTTATAATTTCTCCAGGTCAGGTTATATGGATGGAAGTTTCCAGGTCACACAATGGTACCCGAAACCAGCCGTGTATGACCGAAAAGGATGGCACGAAATGCCTTACCTCGACCAGGGAGAATTTTACAGTGAGTTCGGAGCATTTAATGTAAGCATTACTGTTCCAAAAGAGTATATAGTGGCTGCTACCGGTAAAGTACAAGCGAAAGACAGTTCAGGGAACTGATAACACCTATCATTACAGCCAACGAAACATACATGACTTTGCCTGGTTTGCAGATAAAAGATTTTACTGTACTGCAAGACACCATGCAATTGTCTGGAAGAACCATTGATGTATATGCCTATTTCCGCCAATCAAAAAAGCAACAATGATCTGGGAACAGTCGCTACCGATGATCAAAGTCTGCCATCCGCAACAAAGTCAATGTGGATTGGCGAATATCCTTACGATATAGTTAGTGTTGTACAGAAACCGGGCAAATACGATGGAGGCATGGAGTATCCTACCATTACACTGATCAGCACACCGCCCGACAGTAAAGGACTGGATGATGTGATCAACCATGAAGTGGGTCACAACTGGTTTTATGGCATACTGGGCAGCAATGAACGCAAACATCCCTGGATGGACGAAGGCATGAACAGTTATTACGATAAGCGATACATGAATCAGCGGTATGGAACTACGGATTCCGCTTCATCAAAATCATTTTTTGAAAAAAGAATGCCAACAGATGCTGAAGTAACCTTACTGGAAACGTTAACGCATATCCGAAGAGATCAACCGATTGAAACAACATCAGAGAAGTTCTCTTATATCAATTATGGATTGGTCGCTTATAAAAAAGCAGCTTTATGGCTGGAGAAACTGGAAGCTGAAACCGGAACAGCAGTATTCAACCGCATCATGCAGGAATACTACAGCAGATGGAAATTCAAACATCCATACCCGGAAGATTTTAAAGCAGTTGCTGAAGAAATCAGTGGTAAAAATCTGGATGCCGTATTTTCATTGCTCAGCAAACAAGGAAACCTTAATGCACAAAAAAGGAAATCCTTTAAACCGGCTTTATTCTTTAACCTAAAAGAAACTGATAAATACAACTACATCAGCTTCTCTCCTGCTATTGGTTATAACTTTTATGATAAAGCTCAGTTGGGTGCAGTCATACACAATTATTCTTTGCCATTGCCAACATTCAGGTTCCTGGTTGCGCCATTATATGCTACAGGTTCAAAACAATTAAACGGACTGGCCAGGTTATCTTACACACATTTTACTGGGAACAAAGGTGCCAATCTTGAATTATCTGTTGCAGGCGCCATGTTCAGTGCTGATGAATTCACTGATTCAACGGGAAAAAAGAACTATTTATCTTTTAATAAAATTGTACCAACTATACGCTATTCATTTGCCAATAAAAATCCACGAAGTACTTTAAGACGATATATCCAGTTTAAAACTTTCCTGATTGCTGAAACTGATTTACGTTTCAGAAGAGATACTACACTTCAGCAGGACATCATTACTTATCCCGTTGAAAGGCGCTATGTAAACCAGTTGCAATTGGTATGGCAGAACAGCAGGGCCCTGTATCCTTTCAAAGCTGTATTGCAGGCCGACCAGGGTAAGGGGTTTGTAAGGTTGGGTTTTACGGGTAATTATTTTTTCAATTATCCTGCCGGAGGCGGTTTAAATATGCGTTTGTTTGCCGGAAAGTTTTTCTATACTTCAGAAAAGACTTTCCTTACTCAATTTGAAACCGATCGTTACCACCTGAATCTTACCGGACCAAAAGGAAACGAAGATTATACTTACAGCAATTATTTTATCGGTCGAAATGAATTTGAAGGATTTTCCAATCAGCAGATCATGAACCGGGATGGTGCATTTAAAGTTAGAACCGATTTATTAAGCAGTAAAATCGGCAAAACAGATGATTGGCTTACTGCCATCAATCTCAGCACAACCATTCCTAAAAAAATCAATCCCCTGGAATTACTACCCGTAAAAATTCCGGTACGGATTTTTGCAGATATCGGTACTTATGCTGAAGCCTGGAAGAAAAACGCAGAAACAGGAAGATTTCTGTACGATGCTGGATTACAACTTTCTTTGTTCAGAAATACAGTCAACATTTACTTCCCGTTGTTGTACAGCAAAGTATATGATGATTATTTCAAATCAACCATCACCGAAAAGAGATTTCAGAAAAATATTTCTTTCAGTATAGATATTCAAAACTTCAACCTGAAAAACATATTTCCATTAAGTCCGTTTTAAATTGTCACTACGCTATCTTTCATACCAGAAAATCGACAAAACCAAGTGGGATCAATGTATCCGGAAGTCTGTCAATGGCCTGATCTACGCAGAATCTGTTTACCTCGATCATATGGCTGCTCATTGGGACGGCATTGTACTCAACAACTATGAAGCTGTAATGCCACTAACCTGGAAAAAAAAACTGGGCATAAAATACTTATACCAACCTTCTTTTTTT
Organism: Ferruginibacter sp.; assembly: GCA_037045295.1. Lineage (GTDB taxonomy): Bacteria > Bacteroidota > Bacteroidia > Chitinophagales > Chitinophagaceae > Ferruginibacter. Next base: position 364,064 of record JBAOHS010000005.1, read on the forward strand.
CAACAGGGCGGAATATTTTCAGCAGAAGAAATATCACAGGAACTTGTCGCCGCATTCCTTGACCTGGCTGCAGAAAAATTCAGGTTTGCAGAAATCACCCTGAATTATAAAAATCTCCTGGTACAGAAAAATAAACTTGTTAAAACGACCCTCAGAAATAATTTTGTTCTCAACCTGGAAGATTCATATGCTGACCTTTCAGGCAACTTCAGCACTTATATCAAACAAAGGCTTAAGAAAGCATATGCGTTTCCGTTAGTTTATAAAAAGTCAACCGACTACAAATCTGCAATACGCTTATATAAAAAACTGTACCAGGAACGATTGCCATCTTTTACCAATAAAGATTATAGGAACTTCGAAAAACTTTGTGTTAATCTTGCTGAAAATAAAAGAGTACTCATACGCCAGGTTTACCACGCTGAAACCAATGAGCTACTGGCCATGGTATTACTGTTGAGAGACAAAAAGAGATTGTACAATATGGCATCTTCACTGCTACCGGCAGGAAAAAAATTACTGGCCAATTATTACCTCTACAACGAAATTATCCGGGAATTTGCAGAAACCGCACTGGTACTGGATTTCGAAGGATCTGATGTACCCGGCATCGCCTATTTCTATGGCAAATTTACCAGCACCAATGAGCAGTATCCTTTTATCAGATACAACCGGCTACCGGCTCCGATCAGGTTTTTAAAGGACTGAATGGTTTGATTATCTCCAGGAAACATTCGTCCCTTTGGGTCGCAAACTTCCGGTAAGATGCCAATGCTTCACTGTTAATTATGGTTACCTGGAATCCAGCACACTCTAATCTTTTCTTATAATCATCCAGTGTATAAATTCTTACATGATCATTCTGTCCGTATAACTCCGACTGGCGGACTGTATCTTTTATATCAGGAGTTTCAACTGTTGAAGTATTTGAAATTGAATAAGGCACCTGCAGGATTGTCCTACCACCGGGAACGAGTATACGAAATATTTCCTGCATTGCCCGACTGATCTTCGGGTATATGCTCCATGATATGATTGCCGATCACCCAATCAAATGACTCATCTTTAAAACCAAGCTGAGTGATGTCCTGGTATTGAACAGCAGGATCAACAGAGCGATACATTCCGGGATTTATATCGCAGGTTAAAACAGTTGCCTTATCTTTTAAAAAATTATATAGGTTCTTTTCCGGCGCAAAATGCAATATTCGCTTCCCTTCAGCAGGATAAAGATCTTTCAGCAAAGCAATCAGCAATCTTTCCCGGGCAGTAGATAAACACTCCGGACAAATCATATTTTCCCCATAACCCGCTACCACCTTGTTCTCTGATAAGGCAGTTTTATTTTCTTCCGACGGAAACCAGGGAACAAAACGGCTGTATAAAGCACCGCAAACATTGCATTCGAAACCAGATCCCCGAAAAGAATGATAGTCCTTCTGGTATCTTCTCTTTGCCTGCCCATCCAGAAATTTCCGGTATGCCGCATGCAAAGGATGATAAATTTTCATCCATTGGAGTATATGCTTAAGCGATGCCTGCAATTTTATTGATTTATGAATTGAATCAATTGCCCGCCATAACAGATTCGGCTATGAGCAAATCAACCGGCCTGGTAATTTTTAAGTTATTATCTTCTCCTTCCACCAGGTGTACTTTTAAACCATATGCTTCCACCACAGTAGCTTCATCGGTGAATTTATCTTTATAGTCGATGTTGAATGCAGGCAATAATATTTTACTGTAAAATACCTGTGGCGTTTGTACGAGTTTGACCAATTGCCGATCCAGGGCATCATTACCATCATCTGTAATAATTCTAACACTGTCTTTACAATCTATCACCGGCACTGCTGAACCGTATGCCAGCACCGATTCATAACAGCGATGTATAAGCGCTTTCGACAAAAGACATCTCACTGCATCGTGCACAAATACTATGCTTTCTTCTGTAATCAGCGACAAACCATTCTTAACAGAATGAAAACGGGTTCTGCCACCAACGGTGATTTGAATACGTGAATAACTGAAAAATGCATCGATGATTTCCTGTCCGGCAGCTATATGCTCTTCGGGTAATACCAGAATGATGTGAAGATCTTCGTATGATTCGAGGAATGTCTTTAGAGTATAATAAAGGAGTGGCTTACCTTTCAGCAATAAAAACTGTTTGGGAACACTACTGTTCATCCTGCTGCCACTGCCACCTGCAACTATAACTGCATATTTCTTCATCCTGCTAAACTGTTTTTTCTGCAAGATAAGTCAGACCGCATAAAGCTGCTATTTAAAATAATCTGAACGGAGTACTATAAATTCTGACTGTAAATACCTACAGCCGTTTCGCCATTGCTGTGGCGCATGGCCCTGTACATCCCGGCGCTGTTAAAAACCATTGCAGTATTACCCTGCGCATCTACGCCGATCATCCCACCTTCTCCTTTTATATCAATCAGTTTACGGTGTACTACTTCGTTCATGGCATCCTGTAAGGAAAGGCCTTTGTATTCCATCAAAGCATTTACATCATGAGCGGCAACTGCCCTGATGAATGGCTCTCCATGACCGGTACAGCTGATGGCGCAGGTTAAATTATTGGCATAAGTGCCGGCACCTATAATCGGACTATCACCGATCCTACCATATTTTTTATTGGTCATACCACCTGTACTGGTTGCTGCAGCTACATTTCCATCCATATCACAGGCTACGGCTCCCACCGTTCCGAACTTTTTATCTTTCATCAGTTCATCCAGATCCTGGTGTGTATGATCAAGTGAGTAATTATCACTATCCCTTATTTCTTTCCATTGGTCGTACCTGAATTGTGAGAAGAAAAATTCATCGGGCTCCAATTTTACGCCCTGCTTTATGGCGAAATCATTCGCTCCTTTTCCACTTAAAAAAACGTGATTGCTTTTGGTCATCACTTCATAAGCCAGCTCGATCGGGTTGCGAACATTGCGTACACCGGCTACAGAACCTGCACCCAAAGTGGCTCCATCCATAATAGCAGCATCCATTTCCTGAACGCCTTTTTTGGTGAATACCGATCCACGACCGGCATTGAACAACATATTATCTTCCAGCACCATAATCGCAGCTTTCACGGCGTTTACGGCAGTACCTCCCTGTTCCAGTACGGCATAACCCGCTCCTATTGCTTCTTCCAACCCTTTGATATAAGCCCTCTCCAGTTCTGGAGTCATGTCTTCTTTCAGGATTGTACCTGCACCACCATGAATTACAATTGAAAATGCTTGCATAAATATGTGTATATTTTACACACCAAAAATATTTAATTTAAGGTCAGAAAGATTCGATTCTTTTTGCAGAAACCTTGAACGGGAGTTAATAATTCTGATATTCTGTTTAAAACTGACTAATCAGAAAGCAAAGTGTAATTTTAAAAAAGACAGGATTTCTAGGCAGGATTGCCCAGTAACTGTTTGCATTCTTCGAGCAATTTATCGCGGTTAATGGCTACAGTGCCCACTTCCTCACAAACCAATCCTCCTGCAATATTGGCCATCTCAGCCATCAGCTTTACATTCCGGGTTGATGCATACACCACAGAAGCCACTGCTATTACGGTATCACCAGCGCCACTCACATCGGCTATACTCCGGATATGAGTTGGAATAATGTGTTTATCGTTTCCTGTCTGATAAAAAACGCCTTTCTCCGAAAGCGTAATGAATGAAATCTGGTGCTGCAGTTTCTCTTTCAGTGAAGCATGAATATCGCTCAGCATTTGCTCACTTACCGAATCGCTGATAATGTTCAGCCCTTCTTTCGCTTCATGCAGATTTGGTTTGAAAATATCTACCTGCCTATATGCAAAGAAGTTTTTCCTTTTTGGATCAACCGCTGTGATGATGTTGTTTTCCTTTGCAATTGCTATCACCTGATCAATAACACGCTCTGTAAGCACTCCTTTGTTATAATCTTCCAGGATGATGATATGTGGTTTTACTTCATCAATATATTTTCTGAAACTGTCCAGTAATCGGGTTTCATCTTCAGTTGACAAGGACTGTGTTATCTCTGCATCGAGCCGCATCATGTGCTGGTTCCTGCTGATAATCCTGATCTTGTTGGTTGTGATGCGTTCTTTGCTGGAAATGCAATAATCTGTTTTGATCTGTTGTTTTTTCAATAAGCCGGTCAGTTGTTCACCATCCGCATCATCACCTACTACCGTTATCGCATGTACGATAGCTCCCAATGCACAAACATTCAATGCAACATTTCCGGCGCCACCGATCCGCTCTTCTCTTTTGGTAACAGCCACCACCGGAACAGGTGCTTCAGGTGAAATGCGGTCTACCTTTCCCCACCAGTATGTATCGAGCATTACATCGCCGATCACTCCTACTTTCAGGGATGCAAAAGAATCAAACAATTCGTCGAAATTAATAGCGTACATACGATCAGGCTTTGTTTTTATTTGCCACTGCAATATAATAAATCGGGATACCCGCTGCTACAATGATGAGTCCGGGCCATACAAAAGCAGGTTTGTACAATACCAGCAGAATGCAGAATCCAAGCCCGAGTAAAATATACAGGGCAGGCAATATCGGGTAACCAAAAGCTTTGTAAGGCCTTTCTGCATCGGGTCTTTTCTTACGGAGTATAAAAATCCCTGCGATGGTAAGGATATAAAATACAACTACCACAAATGAAATCATATCGAGCAGATCACCATAACGACCACTCAGGCACCAGGCACCGGCTACAACACATTGAATCCACAGGGCATAACCGGGTACACTTGCTGCATTTAACTTTCCTGCTTTTTTGAAGAACAATCCATCATTGGCCATGGTATAATAAACCCTTGCTCCGGCCAGTACCAATCCATTGTTGCAACCAAAAGTGGAAACCATGATGAGCAAAGCAATCAGTTTCGTACCAAAATCGGGAAATATTTTATTCGCTGCCGCTACTGCTACCCTGTCATCTGCAGCAAATGCCACTTCATTCAATGGCAATACATTCAGGTACATCAGGTTCGTACATACGTAAATGATAGTAACAATCAGTGTACCGAGAAAAAGGCTTAAACCAATATTTCTTTTTGGGTTTTTAATTTCCCCTGCAATAAAAGTTACATTGTTCCAGGCATCACTGCTGAAGATACTTCCGGTCATGGCTGCGGCTATAGCACCCAGCAAAGCCGCACCACCAATGGGTTGCCAGCCAGATGGTACAATTCCTTTTTTGTCGGCCCCCATATCCTGCATTGCCGTAAATCCGGTAGCCATATTGCTGCTCCAGAAACTATCTTTCACGAGAATAAATCCGAACAGGATCAAACCAAACAAAGCAATTAGTTTAGCACTGGTAAAAACAGTTTGAATCAATTTACCTTCTTTAATACCTCTTGAATTAATAAAAGTGAGAATGATAATAATTGCAATGGCCAGTAGCTGCCCCGAATGCACCTTTAATGCACCGATATTAAACAAGAAATAATTGTTGCCGAGCTCCGGCACCAGGTAGGCGATGAATTTACTGAAAGCCACGCCCACAGCGGCTATGGTGGCCGTTTGAATCACTGCAAAAAAACTCCAGCCGTATAAAAAACCTGCCAATGGGTTAAATGCTTCTTTGAGGTAAACATATTGACCTCCGGCTTTTGGAAACATGGCACTTAATTCACCATAACTCATAGCAGCAGTAAGTGTCATGAAACCTGTTATCAACCATACCGCAATCAACCATCCTGCACTGCCCACATTGCGGGTGATATCGGCACTCACAATAAAGATTCCCGAACCGATCATTGATCCTGCCACCACCATGGTAGCATCAAATAAACTCAGGGTGGGTTTGAATGACTGCGATGTATCCGCCATATGCAAGTTGGTTTTAGCTATAAATGTATGAAATAAAAATCCCGTTAACAAAGTAACGGGATCCTGTAATAAATATGAATAGCTTTTATTTGGTTTTCTCACTCATAATTTCATTCATACCATCGATCACATCCTGTGTGATGTTCATCGTAGAATCTTTGTACAGCATATACTCCAGACCATTGCCTGTGCTGAATATGTATCGGTAATTTTTTTCATCGTTGTATTTAGCCAGGAAATCTTTCAGTTTCTTCTGCAGATCATCCATAAAAGTATAATGTTTTTCATTCAGCTTCTGGGCACGGTTTTGTTTCCTCACTTCCAGTTGTTGCTGATCCTGGTACAATTCGCCCTGGAATTTTTCTGCTTCTTCCTGTGTGATGGATGCTCCTTTTTTGAGGAAATTATTCTTCTTCATTTCCAGCCCTCTCAAGCCATTGTCCCATTCTGTTGCAATCGATTGTTCTTCTGCTTCCAGTTCTTTGCGTTTGTTTTTAACATAGGTAATCTTTTCCATAAGGGAATCCAGTTCAACATAAGCCAGACCCGCTTTGGTATCAGGGGTTGCAGATCCGGAACTTGCCGATGCTGCAGGTTTTACTTTTTTCACAGGCTCCTTCTTATCGGAAAAATGCAGATAATACAATATGCCAACCGCCACTATCAAAACAGCATTGAGAACAAGGGATAATTGTTTCATGAATGATTTATAATTTGGCGGCAAGTTAACTACAAAGTGCTACACAGCCATATTTTAGCAGGCCATTTTAAGAAAGGCTTAACGGCTATTGCAGCGCTTTGATTTTAATTTCCGGAATTCTGTTAAAAAATAAGCAACTTGCCAAAAGCTTTTTAAATTACCTGATGTTTTTCAGAAAATATAAAAATCCGAAACATGTACTGGTATGCCGGGAAGATGCCATGGGCGATGTTATTCTGGCCATGCCGGTATGCGGACTAATCAAAAAACATTACCCCGGTTGCAAGGTTAGTTTCCTTGGCAGAACCTATACCAGGGATGTGGCAAGCTGTTGTGCTCATATTGATGAATTTCTCAATTACGACGACTGGAAAGATCAATCCCCGGATGAATTAAATCGGATGCTTCAATCGAAACAGATTGATGTGGTGGTTCACCTGCTGAAAGTAAAACCGGTTGTGCAACAATGTGCCGAAGCTGGAATCCCGATCAGAATCGGTGCAGCCAATGTTCTTTTCTACTGGAAATTCTGTAACAGGCTGGTGCTGATGACCCGAAAAAAATCAAGGCTCAGTGAAGCTCAGTTAAACATAAAGCTTCTGAGGCCCCTGAACATTACCAGCATGCCTGCCCGCAATGAAGTGCATCAGTATTATGGACTCAGCAAAATACCTTCCCTGTTGCCCGAAAACAAAGCATTGGTTGATACTGGCAAATTCAACCTGATCTTACATCCGCTTTCCAATAAAAATGCAAAAGAATGGGGACTGCACAATTTCGCCGCTTTATTGAAACTGGTGGATCGCAATCGCTTCAATATTTTTATCACCGGCTCTCCGCAGGAAAAAGAAATCCTCAAAGACTGGATCAGCGAACACCATTCACTGGTTACCGATTTAACCGGAAAAATGGACATGAAACAACTGATCGCCTTCATCGCTGCAGCAGATGGATTGATTGCATCCTCCACTGGCCCTGTACATGTGGCAGCAGCAGCGGGCATCAATACACTCGGACTCTATGAAAACCGTTGGGTTAAAAGAGGAGAACGCTGGGGACCATTAGGAAAGAAGGCAAGCTTTCTGCAATGCATAAACGAAGATATGAATACCATCACACCGGAAATGGTATGGGAGCATATCAGCCACTGGACAAAATAATTTCCCTCAACATTTACGCATAAAAAAAGGAGCAATTTTTACAATTGCTCCTTGAATATTTTACAGTTACGTTGAAAGATTATTCTTCGTCATCGAAGCTCATCGCTTCTTTGGTTGTCATCAGCAATTCATATTCTTCCTTGCTACCAACAATCATGTTTTCGAACTCACGTAAACCAGTACCCGCAGGAATGTGGTGACCAGTGATTACGTTTTCTTTCAATCCGAGCATTTCATCTGTTTTACCCTGGATCGCTGCAGAACTCAACACCTTGGTTGTTTCCTGGAACGAAGCCGCTGAAATCCAGCTATGGGTTCCCAATGATGCTTTGGTAATACCCAGCAACAATGGTGATGAAGTGGCCGGGCGAGCATCGCGGTATTCAACCAGTTTTTTATCTGCTCTTCTCAGAATAGAATTTTCTTCTCTTACGTCGCGGAGTGTAACGATCTGACCTGGTTTCAGTTTGGTACTGTCGCCATGATCGGTTACTACTTTCTTATCGTAGATAAAGTCGTTCTCATTGTTAAAGTCGAGCCTGTCTTCTGTATCTCCTTCGAGGAATTTGGTATCACCTGCATCTTCGATGGTTACTTTACGCATCATCTGGCGAACGATTACTTCGATGTGTTTGTCGTTGATTCTTACACCCTGCAAACGATAAACCTCCTGGATCTCATTCACCACATATTCCTGAACGGCAAACGGACCTTTGATAGCAAGAATATCTGCCGGAGCAATCTGACCATCACTTAAAGCAGCACCAGCTTTTACAAAGTCACCATCCTGAACCAGAATCTGGCGACTCAATGGAACGAGGTATTTGCGTACCACGCCATCTTTTGCTTCAACGATGATCTCCCTGTTACCACGTTTGATAGCACCGAACGCAACCACACCATCGATTTCGCAAACCACGGCAGGATTACTTGGGTTCCTTGCTTCAAACAATTCAGTAACACGAGGAAGACCCCCGGTGATATCTTTCAGTTTGCTGAGTACCCTTGGAATTTTAACCAGCACCTGTCCGCTTCTCACTTCTTCTCCTTCTTCAATCACAATGTGTGAACCTACCGGAAGGTTATATGATTTTTTCTCTTTTCCTTCAACAATGATCGCTGGTAATTTGGTTTTATCTTTTGTTTCGATAACCACTTTCTCCCTGTGACCTGTTTGTTCATCTGCTTCATCGCGGTAAGTAATACCTTCAATTACAGATTCAAATTTCACTGTACCGTTTCCTTCCGCAACGATTACGTTGTTGAATGGATCCCATGTACAGATCACTTCACCTTTCGCAATTTTCTGTCCGTCTTTCACATTCAGGATCGCACCATAAGGAATGTGCATGGTGTTCAGCAAACGATCCGATTTAACATCGATGTTCCTGATCTCACCGGTACGACCGATTACAACTGATACTTTTTTGCCTTCATTGTTTTCGGTATGTACTGTACGCAATCCGTCGAACTGAAGTGTACCGTCGAATTTGGCAAGCAATGATGATTCAACCGATGCAGATCCTGCCACACCACCCACGTGGAAGGTACGGAGGGTAAGCTGCGTTCCCGGTTCACCGATTGATTGTGCAGCGATGATACCTACAGCATCACCACGTTGTGCAATAGAACCGGAGGCAAGGTTTTTACCATAACAGTTCACACAAACACCGCGTTTGCTTTCGCAGGTAAGTACAGAACGTATTTCAACAGTTTCAATTCCTGTTTCTTCAATTTTCTTAGCAACATCTGCACTGATTTCTTCACCAGCGGCAATCAGCAATTCTTCTGTTACCGGGTGGAATACATTGTGCAGTGATGTACGACCTTCAATCCTGTCGCTCAATGGTTCAATGATATCTTCATTGTCTTTCAATGCTGAAGTGGCGATACCTCTGAGTGTACCGCAATCTTCTTCATTGATTACCACATCCTGTGCAACGTCTACCAGCCTCCTTGTGAGGTAACCGGCATCCGCTGTTTTAAGAGCGGTATCGGCCAGACCTTTACGGGCACCGTGGGTAGAGATAAAGTATTCCAATACGCTCAAACCATCTTTAAAGTTGGCGAGGATCGGGTTTTCGATGATCTCACTTCCTGATGAACCTGATTTTCTTGGTTTAGCCATCAGACCCCTGAGACCAGCAAGCTGTTTGATCTGTTGTTTACTACCACGGGCACCTGAATCAAGCATCATATAAACTGAGTTGAACCCTTGTTTATCGATCGCCAATTCGCGGATAAGCGTTTCAGTTACTTTTGTATCAACACGACTCCAGATATCGATGATCTGGTTGTAACGTTCGTTGTTGGTGATCAGACCCATGTTATAGCTATCCCAAACTTCAGCAACTTCACCTTGTGCATTTTCTACCAGTTCTTCTTTGATCAGCCGGGATGATCAGGTCATTGATGTTGAACGACAAACCACCACGGAATGCCATACGGTATCCGAGTGTTTTGATATCATCCAGGAACTTAGCCGTTACCGGTACATTCGTCCATTTGATGATGTCGCCGATGATTTCTCTCAGGTTCTTTTTGGTAAGCAGGGCATTTACGAAAGCCTACTTCTTTTGGAACAAACTGGTTGAATATCACACGACCAACAGTCGTTTCGAGTAATTTGAAAGTAAGCGTACCATCTGCATTGCGCACATTGGTTTTCACCTTGATGTTGGCGTGAAGATCGATCTGCTTTTCATTGTAAGCAATGATCACTTCTTCTGCAGAATAGAAAGCTTTACCTTCTCCTTTTACTTTTTCAGTTTCAGTTGATTTTTTACCCTTGGTGATGTAATACAAACCAAGCACCATGTCCTGTGAAGGAAGCGTGATTGGTGTACCATTCTGCGGGTTAAGAATATTGTGTGAAGACAGCATCAACAACTGTGCTTCCAGGATAGCAGCATTGCTCAAAGGCACGTGCACCGCCATCTGATCACCATCGAAATCCGCGTTGAACGCCGTTGTTACCAACGGGTGGAGCTGAATCGCTTTACCTTCGATCAGTTTAGGCTGGAAGGCCTGGATCGACAAACGGTGAAGCGTAGGGGCCCTGTTCAGCATAACCGGGTGACCTTTCAGAATATTTTCAAGAATGTCCCAGATAATGGCTTCTTTTTTATCTACCAGTTTACGGGCACTCTTAACAGTTTTTACGATACCTCTTTCAATCAGTTTGCGGATGATAAACGGCTTGAACAATTCTGCCGCCATATCTTTTGGCAAACCACATTCGTGCATTTTCAATTCCGGACCTACCACAATTACAGAACGACCGGAGTAATCAACACGTTTACCCAACAGGTTCTGACGGAAACGACCCTGCTTTCCTTTCAGTACATCACTGAGTGATTTCAGTGCACGACCACCTTCAGCTTTTACAGCATTTGATTTACGGCTGTTATCAAACAGTGAATCGATCGCTTCCTGGAGCATACGCTTTTCATTGCGCAGGATCACTTCAGGCGCCTTGATTTCCAACAGGCGTTTTAAACGGTTGTTACGGATGATCACACGACGATAGAGGTCATTCAGATCAGAAGAGGCGAAACGACCGCCATCCAATGGAACCAATGGACGCAGTTCCGGTGGTATAACCGGAATGTATTGCATAACCATCCATTCGGGACGGTTAAGGATTCTTGTATTGGCATCACGGAAACTCTCTACAACGCTTAGACGCTTTAAGGCATCTGCTTTTCTTTGTTGAGATGTTTCATTGGCAGCAGCATTGCGCAGATCAAAGCTCAACTGGTCTAAGTCGAGGCGTTCGAGCATCGCATGAACCGCTTCAGCACCCATTTTGGCGATGAATTTTTCAGGATCCTCATCAGGAAGCATCTGGTTATCTTTCGGCAAAGTGTCGAGGATATCCAGGTATTCTTCTTCTGTTAAAAGATCTCCGTAATTCTGTCCTTTATCGGTGCGGATACCTGGTTGAATGACCACGAAACGTTCGTAGTAAACAATGGTTTCGAGTTTCTTGGAACTCATACCCAGCAGGTAACCGATTTTATTTGGTAATGATTTGAAATACCAGATATGTACTACAGGAACAACCAGTTTGATGTGTCCCATTCTTTCGCGACGCACTTTCTTCTCGGTCACTTCAACACCACAACGGTCGCAAACAATGCCTTTATAACGGATACGCTTATACTTTCCGCAGGCACATTCATAATCTTTTACTGGTCCAAAAATCCTTTCGCAAAACAAACCATCTCTTTCTGGTTTGTAAGTGCGGTAGTTAATGGTTTCAGGTTTTAATACTTCACCATAACTTCTTTCCAGGATACTGTCCGGCGAAGCCAACCCAATCGTGATCTGAGAGAAAGTTGCTTTCGGACGGTTTTCTTTTTTGAATGCCATGTTATAATTAAAAATTAAAAATTTAAAAATTTAAAATCCTACTGATAAAAAGCAAGCTTTTTATTTATTCGAATTTCAGATCCAGACCCAGTCCCCTCAGTTCATGAACCAATACATTGAATGATTCAGGGATACCAGCTCTTGGTATATTATCACCTTTCACAATCGCTTCGTATGTTTTAGCCCTTCCGATGATATCATCCGATTTCAGGGTTAACAATTCCTGGAGAATGTTGGAAGCACCATAAGCCTCGAGTGCCCAAACTTCCATCTCACCGAAACGCTGACCACCGAACTGTGCTTTACCACCCAGCGGTTGCTGTGTGATCAGGCTGTATGGCCCGATCGAACGTGCGTGCATCTTATCATCCACCATGTGGTGCAGTTTGATGATATAAATGATACCCACGGTTGCTTTCTGATCGAAACGATCGCCGGTTTCACCATCATATAAATAAGTATGTCCGAATTTCGGCAAACCTGCATTATCGATCTGTGTAGCAATTTCATCTACAGAAGCACCATCGAAAATCGGAGTAGCGAAACGCACACCTAATTTTTCTCCGGCCCATCCGAGCGCTGTTTCATAGATCTGTCCGAGGTTCATACGACTTGGTACCCCGAGTGGGTTCAGTACGATATCAACCGGTGTTCCGTCTTCGAGGAACGGCATATCTTCCTGGCGAACGATCTTGGCAACGATACCTTTGTTACCGTGACGACCCGCCATTTTATCACCCACTTTCAGTTTACGCTTAACAGCCATATAAACTTTAGCGAGTTTCAATACACCTGCAGGTAATTCATCACCAATTGAGATGTTGAATTTTTCACGCTTGTAACGACCGAGTTCTTCGTTGTATTTAATGTTATAGTTGTGCAGCAACGTATTGATCAGATCATCTGTTTTTGCATCACCACTCCATCCCAACGGATTTACATTCTGGAAATCAATGTTGGCAAGGTTCTTCGCATTGAACTTAGCACCTTTACCGATCAGTACTTCACCGAAGTTATTGCTAACACCCTGACTGGTTTTGTCTTTGAGTAAAGTCTGCAGTTTACCCAGTAACAATTCAAGCAGGTCGGCTTCGTTCTTTTCGTGTGTTTTTTCAATTTTATCGAGCAGTGCTTTCTCTCTTACTTTCGCATTCTTATCTTTCTTCGCACGCTGGAATAATTTTTTATCAATCACCACACCTTCTGTTCCGCTTGGTGCTTTCAGAGAAGCATCTTTCGCATCACCGGCTTTATCGCCGAAGATTGCACGCAACAGTTTTTCTTCCGGTGTAGGATCACTTTCACCTTTCGGTGTGATCTTACCAATAATGATATCGCCTTCTTTGATAGCAGCACCAATGCGGATGATACCATTCTGATCGAGATCTTTAGTAGCTTCTTCACTTACGTTTGGAATATCCGGAGTCAGTTCTTCTTCACCGAGTTTCGTATCACGAACTTCAGTTTCAAACTCACTGATATGGATAGACGTAAACCAGTCGTCTTTTACTACTTTTTCTGAAATCACGATCGCATCCTCGAAGTTGTAACCTTTCCATGGCATGAACGCCACTTTCAGGTTGCGGCCCAAAGCGAGTTCACCGCCACGGGTTGCATATCCTTCGGTTAAGAAATCGCCTTCAGCAACTTTTTGTCCTTTTACTACAGCAGGGCGTAAGTTGATGCATGTTTCCTGGTTGGTACGAACAAACTTCGTCAGCCTGTATACTTTCAGGTCATCTTCAAAACTTACCAGCTGTTGTGTTTCTGAACGTTTGTAACGAACATGAATTTCATTGGCATCTACATATTCAACCACACCATCTCCTTCTGAATGCACCTGGATCCTTGCATCACGGGCTGCTTTTGCTTCGAGACCTGTACCTACGATCGGAACTTCCGGACGTAACAATGGCACTGCCTGGCGTTGCATGTTCGATCCCATGAGTGCACGGTTGGCATCATCATGTTCAAGGAACGGAATCAGGGAAGCACTCAAACCAACAATCTGGTTCGGCGCCACATCCATGTATTCCACTTCTCCTTTATCAAGAATCGGGAAGTCGCCTGTCTGGCGTGACTTGATCTTATCTTCCACGAAATTTCCTTTATCATCTATATCGATATTCGCCTGTGCGATCTTGGCGGTATCTTCTTCTTCGGCACTGAGGAAAGTGATTTTTTTCATATCCACTTTTCCATTGTCTACTTTGCGATAAGGGGTTTCGATGAATCCCATATCGTTGATCTTGGCGTGAACGCACAAAGTAGAAATCAGACCGATGTTCGGACCTTCCGGTGTTTCAATCGTACACAAACGACCGTAGTGAGAATAGTGTACGTCACGAACCTCGAAGCCTGCCCTTTCCCTGCTCAAACCACCGGGTCCGAGTGCCGAAATACGGCGCTTGTGGGTGATTTCACTTAAAGGATTGGTTTGATCGAGGAACTGCGATAACTGTGATGTTCCGAAGAAAGAGTTGATTACAGAAGACAATGTTCTGGCATTGATCAGATCTACCGGAGTAAATACTTCATTGTCGCGAACATTCATCCTTTCACGGATGGTACGGGCCATACGGGCCAGACCAACACCGAACTGTGCATACAATTGTTCACCTACCGTACGTACACGACGATTGCTCAGGTGATCAATATCATCTACTTCACTCTTACCATTGGTTAAGAGAACGAGGTATTTGATGATGGCAATGATATCTTCTTTGGTCAGTACTTTCTTATCGAGCGGATAGTTCAGTCCGAGGCGACGGTTGATTTTATAACGACCCACTTCACCAAGATCATAACGCTTATCGCTGAAGAACAGTTTGTCGATGATACCACGGGCGGTTTCATCATCCGGTGCATCAGCGCCACGGAGTTGTTTGTAGATATGCTGAACGGCTTCCAGCTCACTGTTGGAAGTATCCTTATTCAATGTATTGTAGATGATGGCATAATCACCGCTCACTTCTTCTTTCTGAATGAAAACGCTTTTGGCTTCCATTTCCAGAATCATGGCGATATTGCTTTCATCTAATACTGTATCCCTTTCGAGAATGATTTCATTTCTTTCGATTGAAACCACTTCACCGGTATCTTCATCCACAAAATCTTCTACCCAGGTACGGAGTACGCGGGCAGCCAGTCTTTTGCCGACATGTTTCTCGAGAGTTTTCTTATCTGCCTTAACTTCATCGGCCATTCCAAATAATTCCAGAATGTCTTTATCCGTTTCGTAACCGATAGAACGAAGCAAAGTTGTTACCGGGAATTTTTTCTTACGGTCGATGTATGCAAACATCACATTGTTGATGTCGGTTGCAAATTCCATCCAGGCTCCTTTGAAAGGAATAACCCTTGCAGAATAAATTTTTGTTCCGTTCGGGTGAACAGACTGACCGAAGAATACACCTGGTGAACGATGAAGCTGACTAACGACTACACGCTCTGCTCCGTTGATCACGAAGGTACCACGTGGTGTCATGTATGGAATGTTTCCGAGGAACACATCCTGCACGATCGTCTGAAAGTCGACGTGCTCTTCATCATTACAACTCAAACGCAGCTTGGCTTTCAGCGGAACCGCATAAGTAAGTCCTCTTTCAATACATTCCTCAATGGTGTAACGCGGAGGATCTACGAAGTAGTCGAGAAATTCCAGAACGAAAATATTTCGTGTATCCGTGATCGGGAAATTTTCCTTGAACACACGGAACAGACCTTCGTTGTTACGCTTGTCTGGCGTTGTTTCTAACTGGAAAAAATCTTTGAACGACTGGATCTGGATTCCGAGCAAATCGGGTTGCTCTGCCAAAAGTTCAACTTTACCGAAATTGATACGTTTAGCAGCGATTGATTTTGTTGCAGACATATTTATATTAAAACGTTTAGTGTGGGCCTTTTAATGAAGTAAAGAGGGCTTGCGCCACTAATCCTAAATTAAAGGAGGGCAAAGGTAGGTAATAAATACCAGAAATCTACTTTTAAATAGCAGATTTTTGGCATCTTGGTAGGATTTTTGCTAAAATCGCAAAATTTGCCATTTTCTACCAAAAACTGCCAGCAGGTCAGTTAGGATACCGGATAAAAGCTGGTCTAAGCTATTCGCTCAACATACTATCATTCAATGAATTGCGATTTCTTAGTTGGATAAAACCAAGGTATCTATAAAATTAAAAGCCCCGGATTGCTCCAGGGCTATTAAAGCTATTTTTGAACGGATCAATTAAGCGAGTTCAACGTCAGCACCAGCTTCAGTTAATTTAGCTTTCAGGTCTTCCGCAGTTGCTTTGTCTACACCTTCTTTAACTGGTTTTGGAGCACCATCAACCAGGTCTTTTGCTTCTTTCAGACCCAGACCAGTCAATTCTTTCACGATTTTCACTACGGCCAGTTTGTTAGCACCACCGCTTTTCAGGATTACGTTGAAAGAAGTTTTTTCTTCAGCAGCGGCTGCGCCACCACCGTCGCCTGCGCTTACTACTACTGCAGCAGCAGCTGGTTCGATACCGTATTCAGATTTTAAAAATTCAGCTAATTCCTGTACTTCTTTAACAGTTAAGCTTACGAGATTTTCGGCTAATGATTTTA
The DNA here is from genome assembly GCA_037045295.1 of Ferruginibacter sp. Lineage (GTDB taxonomy): Bacteria > Bacteroidota > Bacteroidia > Chitinophagales > Chitinophagaceae > Ferruginibacter. The sequence goes on from JBAOHS010000005.1 coordinate 380,755, forward strand.
CGTTTGCCATTTGTTTACATTTTTGCCGCCTTCATTGTTTGTGACTCCGGCGGAGTTTAAAAAAATTGTTTGTGCCTTTTGTTAACCATCCGGCCAGGTGTGAATATAGTAAAACTATTTCTTTTGATCGATTAAGCTTCAGGAGCTGCCGGTGTTTCATCAGCCGGTGCTTCAGGCGCTTCTGCTGCAGGTGCTTCAGGCGCTGCAGTTGGTTCTGCTGCCGGAGCCGCTTCTGCTACAGCTGCTGCTTCAGCAACTGGTGCAGCTTCTTCTGTTGCTTTTCCTTTGGCGTTGTCTTTGTTTTCCAATGCACCCAATACACGTTGAATAGGTGATTGCAGTAATCCGATGATTTCGCCGATGAGTTCATTTTTGGTTTTGATCTGCGTAAGCGCTTTCAGTTGATTATCGCCCACGAATACATCTCCATTGATGAAAGCAGCTTTCAGAACGGGTCTTTCCTGGTTGTTCTCTTTACGGAAACTACTGAGGATAACAGCCGGATCTTTCGGGTTTTCGCTGAACAACAGTGCGGTTACTTTGTGCAGTGAATCGTAAACGCCAGCATACTTTTCAGCATCGATGCTTTCCAGTGCTTTTTTAATCAAAGTGTTCTTAGCCACTTTCATTTCTACCTGCTTGCTGAAGCATACGCTGCGCAATTTACCAACCTGAGCAACCGTAAGGCTTTCAGTATCGGTAACGTAGAAGTTATTGTATTGAGAGAACTTGCCTTTCAGCAGTTCAATCACCTCGTTTTTCTCTTGTTTTGTCATAACAAATATTTTTATTCCCTACCCTGCGGCGGGACAATTCAGATTTAGTTTTGAACAGATTTTGTATCTATCGCAATGCCCGGGCTCATTGAGCTGGCCATGCTGATGCCTTTCAGGTAGGTACCTTTAGAGCTGGCAGGTTTTAATTTAACAATTGCATTGATAAATTCCTGGCTGTTTTCAGCAATCTTATCAGGTGAAAAACTTACACGGCCGATAGAAGCGTGGATGATTCCCACTTTATCAACCTTGAAAGCGATTTTACCACCTTTCAGATCATTTACCGCAGCAGCTACATCATTGGTTACTGTACCTGTTTTCGGGTTTGGCATTAGGTTACGTGGACCAAGCACTTTACCGAGTTTACCAATTTTAGGCATCACAGATGGAGTAGCAACGATCACGTCGATATCCGTCCAGCCACCTTCAATTTTAGCGATAAATTCATCCAGTCCTACGAAATCTGCACCTGCATTGGTAGCTTCTGCTTCCTTATCGGGTGTGCAGAGTACCAGTACTTTTTTGGTTTTACCTGTACCATGTGGCAGGGAAACGGTTCCGCGGATGGCCTGATCGGCTTTCTTAGGATCCACACCCAAACGTACGTGCAGGTCTACTGAACTATCAAATTTTGTTGTATTTACTTCTTTAACCAGGGCTGATGCTTCCTTCAGCGTATAAGCTTTGTTGGCGTCAACCTTAGCGTTTGCTAATTTTCTTTTTTTAGTAATCATTTTTAAAAAAATTTTATGCCCGGCGAACCGGAACAGGTTGACGATTAGTTATTTTCCCAGGGAGCTTTTCCTTCAACGGTTAATCCCATACTGCGGGCTGTACCAGCCACCATGCTCATTGCACTGTTGAGTGTGAAAGCATTCAGATCGGGCATTTTGTCCTTGGCGATTTCTTCCACCTGTGCCCAGGTTACCTTACCCACTTTTACGCGGTTTGGTTCCTTGCTGCCACTGTTGATTTTGGCCGCTTCCATTAACTGCACTGCAGCCGGAGGGGTTTTGATGATAAAATCGAAGGATTTGTCGGCGTACACTGTAATCAATACAGGCAGCACTTTACCGGGTTTATCCTGGGTCCTAGCATTGAACTGCTTACAGAACTCCATGATATTGATACCCTTAGAACCTAAGGCCGGACCGATTGGCGGTGCCGGATTGGCTTGTCCTCCTTTACATTGGAGTTTCACATAGCCAGTGATTTCTTTTGCCATTTTTTACAATTTTTGGTGATAACGTTTTCCGCATCGGCGGTAAACTCCCAAACATGCCCGGGGGCATATTCTGCTAAAGAACTAATTGGGGCGGCAAAGGTAAGGGTTTTCACCGAATTTCCAAATAGTTTCCGAAGGCAATTTTTTACCCGAAACGCTGCACCACTCCTGTAGTTTATACCGGTTTTAACAGCCGCATCCTGCACATTTTTCGAATACCCGTTAACGTTATAATGAAACAAAATGATGCTTGCCGGTAAAATACTGACAATACACTGACATGAATTTACCATTCATGTATTCAAATTAAAAATTTGCAGCAATTAACAACACTCCTCTGTCAGATTGATATAATGATTATCTAGATAATATCCATTATTCAAAGTAGCAATCAAAAAAGGGTTATAAGATTATCCCGGTTACCAGGCCATATCCAAAGCTGAAATGGCTACTGCCATTAACTGCCTTTAATTTTGTACACTTTTTTTATTGTCATTATTCACACTCTAAAAATAATGATATGAAAAAGATCATTCTGTTAATCATTACACTCACCGGTTATTTCTCTGTGCAGGCCCAACGGAATATCAGCGGTACTGTAACAGACGCCAAAGACGGAACTCCGCTTTCGGGAGTTAACATATCCGTTACCGGTAGTACTACAACAACCACCAGCAATGAATCCGGTAAATTCAGTATAACGGTTCCCGAAAACGGAACATTGAATTTTTCCAGGGTTGGATACTCAGGTATCAGTTCTCCTACCGGAAATACTACTGTGCTGAACATCAGTATGCAGATCCTGCCGCAGAATTTACAGGAAGTAGTATTAACCGGTTACAATGCACAAAGCCGCAGACAGGCTGTTTCCTCAATTTCAAAAATTTCGGGTGAAGATGTGAAGTCGCAACCCATCGGCTCATTCGAACAAATGCTGCAGGGAAAAGCACCGGGCATTCTCATTCAGTCGCAGAGCGGTCAACCCGGATCTGCAGCTGCCGTAACCATCCGTGGAAAGGGTTCGGTATTGGGTTCTACCGATCCGCTTTATATCATGGATGGTGTTCAGATCACGGCTGCTGATTTCCAGAGTATCAACCCTTCGGATATTGAATCGTACAATATTCTTAAAGATGCCATGGGCACAGCCCAATATGGCTCCAGAGGTGCCAATGGTGTAATTGTAATTACAACCAAACGGGGTAGTAATCAGAAAACCAAAGTGCATTATGATGTTCAGTATGGCAGAGGGGAATTACCAGAAAATAAACTGGTGCTCATGACTGCTGCAGAAAAAATTAACTATGAACTGAATTATGATCGCCCCGATGGAACCAATCCTTTTGGCTGGACGGATGCAGAAGCCGATAGCCTTTCTAAAGTAAATAATAATCTGAAAGATGCTTTGTTCCGCAAATCAACGACCGTACAACATCAGCTCAGTGTTTCCGGTGGCAACGACAAAACTAAGTTCTTTGCATCCGGCTCTGTTTTCAATCAGCAGGGTGTTGTATTAACGACCGGATTAAAGAGACTAACGGGAAGGGTTAACCTGGATCATAGTTTCGGAAATTTTAAAGTGGGGGTTAATACATTTGTGGGTTCTTCCAAATTCACCAACACCAATGAGAATGATGAATTCATTGGTTCTCCGCTGAATGCAATCCGCTGGGCCAATCCTTATGTTACACCTTATCTTCCTGGTGGTGCTTACAATGAAATAGATCTCTTGCTTCAGGGTCAACCCAATGCGGTAAAAGAACTGCTCGAAAATTCGGGCAGCAATAAACAACTCAAACTGGTGGGTGGTCTCAGTCTCGACTATCGTTTTAAATCCATCAAAGGATTAACAGCCCGTACCAACCTGGGCATCGATTATACCGACAATGTAAATGAACAATATTTCGATCGCACCACTTACCAGGGAAGTCAGCAAACAGGCGGTCGCGGCTCGTTCGGACAAAACCTTACCAAAACAAACCGCCAAACCATCACTACTTCTTTAAACTATACAAAACAATCAGGCAATCACAACTATAATATTTCTCTCTTCAATGAATATGTAAAAAGAAAATTCAATGGCTTCGGATATACCGGTTTCGGAATGCTGGGTCCGATTAAAAACGGCGCAGGCATCACACCCGGAACATCATCCAATGGATTTATTCCAACAGTGGTGAGTGTTGCCAATGAAAATGCCATTCTTTCCTTCTTTGCCATTGGAGATTATGGATATAAAAACCGTTACTTCCTGAGTGGAACAGTAAGAAGGGATGGATCTTCGAGGCTGGCCGATGATAAGAAATGGACAACCTTTGGCGCCATCGGCGCAAGCTGGGTGGTATCGGGTGAAAATTTCATGAACAACCTGAAATTCATCAACGACCTGAAGCTGAAAGTAAGCTATGGTACATCTGCTAACCAGGGCGTAGGCGATGACTATGAATCCAAAGAACAATTCGGTCCGATTTCTTACAATGGTGTTGGTGGTCTAATCCTTACCAACCTGAAAAAAGGAAACCTTACCTGGGAAACAAGGCGCACTTTCAATACGGGAATTGATTTTGCCATCCTCAAAAATAAAATCAGTGGTTCTGTTGAATTCTACAATGCCAATACAACAGGACTTTACCTGAACCGCCAGATATCCGGAACCAATGGTGCCAATACTATTCTCACCAACCTCGGCAAATTACAAAACAGGGGAATTGAAGTGGCTTTGAATTTTACACCTATCCATAACCGTGATGTTACCTGGAATATCGGTGGAAACTTTACTTACAACAGGAACAGAATTCTACAACTCGATGGCACATCTGAAAACATCAATGGTCTTTCCATCAATCGTGTAGGAGAAAGTGCCAATTCCATTTTTCTCGTGAAGTATGCCGGTGTAGATCCTGCAACAGGTGAAGCATTGTATTACAGCAAGAATGGCAAAGACATCAGCAACCAGTACGACCCGAATGACAAAGTAATCGTTGGAAAATTTGATCCGCCTTATTTCGGAGGATTCTCCAGCAGTGTTAATGTAAGAGGAATTGAGTTGTCTGTACTCTTCACTTACAGTTTTGGCAACAAAATCTATAACCGTGATCGGGTGAATGTTGAGAACCCTACCTACTATGTTTCCAACCTGAGCAACGAAATGCTTACAGAATGGCAGCAACCCGGAGATATCACCAATATCCCGAGTCCGTTTAACGATTTTCAACCCAATACCACAAGGTTCCTGGAAGATGGCAAATACCTGCGGCTGAGGAATATCGGTATGTCGTATACATTCCCGGCAGCATTACTGGGCAAACACAAAATCAATTCGCTCCGCTTTTTTGTGCAGGGACAGAATATGTTTACCTGGAGCAAATTCAAAGGCTATGATCCCGAAATAGCCACCGGAGCATTGCAGGGCGCCCAGTACCCGGCTTTGAAAACCATCACATTCGGTATGAACATCGGTTTATAAACCACTTAAAACAGACAATTATGAAAAAGTCATATTTAATATACAGCCTGGTAGCCATAATGGTAACAGGCATATTCAGCGCCTGTGAAAAAACGCTGGACCTCAAGCCAACGCATACAATTGATGGCGATCAGTCGTTCACTAAAATTGAAGACTATGAATCGGCATTGATCGGCGCATACTCGAGACTGTTATCTATTAATTATTATGGAAGTGGTCTTGGATCGAATGCTTTTGTCACCCTTTCGGATATGATGACCGATAATCTTTTTGAAAGTGGTGAATCACTGGGAAATTTTCAGAATTTTTCCCGCTGGACGTATACTGCGGATGATCCCAACATTGATGCCACCTGGCTGGCAGCATATCGTGTCATTCAGCAGTGCAATCTTACTCTAAGAAATATCGACAAGTTATATGCTGAGAATCCGGGTGCTGTAAACAGGATCAAAGCTCAGGCGCTTGCATTAAGAGCGCATGTTCATCTGGATGTACTTCGCTATTGGGGAGAGAGCAATGAGAGAAACAGCACTTTTAACGGAATTCCCTATGTAGATACTTTTGACATTGAAAAAAAACCGGCAAGACTTTCGGTAGCTCAAACCTATACTGCCATCATTAAAGACCTGATGAATGCCAAAGTATTGATGCAGGATCTGGATAAACCTATTCAGTCGGTCACCAGTACTGCGTCTACGGCCAGGGGTTATATTGATGAATTGGGAGTAAATGCCATACTGGCTCGCTTGTATCACTATGCTGAAGTGAGCGACAGTGCCATCAAATATGCAACGCTGGTTATTGATCAACGGCCATTGGCCAGCAGAACTGCATTCCCGCTGATCTGGCAGGATGCAAGCACTACGGAAGTAATCTGGTCGGTAAAATTCACACCGCTTAATTCGGGTATCGGCGACAATGTTTACTATCCTATCGGCAACAGGGCTTCTTATCGGCCAACTACAGACCTGGTATCACTTTATGATCAGGCGAATGATATCCGTTTCAGCAGTTATTTTCAGGTAAGGCCCAGGGGGTCTGCTACGCGGCTGGTTTTATCGAAATACATTGCCAAACAATCGCAATTGGCAAGGCCCGATGGCATTACAGATTTCAAAGTATACAGAACGGCAGAAATGTACCTGATCAGGGCAGCAGCTTATGCAGCACTCGGAATGGAAACAGAAGCGTTGAATGATCTGAATACTTTACGGGCAGCGAGGATCAGCAATTTTACAGCAGGTAATGAAACAGGAGCTGCATTGATTGCGGCGATTGATACCGAAAGAAGAAAGGAACTGGTTTGTGAAGGACATCGTTGGTTTGATCTCAAGCAGAGCAGCAGGCTGGTTGATCGCATTTCCAATTGCACCGTTTTCTGTACTCTTGACCAGATGGCACGTGAATGGGTGTGGCCGATCCCACAAACGGAAATACTGGCCAATTCAAATATGCAACAAACGAGCGGTTATTAGGGTTTTATGCGTTGAGTGCCTGCCGGGCAATAAGGCGGGCACTCTTTTTTTTACAATAAAAAAACCGCTCCTGAAAGAAGCGGTTTAAGCAGTTGGTTTGATAACCTTATGAAATTTTTTCTACTTGCATGTAACTCAGTTCTACCGGTGTAGCACGACCGAAGATTTTCACCTGAACTTTCAGTTTCTTTTTCTCATCACTCACTTCTTCGATTACACCATTGAAATCATTGAATGGTCCGTCTATGATCTTGATGGTTTCGCCCACAATGAATGGTTCGCTCATGGTAACGCCGCCGATGTCACTCATTTCATCTACTTTACCGAGCATTTTGTTTACTTCGGCTTTGCGCAATGAAATGATGTTTCCTTTGGAACCTTTACCATCTGTAAGAAAATGCATCACGTTGCTGATGTTGCTCACGTGCTGAATGATGTCGTCGCTTAATTTGTTATCCGCCACTTCCATCATGATATAACCAGGATAGAAGTTTCTTTCCCTCATTACTTTTTTTCCGTTGAGTACTTTGTACACTTTTTCTACCGGCAGAAAAATCTGCTTGATCACTTTATCCCATCCGTTGCGTACGATATCTTTATCGAGGTATTCTTTTACTTTGCGCTCTTTTCCACTAACAACCCGCAGAACATACCATTTACTCTCCTTTTCAGACTTTTCTACTTTATCAACCGGTGTAGTTGCTTCCATAATTACTTAAATAAAGAATAAATAAATTTCATAGAACCGTTGGCTACAAAATCCATCAGTGCAACAATTGCAGTGATGAACAAAGTGGCGCCCAAAACAATCATGGTAGATTGTTGCAGTTGTTCCCATTTGGGCCAACTTACTTTCTCTACCAGTTCATGGTAAGATTCTTTTACAAATACGCTGAATTTGTTTATTGTATAAACCGTTTAATTTTTCAGGTTCAGCATTACTGAACCAATTAGCACGGGCACTAGGATTCGAACCCAGATCAAAGGTTTTGGAGACCCGTATGCTACCGTTGCACCATGCCCGTAAGAAAACTAAAAGCTATTAGCAGTTAGCCAATAGCTTTTAGCATATTTATTTCAAAGATAGTCTATTTTTCAATAGCAACACCACTCTGGAGGCTGCTAAGAGCCAAAAGCCTGGAGCTATCTCTTATTTCAGGATTTCAGTTACCTGACCAGCACCTACTGTACGACCACCTTCACGGATAGCGAATTTCAGACCTTTTTCCATCGCGATTGGTTGGATCAGGGTTACAGTAAGATTGGTGTTATCACCTGGCATAACCATTTCAGTACCTGGGTTCAGAGCTACCTCACCGGTAACGTCTGTAGTACGGAAATAGAACTGAGGACGATATTTGTTAAAGAATGGAGTGTGACGTCCACCTTCTTCTTTGCTCAGTACATAAACTTCACCTTTGAACTGAGTGTGCGGAGTGATAGAACCTGGTTTGCAAAGTACCATTCCACGACGGATCTGGTTCTTTTCAATACCACGTAACAGAAGACCTGCGTTATCACCAGCTTCACCTTCGTCGAGGAGTTTTTTGAACATCTCAACACCAGTTACGGTAGATGCCAGTGGTTTTTCCTGAAGACCAACGATTTCGATGGCTTCACCCACTTTAATACGACCTCTTTCGATACGACCGGTAGCAACAGTACCACGACCAGTGATTGAGAATACGTCCTCAACACTCATCAGGAACGGCTGATCAACCAGACGTGGAGGCAGTGGAATATAATCATCCACAGCAGCCATCAGTTCATCGATCGCAGCAACCCATTTGTCTTCACCAGCCAAAGCACCTGTAGCAGATCCTTTGATGATTGGTGTGTTGTCTCCGTCGAAACCATATGAAGTCAGCAATTCGCGGATTTCCATTTCTACCAGTTCAAGCAGTTCTGGATCATCTACAAGATCAACTTTGTTCATAAATACCACGATACGAGGTACACCTACCTGGCGGGCCAGCAGGATGTGCTCTTTTGTTTGTGGCATAGGACCATCGGTAGCAGCTACTACGAGGATCGCTCCGTCCATCTGAGCAGCACCAGTGATCATGTTCTTCACATAATCCGCGTGACCCGGACAATCTACGTGAGCGTAGTGACGGCTATTTGTTTGGTATTCTACGTGAGCAGTATTGATGGTGATACCTCTTTCTTTCTCTTCTGGAGCTCCATCGATATCATCATAATTTTTTTTCTCCGCTAAACCTTTTTTTGACAAAACATCGGTTATAGCGGCTGTAAGTGTCGTTTTTCCATGATCCACGTGACCGATGGTACCAACGTTAAGATGGGGCTTATCCCTCTTGAATGATTCTTTTGCCATTGTTTAAATTTTAATTGTTGTTTTGAAAATTTTGAGGTTTACATTTTAAGTCTGTAAACCATTGACTTTGAGTTTTTAAACTTTATCAAAGAAAAACTTTGGCAAAGTTGGTGAGCCATAGGTGAGAATCGAACTCACGACCCCTTCCCTACCAAGGAAGTGCTCTACCCCTGAGCTACCACGGCTTGCAGAGCAAAACCATTGTTATGAGCGGAAGACCGGGCTCGAACCGGCCACCTATAGCTTGGAAGGCTATCGCTCTACCAAATGAGCTACTTCCGCTTGTAATTATTTTAAATGTTGAATTTTAAATTTTAAATGATCTAAAAAAGCACTTCATTCAAAATTTATCATTTAGAATTCAAAATAATCAAAGAACTGTGGGCAGTGGTGGATTCGAACCACCGAAGTCGAAAGACAGCGGATTTACAGTCCGCCCCATTTGGCCACTCTGGTAACTGCCCCTTTCCAGAATTGAGCCGAAGAAGGGAGTCGAACCCCCGACCTACTGATTACAAATCAGTTGCTCTACCAACTGAGCTACTTCGGCATAAATGAACGTTTGCTCCGGGAAGAAAATCTTTCAAACCGGCTGATTTCACCGGTTCAGTGATATTTCTTCATAGAAGCTTTAAAAGAACTCTCAAAATTTAAGGCACAATGCTGTACCCTATTTTTTGGGAAGGCAAAGGTAAGTGAAATTGATTAATAGCAAAAAAATGTAAAAGATTTTTTTCAGTTGTTTTTTCAGCAAAAAAAATACCGCCTGTTTGAGGCGGCATTTTTGCATATTTTCTGTGCAGTTTATCAGGCTGCCATTCTTTCTTTTTTACGTTTAATTTGTGTAATGACTGCATCCATCGCCACATCGAAACTTTCTTCAAATGATTTACAGGAGTGCTTTACAAAAAATTCATGTCGTGGAATCATCACTTTGATCTCAACAATTTTGTCTTTAATCGTGTGAACAATGTTATCCAATTTGAGGTAAATATCAACTTTTGTAATCCTGTCGTGAAACTGGGTAAGCTTTGCAATCTTTTTTTCAATATAGGCAATCAACTTTCCGTCTGCATCAAAGTGAACAGTTTGAATGTTTACGTTCATAACTACTGATTTTTAATTAGTGAAACAATAAAATTTGAGGGTAGAAAATCACTGCATAGGCAAATTTGGGAAGGGTTTAGTGTCATGCTTTTTACTTCCTGTAAGTTAGGGTATGAAACGAAGTTTTCAAAATAAAATTTTACGGATGGCTTTATTTTTATTTTGGTGCTATCAGGCTTTGGGATGCGCTTTGCGGTGTATATCTTTTAACTTTTCGATGGTATTATGTGTATATACCTGGGTTGCAGCCAGGCTACTATGGCCAAGCAATTCTTTAACGGCATTCAGGTCGGCCCCGTTGTTGGTAAGATGCGTTGCAAAGGTATGCCGTAGGATATGCGGACTACGTTTGCCAATCGTTGTCACCTGAGAAAGGTATTTTTTTACACTATTGTAAACATACTTGGGATACAGGGTTTGACCGTTGCCCCGCACCAGCAGGTATACGTTATCGGCTTCGGCAAGTTGCTTTTTTTTCTCCTGCATATAAATGCGGATATTATTCATAAGCTCCTTACTCACGGGTATAATCCTTTCCTTTCCTCCTTTTCCCAGTACTTTGATGCTGTCTTTCGCAAAATCAACCTGTGTTTCTTTCAATCCGATCAATTCTGCCTGCCGCATCCCGGTACTGTAAAGCAATTGCAATATCAACTGATCGGTAAGTCCGGCCCAGTCGTTGGGAAATTCCATTTGAGTAAACAATACTTCAGTATCTCTTTTATCTACAAACTCGGGTAATCGTTTATTCTGCTTAGGTGATACAACGGTCGTCATCGGGCTTACCGTAATCAAACCCTGCCGCAACTGGTATTTGAAAAAAGTTTTGAGGGATGATATTTTGCGGTTGATGGTTCTCGAGCTGTTTTCTTCTGATTTCAGCATTGCCAGCCAGGAGCGAACCATCGCAGGCCTGATATCGGGCAATGCAGGGCTATCGTAAAGTTTGTGTAAAAAAGCAAAAAATGACTCGAGGTCGGTGTGATAAGATATCAGTGTATGCCTGGAATATCTTTTCTGAAATTTCAGGTAATCGAGGAAGGCCTGTATGTTTTTATCGGCGGATTGTTCCATAAAAAAACCGGTACCGAAGTTACTGAAATAACCTGGTTACCGGTTTTAAATATTTATGTGGCGAAAGCCTGATTAATCGAACTTGCCTGATGCCAATTGTTGCTTATAAACTGCTTTCAACACTTCGGTACGACGCCTTACAGAAGGTTTGGTAAATGCCTGACGCTCCCTTAACTGAAGCAATACGCGGCTTTTTTCAAACTTCTTCTTGTACTTTTTCAACGCCTTGTCGATGTTTTCGCAATCTTTTGAATCAATGATTAACATGTTATAATACCTCCTTTGGTGAAAAATACCGCCTTAAATGCGGGCCGCAAAGATAGGGCAATTATTTAAAATAAAAAATATCTGATGAAAATCCGAAATTTGGGCATGTTTACCGGAATTATAGAAGCATCCGGCCTGGTGGCCGAAGTGATTACAACGGGTACCAACCGTAGTTTCTGGATAGAATCTCCCCTTGCAACTGAACTGAAAATAGACCAAAGCCTCAGCCACAACGGGGTTTGCCTCACGGTTGAGGAAACCAGGCCTCCTTTATACCGGGTCACTGCCATCGCCGAAACCCTGGCCAAAACCAACCTGGGCCATTGGGAAAAAGGCGAACGGGTCAATCTCGAACGCTGTATGCAAATGAATGGGCGTATTGACGGGCATATCGTGCAGGGACATGTAGATACCACCGCCATCTGCAAAAATATCGCAGCCCGGGACGGAAGCTGGGAATTCAGCTTTGAATTCAACCCTGTTTTTGCTTCCTTCCTGATCGAAAAAGGTTCGGTGGCACTGAATGGGATCAGTCTGACCATATTCAAAGTAACTGCAAACCAGTTTACGGTAGCCATCATACCTTACACCTACGAACACACGAATATGCATACCCTGCAACTGAACGACCAGGTGAATATCGAATTTGATATGATCGGTAAATACGTGAACAGGATTCACCAGTTACAAAATTCAATTGCATTACCCGAATTACCGGCCAATTAACCGATTCGGTTTATATTTATCAAAACCAAGATTTTCATGCCTGTTGAACTTTCTGTAATAACGCCTTTGTTGAATGAGGAGGAAAATGTGTACGAATTGTACAACAGGACCACTGCGGTTTTGAAGCAACTGGGCGTAAGCTATGAAATCATCCTGATCGACGATGGCAGCAGGGATCATACATTACAGCTGATAGAAAAAATCTGTTCCGAAGACAACCACGTAAAATTTATCAGCTTCAGCCGCAACTTTGGTCACCAGCTGGCCATGTTTGCCGGATTAGAAAAATGCAGCGGCCATCATATTGTTCTGATAGATGGCGATCTGCAGGATCCTCCGGAAATGATTGAAGCCTTATGGCACAAAAAAATGGAGGGTTACGATACCGTATATGCGAAAAGAAATATCCGCAAAGGTGAATCCTGGTTAAAGAAAGCAACGGCTGCATTGTTTTACAGGATACTCAATAAAATAACTTCAATTAATATACCGGTTGATACCGGCGATTTCAGAATCATCAGCCGGAAAGTTGCCGATGAACTGATCTGTATGAAAGATCATTCTAAATTTCTGCGTGGACAAATAGCCTGGCTGGGTTTTAAAGAAACCTTTATCAGCTACGACCGGGAAAAAAGAAAAAAAGGAAATACCAACTTCGGATATGCGCAAATGTTACGTTTTGCATTCGATGGCATTACAGGCTTTTCTAATTTCCCTTTGAAGTTTGCGAGCATCAGCGGCATCATCGTTTCCCTGTTGTCGTTTGTGCTGATTATTTATGTGCTGCTGGCGAAACTGGTATGGGGACAAACCATTTCAGGCTGGGCATCCATCATGGTAACAGTACTCTTTCTTGGAGGAATTCAATTGCTGAGTGTGGGCATTATCGGAGAATACATCAGTCGTATCAATGATGCCGTACGCAACCGGCAACTCTACATTATCGAGAAAACAAATATTTCCTGATTACTTAACAGCCTTCAGCATGTATTGGCCTCCAAATGGGAGCCAGCTCAGGTTTTCTTCCAGTTTAATCAAACCAGACAATACTCCTTTCCTGGGGAAGAAAAGGATAAATTTATTTTCAACATTGCGGAACTGGTGTTCTTTGAGCAACTTTTTACTGTAGGAATACCAGAGCAACTTTGCATCTTTATCAAATATGCAGGTTTTAACCAGGTAACGGGTCACCGGGTTTAATGGATTGTGTTCAAACAGATAGATTCTTCCATTGGGTTTTAATACACGGTGTATTTCCTGCATCAATACTGCATGGAGAGAAAAATCAACATGATGCAAAACAGCAGCAACAAAAACGATGTCGAAATAATTGTCTTCGAAGGGAATGGTTTTTCCATCATATAAAGTGAAAGAAGCGCCGGGTATTTTTCTGCTTTCTGCTCTTTCAATACTCTTCATTGATATATCGATACCGTCTACACGAAATGCCGGAAAATACCTGTTCATGAAAATTTCAGTAGCTCCATCGCCACAACCCAGATCGAGTACCCTGCTTTTTTCATTCTTTTCAAATTGCTGCAGTAGTTTAACTTTATGCTCAGCAAAATAAAAACTATCTGCCCCGCTAATTTTTACATTCTCTGAATGAATCTGCCGGTAATTTTCTGCGTGCCCATCGAAATCATCGAAACTTCTTTCTGTCATATAACGTAAAAATGTATTTTTAGGCAATGCAAGGTCATAAAAAATCGAAGAAGTCCGGTATCAAAAGTATATTGTTTTTTGCACTGGTGTTATTGCTTGCCTATTTACCTGTTTGTTCTTTCTGGTTTTTTCTTAAAAATGATGCTTTTAACGGCTATTTCCCTTCCAGGTTCTTTATCAGTGAAAGCCTGGATGCCGGGAGAACTCCCTGGTGGAACCCGTACATCAATTTCGGGTTACCCCAGTATGGCGATATGAACAGCGGATTCTGGAACCCGATCACCTGGCTCATAGCCTCTACTGTTGGTTACAATGCTTTCAGTTTTACGATTGAATTGCTCTTCTACCTGTTAACCGCCGGAACCGGCATGTATTTTTTATGCAAGCATTATAAACTTTCAGGAACTGTTTCTTTTATTGCAGGAACTGCGTTTATGTGCTGCGGTTATATGGTAGGCCACCTGCAGCATTTCAACTGGATAAGTGGAGCCGCTTTTCTTCCATGGTGCCTCTGGGCATTCAACCAATTACAAAAACGATCCTCCTTAAAAAATATTATTCTTGCTGCTAATTTATTCTACCTGCTGGTTTCCTCTGCACATCCCGGAATCATCATCGGCAGCATATATTTCTTTACTGCATTAATCATTTACAGTTATTTCCGGAATAAAAATGGCAATACAACCTCAACGGCTATACGCAAATATGCAAGGCACAATCTTATTTTCATTGCATTGTTTCTGGTCATATCTGCGGGAATGATTACCGGTTATCTTGATATACTCCCACATATTACCCGAGGTGAAAAAGTGGCCACCGCTGCCATGACACATCCTGTTTCTTTACAGAGTGGCATCTCGGCTTTACTTCCATTGAGTATTGTGAAAAATGACAGTTTCTTCAATACAGATCTCTCGATGCGGAATATTTATATGGGCTTAACCATGCTCCTTTTTCTGTTTACTGCAATTACCGGATATAAAAACAATGACCAGCGGTTTTTTCTTTACGCAGGATTATTCTTTTTCTTATTGTCGCTGGGAGGAATTATCAACAGCATTTCTTATAATATATTTCCGCTGATGGCCTATGTAAGGCTAAATGGAGAATTTGCCATATTCGCATTGCTGGGATTTATTCTTACAGCTGCGATTAGCCTTGACCGGTATATTCGTGCAAAACCATCCTTTACGGGGTCATTACAGAAAACCTATTTTATTTTCCAGCTATTGCTGATCGCAGGTGTTTCGATCGGCTTGGTCATGACCATCGTTCAGCAGTCTGGTTTTATTTTCAGATTATCTGAATCCTTTTCGAAACCCGGCTTATCAGAAAAACTAAAATCGCTGGTAGATTCCATCAGTTTTTATGATGCATTATGGCTGCAGGGAATCCTTCAGTTATACTTTTTACATAAAATAAAGCAGGCATTATCAAAGGGTCACAGGCATTTGCTACTCAAACTTTGTATGGCTGAACTGATCCTTGCTACCCTGTTAAACATTCCATTTACCGGTGTAGGAAAAGCATCTGTAATCGATGTACAGATGGTACTCAGGAAAGCTCCGGAGCGCTTGCCAAGGCCCGATATGGAACCAGTAGGTACACATTCCCTGCTCACCGATGATGAAGCCGGTTTAGTGGGGAACTGGAGTTTCTACAACAAACAAATCGGTACTGCTAAATATGCATTTTATCCGGTTGAATTAAAGAATACTAAAAAAGTTTTCAGGGATTCAATCAGCATCTTTGCACATAAACCCTGCCTCTTTACTTTAAAAGACAGTACTACCAATGAAATAAATATCACGGCCTTTACCGGCAACATCATCAGTATCACCCTGGATGCCAAAAATGCCGATAGTATTATTTACCAGCAAAACAGTTATCCCGGATGGATTTGCCTTGCCAATGGCAGTGCATTTAAAGCTTATAAAGAAGGAGATCTGTTTTTGTCGGCGCCCATAAAACCCGGCAGAAATTATATCAGCTTTATATTTAAACCTGGTATCGTGAGCACTGCCCGACGCATCAGTTTAATTGTAATGGGTTTGTCACTGGTGGTGCTGGTAGCTCTGTATTTTAAACGACCTTACCTTTAATAGCAGCTGCTACTGCTTCGTCCATGATTCTTTCGGCATAAGGCCTGGATACATCGTTCAGCTCTTCTATTTTGCGCTGGATAAGGTTTTTATCATCCATCCCGATGGCCATCTGCAACGCCTGCATACCTGCTGCTGTATCCAGCAATTCCTGACGGGTTAATGAAGTGGAATTCTTTTGTAAAAATTTCTCTGTGGTTTTAAGCAATTGCTCTGCTTCGGTACGGGCTTCCGTTAATGCCCGGATGGCAATATCATCACTGGCATGCGTGATGGATTCCATCAGCATTTTTTCTACTTCTTCATCGGTTAATCCATATTGTGGTTTTACTTCGATGTGCTGTTCAATACCGCTGCGCAATTCTTTTGCTGATACAGTAAGAATTCCATCGGCATTGATGAGAAAGGAAATTTCCACTTTCGGCATACCTGCCGGCATTCCCGGGATATTCACCAGGTTGAATTCGGCCAGTTTGCGGTTGTCTTTAACCAGGTCCCGTTCCCCCTGGAACACACTGATACGCATAGACGCTTGTCCGTCGACCTGTGTAGTATACTGACGGGAAGCCTTAGACGGAATTTTTGCATTCCGGGGAATCAGTACATCCATCAAACCGCCAGCTGTTTCAATACCCAGACTTAAAGGCGTGATATCAAGCAGTAAAACATCTTTATTATTCCCAGCCAGGATATCGGCCTGTATAGCTGCTCCAAGTGCTACGACCTCATCGGGATTGACCGCATCATTCACCGGTTTACCGAAATATTCCGCTACCAGTTTTTTTACCATCGGCACACGGGTACTTCCGCCAACCATTACCACTGCATCAATGTCCGACTGTTTTAAGCCTGCATCCTTCATGGCGTTTTTACAGCACTCGATTGTTTTACCAATTAATGGAGCAACCAGTTCTTCAAATTCTGTTTTTGACAAAACAATTGGCTGACCATTGATGCTGTCTTCAAAAACATCAGCCGCTGAAAGATATTTTTTTGCAGCTTCTGCTTTTAAGCGCAGCACCTGTGCAAGATTTTTATGATCAGCAAGTTCTTCGGCAGTGATGCCCGATTGTTTTACCCAATGCTGAACGATTGCTTTATCGAGATCATCTCCTCCCAGGTAGGTGTCACCGTTAGTAGACAATACTTCAAAAATTCCATCAACGATCCGTAAAATAGAAATATCAAATGTTCCCCCACCGAGGTCATAAACTGCGATCACCTGGTTGCCTTCCGATTTGCCCACACCCAAACCATAGGCAAGACTGGCTGCTGTTGGTTCATTGATGATGCGCAATACATCGAGCCCGGCCAGTTTACCGGCATCTCTTGTGGCCTGCCTTTGTGCATCATTGAAATAGGCAGGCACTGTGATCACTGCTTTATTGACCGGAGTTTTCAGTATATGCTCTGCCCGCTGTTTCAATTCTTTTAAAATAAATGATGATAATTCAACCGGAGAATAAAACTTATCTCCTACCTGCACTTTCACCAGGCTATCTGTATTATCATCAATTACTTTATAGGAAAAAAATGAAGTGTTGCTTTTGATATCATCATAACTTTTTCCCATCAACCTCTTTGCAGAAAAAATAGTTCGCTGCGGATCTGTTTCCAGGTAAGCCTTTGCCGGTTCACCCACAACTACATTGCCTGTTTCATCAAAATATATTACCGATGGCACCAGCGTGCTGTTATCGTGTTCTTTGAGTGCAACTGCTTCCTTTGTTTCGGGATGAATCATGGCAACCAGGCTATTGGTTGTGCCAAGGTCTATCCCCACGATGATCTCTTCCTGCTGAAGGCTGCCTGTTACAAGGTTGATTGCGATTTTTGCCATTGTTCTGAATTGAGTGCACAAAGTTAAAAACAAAAAGGCTGCCAGAAACGGGCAGCCTTTTTATGATTTACTATATAAGAAATATTTATCTCATGAGATACATTTTGCCGTATCCTTTGTTGAAGTATTTATCTGTATTATCTCCTGCGGCTTTATACTTATCGAGCGATTTACCATTGAGATTGGTAAGTACACGGTAAATATATACGCCATTGGCCAGTTTTTGTCCGTACATATCGGTTCCATCCCACTTGTACTCAGTGATATTTCTACCGATATGAATCGGACCGAGTTCATCTTTGGTGATTTCCCGAACTACTTTACCCGTAATGGTTAAAATCTGTATCCGCATATTCTGCGGTACTTCACTACCTGTTACCGTAAATACAAAGGCAGTAGAAGTTGTAAATGGATTCGGATAGTTCAGCAGGTTCGAAATCATTGGTTTGTTGATTACTGAGAATACAATCCTGTATTCCAGATCACCTGCTTTGTTGCCCGCTGCGTCTTTACCTGTTACAATGAGTTCATATTCGCCATCTTCAGGGAAGTAAGGCATGAAATCAATCGTAGCAGTATTCTCACCATTTGCCAGGTTGGCCGGGGTAAAACGCATCGTATCACCGAAACTGTAAGTATGCAGTGACTGATCGGGATACCTTACCTGCAGACTGATAGAAGATGTATCCCTGATTTCGAGATAACGGCTTTCATCTTTCAGCCTGATGAAAATATGCGGTTTAGAAGCCACGATATCTTTATTAAGGATATGCACCCCATCAAAAGTTACATCGAGCAAAGGATTGAACCTGTCTTCCCGAACAGTGAAATCCTTGAACAATACGTTGTTGTAATGATATTGTTCGGGTTGGTCATTATCGGGATTAAATTCCACAAACAGTGTATTGTTTCCCGGATAATTCCTGGTATCCAATGAATAACTCAGTGTTAAGGTATCGCCGGCTACCAGCGCTTTGCGTTTCGGAATGATGATATCATGCGGCACGTTGTTGCGATCGGTAATCACAAACTTCACCTTGATCAGACTATCAAACGGTGTTTGACTGATGTTTTTAAATGCCAGTGCAAAATCAATGGCTTCACCCTGGTCTACTGTATCCTTCATACGGAAAAGAATATCGGGAGCAACGGCACCTTCCGGAGCAAAACTTGCATTCACCCTCAGGTAACGCAATTGATGCGGAGTGATATAACGCTGATCTTTATTGCGCATCACCAACTTCATGTATGGATAAACGTTAGCATCCACAAAAGATAAACTGGTATCCTGTGCCGGTGCAACTGTAGAAAGCAAGGTTGATGATCCATCATTTTTTACACCCCATACCTGTATTTTCACACTATCCGCCGCAGGAGCAGGATCATTGCTGAATCCTCTCCAGTGCAGATCAGTCCAGGCTCTTGCCGGACCATACAATGGTGATTCAATGGTACCATCGCTGCTGGTGGTAGTAAGGGTGAATGTTTCATCGATATAAGTTGAATCCTGCGGACCCATTATCTGTGTCGGAGTAAAGCTTGTACTTCCTTTCTTGAAGAAATATAAGAATGGCAGGTTCTTGTAAAAACTGTCTATCTGTGTAAAGCCAACAGATTTCAGTTTATGATACAAAGAATTTCCTGATCCCAAAGTGAGGGTATCATTCTGCCATTGACTGATAAATGAACTGTTGGAGTTTTTATTTCCAAGGTTGGTAATGGCTACATACATTCCATCCGGAACAAGGTCCAGGAACTCCATTGCTTTCTGACGATAAGTCGGATTGTTGTAAGGGAATTCGAAGAATCTCCTGGTAGTATCCTGTATGGCCGTATTCTGACATACCCGATAACTTCCGTACAAACCATTGGTAGGAGAAACATTCCTGTTATACCAAGGTTGCAAAGTAGTCGTATCAAATACATAGAACTGAAGTGCATTGTACACGCAACCATATAATTCAAGCTGATCAAAGTCGAGGTTGACATTGATTTTATCATAACCATAGAACGGATATAGACCGGTTCTGATGGTTAATCCTTTCGGCACTTCCTGGAAACGGAAGTTGCGATCGGCATCCAGTGTGATATTACTGTAATTCGATTTTTTATGCTGGTAATAATGCGATTGATTAAACCCTGATGAACTTCCCGGAAGATAAATAAACGAGAAGCCATTCCAGATATAAGGTGCGTTGTTTGTAGGCACCATCGCAACACGCCAGTAATAAACTGTACTATCTGTAAAAGTTACATTCGATGGTGTAAATTCTACAATACCACCGTTGCCATTTTTATTGTAAACTTTTTTAAATGGCGAATTGAACAATTCGGTTGTATCAATCTCCATCACATACTGGCGTTGACCACTGATCGGGTTCGCTGTGTTGGCTACATAAGTAATGTTCTGCTGATTAATGATAGAGAAATTGTATGGGAATGCCGGACGAAGTTCATCTTCGAATACATAAAATTCTTTGGTGAGTATATTGTTCGTTTCAAACTGTTCGTCTATCCTGTTGGTATGATCGAGGCTGATGATGATCTGGTTAAGGCCTTTATCTGTTGTTGGGATAATCGGCACCGTTAGATCCAGAGAATCGATGTTCCTGATGGAGGGCACCAGTTGATTGTACAATACCCTGATGGAATCATTGGGTAATTTTCTTTTTACAGAAATCCACATTGAATCTCCGATGGCTTTACCGATGTTCATCATTTTAATTTTCACATTAAAATTCACATCGGCTACTGAAATAATATTCGGACTGATTTTCACCAGTTGGTCTTCAATTACATAATCAGGCTTGGCAAAAGTATTGATCTTAATGGCCGGATCTCCATGAAGGGTTACTTCTTCGAGATGTATCCTGGTATAAAAATCTAAAGCAGGATTGTTTCCTCCCAATTGTTCTACTACATGTTTGGCCTGATTACCGATGGTATTGCCATACATGGTGCGACAGAAACTTTCATACAAAGTTGTGTTGTAGAAATTCAGGTATGGTGGTATACCGAAATGGGTATCTGCCAGGAATCCGATACTACCCCGCTGATTGGCGAGTACATATTTTTCCGACAAACTTAAGTTGCCGGTTAAACGAAGCGGATCGAAAATAAAGAAGTTACCGGCACTGCAACCACTCACATTAAAGAATGGATACTTACCTGCATTCTGATAAATTTCAGGATTACTGAGATTGAATTCAAATGTGTTGGCAGATGAGTGACCGAAATAGCCGATGAAGCCAAGACCTTCATTGAACAATTGTTCAATTCTTTGACTGCTCGCTTGCTGAATGGCTCCGGTGGAAGTTTTGGTAAAAGTTTCCACTTCACCGCCATACAATGTATCCTCTGCAATGGCTTTGTATGAATTCATGTAACCTTTAAACGTATTGTTCTCACTGCTGTCTTTACCACCAGCAACATGAATCATAT
The DNA here is from genome assembly GCA_037045295.1 of Ferruginibacter sp. Lineage (GTDB taxonomy): Bacteria > Bacteroidota > Bacteroidia > Chitinophagales > Chitinophagaceae > Ferruginibacter. The sequence goes on from JBAOHS010000005.1 coordinate 402,257, forward strand.
TTTTCATCCAGCCTTTATCCGCCAGTGTTGATCCTGTTGTTTGCTGGGTAGATTCGTATTGCTGAACTTTCTGCAGATAATTATTGATTTCACCTCCGTTTACAACGCCCAATCTGCCTACAGGTACCAATGGTGTACTGATACCTGGTGTAGCTGCCAACAATCCATCAGAAGCTGGCCAGCCAAATGGCGTAATGAGGTTGAGTTTTTCGATGAGTGGATTTGTTTCATTGGTTCGCTGATCAATATAATTCACGCCTCTACCAATGATGAGCAGGTATTTAGGTTTCTGAACAAAATTTGTATCGGCATAACGAATGAAATCCCTGATAGCACCTGGGTGATGTTTGATACCAAAACCGAACTGATCTGTCAGGTCATTTATGTCGTAAACTTTTGCATTGTATCCGCCACCTGCAACAGTACTGCGGTACTGGCGATACTGATCTACATAGTTGTTTCCACTTCCATCATTGTACAAAACAGGATGACTGATGATTACATAATCTCCCTGGTTGGAAGGATCAGTTATATTCACGAAATTTCTTTGTGTAAAAGAGTTGATGCTCTGTGCATTCTCCTGGTTCATCAGGATTAATTTGCGGGCCTGAGATGAAGGAGGCAGCACAAACTTTACTTTACCAGGTGTAGACGCAATTTCACCAATGTAACGGCTACCCGAAGTCATATCATACAATACCGGAGCTACTGAACCATAATTGAAATTATCAATCACCAGGTAATTACCTGTAGCGGATGCTGCCAGGTCGAAAGGAAAATATCTTTCATTTACAAAGTTGAAAGTAGCCGGATAAGTGAATTCTATTTTGGCCACTACCATCCTGTCGAGTGTAACAGTTGATGTTCCGTTTACATAGATCGGAAGATAGTTGGGGTTTTGTAATAATGAAATCGGAAGATTATCAATGCTTGCTTTTTTATAACTGAAAAAATCCAGATTGATCGGATTGCTATAAGGCGCAGTTGTGATTTCGTTGTTGAATAACTTAATCTTCAGGTTACGGGTATTGGGGGCGTTGCCTGCGGCATTCACCCTTACCGATAAACTATTGGCTGGTCCGGCTGTATACACATTGAGGTTGAAAAATTCTTTCACCAGGTCGCAGCAGGGCGCTGCCGTTGCGCTCGTCCAGCCTTCACCGGGATCATAAGAAGAAGAATAAACATATTCTCCTACCGGTCTTGCTTCACCACGATTGATCTGCACCCTGTAATTGTAATCCATGGTGCGCATAAAATACGCATCAGGTGTTGCCGCACTGGGTGCTGAATTCACCACATCATTGTAACGAAGATTTCCACCGGCCGGATTCACAGTTAGAAAATAAGCTGCGGTATCGGTTTCCAGACTGTACTTATCAGACAATTGAAAATCGGCATCCCGGTACAATTGTTTGTCGGGCCTGCCATCATTGGCTTGTCCGAAGAACTCAATAAAATCTGAAGTGCCCAAAGGTGCATTACTAACGGAAGTGTACAAACGAACCTGTTCACCATTGCGCCATAGTTGGAAATGATCAGCATTTACAGCACCCAAACCCGCTGCTGCCAGTACCGGTTGTGGTATACGGCAAAGCGTATCTTTTCCCAGTTTGAATTTGTAATAGGTTTTGTTATAATCAATCCAGCTGTTATTTAACTGAGCATGTGCCGCGGTTGAAAGCAGCACAAGCAACATAGGTATAAATATTTTCTTCATCATAGTAACTGATTGTATTATGGCTCTTTACGTTTGGTGAAATTCACCCGTATTGAGAATACGTGTGTGTACAATGGATTATCCTGGTTGGCCAGGTTGCTGAAAGCATAATCCAGCATAATATTTTTGATTTTGAATCCGGCACCCAGACTGGGTTGATAGATCCATACTTTTTTCTGATTCAATGTATCCTCATCTGCCAATGCTTTCTGGAAGTTGGTGATACCTCCTCTAACGAAGAATACATCCTTGATGGTTGCTTCGAGGCCGAGGTGCGGATCGATACTCACCGGGTCTGAACTCAGTACTGTATTTCTTTTGCCATCAAAAGTGATGTCGAAACTTCCTTCGGCCATCAGCTTAACGGACTTGCCTAAACGAAAATCATAAGCACCTCCGAGTACGAGACGTGGAGCTGTAAGTTCAGATGAACGAACCGGAATATCATTTTTGGTGAGGTATAAAACTTCTTTTTCCTTTTCAGTGAATTTGAAAGACCAGGCATTGAAAGTAGTGGTAATGTCGCGGGCTACCAGACCAGCATGCCATTTTTCACCATGCATCTGAATACCTGCGTCGAGACCGAAGCCCCAGGCAGAAGCAAACTTTCCCACTTTGCGGTAAATCACTTTGGCATTGGCGCCAATGCTGATATTTCTCTTTTCTGATTGCCTGAAATGCTGTGCATATGAAAACAGGAAAGCATAATCGGCAGAAGAAAAAGTCTGAATGTTGTTGTAGTTGATGCTTCCATCGGGTTCAACCAGGAATAAAGTATTGGGGATATCATCTACGGCAAAACGCAGAATGGAAAAACCCAGTGTTCTTTTATTGTCCTGAACAGGAAGCGCCAAAGCGGCATAGTCATACTTTGCAATACCGGCAAAATAATCGGCGTGCATGAGTACCAGGTTGGGATTGTCTTTCACACCGGTTAAACCGGCGGGATTCCAGTAACCGGCAGTCGCATCATTTACAGAAGCAACCTGGGCATTTCCCATCGCCAGTCCACGGGCACCGGCACCGATATTTAAAAATTCATTGGAATATTTTCTGAATTGGGCAGAGGCCAGATCGGGCCACAGAAAACCAAGCAGTAAAGTAGCAATCAGGGGTTTTCTCATATTAAAAGTATGATTGATAAAACAGGATTTTGGATATACTGATACGTATTAACGCTTTATTAAATAACAAATTGTGTAGCGCCATGGGTCTGGAAACTTTGGGGTTATCCAAATTTACGATTAAATGAGATTCGGGTTTCAATATTTTGAACGAAACCGGCTTCTTTTGAAGAAGACCTTATACAAGAGAGATATGCGGCTTTAAACTATAAAATACTATGATTATGATTTCAAACCCTGAATAATGAAGATCAAAAATATTTGAAAAGTCATCAGGAATAATTATAAAACATTCATTAGCAGGAGATAATAATAAAAACTACACGGGATATAGGTTTGCGCAGGCTTTAGCCACTTTGTAAATTTTAAAATCCCTTTTTAACAGGCTCACTTTGGCATTGCGGAGCATTTTAGCCTTTTCTTTTTTAAATATTTCTGAAATATTTTTTTGAGGTAACGGGCAATTTGGGGCTGTTAGATATTTCACTTTGATTTGCTCGTAAATAACAATGAATTCGCTGTAATCATTCATTTCCTGGGCATCATGTTTCCGGTACCAAACCATACCCTCAGGCATTAATACCACATTGGAAATGGCAGCCATCCGATGCCACATATCAAAATCACCGGCCATCCGGATGGGATTAAAACCTCCCAGCTGATCAAATAAATCTTTCCGGAAGATTGAGCTGAGCGGACTTCTTTTGAACAATCCCGGGCCTTCGTAATGGTATGCATAAGCTTCCCGGGGAGTAAGCTGAAATGGAAATATCCGTTGTGAATTCTGTTCCATAGAACAAAGTCCCCATCCTGCTTCAGGAAAAGACTCCATCATTTTAACCATCCATTCAAGGCCCCAGGGATAAATGGCATCATCCGAATCTATGTATTTGAGGTATTTTCCACGGGCAAGAGAAGCCGCTTTGTTTCTGTTCGGATAATCGCCGAGGTTGTTTTCATTTCTGAAATAACGAACCCGTTTATCTTTTGCCTGAAGTGATTTAGCTATTTCAGAAGTCTTATCAGTGGAGCAATCATCTACAATTATGATCTCAAAATCTGTAAAAGTAGAATTGAGTACAGACTCAACTGCATCAGCCAGGTACTTTTCCCGGTTATAAGCCGTCATCAGAACACTTACTATGGGAAGAGAATCAATATTCATAAAAATTCAGGTGAGAAATTTAATATCTGGAATGTTTGCCGAATCTAATTAGAAAAGTACTTTTTATTGATAAAGATTGCATCGCACCAAACCATATTTGTTCTGGAATAATAGGGATCGTAAAAATCCTGTACAACAAATCCATATTGATATAAAAAAGCTGCAATGTTGAAAAACAACGCCTGTTGCTCATATTGTTCTTCAAAAAACATTTCAACAAAAATCATTTTTACCGCATTGCCGGAAAGCAGCCCTGATGCGCCTTTCAGTACTTCAACTTCAAAGCCCTGAACGTCCAGTTTCAAAACATCAATCTGTGTAATGGCATTTTGTTTGCAATAATTATCAAGGGTATTCGTAGGCACTTCAATCTGCCCGACAGTTTCGCAACTCTTATCTGATGCAATGCCGATTTTTTTTGATTTCAGCAATGAATTGGTATCTGTCTTTTTATTGACATTAAAACTGGCAGTGCCGATAGAACTTGAAAGCGCTGTTTCATTCAGTTTCACTTTCGGATTATTCTGGTGATGTTCTCTGAATGATGCGCATGCCTGTGGAAAAGGCTCAAAGGAATGGATGGTTGCTTTGGGAAAAATGGATAGATAATTGGTTGCTGATGATCCTATGTTAGCACCCACATCAAAAATAGTATCTGCTTTGCCATTCAGTAATTCCTGTTGTTTTTTCCATTCATCTTTTTCGTTACTGGAATTACGGAGTTTTTCTACATAACCAATGCCATGAATCTCAAATCCGAATTTTCGAAAAAACTTATTTAAACTGTTCTTGTTCATGTAAAAAATTTCTCTGATCGCCTACCTGTAAGGATCATTCATTCAAAAGCGGTAAAATTAAAACTAATATGGATGCTGTCCAAATAACAGCTACCGTTGAAGTTCCGCCTACAGTTCCGTGCATTCATTTATCTTTCCGTACCTGAATAAACAGAAAGAAATTTCGTAAAACAGTTCTAAACTTTTTTACTCATTTTTGCAATTCAATTTTTAATTCAACAACAGCAATAGAATGATGAACACTAACCTGGTAAAGGAATTGAAGTGGAGAGGAATGATACAGGATATCATGCCGGGAACAGAAGAACAACTCCTGAAAGAAATGACAACGGCTTATGTGGGTTTTGATCCTACCGCAGATAGTTTGCATATTGGCAGCCTTGTTCCGATTTTATTGCTGGTACACCTGCAGAAAGCAGGGCACAAACCGATTGCATTGGTGGGCGGCGCAACAGGAATGGTTGGCGACCCGAGCGGTAAAAGTGAAGAACGCAATATGCTTGATGAAGCCGTGCTGAATCACAATGTAAGTTGCATCAAAGCCCAACTGGAAAAATACCTCGATTTTACTCCTTCGCTTCCCAATGCGGCGGAGATGGCCAATAATTACGATTGGTTTAAGAAAATCAGTTTTCTGGATTTTATAAGGGATGCAGGAAAGCACATCACGGTGAATTACATGATGGCCAAAGACAGTGTGAAAAAAAGACTAGAAAGTGAACAGGGCATGTCGTTTACAGAATTCACTTACCAGTTGGTACAAGGTTATGATTTTTACTGGCTGCACAAAAATAAAAATTGCAAGTTACAGATGGGCGGCAGCGATCAGTGGGGCAATATTGTAACCGGTACAGAACTGATCAGGCGCAAAACAGGCGGAGAAGCATTTGCTTTCACGTGTCCATTAATTAAGAAAGCCGATGGAGGCAAGTTTGGTAAAACAGAAAAAGGCAATATCTGGATCGATGCAGCCAAAACATCGCCATACCAGTTCTACCAGTTCTGGTTAAACGCTTCTGATGAAGATGCTGCCGGCTGGATTAAAATATTCACTTTCCTCACAGAACCTGAAATTGATGCATTGCTGAAACAACAACAGGAAAACCCTGCAGAAAGAACCTTGCAGAAAAAGCTGGCAGAAGAACTTACGCTATTTGTTCATGGAAGGGAAGAATACGATAAAGCGATTGAAACCACACAGAAATTATTTTCTGCCCAGAAAGCACCAGTAGAAAGTCTTTCCCAGGAAGACCTTGAATCAATAGAAGGCATTGTAAAATCTACATTTCCAAAAGCTGAACTGGCCAATGGTGCAGACCTGCTTCATTTTCTAACAGCCACAACTATTTTTGAAAGCAAAGGAGCAGCCCGTAAGATGCTGCAGAATGGCGGTGTAAGTATCAACCGGGCAAAAGTAACCGACTTACAGTTACCCGTAAACGAACAACATTTATTACATGGGAAGTTTATCCTGGTGCAGGTAGGAAAGAAAAACTACTACCTGGTTACAGTTGACTAATCAATTTTACAATTGGAAAATTCGTCTATTATTAAACGTTAGTGCTATTCAACGTGCACCTGCTTTTTAATTACAGAACCTTCACTAACCTGGGGCAGGAACTGGCGTTCTTTTACGAGATAACCATTGCCTTTTTCACAGAAATGAACTTTCAGGTTTTCGATGCTGATGGGATTCCCATCGGGTATATCGGCGATATTGCTGTGCCGGATATCGTGACCATCTAACAATCATTACCAATCCGCTGCCGATGGCTTCCATTTTATTTCCTCCGGTAATGAGCATCCCGGTATCTTCACCCAACCCGATTCCAATGCAGGAAGGATTGGCGGCTACTGCCTGCGCCAATCGACCGAAACGACCTCTTTTTTCAAAATGTGAATCGAAAATCACATCATCCATAAAAGCGAGTCCGGTTGTGATTTTCACTTCGCCTTTCAAATGAGCTCTTGATGCATTCCCTTCATAAATCATGGTATTGCTCATGGCCATAGCTCCGGCTGAAGTGCCGGCAACCAGGAAATCATCTTCTTCCTGGTATCTTTTCTGAATGATATCGAGAAACTGCGTACCACCGAAAGTGCTGGTAAGTCTCATCTGGTTGCCACCACTGAACATAACGGCGTGACAATTTTTGATGCGTTCGATGTATTCTTCATTGGCCGCATCTGCCCGGTTGCGGATGTTGAGTACGTTTACTGATGTACAGCCGATTTTGCCAAAAGCGCTCAGGTAATTCTCTCCTACTTCTACGGGAATCATGCTGGCAGTGGTTACTACTTCTATTTTGGTATCGGGGCCACCGGTTTCGGCAACGATCCTTCTTAAAATACCGAGTTCAAAAAAGTTGAGGTTATTGCGGTGTATTTCTCCGGTTTCGAGATTGGTACCTTTATCTTCTGCACCACCAATGGCCAGAAGCTTTCCTTTGGCAAATTTCATTCAATCATTTTTATGATTAACGCAAAAATAGGGTAATTCGTACTTTCCGTCTTTTCAAAACTTATCAAGCTATGTGGATTGTTTCATACCGGCATATCATAGACGCAGTAAAATGCTTCTTCACTCTGCTGATTCTGGTTTCCAACTTCCATATATTTTGTTTTTGCGGTGCAAGATGATTTTGTTAATTTCCGTTCTGTTCAATCTTACCGTCATTCCGTTGGATGTAACCGCTGGCTGACGGTTTTTTTAACCCTGTTCGAAAGCCTCATTAGTATCACTCAAAAGAATCACTGATTATGAAGATTATTGAAATCAAAGTATTACGCGGTCCGAATTACTGGAGTGTTCGCCGCAATAAACTCATCCAGATGAAACTCGACCTGGAGGAAAAAGAACAGATGCCCACCAATGCTATTCCGGGTTTCAGGGAAAGGCTCGAAAAAATGATGCCTTCGCTTATTGAACACCGTTGCAGTGAAGGAACAAGGGGTGGATTCTTCAACAGAGTAGATGAAGGAACCTGGATGGGTCATGTAATTGAACACATTGCCCTCGAAATTCAAACGCTTGCTGGTATGGATACCGGTTTCGGCAGAACCCGCAGCACCGGCAAGGAAGGAGAATATTATGTGGTATTCAGTTATATGGAAGAAGATGCCGGTGTATATGCTGCAAAAGCAGCCGTACGCATGGCACATGCACTCATCTTCGAAGAGCCTTATGATCTGGAAGAAGATATTCAACGCCTGCGTGAGATCAGGGAAGATACCAGGCTCGGGCCCAGTACCGGTTGTATTGTAGACGAAGCAGCTAAAAGAGGCATTCCATATATCCGACTGAATAAACATTCGCTTGTACAACTGGGTTATGGTGTTCATCAGAAACGCATCCGGGCAACCATAGCCAGTACCACGAGTAATATTGCGGTAGACATTGCCTGCGATAAAGAAGAAACCAAAAACCTGCTTGAAGCAGCGGAAATACCCGTTCCGAGAGGTTCTGTTGTAAGAACAGAAGAAGGATTGAAAGATGCTGTTGACCGGATTGGTTACCCCATCGTAATCAAACCTATTGATGGCAATCATGGCAAAGGAAACACCACCAATATCACCAACTGGGAACAGGCCACCAAAGCACTGGAAGCTGCCAAACTCTATGGCCGCAATGTAATCGTTGAGAAATTCATTACCGGTTATGATTTCAGGATATCTGGTAATCAATTATAAATTCATCTGTGCTGCACTTCGTACACCCGCTTCCGTTATTGGAGACGGAAAAAACAACATACAGTACCTCATAGACGAAACTAACAAAGATCCACGCAGGGGTTATGGTCACGAAAAAGTGCTTACCCAGATTACCATCGATCAGTTCACACAGAAAATGCTCGATGAAAAAGGATATACACTCGAAACCATTCCTGCTAAAGGCGAACTGGTGCTGCTGAAACCAACCGCGAATCTTTCAACGGGTGGTACCAGCACCGATGTAACTGATGAAGTACATCCGGCCAATATTATGATGTGCGAACGCATCGCAAAAATCATCGGGCTCGATATCTGCGGTATCGATATCATGGCCACTGATCTTCGTACACCCGTTACCGAAAATGGTGGCGCAATTCTCGAAGTAAATGCTGCTCCCGGTTTCAGGATGCACATTGATCCATCTGTAGGTCTGCCCCGCAACGTTGCAGAACCCGTAGTGGATATGCTGTTCCCGAAAGGCAGTGCCGGCACCATTCCGATCATTGCCATCACCGGCACCAATGGTAAAACCACCACTACCCGACTCACTGCTCATATTGCCAAAACAGCCGGCTATAAAGTAGGTTATACCACCAGTGATGGTGTTTATATTCAGAACCAGCTTATGATGAAAGGCGATTGCACAGGTCCGGTTTCTTCACAGTTCGTATTGAAAGATCCTACCATCGATTTTGCCGTGCTGGAATGTGCAAGAGGTGGTATCCTGAAAAGCGGTCTCGCATTCCGCAATTGTGATGTGGCTGTTGTAACCAATATCAGCGCCGATCATATCGGTTTGGGTGGAATCGATACGATGGAACAAATGGCCAAAGTAAAAGCAGTTGTTCCCGAAACGGTATTCAAACATGGATATGCGATTCTGAATGCAGACGATGACCTGGTGTATGCAATGCACAAAGACCTCACCTGCAATGTGGCTTTTTTCAGTATGGATGAAAACAATCCACGGATTGTAAAACATACCAAAAATGGCGGTTATGCGGCTGTTTTTGAAAACGGGTATATCACCATCATGAAAGGAACCTGGAAGATCAGGGTAATCAAAGTGGCTGATGTCCCGGTAACTTATGGCGGTAAAGCATTGCACAATATCATGAACTGCCTGCCTGCAGTTCTGAGTACTTATTTCTGGCGGAATATTGCCATTGAAGATATCCGTTTGGCATTACAAACCTTTGTGCCCTCTGCTTCTCAAACACCTGGCCGACTGAACCTGTTCCAGTTCAAACAATTTAAATTCCTGGTGGATTTTGCCCATAACCCCGCCGGATTGGAACTATTGTGTGATTTTGTCAGCAAAATGGATGGTGAACCCAAGGTGGGCATCATCAGCGGAACCGGCGACAGGCGGGATGAGGATATTAAAGAACTGGGAAGGATATCGGGAAAGTCTTTTGATGAAATCATCATCCGCCAGGATAAGAACCTGAGGGGAAGAACAGCAGAGGAAATTGTAAACCTCCTGGTAGAAGGCATCAATGAAACCAAGCCTAAAGACATTCCACTTACCATCATTTACAATGAAAAAGAAGCGATCATGCATGCCTACAATACAGCAAAAGCAGGGTCACTGATTACCATCATGTGTGATGTGGTAGCGGAAGCACTGGACCTGATCAAGGAACTCAAGGAAAAAGAAGATGCAGGCTAAACAGTTGATTTGCAGGAGTGCATTAATCTGCACTTAGTGATTGATTAACAGGCATTCCTGTAATTATATCCTATAAAAGAAAGCTAAAAACTTTTGGTATATCTTCTATAAACCTTATTTTTGCACTCCCAAATTTGGGAACAATGATGGGTTATGGTGTAACGGCAGCACTACAGATTTTGATTCTGTCTGTCTAGGTTCGAATCCTAGTAACCCAACTAAAAAACCGGTTCTGTTGAACCGGTTTTTTAGTTTTATGAAATCTCATATCAGGGAATAATCTCTGTAATTACTTTCCCCACACATCCATTGGGCATCTGGATATTCAGGAGGGCTGCCAGTGTTGCGGCGATATCGGTCATATAAGTTTCCCGGTGTGTTTTACCCGACTTTATACCCCATCCCATCCAAACCAATGGAATATGTGCGTCATAAGGGTTCCACATGCCGTGTGTGGTTCCTTTGCTATCACGATCCATATAGCCGGCTTTAAAAAATACCTGAAGGTCGCCACTGCGTTTCGGACTATAACTATTGATAATCCTCGATTTTACGGGTTCAGCAATGGTTGCTTCTGCGATTTCATCCAGGTCCTGCACATCGGTAATAAAGGGTTTGGCCATCAGAAAAGTCTTAATCGACTGTATGATTGAATCCGTATCTTTTCCTTCTTTCTTCATTTCAGCTAACTGCAGGTACACCTGACTGTTATCAAATTTTGCTACTGCTTTTTTAAACCCGAATTTCTCTTCTACCATATCATTGATTTCTTTTCCCAAGCGGCTTTCGCTATATATTCCGGCGGGCATTTTGTTTTTTTGCAGAAAGCCGGAAACATGGGCAGCGCCATGATCAGCAGTTAGAAAAACAAGATAATTGCCTTTCCCCAGGCTGCTATCCAGGTAACTGAAGAAAGCAGCAAATTCAAGGTCGAGCCGCAGGTACATGTCCTGTATCTCAATTGAATTCGGACCAAATTCATGGCCTGCATAATCGGTAGAAGACAAACTCACTGCCAGGAAATCGGTTGCTGTTCCTTTTCCCAATGATTCTTTCTGAATCGTTGCTTTCGCAAATTCCAGCGTATAGGTGTTTCCGTGAGGAGTATAGCGGATGGCAGAATTTTTCTGTGCTTTAATGGCCGACAAACGATGCGGAAACCCATTCCCTTCTTCCCCGGGAACATGGCTTTCATAAGGAACAACATCTTCATCGCTCAGTTTATAATCTGCAATGGGCAGCAATGTATTCCAATCCTGCGTCATCAAAGCAGTCACCCGATCGCGGGCATTAAAATCGTTTACCCATTGGGGTAACTCCTTCATATAGTATGTACTGCTGATCCATTTGCCCACATATTCATCATACCAGTAAGCAGCATTGGCACTATGCCCGGCCGGAAAGATGGCGCCCCGGTCTTTTAAAGAAATGCCAATTACTTTACTCTGGAACTGATTGCTGAGTCGGAGTTCATCGGTGATGGTGTTCGTCCACATATTCACCGGACTCATCTTACCGGCTGTGGTATTGCTACCGACACCTGTAACGGTTGAATCATCTGAACAATAAACGGTATTTTTAATCGATTTATCGTACCAGTAATTGGCCACAATGCCATGAAAAGCAGGTACACTGCCGGTATATACGCCTGTATGGCCTACGGCTGTATAGGTGGGCAAATGGGAAATCATTGTATTCTCACAACTGAACCCTTCCTTCATCATCCGGTTAAAACCACCCCTGGAATATTGTTGCCTGAAACGGTATAAATAATCCCAACGCATCTGGTCTACCACAAGCCCCACCACCAGTTTCGGTTTGGAGGCCGGTTCACGGGAAACTGAACGCTGCTGCGCTTTCCCGGGATAGACCAATCAGGACTAAAACAATCAAAAATAAAAACCTGCATTTCATACTGATGAATTATTCAACAAATATACTGTCAAATCATGCTCTTCACCTATTGGATTGCAAGGTTAGCTTTCTGTTATGGAATTCGCCTTCAAAACCTTAATTTTGCGGCATTAAAACTGAATAGTTAACATTAAATTCATTTTATGGACGTATTTGAAAAGCTGGTGAAAGATGGTGGCCCGATTGGTCAGCATATGGACAGGGCGCATGGTTATTTTGCATTCCCTAAGCTGGAAGGCGAACTGGGACCTCACATGCAGTTCAGGGGTAAAGACATGATTGTATGGAGCCTGAATAATTACCTGGGCCTGGTGAATCATCCTGATGTTAGAAAAGTGGATGCCGAAGCCGCAGCTAAATACGGTATGGGAAACCCGATGGGTGCCCGTATGATGAGTGGAAACACTGCCAAACATGAAGAATTAGAGAAAATAATCAGTCGCTTTGTTAGTCGTGAAGATACCATGCTGCTCAATTTCGGATACCAGGGTATCATGAGTTGTATTGATGCATTGGTGAACCGTAGAGACGTGATTGTTTATGATGCCGAAGCACATGCCTGTATTGTAGATGGTGTTCGACTACATATGGGTCACCGTTATGCTTTTAAACACAATGATATTGCAGATTGCGAAAAACAACTGCAACGGGCAACCGAACTTGCCAATAAAAATGGTGGTGGTATACTGCTGATCACTGAAGGTGTGTTTGGAATGGATGGAGAACAAGGTATTCTGAAAGAGATCGTTGAATTGAAGAAAAAATATGAATTCAGAATTCTGATTGATGATGCTCACGGTTTCGGCTACATGGGGCCAACCGGTGCAGGTGCCGATGAAGCACAGGGTTGCCAGGATGGAATTGATTTATACTTCAGCACTTTTGTAAAAAGCATGGGAAGCATTGGTGCATTTATCAGCGGACCAAAAGCTGTATTGAAATATCTGCGCTACAATACCCGCTCACAGATATTTGCCAAAAGTTTACCGCTGCTGATTGTTGAAGGCATGCTGAAAAGAATGGAAATGGTAATCACCATGCCCGAACTGAGGAAAAAATTATGGGATAATGTAGAACGCCTTCAATCGGGATTAAAAGAAAGAGGATTTGATATTGGTCATACCAACTCTCCTGTTACACCGATTTACATGAAAGGCGATGTACCTGAAGCAACACAAATGGTAATGGACCTCAGGGAAAACTATCATATTTTCTGCAGCATTGTGGTTTATCCTGTTATTCCGAAAGGGGATATCATTTACAGGCTGATTCCAACGGCTGCGCATAGTTTCGATGATATTGATACTACATTGAAAGCATTTGAAGAAACCAAGAAAAAACTGGATGCTGGTGCTTATAAGGCTGCAGACATTCCAGATATGGCCGAAGCAATGTAATCAGATATACATAAAACATAATTTAAAAGTCCCGTTCATAAGACGGGATTTTTTGCGCCATGATTGCTGCCGTATGGTTTAAGTTTTATATTTTCGCCCCCTCAAAAAAAATTAAACATGAAAAAGATTCTTACCCTATTAGCGGTATTTTTTACACTTACCTCTACTGCACAGAAAGTTGATGTAGATGACAACAACCTGATTACAGTTGATGGAAAGGGTTATGCCAAAATTGACAGAGACGGATGCGGTTTTGCCCAGTTATGTAAATTCTTTGTAAGTGATACCAGCGGTAAAAAACAAATCGTAATTACGTTAGACGAATACAATGATCCAACCGAGATACAGGCTTCCAATCCGAAAGGAAGAGTGGTTTACTTCACCTTCACATTCCTGGAATCAAAACAAAAAGCTGAAGTAGAAGCATTTGGTATCAAAACCATTAAGGTTGCCAAATTCATTGTGAAGAATGAATTGTTCAAGGATGGTGTGATCAGCAAAGAAGGCGTTGATAATTTTGTATTGATTAACGATACCAAATTCTCAGCCCGCAGAAAAAGCATGCACTAATACCAATTACTAACGTTTAAGCATAGTAGCCGGATTAAGTCCGGCTATTTTCTTTTGTACTGCAGCCGGATGCTGACGATATGAGATTGAAGTCCATTCGTTCTTTTATAATATCCATAACGGCATTCAATCAGTTTGATTTTTTTATACCCCAACAAGCCCGAGGGTAAGTTAAACTTCCCTCCCAGCCCGATAAAATGACTTTTGAAAGTTGACAAATCAAAATTGCTGCTGTAGAATTCTTCCCCAGCATCGTGTTGCCGGTAACCGGCAAAATATTTTGTTCCCTGCTGTGTATAGAACCGATAAAATGGCATCACAGTTATAAGCGGCGTTGCTTTGTAGGCGAGTTCTGCTTCGGCTGTATGGGCCGTTAGCTTCCAATCATCGGTATAAAAACGATAAAAACTCCTTACCACCAGTTTATCTCCTGCAAAATAACTGCTTCTTATACCGATCGGAATTTTAAACCTGGATGATGGCAGTCGTTCATTCGACATCGTAAAATTTTTGAAATAGATACGATGAAATGGCAATCCCAGATAACCTTTCTGTAAAGTCGGATCTAACAAGAACATTAATTGCAAACGTTGATTCACAACCTGTGCCAATGATAAGCCGAGATTGAACGTTGTTCTTGAACGCCAGGGATAATCATGGTAATTCGGCTCACCATACAAACCACCGGTGGCGGCTGTACGCATTTCTACCGGCAGAATCACTTCTACCCAATCGGCATACAATTGAGCTTTGACAGACAATTCACGGTTCTTATCCTTTGACAGCCGGGTAAACCCTGCACCCAATCCATAGGAACGATAATCAGATTCATGAGAATAGGAAACAATGCCTGAAACAGTATTTCCTTTTTCATTGGTCACGGTTCGTTTCAATGAAGGATACACCCGAAGGTCTCTTGCGGATGCAGATGAAATGGTATAAGGATCAATTTTATCGGATGAAGCAGAGGTGTAATAATCAATACCAAGATTTGCATCCAGTTCAACTTTACGATCCTTCTTATTGTACTTAAGCAATTTTACTTCAAAGCCGTTGGAATAGTCGGATAAGTTTTTCCGTTCCCGTTCCCCCTGTAATAGCAGAGTTATCTCCTTCCTGGTGATAATAGCTGCTTACGAAATTGATTTCCGTGAGTGATAATTTCCGTGGTCTGTATTGCACAGTATCGGGCTTCTGGGCTAATAAACCCAGGGCATTTATATAAAATCCTACAAGGAACAAACAGATTCTTTTCATGAAATTTCAACAGACTTAAAACAATTCAGATTAATTACAGCCACATCCACCACCCGTTCTGCCACCATTGG
The DNA here is from genome assembly GCA_037045295.1 of Ferruginibacter sp. Lineage (GTDB taxonomy): Bacteria > Bacteroidota > Bacteroidia > Chitinophagales > Chitinophagaceae > Ferruginibacter. The sequence goes on from JBAOHS010000005.1 coordinate 417,655, forward strand.
CACCAGAAGCTCCTTCACGGTAAAGCTGGAAACTGAGTTCGGTTTTTTGAATTTTACCGGGTGCCAGTTCCATATCGGTATCATTCACCCTGCTCTTCTGGTATTCCTTAACGTTAGTACAGGAGAATAAAAAAACGGAAGCTAAGCAGATCATCAAAAACGGGAATTTTATTTTCATATCAGTTCAGGTTAACATTGTCGGAAGTAAAAAGCTGGTTTTGCTCATCAATAATGATACAGCCAATACTTTTCATCTGGTTGATCATGTTCAGTCCGGCCTCAATACCCATGATCATGACAGGTGTTGCCAGTGCATCGGCAATTTCTGCATTGCTGCAGATGATGGTTACACTTTTAATTCCTTCCACCGGCATACCGGTTTTAGGATCGATGGTATGCGCATATTTCTTTCCATCAATAAGCACAAATTTTTCATAATTACCGGAAGTGGCCACTGCGAGCCCGGATATATTGAGATAAGAAAAAGGCCATTCAGGTGCATCTGGCATAGCAATACCAATCGTCCAGGGTTTTCCATCGGGCTGATTGCCCCAGGTGCAAAGATCTCCAGCAGCATTCACAACACCTGCTTCTACTCCTTTACTGATCAGCAATGCCCGTGCTCTTTCTGCCGCATATCCCTTACCGATAGCACCGAAACCGATGCGCATTCCTTTTTCCTTGAGAAAGATGGTTTGTTGCTGATGATCCAGAATAATATTGCGGTAGTTGATGAGTCTTACATTTTTCCTGGCTTCAACAGGATCAGGAAGCGACTGCATATCCTTATCCAGGTTCCACCAACGCTTATCGGCAGAGCCATAGGAAATATCAAATGCGCCCTGCGTTAATGAAGAGATACGCAGGGATCTTTCAACAAGAGAAAAAACTTCTGTATCAACTTTTACAGGTTGCGATCCCGCCGCCTCATTGATTTTACTCGTAACACTGAATTCGTTGAAAGTGGTGAGCAAGGCTTCAATGCGCCGGATTTCCTCTATGGCTTCATCAATGTATTGCTCTGCAACAGCCGATGCTAACGCTGACGCAACCACGCTGATTTCAAAACGATTGCCCATCAGCCGGAGTATTCTCCGGAATATTTTCTTTTCTGTTACAATATTCTCAGTTGGGTGCATGATCAAAAGTGCTGATTTGCCTGATGAATTGATCGGCACCAGCTTCGGGTAAGCCATCCCATACTTTGAGTACTTTGCCTTCACTGTTCATCAATACTGTAAGGGGAAATTTTCCTGCTTTGTTGTATTGTTCGGCAAGCGCCTCGTTGTGTGCAAGTTGATCCTTACTCAGTTTATTTTTTCTTGATCGGGGAAAATCGGCATTGAGCAATACAAGTTTTGAAGATGCATATTCTTTAAAAGAAGCAGATTCAAAAATATCTTTTTTCATCTGCTGACAAGGAACACACCAATCAGATCCTGAAAAATTCAGCAGGATGTATTGATTTTTTTCCTTTGCTGTTTGCTTTGCCTGGTTAAAATCGGTAAGCCATGTAAGAGATGTTGTGAATAAACAAGTGAGTGCTATCCAGACTAGTTTCATAGATCCATTTTATGATTTAAAGGTACTATGTTCACCTGATAAACGAAGCATCCTGATCAGAATCAGGAATTACCTGGCGGAAATGGCCACTGCTTTTGCAACCAGGCCGTTATAAAGTATACGATAATACCTGAACCGAATACCAACAAAAAACTACCGATGATACCCGATCCGGTAGACATAAAAACAAGTGCCCACATCAGGATCACCAAAATAACCGGTAAGGGATAAAGCGGCATTTTCCAGGGAATCGATTCTTTTGTTGAAGCTTTTTTCTTTCTTAATAAAATGACGCCCGCAGCCTGACCGATAAACTGAACAACAATGCGCATGGCAAGGATGGCACTGATCACATCCGACATTTTAAACAACAAACTGAAAGCAAATGCCAGTGCCGATAAAATAAGTAACGACACATGCGGAAAATTTTTAACCGGATGAAGTCTGGCAAATATGCGAAAAAACACTCCGTTAACGGCAGCCGCATAGGGCACTCTTGAATAACCCAGCATCACGGCAAACAAAGAAGCCAGCGCTACCCATAGAATCATCACGGTTGCTACAATCGCAGCATTGCTGCCATACAATCGTTCGATAAATATGCTTACCACAAAATTATTGCTGCCCTCTTTTTGCCACTGACTGATTTCCTGCCAGGGAATAACACTGGTCACACTCAGGTTCATGAGCAGATACAATACTGCAATGCCGGCAACCGAGATGAACATGCTGCGGGGAATATTCTTAGCCGGGTTACTGATTTCACCACCGAGATGACAAACATTGTAATACCCGAGATAACTGTAGATTGTTTTCACACATGCTTGTCCGAATGCAAAAGATACCAGTGTTTGCAAACTGAATGCCCCGGGAATTTCTTTCAATGGCGCAAGTATATTGCCATGGGTAATTCCGCCGAAAATAATCCAGGCCAGTGTTCCCAAAACGCCGGCCCACAATAGTACGCCGATGCGACCGATGCTTTCAATTTTCCGATACAGCAGAAAGGTTACGAAGATGATTACTGCACCTGATATGGCTTTTTGTTCCCAGGTTGATAAAGCTGGAACCAGGTATAAAAAATAAGAGGAAAAACCGATTGCTGCTGAAGCGGCCACCAGTGGAGCCTGTATCACCGTTTGCCACACATACAGAAAGCTCATCATCCTGCCAGCTTTATTTTTGCCATAGGCTTCACTGAGAAAATTGAAGCTTCCGCCGGCTAATGGATAACTGGCACCCAGTTCGCTCCAGATCATCGCATCAACAAACGATAACAAAGCACCGGCCAGCCAGGCATACATGTACATCCCTCCTACATAACCAATCACAATAGGAAGGGTTACAAAGGGACCGATACCTACCATATCGATCATGTTCAACACTGTTGATTGAAAAAGGCCCAGCCTGCGTTGCAGCATTCAGTTCTGATTAGACAGACAATTTACGACATGCTTGAATACCCGGCATGCTGAAATCTTACGAAAAGAGGAATTGATTGTAAACAACGATTACCAGTCGCTCTTGAAACTTTTATTGAATTCGATGAAAGTTTGTTTGCGGAAAGCTCCTTCAGCAAAAAACTTTAGCGGTGCTTCCATTTCTTTGGCATTCATATAACCTGCCAGGGGCGCTGGTTGCGCATTTATTTCCGGTAGAAAAACGGTGGTTGGGAATTCCATTCTGTCGGCCAGCAGGTATGCCGCCAGTTCATTTGTTTTATAGGTTCTGTTATAACCATATTTCACTTTATTGAACTGGATACTGTCGGTAGATTCGGCATCCAGTTTAACAGCATAATAATGTTCGTTGATATAGGCAACCAGTTTTTTGTTCTGGTAAGTAGTGCGGTCCATTTGTTTGCACCATCCACACCAGTCGGTATACACATCAAAAAGAATCGGACGAGGTTCTTTTGCATACAACTCGCTGAGTTCAGCAACACTGACCCAGTTTACTTTTTCACGTGGTGCTTCAAAGAAAGCAGCCATTGTAAAAACAGCCACAATTAAAAGTAAAAAAATGCTAACCTTTTTCATCCATAAATTGTTTAGTAGCTTAGAAGATTCTAAACGGAAATATAATGCAAAAAATTGTAGTAGCAGTAACCGGGGCCAGTGGTTCTATTTATGCAAAACTATTATTAACAAAACTACTGGCTTTGAAAGCACATTACAGTGAACTTTCACTGGTGATGACCGACAATGCAAGATCCGTTTGGGAAACTGAGCTTGGTGATGATAGCTATAAAAATTTCCCGGTTAAAACTTATTCAAAAAATGATTTTTCTGCTCCATTTGCATCGGGATCCGGGCAATACAGCTGCATGATTATAGTTCCCTGCAGCATGGGAACACTGGGTCGTATTGCGGGCGGCATTTCCAATGATCTTATTACCCGTGCTGCTGATGTAATGCTGAAAGAAAAAAGAAAACTGATCTGTGTGGCCCGGGAAACTCCCTACAACCTGGTTCATATCCGCAATATGGAAACGATTCTGCTCGCTGGTGGAATTATTTGTCCGGCTACCCCTTCATTCTACAGCAAACCTACAACCGTTGAAGAAGTAGCGGCAACTGTAACCGATAGGATCATTGATCTTGCAGGAATCCCGTCAGACAGTTTCCGTTGGGGCAATCAATAAAGTTTTTGTATTGATTAACGAAGATCTACCACTTCAACGCCAGGATACTTTTTGGCATCAAAAGCAAACGTTGTATCCGCAATCACTGCATCTGTTTTCATATTGTTGATGCTATAGGTATAACGATTGCCAGTTTTCTCAAACACTTTGGTAGTATAAATAGTCGATTTGTCGATATATACAAGCACTTTGTGGAAAGGCTTGGTTTTGTCAATCGGTGTAAGCTCTACTTCCTGCATGCTCTTACCGCCGATATTCACCATTCCGTTGAGTTTGTACAGAAAATCTTTATCGTAAAAATTGGTGAACAATTTCTGTGGAGTGATTGAATTGGCTGATGGATCAATTTTGGTGATGGTCACTTCATTGGATGCTTTTTCATAAGTCCATACATTGCTGCCATCTGAATAAATATCCTGTCCAGGTACGCTGATCCTGTATTTGGTGCCTTTCATGTATACTGAACCGGATTTGGTGCCTACACTTTTTCCGGCTGCATTTTCAATTTTCAAAACAAATTTTGCCTGAACAGATTTATAAGCTTTGAATTTCGTGCTTACAGCATCCAGGATTTTTTTGGCTTCAGGGTCACTTTTTCCCATCCCTTTGGGAGCCTGCGCAATAGCAGTTGAAAAAAACATACATAATACTACCAGGCTTCCGACAAATTTCTTCATTATGATTATTTTATATGTAAGGAGTTGCAAAGATAGGCAATAGACAATATGAATGGATGCTGGTTTAAATGACGAAATATAAGAAACTGTTAATGTGGGGTGACTGAAGCATTTTCCGGGCAAAGATTTTCGTTTAACTGAGCCTGATCAAGTAAATTGCCATTACTTCAACAGGATTTCGCTTCTACACAACTATTGGGCTTTTATATTTCAACTTAACAAGCATTTAAAGAAATGGCCCAATTACCTGTAAAAACTTCTTTTTCAGAAAAGTTCAATTTTTTTCTCTGGTGGCTGTCTACGGCCGACAGAAAGATACTCCTGCGTTCGGGCACCGATCAGGGCAGGTTCAGCATCATTGGTATGACGGTGCTGGCAACCTGGTTATTTGCAACCGTTGCCTGGACCAGTTTTTTTCTCATCAGTTTTGATTCGGTATTCGCTGCGATCATGCTGGGAATTTTTATGGGTTTCATCATTCTTTGCATCGACCGGGCCATGATCAAAGGAATCAGCCCATTAGAAAATAAAAGATTCTTCCCGCTGCTGATCAGAAGTTTGCTGGCGGTAATGATCGGAACTTTCATGGCCCAACCTGCCGTTCTTTATTTGTTCAGAAAAGAAGTGAGTCTGCAGATTCTGATCGACAATGAAAGTCGCAAAGCAACTAAAAACCAACTGACTCAGGCTTTGTACAGCAAAGAAAAAACAGCTTTGGAAAACGAGAAGAAGAAATTGCAGCAATCGCTGGATGAAAAATACTCCACAGTAGAAAAATCCCGACAGGATTTTATTGCAGAAACTGATGGCAGCGGAGGATCAGGAAAACCAGGCATTAAAGCCATTGCGCTGGCAAAAAAAGCAACCTACGAAAAACTCGATGATGACTTTAAACGATTGAATGCTGCCATTAAGTTGAAAACCGATAGCATAGATCTTGCACTCAGCAGCATTGTTCAAAAAACAAATTCCGAAAATGAAACTTTCAGTAAATCATTGAATGAAGGTTTCTTAACCAGAATTACCGCTCTCAGCAACCTGGTTGAAAACAATGCAGCGCTTAAATACCGGTATTACCTGATCGTTGCCATACTGGTGCTGATTGAACTGATGCCTGTACTGAGCAAATCGTTTTTGTCGGGCGGCAGTTACGAACAACAATGGCAGGCAATGCAGGCTGCTGATTCAGAACTGGCATTGGCCAATATTGCACGGGAAAAGGAATTGAAAGCATACCATAATATTAAAATACAGGAAGATGCTAAAAGATCAGCAGACGACTTTTTTTCCATCAAAGAAAAAACAGGAAAAAAGCAAATGGAAGAAGTGATTTCCGGTTGGAAAGATCAATCACAGGATGGTTTGTGGAGTAAGATAAAAACCGGTTTTACAGGCAGCCAGGAATACTGATTTTCAGCCCGTAAAATCAGGTTCAATGTGTTATTTTTGCGCACCATGGCAAAAGCAGCTGGCGAAACTCCCTTAATGCAACAACACAATGCGATCAAGGCTAAATACCCTGATGCCATTCTGTTATTCAGGGTGGGAGATTTTTATGAAACATTCGGACAGGATGCCATCAAGGCTTCTGCTGTGCTGGGCATTACGCTTACCAAAAGAAACAATGGCAATGCCGCTTCTTCGGAACTGGCGGGATTTCCGCACCATGCCCTCGATACGTATTTACACAAACTGGTGAAGGCAGGCTACCGGGTAGCCATATGCGATCAACTGGAAGATCCAAAAACAGTAAAGGGAATTGTGAAAAGAGGCGTTACCGAACTGGTTACACCGGGCGTAGCTGTGAATGATAAATTACTGGAACATGGCAGCAATAACTTTCTGGCTGCTCTCCATTTGCAGGAAGAAAAAATCGGCATCGCTTTCCTGGATATTTCTACCGGGGAATTTTTTATTGCCGAAGGAGATAAAGAGTACACCGATAAATTACTGCAAAGTCTGCAACCGGCTGAAGTGATCTTCCAGCGCAATAAGCAGAAATATTTCAGGGAAACTTTTGGGAATTCATTTTTTACGTATTCACTCGATGAATGGATTTTCAATGAAGCCTTTGCAACAGAAAACCTGCTGAAACATTTTGGCACACATAGTCTGAAAGGATTTGGTGTAGAAGGACTCACAGCCGGTATCATTGCATCGGGTGCCATTCTGCATTACCTGAAAGATACAGAGCATCCGCATTTGCAGCACATCACATCACTGCAGCGCATCAACCGTGATGATCATTTATGGATGGATCGTTTTACCATCCGCAACCTCGAACTGATCGGAGGTAACGAAAACGCACAAACGCTTTTCAAAACCATCAATCAAACGGTATCGCCAATGGGCTCCAGGCTGCTGAAAAGATGGATGCTGATGCCTTTGAACGATATCAGTCTGATCAATGAAAGATTACAAACTGTTGAATACCTGATAAAGGAAACAGATACCCGAAATAAGATCAGTTTACATGTTCGACAAGCGGGTGATGTGGAAAGGCTGGCAGCTAAAATACCGTTGAGAAAAATCAATCCCCGGGAAGTGTTGCAGGTTGCCAAAGGTTTACAGCAAACGGCAGCGATCAAAGAAATCTGCGCTGCTTCCGGTAACGCATACCTGAAAAGATTGGGCGATTCTTTAAATCCCTGTACTTATATACTTGATAAAATTCTCAAAGAAATCAATGAGAACCCACCGGCTGCTGCCAATAAAGGCGGACTGATCGCAACGGGTATTCATGCGGAACTGGATGAGCTCAGAACCATTGCCAGCGGCGGAAAAAATTACCTGCTGGAACTGCAACAGAGAGAATCGGTTAATACCGGTATTTCATCGCTTAAGATCAGCTTCAATAATGTGTTTGGCTACTATCTTGAAGTAACAAATCTTCATAAGAATAAAGTTCCCGAAACCTGGATCAGGAAACAAACCCTGGCGAATGCCGAACGTTATATCACGCCTGAACTAAAAGTTTACGAGGAAAAAATACTGGGTGCCGAAGATAAAATCATCCAGATTGAACAAAGTATTTTCCTGGAATTACTCAACGAACTGCAGGATTATATTGCGCCTATGCAGGTAAATGGGCATGTAATGGCGGTACTCGATTGCCTTGGCTGTTTTGCCAATATCGCCCTGCAATACAATTATAAAAAACCGGTATTGCACGATGGCAAAGAATTGAGTTTAAAAGATAGCCGGCATCCTGTTATTGAACGAAACCTTCCTGCAGGCGAAAGTTATATCAGCAATGATATTGAACTCAATGACAGTACACAGCAGATCATCATCCTTACCGGACCGAATATGAGTGGTAAGAGTGCTATCCTGCGGCAAACAGCCCTCATCTGCCTGATGGCGCATATGGGAAGTTTTGTTCCTGCATCTTCTGCCAGTATACCACTCACCGATAAAATATTTACCCGTGTCGGTGCGTCTGATAACCTGAGTGGTGGTGAAAGTACATTCATGGTTGAGATGAATGAAACCGCCAGCATCATCAACAACCTTACACCCCGCAGCCTGATTTTGCTGGATGAAATCGGAAGAGGTACTTCTACCTATGATGGTATTTCGATTGCCTGGAGCATCGCCGAATACCTGCACCAGTCGCCACAGGCACCTAAAACTTTATTTGCCACACACTACCATGAACTGAATGAGCTGGAGAATAAATTTGAGCGCATCAAAAACTTCCATATCACCAACAAAGAAGTGGGCAATAAGGTAATTTTCCTGAGAAAGCTTGCTGCAGGTGGTAGTACACACAGCTTTGGTATCCATGTGGCCAGGATGGCGGGCATGCCCCCTGCCCTGATCGATAGAGCCAATGAAATCCTGAAACAGTTGGAAGACAGCCGGGATCAGCAGGGAACGCACCAATCGGATCTTTCCGGTGCCGTTAAAAACCTGAATACGCCTAAAATGCAGCTCAATATATTTGATGTGCATTCGGTAACTTTTGAAGAAATCAGGTTATTACTGGATTCAGTTGACATTAACCGCCTCACGCCAGTAGAAGCATTATTAAAACTCCAGGAAATCAAAAATAAAATCAGGTAAACAAAGCTATTTTCTACCTCTTTCCAATTCTAAGAGCATTCATATAGTCGAATTTCCAAACTGCTTGTTAAAACTATTACAAGGGTTGCAGCGAAAGGCATCATATTTGCATCTTTCTATTACTTTGCAACCTGTATGAAGAGAGTTTTACCATTATTGTTTTTGTTGTTTTTTGCTGAGCGTGTTTTTTCACAGGCCTGTACTACGATGGGACAAAATCCTGAAACAGCCTTTCCTGTTTGCGGAACGACGGTTTTTAACCAGGATGTAGTTCCTATCTGCAGTTCGGTAAACCTTTATGTTCCCGGTTGTTCCGGCGGACAAGGTGCGGCTGATTATGAAAACAAGAATCCTTTCTGGTATAAATTCACCTGTTACGAAAGCGGAAGCCTTGGTTTTATCATCAACCCCAACAATTCCGGTGATGATTACGATTGGCAACTCTATGATATTACCGGCCGCAATCCAACGGAAGTATATACCAATCGTTCGCTGGTAGTAACCGGTAACTGGTCGGGCACATTCGGTGCCACAGGTGCCAGGGCTGGTGGCGTGAACTTTATACAATGTGCTTCTGATCCTTCAGAGAACAGGCCATCATTTGCTGCCATGCCCAATATCATCCAGGGCCATGAATATCTTTTGCTGGTAAGTCATTTCACTAATTCCCAAAGCGGATACTCGTTATCGTTTGGTGGTGGTACAGCTAACATTACGGATCCTAAACTTCCCAAACTCGATTCGGCGAGCGCTCTTTGTGATGGTTCGGTGATTACCATCAGACTGAACAAAAAAATGAAATGCAATAGTCTTACCGGGGCAGGTAATGTTGAATTCTTTATTGAACCCAATATTGCTACTGTTGTAAGTGCTACCGGTAACGGGTGTTCGAATAGTTTTGATATGGAGTCGGTAACACTGACCATGAGCAATGCCTTACCGGCCGGAAATTATAAAGTAAAAATCAGGGATGGTGCGGATGGAAATACACTGAAAGACAATTGCGACAGAACCATACCTGTAGGAGATTCAATACCGCTGACCATATTCCCGGTATTCCCTACACCGATGGACAGCATCACCAAACCGGGATGTGCTCCGCAAACACTGGAACTGGTTTTCAGTAAACCCATCCGCTGCAATTCTGTAGAACCTGGTGGATCTGATTTCACGAATTACCGGTCCTTATGCGGTAACCGTAACATCGGCAACCGGCGATTGTGCGAATGGTACCAGTTCGAAAATATACCTGCAATTATCAGCCCCCATGCAACAGGCAGGAAACTTCCAGGTTAATCTCGTAAGAGGAACGGATGGCAATACGATTGTGGATGAATGCGGACAGGAAACACCATTGTCTTCTATCCCATTTTCTGTGAAAGACACGGTGAATGCCGATTTCAGGTACCGCATCTTACTGGGATGCGTATACGATACCGTAAAATATTTTCACAATGGTGCCAATGGCGTGAATAGCTGGCAGTGGACATTTGATGATCAGCCGCCAAGCACTTTGCAGAATCCTATTGTTTATTATACCGTTTTCGGTACCAAAGAAACGCAGCTGATTGTATCCAACGGAACCTGTTCCGATACCAGCAAAGCAACCGTCTTTCTGCGCAATACGCTCAAAGCAGGTTTTGAAGGAACTGAATTTGTTTGTCCGAATGACAAAGCCATTTTCAAAGACACCAGCATAGGCAATATCCGCAACTGGAGCTGGGATTTTGGTAATGGCAGCAACAGCAATATCAAAAATCCGCCACCACAAACCTATACCGTTTCTCCATCCAATGTAAATTATGAAGTGCCGGTAAGATTGATTGTTGAAGATGATATCGGTTGCAAAGACACCGCTGTTTCAAAAGTATTCATCGTATGGAATTGTTATATCGCCGTTCCATCTGCGTTTACGCCTAATGGTGATGGAATGAATGACAATCTTTATCCATTGAATGCCTATAAGGCAATGGGTTTAAAATTTACTGTATACAACCGCCTCGGACAAAGGGTTTTCTATACCGAAAACTGGACCCGCAAATGGAACGGAAAGTTCCGTGGGCAGGATGCCGATCCGGGAACTTATGTTTGGGTGCTTACATACTACAATCCTGATCTCAGAAAAATGATTGAACAGAAAGGCAGTACTGTACTCATCCGGTAAGTCATACAGCTACAGGACAAACTCCGGGTATTTCTGTTCCGAATGCCTTTCATATTCCTTAAGTTTGTGGCAAATTACTACGATGAGCCATCAACCCGTTTATTACGGCGAGTACCTTCAACTCGATAAAATCATTCATGCCCAGGATCCTGTAAGTTTTCGTCCCGGTAAAGATCCGGCGCATGATGAAATGCTTTTCATTGTGATTCACCAGGCATACGAACTCTGGTTCAAACAGATTTTGTTTGAAGTGAATTCAGTAGCCGCCATTCTCAATAAGCCATCACTGAATGATAACTCCGGCGAATTACAAACCATCGTTCATCGTTTACACAGGGTCGTTACTATTTTAAAAGTGCTGGTACACCAGATTGATATCCTGGAAACCATGACTCCAATGGATTTTCTCGATTTCAGGGATATGCTGCGCCCGGCATCTGGTTTCCAGAGCTGGCAATTCAAAATACTGGAAGCAAAACTGGGATTAAAATTCGATCAGCGTCATGGCCAGGAATATTATATTTCGCAGTTAAAGCAGGAAGACATCGACATTATCAAAAATGCTGAAAAAGAACCTTCCCTTTTAAGCCTGGTAAACAACTGGCTCGAAAGAATGCCATTCCTGCTCAATGAAAACAGCTGGAAAGAATATGCCTCCAGTGCTGCATCCGGCAACAATCATCCTTTCTGGAATGATTATGAAGCCATCTACAGCAGCGGATTGGCAGAAGCTGAAAAAGCCAACCTGCTTGCCTTTAAAAGAATATTTTATGGAGAAGGTGAAGAGCTTTCACGTTCGTTGAGTCCGCAAGCCTGCCGCTCTGCTTTGTTCATCATGCTCTATCGTGGTTATCCTATGCTTGAACTACCTTTTCAGTTACTCGATATTTTACTGGAAATAGACAACCAGATGGGGAATTGGCGTTACCGGCATATCAATATGGTAAGACGCATGATTGGTACACGTATAGGTACAGGAGGAAGTACCGGTGCCGGTTACCTGCAGGGTGCTATGGACAAGCACTATATATTTAAGGAGATTTCTCAGCTCAACAGTTTCCTGATAGACAGGAGAAAATTACCGGTTCTGCCGAATGAGCTAACAACACAATTGGGCTATAATTTTTAAATACCTTTCAGCTACTTTCAGGTATTCAGTTTGGATTATAACGTTAATCTGTATACGAAAATCAGATAAGGTCTTTCAGTTTGTCTACCACAAAATCAATTTCTTCTTTGGTATTGTGTTTACAGAAACTGAACCTGACGGTTATTTGATTGGGATTAAAGTTGATCGCCCTGATTACATGACTTCCTTCTTCTGCACCTGAAGCACAGGCACTGCCGCCACTGGCACAGATATTACTGATATCAAGGTTAAAGAGCAGCATTTCAGATTTTTCAGTCTTGGGGAAGCTAACGCTCAAAACGGTATACAAGCTGGCGCCCATTACATCTCCATTGAATCCAACACCGGGAATATGTTTCTTTAAAGATTCCAGCATATAAAATTTCAGGGAGCGGATATAATTACTGTCCTTCTCAAAATTTTCAGTCGCGATTTCAAGCGCTTTTGCAAAACCAGTAATGCCATAAATATTTTCGGTACCTGCACGCATGTTGCGTTCCTGTCCGCCACCAAAAATAAACGGCTTGATTCTCACATTCTCATTGATGTATAGCAATCCAACCCCTTTCGGCCCATGGAATTTATGGGCTGCACCGGTTATAAAATGTACCGATGTGTTGCGCAGGTTGATGGGGAAATGACCAACGGTTTGAACCGTATCACTATGAAAAATCGCATTGTACTTCTTGCAGATTTCACCTGTGGCCTGAATATCGAGCATATTCCCGATTTCATTATTGGCATGCATCAGAGAAACCAGTGTTTTTTCCCGGGAAGCAGCTAAAAGCTTTTCAAGGTGTTCAAGGTCTACATGACCATTGGGCAACAGTTTTACATAACTCACTTTCACCAGATCGAGGTTATCGAGGTGCTCCACCGTATGGGTTACTGCATGGTGTTCAATGGATGAAGTAATGATATGTCGGCAACCAAGATCCCTGATAGAAGTATGGATGGCTGTATTATTACTTTCGGTACCGCCGCTTGTAAAGAAAATCTCAGCGGGATTGGCATGAAGGATTTTTGCCACTGATTTTCGGGCATTTTCAATGGCCATTTTTGTTTCCCTGCCATAAGAATAAATGGAAGAAGGATTTCCGAATTTTTCTGTGAGGTAAGGCATCATGGCTTCCAGAACAACTGGATCCATTGCTGTGGTGGCAGCATTGTCGAAATAGATGCGGTTCATAGAATGAATTTAAGCCCGGTTATATTGCTTCCTGGATATCTTTTATCAGGCGCATGGCAATATTATCGGCGGTGGTTTCAAAATTACTTTCAGCATAAATCCTGATGATTGGTTCGGTATTGCTGGTACGCAGGTGAACCCAATCATTGTCGAATTCTATTTTCAACCCGTCTTCGGTGTTTACCGGGTGTGATTTGTATTTCTTTTTTATTTTATCGAAAATAGCTTTTACGTCAATGTCTTTCTCCAGTGTAATTTTATTCTTGCTGATAAAATAATCGGGATAGGTATTGCGCAACTGCTTGCTGCTTTTTTTGCTTTTTGCCAGGTGTGAAAGGAAGAGCGCTATTCCTGCCAGTGCATCGCGGCCATAGTGAAGGTCGGGAACAATGATACCACCGTTGCCTTCACCCCCTATAACCGCTTCTTTTTCCTTCATCTTTTTTACAACATTCACCTCACCTACAGCACTTGCAAAATATTCGCCCCCATGCTTCACCGTTACATCTTTCAACGCACGGGTAGAAGACATGTTACTAACGGTATTGCCTGGATGCTTTCCAAGAATATAATCAGCCACGGCTACCAATGTGTACTCTTCGCCGAACATGCTTCCGTCTTCACATACAAAACACAAACGGTCTACATCGGGATCCACTGCTATGCCCAATGAGGCTTTACGGGCAACTACTTCCCTGCTCAGTTCTACCAGGTGTTCTGGTAATGGCTCCGGGTTGTGTGCAAATACGCCTGTAACTTCTTTATTGATAACTGTAATATTCTCAACGCCCAGCGCCTTGAGCAAAGCCGGTACAGCGATCGCACCGGTGCTGTTTACTGCATCTACCACTATGCTGAATCCTGCAGCCGCAATGGCTTTTTTATCAACCAGTTTATTTTTTAAAATGGCTGCAATATGTTCTTCAAGCATATGATCATTCACGGTGATCTTACCCAGTTTTTCTACATCCGTAAAACTGAATGCTTCTTTTTCGGCAATATCAAGAACAATTTTACCTTCTTCTCCACTGATGAACTCACCTTCATTGTTCAATAACTTCAGCGCATTCCATTCTTTTGGATTGTGGCTGGCAGTAAGGATGATTCCTCCATCAGCTTTCAGAAAAACAACCGCCATTTCAACAGTGGGCGTTGTACTGAAATCGAGATCAATCACATCTATGCCTAATGAAATAAGTGTTGAGTTAACGAGGTTTTTCACCATTTCTCCGCTGATACGGCCATCACGACCTACCACAACTTTGCGGCGGGATTTACTTGTCTTCTTATCGTCGGACTGCAATAACCAGGTGCCATAAGCAGCAGTAAATTTCACTACATCCAATGGTGTTAAATTATCACCTGTTTTTCCGCCGATGGTTCCTCTTATACCTGAAATGCTTTTTATCAATGCCATTGATGACAATTTTGGACAACAAATATAGCAAAGAGTTCTGAGTTAACAGGCAGTTGATCCGTTCAAAATATCAGATGGCACTTATATTGAAAGGATTCCCGAAAGCAGATTTAAGATTGAAATTCTACCCTTAACTTTACCGCATGCAAAAGGGATGGTTCCAGGATTGGTTTAATACTTCGTATTATCACCAGTTATATTTTAAAAGGGATGATAAAGAAGCCGCAGATTTTATCGATAAGCTGATCCGTCACTTAAATCCACCTAAATCTGCCTTGATGCTGGATGTGGCCTGCGGGAAAGGCCGGCATTCCCTTCAGCTTGCAGGAAAGGGATATGATGTAACCGGGATCGACCTCAGTGAAGAAAGTATTCGTGAAGCCCTTAATTACGAAAAAGATAATCTTCATTTTTATATGCATGATATGCGGCTTCCCTTCCGCATCAATTATTTCGATTATGCATTCAACTTCTTTACAAGTTTTGGTTATTTCAGAACACAAAGAGAACATGATGATGCCATCAGAACCATAGCGCAATCATTAAAAAGTAAAGGCGTTTTTGTGATGGATTACCTGAATGCACATTATGCAGAGGATCATATCGAACATCAATCTGAAAAAGAGATTGAAGGCGTTCACTATTATATTACCAAGTGGTATGATGAAACGCATTTTTATAAAAAGATTCTCATTGAAGATGAACAACTCGAAGAGCCTTTGGCTTTTACAGAAAAAGTAGCCAAATTTTCACTGGGTGATTTTACCGATATGTTTGCCTACCAGGGTTTGCAGATCAAAGAAGTTTTCGGAGATTATAATTTTGGCAACTACCATGTAAAAAAATCACCGCGTTTACTGATGGTTGCAGAGAAGATGAAAAAATAACCTGAGGCAATTGTCTTTCTATTTCTATTTACGCACTTTATTTTTATTGTTCACCAGCATCCAGCGGGCCGTTTCATACATGGCTGAGGTTAATTCGCTGTAATGATGTTTCAAGGAATCTTCCTGATGTTTGGAAAGCGGAGGAAGGTTATTTTTAACAGGAACCAACTCTTCTTTTTTGATCCGGATATTTTTCCTGTAGAAATAATCATCGCCTACAATACCGATCCAGCCCGGCGCATGATAAATGATGAATGCGGCGTTGGGTGTTTTACAATTGTCGAGCAGATCCCTGCCCAGCGTACTGTTGATATAAGGTTGCTGAATCATGCCGGCAATCGTAGGCAATACATCAATCTGAGATACCGGTTCTGATCTTTGTTGTGGTGCCAGTAATGATGGTGCATAAAATAACAACGGAATATGTTCATCACTGAGTCGTTGTTCCGTCCAGGCTGCAGGATACAAAGCTCCGGCATTGCCTTCTACTCCATGGTCGCCCACAAAAACAAAAATGGTATTGTTGTAATAACTTTCTTTTTTAGCCGCTTCCATGAAATATTTAAAACAGTAATCTGTATACGCAAATGCATTGAACTCTTTCTGCGATTCAAATCCATACTTCAATAATTCTTCTTCGGGAATCGTTCTGCTGACAAAATCAGAATCTTCTGCCGGAATATTAAATGGCCGGTGGTTGTCGGCTGTTTGAATGATGGCAAAAAAAGGTTTGGGCCGATCAGCCAGTACTTTATTGGCTTCCAGGAAAAGATTCTTATCGCTGATACCCCAAACATTTATTTTAGGAGATGAATAACTTCCCTCTTCATACACTTTCACATCATTGATATTTTTGATCAGTCCGCTGAAATTATTGAACTGACTTCTTCCACCGATAAAATAAAATTTATCATAGCCTTCAAAATCATTGATGATGGTTCGTTGGTTTACTGATGCTTCATTTCGTGTAGAAAATTTACTCAGTTGAACATCGGGAATACCTGTGATGGTAGCAAACACGCCTCTTGCTGTGCCGAAAGAAGGAGAAAAACAATGATCAAAGAATATTCCCTGCTTACAGAGTTCATTAAAATAGGGCGTACTGTTGAGCGGATTACCACTCATCGTACTTTTATACATGCTGAAACTTTCGCATATCACGAGGATCACATTCGGTTGACTTTCCAGCGCCCTGCTTTCGGGTTGAACAAGACGATAATAATGATTGACCTTTCTTTTGGAAGGATCGATGTTTAAAAATCCGGCGATGGTGGGATAATAATTGGCCGCCTTCGTATTGTAATCGGGGTCGCGGAAACGCAGCGTAGTAAAAAAATTCTGCAGTGGATTTAACGCCAGGTTGCTTTTGAATTCATCATTCAGGTTAAATGCCCTGAAAAAATTCAAAGGTCTTGCGGTAAAAAAACCATACATAAACCATCCCAGTAATAAGATGGCTGCCAGGTGCCAGCGCCGGCGGTAGGTGAATTTATGTACATTGGCATTCTTATCTTCCACACCAACATGGGTGCGGCGAAACATCCAGACCATCATCAGTACGGCTCCGATCAAACCGATCAGGATCCAGATTACCGGATAACTCTGCCAAACCATCTCCAGGCTTTCCTGCGGATCTTCTGCAAAGATGAGTGCATCGGCATTCAAACGGGCATTGATATAAGCAAACTGCCCGAAATCTGCGCCGTAAAAAAACAATACCAGCAATGTGATGATACCGAGATATCCCGTCCAGAATTTTTTCAATGTTTCACTGTGAAAAGGAGAAAACTTCGGATAAAGAGAAAAAATCGCAATGGGGAATAATACAAATGAAATCCAGCGCAGATCATATTTTAGTCCCAGCCAGAAAGAAGGCAGCAATTCCAGAATACCCGTTGCTTTCGGCTTGAAACAAATGACCGTAGCCACCCGGAAGGCAGTAAAAATAAACAGGTAGATAAAAAACAATTTAACTAACCACTGTATTGTTTTTGGCACCCGCCATTTAATGAGCATCATCAGATTCCTTAAGCTGCTTTGATAAAGTGGTAAAGATACTGCAACAGCAGTGAGAAAAAACTAGTTCTTCTTTTTGTTGTTCAGCAATAGATAGCGGGCCGTTTCATACCAGGCTTCTGTTAATTGGTCCATAAACTGCCGTGTGCTGTCGGTTGCTGCATCAGCAGGAGGTGCTTCATTATCGGTTACAGAAACAAATTCCTTTTTCCCCGTTTTGAGGCTTTTCACAAAATAAAACCGGTCACTTACAAGGCCGATGCTGGCCAGATCGGGATCAGCAATAAATGCAAAACGTTGCTGTTTGTCGGTGGAATCAAAAAGGTCTCTGCCGAATGTGTTATTTATGTACGACTGACGGGCAAGGCTGGCCGCAGATGGCAAAATATCAAGCTGAGAACAAACCTGGTGCACCCTTTTGGACTTCAGCATTGCCGGTGCATAAAACAAAAGCGGTACATGCTCTGCCAGTATTCCTTGTTTGCTGAAAGCTTTCGGAAACATATCACCGGCATCTCCCCTCAAACCATGATCACCCACAAAAACAAAAATAGTATTGTTGAAATATTTTTCTTTTTTAGCCGCTTCAATAAACTTTTCAAAATTGAAATCGGTATAACGAAAAGCATTGAACTGTCCGTTATCGTCGAATCCATATTTTGTGAGGGTATCTTTCGGATATTCCAGCTTTTTAAATTCATCAAGGTCTTCGGCAGGAATGGTATATGGCCGGTGATTGTCGGCCGTTTGTATGATGGCAAAAAACGGTTTTGATTTCTGTGCCAGAATTTTATTGGCTTCAAGAAAAAGATTTTTATCGCTGATGCCCCATACATCCACTTTACTCGCTTTAAAATGTTCTTCTTCGTAAATGGTCAATCCGGCAATATTATTACTCAGCACACCCCTGATATTGGCCCATGTGGTACTACCGCCCAGGAAATAAAATTTATCATAAGCGGTGAAATCATTGATGATGGTATGCTGGTCAACTGCAGCAGGATTGCGGCTTGATGTTTTAGGCAATTCTACATCAGGAGTACCGGTTAGTACAGCCCATACCCCACGGGCAGTACCGAAAGCAGGCGTAAAGCATCGATCGAAAAACACACCCTGTTTGCACAACTCATTAAAATATGGCGTTGGATCAAGCTTATTACCGAACATCGAACTTTTGTATGCACTGAAACTTTCGCAGATCACCACAACCACATTGGGTTTAACAGCAGTACTATCGAACGTATAACTTCGTTCATAGTTCAACGTTGTACTGTCGGGCCTGGTTACTCCCAGGTATTTCGCCATCATGGGATAAGCAGCCCTCACTTTGCGGAGATCATAAGTTGATTTCCTGAATTTCATTGTACTGAAAAAACTCTGGAATGGATTCAATGCTGTATTGGCTTTAAAGTCATCGGTAAAAATAAACGCATCACTCCAGCGCAATGGATATTGGTTCAGCTTTCCGAATATGAGGGCAGCCAGTAATAATATAAAAATCACATAACCACCTGTGCGTGCTTTACTGCGTTTTACCATAACCGGTACCGACTGCTGCATTTTTTTCAGCAACCTGTTCTGCCAGAAAGCGAACAACCATAGTAAAATAATCAGGGCCAGTGTGATTTTTACAATCGGATAAGTTTGCCATACCATCCCTGCTGATATACCTGCATCTTCCAGGAAATTCAATACAGAAGCGTTTAGCCGTTGACGTAGATAATCATAATGATAGAAATCTGCCCCGTAAAATATGAGGAGGATGGCAAAAACAATACTCAGCAAAACCGACCAGAATCTCCTGCTCCCAGTATTTTTAAATGGATTGAGCCTGGGCCAGGCGCAAAGGATCAGCATCGAAAGCCCCAGGACAGAAACTACCCGGGCATCATACCTCAGCCCCAGAAAAAAAGCAGAACCACTGAAAGGACGATTCGCACCCCGGTAGTGAAAAAAGAAGTAAAACCGGTACAACATCATCAGCAAAAGGAAGAGCAGCATTGTTGCCAGAATCCAGCGAATCAGCCGGGGAACCCTCTTTAATAATTGCATGCTTACCTTTGTTGATTAACAGTGCTAAATTAGATTAATTATTTTTGATAAATAATCGGGCAGCCAGGACCTGATACCTCCCGGATGCTTACACTCAGAATCACACATTCATGAATCCTTTAATACGGTTTGATCATGCGCTATTCGGGCTGCTGAACAACGACTGGCATAATGCCTGGTTCGATGCATGGATGCCATTCATGAGAAATCCGCAATTCTGGGCTCCGTTGTATTTTTTCCTGATTGTTTTTTCCCTTTTCAATTTCGGTAAGCAAAAATGGTGGTGGATCTTATTTGCTGCCCTTACCGCTATCATCACCAATTATGTGAGCAGTGACCTGGTGAAAGAGCATATTATCAGGCTAAGGCCCTGCAATAACCCACAGATGAGTGATACGGTACGTTTTCTGCTCAATTACCGGCCGCAAAGCTCCAGTTTTACCTCTTCCCATGCCGCCAACCACTTTGGTTTGGCTACTTTCCTGTATTTTACACTGAAAAACAGGTATGGCAAATGGCCTTTGCTTTTCTTTGCATGGGCTTTCATTATCGGCTATGCGCAGATATATGTAGGCGTTCATTTTCCCCTGGATATCGTTGGAGGCACATTGATTGGTTTAGTTTTCGGATATTTGTCGGCCTCGATATTCAATAAATATTACGGATTATCGTAAACTAATATGGAAGTATTTATATTATTATTCCTGATTTTTCTCAATGCTTTGTTTGTGATGAGCGAAATTGCCCTGGTCAGCGCCCGCAAGGGAAGGCTCGAATCCCAGGCCAATAAAGGCGATGAAAAAGCCAAAGCTGCCATCGACCTGATCGAAAATCCCGAGAAATTCCTCAGCACTGCTCAGATCGGCATCACCCTTATTTCAATCTTAACGGGTGTGTACTCAGGCGAAAAATTCGGCAATGACCTCAAGCCGTACATTGAAAAGATTACCATTCTGCAACCTTATGCCGATACCATTGCAACTTCCATTGTGGTAATCATAGTAACATTCCTTTCGATCATATTCGGTGAACTGATTCCCAAAAAATTCGGACTGTTGCGTGCAGAAAAAATTTCCCGTGCAGTTGCCGGACCGATGAATGTGCTTTCCAAATTTGCTTATCCTTTTGTATGGACCTTATCGGGATTGACCAACCTGATTTTTAAAATGTTCAATATCAAAAAAGCATCGGATAATGCCGTTACAGAAGAAGAGATCAAAGCAATGATCAGTGAGGGTAGCGAACATGGTTCTATTGAAGAGGGAGAAAAAGAAATCATTGAAAGGGTATTTCACCTGGGTGACCGCAACATCACTTCCCTGATGACGCACCGCACCGATATCGTTTGGCTCGACATCAATGACACTGTTCAGGATGTAAAAAACAAACTGGAAGATATCGTCTTCAGCACTTATCCTGTGTGTGAAGGATCGGTGGATGATATCAAAGGTCTTGTGTATGTTAAAGACTTAGTGAAAGCTTCTCCAGAAACCAAACTGGTACAAATGCTTAAACCGGCATTGTTTGTTCCGGAAAACAACAAATCTTATCAGCTGCTCGAAAAAATAAAATCAGCCAAAATACATGCCTGCTTTATTGTGAATGAGTATGGCACATTGGAAGGGATGATTACCTTAAATGATATCATGGAGGCCATTGTGGGCGATGTTCCGCAACCAGGCCAGGAAGAATATGAAATTGTAAAAAGAGAAGACGGCAGTTTCCTGGTGGATGCACAGATTCAGTTTTATAACTTCTTGAGTTATTTCGATCGGGCTGACTGGATGAATGAGGGTGAACATGAATTTGATACCGTGGCCGGATTTGTTTTGCACGAGCTGGAACATATTCCTGCAACCGGTGAAACCTTCGACTGGCGTGATTTCCGTTTTGAAATCATCGATATGGACGGCCAGCGCATCGATAAAATACTAGTCACCATTTCTGAAGAACTGAAAGAGCAGTTACTGGAAGATTAAAATTCAATCGTTGCTTTGCTATCCGGATTGGTCAACCGGGTACTTTTTCGGTTACCGTTCACCGTTATGTGTATGATACTCATCTGTTCAGCTTTGTATTCGTAAAGAATATCGTCTTCCAGCTTTATATTATTTACTGCACTGATTCCATTTACCTGGTAATAACTCTGGATGGATTCTTCCACCTGCTCATATCCAAGAAAGTTCAGGGTTACAGCTTTACCATTGACTTTGATTTTTAAGTGTTGCTGAATATACTGGTTCACCAGTTGCTCCATCGCTTTTTTATCGGTTGGATTGATCAGATCTACTTTCTGTTTTGTTGTACCCCGGAGTGTTTTCTCAAAATCATCTGTAAAAATCCGACAACTCATTTCCAGGGACTGCTCGGCTTTATTGTGTTCGATTTCCACAACACTTACATACACAGGATGCAGTTCCGACGGACTTTTATAGAAAAAAGCCGAAGCCAATAGTAACCATTTATAAAAAATTGATGCCATTTAGCGATAAATATTTTATCCTCCGTTTGCGAAACAATATTTTGCAGTAAATGTACTATAAATCAATCAAGAGGCCGGGCAGATGAATGATTTTAGCTTTTATTTTTCATTGGGCTGGACGCATATCATCAGCATCGATGCATTGGATCATTTGTTGTTCATCCTTGCATTAACGGCTACTTACCAGTTGAATGACTGGAAGAAAGTGCTGATTCTGGTAACTGCGTTTACCATCGGGCACTCAACAACGTTAGTACTGAGTTCTTTTGATATCATCCGGTTCAGCAGTAAATGGGTGGAATTTCTGATTCCACTGACGATTGTGATCACCGGAATGATGAATTTTTATCAGCCGGAAAAAAACAATAAACGCCAATGGGTAAATTATGCCATTGCATTGTTTTTCGGATTGATACACGGAATGGGATTTGCCAACACCATCAGGTATATGCTGGCATCATCGCAGTCGATCACCATTCCACTGCTTGGCTTTAACCTGGGTTTGGAAGCAGGACAGATTATTGTAGTTGCCATCATCTTGGCGATGGCCTGGCTTTTAATAACCAAAGCCCGGTTGAGCAAAAAAGTATGGACGAACCTGCTGTCTGTCATTGCAGTCATAACAGCTGTATATTTTTGTATCGACAGGTGGCCAGTACCTTAATACAATAGATTTCAATACATTTACAAATACACTCAATAAAAAGAAATGATGAAACGCCTGACATTACTACTTCTACTGGCATTTACCGGCATGCTTACTAACGCACAGGATATTAAAAACAATCCGGGTAGTAACCATGGCAACAGGTTTGAACAACTTGGAACCATTTTGCCAACGCCGAATGAATACAGAACAGCCAGCGGTGCTCCTGGTCCGAAATACTGGCAACAGCGCTGTGATTATGATATCACTTGCGAATTGGATGAACCCAACCGCCGACTGAATGGCAAAGAAACCATCACTTATTTCAACAACTCACCCAATACACTCACCTATCTCTGGTTGCAGCTCGACGAAAACCAACATAGCACTACCAATAATGCAGGTTATGAAAACAGCAACTTCATGCCAAAAAGTGTAAGTGAGCAGGACATCAACCGCATGGAAGGAAAGAGAGACAAAGAGTATGGTGTGAACATCCTGAAAGTTACCAATGCCCTCGGTACTCCATTAAAATACAGCATCAATAAAACGATGATGCGGGTTGAATTGCCACAGGAACTTAAACCAGGTAAAACTTTTGTTTTTAAAATAGACTGGAATTATAATATCATCGAACGCACCAGGTTTGGTGGAAGAGGCGGATATGAATTTTTTCCTGAAGATGGTAATGACCTGTATACAATGACACAATGGTATCCACGCCTCTGTGTTTACAGCGATTTCCAGGGATGGCAGAATCACCAGTTTGTGGGATCGGGGGAATTTGCACTCACTTTCGGAAACTTTAAAGTGGCCATGACTGTACCTGCTGACCACATTGTAATGTCTACGGGACAAGCCCAGAACTATGATAAAGTATTATCTCCTGCTCAGTTAAAACGCTGGCAGGCAGCACAGAATGCCAAAGAGGTAGTTGAAATTGCTACCCTTGATGAAGCGAAAGCAAGAGAGAAACAAAAATCAACCCAAAAGAAAACCTGGATCTTCAAAGCCGATATGGTGAGGGATTTTGCCTGGGGCAGCAGCCGTAAATTTATCTGGGATGCAATGCCGGCCATGGTTGAAGGCAAAAAAGTAATGTGCATGAGTGCTTATGGAAAAGAAGCGTATAACCTTTACCGTAAGTACAGCACAAAAGCCGTAGCCCATACCATCAAAACATATTCTAAGTTCACAATACCATATCCCTACCCGGTTGCCCAAAGTCTGGAAGCTGCTAACGGTATGGAATACCCGATGATCTGTTTCAATTTCGGACGTTGTGAAAAAGACGGCACTTACAGCGAAGGCACCAAGAACGGTATGCTGGGGGTTGTAATCCATGAAGTGGGTCATAACTTCTTCCCGATGATCATCAACAGTGATGAACGCCAGTGGACCTGGATGGACGAAGGCCTCAATTCTTTTGTAGAATATCTTTCTGAAGAGTTGTGGGACAATAAATTTCCCGTTGGCAAAGGACCGGCTTATAAAATTGTTGATTACATGAAACTTCCGAAAGATCAGCTGGAGCCGATTATGACCAACAGTGAAAACATTCTGCAGTTTGGCCCCAATGCCTACAGCAAACCGGCAACCGGGCTAAATATTCTGCGTGAAACCATCATGGGCCGTGATCGTTTCGATTATGCCTTTAAAGAATATGCACGCAGATGGGCTTTCAGGCATCCAACACCGGCTGATTTCTTCCGCACTATGGAAGATGCCAGTGCAGAGGACCTCGACTGGTTCTGGAGAGGATGGTTCTATAGTACCGATGCCTGCGACATTTCACTGGATACCGTTAAATGGGCTGTACTCAATGATGATCCTGTAGAGGCGCAGAAAACAGAAGAAAAAACTATGACTCAGAATGTTGCTAAACCTATTCTGAACAGTTTTGATGATATTTCTAAAATCAGGAACCGTGAAGACAAATCGATTGTTTTCGCAACGGATGCCGATACTTCCTTACGTGATTTTTACTGGCGCTATGATCGTGGCCTGGCAAAAATTGACAGCACACCGGTAAGTGTAACGATTCCAGCCAGCAGCACCGAAGGCTACAGCAATGAGGAAAAAATGAAAATTGCCGGTGGAAAAACTATATACGAATTAACCTTCAGTAATAAAGGAGGATTGGTAATGCCGATCATCATTGAATGGACATTCAAAGATGGTACAAAAGAAATCAATCGGATAGGCGTTAACGTTTGGCGCAAAAATGAAAACAAGGTTACCAAAACCTTTATGAAAAGCAAAGAAGTGGTTTCAATCAAATTAGATCCGATGAGGGAAACAGCTGATATCAATGAAGGCAACAACAACTGGCCATTGACACAGGAACCCAGTAAATTCAAACTTTTCCGTTCAAAAGCAGCTACACCGAGAGGTTCATCGGGTGGTAACAATCCAATGCAAAGGGAAATTAAAAATTAAGCAAACTATCAAAGTATAAAAAAAGCGCTCTTAATGGAGCGCTTTTTTATTGAGCATCTATAAATTATAATCCGGTTCGTCCATCACGCATGGCTTTTTTCTTGCCACTGTTTTTCTTTTCCCATTCAAGCATCTCTGCTGTTTTTTCAACCTTTTTTGGTTTGTCGGTGGTAGTAGCAACTGGTTTAGGAGCATCAGGTTTTACAAGATTGTTCCGCTCCCATTTTTCTGTACGGAGCAATCTTCCTGATCCTGGTTCATAATATTTCCATTCTCCATGCTTTACACTGTAAGCTTCTGCTTTTACAATTTTATAATCTACAATCTCCCCGCTACCGGTTCCGTAAATGGGGATGGTATCATAAGGAGCATCCGGATTGTACCCTTTCCAGTTTTCTTCCCGCTCCATATCTCCAACATAATTGTAATAAAGCTGAACACCGTCTTTTCCACCGAGAATATAATGTTCTACTGCCAACAGATCTCCCTGTGAGCTATAGCGCCTGAAGTAGCCATCCTTAACACCTTTCCTGTAAATGCCTTCTTCTACATATCCGGGTTCACCGCGTATTTCCGGTACTTCAATTACCCACTTACCAATTTTCTGACCGTCTTTAGTAATGGCATTGATGGTATCACCTTTCGGACTGATTTTATATTCTTTGTATTGTGCAACCGACAGCAATGAAAAGGCCATCAGCATAGCTGTTATAAAAAATGCCGGAAAGAATCTGTATTTCATAGTTGATGATATTGTTGCTTGCAAAAAGCGATGAGAAATATTTGTTGTTTATTTGTACTCAAATCTACAAATTTATCACAGCTCAAAAATGTTAATTTGATAGCCACACTATGAAAGATTTTAAAAAATATTATATCATAGATGCTCCGCCGGATATGGTATACACGGCCCTAACCAATGCTGCCACGATCCAACTGTGGACCGGGGCGCCCGTCATCATGGAACCGGTTGAAGGAACCGAGTTTTCACTTTGGGAAGACAGCATTGTGGGTAAAAATTTAACTTTCATCCCAGGCAAAAAAATAGAACAGGAATGGTATTTCGGGGAACAACCAGCGCCTTCTATCGTAACCATTCTGTTGCATGAACATAAAAATGGTACTTCCGCTGAACTCAGGCATACCAATATTCCTGATGAAGATTTCGATAATATCACCGAAGGATGGACCACAGATTATTTCGGCTCCCTGATCGATTTTTACAAAGAAGATTAACCTTAGCTGTTCCGCAACTGATGCAGAAAACCCCGTATTATAAAGGAGGATGGAAAGCCATTGGCACCGTGGGAAACATTCTGCGCAACCTTTCTGAACAGCAAAAATTCCTATCTGCCCAGGTAGCCCCGATTCTTCAGGAAGCACAAAACAAGATTGATGGTTCTCTCAATGAAGATGATTTTAAAAAAATCAACCGTTATTACGGATTGGCGGTTCCTGCCATTCTTGGTGAGGCTTTCTGCACTTTACAGGGAAGAAAAATGACCAGCCGGGAACGTTGGGCCGCTACTGCACAAGGAGCCATGACCGGCTTATTCGATGACTTTTTTGATAAAGACTTTCTCACCGATGAGGCTGTTAAGCAATTGATGAATAACCCTGATGCTGATATTAGTAAACGATCCAATGAACAGTTGTTCAACCGTTTTTACAGTATCGCACTTCAACATTGTGCTGATCCCTTATTACTCAGAAAAAGCCTGGAGAAAGTATTTGATGCACAGGTAAAAAGTAAAGCTCAATCGAACGGAAAACTTTCAACCGAATCATTGCAATCCATCACATTTGAAAAAGGCGGATTATCCCTGTTGTTTTACCGATCTGCATTCGCACCACTACTAACTTCTACAGAAGAAACTTTGTTCTATGAACTGGGTGCTGCCATGCAATTGTGCAATGATATTTTTGATGTGTACAAAGACAGGGAAGCGGGTATTCAAACAATGATCACAGATACCCGGCATATTTCACCGGTAAGGGAAATACTTTATCAGAAAATAATGCATTGCCGGGCAGTTCAATTCAGCAAAGGATTTGATCCGCTTCATTTTCAACGATTATTTGATTATTTATCGGTGAGCATTTTCAACCGTGCCATGATTTGCCTGGATCAATTGGAAGCCAATGAGCAAAGCACCGGCAACCAGTTTAATGTGCATGCGTACAGCAGGGCTCAGCTGATCTGCGATATGGATACCATGAAAAATAAATTAAGATCAGCATTCCGTAGTTTCTGATGCGGGAATAAAAAAACCTTCCACTAAGGAAGGTTCAATAAATTAATATATCATCCCTGTTACTTCACTTCCAGTTTCAGCATACTGGTTCCATCGAGGAATGCTTCCAGTTCATCTCCAACCACACATTCACCCACACCGGCAGGCGTTCCAGTAAAAATCAGGTCACCGATATTCAACGAGAAGTAATTGGAAATATGGGCAATGATGCTGTCGAAACTAAAAAGCATTTTTCCTGAATTGCCTTCCTGCACCAATTCACCGTTTTTCTTAAAGGAGAAATTTACATTCTTCTTATTGAACTCGGGTGTAATATCTAAAAACTTACCAACGGCAGCAGAATTATCAAATGCCTTTGCTTTTTCCCAGGGCAATCCTTTTGCCTTACATTCATCCTGGATATCCCGGGCAGTAAAATCAATACCAACGGTAATTCCATTGTAGTAATTACCGGCATGACGTTCCTGGATGTACTTTCCGTTTTTACAAACCCTCAGTACCAGTTCACATTCGTAATTCAGTTCGTTGGTGAATTCCGGGTAGTAAAATGGGGTGTGCGCCTGCAACAGGGCACTTTTAGGTTTCATGAATATTACGGGTTCATCTGGTATCTCATTTCCTAATTCCTTCGCATGGTCAGCATAATTTCTTCCTATACATATTATCTTCATAGCACGCTTATTTGTATTGGGTTTTAGAGTGATCCTGCAACGAAAATAAACAAAAACACATTAAAAAAACAATATACGTTTTAATTATTATTCGTTGGCAAAACTGAGCTGATTGTATTGAGTCATGGTTTTATCGAGCCCAATAACAGCAAAGTTTTCAATGAGTTCCACCGATTTTTGAATTTTCAACTGAACTATTGGTAATTCCTCAGGCTTCCATTTGCCAAGCACAAAATCGGCCTGCATTCCTTTGGGATAATTGTTCCCGATGCCAAACCTCAGTTTCGGGTAAGCATCCGTGCCAAGTACATCCTGGATATCCTTGAGTCCGTTATGCCCGGCCGGGCTACCGCTGCCCCTTAACCGAAGTTTATCGAGCGGCAGGGCCAGGTCATCTACCACGGTTAAGGTATTTTCCAGCAGCACTTTTTCTTTATCCTGCCAGTATTTGAAAGCACGGCCGCTGAGGTTCATAAAAGTGGTCGGACAAATACAGATAAACTGCCTGCCTTTCCATTTTACATCTGCCACATAGGCCAGCCTGTCTACACGGAAGCTACCGCCATGTTTGGCTACAAAAGCCTGTACCACATCAAAACCGATATTGTGACGGGTATTTGCATACTCGTTTCCGGCATTGCCCAAACCAACCAGTAAATATTTTGATGACATGGTTATCTGAATAAAATATAAAACGCTTTGATCATTTCCAGACAAAAGCGTTTTACTCTATATATTAATTATGTGATTTAAATAAGTCCTTCCAGGTGTTGCTGGAGTTCTGCATCGGTTTTGATCAGCACATCCCTCACCTTACTACCCTGACTGGCTCCTACGATGCCTGCGGCTTCCAGTTGATCCATCAATCTTCCGGCCCGGTTGTAACCCAGCTTCATCCTTCTCTGCAACAAGGAGGTACTTCCACTCTGGCTGCTTACGATCAGTCGGGCTGCATCTTCAAACAAAGCATCTTTATCATTCACATCAAAATCCCTTCCTTCCATATCCTTTTCATCGATGTACTCAGGAAGCAGGAAAGCCTGGGCATAGCCACGCTGATCGCCAATGAAATCTACTATCTTATCAACCTCAGGGGTATCAACGAAAGCACATTGCAAACGAACGATTTCACCATTGTAACTGATCAGCATATCTCCTTTTCCGATCAGCTGCTCTGCACCACCCGCATCGAGGATGGTTCTGCTGTCGATCTTACTACTCACTTTAAAGGCAATCCTTGCAGGGAAGTTCGCCTTGATTGTACCGGTAATGATGTTCACCGATGGGCGCTGTGTAGCAATGATCAGGTGAATACCAACCGCACGGGCCAATTGTGCCAGACGGGCAATGGGCATTTCCACTTCCTTACCGGCAGTCATGATCAGATCAGCAAACTCATCCACCACCAAAACGATGAAAGGCAGAAATTGGTGGCCTTTCTCCGGATTTAATTTACGGGCAGCAAATTTTTCATTGTATTCCCTGATATTCCGGCAACCGGCTTCTTTGAGCAGATCGTAACGGTTATCCATTTCAATACAAAGTGCATTGAGTGTATGAACAACCTTCTTGGTATCGGTGATAATCGCTTCTTCTTCACCAGGCAGTTTGGCCAGGAAATGTTTTTCAATCGTTTTATAAATACTCAACTCCACCTTCTTCGGATCAACCAGCACGAACTTGAGTTGAGACGGATGTTTGCTGTACAGCAATGAAACAAGGATGGCATTCAATCCAACTGATTTACCCTGACCAGTAGCACCAGCCATTAACAAGATGCGGCATGCTGGCCAGGTCCACGATAAAATTCTCATTATCGATTTTCTTACCGATCGCAATCGGAAGGGCAAAACTGTTTTTGGTAAATTTCTCTGCCGAGAGCAGGGTTTTCATGCTCACAATGGTCTTCTTGGCATTAGGTACTTCAATACCGATCGTTCCTTTACCGGGAATCGGGGCAATGATACGGATGCCCAGTGCAGCAAGGCTCAGGGCGATATCATCTTCGAGGTTTTTGATCCTGGAAATGCGTACACCCGCTGCCGGTATGATCTCATATAAGGTAACTGTCGGACCAACCGTTGCCGATATCTTCTGAATATTGATATCATAGTTTTTCAGGGTGCTGATGATCTGGTTCTTATTGGTTTCCAGTTCGGCAGGATCCTGAACAATTTTTTCACTTCCATGATTTTCGAGCAGATCGAGCGATGGATATTTATAATCCCTCAGGTCGAGCACAGGATCATAAGGTTTCATCTGCTGAACTTTCTCAGGGGTAAGTTTTTCTTCGCCCACAGGTTCTTCTACCGTTTTGATCTCTAGTTCCAGTCCGGATGTTTCTGCAGCAACCGGAGCAGCTTTTGGTACAACGGGTGCAGGAACTGGTTTTACCACTTCTACTACTGGTTCAGGAATGATCAGCTCTTCCGGTTCTTCTTTTTCAACCATATTCAGGTTGTGTTCAAAAACAGGCTCCTCAACTTTATTTACCTGGAGAGGAACTACTTTCTCTTTTACTTTATTCGGTTTGATTACAGGCTTCTCCTCTTCTTCTTCGTCTGCTTCTGGTTCTTCGATGTCAGTTTCATCGGCTGAAACTACTTCGGCCGTTTTCTTTGCAGCTCCGGGCAGATTGAAGCTTGGGTTGAATCGCCAGATCACATAAGCCAGGAATGAAACACCGATCAGGCCAACAGTTCCGATTTGTCCGATGGTTTTGTACAACCAGTCCTTACACATATCTCCTACCGCTCCGCCCCAGGCGAAAGCACTACCACCCATGATTACCGATGCAGTGATGCTGATCAGGGGCAAACCCACAATGATATACTTGATGTTTTTTACAACAGAAAAAACCTTCCGGCCGAAAAATAAATTAACGCCGATTACAAAGAACAGCGAACACAAAAGATAAGAGGCTACGCCGAATCCCTTGTAAATAAAGAAATGAGAAATGAACGCTCCGAAAGTGCCCATGAGATTGGCCACTTTGGTATCGGTACCGAGCAACAATTTATATCCTTCGTGAAAAACCTTGTCCTGATCTTCATCCCAGGTAAAAAGGTAGGAAGTAAAGGCAATGAAAAAGAGGATAGAAAAGAGCAAACAGATGCTGCCCGCAATTTTGTGGGTGCGTTCATCCTTCAGCAGTTGTTTTACTTCAACTTCTTCCAGTTTTTCTTCTTTGAGTACGTCGGGGTTGGGTGTTTTTGATTTTGTTTTCTTAGCCATCGGTTACAAAGATATTAAATCCCGATATGTTATTTCACTACAGCCATGCAATAACGGGGCATTTCGACGAATTTATGTAGGTTTGATAGCAAAGCGGCTTTTTTGAAAAAGATTTTTTCCTCATGGATGTTTATAATGTGTTGCTTAGTCGGCCTGGCGCAGCAACCGGCCACCAATGCCGTGAGTCGATTTGAATCGCCCGATCATATTTATCATATTGAAAGCAGTGCGCTTTTTTTTATCGATAGTACGGGCAAACTGCCGTTGAATAAAGTGGCTGATCAGAATTTCCAACCGCTGGAAAGTTTTGCCCTTCGCAAAAGCATTCCGAGAAGTTTACTGCTGAAAACTTTTTACCTGAAGTTTTCCATTGAGAACAGCGCTGCCTACTCCCCGTAGTTTTTATTTTTTTCCGGGGATGTATTACAGTGATCTGAAGTTGTACAGTATTAATCAGCAGGGAATTCCGGTACAGGAAAATAAATCGATCCTGAAAAGCGGTTGTATTTATCTAACAACACAGCCGGGGCAATGCAGTGATTTCATGGTTAAAATGAAGTGGAGCCGTAACGATTACAACCGCATCAATGCCAAACTGATTGATCCTGCTTATCTCGATAATTTCAAACTGCAGCTTTCCAATTCCATATATGACCGCAATTCTGCCGGTTTCGTATTGAGTGGCATCCTTGTGATGATGATCCTCTTTACCCTGGTTAATTTTTTCATTTCCGGGAAAATGGAATTCCTGTACAATTGTCTTTATTCAACCTGCATGTTCCTGATGGTATTTTTATATGCCTATCTGAATAACGATCCGGGAAGATTCAATGCTTTTTTTCAAAGTTATTTTGCTTTTTTTCTGCTGATGACCGGCACCATGTTTTATATCCAGTTCACCCGCTTCTTCCTCGATACATTTACTAAACATGCATTGCTGGATAAAATTTTCAGGTTCGAAATCTGGATCATCGGCGCCACCCTGATTTTTTATACATTAATACATTATTTCACTCCTTATGTAAAACTGGAAGGATATATTGAAACAGCATTAAAAATTGCGGTGTTGCTGATCGGCATTCTTTATGTGGTGATTGGGATGGCCAATAAAAACCGGTTGATGAATTACCTGGCGATTGGGAATGCCTTGCAGATACAATTTTCGGGCATATCACTCATCTTCATTTTGTTTGGCATCAAAGCCACCAATATTTTCAACTCAGCACTTTTTTATTTTGAAATCGGTATTGTGATTTCTGTCTTCTTTTTCCTGCTGGGATTGATGTACAAAAACAGGTCTGAACTGATCGACCGGATCAGGGAAAAAGAAGCCTTAAAAATGGACGCCGAGAAAAAAGAATTCGAAACAAAGCTGGCGATCCTGCATGCACAGCAGGCCGAAAGAAACCGTATCAGTGCCGATATGCACGATGACCTCGGCGCAGGTATGACCACCATTCGCCTCTACAGTGAACTGGCTAAAAATAAAATGGGCAACCAGTCCTTACCGGAAATAGATAAAATTTCTGCTTCTGCCGATGAACTGCTCATAAAAATGAATGCCATCATCTGGAGTATGACCACCAGCAATGATTCATTGGGCAATACGGTGGCTTATATCAGAAGTTATGCCCGGGAGTATTTTGAAAATACCGGAATTGAATGTACTATCAGCTTACCCGAACGCATACCCGAAATTGAAGTGAGTGGAGAAATCAGGCGGAATATTTTCCTGGTGGTAAAAGAAGCGCTGAACAATATTGTAAAACATGCACAGGCAAGCCGTGTTGATATCAGTCTGAATAAAGAACCACTCGGACTCAGTTTAACCATTAAAGACAATGGTAAAGGAATCGACTTCGACCATATCAGGAATTTCGGCAATGGCCTGAAGAATATGAAAAAAAGAATGGAAGACCTGGGCATAGAATTCAGTATCAGCAACGATAATGGAACGCTGATCAGGCTTTACCGGCAAACCATTTTCTAAACTTTCTTACGTACTGCCAACATAAGTTGAATCCATCCTGCAATAAAGGCAACACCTCCGAAGGGCGTGATGGCGCCGAGGAAACGATAATCAGGTGCAGTAATGGATAGTAAGTAAAGTGATCCGCTGAACAAAATGATGCCGGTGATGAATAACCAGAAAGCAATCCTGAATGCGCCGGCATGCTGCTCACGGTAAAGAATACCCGTAATAAACAAAGCAAACACATGGTAGAACTGGTATCGCACCCCGGTTTCATAGGTGATCAATGATTGTTCCGATACAATGCTTTTCAATCCATGTGCGCCAAATGCTCCAAGCCCCACACTCAATGCAGCCAGCAATGCAGCGACCTGCAAATAATTTTTGTTCATATGCTGAATTTAATCGGTTCTATGTAAAAGCTCATCCAGACTGTTGTTCAATAATTGTTCAGTGCTGAATCTATGTTTTGCTTTCTGATAAAATGGTATTCTCTCCTGCAATAATGCTTCAATATATGCCTGTAATTTTTCTACCGGAACATCCTTTACCAATGGCCTTTGGTGAATTTCAGTACTTATTCTTTTTGAAAGCACCGCTGGATTCGTTTCAAGGTAAATAGTCAAGCCATGTTCATTCATCCAATCAATATTGTCATGAAAACAAGGCGTTCCTCCGCCACAGGCGATGATTGTATTTTTTGAGGAAGCTAATCTGCGAAGCGTTGCCGCCTCTTTTTCCCTGAAGTATGTTTCACCGGAAGTCTTAAAAATAGCTGTGATATTTTGTCCCTCACTGGCTTCTATGGCATCATCAAGATCAATAAAATCCATACCATACCAGGCCGACCATATCCTGCCCCAGTGCGTTTTACCCGTCCCCATAAATCCGATCAGAAAAATGAGCATACGCGAAATTAAGATAACAGAAACGATGTACAGTGAAAAGGATAAAGCTAACAGAGACGATTAGCTGCAAATGGTCCGTAAAAAGCCTAATTTTTCTTTTTGAAATCGCCCCGCTTCCAGGCTTTGATGAATTCTGCCCAGGCAAAAGGGTTAAAGATATTCTGTGGTGCAACCTGTCCGGAGTAATACAATTTAGTTGCACGCTGCCGCATATACTGATTGGAAGCTTCTCTGCCATCTGCCGGCAATGTAGCCATCAATGCCCGCCGGGTAGCCGCATTGTTATTGGACCTGGCTATTTCTATATCGTCATCCGGAACTTTTGTATTCACAAAATCCCGTTCAAATTGTTCCTTGGAAATCCTGGGTTTAATGATCGTTGCAGGAAGAAATACCGTATCGGTAACCATCAACTGTATCATGCTGAACTGGTTTCCTTTCAGGTCTTTGGGAATATCTACCTGCCTCGATTTGAAACCAATACTGCTGAATTCAACTTTATCTCCTTTCAAAACAACGATGCTGAATACACCGCGATCGTTGGTGATGGTTCCGCGATTTTGTCCTTTGATTACCACACTTACAGCGGGCAATCCTTTCAGGCTATCCGCCGTCATCACCACACCATATAATTGTACTACGGAATCCTGGAAACTTTCAAATTGCGCTTTTGCCAACGAAGGAGTGAATAAAGCAGAAATTAATAAGTATCGTAAAAGTTTCTTCATCAGCAATGCCTGGTGAGTTGGATTCAGTTAATATGTGATCAATATAATCAATTACAGTAATGCGTCTATTGCTATCAGAACTATTCCTGGCCGAACAAAAGTACAACCCGGAATGCATTTTCTGTATTTGATAAACAAAGTAAGGGCTTCAATGTTTAATTTTGGGCTATAATTGGTTTTTTAACAAATAATTGAACGATGACGACCGAAGCAGTTTTACAGGCATTGAGTAATGTGCAGGAACCTGATCTGGGTAAAGACCTGGTAACCTTAAACATGGTAAAAGATGTAGCCATAGATGGCAACAAGGTTTCTTTTATAGTGGTGCTTACAACACCTGCCTGTCCTTTAAAAGACATGATTAAGAATGCCTGTATCAATGCCGTTAAATTACTGGTTAGCAAAGAAGCAGATGTAACGGTGAACTTCACCAGCAATACGAGCAGCAATCGCCATGATGCCGGAACCGTACTGGGAAAAGTGAAAAACATCATCGCCGTGGTGAGCGGTAAAGGGGGTGTTGGCAAAAGCACAGTAGCGGCCAATCTTGCCCTGGCTTTATCAGAAGGTGGTGCAAAAGTTGGCTTGATGGATGCCGATATTTACGGACCGAGTCAACATATCATGTTTGGTATCCGTGGCGAAAGGCCATTGATGAAAGACAATGGAGGCAAAGGCATGATTCTGCCCATCGAAAAATTTGGCATCAAAGTAATGAGCATCGGTTTGCTGATTGATGAAAAACAAGCCGTAGTATGGAGAGGTCCGATGGTGAGCAGCGCCATTCGCCAGTTTGTAAGCGATGTTGATTGGGGTGAACTCGATTACCTGATCATCGATATGCCGCCCGGCACAGGTGATATCCATTTAACCATCGTACAATCAGTACCTGTTACCGGTGTGATCGTTGTAACCACACCACAACTGGTGGCGCTGGCAGATGCCAAAAAAGGAGTTGCCATGTTCGGTCAGGCGCAATTGAAAGTACCGGTAATCGGACTGGTAGAAAACATGAGCTATTTCACTCCGGCAGAATTACCCGACAATAAATATTACATCTTTGGTAAAAACGGCGGTAAAGACCTGGCCGAAGAATTTGACATTCCCTTCCTCGGACAAATCCCATTGGTACAAAGCATTCGTGAAGGCGGTGATATCGGTGTGCCGATTATGGTTAGCGATGATAAGATCAGCAGAAAGGCATTTGAAGAATTTGCGGGTATGGCTGCCCGTGGTATCGCAATGAGAAATGCGAATCTTCCTGCAACAGAAATTCAGGAAGTATTGGTTTAATTTCAAGGGTAATTAAATAATGAATTTATGTTCATCAAACTTTTTTCCCTCGTCAGTATTTCTTTGCTTACCTGTACAAGTACCAGGAAAATGACCAGCAACGAACCTATTCAAAAAAACAGTCAGACTACTTTCGACAAAGAAGGTCATCGTGGTTGTCGGGGTCTCATGCCTGAAAATACTGTTGATGCTATGACCAATGCACTCGGCATGGGCGTAACCACACTCGAAATGGATGTGGTGATTACAAAAGACAAAAAAGTAATTCTTTCTCATGAGCCTTTTTTCAATCACGAGATTACTACCAAACCTGATGGGAGTTTTGTAACAGAAGCAGAAGAACGTTCGCTCAATATTTTCCAGATGGACTATGAAACGGTAAAAAAATATGATGTCGGATTAAAGCCGCATCCCCGTTTTCCGAGGCAGGAAAAAAGAAATGCCATAAAACCATTGTTATCCGATGTGTTTGATGCAGTTAAGGGTTATATGATGACAGCCCGCAGACCTTATCCCTATTTCAACATTGAAACCAAATGCCTTCCGGAAACAGATGGAACCTACCACCCTGCCCCGGCGGAGTTTGTTGAACTGCTCATGCAGGTTATCAATGAAAAACAATTGACTGAACAGGTAATCATTCAATCATTTGATGTAAGAACTTTACAATACCTGCATAAAAATTATCCTTCCATCAAAACAGCTCTGCTGATTGAAGGAACAGATAAACAAAGTTTCTCTGAACAATTGAATAAGCTGGGTTTCACACCCGATATTTATAGTCCGGAATATACAATTGTAAACGCCAGCTTAATCCAATCCTGTCATGATAAGGGAATAAAAATTGTACCCTGGACGGTAAATGATAAAACAGAGATTGAGAAACTGACGGCTTCAGGAGTTGATGGCATCATTACCGATTACCCCGATTTATTCTGATTATTCAAAAGCAGTCATCCCGAGCCATTCGAAGGCATTTCTGGAAAATAATTTTTCTTTCATTTCATTGCTGATATCCATCTGATCGATGAGTTCGCCAGGCCTGTGTTCTCCTAACGGGAAAGGATAGTCGCTTCCAAGGCATATTTTATCTTCGCCCATTACATCAATAATATATTGCATGGCTTTGGGGTCATGCACCAGGCTATCGATCCAGAATTTGCCGATATAATTACGTGGATTGTTCGGGTTGTGAATAGCCACCAGGTCCGGCCGCACATTGAACCCATGTTCAATTCTTCCTATGGTTAACGGGAAAGAGCCGCCACCATGTGCAAAAGCCAGGCGCAGGTTGGGGAATTTTTCCATCGCTCCCGAAAAGATCAGCGAACAGATAGCCCTGGAAGTTTCAGCCGGCATCCCCACCAGCCAGGGAAGCCAGTATTGCTGCATCTGGTTTTCACCCATCATTTCCCAGGGATGAATAAACAAGGCACATCCCAGTTCTTCTGCTCTTTTATAAAAAGGAAAAAATGATGGATCTCCTAGGTTTAGTCCGTTGATATTACTGCCAATTTCGAGACCAGGCATCTTCAACTCATGCACACAGCGTTCCATTTCAGCAATCGCTAATTCTACATCCTGCAACGGAACCGTTCCGATACCGATAAATTTTTCGGGTTCACGGGAAACCGTATCTGCAATATGATCATTGAAAAAACGGGAAGTCTCATGACCATCTGCCGGCTTTGCCCAGTAATTAAACAAAACAGGAATGGTAGAGAGCACCTGCATGCTAACATTGGTTTCTTCCATTTCCTTCATCCGTACTACAGGATCAAAACAATTTTCTTCCACTTCACGGAAAAGCTTATCGCCTTTCATCATGCAGGCTTTGCAATTGCGGTGTTCGAGGTGAATGAATTCGCCATACCCGAATTTCTGCACCCAATTAGGCATTTTATCGGGCATGATATGGGTGTGAATATCAATTTTCTTGATCATACTGCTGTTTGTGACTAACTACCGGAAAAGCATACACTAAAATAATTACCGGCACAGAAATTATTATCCTTTCTTAACCGGTGGTGCCATTACAGCGCCGCAATTGTTGCAGGTTCTTTTGTGTTCATCTGCATAAAATCCTTCCATCACCGGTGGTAATTGTTTAACGATATCTGAAACATGCAGGTATTCTTCGTATAATTTATTGCCGCATTTTTCGCAATACCACAAAAATCCATCATCTTCTTTTTCCCTTACTTTTTCAATTACCAGTCCAACGGTACCGGGTCCACGCTGTGGAGAATGCGGCGTTTTAGGTGGCAGTAAAAACATGTCGCCCTCATTGATATGAATATCACGGGGAACCCCATTGTCGATTATTTTTACAACGATATTGCCTTCCACCTGGTAGTACAACTCCTCTGTTTCATTGTAATGGTAATCTTTTCGGGCATTCGGGCCGCCAACCACCATCACGATGAAATTTTCAGCGTCTTTATAAATACACTGGTTACCTACCGGGGGTTTTAATAGGTCGCGGTGTTCATCAATCCATTTTTTCAGGTTGAATGGGGCAGCTATCGGCATATGCAAAATTTTAGACCCGTAAGTTAATTTTTTTTATGGTAAGTACAAGTACACGAACCTTTGGAAAGTACATTTTAATCTGCCTGAATCAGTGCCGGAATAGACGCTTTCCGGTGTATTTTATTTACCTTTAACCCATGCAATTGGATATTCCTTATCACCTCGAAAATTACATTGGTGGTAATTTTATTGGTCCATTAAGCGGACAATTCATCGACAATTTCAACCCGGCTACCGGGGCCTTATACGGGCAGATTCCCAACAGCAACAACAAGGATGTGGATGCTGCGGTAAAAGCTGCTGCTAAAGCATTCCCAGCCTGGTCGGCTACAACTGCTGAAAAAAGATTTTCCATTCTCAACAGGATTGCTGAGCTGATCGATGAACACCACGAACAACTTGCCCTGGCCGAAACCAACGACAATGGCAAACCACTCTGGTTGAGCAAAGAAGTGGATATCCCAAGGGCTTCTTCCAATTTCAGATTTTTTGCAACTGCCTTAATGCATTTCGCAGCCGAAAGTCATTCCATGGAAGAACGTGCTGTTAATTATACCATCCGGCAACCGATTGGCATTGTTGGATGTATTTCTCCCTGGAATCTTCCGCTGTATTTGTTTACCTGGAAGATTGCGCCGGCATTGGCCGCCGGTAATTGCGTGATTGCAAAACCTTCGGAAGTAACACCTGTAAGTGCATTCTTACTGGGAAAAATATGCAAGGCGGCCGGATTACCGGATGGTGTATTGAATATCCTTCACGGCGATGGACCTTCCTGCGGCGAAGCGATTGTGAAACATCCTGCTATCAAAGCCATTTCATTTACGGGCAGCACCAGGGCTGGTGAACAGATTGCATCCATTGCAGCTCCGAAGTTTAAAAAATTATCGCTTGAGTTGGGCGGGAAAAATCCAAACATCATTTTCGCTGATTGCGATTGGGAGAAGATGATGAAAACAACCATCCGGTCTTCGTTCTCCAACCAGGGCCAGATCTGTTTGTGCGGAAGCCGCATTTTAGTAGAAGCTTCCATTTATGAAAAATTCAAAAAAGAATTTATTGAACGTGTTTCCAGATTAACGGTTGGAGATCCATTAGAGGACAGTTCGAAACAGGGCGCCCTTGTAAGCAAAGTTCATTTTGATAAAGTAATGAATTGTATCAATCTTGCCAGAACAGAAGGCGGCACCATCTTATTGGGTGGCAATGCCGTTCAACCAACAGGCAGATGCAGCAATGGTTATTTTATTGAACCTACCATCATCGAAAACCTGGGACCTGATTGCAGAACCAACCGGGAAGAAATTTTTGGTCCGGTTGTTACCATTCAACCTTTTCATACAACGGAAGATGCCATTGCATTGGCAAATGCCAGTGAATACGGATTGGCAGCAACGATCTGGACGCAGGATATTTCCAAAGCAAATATCGTAGCGGCAAAAGTGGAAAGCGGCATCATCTGGATCAATTGCTGG
Organism: Ferruginibacter sp.; assembly: GCA_037045295.1. GTDB lineage: Bacteria > Bacteroidota > Bacteroidia > Chitinophagales > Chitinophagaceae > Ferruginibacter. Next base: position 458,093 of record JBAOHS010000005.1, read on the forward strand.
TTGCTTCGTGATCTTCGTACACCCTTTGGCGGTATGAAGAACAGTGGAGTTGGCCGTGAAGGTGGATGGGAAGCCATGCGCTTTTTTACAGAACCTAAAAATGTTTGTATCGAATTTTAATATATGAGCAACGAAATCATTAAAACAGATAAAGCAGCAAAGCCGTTGGGTAGTTATCCGCATGCCCGGAAAGTAGGTAACCTGCTGTTTCTATCGGGTATCGGTAGCCGCCGTGCAGCCGACAACCAGATCCCGGGTCTCGAACTGGATGCTGCAGGCAATATTGTGAAATATGATATCGAAGCAGAATGTCATTCCGTTTTTGCCAATGTGAAAGCCGTACTGGAAGCCAGTGGCAGCAGTTGGAACAAAATGGTGGATGTAACTGTTTTCCTTACGAACATGAAAAAAGATTTTCCTGTTTACAATAAAATTTACGGCGAATATTTCAGCGGCGTTGAAGCATGCCGTACTACGGTAGAAGTAAAAAGTCTGCCCACACCCATTGCAATTGAGCTAAAAGTAATTGCAACCATTGATTAATTTATATTCAACAAATAATGGATACCAAAGTAGGACTGGATATTAAATTTAAAAACACGCCCGAATACGCCCGATTCCTGGATGAACAGGATGCACTTAACCGTTTCCGTGAGCAATTCTATATTCCGATCATCAACGGAAAAGAGAGTATTTACTTTACGGGTAACTCACTCGGACTTCAACCCAAAAAAACGCAGGACTATGTGCTCAATGAACTGGAAGACTGGGCGAACTATGGTGTAGAAGGACATTTTCATGCACAGAATCCCTGGGTAAGTTATCATGAGTTGTTTCCGGAACTCCTGGCTGAAATCGTTGGCGGATTACCGGAAGAAATTGTGGCCATGAATCAGCTTACAGTGAATCTTCATTTGCTGATGATCAGTTTTTACCGCCCGACAAAACAACGGTATAAAATTATCTGTGAGGCAAAAGCATTTCCTTCTGATCAATATGCCATGCAATCGCAGGTGAAGCTGCATGGATTCGACCCCGCAGATGCAATCATAGAAGTAGCTCCCAGAGAAGGTGCTCATGTTATTTCAAATGAAGATATCCTGAACACGATTAAGGAACACGGCCATGAAACAGCTTTGGTATTGTTCAGTGGTGTGAATTATTATAATGGACAGGTTTTCGATATGCAATCTATCTGCAGAGTTGCACAACAGGCAGGCGCCATTTGTGGTTTCGACCTGGCACATGCAGCTGGGAATATCCCCCTTGAATTGCACGACTGGAATGTAGATTTCGCCTGCTGGTGTTCATACAAATATTTAAACAGTGGTCCGGGTGGTGTTTCAGGTGCGTTTATCCATCAACGTCATATAGCAGATCCTGCTATACCAAGACTGGCAGGATGGTGGGGACATGACAAAGAGAATCGTTTTAAAATGGAAAAAGATTTTAAACCGATTCCCACTGCAGAAGGCTGGCAACTCAGCAATGCGCCTGTACTTAGCATGGCGGCACACAAAGCTTCACTGGATATTTTTAAAGAAGCAGGTATGCAGAACCTGGCAAAAAAAGGAAGAGCACTCAGCAGTTATCTTTTATTTATCCTGCATGAAATCAATCTTTCTGTTCCGGAAAAAATTATCGAAGTGATTACGCCTGCGGAAGAAAATCAAAGAGGTTGCCAGGTTTCAATGCTGATGCTCAAAGACGGAAGAAAAATATTTGAAGCCTTGTTGAAAGAAGGTGTAATTGCCGACTGGAGAGAACCCAATGTCATCAGGATTGCACCCGTGCCGCTTTACAATAGTTTTGAAGATGTATACAGGTTCGGAGAAATCATCCGCAACTGTATAGCCTAATAAATAATCAACCACGAATTGCCAACCATTCATGAAAAAAGAAATTACCATCATCGGTGCAGGTCTTGTAGGATCATTGCTTTCTATTTATTTATCGAAAAGAGGATATAAAGTAAATATTTATGAACGCAGACCTGATATGCGAAAAACCGCCATCAGTGCTGGTCGTTCAATCAATCTTGCACTCAGCGATCGTGGCATCAGGGCACTGGAAGAAGTGGGCATCATGGATGATATCCGTAAAATTGCCATCCCGATGCATGGCAGGCAATTGCACCATACAGATGGAACTCTGCAATACCAGGCTTATGGTAAAGAAGGACAGTTCATCAATTCGGTTTCCAGGGGTGAACTCAATTGCAAGCTGATGGACCTTGCAGAAAAACACAATGTTACAATTCATTTCAATGAAAGATGTGATCAGATCAACTGGTCTGAAAAAAAGATACATTTCAGCAATACTGAAACCGGGGTTAAATCTGTGGTTTCACAAGACCTGATTTTCGGAAGCGATGGTGCATTTTCTGCAGCCCGTCTTTCGCATCAATTGACACATGATCGTTTTCAATACCAGCAATACTATATCGACTTCGGCTATAAAGAATTGTGTATCCCGCCGGGAGACAATGGTTCATTCCTCATGGAGAAAAATGCCTTGCATATCTGGCCAAGGGGCAATTATATGCTGATTGCACTGCCTAATACAGATGGCAGTTTTACCTGCACCCTATTCTTTCCTTTTGAAGGAGAACCTTCATTTGCTTCCCTCAGTACACCTGAAAAAGCAAGAGCATTTTTCAATACAACTTTTGCCGATGCTTCTGCACTGATGCCCGGACTGGAAGAAGATTTTGTACGCAATGCAACTTCATCACTGGTTACTGTAAAATGTCATCCATGGATAAGGGAAGATTATTTTGCGCTCATTGGTGATGCAGCACATGCGATTGTTCCGTTTTTCGGACAGGGAATGAACTGCGGTTTTGAAGATTGTGCGGTACTCAATTCATTGATGGATAAATATGGTGAAGACTGGACTGCGATACTTTCAGAGTACCAGCAACTCAGAAAACCAGATGGTGACGCTATTGCAGACCTGGCATTGAACAATTTTGTTGAGATGCGTGATAAAGTAGCCGATCCTGTTTTCCTTTTGCAGAAAAAAATTGAAGCACATATCAGCAGTAAATATCCTGATAAATGGACTCCGGCTTACAGCCTTGTAACGTTTAGTCCGCAGGTTCGCTACAGTGAAGCATTAAAACGTGGCAATGATCAGCAAAAAATTATGGATGGCGTAATGCAGATGGAAAACATTGCTGATAAATGGAACAGTGCTGAAGTGGAAAATGCCATCCTGAGTAAAATCAGTTAACCCAACTTTTTATTTTCTATGTATAAAATGAGTTTCTACAGTGCGCAAACCAAAGCCGAAATGATTGAATTCATGCAGGCCCACGCTGTTGCACTGGTAACGGGAATGGGTAACCGCTATCCGGAAGCCACTCACCTCCCCCTAGATGTGCTGGTAGAAGATGATAAAATTATATTGGAAGGTCACCTGATGAAAAAAACAAGTCATCACCTGGCATTCGAAAAAAATAACCAGGTACTGGTAGTCTTTTCGAGTCCATATGCTTATATCAATGCCAACTGGTACGAAAATCCAAAATCAGGAAGCACCATAAACTATATGGCTGTGCACGCTAAAGGAAAAATAGCTTTCCTGGATGAAAATGGAGCAAGAGAGGCCGTTAATAAAATCACAGCAAAACATATTGGATTAAATACTGCTGCTTCATTTGATCAGTTACCGGAGGAATACATAGAAAAAATGGTCAAAGCAATTGTCGGCTTCAGAATTGAAGTAGAAGAATTGGAAAGCGTTTTCAAACTAAGTCAGGATCGGCAAAACAGTGATCGGCAAATGATTATTAAAAAGCTTGAAGAAAGAGCGTTGCCAGGCGATCTGTTCATTGCTGCAGAAATGAAAAAAAGAATCCACTAATTCATGCACAGAAATATATTAATTGAAGAAATCAGGAACAAGAACAGTTATCTCTGTGTTGGCCTGGATACAGATCTGAGTAAAATTCCGGCACATCTCCGCAACAGGCCCGATGCGATTGTTGCATTCAATCAACAGATCATCGATGCAACGAAAGACCTTTGTGTTTCCTATAAAATAAATACGGCATTCTATGAAGCAATGGGTGTAAAAGGCTGGGAAGCGATGGAAGCCACCGTGAATTATATCCCTTCAACCCATCTTAAAATTGCCGATGCAAAAAGAGGTGATATTGGTAATACTTCCTCTCAATACGCAAAGGCTTTTTTTGAAACACTTGCATTCGATGCCATTACTGTTGCACCCTATATGGGGGAAGACAGCATACGCCCATTCCTTGAGTATGAAAACAAATGGACCATTGTACTCGGACTTACCAGCAATAAAGGTGCTGCCGATTTCGAGTTATTGAAAGTTTATGATCAATCTTCGGATAGCCGTTCCAGTGATCATTACCTCTATGAAAAAGTAATTACAACCATTGCCGGCTGGGGAAATACCAGCAACCTGATGTTTGTAACCGGTGCCACACAAGCCGCTGAACTGGCCGCGATTCGAAAAATCATACCCGATCATTTTCTGCTCGTTCCCGGTGTTGGATTCCAGGGTGGAAGCCTGGATGAGGTTTCATTACATGGCATGAACAACGATATTGGCTTGCTGGTAAATGCATCCAGGGCAATCATTTATGCCGGTGCAGAAGAAAATTTCGCAGAAGAAGCCAAAGTAATTGCCACACAGTACCAGGCAGAGATGAAAATGTATATTAATCGTTTTAAATTATAATCAAAATTCCAATGCGCTTATTTTTCGTATTAGCATGCTTCATGATCAGCATTCTTAATGTTTCAGCACAATCACCAGCTCCTGCATCCGGAAAAATACTGGCTGCCGCTTACAGTAAAGCTGCCAAAGAGAAGAAAAACGTGTTGATCATATTTCATGCAAGCTGGTGTGGCTGGTGTAAGAAAATGGATGCTTCCATCAATGATGAAACCTGTAAGGCTTTGTTCGAAAAGAATTATGTAATCACTCACCTTACAGTAGATGAAGATAAAAACAAGAAACACCTCGAAAATAAAGGTGCCGATCTGGTCAGAAAAAAATACCATGGAGAGAATGCAGGCCTACCTTTCTGGATTATCATGGATAAAAACGGAAAACTGCTGGGTGATAGCTTTCTCAGAAAAGAAGGAGAAAGTACCAATGGCCCTGGAGAAAATGTTGGTTGTCCGGCTGAAGAAAAAGAAATAACTGCGTTTATCGCATTGTTGAAAAAAACCTCCAGACTTACCGACGACGAGTTGAAAATAATCGCTGAAAGATTCAGCAAGAATAATCAATAATCATATCAGGTTATAACGGCCGCAATTTTTTCCGCAAGCTTTTCAGCCCACTTCGCATATTCGTTACCGGAAGGATGTAATTCATCGGTAGCAAGAAACTCAGGATTGCTTCCATCTGTTCGCTGTGATGCTGTTATATCAATGAATACACATTGTTCCTGCTCTGTGATCTGCCGGCAGGCATTATTATATTCATCAATCTCCATCGCAATTTTTGCCCTATCTCTTTCTTTTGCAAAAGGTGTAATACCCCAATCGGGAATGCTCAATACAAAAACCTTTTGATGGTTTCCTCCGGTAAATGCAATGGCTTTCTTCAATAACATGCTGAACTCCTTTTTATAATTTTCTACTGATCTTCCCCGGTATTGATTGTTTACACCAATGAGCAGACTTACAATATCATACCCTGGTAAAAAAGCAGTGTTTTCAATTGCAGCACCCAACTCATCGGTTGTCCACCCGGTTTTTGCAACTATTTCCGGTGCATAAAAAAGGTGGTTATAGTTTTTACGCAGCAACTGAATAGCCTGGTAAGGAAAGTTCTCATACAATGGAACCTGTTCGCCGATGGTATAACTATCGCCTAAAGCGAGGTATGAATATTTTTTCATGAGTGCTCTGCTAATCTTTTGATCCATTTTTTACATAATAGTAATGGGACAATTCCCAAAACACCAAAACTACAATCAATCAAAATATGAAATACAGGAATTTGCCTGATGGGGCCCGCAATCACTGCCAATGGTATAACCAATATACATGCTATGATAGCCCAGTCGATTATCCAGCTGTTCCTAACCGGATCTTTATAAGGGCCGATAAAAGCAAGTGCTATTACAATATGTGCAAAGGCCAGCCAATCGTAACCATAAGCCAGCATGGGATATTTTGTATTGGTTTCACTGATGGCCAGGAAACAATCCTGCAACCAGTTCATCATAAAGTCTGGAATTAAACCAGGATGATTGAGCAACCATCTCAATTCTGTTTCAACCGGAAATGCAGTAATACCGCTCAGAATAAGCGATACCATGAAGAAAACAATCAGGCCACGTATTTTTCTCCTGTAATTCATCAGGGCTTCGCTTTCTCTGGTTTTCCTTTTTTAAAACTTCCCATCGGACTTGTATACCAGGGAACAATATCCACTGAAAAAATACCTGCTGCTATGGCCGGATCAGATTGCACCAGTTTTTCTGCTTCTTCTTTTGTAGCACAATCAAGAATAAATATACCTCGCCATTGCTGATCATTTTTATCAAACGGACCCGCAACTTTTAACTTGCCTTCATCGTAGAGACGTTTGATATTATCCATATGACCTTTGAATAAATTACTCCTTGTGGTTGAATCAAAATCATTTTTAGGTCCTGTTCTGATCATCACAAACCAGTATTTTTCAATCTGATTTTCCGGAGGAATTTTTTCATTTGCAGATGAATGTTCCTGTGCTTTAACGGCAGTAAGAAACATCAGGCTTGCGACTAAAAGAATAATATTTTTCATACCGGGTTATTAATTGAATCAATAATAAACAAGATACAAAAACCGACTTAATAACCCAATGCTGCTTTTAGTCGGGCCCAAAGTTCATTATCGAAACTGGAAGGTCCGAGTGTTGTGGTTCCAGCCGCATCACCAAGTCGAACGACCACTACATTTAACGATGGTACCACATAAATCTTTTTATCGTCTTTACCTAATGCCATGATCATATCGGCCGGCGCATTGGAAACCAAACTACCGGGGAAAACAGTTTGTAAACGCGGAACCATATACGAAGATTTTCCATTCAGCCACCAGAGATATCCATATGAATTGTTCAGCGTTTGGGAACTATTGGTCATGGCATTAAAATAATTCTGGTCGGCCAGCAATGTTGTATTATCCCATTTTCCCCTTTTCAAAATCAGCGAACCAAACCGTGCTGCTTCACGGGTTGTACACCACATTACATTATTGATCCATACACTATTGGGCATACCGATCTTATTAAACAATTCATCTTTTGAAAACTGGTTAAATGTTTTCCCGCTTGCAATGGCCAGCACATCCTGTAACAATCGGTAGGGAGCATTGTGATAAGCCCATCGGGTACCTGCATCTGCTTTGTACATCAAACAGGCTGGATCTTCACAATTGTCATCGGGCACATTGTCTTCCAGGCCCGTGGTCATGCTAAGGTTATTTTTTACAGTAATCAGTGCTTCCTTATCGGGGGTTAAACTAGTCCAGCCAGTCCCAAGATAATCGGATGTTTTATTATTGATGTTGATCAAACCGTTCTGATTGGCTATTCCGGTAAGCAAAGCAACCACACTTTTTCCTGCGGAAGCGATGTAGTAACGGGAATCTTTCGTCCACCCGTTCCAGTATTGCTCTTTTACAATCCGGCCGTTGTGAAGGATGATCATCCCAAAACTGTTTTTGGTACCTGCATAATCAAAGGCCGATTGCAGAAGCGTCGCATTCCAGCCAACGGAATCAGCAGATTTGGTGGTCCAGGTATCTCCAGTAAGCGGAGGAAAATAGTACTGCTCTGGGTTTACGGGATTGGGCATTGGATTACTGCTGCTGTTAGTGGTATCTTTTTTACAGGCACACAGCAAAATCAGGCATACAAATAGAAGCCTATATGTTTTCATCATAATCAGTTTATAATATGACTTTTAAAATCCATTTAAGTTAAACAGAACCTTTAAAAAAAGGTCGGATAAGGTCAAATTTAGCGTTTAAAATTCCTCCCTCCGGGAAATAGCGATTATATTTGCAGCGCTCCGGGAAATGGATAAATGTGAAGGATAGATTTAAACCCGGCCCGAATTATTTTAAAAATTACAAACGTTTGCTATGGCTGCCAAAACAGACAATTTCCAGTCGCCCGACTATTTCAAATTAGATGAACTGCTCACAGAAGAGCATAAGCTGATCCGTGAAAGTGTACGCAATTATGTAAAGAAAGAAATCTCTCCTATCATTGAAGAGTATGCGCAAAAGGCTGAATTTCCGCAACATATAGTAAAGCAATTGGGCGACCTGGGTTGTTTCGGACCTACTGTTCCCGAACAATATGGTGGTGGTGGATTGGATTATATTTCATACGGACTGATGATGCAGGAACTGGAGCGTGGCGATAGTGGCGTAAGATCTACTGCCTCTGTACAGGGAAGCCTGGTAATGTTCCCGATTTATCAGTACGGTAATGAAGCACAACGCAACAAATACCTGCCAAAGCTGGCGAGTGGCGAATGGCTGGGTTGTTTCGGATTAACAGAGCCCAATCATGGCAGTGATCCGAGCAGCATGCTTACCAATATCAAAGATGCAGGCGATCATGTAATTCTGAATGGCGCTAAAATGTGGATCAGCAATGCACCTTTCTCACAGGTTGCCGTGGTTTGGGCACGCAATGAACAGGATGAAATACAAGGTGTGATTGTTGAAAGAGGCATGGAAGGATTCAGTACACCTACAACGCATGGCAAATGGAGCTTAAGGGCCAGTGCTACCGGTGAACTGGTATTCGACAATGTAAAAGTTCCGAAAGAAAATATACTCCCTAATGTTAAAGGCCTGAAAGGACCACTGGGTTGTTTAACCAAAGCCCGTTATGGTATTGCCTGGGGCGCAATCGGTGCAGCCATGGATTGTTATGATATTGCTTTGAACTACAGCAAAGAAAGAATCCAGTTTGGCAAACCGATCGGCGGCTTCCAGTTACAGCAGAAAAAGCTGGCTGAAATGATCACCGAAATCACCAAAGCACAGTTACTCAACTGGAGATTGGGTGTATTGATGAATGAAGGAAAAGTAACGCCACAACAGGTGAGTATGGCCAAAAGAAATGCCTGCGAAGTTGCTACCAATATCTGCAGGGATGCAAGGCAAATGCTCGGTGGCATGGGCATCACAGGTGAATATCCTGTAATGCGCCATATGATGAACCTCGAAAGTGTTATCACTTATGAAGGAACACATGATATTCACTTACTCATCACCGGTATGGATGTAACCGGCATGAATGCTTTTAAATAATTCTGCAGGGCTATTCAAATGCTCCTACAGGTAAACGTTAGTAATATTCTGCTCAGTCGAAAATAAATTGGTATGATACAACAGGTAAGCGTAATTGGCGCTGGTACAATGGGAAATGGCATTGCACACGTGTTTGCACAGGCTGGTTTTTCCGTTACATTGATTGATGTAAATGCGGCACAACTGGAAAAAGCAGTGGCCACCATTTCTAAAAACCTCGATCGCCAGGTTACAAAAGGCAGTATCACAGAAGATCAGAAAGCCAGTACTTTAAAAAATATTGTTACATCAACAACCGTGGCCGAAGGTGTTAAAAATGCCCAGCTTGTTGTTGAGGCGGCCACAGAAAATGTTGCTTTAAAACTGGATATTTTCAAACAGATGGATGCTGCAGCACCGGAAGGTTGCATCCTCGCTACCAATACCTCTTCTATTTCGATTACCAAAATAGCGGCCGTTACAAAACGCCCGGAACTGGTAATCGGCATGCACTTCATGAACCCTGTGCCGGTTATGAAACTGGTGGAAATCATCAATGGTTATGCTACCCGAAAAGACGTTACTGATACAATCGTTTCTTTGAGCAAGCAGCTTGGAAAAGTTCCCTGTGAAGTGAATGATTATCCGGGTTTCATTGCAAACAGGATTCTGATGCCGATGATCAATGAAGCCATCTGCAGTTTGTATGAAGGCGTTGCAGGAGTGGAAGAAATTGATACCGTGATGAAGCTCGGCATGGCACACCCGATGGGGCCTTTACAACTGGCTGATTTTATTGGTTTGGATGTATGCCACAGTATCCTCAAAGTATTACACGATGGTTTCGGCAATCCAAAATATGCTCCTTGTCCATTATTGAGTAATATGGTGATGGCGGGAAAACTTGGCGTAAAATCGGGTGAAGGATTTTATACCTATACTCCCGGTTCCAAGGAACTGGTCGTGAGCAGCAGTTTCAGTAAATAATTATGGTTTGTTGGCAGTCGCCGTTCCTGCAAAAACGCATTCTACCTCATATCCTAACGGTGAATAGTAGCTGCTGAGGACCGACTTTATGTTTTCCCTTGCCAGTTTTATATACGATGGATTCTTCTGCAATTTGGCCTCCGCTTCCCTGTACAGTTGTTTCTGAGCTTTCACAAAATCATCCATACTGGCAGAAGTAAATATGCCTGTTTCGCTCATCGTTTGCATTTTATCGATGCGCAACTGAAAGCTGAGTAGTTTACAGTCCGGGAGATACAAAGTGATTTTACTCTTTTTAGTATCTACTTTCATTTCATGATTACTGAGGTCGACTCCATATTTTGCTTCAAAGGGAAGTGATAGCATCAATGTATTCTCTACAAAATAATTTTTGAACTTATCCCAGGTAGCATCTCCACCTTTATTGCTGATTTTCAAATCAGTTGTACCCGTTACATTTAATGCGGCGAGTTCTGCAATCTGTTTTACAACAGCAATATTTTCGGCAATTTCAGTTTTTGTTTGTCCGGCTCCTTCTTTTTTACCAATCCAGTAAAAAGCAGCTGCAATGATAAGTACCAGTACTATGACAAGGAAGGAATTTCTCATAATTGACTATTTGAAGGCCCGATAAAATTATTTATTTTCAGTATCCAATCAACAACCTGACATATTATTAAATATACTACAGCTTTATCATGGGAAAGAAAATAAAAGAAATAGATGAGTATATCGCCCGATCAGCTCCTTTTGCACGACCCATCCTCAAAAAAATGCGGGAACTGGTACACCAGGTATGCCCCGATACCGAGGAAAAGATGAAATGGAGTTTCCCTCATTTCGACTATAAAAATGAAATGATGTGCCATATGGCAGCATTCAAACAACATTGTGCATTTGGTTTCTGGAAAGCGCCCCTGATGAAAGACAAAGCTTTGCATGATATGGCGCAAACGGAACAAGCGATGGGTCACCTGGGTAAAATCAGTTGCCTGGAAGATTTACCTAGTGATAAAAAACTGTCCGACTATATTAAAGAAGCAATGATGCTCAATGAAAAGGGAATCAAATTACCTCCAAAAAACAAAAAACCAGCAGATGCAGAAATCAGCATTCCCGATTATTTCTTAAAAGCCCTCAAAAAAAATAAAAACGCCTGGTTATTTTTCGAATCAGCCTCCTACTCTTTTAAAAAGGAATATATACAATGGCTGGAAGAAGCGAAAACACCGGAAACCAGGGAAAAAAGAATGACAACTGCTGTTGAATGGATTGCCGAAAAGAAAGGCCGAAACTGGAAATATGTTAAAAAATAATCTTCGTTTATCCCTTGCTGTTACGCTTGCTTTTCGGTTTAACCAATTCATAGGAATTCCTGATCATTTCTTTTTGCAACGCAACTGGTAGCCCATTCCCGGGTATAATAGTGTTCCAGTGTTTTTTATTCATATGATAACCTGGAAGTATTGATTCGGGGTATTGTTCTCTCAATTCAATCGCCCTATCGGGATCGCATTTTAAATTATACTGCATCGGCGAACTGTCTAATGACAACAATAGAAATATCTTTCCAGCGGTTTTAAAAACGAGTACCGTTTCACCAAATGGAAATCCTTCTTCCACATCGGGCATCTGTAATACAAAATCCCTTAAAGCTTCTGCATGCATATGATTTCATTCATTGCTTAAAAATAAAAAAGCCCCCCGGATTGGAGGGCTTTTTATTATAAAATATTTATTAGCGAATAATCGTCAGGTCGGTTTTTGTAGTGAAAGTTTTTCCTGATACCAGGGTAAACTCAATCACTGCATAATAGGTACCATCAGGGATTGGTTTTCCGCTATAACGGCCATCCCAGTTATTGCGATAGTCCCTTGATTCATATACTTTACTACCATACCTGTTAAACACGGTCAGCTTGATGTTTTTAAGGCAATCGTACTGCCTGTAAACAGACCACAGATCGTTGATACCATCACCATTCGGACTGAACGCATTGTTCACCAGAATGCAATAAGGTATAATGGTTACAGTAACATCATCTGATGCTGTACAACCGATTGCATTGGTAGCAGTGAGTTTATAAACAGTCGTTTCTGCTGGTTTAACAACCGGGTTAAGAATGGTTGCATTGAAATTAGGATCATTCGGTATTGAAGTCCAGAGGAAATTGGTTGCACCTGTAACGGTTGCATTCAATTGAGCCTGGTCTCCTGCAATTACAGATACATCTGCACCCGCATTCACTGAAACCTGAGACTGAACATCCAGTGTAACCTGATCAGTTTTGGTACATTGACCCAGAACGGCCGTTACGATGTATGTATTCAGACCAAGTGTTGTTGGTGTAGCAGTCGGACTGGCAATGCTGTTATCATTTAATCCTGTTCCATTTCCAGACCAGGTATAAGTTGCAGCATTTCCTGTTGTGCTTAAAACAAGGGATGCACCAAAGCAAAGAGTGGTATCAACTCTTGTATCTACAACGAGGTCGTTGGTAAGACCAGTGGTTACATTAACCGAAGTTGTACAACCATTGGCATCACGTACATCAATGGTATGAGCACCATCAAATACAGCAAATGTGTTAGAAGCTCCGTAAGCACCGCCATCAAGGCTGTACTCATAGTTCGTTGTACCACCAGTAGTGGTTACTGTTATACTACCATTTGGTGTGGCAGAACAGGTTGCATTGGTATTATTTGAAACAGCAGATGAAAGCACAGCTGGTTCGATTACATTGATCACTGTATCTCTGAAGCAACCGGCATTATCACGAATCCTGATATTGTATGAACCGGCAGCCAGGTTACTGAAAGTATTACCAGGCTGGAAGGTAGTACCTCCATCAATGGAATACTCATAAGTACCGGTACCATTGGTTGCAGTTATTACGATTGATCCTGTTGCATTTCCGTTACAGGTTAGATTTGATACTGCGTAAGCGCCTGTTACCAGGTTAGGATCTGCAGCAATGGTTATAGTGGTAGTCGCATTACAAGTGCTGCCTACTTCACGGTAAAGAATCGTATAAGTTCCCGGAGGCAGGTTAAATACGTTCGAAGACTGCCAGGTTACACCATTATCAGCTGAATATTCAAATGGACCAGGTGCACCGGTAACGGTAAGGGTTACACTACCAATACCCAGAGATGCACAGGTAGCAGGTGTGGTAGCATTGGTAGCTGAAAGTGGATTGGCAGCGATTACCCTAACTGTATCTGTTCCGTATACGAAGTTACCAGGGTTATTGAACTGCTCGTATTTTGATTTGATTACATAAGTTGTAGTTCCTGTTGGACAAACATTCGGAAATGCAACCTGGAAGGTATTGCTACCGATACTGGTTGTATCACCAGTTGAAATCAGGTTACCAGCCAGATCATACAACTCAACACCACGGTAGCGTGTTGGACCTACAGCCGGAACAAAACGCCAGCTTTCATTCATATTAACAGAACCCCAGGCACCACCATTGGCAGATCTACCCGGAGGCATAATTCCTTTGTTCCTGTTGAAGTTCTGCAAACCAATCATCTTTTTACCACTATTCCATCCTGGACATTGCTGAACACTGTTTACAAATACTTCAATCACACCAAGGCTTTCATATAATACGATCTGGTGTGTATTTTCAATTAAACTATTGCAGGCCGTGCTGAAAAGAGGAACCCTGTAAAAACTCAGGATGAATTTCCTGTGCGGTGCAATACCGATAACATCATACTTGATACGTTGAGTCGGAGAGGTAGTTACTGATGGATCCAGATCATGGAAAACACCCATTACCAGTGATCTGTCATAACCTGTATTAGGAACATTACCATTGGTCATGCTCCAGTGACTGAACTGAGTAGCTTTTGAAACATCAAAAGAAAGAAATCCATTGGTACTCGCAATCAAAGAAGAATAGGGCGAAGCCGCATCATCATAGAAAGGGAAAGCAAATGGTAAAGCTATGGTTGTAGAATAACGGTCATCAATCACCAGGCTGGTTGGGCTACCGGGCGTATTTGCATCCACATAAGGAGCAAAACAACCACCAGCGCCACTCATAGGATTGATTACATAATCCGATGTGGAAGACCTGATATCCGGAATTTTAGATATCAGCGTTATGCATGATAATGCACAACCATTGATGGTTGTGTCTTTAGCACAACTGAACGAAAAACTGTTCTGTGCTTTTGTTTGACTGGTAAGAACCAAGATCAGGAACAAACCAATCGAGTAAAATTTTCTCATATCGGGTGAGCTTATTTTAATAGTGTAAAATGTAAAGGGTTTTATTTATAAAGAGCCGAAATTATTTTTTGCCGAACTCAAATTGCAATCCAACTTCATGGGCACCTGAACCGGATGTAAACACACCAATGGGTGATACATAATAATCATAAGAATAACTGGCCCTTACACGCTGAAGGATTTTTACGCCAGCCTGGAGACTCCAGAACTGCCTTACCCTCCAGTTTAAACCCCACCATACTTTGTCCTGGTATTCGAGCCTTGTACCGAAATCGAATTCTGAAGGTGAATTTTCAATCACCCTGACCATTGCATTTGGAATCAGGAAAATATCATCTCCTGTCTGAAGCCTGTAGTTAGCAGTGAAATTATAGTGCCTGTATAATTTTCCTCCTTCTTTAGCATTGGGCACATCGGCCAGTTTCAACTTAGACTGAATCAACTGGCTAACGGCCACACCGGCTGTTAACTTATCATTCGTCCAGTAAAGACCTGCACCTGCATCCACTGCAAATTTGTTTTCTGCACTTCCGAGAACAGGATCACTGCCCAAAGAAGCCGATAATTTGTTTTTGTCGATTGCATACTGTAATCCCCTCAGTTCAAGACCAATTCCGAAACGGCTTTTGTCGTTCCTGGCTTTGATGTGATAAGAATAAGCGAGTTGAATACCAGTTCTGCTGGTTGGCCCCGTTTCATCCCTGTATATATATGTACCTATACCTGCTTTCAACTTTTTCAGTTCGAAATCACCATAGATCATATACGTTTTAGGATTGCCCGGAAAAGATGACCACATGCTCCGGTAAGAAACGCCCACCATGTTCTTTTTTGTCATCCCCGCTGCTGCAGGATTGTACATGGAATTGTGCTGCAGATACTGACTCATGAAGTGTAATTGCTGAGACTTCGCAGTAAAAAGCGCACCGATAAATGTCAGTGTAAGTAAAAGTTTTCTCATTTCAATTTCAAATAAGTGTGACCGAAAAATCCGTTAGTAGACGTTAAAAGTAAAAAAAAATGTTAAGAAACTGCGTGCCGGAGCAAATATTTTGTTGAACCATTACAATATCTTTCTGCATTCCACGTTGCGAACGTCTGTTAGTCTGTATATAACCTCGTCTAAACGATTCCTGGGAATACCGATTTTCATATGTGAAAATAATTGCATGTTTTGTTCAACTACCTGGCAATTAAACTGTTTTAAAACCTGCATCACATCATTCATGGCAGTATAATCGAACTCAATCTCGTAGTTCACCATCACGGGTTTTTGAACCACAGGAACCATTTGCAAAACCAAGGCAGCGGTTGTTTTATAGGCATTGATCAGTCCGGGAACCCCCAGCAAAGTCCCTCCAAAATAGCGTACTACTATAATGGCTACATTGCTTAATTTCCTGCTGTCGATCTGCCCCAGTATAGGCCGGCCGGCCGTTCCGGAAGGTTCCCCATCGTCGTTAACCCTGAAATTATCTCCAGAGATGCCAATCCGGTAGGCAAAACAATGATGCACAGCTTTGGGATGTTCTTTTTTTAATGCCTGAAGGTAAACTTTGAATTCATCGGCACTGTTTACGGGATATGCATAGGCAATAAACTTACTTCCCCTGTCTTTAAATTCAGCCGTTCCTGGTTGTTCAATCGTAAAATAATGATCCATCCGTGTTAATTTGACAGGGTTGATATGTTTCTGAAAATACTTATCTCATCTGATCCGATCACAAACTGTTGAACCGGTTGATGTGCAACCCATGCCGGTGCAGGCAAACCATTCTCTATAACCAATGATTGATTGCGGATAATTCTGGCTTCATCCCAGGCACCTTCATTAATAAATGTTTCAAGCAACCTGGTTCCCCCTTCAATGATAACTGAATTCTTTTGCATGTTGTATAAAATCTTTCCCAGTTGAACAGGCAACGGTAAATGCTGATCCCATAGCTTAAAAATACAATGAGCTTCTTCTGCTTCTTTCACTGTATTAAGAATGAGCAATGGCGTTTTTTGTTGATAAAGCTGAAAATGGCGGGGAACTTTCAAAGTATTATCCAGCAAAATTCTCAGGGGTTGATTGCCTGTATAATATCGATTGGTGAGTGAAGGGTTATCCTTCAATGCAGTATTGGTGCCTACCATAATCGCCGCTTCTTCGCTTCTCCAGCGATGCACCAGTTTATCGGTTAATGCATTGCTGATTTTAACCGGACTCCCATCTGCTGCAGCAATACAATGGTTATTGCTTTCTGCCCATTTCAGGATGATGTATGGCCTTTGTTGCTGATGAAAAGTAAAAAAGCGCCGGTTCAATTCAATGGCAGCTGCTTCCAGCACACCGGTGATCACATCAACGCCTGCATTGCGCAACCTGGCGATGCCCGAACCATTCACTTTTTCAAAAGGGTCGCTGCAGGCAATCACTACTCTTGGTATCCGCTCACGGAGAATCAATTCTGGTACAGGGACCTGTTTTTCCAAAATGATTGCAGGGTTCAAGAGAAACATACAAGGGTACTATCGGGTATGTGTACACGATCAGTATGCTTTCACATTGCTGATACAGTTCACTTCTGCATGTGCTTGTCCGTACTCTTCATGATACCCCTCTCCGATTATCCGGTCCTGGTAAACCAACACTGCACCCCACCATCGGATTGGGCGCTACAAAGCCATTGCCCATCTCTGCCAGATGAAGGCAACGCTGCATGTATATGGAATGATCTGTCAAGCCTGCAAAATTAAGCTGCGAAAATAAACTAAGTTTGCCAGCATGACGGCGGGCAAATTATTTCGTACATACCTCGATACGTTGAAGCAGCTTTACGGGAGCAGCGAAGCAGCCAATATTGCTCATTGGGTATTTGAGTCGATGGCTGGGATCAGCCGTTCCGAACTGATCCGCAATCCCGATTTACCCATTCCGGAAAATCAACTACTTGTATTACAAAAAGCCCTGGATGCATTGCGCCAACATGAACCGGTGCAATATGTAACGGGTGAATCCTGGTTTTATAAATTGAAATTCAAAGTAAACAAAGCCGTATTGATTCCCAGGCCTGAGACTGAGGAACTGGTGTCTGTGGCATTGAATTTTCTTAGCAACAATCCTGTCGCGGCTGTTTTAGACATCGGTACCGGTTCGGGCTGCATTCCTATATCGCTCAAGAAAAACAGTCCGGCACTACAACTAACGGCAATGGATATCTGCCAGGAAGCGCTGAAGGTTGCTGAAGCGAATGCTGCTTTAAACGAAGCACCTGTTCATTTTATACAAACTGATTTTTTAAATGAAGATCGCTGGGAAACATTCGAACAGTTTGACCTGATCATCAGCAATCCTCCATATATCCCATGGTCAGAAAAAGAAACAATGGATAAAAATGTTACAGCATTTGAACCTGCACAGGCATTGTTTGTACCCAATGATCAACCCGTCATTTTTTATGAAAAGATTGCCCGGTTTGGGAAAAATCACCTGAAACCGAACGGAAAGATTTTAGTGGAGATACATGAAAATTTTGCCAATGCCGTTGGAATGGTATTCAGTAATAACGGATACGAATACTCGATAATGAAAGATATGTATGGAAAAGAAAGAATGATGATGGCTAGTCTGTACCACTCACCGTTGCCGAAGTAGTTGCTCCCAGGCGCCGGGCCACTTTCATCACTTTTACAATTTCACCCCAATGCGCAATGGAATCGGCATTGATTACCACTGCTGGTTTGATGCTATCACCTTCTTTAATGTATTTCCGGAGTGTTGATTCGAGCGAATCGGCATTGATTTTTTTAGCACCCACGAAAAGATTTTTGTCTTTATCGACACTCACCACCACACTTTGTTTTTGCTTGGTATCGCTTTTCGAACGGGGTACACTGAGCTTGATTACATTGGGATTGGCCAATGTAGAAATCATCAGGAAGAACATCAGCAAAATGAAAAGGATATCATTCAGCGGACCGGTATCGATCTCTGTATGTGAATCCCTGAGTTTGGTTTTGCGTAAGCTCATTGTTTTGAATCTGCTTTGTATTTATCTCTATGCGGCTGTTAAAATCAGTGTTTGGTTGGTTCCTGCAGGATATCGATGAATTCACTGCTGGCAGCTTCCATCCTGTTGGCAAGCCTGTTGATTTGTGTATCCAGGTAACTATGCCCCAGGAAAGCCAGCATACCGATGATCAAACCGGATGCTGAAGTAATCAGTTTGATATACATCGCATCGGCAATCTGACTGATGGATGGATTGCTGATGGTAGCAAATTCTTTCAGCAGGATAACCAGACCAACGATGGTACCCACAAATCCGAACAAAGGAGCAATCCTGGCAATCACTGAAATCATGCTCAGGTTTTTTTCCATTTTATACATTTCCAGTTTACCTACATTCTCCATGCTTTTTTCAATGGCATCAATAGGTTTACCAATGCGCTGCAATCCTTTATCAATCATTCTGGCAATGGGGTTATTCGCATTCTTGGCAAGACTCCTGGCTGCTGTTACATTTCCATTGCTGATATGATCCCTGATGATGTTCATGAAATTTTCATCCGCAGCAGCTGCTTTCCGGATCACCATCAGCCTTTCGATGAAAAAGAAAACCACCAGTGCAAACAGGATTCCGAGTGGAATCATAATCGGACCGCCTTTACTAAGCAGGCCCCAAACTGTTTCAACTTTTTCTCCTGATGCCGCGGCTACACCTGTAGAATCAATTTGTAAGAGGATATCAAACATATTGTAATATTAATCAGATAATGATCTTATAATGTCCTTTGCTATGCAATGAAACGAAACTTATCTTGTTTCACCGGCTAATGAATTGTTAATTATAGGGTTCACTAATTAAGTTCACCTTATTTTTTTCCTTCCATCTGCTGCATGGCCATAATCTGGCGCATGGTTTTTTCCATTCCCTCACTGCTGCCATCGAGGAAAATCACATTGCCTTTTCCATATTCTGCAAAGTTCTTGATTGCTTCTGTCCACATACTAAAAAGAATCACATTGGTATCCAGGTTGGCCTGTTTCATCTGTTCAGCAGCCTGGCTCATACCTTTGGCTACTTCTTCCCGGAACAACGCAACACCCTGACCACGCAATTGTGCTGCCTGTCTTTCTGCTTCTGCAGCAATTTTAATGGAATTACCTTCTGCTTCAGCAGCTTTGGTTTTGGTGATGAGCAAGGCCTGACCTTCATTCTCAGCAGCCGCTTTCAGGTTATTACTGGCTACTACTTTGCTCATACTATCGATGATGGCCTGATCAAAAGTAATATCGTTGATCTGCAGATCCTGGAGATGATAACCCCATTCTTCCAGTGAAGCATCCACATGTTCTTTTACGAATTCCACAATATCGCGGCGAAGACCAAGGATTTCAGATTGCTTACGGGTAGCCACAAATGCCCGGATATTTCCTTCAATGGTTCTTACCAAAGCCTGCATCAGGTCTTTGTCGCTGATGAATTTAAACGCTACTTTCTTAATGGTCTCCTCTGTTTCATTCTGAACCGAATACAGGAGCATCGATTTAAAATAAACATTGGCCTGATCAATCGTTACCGCCTGAAACTCCAACTCTACTGAACGGTTCTGGATGCTTACCCTTTTATAAATCTGATCTATAAACGGAATCTTAAAACGCAGCCCCGGCCTGCGAATACCTACATATTTACCGAATCGGGTAATCACCGCGATGGTTCCCTGTGTTACTGTAAAGAGACCGCTGAATAAAAGCAATACACCAAGTATCAGCCACCAGTAGTCAGTTATTATATTATTCATGTGTAACTATTTTATGTGAATCGAAGTTATGTAAAGATATGCTTTCCATCTTGCTGAATTCAGGAAGGTTTGTTTTACTAAGACCTATAAGGTTTTAAAAACCTTATAGGTCTTGCAGGCAATTGGTCTAAGCTTTCTCTTCCCAGATTGCCGAAAGATGCACCAGCGTTTCTACTGCTTTCACCATATCATTCACGCCAATCCATTCCAGTTTGCCGTGAATGTTCTGCATACCGGTGAAAATATTTCGGACAAGGCAGTCCCATATAACTGAGCCTGCTGCCATCGGTACCACCCCGGATCGGGTGCTTTCTAACGGTAAGGCCAGAACGCACAATTGCCTCCTCTGCATAATCCGCCACCTGCGGATGTTTCAGCAATACTTCCTTCATATTGCGGTATTGTTCCTGCTGAATATATTCCATGGAAGTACCCGGGTAACGGGCTACGATATCCGCTGCAATTTTTTTCAACCTTGTATGATGAGCAACCAGTCCTTCGGTAGTAAAATCCCTTACAATAAATCCAATGGTTGCCTTTTCAGCGATGCCGTTCACAGATACAGGATGTACAAAACCTTCCCTTCCTTCCGTTGCTTCGGGGCACCATTCATTTTTTGGAAGCGCATCCAGGATTTCACCGGCGATCTTGATGGCATTGATCATCACTCCTTTTGCATAACCAGGATGTGATATCACTCCATGAATTACAATGCTGGCACCATCGGCACTGAAAGTTTCATCCTCCAGGTCGCCGGCTTCACCACCATCCAATGTATAACCAAAATCAGCCCCGAGTTTTTTCATGTCGATCCTGGCCGTTCCCTTTCCAACTTCTTCATCGGGCGTAAACACAATGCGGATATCACCGTGTTTGATATTGGGATTATCAAGCAGTGTTTGTGCCAGCTGCATGATAATGGCCACACCGCTTTTGTCATCAGCACCTAAAAGTGTTTTCCCGCTGGCGGTGATGATATCATGACCGATATGATTTTTAAGATATGGCGAATCTTTCACCCTCAATACCTGCGAAGCATCATCGGGCAGTACAATATCTGCACCATTGTATTCCCTGTGCAGTATCGGCTTTACATCGGTACCGCTGCAATCGGGCGCCGTATCTACATGGGAGCAGAAACAGATAACCGGCACAGCTTTTTTGTCGGTATTGCCCGGAATTGTCGCATATACATAACCGTAAGCATCTGTTTCAGCATCTTTCAATCCCATCTGCTGCAATTCTGCTGCCAGCATCCGGGAAAGATCTTTCTGCTTTTCGGTTGTAGGATAAGCGTCACTGTTAGGATCGCTCTGTGTATCTACCTGAACATAGCGCATGAATCGCTGTGTGAGTGTTTCTTTGTCTATTCGGATCATATAAAAAGAATGTGTGCAAAAATAAGAAATATGCCTGCAGCCCGCTAAAAAACAAAACAGCCCGCAAAAGCAGGCTGTTGATATATTCTTACAAAAGTTGTATTAAGCGCCGATTTCTACCAGTTCAATATCAAAAATCAGTTCTTTTCCAGCAAGGAAATGATTGGCATCCAGGATAACAGCATCCTCACGGAGTTCAAGCACCACTACCGGTATCGGTTGTCCCATCTGGTTGCTCAGGGTCAGGGTCATGCCGGGTTCCAGCTTCATATCTTCAGGTACATTTTCTTTTGGAAAAGCGATGATTGCTTCATCTGTTCTTTCACCATAAGCATCCGCTGCGGCAATATTGATGGTCTTTTTATCGCCCACCAGCATACCTGGTAAAGCGGCATCAAAACCTTTTATCATTTGTCCGGCGCCAACGGTAAATTCCAGTGGCTCCCTGCCGGCGGAAGAATCGAACTGTTCGCCCGAGGTTAATCTTCCGGTGTAATGTACCTTAACTACATCACCATCTTTCACTTGTTGCATAAAAAATTGTTTAATGAATTATTTTATTACCGGCTGATGCATCATTCATCAGCTTCGTTGTGTCACTCACTTGTACGTTTACAGCGCTGCTGAGCGGCCAGTTGAGCGGAAAAACGGCAAATTAGAACTTATATTCAACTTGGCCGAATTAAATAACTTACCCAACTTTGATTTATGAAAAGTTTATTATTCGCTTTCTATTGTTGCCTGCTGAGTGGCATTCATGCATCCTGTGCCCAAACGAACAGGATACCGGCTCCTGCAACAAATGTGATCACCGGTGCTCAACGCACTGAAGTTTATCTGCCTATGCTGAAAGGTAAAACGGTAGGTGTTTTTGCCAACCAGACAAGCATGATCGGACAAACGCACCTGGTAGACAGCCTGATCCGCCGCGGCATCAAAGTGGTTAAAATATTCGGCCCCGAACATGGCTTTCGCGGAAAAGCCGATGCCGGTGAACATGTTGCCAACAGCACAGATGCTGCAACCGGCATCCCGGTGGTGAGTCTTTATGGCGATCACAAAAAACCAACCGCTGCAGATTTCAAAGGAATCGATGTGCTTGTTTTCGATATACAGGATGTTGGCGTGCGGTTTTATACTTATATATCTTCACTGCAATATTTCATGGAAGCCTGCCTCGAAAATCACAAGCCCCTGATGATTCTCGACAGGCCGAATCCGAATGGTTTTTATGTTGATGGCCCGGTACTGGATCCTGCATTTAAAAGTTTCATTGGCTTACAACCGGTTCCCATTGTTTATGGCATGACCGTTGGTGAATATGCTATGATGCTGGCCGGAGAAAGCTGGCTTTCAGATGAAGCCAATAAAATCAATGCGTATAACATCACCACAGAACCTTCACCCGATACACCTTTTCACATCCAGGTGATTAAATGTAAAAATTATGATCACAACAGCCGCTATACGTTACCGGTAGCTCCATCTCCTAACCTGAGGGAAATGCAATCTGTTTACCTGTATCCTTCTATCTGCTTTTTTGAAGGCACTGTGATGAGTGAAGGTCGCGGTACCGACAAACCATTCCAGGTATTCGGCCACCCCACCCTTCCCAAAGACCTATATGCCTTTACCCCCAAACCCAATGAAGGTGCCAAAAACAGTAAATGTTTCTACCAGCAATGTTATGGCTGGAATTTATCGGGAACGGAAGAATCAATACTAACTTCGCTCAACCGGAAAATCCAGCTGGGTTATTTTCTGGAAGCTTATAAACTCTTTCCTGGAAAGGATAGTTTTTTTCTTAAAAATAATTTCATCAACAAACTGGCCGGTAATGATGTTTTCATGAAACAGGTAAAACAGGGTTTGAGTGAAGCGGAGATCCGCAAAAGCTGGGAGCCTGGCCTGCAGCGATTCATGACCATCCGCAAAAAGTATTTATTGTACAACGATTTTGATAACTAAAGTGAACAACAACACCCAGACTGATTTTAAAAAAATCCGCATTGTTTTTATGGGCACGCCCGAGTTTGCAGTTGCTTCTTTGCAGAAACTGGTAGAAGCAGGCTGTACATATCGTAGCGGTTATTACAGCACCCGATAAACCTGCAGGCAGAGGTTTGCAATTGCAGCAGAGTGCTGTAAAAAAATATGCAGTGGAAAATAATATTCCTGTGCTGCAACCGGTGAAACTTAAAGATCCTTCATTCATTGAAGAACTGCGTGCGTTGAAAGCTGATCTGCAGATTGTAGTGGCTTTTCGCATGCTTCCCGAAATCGTTTGGAATATGCCACCAATGGGCACCATCAACGTTCATGGGTCCCTGTTACCTCAATACAGGGGGGCAGCGCCCATCAACTGGGCAGTGATCAACGGCGAACCGTATACCGGTGTTACTACGTTTAAACTGAAACATGAAATTGATACCGGCGATATTTTGTTATCGGAAAAAATAGTCATCGGCGAAAATGAAACAGCCGGCGAACTGCACGACCGCATGAAAGAAACGGGTGCAGAACTACTCCTGAATACCATCAAAGCCTTTGCCGATGGCAGTTTAAAAGAAACCGCACAGGCTGATTTGATGGCAGACAAAAAAGCAGAAATAAAACATGCCCCGAAAATTTTTACTGAAACCTGTACGATCAATTGGAACAAATCAACTTCAGAAGTTTATAACCTGATTCGTGGCTTATCACCCTATCCTGCTGCTTTCACTACACTGGAAGGAAAGAAACTGAAAATTTTTACTGCCGAAAAAAATCTGAACAATCATTCATCAACTCCCGGTACATTTGAAACAGATAAGAAAACCTACCTGCGTTTTGCCTGTAATGATGGATACATCAGCGTTCTATCTGTTCAGTTGGAAGGAAAAAAAAGAATGGATATTAAAGACTTTCTCCGAGGATATCATTTCGCATAAAAAAAGCAGCCATCAATGATGACTGCTTTATAAAAATGTCGTTACTGATTACTGTATTTTCAATTTATCCAGTATTGCTTTGCTGATGGCAGCTTTAGGTACTACCAGACTGATGGTATTGATCGCAAAATAAGATTCTGATACATTTACATATCCACCAAACGGACCACCATTGCCCCAGGAGTTTTTCACAATGAAAAAGTTTTTTCCCTGCTTTGATTTTTCAATGCCGGTAATGTGCATCAGGTGATCATCCTGTGTAGTGAGGTTTTCAAATAACTGCTGGCGCTTTTTTGCATCCCAGGAATCTTCTTTCATATCTGCGCTCATTGATTCTTCGGTGATGCCCGACTGTTCGTCTATCAGCAAAGCCAGTCCCTTCTTATGTTTAAATCCACTATTGCTTACATCTGCATCCCACATCACAGTATAACCATTGTTCACAGCCGATTTAACCAGTTCAATCATTTCATTCAATGGCAGGTTGTAATAGGCACCATTGCTGAAATTATCTGGTACTTCTACCACAAATGGCTGGTAGTAGGGATGATGTGTAAAGGAAGTAATGTTCACATAATCCTCTTCTTTAAATCCAAGCGCTTCTTTGGCAAAACTAGCCGGTGTATAACGCTGGTTGTTGAATTTAAAACCATCGGGTACGGGTCCCAGGTAGTTGTCGAGAATTCTGTTGTAACCAGCCTGCCAATCGGAACCGATCGGATTTCCACGGGTTTTTAATGTACTATCGAGGTAACGTTTTAATTCTTTGAACATGGCTCCATGATCATGAAATGTTTCACCAGGTTTCATCCCGGTATATACACTTTCCGGAACGGCTCCGTAACGGGCGATTGCTCTTACTACATCATGACCCAGGCCACCTTCGCTGAATTGGGTATGACCCTGGCGAAGGATATAATTCCTTCCCTTTTCCATGTAAATATTACGTACTGTATACATTTCGCTCAGGTCATAAGTACCCAGTTTATTCTTAATCACCTGGCTTTCTACCAATGAAGTAGTTGAGAATGACCAGCAGGTTCCTGTTCTGGCCTGATCTTTTACAGGTGTTGCATAGTTCTTTTTGGTTGCAGTAAATTCACCCGTTGTCATTGAACGGGACACGGCTTCAGGAGAAACTTCTTTGGTACGATCTTCCTGGGCTATTGCAAAACTTAAGCTCAGAAAAGAAAGAGCGGAAAGAAAAAATCTTTTCATATATAGTTACATTAATAATTTACGGTTACTTCTACGTTTTCGCTGGAAACACCCAGTTCTTCTGCAGCAGCATTGCTGATGAGAATAACCAGTCCATCGTTCTTCTTCAGATCCGGAATAACATCCAGTACTTTTGCGTATACAGTTCGCTGTGAGCTTTTAACACTGATCTTAATAACAGTTCCTGCCGGTGCCGAATTGTGCAGGCAATAATACTTTCCATCCTCCCATCCACTGGTACTTTTAAAAGTAGCTGCCATTCCTGATTCTTCTTTAGACAACTGACCGGTGTATTGCGTTTTAAAATATCCTCCTTTGAAGTCTTTGACCAATACAGATTTAACTTCCTGTCTTGTATCGGGCGGCGGTAATGGCTTTGATTTCTCAGGTATGATTTCCTGTTTAGGTTTAACCTCTTCAACAGGTTTCTTTTCCTCAATGGGTTTTACTTCGTCCTTTTTAACAGGCAGGCTTTCGGGTGCAACTTTTACAGTTTCTGTTTTAGGTGCTTCCGACAATAGTTGCCTGTTTTACTACTTCCTCAATTGTAACTGTAGGTGTAGGTGACGCTGATGTTTTCTTATAACCTACAATTAAATTCATTCCTTCACTCAATGCATCAGTACTGAGGTTATTCCATTTCTTGATATCAGCAATCGGTACTTTATTGTATTGCCGGCTGATCTGGTAAAGGTTTTCTTTTTTCTGCACCTTATGGTATATAGGTACCATCGTAAATTTCTCCTCAGCTTTTTTGGGAGCAGCAACAACCTTTGCTTCCTTTTTTACTTCAGGGGTTGCAACCACTGTTTCTTTCTTTACTTCCGGTGTGGAAGCAGGAGTAGTTGCGGGCAACGCAGCCATGGTTGTCTTAGATGGAATTTTAATCACCTGCCCGATATTCAATCCTGTACCATATGGAATATTGTTGAAGGCTGCGAGTTCACGAGGGTGAACATTGTATTGCCGGCCAATGGAAAACAAAGTTTCTTTTGCACCAACAGTATGTGTTTTCTGGGCACATACAAACAATGGAAGGAGAAAAAGGAATAAGAGTACATTTTTCATAAGAAAAAAATATAGCTGCAAAGATGCAGAAATAAGTTGGTTAAAGTCCTTATTACTTGTTAAGAATACGCCAGTCTTTCGGATAATAATTATTGACCCTGTTGGGTAGTATTTTAACCCAACCAAGTGGTAAATCTTTAAATTTTATCAGTGCCCAACCGGGTTTGGATGCAGGTAATGAAATGTCTTGCCGGCGCAGGTAATTCAATGCAGTTTCCAGATCCACATCAATGAAGTTCAAAGTCTGATTAAACACATGGCTCATGGCCAGTTCATGTGCAGGGATCAAATCCTGCCTTACCAGTTCTCCCAATTGAATGCCGGCTTTCCTGAGGTATAAGGCATTTTGCAATACCGGAATTTCTGCTAACATAGCAGCCGGGAATAAACGCAATTCCTGTTGCCATTGGAAATAGCCATTAACAGCACTATCCTCTACCCATAAACGCAGTATGGGCAAAACAGATTTCTGAACAGTCTGGATGGATTGCTTTCCTTTCCCTTGTTGCTTAAAAACCGCCCCTTCTTTTTTCCTGAAAGCTGCTATAAAAAATCCTTCGCCTTTCAATCTATCGGGATAAAACCGGTACCCAAAAGCCCCCTGCTTTTCTGAAACGGTTTCTACGATATTCCAGGCTGATATCTGTTTTGATTTGAACGGATTCTAGTACCCTGTTCTGCCATGATGATATCACATGACTGCTTCATCTTCTTCCAACTGAATAAGAACAGGTTGAATAAATAAGAATACCTCCGGGTTTCAGTGAAGGTATAACATCAAAGAGTATACGCTGTTGTCGTTGGCTGCACAGAGCAACATTCGAAAGGCTCCATTCTTCCATCGCATCAGGATCTTTCCTGAACAAACCACTTCCGCTGCAGGGAGCATCCACTACAATCAGGTCAAAGTATCCCGGCAACCTGGCGAAATCACGGGGATCATTATTCGAAACCACCACATTGGCTGCACCCCATTTACTTATATTTTCAGCGAGTATATTAACTCTTGGTTTAATCACTTCGTTGCTTACCAGCATGCTTTCTTCGGAAATCAAAGACTGAATTAACGTTGATTTTCCTCCGGGTGCAGCACAAAGGTCGAGTACTTTTAGTGGTTCTTTCAGATTACAGGTTTGCCTCATCACCTGTTCAAGAAACATACTGCTGGCTTCCTGCACATAATAAGCACCGGCATGAAACAATGGATCGCTTGTGAACGAAGGCCTTGCATCCAGGTAATAACCATTGCTGCTCCAGGGAATCTGATCGCTTAATTCAAAAGCGAGATCATTAACATCAAGTGGTTTAAAGGGATTTAGTCTGACCGAAGTAATCAGTTCCTCCTTTTGATGCACCTCTATGAAAGCTTTTTCTGTAAAGCCTGGCGCTGCTTTCAGGGAATCAAGAAATCCGGAAGGAAAAGTTTTACTCAATGCTGATTATTTTCTGCGGCACAAGTTAAAATAATTTCTACACGCCTGTTCAATGCCCTTCCGGCTGCAGTATTGTTATCTGCAACCGGAACAGCAGCACCTTTGCCTTCGGTAAAAATTATTTCACTCAAGCCAGGCATAATGAATTGCAGTCGATCCTTTACTGCATTGGCTCTTTGCAGCGATAACCGCAGATTGTTTGCTGAATCGCCCTGGTTATCGGTATGTCCGGCAACTTCAATTTTGTATAATTTTCTTTTTACAAAAAGTGATACCATGCTATCGAAGGCTGGAAGCATTTTTTTATCCAGATCCGCTTTCGCTGTTTTAAAATAAGCAGCCGGTATGCTGATAGTATCTGTAACAAAAAAAGCTTTCGGATTAACAGGCGGATCTTCTTTTAAAATAACATGATCGGTATGCCGACTACTCTGTGCATACATTTTCTGAATCGCTGCATCATAGTCTGGACATGGGTTTCCGGGAATAACCGGTTGTAATTTGATTTCGTCGAGGAAATAATAAACGTTGCCCGATTTACTCATCTGGTCTGAAATAGAAAAAAAGAAATTGCTGCCGCTGTAATTGCCGATCATACAAAAATCTGCATTACTGCTTGCAGTGAAAATGATTTCAACAGCTTTCCATTTTTGTTTCATATCTGCAATGATATGCTGGGGAAGGATGCTTACTATCTGGCTGGTAGAATCAACTTTGAAATGATACCGGGATGGTTCCTTATCACAAAAAACAAAATCGAGCTGATGAAATTTTCTGCCGGAGCTGTTGAGAAAAAAACTCAGCTTGTATTGTTCACCAGCTTTCAAAGAACAGGCAAGCATGGTATACAATTCAGCAGGTGTTGCTTTGCCGCTAAATACATTGCCTACAGGAACGAGTAGAATATTATTGCCCAGCATCGGAGAAACTGCGGCTTTACCACTTACAAGGGGATTGGTTGCAGGATTGATATAAAACCAGGCTTCGGGTGCACAGGTCGCATGGTATTCATCACAGGTGTTGATGTCTTCAAAACCAGGGTTGGCAAATAGATTTTGTGCATTTCCATGCTGACAGAAAACACTGAAAAGAAAAAGGATTGTAAAAAGGAAATAATAATTTAAAGCAGTTTGACAAGTATGATTTGTTTTCAATTTATTCATAAGGCAACTACCCTCATCAGATATTTTTTACTTCGGAACAAAGATCTTCCAGTACTTTCTTAGCATCCCCGAAGAGCATGGAAGTTTTTGGTCGGAAGAAAAGATCATTTTCAATACCTGCATACCCGGGCTTCATGCTTCTTTTATTCACCACAACATTTTTAGCCAGTTCAACATCGAGAATCGGCATACCGTAAATGGGTGAAGCGGGATCAGATTTTGCGGCAGGATTTACTACATCGTTTGCTCCCAGAATGAGCACTACGTCTGTAGTAGCAAACTCATCATTGGCCTGTTCCATTTCCAGCATTTTTTCGTAATCCACATCCGCTTCTGCCAGCAATACATTCATATGTCCTGGCATCCTTCCGGCTACCGGATGAATGGCGTATTTCACCGTTACGCCTTTACCGGTAAGAATCTCTTCTAATTCATGGCAAATATGTTGTGCCTGTGCTACTGCCAGACCATAACCCGGCACGATCATCACTTTGGAAGAATAACTCATAATGGTTGCTGCATCACTCAGACTAATCTCTTTAAAATGCCCCTGTGCACCACCGTTAGCAGCAACGCCGGATGCTGTATTGCCTCCGAATGAACCGATGAGTACATTTTTCAAAGAACGGTTCATAGCTTTACACATGAGTATGGTAAGCAATGTACCTGCAGCTCCAACAAGGATACCACCGGTAAGCATCACTTTATTATCGTATAGAAAACCGCCACAGGCTGCCGCTACACCAGTAAAGGAGTTAAGCAATGAAATCACAACAGGCATATCGGCACCACCAATCGGCATCACAAAGAAAACTCCATAGATAAGTGAAAGACCGAGGATGGCATAAATCAAAATATGACTGGAAGGCATCATTACCAGGTAAGCCGATAAACCAATGGCCAATGCCAGCATAAACAGGTTCAGGATATTCTGTCCGGCAAAACTGAAGTCTTTTATTTTACCGTTCAGTTTCCCCCAGGCGATCATACTGCCTGCAAATGAAACAGAACCTATCAGTAAACCCAGTGCAATGATCAGCACGGTTGGCCTCAATGCAGCGAGACTCTCACCCTCAGGCATAGACGCAATTACTTCAGAAAGATGATTGAATTCAACCAGGGATATCAAAGCTGCACAAGCTCCACCCATTCCATTAAACAAGCTCACCATTTCGGGCATAGCTGTCATTTTAACTTTGCGTGCAGCAAGTGTTCCGATAACACCGCCAATAATTAACCCTCCGAATATCCAGACATAGTTGTGTAAGTATGCTCCGGTTTCAGCATCGCGGTAAAGAAAAATGGTTCCAAGAATTGCAATGGCCATACCTGCTGCAGCTACCAGGTTCCCTTTGCGTGCAGAAGCCGGGTTCGACAACATCTTGAGTCCGATGATAAACGTTACGGAAGCAACCAGGTAACAGAATGTGAGTATATATTGGCTCATAATGATTTCGGAAGAATCGTAAAATGTTGATTATTGTTTTTTCTTTTTAAACATCTCCAGCATACGGTCGGTAACCACGAATCCTCCAACCACATTCAGCATTCCCAGTATCACTGCGAGGAAACCCAGCACCAGTGCCATATAATTATCGGACTCAGCTTTTCCCATAACAATGATCGCACCGATGATCACAACTCCATGAATCGCATTGGCTCCACTCATCAGCGGGGTATGTAAAACACTCGGCACACGGCCAATCACTTCAATACCCACGAAAATCATCAGTATAACGATATAGAGTACCTGCTGATTGGCATAAATCCATTGCAGAAAACTTTCCATAATTTTTTTATTTTAAATCAGAACTTAAAATGTCTTTATACAATTGACGCTTTTACCCTATCGTTGGTGATCATGCCGTTTGTTGCCACACAAGTGCCTTTCACCAGGTCATCTTCAAAATTGAGGTTCAGGTTTCCTTCTTTGCCAATGATCAGTTGCAGGAAATTGCAAACATTTTTACCATACAATTTACTGGCATCACTGGGCATCGAACCGGGTAACCTGGATGCCCCGATGATGGAAACACCTTTATACACGATGGTTTCACCATCTTTTGTCAATTCGGTATTACCTCCTGTTGCAGACGCAATATCAATTACAACCGAACCCTTGCTTCATCCCTGCAATCATTTGTTCGGTGATCAACACAGGCGCTTTTTTACCGGGTATCTGTGCCGTGCTGATTACGATATCAGCCTTGGCTACACTTTCTGCGATTTTTGCTTTCTGTTTTTCCTGGAATTCGGCAGATTGTTCCACCGCATAGCCGCCAGCGTTAGATGCATCGGCAGCTCCTTCAACTTCCACAAATTTTCCGCCGAGGCTCATTACTTCCTCTTTAACGGCTGGTCTTGTATCAAAAACTTCCACCACAGCACCGAGGCGTTTGGCTGTGGCAATAGCCTGCAACCCTGCAACACCAGCTCCCAGTATCAGCACTTTGGCAGGCGCAATACTACCGGCAGCAGTCATAAACATGGGAAAATATCTTGGAAACAGATTCGCTCCCAGTAATACTGCTTTGTATCCGGCAATGTTGGCCTGGCTGCTCAGTACATCCATACTTTGTGCACGGGTTGTACGGGGAAGCATGTCCATACTGAAAACACGTAGAACCTGCTTCAGCCCAGTGATTGAATCTGTGCAGCCATTGTACAATGCCTGGAAAAAACCAACCAGTGTTTTTCCTTTACTCTGGTTGATATCATCAGCAGTTAATGGATTGATGCTTAAAAGTATGGTTGCTTTCTGTAATACTTCTGCTCTTGATAGAATCGTAGCTCCCGCATCTGCATACTTCTCATCAGGCGCATAAGCTGCTGTTCCTGCACCACTTTCTACCAGCAGGGAAGCATTCATTTTTTTTAACAGGCTGATGTGTTCGGGTAAAAGAGAGACTCTGGTTTCAAAAGTTGGTTCTTTTAAAAGGCCAATGATCATACGTTTGTCTTAGTTCCTCCGAAGATAACGAAAATTAAAATTGTATAACGAACTCCTGTTTTACTTTAATGGAAGGATCGAAGAAAACCAGTCCGATGAAAAACAGGTCGATGCTCAATGTTACTGCAGGATGTTTCCTGATTTCCTCCCAGGCTTCCTCCATTTCTGCACTCCAGTGAATATCATCGAATATAAAAACAGAAGATGCATTTGACTTTGCCCAGCAACTGATGAAAATAATCGAGGGTTGGTTTTTTCCGGTGGTTGCCGTCAACAAACGCCAGGTCAACAAATTGCAAGCTCTTTTAACAGGTTGGGCAGTGTCTTGGTAAAATCTCCTTCACTCAACTCAATATTGCCAGCAATTACACACTGAAAAACTTTGCCGGGCTATAGATGCTATGGCGCCTGATCCCTCCAGTGTATACAACTTACCCTTAGGGTTGCCCGAAGCAAGATAAGCTGCGGTTATGCCCAGTGAAGTGCCCAGTTCCAGCATCACTGCCGGTTTATAATAGGCTGCTATTCTGTTCAGCAATTGAGCGTACTTCGGGGCTTTGAGTGAGGAGGCTGCAATTTTATCTACCCTGCGTTGATTGGATCGGATGACTGCTGATCCAGCGCCGAAATCTTCCACTTCAATCGTGGTTTT
Source organism: Ferruginibacter sp. (assembly GCA_037045295.1). Lineage (GTDB taxonomy): Bacteria > Bacteroidota > Bacteroidia > Chitinophagales > Chitinophagaceae > Ferruginibacter. The sequence continues at coordinate 491,199 of JBAOHS010000005.1, forward strand.
ATCGGCCAGCAATGCTGAGCGACGGGATTCTATTTGCTTCACAACGCCGGCATCTGATTTACCATTCAACACATGAATGACAAAATCAAATACGAAAGGTGAATGAATGCCATGCCCTTTCCCATTGGCCGCACGCAGCCTGTAAAGCAGGTATTTCCGGGCAATGGTAAATGGAGAATACAAGTGTAAGTTGATTCGGGGTAAAAAATTAAGCGTTTATGCGTAACCGTTCCCAGGTCTGAAAGGAATAGTCGAAACGATGTTTTTCGTCGGCTTTAAAATCCAGGTTGCCGGTTTGTTTCCACAAAGCAGGATCGATCTCAGGAAAAAACACATCTCCTTCAAGAACTTCGTGTACCCTTGTCAGGTAGATCTTATCGGCCATCAACATCGACTGACGATAAATCTCCCCGCCACCAATGATAAAAATTTCTTTGCAATTCGTTAACCGTGCCTGTTCAATTGCATCATCGAGATTTGCTGCAACCAGTACCCCATCGGCATTCCAGCCTTCCTGCCCGGTGATCACGATATTGACTCTTCCCGGTAATGGCTTGTTCACCGACTCAAAAGTTTTTCGTCCCATGATCACCACCATTCCCCAGGTAGTATTCTTAAAGAACTTCAGATCGTTCGGCAGGTGCCAGAGCAAGGCATTGTTTTTACCAATGGCATTGTTGGATGCTGCCGCCACTATGAGTGAAATCATGGAAACTATTTTATCATTCAATATAAAAAATATTATACGGCTACCGGTGCTTTTATCCCGGGGTGCGACTGGTAATTCATCAATTCAAAATCTTCAAACTTAAATCCGAAAACATCTTTTACATCCGGATTGATCTTCATCGTTGGCAATGGAAACGGCGTTCTGCTCAATTGGAGCCTGGCTTGTTCAAAATGATTGTTGTAAAGATGAACATCACCAAATGAATGCACAAACTCACCCGGTTGCAGATCACAAACCTGAGCAATCATCATCGTAAGCAAGGCATAAGAGGCAATATTGAAAGGAACACCCAGGAAAACATCGGCACTGCGCTGGTACAACTGGCAACTGAGTTTTCCATTGGCCACATAAAACTGGAACAGGCAATGGCAGGGCATCAGTTTCATTTTCGGCAACTCTGCCACATTCCAGGCACTGATGATCATTCGCCTGCTATCGGGATTTGTTTTGATCTGATGTATCAGCTCTTTCACCTGGTCTACAACTGTACCATCAGCACCTTCCCAGCTTCTCCATTGTTTTCCGTAAACTGGTCCGAGATCGCCATTGGCATCAGCCCACTCGTCCCAGATAGATACATTGTTTTCTTTCAGATAGGCAATATTGGTTTCGCCCCGAAGGAACCAAAGCAATTCATAAATAATGCTTTTTAGGTGTGTTTTCTTGGTGGTAACCAATGGAAATCCATCGGCCAGGTTGAAGCGCATCTGGTAGCCAAAAACACTGCGGGTTCCCGTGCCGGTGCGGTCACTTTTATCGGTGCCCGTATCTATAATATGCTGAAGTAAATCTAAATATTGCTGCATGGCCGCAAGGTAAGCGAAAAGCAAAAAGGGGAAAATGAAATTTATTCAGATATGGTTGAAGGATGGATGTATTTACCTGCCGTTTCCGCCTCAACATTCGTATGGATCTCTGGCCAATTCGTTATCTTTGCATCGAAGAATTTCGATATGAGTAAAAAAGGTAAAGTGTTGATGGCAATGAGTGGCGGTATAGACAGTACTGTGGCCGCCCTTATGTTGCATGACGAAGGTTATGAAGTGGTAGGTATTACCATGAAAACATGGGATTATGCCAGCAGTGTGGGTGTAAATAATAAAAAGGAAACCGGTTGCTGTAACCTCGATAGTTTTAATGATGCCCGTATGGCAGCCGTGGAGCATGGGTTTCCGCATTTCATCCTCGATATCAGGGAAGAATTCGGCGATTTTGTGATCGAGAATTTTGTAGATGAATATCTGGCGGGCCGAACACCCAATCCCTGTGTAATGTGCAATACCCATATCAAATGGCGGGCATTGCTGAAAAGAGCAGATGCGATGGGTTGCGATTTCATAGCCACCGGGCATTATGCACAGATTCATCAGCACAGCAACGGAAGGTATTTTATCAGGAAAGGGATTGATGATACAAAAGACCAGAGCTATGTGTTGTGGGGATTGCAGCAGGATCTGCTCAGCCGCACTTTATTGCCTCTCGGAACTTATCATAAAAAAGACATCCGCCAGATGGCGCACGATTACGGTTACCCCGAACTGGCCAAAAAGAACGAGAGCTATGAGATCTGCTTTGTGCCCGATAATGATTACCGTGGCTTTCTGAAGAGAAGAGTCGAAGGGCTGGAAGAAAAAGTACAAGGTGGTTATTTTGTAGACAAAACGGGTAAAATTCTCGGTCAGCATAAAGGATACCCTTTCTATACTGTGGGACAGCGGAAAGGACTCGATATTGCCCTTGGAAAACCGGCTTTTGTAACACAGATCATCCCGGAAACCAATACAGTAGTGCTCGGCGATGAAGCAGACCTGAACGGCTCCAATATGCAGGTGGGCAAAATCAACTGGATCAAATATGAGGGCATAACCGATGGAATGGAGTCGCTTACCAAGATCCGATACAAAGACAAAGGTGCTCTCAGCAACCTCTACACATACGAAAATGGGGTAAATGTGCGTTTTTATGAAGACGTTAAAGGCATTGCCCCAGGCCAGAGTGCGGTATTTTATGAAGGAGAGGATGTTATTGGCGGAGGAATTATTCAGCGCCAGCCAATAGAAACAACCTGACCAAAGGCAGCTTTTTTAGCGTAGATTCGTCTATCAATAAATATTGTACCTGAAAAATCATATGAGAAAATACTTCCCCCTGTTTTTTGGAGTGGTTTTATTGCTTGCAGTAAACTCCTGCAAAAAATCAACAGAAACCCTGCAGACAGCCACGCTGAATGATTACTATCCGCTGGAAGTGGGAAAATACATCACCTATCAATTGGATTCACTGGTGTATCTTTCTTTTGGAACAAGAGATACTACCATCAGTTACCAGGTGAAATATGAAACAGATGCAGCCATCACCGACAATCTCGGCCGGCCGGCTTACAGAATCATCCGTTACATCCGTAAATCAGACAGCAATCCATGGGCGCCCGATGCAACTTTCATGGCGGTGAACAGCAATAACAATTTTGAATTTGTTGAAAACAACCTTCGTTTTATCAAACTGAATTTGCCCATACGGGATGCCAATTCATGGAAAGGAAATTCTTTTATTGATACTTATTCATCCAATTCTCTGCTGCAATACATGGACGACTGGGATTACACTTACAGCAATGTTGGCGCTGCCGATGCCATCGGTACCTTTTCATTCGACAATACGATTACGGTAGATCAGCGGGATGAAATCATCGGTAACCCCGACGATGTTACCAGTTACAGCGAAATCAATTTTGCGCAGGAAAAATATGCCAAAGGTATCGGGTTGGTTTACCGGAAATTCTTTCACAGCGAGTTTCAGCCGGGCAATGGCGGGTATTTTGCCGAAGGATCTTACGGTGTGACCTATACGATAATTGACCACAACTAACGTTAATATATAAACGAATTATTCTGATGCTGCCATTGTGCAGCATTATTTTTTTCTGAGGAATAATATATAATCTGTTGAGGGAACATGCTCCTCACCTACCTGCCTGAGCATTGTTATCAATTGTCCACGATGATAACTCTGGTGATTAAAAAGATGATGCACCACTTCAGCAACCGGTTGTTTAAACTGTTCTTTCTTGGAATTTCGGTATATAAATTCATGTTCCAATGCAGAATCACGGCTACCCGCAATCCATTCCTTCCAGAGCTGCGATTGCTGCAGTAAACCTTTTATTAATGCTTCAGTATTGCCATCAAAAACCACTGAAGGTATTTCTATATTATCTACCAGTTTTACCCTTTGCCACCAGATGCTTTCGGCATCCCACATATGCAGGATGGTTTTAGCGATACTGCGGTAGCTGCTGATGATTTCTCTGTGAATTTTTTCTTCATCCAGCTTCCCGATAGCGCGTTGTCAGCAAACTGTTTGCCCAGTAATTATAAGCGGCATAAGGCTCCAGCATTTTTTTCATGTACCCGTTTTAAACAAAATTAAATCAATTAAATACGATCTTGTTAGTTTTGGCAAAACTTAACGATGGAAATCAGCATCAGGCCTGCAGTTAAAGAAGATTGTCCTGCGGATGATGGAACTGATCCGGGAACTGGCAGATTATGAGAAAGCGCCCGAAGAAGTTACGGTAACCATGGACCATTTTATAGAAAGCGGTTTTGGGAAAAACCCTGTCTGGTGGGCTTTTGTAGCTGAAACTAGCCAGTGAAGAACGGGGTTTCGGAGGTGGTTGGATTCGCCTTATATTATATCAGGTACAGTACCTGGAAGGGACAGCGTTTATACCTGGAAGATATACTGGTTACAGATCGTATGCGTGGGAAGGGCATCGGCAAAGCTGCTTATTTGATCGCTTACTGGAGGTTTGCAAGGAAAAAAATTACAGCGGAATGGTGTGGCAGGTGCTCGATTGGAACGAGCCGGCCATCAATTTCTATAAAAAATACCCGGATGTAGGTATGGATAACAGCTGGATTAACTGCAGCATCAATCCATTCCTGAGAAAAAAAATTAAACCCTCAGGCAGCACGGTAAACTTTCAAACCCTCTTTTATTTGTTCAACCATTACATCCACTTAAAATAACACAATATGATTACCATGTTCAAAAAAAACCTCTACCGTTTTGTGGTAGCAATGTTCTCGGTACTAACGATTGTTTCCTGTCAGAAAGACATCGATGATACCATCGTAAATCCTCCAACAGGCGAAATTCCTGATCTTACTTCTAAAGTATCTTCCTCAGTTTCTGGTTTTGTTACAGATGAAAACAATGCTGCTGTATTGGGTGCTTCTGTAAAAGTTGGTACTGCAACAGCTACTACTGATAAATACGGTTATTTTCAGATTAAAAATGTAGATGTTGTTAAAAATGCTGCAACCGTAACCGTTACCAAAGCAGGTTATTTCAAAGGCATCAAAACTTATATTGCAACTGCCAATAAAGCTGCATTTTTCCGCATTAAACTTATGCCGAATAACACAGCAGGCACGATCGATGCTGCTGCGGGTGGTAATGTAACTTTAGCAAACGGATTGATCGTTGCACTTCCTGCCAATGCAGTTGTAAATGCAACTACCGGTGCCGCCTATACGGGAACAATCAATGTAGCTGCACAATGGCTCAACCCAACTGCGCCAGACCTTAACAGCATCATGCCTGGTGATCTGCGTGCACTTGAATGCAGCAGGTGCCCTCAGGTTATTGAAAACATTTGGTATGGCGGCTGTTGAATTAACAGGTGCCGGTGGCGAACTGCTGCAGATTGCAACTGGTAAAAAAGCCACGCTTACTTTCCCATTGCCTTCAGCCATTGCAGGTGCTGCACCAGCAAGCATTCAATTATGGCATTTTGATGAAACGGTAGGTTTATGGAAAGAAGAAGGATCTGCTACCAAAACAGGTAATACCTATGTAGGTGAAGTAAGCCATTTCTCTTTCTGGAATTGCGATGTTCCGAATGATTATGTTCAGTTCAGCTGCACGATTGTTGACGAAAACGGTGATCCTATTCCTTATGTACTGGCTAAAATCTCTGTTGTTTCAGACCCATCAAATGCTGCTTTCGGATATACAGATTCAACCGGTTTTGTTTCTGGTGCAGTGCCAGATAATTCATCCCTGAAACTGGAAGTATTCACCAGCTACAGTTGCTTAAATACCATTTACAGTCAGAATTTCACTACCAGCAACAGCAATGTTAACCTGGGCAATATAACGGTACCGGCTAGCAGCACTTCTATCGGAAATGTAAGCGGTACTGCAACCGATTGCAGCAGTCTGCCACTTACCAATGGTTATATCATCATGCAGAAAGACAATTATTACACTCGTTATGCAGTAAGCAGTACAGGCACATTTGATTTCAATGTTGTATTGTGCGGAGGCCCTGCAGTAGTTACCCTTATTGCTGAAGATGTAGCAGCAAGCTCAACAGAGTAATCCTGCTACTTATACACTCAATACAGGTGCTAACACAATCGGAAACATTCAGGCTTGTGGTGTAACTACCCAGGAATTTGTAAACTACTCGATTGATGGTGCGCCGTCCAGCTTATACGGCTCCCGGCGATTCAGTATATATGTCGGGCAACGGTACTACTACCAGCTTTTCTATAGGTGGATTTAATACAAGTAACCAGAATAATTTCCAGATCATAATCGACAGAAATAATATTGCTTTGAATTCAGTTCAGCCATTGATCAGTTTTTATAATGGTCAAACTCAGTTAGACCCAGTGTCTGCTCCGGTTAATGTTACTATCACTGAATATGGTGCCATTGGCCAGTTCATTGCCGGTAATTTCTCTGGTGTATTAACAAACCAAACCTTACCGGTTACCAATTACAACGTGACCTGTTCATTCAGGGTACGAAGATCATTCTAGTTTTAGTTATTTCATATCAATATAGGCATCGCCCTCTGGTTCTCCGGAGGGCTTTTTTTATACCTTCTATGCCATAAAGTATTTTGAAGTATCTGATGCAATAATCATGGGTTCTTGCCGTAATTTTGCCCCACAAAAAAAGCTGCAAATGGGCACCCATGTACAAGTGTGCGACGCCACTGCAGCTGAAAACATTTACTAACGCCCGGTCAAGCAAAAAATTATGGCAGAAAAAATCAGCATGGGAGCCAATGGTAAGCTCCTGGTTCCAAACAATCCAACGATTCCATTTATTGAAGGCGACGGCATTGGTCCGGATATCTGGAAAGCCAGTGTACATGTTTTTGATGCAGCTGTACAAAAAGCATACAATGGTGAAAGAAAAATTGAATGGCTGAAAGTGCTGGCCGGCGAAGAGGCTTTCAACAAAACCGGCGAATGGATGCCGGATGCTACCATGCAGGCTTTCAAGGATTACCTGTTATCCATAAAAGGACCACTTACAACGCCTGTTGGCGGCGGTATCAGAAGCCTGAATGTTGCACTGCGCCAGGAACTGGATCTCTATGTTTGTTTGCGCCCCGTTCGTTATTTTGAAGGCACTCCTTCACCCATGTGGCAGCCCGAAAAAGTAAACATGGTCATCTTCAGGGAAAATACCGAAGATATTTATGCAGGAATAGAATACATGACCGGAACACCTGAAGCAAAAAAGCTGAAAGATTTCCTGGTGAATGAAATGGGTGTTAAAAAACTGCGCTTCCCCGACAGTACTTCTTTTGGTATCAAACCGGTGAGTAGTGAAGGAAGTGAAAGACTGATCCGTTCTGCAATTGAATATGCTATTGAACACAAGCTGCCTTCGGTTACAATCGTACACAAAGGCAATATCATGAAGTATACCGAAGGGGCTTTCAAAAACTGGGGTTATGAATTGGCCGAAAGAGAATTTTCCGGCGATGTGTATACCTGGCAGCAATGGGAAAGAACCAAAAAGGAAAGTGGTGAAGCGGTGGCCAATGAAGAAATGAAGATCAGCGCCATCGGCGGAAAAGTGATCATCAAAGATGCCATTGCAGATAACTTCCTGCAACAGGCTTTGCTGGCACCGCAGGATTACAGTGTGATCGCCACATTGAACTTAAATGGAGATTATATCAGTGATGCATTGGCGGCACAGGTGGGCGGAATCGGTATTGCACCGGGCGCCAACATCAACTACAAAACCGGGCATGCAGTTTTTGAAGCTACACATGGTACAGCGCCACGTTTTGCCAATACCAACACCATGAATCCATCTTCTGTAATATTGAGTGGCGTAATGATGCTTGAATATATGGGTTGGAGAGATGCTGCTGAACTGATCACCAATGCTGTTGGTAAAACCATCCGCAATAAAACAGTCACCATCGATTTCTATAATTTAATGAAAGAAGGAACATTGATGAAAACAAGTGAGTTCGGAGAAGAGATTGTGAAGAATATGTAAGATGCGATAAGTGTTGAGTCAAAAGTAAAAAGTAAAAAAGAATGGCCAGCAACCAGCAACTCTTCCCGACTTGTAAAAATCTCAAATCAAAAGTAACCTGTCAGTAAGAACGACCAGCAACCAGCAACTCCTACCGACATGTGAAAATATCAAAATAAAAAGTAACAGGTCAAAAAGAACAACCAGCAACCAGTCAACCATCTTCTATCCTCCATTTACCTTAAATTCGCATTTCTAAAACAAGACGCATGAGTAAAATTAAAGTTGCCAATCCCGTTGTAGAGCTAGACGGTGATGAAATGACCCGGATCATCTGGAAATTTATTAAAGACAAACTGATTCTTCCTTACCTGGAAGTACCCATTCAATATTATGACCTTGGCATGGAATACCGTGATCAGACTGATGATCAGGTAACCATCGATGCAGCGAATGCCATTAAAGCATGTGGTGTAGGTATCAAATGCGCTACCATTACACCTGATGAAGCCAGGGTAAAAGAATTCAACCTGAAGCAGATGTGGAAGAGTCCGAATGGTACCATCCGGAACATTCTCGACGGAACCGTTTTCAGGGAGCCGATTGTAATGCAGAATGTACCCAGGCTGGTTACCAACTGGACTGCCCCGATCATTGTTGGTCGTCATGCATTCGGTGATCAGTATCGTGCAACCGATACCGTTATTAAAGGAAAAGGAAAACTTACTATGACCTTCACACCGGAAGGAGGTGGCGAACCACAGGTATTTGAAGTGTATAATTACAAAGGAGATGGCGTTGCCATGACCATGTACAATACAGATGAGAGTATTTATGGTTTTGCCCGCAGTTGCTTTAACATGGCACTCAGCAAAAAATGGCCATTGTACCTCTCAACAAAAAATACCATTCTTAAAAAATACGACGGAAGGTTCAAAGATATTTTTGAAGAAGTTTACCAGAAAGAATTCAAAGCTTCTTTTGATGCAGCAGGCATCACTTACGAACACCGCCTGATCGATGACATGGTTGCCAGTGCGCTGAAATGGAATGGCAATTTTGTTTGGGCTTGTAAAAACTATGATGGGGATGTGCAGAGCGATACCGTTGCACAGGGATTCGGTTCGCTTGGATTGATGACATCCGTACTGGTTACTCCTGATGGAAAAACCATGGAAGCAGAAGCAGCTCACGGCACTGTAACCCGCCATTACCGCGATCATCAGGCAGGTAAGCCAACCAGCACCAACCCGATTGCTTCTATTTTTGCCTGGACAAGAGGATTGGCTTTCCGTGGAAAGTTAGACAACAACCAACCACTGATTGATTTCTGCAATGCACTTGAAGCAGTTTGTATTGAAACAGTGGAAAGCGGCAAAATGACCAAAGACCTTGCTGTATGTATTCATGGCAACAAAGTAAATCACGGTGAACATTACCTGTACACCGAAGAATTTCTGGATGCTATTGATGCCAACCTGAAAAAGAAAATGGGTCTGTAATAACTGATCTATACCAGCTTAATATAAAAGAAAAGGGAAGCAAAAACGCTTCCCTTTCTTTATTGATTATAGCCATGAAAAATTATGGATAAAGCTGAAATACAACCGGCAGTGTATATTTCGTTTTAACAATTTTACCTTTCAGTTTACCGGGTGACCAGGCCGGCATTTGCTTAACTGCTTTGATCGCTTCTTCTTCGAGTCCGTAACCGATTTTATCGCCCATTACGTGAACATCGGTAGCTTTACCTTTTTCGTTTACTGTAAACATTACCTCCACGGTTCCTTCCACACCTTCCTCCATTGCTTTCTCAGGATACTGTAGTGATTTGCTTATATAAGTCTGTAGCGCATCATTACCACCGGGAAAAGCCGGATAAATATCTACATTCGTGTATGCGCCAGCGTTATCTGCTTCCATATTCTTATCAGACGGAGCTGTTCTGGGCGTTACTACTACCTTTCCCTTCATCCCTTTTTTAGCAGGATTTGGTCCGCCTTTGGAAGTCATTTCAGTATTATCTGCGGGTGCAGTATTATTCTGCATTGCATTCATGGAGTCTTTTGCAGCCTGCAGGGTACTATCACCGGATAATGTTGTCATACCTGATCCTTCAGTCGACTCTGACCTGTTATTATTGTTGCAGGCGAAAGCAAGCAGCATCAGTAATAAGGAAGGAAAAAATAAATTATTGAGAAATAAGTTTTGTCTTTTCATAATATCTTTTTTTATAACTATGATCAGACAAATAACATGCCCTCACTGGTTTTAAATTGAAAACCAGGGCAATAAAAATTAATTCAATATGCTATGGGTGAAACTGCTTACCCGAATCGGGGAAATTACTGCCCGGTAGATGGTTTGGTTTGCCTGCTGCCCTCATACAATTCGTATTCAAGTAAACGGCAATCAATTTTACTGGTATAAAATTCAATCCTGCGTTTGGGTTTTAATCCAACTTTCTTGGCAAGTTCCAGGTTGCCGGTGAAAATATAGCCCATATAACCCTTGCATTCCTTTTTAAGAAAATCGCCGATCCTCCCATAGGTTTCTTCTAATTCAGCTTCCACCCCAAGCCGGTCGCCATATTCCGGATTAAAATAAATGATGCCTTTGTTTTCCTGTGGAATGGCAGTAGCAGCAAAATCACAACAATCAAATTTTATCAGTTCTTCCACACCTGCAATACCAGCATTTACTTTGGAAACGTATACAGCATCTTCACTGATATCAGTCGCAATGATCTCTAAACCAGGAACTTCAATAACCTGCTTTTCGATAAGAGACATTTCTTTTTCATAAAATTTTTCATCATACTCACAGAGATGCATAAACGAATAATTGTTTCTATACAAACCGGGGTGCCTGTTCGTTGCCATTAATGCTGCTTCAATCGCAATAGTGCCAGATCCACACATAGGATTGATCACTACCGACTGGCGATTCCAGCCAGAGGCTATCAAAGTGGCTGCTGCAAGGGATTCTATCATTGGTGCCTTACCGGGAATTTTCCGGTATCCGTGTTTCGATAATGTTTCCCCCGATGTATCAATAAAAATTTCTGCCAGATCTTCTTTCCAGTACAAATGAACAACCGTACCGGTTAACTCTGCTCCAGAATCGGGTCGGCTGCCTGTTTTTTCCCTGAACCTGTCGGCAATGGCATCTTTCACTTTTACATTGGCAAACAACTGATTGGTGATGGTCGGATTGCTCACATTGCTGCTGATTGAAAAATATCCATCTGCCGGAATGATTTTCTCCCATTCCATCTGCAACAAAGCTTTATACAATTCATCAGCATTGTTGGCTTTGAATTCTTTGATCGAAAACAATACCTGGCTTGCACATCGCAGTTGCAGATTTAATTTTATACAATCCTGCAACGTTCCCTGCAGTTCAACACCTGTTTTAAATTCTCTGGTTGTTTTAAATCCCAACTCCTTTACCTCCATACTTAACCAGGGAGAAATACGATTGGGGCAGGTTACAATGATCCGGCTCTTAAGATTGAAAATATTCATAACAGGCAGTAAATTTAAGCATTTGACCGTTCCTGAATACAGCTTAATCTTCCTTCATAACCACTTGTTTATGAACCAGCTGCTTTTTTACCCTTGATCATTCCTGCAAACTGTACTTCGTACCAATATTTTACGTAACTTACTAGTCCCTTATAACAATCAGGCATACCCTATACAACTAATCACCGGCTAATTCCGGAATTTCTTCTATTTATTATCCTATCAAAGCCTTCCCGGGGAATTTTCGTATGTACTTAAAATCATAAAATGAAAAGCAAACTTTTCATAGGGATATTAGTCGCTATCAGCTTTTTACTACTGAGCAGTCAGACGAATGCTCAATCGTATATTGGTTACTCCAGCTATGCAGGTGGAGCGTCTATTGAAGAGGTACTGAATCTCCAGGTTATCAACGGTGAAGCATACCTGATTGGCAGTACAAGGTCAGCCAATTTCCCTTCCACCAATGGAACTACGCTTCGAGGTGAAGCAGACTTTACGATCACAAAATTTTCAACAACTGGTTCAGTTATTTATTCAACCTACCTGGGTGGAAGAGGCAATGAAACATTAACGGGTTTTAAAATCATCAACGGAGAAGTGTATATAGCAGCTTTCACTGATTCCATCAATTATCCGGTTACCAACGGATCTGTATTTAGTGGAAGAAGAGATATCGTAGTTACAAAGCTGAATGCATCCGGAAACATTGCCTTTTCAACCTATCTCGGTGGCAGTGGTAATGATTTTCCTGTAACCGGAGGTATGGAGGTTAATGGAACCCAGGTAATCATAGGTGGAACAACAGGTTCCCCCAATTTCCCGGTTACAGATAACTCTGTATATGGTGGCGGAGCCAGTGATGGCTTTGTCGCCATATTAAATGCTTCAGATGGCAGTTTGATTGCTTCTAAATTTATCGGCGGAAACAAAACAGATTTCACGAGCACAGTCGCATTTGACAACAATTCCATCTACCTTTTAAATACGACTCTTTCAGATGATATTCCCGCTACAGTAGGAGGATCATTGCCTGATACACTTGAAAACATTTACATAGCAAGGTGTAGTTTTAATAATCTGGATATTATTTACTCCAGATACCTGGGTGGCAATAAAAGTGATTTTATTATTAAAGGAATTGCTGAAAATGGAGTCCTGCACATGACCGGTTACAGCAGTTCTACGGATTTCCCGGTAACGAATGGATCTGAAAGTTCATCTCAGTTCAATGATGTAACCGATGCGTACTATACACGCCTGAACCCCGATGGAAACATCGTATATTCTACTTACTTAAACACAAATGAGCTGGACTTCCCTTCCCAACTGATCATTGCTAACGGTGACGCATACATTGGAGGAACAACAGTAAGTACCATCAACGGTCAAAAATCAGTCTTTGATCAATAAAGTAAATGCCAATGGCACCCTTGCTTACAGTAAAAGATTTAAAATCGGACCCAATAACAATAATATTATTCCTTCATTTGAATTATTGAACAATGAAATTTATTTAGCCGGTGTTACTTTTTCAGCTGAATACCCGGTAACCAATCAAAGTCAGTTTTACAGTGGAGGTACCGGTTTCTTTACAAGACTGAATACGAATGGCGATGTACTTTTTTCTTCCTATCTCGGCAATATGAACAGTCTTTTACCAGTTAAAACTGCCAATAACAGACTTTATCTTTTAGGTAATACTGCTTTTGCCAATTACCCGGTTACCGACTCCAGTGTAAATGCAGGCTCAACAGACAATATACTCATCATCTTAAATCCGGATGGGAGCCGTGTTTACAGTGGCTATACAGGAGGCGCAAATGCAGATGTAGCGGTAGGGTTAGCCATCAGCAACAATGAAGTATTTTATGCAGGGAAAAGCAGTTCTTTAAATTATCCTGTCACCAATAATGTATTGTACAAAGGTGCCGGTGATCAGTTCATTACGAAATTATCTTTCTGTCCCACGGGTTACTTCCTGGGCAATGATACCTTAACACCAAAAACACAAACAGTTTGCCGCCTTGGCCTGGGTGAAAAAATTACCGGATCAGATATGCAGGTGCCGGGAGATAGTTTACCATTGCTTTTCCTGAATGGCATTACAAAACTGCAAAGGCCGGTAAAAGCCAATTATCAATGGCAGGTTGCCAATACAGCCAATGGCCCATGGACTGATATTCCTGCTGCCAGTTTCAGGGATTTCACGCCGAGCCTGGGGGCGTCGGATCAATATTACAGGAGAATCAGTTTTACATTACCGGATTGCGGATCTTCGTTTATCCATTACAGTGATACAGTAGCTGCATTGGTAAATAATCTCATCGCACCAACTGTAAGCATAGGTGGACCATTTACCACGTGCCCGGGTTCAGCTATTGGTATTGGTGGAAATCCAACAGTGAGTGGTGGGAATCCACCTTATGTAACTTATGCCTGGGATAATGGCGCAGATTCAGTATCAAATCCGGTTGTTACACCAAATGCAAGTACAATCTATACGCTTATTGTAACGGATACGCTTGGCTGCAAACAGATTGGTCAGGCTATTGTTATTACTTACAATGCAAAAGCTGGCCCCGATAAAGGAGCCTGTGGTGGAAACCCAACACAAATAGGCACTCCCCCGCTTCCAGGTCTTCAGGGTATATTATACAACTGGAGCCCGGCAACAGATTTAAGCAATAGTAATATTGCACAACCACTGGCCAATCCATCAGTGATTACAGATTATATACTATCGCTCACTATTCCGAAATCGGATGGTACAACCTGTGAAACAAAAGATACCGTAAGAGTTACACCGGTAGCGGCACCGGTTACGCCCGACTTCGCTGGTCCGGATAAAGTATTTTGCCTTGAATCAAGTGTAACATTAGGAAAAGCTCCGGAAGCCGGATTCAATTATGTATGGAGCCCTGGCAGCTATTTAACCAGCAATACATTTTCAACTACAACTTACTATGCAGGAAATACTGTAATGCCAGAACCTAATCCTGCTGTTATCAATGTTACCGCACAGAAAAGCGGTTGTGCGTTTTCTGATCAGACTGTGGTTGCTACCATTGAAGCCAGAGCTGGTCTGGATGGATGTGGTCCAAGAATCATCGGGCTTCCTGATCGTACGCCAGGTATCAACGAAACCTATAGCTGGACGATTGTTTCTGGGCCCGGGACATTTACCGGACCAACCAACCTGCCCCAGGTTTCTGTAAGTGCATCGATTGGAGCACCTACTGTATACGGACTAACGGTATCGTATAACGGCGGAAGTTGTTATGATGAAGTAACTGTTGTTCCCTTCTGTTCATCCTGCCAGACGATTATTGAAGTGGATGCCCGTTACAGTTGCCCGAGTTATGATGCTAATGGTGGAAACGTTTCGCTGATTGCCTATACCAGTATAGACAATGCTATATTCAGATGGTCGCCACAAGTAGGTTTATCGGCATATACAGGAAGCATCGTGCAGCTTACCGATAATGTGCCAAGGGTATATACCGTAGAAGCAATCGATATCAATGATACAACCATCCGTTGTTCGGATAATATCCTTGTTAATGATCCTGTATTTTCACGACCAGTATTTCCTGCACCGGATACAGTCACCTGCGTGAACCAGCCGGTTTCCATCGGTTTACCCCCCGTGGCGGGATACACTTATGAATGGACGGGCAATGGTTTGTCGAGTAACCTTTCCAGTAATCCGACTGCAACAGTTGCTATTCAAACAGCCTTTCCAGTAACGGTAACGGATATAGGCGGATGTATATTAAGAGATACAGTAATTGTTGCTGTGCAGAATGTACAGGTTAATGGTGGAGCTGATTGGATTCTGTGCAGTAATGGAATTATCAGGCTAGGCTCCCCGGCCGCTCCGAATACTACTTACTTGTGGGAACCGCAATCGGCACCCTGGCAAAACAATACCAACCAGTTCTCTGCTCAACCCGAAGTTTTCATTGCAACAGATATTAGTTTTACTGTTACAGCCAGTACCAGTGCCGGTTGTACAACCACCGATACAGTAAATGTTACACTCAATGCAACACCTGTTTTGCCAGATGCTCCGGATAAATTTGTATGTGCCGGCAGCAATGTTCAGATCGGATTGCCAGCCATTCCGGGTGTAACCTATCAATGGCAACCTGCAACAGGTTTGAGCAATCCGAATATTGCACAACCTTTGGCGAATCCGGCTTCAACGACGACTTATACCGTATTCGCAAGTTTTCCGGGCTCCTGTTCTTCTGTGGTTAGTGATCAGGTAACCGTTACCGTTGGGAATGCCATTTTCTCTATGCCGGATATAACGTTTTGTCCTTCAAATGGCCCTGTGTCTCTTGGCATCAATGCACCCGCCAATATGCAAGCCTATAGCTGGTTGCCCGCCAACCAGGTGAGCAATGCTACTATAGCCAATCCTTCTACCTTAAATCCACCTCCGAAAGCAATTGCTGTTTATTCTTTACAGGTTACCAACCAGGATGGTTGCCGGTACAGGGATACCATCAGCCTCATTCCATTAATCAGTGCACCACTGGCTGGCGCCGATCGATTATTATGTAAAGATCAGACAACTACGCTCGGAAGCGCTGCCAACACAACCGGGCCGGGTATTTCTTATAGCTGGTCTCCTGCCAACAATCTCAGTGATGCTTCCAGCGCCGAACCAGTATTTACCGCTACCACCGGCGGAACATTTACATATATCGTTACAAAAACAGATAATAATATCACCTGTTCATCAAAAGATACTGTAGTAATAACGGTATCTGATGTTACGTATCCTCCATTGAATAGTCCGGTTGTTTGCAGTAACAGTTGCACCCAGATTGGCACTACACCTGTCACCGGGATTCAATATCAATGGACTCCTGCAACCGGTTTATCGAATCCGACTATTGCCAACCCGATTGCTTGTTTGGGTTCCACTAATATCAGCTATACACTTACTACAAGTGCTGTTACAGGTTGTACTTACTCGAGTACAATCCTGGTGAGTGTTGCACCAGTATCGGCAGCTCAGATAAGCATACCGGCAATTGCTGCCTGTGTAGGTGATACGGGCATAAGGTTTAATCCAACTATCACACCATCGGGTAATTATACTTATTCCTGGACTCCGAATGATGGAACCTTATCGGATGTAAATGCACTGAATCCAGAAATACTCATTGTTGTACCAGGCATTAAACAATATACACTTCAGGTAACCGATACCGTTACCAACTGTTCGAATACTGCCATTGGAACGATTACTGGCAGCAATTGTCCGCAAACAGCTACAGTAGGCGATTTCATGTGGTACGACAACAATTCAAACGGCATACAGGATGTTGGCGAAACCGGCGTAAGTGGCATGCTGGTAACGCTATATAACAATACAGGCTTTATTGTTGGTTCCACATTTACCGATCCAACCGGATTTTATTTCTTTACCAATGTACCTGCAGGGAATGATTATTATGTCATTTTCAGCAAACCAGTAGGATATGATTTCAGCGCACAAAATGTTGGTGGTGCAAGCGCCATCAATAACAGTAAAGCGGATGCCAATGGTCAGAGCTCTTCCTTTAATGTACCTGCAGGCAGTAGTGTATTGAATATTGATGCAGGTATACGACTTGTGTGCCCTGTACCCGTAACCCTGATCAGCTTTACAGCTACAGTACAAAACAGTCAGGTAAAACTGAACTGGCAAACAAGTGCTGAAATCAACAATGCTTATTTTGTAGTTGAAAGAAGTACAGATGGAATCAATTATACTGCGATCGGCAGGGTAAATGGTCATGGCACCAGCAATATTCAACACAACTATTCACTTATTGATCCCAGTCCTTTTGATGGATTAAATTATTACAGGTTAAGGCAGGTTGATATAGATGGAATGTTCAGCTATTCGGAAATCAGAACAGCTACGTTAAATAAGCCGGAAACGATTACCGTATATTATAACAGCCAATCGAATACTATAGTCATTTCATTCAGTGAAAAACATGCAGCTTTACAGGGAAGGCTTTACAGCAGTAACGGGCAACTGATCAGTAACAGTAATATCACGGAACAGGAGTTATTACACAACATGAAACTTCCATTGCTATCTTCCGGCGTTTATATATTACAGTTAGTAAATGAGACAACCCGGTATTCAAAAAGATTGATTATACAAAATAACCGGTAAATCAGGTTCAGGGAATCAGTAACCTAAGGCATGCCTGAAGGCTATCCTGCCAGGCGGGAATATCTATTGAATAGATGGTTTTTATCTTTTGTACAATCCAGTACAGAATAAGCAGGTCTTTTAGCCGGAGTGGGATAACCACTTGTATCTATTGGCAAAATTTCACAAGGGCTATTGATTTGATTTTTTATCTCACTGGCAAAAGAAAACCAGTTTGTAATTCCCTCGTTGCAGTAATGATAAATGCCGGGTACCAATCCTTTTTCAGAACAAATCATCGTTAACACTACTGTTGCTAAATCACCGGCATAAGTAGGACATCCGAACTGATCATTCACAACTTTTATCTGCTCCTTCTCCTGCATCAGTCTTATCATTGTTTTTACAAAATTCTTCCCATAACTGCTGAATACCCAGGAAGTGCGGATGATGACAGCATTCGGATCTTCCTGCATCACCAGTTTTTCACCTTCCAGTTTGGAAGCGCCATAAACACTTACAGGATTAACTGCATCGTTTTCCTGGTAAGGCTTATTGCCATTTCCATCAAAAACATAGTCAGTAGAAAAGTGTATGAATCCGGCGTTGTATTGATAACAGAATTCTCGCAAGTGCTGCTGCTGCATCGGCATTAACTGCAAATGCTTCTTCCTTTTCTGATTCAGCTTTATCAACTGCAGTATAAGCAGCACAATTAATACAATAGTCAAAATTGTATTTTTATGAAAAATTCTTCTATAGCTTCAGAATCGGTGATTGAAATTTCATTCCTGCTCAGAAAAGTAAATAACAGTGATGGATAGTCGCCGGAGAGTCTTTTAAATTCACTGCCCAATTGGCCGGAAGCACCTGTAACCAGTATTTTTATTGGGGCAGTCAATGTTACAGTGCTGATTGATTAAACACAAAATTGTTATCACACGCTGCAAAATACAGGGTAGTTCAGGTCTTTATCTGAACTGATGCGCTGATCTTCCGGAATCCTCCAGTCGATATTCAACGCAGGATCAAAATACTGAATACCGCCTTCTGCCGCCTTATTATAAAAAGCATCACATTTATAAAATACTTCAGCAGTTTCTGAGAGCACCGAATAGCCATGTGCAAATCCACGGGGAATGTAGCAATTGCTTTTTATTTTCGGCAGAAAGTTCAATTGAACAAATGTTCTCCGTAAGTGGGTGATCCTTTGCGGATATCAACCACCACATCAAGTATGCTTCCCTGTAAGGCCCTGATAAATTTCGTTTGTGCAAAGGGATCCTTCTGGTAATGCAAGCCCCTCACTACTCCATACACTGATTTAGCCTGGTTATCCTGGATAAATGTTGTATTGATACCCGACTGCCTTACAGGTTTTTTCGCTGTAGCTCTCGAAAAAATATCCGCGGCTATCATTGATAACATTGGGCTCAAACACCCATAAACCAGGAAATTTTGTTTTTATGAACGGCATACAGCAGTGGTTAACTACAGTTCAGAAATATTAAGAATAAATCTTCTTAAAAAATTCTATGGTTTCTATCAGGCCTTCTTCAAATTTCTTAACAGGTTTGTAGCCCAGCATTTTTTCAGCCAGACTGATATCTGCCAGTGAATTGCGGATATCGCCAGCCCTTGGTTCCCGGTGTGTCGGTTTCCAATCGCTGTTCAATTGTTTGGCGCAGGCATTGTATAGATAATTAACCGAAAAATATTCACCCACTGCCACATTGTAAACTTTATTGAATGCTTCCTCATTATCAGTAAGCATTCCTTTTACGTTGATCTGAACGGCATTGTCTACAAAAGTAAAATCTCTGGTTTGTTCGCCATCACCATTGATATAATACCGGTGTTTTATTGATGATTCCTTTTACAAACAATGGAATAACTGCAGCATAAGGTCCATCAGGATCCTGGCGTGATCCGAAAATATTAAAATACCTGAAGCCCATTAATTTAATACCATATACATCGGCAAAAACCTGTGCATAGAGTTCATTGGTTTTTTTGGTGGCTGCATATGGCGATAAGCAATTTCCGATGCGGTGTTCAATCTTCGGAAGTGTTGGTTCATCTCCATAAACTGAAGATGAAGATGCGTATACAAATGATTTTACTTTATTGTCGATGGCAGCTTTCAGCATATTCACAAAACCACCCACATTCACATCATTGAAATAAATGGGCTCTTTTATCGAACGCGGCACAGAACCCAATGCAGCCTGGTGACTAACATAATCAATCCCTTCACAGGCTTTCATACAGATTTCTGCATTGCGGATATCTCCCTCCATGAATTCAAATGCGGGATATGCTTTCAGGATGGCGAGGTTTTTTTCAAAACCATTCACCATATTATCGAGTACCCTTACTTTTTTTGCGCCATGTTTCAGCAGGTATTCTGCAATATGTCCTCCGATGAATCCTGCTCCACCTGTTACCAGGAAACTGTCTTTACTGATGTCTTTCGAATGAAACTTATTTTCTTCCACGAATTATATGAATTACTTTCTTTAACTATAAAATTGTTGTATCTTCTGAAATGTTTACAAACTCCAGTAAGTTCTGCTTTTGATTTTATTCCTGTAAGTACCTTTCAGATCTGCAATCATCGCTCTATCCTTTGTGATGGATGCAAAATAGGCATCGTCCATTTCTTTATAATCTTTATGCGGTACTGTTATGATAACGGCATCATAATCTTTACCCGGATTTTTTTCCAGTTCAAATCCGTACTCATGTTTCAGTTCATCACTGTCGGCATAAGGATCGGTAACATGAACATTGAGTGAATAAGATTTAAGTTCTTTCACTACATCAGCTACTTTACTGTTCCTGATATCACTTACATTTTCTTTGAAAGTTGCACCCATTACCAGCACTTTGCTGTCTTTCACATTGCCATTGTTCTGAATGATAAACTGCAAAACTTTTTTGGCAACATAACTGGCCATTCCGTCATTGATCACACGACCTGCGAGAATCACCTGGCTATCGTAACCCAGTTCTTTTGATTTATAGGTAAGGTAATATGGATCTACACCAATACAGTGTCCTCCAACCAGGCCTGGCTGAAACTTCAGGAAGTTCCATTTTGTTCCGGCTGCTTCCAGTACTTCAAAGGTGTTGATGTTCATGCGATCGAAGATGATCGACAATTCATTCATCAATGCGATGTTTAAATCACGTTGTGTATTTTCAATGATCTTTGCAGCTTCTGCTACTTTGATAGAAGAAGCACGGTGAACGCCTGCTTTAACAACCAGTTCGTATACTTTGGCAATGGTTTCCAGACTTTCATCGCAGCAACCACTCACTACTTTTACAATCGTGCTGATGGTATGTTCTTTATCTCCCGGATTGATCCTTTCGGGTGAATAACCGATTTTATAATCATCCACCATTTTCAAGCCTGAAAGTTTTTCAATGATAGGCACACAATCTTCTTCTGTGCAACCAGGATATACGGTGCTTTCAAAAACCACATAATCGCCTTTCTTAATTACTTTACCAATGGTTTCACTGGCACTTTGTACCGGAACCAGATCGGGAACATTGTGTTCATCTACAGGTGTAGGAACAGCAACGATGAAAAAATTTGCCTGGCGCAGTACATCAAGTTGATTGGTAAATTCGATATCGCAATTTTCAAATGCTGATGATTCGAGTTCCTGGCTGGGATCGATTGCCCTTCTCATCATATCTACCCTTTCTGCATTGATATCGAAACCAATTACTTTGATTTTTTTTGCAAACTCCAGTGCGATGGGTAAACCTACATAACCCAGACCGATCACTGCCAGTGTTTTTTTCTTGCTCAATAAATCCTGGTACATCATTGTATTGTTTTTGTATTGATTGATTATTTTTTATTTTCTGCTTTCGAATTCTTTTGGTTGTTTGTTCAGTTCTTCCGGTGAAAGATTTTTAAAATATTCATAAGTAACTTTCAATCCTTCTGCCCTTGATACTTTTGGCTCCCAGTTTAATATTTGCTTTGCCCTGCTGATATCGGGTTGCCGTTGCTTCGGATCATCCACCGGCAATGGTTTGTAAACAATGTTTTGTTTTGAACCGGTAAGCCTGATGATTTCTTCGGCAAACTCTTTCAATGTAATCTCATCGGGGTTCCCAATATTTACCGGTAACGCATAGTCGCTCATCAGCAAACGGTAAATACCTTCTACGAGATCATCTACATAACAGAAACTACGGGTCTGGCTTCCATCTCCGAATACAGTCAGGTCTTCTCCCCTCAGTGCCTGACCAATAAATGCAGGCAATGCTCTTCCATCGTTTAACCGCATCCGTGGTCCATAGGTATTGAATATCCTTACAATCCTGGTTTCCACCTGATGAAAATTATGATAGGCCATGGTAATGGCTTCCTGGAATCGTTTGGCTTCATCATAAACGCCTCTCGGACCAACCGGGTTTACATTGCCCCAGTATTCTTCATTCTGCGGATGAACCAGTGGATCACCATATACTTCACTGGTACTGGCAACGAGTATCCTGGCTTTTTTAGCAAGCGCCAGGCCCAGGCAATTATGTGTTCCCAAAGAACCAACTTTTAGGGTTTGAATAGGAATTTTCAGGTAATCAATCGGACTGGCAGGCGAAGCAAAATGCAGAATATAATCAAGGTGACCTGGAACATGAATGAACTTGGAAACATCATGGTGATAAAATTCAAACTCCTTCAGTTTAAAAAGGTGTTCGATATTTTTCAGGTCGCCCGTGATCAGGTTATCCATCCCGATCACATCATACCCTTCACTGGATAAACCGATCGCATAAATGCGAACCCAGGAATCCTGCTGCACCGGTTATTAATATTCTTTTATTTGCCACGTATCCGTTTTTAAAATTACTGTTGCTGAATTTTACTGTTTACCGATCGTTCGCCTTCCCACACTTTCATAATAAAATCCCATATTCTGCATCTGCTGTAAATCAAAAAGATTTCTTCCGTCGAAAATGACTTTCTGTTTCAGCAGGGCTGTTATTTTTTCAAAATCAGGTGTTCTGAATTCATTCCACTCGGTAGCAATGATCAGTGCATCTGCTTTTTCCAAAGCTTCATACTGACTTTCAGCAAAACCGATTTTGTCACCCACCACTTGCTTTACATTAGACATTGCTTCCGGATCAAAGGCAGTAATCAGTAGCACCCTTTCTCCAGCAGTGCGTCAATCATATACAAAGCCGGCGCTTCCCTGATATCATCTGTATTGGGTTTGAAGGCAAGTCCCCACAATGCAAAATGCTTGCCCTTCAAATCGTTACCAAAATACTGTTCAACTTTAGGAACCAGGTGAAGTTTCTGCTTTTCATTCACATCCATAACGGCATCGAGTATGCTGAAAATTATAATCCACATCTGCCGATGATTTTGCCAGCGCCTGTACATCTTTCGGGAAACAGCTTCCGCCATAACCGATACCCGGGAAAAAGGAATCTTTTACCGATGCGTTCATCACTGCCGATGCCTCTTCTTACCATATCAACATCTGCTCCCAATCTTTCGCAAAGCTGTGCAATCTCATTCATGAAACTGATCTTCACTGCCAGGAATGAATTGGCTGCATACTTGGTGAGTTCTGCAGAATTCTCATCCATGAAAATGATCGGATTGCCCTGGCGCACAAAAGGTGCATATAGATCGTTCATCACTTTAATGGCTTTTTCGGAAGTGGTTCCGATTACCACCCTGTCGGGTTTCATAAAATCATCTACCGCTACGCCTTCCCGTAAGAACTCGGGGTTGCTCACTACATCAAATGAACTTTCAATATTCTCTGTAGCTGAAGATAGAATCGCTGCTTTTACTTTGGCCGCTGTACCAACAGGGACCGTGCTTTTATCAACGATCACTTTATAATCGCCCGGCTTAATAAGTTTTCCCAGATCAGAGGCAACGCCGAGAATGTATTTAAGATCTGCACTGCCATCTTCACCCGGAGGTGTGGGCAATGCCAGAAAAATTACCCTTGCAGTTTCCACCGCATCTTTCAGAGAGGAAGTAAAAAATAATCTTCCTTCTTTCTGGTTGCGGAGAAATAATTTTTCCAGTCCGGGTTCATATATGGTGATTTGTCCACCCGACAATTTTTCAACCTTTGCTGTATCAATATCCACACAGGTAACCGTATTGCCTGTTTCAGCAAAACAAGTGCCTGTAACCAATCCAACATAACCCGTACCAATAACTGCTATTTTCATAAATGCTATCCTGTTGTTTATATCCTTATCAACGGTTTACAAATTCAAGTACTTTGGAAATCACCAGGTCCTGTTGTTCCGTATCCAGTTCTGTGTGAATAGGAAGCGATATTACCCTTTCGGTTAACCAATCGGTTATGGGTAACTGGTAGTCGCTGCCGCCAAATGCATCGAACATTTTCTGGCGGTGAGCCGGCACCGGGTAATAGATCATCGATGGTATCTGCTGATCTGCCAGGAACTGACTCAGCGCATCACGGTCGGTATCATGCAATATCAGTGTGTACTGATGAAATACATGCCTGTTGTTGTCTGCCCTGAAATGGTGTTTCAATTTTAGGATTGCCTGCAAATGCTTTGTCATAATAATCAGCCGCTTTTCTGCGGGCATCGATGTATGCATCCAGGTGTTTGAGTTTGATGTTCAGGATCGCAGCCTGCATGGCATCCAGTCTTGAATTACAACCCACCACATCATGGTAATATCTTTTGCTTTGGCCATGAGATGCAATCATCCTCAGTTTATCTGCGAGTGCATCATCATCCGTAAAAATCGCTCCGCCATCTCCGAAAGCGCCGAGGTTTTTAGAAGGGTAAAACGAAGTACAACCAATATGACCAATGCTACCCGTTTTCTTTTTACTGCCATTACTGAAAGTAAAATCATTACCGATTCCCTGGGCATTGTCTTCTATTACAAAAAGTTTGTGCTTTTCGGCAATGGCCATGATCGCTTCCATATCGGCTGCATGGCCATACAGATGAACCGGTACAATGGCCTTTGTTTTTGGCGTAATCGCTTTTTCAATGGCAACCGGATCGATACAGAAATGCTTTTTGTCTACTTCCACAAAAACAGGCTTAATGCCCAGTAAAGCCGCCACTTCTACAGTAGCGATATAAGTAAAAGAAGGCGTAATCACTTCATCCCCCGGTTGCAGGCCCAGCGCCATCATGGCAATCTGGAGTGCATCGGTACCATTGGCACAGGGAATTACATGCTTACTTCCATGGTAAGCTGCCAGGTTTGTTGCAAACTCATTCACCACTTTTCCGCCTATAAACTGCGAACTTTCCATCACAGCAATCACCGCGGCATCTATCTCCGTTTTTGATCTTCCGATACTGTGTTCCGGTATCTACCATCTGTAATGGCCTCATATTAGTGGTATTTTAGCGGCGCAAAGATATGATTTTGAACGCCGAATTCCATACCCTGCCCCCTCAATTGATTTAACGGACAAACAACTGTATTTTTGGGGTCAAAACTTACTGCTTGGGCCTACTTTTTTACCAGTTTTTTATTGTCATTTATGCAGCAGGGATACGGATTGCATCGATCTGGAACCCGAAAGCCCGATTATGGGTAAATGGCCGAAAGAAATTCCCTGTTTTTGAATAAGCCAGGGAAAACCGATCTGGATGCATTGTGCCAGCCTGGGCGAATTTGAGCAGGGAAGGCCGGTTTTGGAGGCGATCCGTCAAAGAATTCCCGCAATGCCGTATTGTACTGAGTTTTTTCTCCCCGAGTGGCTATGAAATCAGGAAAAATTACAGTGGTGCCGATCAGATCATTTACTTACCCCTTGATACCCCGGCAAATGCCCGCAAAGCTGATCAGCAACATGAATCCTTCCCTGGTACTTTGGGTAAAATATGAATACTGGTTTCACTATTTATCTGAGTTGAAAAAAAGAGAGATTCCGGTCATCCTGGTTTCCGGGATTTTCAGGCCATCACAGCCTTTTTTTAAATGGTATGGAGGGATCTGGCGCAAAATGCTGGGTTGTTTTAGAATGATGTTTGTGCAGAACCAGGTTTCGCTTGAAATATTGGAATCAGCCAGGATCAAAGTAAATGCTGAAGTTGCAGGTGATACCCGGTTTCGACCGGGTGATTGATATTGCTGAAAGAAGAGAAGAAGTTGAGCACATCACGGAACTTCATCGGCAATCATCGTGTACTCGTTGCCGGTAGCACCTGGGAAGACGATGAAACCGAGCTGATTCATTATGTAAAACAACACCCCGAAATAAAATTCATCATTGCTCCGCATGAAATTGATGATACGCAATCTGAAAGATGTAAGAAAGGAATTTGAAGGATCGGTATTTTATTCGGAGTTGGCAGCTGGAAAATCCATTCCGGAGAAATGCAATGTACTCATCATCGATAACATCGGAATGCTTTCAAAACTATACCGATATGCAGATGTAACCTATATTGGTGGCGGGTTTGGGAGCGATGGCATCCACAATACCCTCGAAGCTGCTGTGTACAGTAAACCCGTGATATTCGGACCCGTATACGAGAAATTTGCAGAAGCACGTGGCCTGGTGGAAGCCGGAGGAGCTTTCAGTATTCAAAATGCATTGGAACTGGAAAAGCTAGCTCGAACAGTTATTCGGAGATCCTGCTTTTTTACAAAGCACAGGAGAAAAATCTGGTCAATATGTTTACAGTATGAAAGGCGCTACGCAGAAAATCATCCGCTATGTAAAAGAAAACCGTCTTTTAACCAGTTGATCAAACTGACGTACTACAGTATTCTTATCATCCCAACCAAGCTTTAGTTTTAATTCACGCCTGATCCAGTATTCCGCTTCAGGGTAAATGGAAAAACCGTTGATGGTTTTGATGCTTCTTTCATACATCGCTTCATCTCCTCTGAACAATTCACTGATAAATAAAAAGCGGTCGTTGATGCCAATGCCTTTGCGGAGGTCTTTGATCGGGGATTCCTGAAGGGTTTCACTCAATTCAGTTTTATTTTCCCGCAATGCATCATTGAGTGAAGCGCCATCAGCACCCTGCAATGGCTTCATGTATTTCTTTAGGTGGTTTGGCTGCAGGATTTTGCTGATGGATCAGGGTTGGGGTATCTTCTATCGGATCAAAAAGCAATGGCGGCTTATTTTGTATACTGATTTTTGCTCTCGCTTCAGCATTCTTTTTGATCTCTTCCAGTTCGGCTTCCAGCTCCGCTTCGTCTACCTGCAATACCTGAATTATTTTCTCCTCGGGTTCTGGTGCAGGTTCTGAGGTTTTATTGGCTGATTCAGCCTTATCAAAACCGGAAGGCATATGAATAGCAACAGCTGAAGCTGCCGTTTGCTCTCCCTGGCTGGAAGATTTGAGGTGCTGCAGTTCCGCTTGCAACATCTGCACGGTTAACAATAACTCATCCGGCGTAGCATTTTTTGCAATCTGCTCTCTTAACCGTTCACTGAGGGTTTCCACCCTTTCCATATCATTTTTTTTGAATATAAAATGTTGTTTGGTGCACCAAATTTAGTTTTGCCTGTTGAGCAGAATCCATAATCTTTGCACGAATCGGCCTAAAGTTACAAACACATTTTTAAAAAATTTATTTAATGTTTATTGAACCGAATCTGAAGGGTGAACGTCGCGGATGGATTGAGGTGATCTGCGGCAGTATGTTCAGTGGTAAAACAGAAGAATTGATCAGGAGATTAAAGCGGGTGAAAATTGCCAATCTGAAAGTTGAAATTTTTAAACCGGCTATTGATACCCGTTATGATGAAACGAAGATTGTAAGTCATGATACCAATGCCATTCATTCAACACCGGTTGAAAGTTCACAATCAATCCTCCTGCTCGCACAGGATGTAGATGTGGTGGGCATCGACGAAGCCCAGTTCTTCGATGCTGAAATTACCATGGTATGCGAACAACTGGCTACCCGTGGCATCAGGGTTATTGTTGCCGGATTGGATATGGATTATCTTGGAAAACCATTCGGACAAATGCCGAACCTGCTTTCCATTGCCGATTATATTACCAAAGCTCCACGCAATCTGTGTAAAATGTGGCAATATTGCCAATATCAGTTATCGGAAAATTGCAGAAGGCGGACAGGTATTACTGGGTGAAAAAGATATTTATGAGCCCCGCTGCAGGCATTGTGCACAGATGAAAGATTAATTTTAAAGGAATAATGATATTAATAAAAAAGTCCCCGCCATGGCAGGGACTTTTTTAATGTATTCAGGAATCATTACTCTTTAATGAACTTCTCCGTAATGATATTGCCATTGTTGTTAATCTTAACCAGGTAAAAACCGGGTGTAAGTTTTGAAACATTCACTGGCTGCGGATTGCGTTGCATTCTTTGCTCCATTACTACTACACCTTTAGCGTCTATAATTTTAAGACTGCTGTTGGCAGCAATTTCATCTTTTACAGAAACCTGTAACTGATTGGTAGCAGGATTCGGATATATTTTTACCGAAGCTTTTGCTGAAGCAACCGGAATATTGTCCTACGCGTGATGCTGTTCCCAACTGTACTTTCAGCGTGTAACAGGTAGATGCATTGTTTGCATTATTGTATCCATAAACCTGTGCATAATAAGTACCAGCCGCTGCAGTGTAGTTAATGGTTTCACTGGTGGTAGATCCGTTCTGTGAAATACCAACCTGTGTTCCTGCACTGTTCAGCAATTTCAGGTCATAATCAGCAGGTAATGTACCCAATGTTAGGGTAATGGTTCCTGCTGTTGTGATGGTAAACCTGTAATGATCGATGTCTGCAGATGGACTGATCAAACCAGTGATATTGGTATTGAATGGAATTACAGGTGCTCCTGCAGTTGTACCATTGGTTGAATTGTCATAGGCGCTCTGACAACCGGTAACAGTAGTGGCGCCGATGGTTAATGTATAACAAACGGTTGTACTGAAAACACCGTTGTAACCTATTACTCTTGCATAATAAGTACCTGCTGCCTGGTTAGCCAATGTGATGGTTTCACTGGTGGTACTTCCTGCAGTTGAACTTCCGATTTGCGTACCTGCACTGTTGTAGAAATAAAGATCATAGTCGGCAGGCAATCCCGTAAGTGTAACACTGAAATTGCTGGTAGCCGTAGTCGTTACCCTGTAATAATCTATATCAGTTGCAGAACCGATCGCAGCCGAAATGGCCGTACTGGTTGCAACTGCTGCAGCAGTAGCCTGCGTTTCATTGGCTTCATAAGCACTCACACAACCCGATGCGGCTGTTGTTGTAAACTGTGCTGCACTGTATCCACTGCTGCCACTGGCACAATTTGTTCTTACCCTGAAATCATACAATGTTGATGCAGTGAGACTGCTCAATGCAACACTGGTAGATGTAGTAGCAGTTGCTGCATTCGTCCAGGTTGAAGATGCATTGGTTTTATAATCCACATCATAACTTACAGCACCACTCACAGCAGCCCAGCTGACAGTGGCACCTGAACTGGTAATCGCAGATGATGTCAATCCTGTTGGCGCATTGCAAACTGCAGGAGCTGTAGTTGTAAACTGCGCTGATGTGTAACTGCTGCTGGCAGCCGAACAATTGGTTCTCACTCTCCAGTCGTATAAAGTTCCTTGTGTTAATCCGGCAATATTTACAGATGTTGAAGTAGTTGCTGTAGCAGCATTCGTCCAGGTGGTGGCGGTATTTAATTTATAATCTACATCATAACTTACTGCACCACTCACGGCAGTCCAGCTAACAGTAGCACTGGTATTGGTAATGGCCTGATGATGCCAATCCGGAAGGAGCACCACAACCAGAACCTGCAGTAATCGTAAAGTTGGTATTTGAAATATCGAAGAAAATATTTCCAACAGCTTCTACTTTAATGCGGGCAGTAGTAGTAGGCGTGTTTGGAATAGCTGAGGGCCTGTGTTCCGTCATTAGGTGTGCTGGCAATCAGAACAGTTGGGAATGTTTGTCCGCCATCGGTTGACAATGAAATTTTCACATTGGCGCAACTAACGGGAGCTGCTGTTGTACTCGCTACAGACCAGGTGATGGTTTGTGTTGATCCTCCAGCCCATGATACAGCTGTATTCGGCGCTGATACGGCAAATGGACCAGATGCACTGGAAACAGTTACAGTTGCATCGGCTGTTTGATTGTTACCTCCGCCCACATGGTTGTCTTTTACAGTAACCCTGAAATTCAATGTTCGGGCTACAGAAGGAAGTACTTCCCATTTGTTGGTATTGGTTCCATCCAGGATAGAAGCCAGGATCGGGAAGGTACGGGTTGGATTGGTACCATTATTCCTGCTCCTGAATGCAGGCCCTGTTGTACGGGTTGCACTTGGAATAGTTGAAGTAGAAGTACCGGTATTGATTTGCTCCCAGGTATAAGTAAGCACATCAGCCTGCATTGGCATCTGCACCTACTGCTGTTAAAGCAAACGGCGTAGACCTTGGAATGGTATAACTCGCAACAGTCGTAACTGTTGGTGTAGCGTTACCCGTTACCGTTACTACTGCACATCCGCCACCGGTTGCGCCTTTGATATAAGTTGTAACCTGGTCGATGCTACGGGTATGAAAATAATCATCGCTATGTGGCTGAACATCGGTATTGGTTCCGGTGATACCTGCATAACCCATGATGGTAGATCCGCTTCCGGGTTCCATCTGTGAAGCAGTACCTGTTTCATTGCTGAAAGTAAAGGTATGATTGGCGCCAAACTGGTGGCCCATTTCATGTGTGGTATAATCTACCACAAATGGATCTCCCTCTGGTGCAACATGTGAGGTAAAGGCACTTCCTTTTGAACCGTTTACACATACACAACCAATACATCCTGCATTACCATTGTTATTGGCAGCTGATGCTTCTTTGTGTACAAGGTGGCCGATATCATAATTGGCAGAACCAATCACTGCATCAATGGTTTGTTGTGTTTTGGTATTCCATTCTGTTGTCCATGGATCGGTGGATGCATTCAGGTAAATGATCGCATCATTATTAGCAATCAGGTTCATGTGAATACCAAAATCTCTTTCATAAATACCATTGGTACGTACCATCAATGTATTCATGGCTGTAAGTACTTTGGCTTTGCGTTGTGCATCGGTGGTTTCAGTTCCATTCAAAAAATACTGAGCATATTCACCGGTACAAGCCAAGCGCCAGTCCGATAAGTACGTAACCTGCCATCATCGGCGCCGCGTTGCATTACTCCGGTTCCGGGATTGAAAATTCCTTCATTTACCGATTCACGGGTAAGGCAGGTGAATTTTTTCTGACTCATCGCATCAGACCTTGAGAATACTACATAGTACTGATCGTTCCTGTCTACCGGGTCTATATAAATGGTTGGGCGACCTGCTGATAATATCATGCCATGAAATCCTGATGGCGATACATCAAAATAAATAACAGAGCCAGGTTCGTCTATCCCCTGACCTGCATATGATTTGATTTCAGGATAACGGGCAGCGAGTTGCGGATCCATTACTGAATGTTCCGATACTTTATAACGTTCAGGCATACCCTCAGCATTCGGAATCGTTAAAGTGAATACTGCGCCTGCATTTGAAGCATTTGTTCTTGAAGCAATATCTCAGCCCTCAGAGAAGTTTCATTCAATTGAAATAATTTATAAGCCGATGGTTTGTACCGGTTGGCGAATAAATTTTTACTAACGGAAGATTCTGAAACGGCAGTCCAGAAATTTTTATCCTGCGCTTGCAGCAATTGCATCGAGGATAAGAAAAAGCAAAAGAAGAAGAGTTTCTTCATAGACTTAAATTTTGGTTTACATAAAAATTAAGCAATCAATTTAGCAAAATCTTTTGAGTCGGGTTCAAACCTACAGGCAGATTTTCGGGGGATATTTTCCCTCCATCAGTTTTAAAACTTTTGGGTCAAACTAGGTTACAAACATCTAATCCTATTACTTTGCATCATGAACAGCCGGATCATTGCACTACTCAAAAAAGACCTGCTCCTGGAACTTCGCCAGAAGCATACTTTTTACGGCATACTATTATATATAGCATCAACCATCTTTGTTATTTACCTGAGCTTACCCGAAAGTCCCGACAGCAATGTGTGGAACAGTCTGTTCTGGGTTATCCAGCTTTTTGTTTGCGTTAATACAGTGGCCAAGAGTTTTTTACAGGAAAGCCGGGGCAGGATGCTGTATTTTTATTCCATAGCCTCACCGGTTGAATTCATTGCAGCCAAACTCCTTTTCAATGTGATCCTGATGTTGCTCATGAGCCTGGTAAGTCTGGTGCTGTTTTCCATTTTTCTCAGCAACCCCGTTTCAAATACACTGATTTTTACAGGCATTGTATTGCTTGGAGGAACTGGCATCAGCCTGGTTTTCACCCTGATGAGCGCCATCGCCGCCAAAGCCCAGCAAAATGCAGCCCTGATTGCTATATTAGGCTTTCCGGTAATACTTCCACAGCTATTGTTACTGATGAAACTGAGCAAAGCCGCTTTTGCAGAGGTTTTCAGGGAAGGAGCATTATTGCAACTGGTAGGCCTCACCTGCCTGCTGGATGTACTGGTAATCGTAATGGCCGTTATTCTTTTTCCCTATTTATGGAAAGAATAGAAGGGTTGCTAATTTTGGCTATTTTATTTTATAGAGTGGCCCAGTTTCCCATAACTTTGCGCCACTAAAATGACAAGCCCGCGAAGTGCATAAAAGCTGGTGGAAAATATTATCCTTTGTTTTATTGCTGTATACCATCATCGGCGGGTTCCTCATGGAGGTTCCCAGGTTATTTATTCTCAATGAAACCATCCGCAATTTATACTTCCATGTATGCATGTGGTTTGGCATGATGATCCTGTATGGCACCAGCTTCTACTATAGCATCAGGTATCTCCGTGGTTTCGATTACCGCAACGATATTTTCGCCAGTAGTTTTGCTTCCGTTGGAAGTATATTCGGTTTACTGGGTTACCTCACGGGTATGATCTGGGTTTCTGTTACCTGGGTTACCGATCAGGGTCAGTCACTGGGCGGTGTATTAAAAGAACCCAAACTGATCGGCGCAGCCATTGCATTATTAATTTATGGTGCTTATTTTGTTTTAAGAGGTTCTTTCACCGATATTGATAAAAGAGCCAGGATAAGTGCTGTTTATAATATTTTCGCTTTTATCATGCTTTTTCCAAGTATTTGGATAATTCCAAGATTGGTAGGAAGTTTACACCCCGGTGCACCGGGAAGCGATAGTGGTAACCCGGCGCTCGACAGGAATGATATGGATTCAACGATGAGGATGGTTTTTTATCCTGCTGTGATTGGCTGGACGTTACTGGGAGTTTGGATTGCCACTTTAAAAATCAGGCTTGCATTGCACAACGATAAAAAATTATTGCATGACTAAATTGATTCACCGTTTGTTTGCTTTGATGGCAGTACTCTTACTATCAACTGCAGGCTATGCGCAGGAAAAAGCCGAAATGGCCGATCTCATGCGCAGCAACGGAAAAATTTATGTAGTAGTTGCCGTTTGTTTAACCATACTGATCGGACTTTTCCTGTACGTTTTTATGATCGACAGAAAAATGAGCCGGATCGAAAAAGAAGATTAATCATTGCTATTTGTTTTTATTACGAAATAAAAAAACCTCAATATGTCATCTAACCAACAGTATAGCTTTTTTCAGAGCGTTGAGAAAAGCTTTGACAAAGCTGCTAAATTCACAAAATGGGATTTAGGGATTCTGGAACAAATCAAAGCTTGTAACAGTGTTTATCAAATGCGCTTCCCGGTTAAACGCGACGACGGAAGCATCGAAGTAATCGAGGCGTATCGTGTTCAGCACAGCCAGCATAAATCACCCTGTAAAGGTGGAATTCGTTTCAGCGACGAAGTAAACCAGGATGAAGTAATGGCCCTCGCTTCACTCATGACTTACAAATGTGCCATCGTAAACGTTCCTTTCGGCGGTGGTAAAGGTGGAATTAAAATCAACCCACGCAAATATTCAGAATACGAACTGGAAAAAATCACCCGTCGTTATACTGCTGAACTTGTAAAGAAAAATTTCATCGGCCCCGGCATCGATGTTCCAGCTCCGGATTACGGAACCGGTCCTCGTGAAATGGCCTGGATCGTGGATACTTACGCTTCACTCAAACCAGGAGAAATTGATGCTGCTGGTTGTGTTACCGGAAAACCTGTAACTCAAGGTGGTGTACGTGGTCGTACAGAAGCTACCGGTCTGGGTGTATTCTTCGGAATCCGTGAAGTATGTAACATGCCCGATATCATGGGTAAACTCGGTCTCGAACTGGGTATCAAAGGAAAAAGAGTGGTAGTTCAGGGTATCGGTAACGTAGGATACCATTGTGCTAAGTTCTTCCGTGAAAATGGTGCAATCGTTACCTGCATTGCAGAACACGATGGTGCTATTTACAATGAAAATGGTTTGCATGAAGAAGAACTGATTCAGTTCCGTAAAAAAACCGGAACGATCCTCAACTTCCCAGGCGCTACCAACCTCGCTAAAAACAGTGATGCACTGGAACTGGAATGTGATATCCTGATTCCTGCTGCGCTTGAAAATGTAATCAATGGCGAAAACGCTCCAAGAGTAAAAGCAAAAATCATCGGTGAAGCCGCCAACGGACCATGTACTCCTGAAGCAGATGATATCTTCGCACAAAAAGGTATTCTCTGTGTTCCTGATATGTACCTGAATGCAGGTGGTGTTACCGTTAGTTATTTCGAATGGTTGAAAAACCTCAGCCACGTTCGTTATGGCCGTATGGAAAAACGTTTTACCGAAAACCTGAATACACATATCCTCGGACAAATCGAAGGATTAACCGGAAAAAGGGTAGATGAAAACGAACGCAAATTCATCATGCATGGTCCGGATGAACAAGACCTGGTACACAGTGGCCTGGAAGAAACGATGATCAGCGCTACCAGGGAAATCATGGATATCTGGAGAGACAATCCTGCCATTCCTGATATGCGTACAGCCGCATACGTTAGTGCAATCAACAAAGTTGCAACCAGCTATGCTGAACTGGGTATCTTCCCATAATAAAGAAACTGATTGTTATAAAAAAGCCCCCGCCAATGCGGGGGCTTTTCTTTTATCTGATAGTTGGTAACTGATCAATTTCTTTAAAATTTCCAAGCTGATTTTCAAATGCCCTGGTATAACTGCCGTTGGTAATTACTAAATAACCTGCACTAACTTCTGTATTGTATCTTAACACCTGACTAAGTACTTCCTCTGTAAGTTTTACGTTCATCTCTTTACACTCTACAATCATAAAAGGCTGTGCCTGCTGATTGAATACCACAATATCGAACCGCCTGTTCATACCGGTAACGGATACCTGCTTTTCAACGGCAATCAATGATGCAGGATAACCCATCGTACCGGTTAGAAACAACAGGAAATTCTGCCTTACCCATTCTTCCGGGGTAATAATCAGCCAGCGTTTCCTTATGATACAGAAAATCTGTTCTTTACCATCTTCAACTTTAACAGCCGGTTTCAACTCCGGATAAACAACCTCAATCATGCAGCAGATTAAAATAATAATTTACCAGTATAAAACTAATTCGTTGCAGCATCTGCATTCAGGTTGCCCCATCCCAGGTTTGCATTGCGTGTTGGATAATTCGCACTCGTCTGAACCAGTTTATTCAGCACCTGGTCTCTCGTATAAGTTGGGAACCTGCTCCAAACCAATGCTGCAATACCAGCTGCAGTGGCTGTTGCAACGGATGAACCACCAACAGTAGAAGGAACATTACCACTCATGGCAAGTGACAAAGGTTTTACTTTATCTGAAGCACGTTCCATCACAATAGTAAAATCAGTTTGGCTACCATCATGACAATCATCGCAGGTTGTAGTAAAGCTATTATCACGTACACCTGTAACTGCATTTACCTGTGTCATCGTTGCCGGGAAAATAACACCATACCAGCCACTGGTCCAGCTGAAAGAAGTTCCGGCTGCACAGAAAATAAGTTTGCCTTTTCCGTAAGCATACTTAATCGCATCACTGATTTGTGAACTGCTGGTAATCCTGCCCATACTCATGCTGATGATTTTTACATCTGCCCTGTTACCTGCATTGGTAAAAGCATCAGACACACCTTTTGCTTCACGGCTTGATTCAATAAATACATCTTCACCAGCTCTGCAGGTTACAAGGTTGCAGTTATAAGCAACACCGCAGGTATTTCCATCTGTTCCGCGGGGAGCTGCACAGGCGCCTGCCATAGAAGTACCATGACCACAGCCATCATCAGCTGTTTCAACTGGTCCGGTAGGAATTCCCAGGAAGGTTGATCTTGGAAGGGTTACAATTTTTTCAACCGTTCTTCCGGTTGAAGATCCCTGGTTGAAAGCCGATCCCAGGTTTTCCTGATCAAATTCACAACCAGTGTCGATAATAAATACTTTGGTACCTGCACCGGTAGATTTCGTCCAGGCATTCGGAATTTTATGATACGCATAATTCCATGATTGTTTTGTTGCAGGAGCAATATTGGTGTAATGTGTTCCGGCGATCAATCCTGGTTCACCAACATTACTGCCACAACCACTGCTGCTTGCAATGGCCTGATCAGCACCATTGGCCTGCTGTGCATTCAACACCGCCTCACGGGGTTCATAACCCATGGGCTCTGCATAACGGACAAGCTTACTCGCTCTTAGTTTGGTTACAGTAGCCAGACTTTTCACCCTTACCATAATTACCGGAAGAACAGATTCTTCCCACTGAATCATCTGCTGCATGGTAACTGCAGGATCTTTCTGTTGTTCTGTTGCCAGTATGAGTTGCAAAACCTGTTCCCGGGCTGATTTCCATTCTGCACTGTTGATATTGATCAGGTGCATCTGGTTGTCGATATTGCCCACCGTTGCTGGTTTATAGCCCACCGACATGATTTGATCAGAATGCTGCAATGCACTCCACACCATCTGTGATGAAGCAGTACTCCATTCAAATACATGGTTATCTGTAATTTCTTTTTTGATAAAAGCATCAATAGCTTCTGCAGGAATTAAATCCTGGTTAAGATTCTCTTCCTGCTGAATAGAAGTCTTCTTACAGGAACTGATTAACATCGCTAAAACAAACCCGAATAGTACTGTTTTTTTCATGTTGAATTAATTTTATGCTTAAATGTAAACTTAAAATTGACTATTTGAAAGTATCCCTCAGGATAATTTATGGTATTTTAAAAAACTGCCTTGGTAGCATAACCCATTTATTTTTGTATTTTTATCAGAATAAACTTTCAGCATGAAGACAAAAGATGACATCGTAGAAAACTGGCTCCCAAGGTACACAGGTGAGAAACTGGCTAATTTCGGGCAGTATATTCTGCTGACAAACTTTTCTAATTATGTAAAATTATTTGCTCAATGGAACAATGTTGAAGTGGTGGGTACAGACCGTTCCATGCAATGTGCAACTGCCAATGATATTACCATTATCAATTTCGGAATGGGCAGCCCGGGTGCTGCAACGGTAATGGATCTGCTGACTGCAATCAAACCCAAAGCGGTTTTGTTTTTAGGTAAATGTGGCGGACTGAAAAAAAGAAATAAAATCGGCGACCTGATACTTCCCATTGCAGCCATCAGGGGTGAAGGTACCAGCAATGACTACTTCCCACCTGAAGTGCCGGCTTTACCAGCTTTCGCACTCCAGAAAGCGATCTCTACCACCATCCGGGATTATGAATGCGATTACTGGACGGGCGTTTGTTATACCACCAACAGAAGGGTTTGGGAACACGATGAAACCTTTAAAGAATACCTGCAGAAAGTAAGAGCTTATGCCATTGATATGGAAACGGCCACCATTTTCACCGTAGGCTTTTATAACAAAATCCCTACCGGTGCTCTTTTGCTGGTGAGTGATTCTCCCATGGTGCCCGAAGGTGTAAAAACAGAAGCCAGTGATTTTGTGGTTACTTCACAATTCGTAGAACGTCACCTGAAAATCGGGATAGATTCGCTCAAACAGCTGATCAACGACGGAATGACGGTAAGGCACCTTAAGTTTTAAACCGGCAGCTTCAGTTTTAATTTTATACCATGCAACCAGTCCTGAACATTACCGGTTTGTCGGTTCAATTTAAACAGGACGGTAAAAAGCAGGAGGCTGTTCAACATTTTTCACTCGATGTATTCAAAGGAAAAATCACAGCACTGGTTGGTGAAAGCGGTTCCGGAAAATCTGTAACTGCCTTATCTATTTTACATCTGCTGCCAACACAGGCTTCTATTGGCGGACAAATTCTCTTCAATGAACCTTCGGGAAGTACTGGACATTTCCCGCCTTGATTCGAAATCACTCAATTCCATCCGTGGAAAGCGGATTGGCATGATCTTCCAGGAACCGATGACTTCATTGAATCCTGTAATCCGTTGCGGAGAACAGGTGGCAGAATCAATCAGGCTGCACCAGAAAGTTTCAGCAGCTGAAGCACGCAAAAAAACCATCGAACTCTTTAAGAAAGTTGAATTGCCGCTGCCCGAAGCAATGTACAAACGTTATCCCCATCAGTTAAGCGGAGGACAGAAACAAAGGGTGATGATTGCCATGGCCATATGTTGTGAACCGGCATTGCTCATTGCTGATGAACCCACTACAGCTTTGGATGTAAGGGTGCAGAAAAGCATCATGGAATTGCTGAAAAAACTGCAACAGGAAACCGGTATGGGTATTTTACTCATCACCCACGACCTGGGGCTTGTAGCAGATTATGCCGACTATATAACGGTAATGCATAAAGGCAAAATAGTTGAACAGGGAGATTGTCAGAAATGTACTTATTGAATCCAGCTGAAGCTTACACGAAATTACTACTTGCTTCAAAACCGAGGCCTGCCATGAAAGGTAAACCCCTTCCAACTCCGGAAGGATATAGAGCTTCCAGCAATGAAGGAATTTCTGCAACAGTTAAAAACATTGCCAGTGATCAGAATAATAATCCAGCTCTTTGTGTTCAAAACCTCAGCGTAGAATACAGCAGTTCGGGATTTATGAGCCAAAGAAAAACGCAGTTTAAGGCTGTAGACAATGTTTCATTTGAAGTTCATCAGCACGAAACAGTTGGACTGGTTGGCGAAAGCGGATGTGGCAAAACAACCCTGGGCAAAGCAATCCTGCAACTGATCAAACCTTCAGCAGGAAAGATATTATTCAATGGAAAAGACCTTACAGGGTATAAAGAAAAATGAACAACAGCAAATGCGTAAAGAGTTGCAGGTAGTTTTTCAGGATCCTTATGGCTCATTGAACCCAAGGCTCACCATCGGAGATGCCATTATGGAACCTATGAAAGTTCACGGATTGCTTAATTCGTATAAGCATCGCCGTGACCAGGCTGCAACATTATTAGAAAAAGTAAAGCTGGATCCAGATCATTTAAACAGACACCCTCACCAGTTCAGCGGCGGACAAAGACAGCGCATCTGCATTGCCCGTGCCCTGGCAACAGAACCTTCCTTCCTTGTTTTTGATGAAAGCGTTTCAGCACTCGATACGATCGTGCAGGCACAGGTTTTGAACCTGATCAATGAATTAAAATCCTCCTATAATTTTACTTCACTGTTTATTTCACACGACCTTTCCGTCATTCACTATATAAGCGATCGCATACTGGTGATGCAACAGGGGAAGATTGTAGAGCATGGCACTGCCAACGAAATCATGTTCAATCCTGCTCATGAATATACCAAAGAACTGATTGCTTCCATCCCTGGAAAATCAACCGGCTTTTCTTTTTACTCATTGTAATTTCCATAATTCGGCACACTGCCATAATCATTGAAAAAATAACGACCGGCCTTGTATAATCCGAAAATATTCTTCTTTAATTGTGTATCTAACTGATCTTCCAGCGGTTCATCATCTTTGATTTTCACATCGGTCATTTGTGTAAGCTCATCGGTCACTTCAATCTCACTGTCTTTCACCGGTTGCATACCGCTCATTCCAATCTTCCATTGATCTTCTTTCTGAATCCTGTATTTATAAAAATACACAACCCCGTTTTTCCCTTTAGCTGATGCAGGCTTCTTCTGAAGGAAAACAATAGAATCCAGTTTATCATATTCATTTTTACTCACCAGGAAACTTCTTGCCAGCAGATCCTGGGAACGGTACTTAGCCGGGAATTTATCGGTACGTTTGATTTTATCCATCTCTTCATACAGCGTACTTCTGAAATTGTCGTCTGCTGCGAGCGTCAGAAACAAACTGTCTTCCACCGGCAGTTTATTCCTGAGCAATAAAATAGCTGTATTCAATCGCACATATTCATCCTTAGACCTCAGTAAACGTCCGAAATACTGCTGCACCTGCTGATTGTTCTTATAAAAAGGAACAAGCAAAACAGAGTAATTCGACAAGGTTGAATTTTTATTGTTGTACCGGTAATTTCTTTCCGGTTCTGTATCGCCATCCGCTGCTTTTTTATTGGCCTCCTGCAATGCTTTTTCATCTTTACCCTGCTGCTTCTTCATCGCTACCCTGGCATCAATATAAAATGCCGATAAATTTGATTCATAAACCGAAGGTTTCACATAACCACTATCGGTAAGGGTTACCAGCAAATCTGTAACCCGCTCTTTATAATCATCCAGTGTTGTGAGCTGCAGTAATTCGGGGAACATGGTGGCACTCAGTTTAAGGGTATCATCCATGCTTTCAAAAAGATTGTCGTATTCATAGTCTTCCTCAAAAATCGGCGGATCCTGGAGGAAAATATTTTTCAGTGCCAGGTAAGCCTCTTTTGTTTTTAATCGTGCGAGGGCTTTTACCACTTCATTCTGAAACAGGCTGGTATCGGCTGTTTTCTCATAAATGCTTTTTAACAAAGGCACTACCCTTTTGCTCAGGGAATCATTGATATAACCGAGTTCTGTAATGAGTTTGGTTTTTATTTCAAAGTAGTTTTTATCGCTGTACTGCAAACGGTCGATGGCATTCGCTATCAGAGGCAATCCTTCAGGTCCGTAATAAAGATTTGACAAAGACTGGAAAGCCCGGTTGTAAATGGTACTGTCTTTATTAAACAGGTCGCTGAAAAAATCTTCCAGTCTGCTCTTCTGCAGATCAAAACTACTATCGGTATTGGCAGGCCTGAAACTGTTAAAGAATGTATTGATAAATCCATTGTCGGCCCCGGATGTATCGGCAACAGCAGTCAGGCTGTATTGATAATTATTCTTAACGATAATCTGCCGCAGTATTCCCTTACTCGAACCGGTATCTTTCAGCATCACCCTGATACCAGTATAACCATCATTGTGCAGGTAATGTATGCTGTCTTTTATGAGCAGATCATTGCTGTTCGTAAGGTCGTCTATTTCATTCTTCCAGTATTTCAGAGAATCCCTCATGTTGAAGTAACGGGGAAACTGCTGCACTTTTACAGAAACAGATTCTCCGGTAGTATCACTGTAGAAAAAAGCGTAACGCGGCCTTGGCCAGTAACTGAAATAACCCGAAGAATTGTTGCCGTTTATGGCATTCTCCGACATCTCTTCCGTGAGTTTTCTCATCCCGGCATCCAGTTCGGGAACTACCGGCGACTTAACGGTAAACTTCAGGAAAGTATCTGTATAATTCCTGGGCATTGCATATTCAAAAGGAGTAATCTCGAATGAATCAAAAAAAGCACTGGCAGAAGCAGCATCAGCAGTTGCAGTTCTGCAGGCGAGTACATACATGTATGGGCCATGCAAAACATACCGCAGGTTGATATTGCCCCCGGCTTTCAGTTGTTCGGTAGCCTCCAGGGCAGAATTTCCTTTGTATTTCAGCATCCTGCGGGAAACCTGTTTGCCAAAGAGATCGGGATTGCGGAAGGATTCCTCCATCAATGCCAGATCAAAACTATCCTCACTGATAAAATTGTAGTTGTTCACCGGCCATTTAAAAATCGTATAGGCATTACCGGTAGCAACATCCACTGATTCAAATTCCCACCGCGGATACACATTACTGTTATTAAAATAAGCCAGTGGCTCCTGCGGGAATTGTACTTTGAATCCGCTGCCTGCCGGACTGTATTTAACCTGCCCTGGCTTCTTTTCTTTCAATGCTATAGAACTGAAAAACTTTTCTGCTTCTTTACCTTCAACATAATTGTCTTTCCCGCTCATTTTAAAAATGATGACTTCAAAAGGAGTGAAGAAAATATGGTAGCGCTGAATATCCCCTCTCCTGGTTTTACTGATGATATCCATTCCCTGGTAACCATTTCTTTCGATGTTGTTTCTCGAAAGAATTTTACCCGGTATGTTCTCATATAAAATACTATCTGTTTTGCGCAATACTTCTTTATCGGTTTCATTGAGCAGCGCTGCATGTGTTTTTACCCTTGTAACCATATAATAGGCGCCATTGGCCATATCGGCATACTGGCGTCGGTTGAGGTAATTGTAATCATTGCTGATCTTATAAAGATCTCCCGGCAGATCAACACTATAAAATTTATCTTCTGAAACCTTTTTTGAAAACACAACCGGAACTTTCATGTTGTCAATTACATTCTTTTGTTGTGCATTGCGGTTGCTCATCTTAACGGGACGCAGTGTATAACCTTTCCTGCGTAGAATTTCAATTACGCCCCTGTTCCCGGGCAGATGTGCAGCACCTACTCCCACAAAAAGTGAACTTTTACGGATGATGCTGTCGATCGCATCGGCTTGCAGGTCGTTTCTTTTGTATAAAAATTTCTCCCGGAAAGCATTGGATCTTTCCATGAGCAAATCAAGTGAATCCATCAGATCGAGGTCGCCCCTGCGATAAGCATTCTGCATTTTTTCTACAATATCAGAAACCGACTCTTCGCCCAGGTCTACATTCTTTTTCTTCTTCTCTTTACTCATATCAGCATAGGCTTCCATCACCAGCCGTTCTGCTTCATAATAATTTTCAACACCGGCGCCGCTTTTGCCCAGCTTCATGCCGGTTTGATAAATGTACAGGTCAAGAAAAGTATCTTCTTCAAAATCTTCCTTCACTTTATAGGAACGATAGAGCAGGTTGTTTACAATGGCAGGTTCCGATTGTAAGGCCAGTTTGAGTTCATCGAGATAATTTTTAATCCGGAAACTTCCTTCCGTTAAAAACTGGTTTCCGCCTTCACTCGAAAAAGTGGCAAAATTATTTTTCAGGTCATCGAGTCGTACCATCTGACTTTGCCAGATATCGGGATTGAGTTCGAGTGCTACTGTTTCCACATTGCGGATAGCATTATAAAAAGAATCCCCCAGGTGAAACACCAGCTTATTGCTCACGTGCATGGTGCCAAACAGGTAGGATGGTTTTTTTAGCCCATTCCCGGTAATCTCCCAGAGCAGACTCTGGTATTTTTCATTTTTTTTCTGTTGGGCATTGGAGAGAACTGAAATAAAAAGAAACAAAAGGGTTATAAGGATTGCTTTTTTTTGTGTCATGGGCTTTTGGGGCAATTGAGTGCTTATAAAGATG
This sequence comes from Ferruginibacter sp., assembly GCA_037045295.1. Lineage (GTDB taxonomy): Bacteria > Bacteroidota > Bacteroidia > Chitinophagales > Chitinophagaceae > Ferruginibacter. The sequence goes on from JBAOHS010000005.1 coordinate 534,422, forward strand.
CAGATAAGCACACAATTAACAGCAATCGATCGGCTTTTTTTTGTAAAAATTTATCTAAACGGGCTTCACTGTTAAAAATAACTGAGCAGTTTTGCCGATTTTATTTTACTTTTGCCCACTTTTAAATCATGCCGTAACATGATAAGCGCCTTACCCGGTTGGCGAGGCTTTTTGTCACTGTAACACGTTTACAGCTATACAGGGCATGTGATAAATAACCTAAACCTGATTTATTACATGAATCAAACGGGACCATTCCCGGGAGAAACATCAGCCAAAAACAATTATTCCTGATGAAATTATCACAATTCCGATTCGACCTTCCCCTGAACCTGATTGCACAGCACCCCACCAAAAAAAGAGAAGAAAGCCGGATGATGGTGATCCACCGCCAGACGGGGAACATCGAAAACAGGCATTTCCATGATATCATGGAATACTTCGACGACAAGGATGTTTTCGTGGTGAACAACACCAAGGTATTTCCTGCCCGTATGTATGGCCGTAAGGAAAAGACCGGTGCAAAAATTGAAGTTTTCCTGCTGAGAGAACTCAACAAAGCCAATAAACTCTGGGATGTTATTGTAGATCCTGCCCGTAAGATCAGGGTGGGCAACAAACTTTATTTCGGCGAAAGTGATGAACTGGTTGCTGAAGTAATTGATAATACTACCAGCCGTGGCCGTACCATCCGTTTCTTATGGGATGGCACCGATGAAGAATTCAGGCAGATGCTCGAAATCATGGGTGAAACACCACTGCCGAAATACATCAAAAGAAAACCAGAGGAAGAAGATAAAGAGCGTTATCAAACAGTTTATGCCAAACACGAAGGTGCTGTTGCGGCTCCAACTGCAGGATTGCATTTCAGCAAGGAACTGATCAAACGCCTGGAAATTCAGGGCATTCGTTTTGCAGAAGTGACCCTGCATACCGGTCTGGGAACATTCCGCCCAATTGAAGTGGAAGACCTCAGCAAACATAAAATGGATGCTGAATATTATAAGATTGATGAAACGGCCTGTACCATCGTTAACAAAGCCAAAGAAAGCAATCACCGCATCTGCTCCATCGGCACAACAACCATGAGGGCTATGGAATCTTCTTATACTGCTCAGAAATTATTGAAACCTTCAGAAGGATGGACGAATCATTTTATTCATCCACCTTATTCTTTCAATATTGCTGATTCACTGGTAACGAATTTCCATCTGCCAAAAACAAGCTTATTAATTATGGCTTGTGCCTTTGCAGGATATGATCTGATGATGGAAGCTTATAAAAAAGCCATCAAGGATAAATACCGTTTCTTCAGTTATGGAGATTCAATGCTGATTATCTAATAGCAGAAATAATATTAAAATTTATAAACTCTCGCTCTGGCGGGAGTTTTTTTATGCAATAAAGTTTTGAAGTTGACCGAATGACCGAACTAGAAAGTATAAAATAAAAAAGGGGCCAGAGATAGAAATCTCGGCCCGTATTAATCCAATATCCTATGAAAAACCATACTATAAACGGACAATCCGCAATTTTAGTTTCCTGCGGTCAAAAAAAAAGTGAAAAAAGTTGAAAATTGTTGGAATTCGGCTAGAATGCTACCCCGAATTTCTCGCCCAGCCCTTTCAAATCGGCAATTACATCGGGTAAAAGGGGAATTCTTGCCGATAAGCGGATTTTTTCTATTTCCCTTTCCGGATCACCAGGAATCAGTACCTGGTCATGTCCATCTGCCGGACTGGCGGCCCTGAAACGACGGATCCAGAGATCCATATCCTTTTTAAAATCTGCAGCCTGCCTGAATGCATCAATACGCATCGCACCGAGAAAATGACCGATTCCTTTGCCGGGCATTTGTTCAGGCATAGGCACATATGCCGGAAAGGGAGGTACCCAGGGCCCGAAATTGGCGCCACTCAGCACACCTGAAAAAATATCTACGATAGAGCCGAGCATATAACCTTTGTGACTGCCATGCTCACGATCTCCCCCCAGCGGCAGTAATGCACCTCCTTTTTTCAGTTCATGCGCATCATGACTGCTCTTACCTTCCTTATCCTGCACCCAACCCTCCGGCACCGGTTGCTGTTTGCGTTGAAGTATTTCAAGTTTTCCGTTTGCTGCAGTGGTGGTAGCAAAATCAGCTACAAAAGGCGGTTCCTCTCCGGCAGGAATCGCTACGGCGATGGGATTGGTGCCCAGCATTCTCTCTTTGGAAAAAGTGGGCGCTACCAATGCCGATGCGTTGGTCATGGCAATGCCGATCATATCATGCGGCAAAGCCATCATGGCATGATAGCCTGCAATACCAAAATGATTGCTGTTCTGAACACTTACCCAACCCGAACCAACCTGGCTTGCTTTCTGAATCGCAATTTCCATTGCCCTGGGAGCAACCAGTAATCCTAGTCCGGCATCTCCATCCACTACCGCAGTGCTGGGCGTTTCGTGGATGATCTTAATAACCGGACTGGCATTGATCCGCTGAACTTCCCATAAACGCACATAACCACTGAGCCGGGCAACACCATGACTGTCGACTCCTCTGATATCTGCACTGAGTAAGGCTTTGGCTGCTGCAGCTGCATCTGATTCACTGCATCCGATGCGCATAAAAATATCGGATGAAAAACGGAGTAGTTGCTGGTAGGTAAACAATTGTTCCATAAAACGAAGATAATTGAATCGGGTACAAAGTTACCAACGGTTGATTTCAAAAAAAGTAATCTAAGCATCGCAAAGCTTAAACCACAAGAGCCGGTCAATCGCTTTGTCTTTCTTTGCATTTTCGTACATTTGCCTCCCAAAAAACAAATACAATTATCATGGGAAGGATATTTGAAGTTCGGAAAAGTGCCATGTTTGCCCGCTGGGATAAAATGGCCAAAAACTTTACCCGTATCGGAAAGGAAATTGCCATTGCTGTTAAAGCTGGTGGTCCCGACCCGGATAATAACCCCGCATTAAGACGCTGCTACCTCAATGCCAAAGCGGTGAACATGCCCAAAGACAGGGTGGAAGCGGCTATCAAAAGAGCTTCCGGCAAAGACAAAACCGATTACGAAGAAATCGTGTATGAAGGATATGCACCACATGGTGTTGCAGTTTTGGTGGAAACGGCTACCGATAACTCTACCCGAACGGTTGCCAATGTGCGTATGCATTTTACCAAAGGCCATGGCGCTTTAGGTACCAGCGGTTCCGTTGCATTTACGTTTAACCGTATGGGTGAGTTTAAAATCAAGAACCTGGGTCAGCAACTGGAAGACCTTGAATTAGACCTGATTGATTACGGACTGGAAGAAATCGGAGAAGATGCAGAAGGCAATATCATCATCCGTACTGCTTATACAGAATTCGGTAATATGTCGAAAGCACTGGAAGAAAAGAAAATTGAAGTGATCAGTGCCGAATTAACGAGGATTCCGGTTAATACGGTTGAACTCCCGGAAGACCAGGCCAATGAAGTGTTGAAAATGGTTGACAATCTGGAACAGGATGATGATGTACAGAAAGTGTACCACAACCTGAAATAAAGCCGATTTAGGAATCCAGGAATATTTCTCCCTGCATATAAAAAACGCAACTACCGCTCATGGTTACACGCTTTTCATTCAACTGTGTACACCAGAGTTCTCCTCCTCTTTTGGATAACTGAAGGGCATGAAGCTTTTGTTTGCCCAGCTTTTCACTCCAGAACGGAATCAGTTGAGAATGGGCCGAACCTGTAACAGGATCTTCATCAACACCCACACCTGGCCCGAAAAAACGGGAAACAAAATCTGCTTTATCTCCGGGAGCTGTTATGATGAGTTTATCGAAATACTTTTTCATCAGCGAAAAATCGGGGTCACATTTTTTAACCGACGCTTCATCAGGTAATTCTACCAAAAGATCTCTGTTCTGATAAACCCCTACAATTTCAAAATCACCCAGTATCTCATTCAATTGTTCGGGATAGTCTAAGACTCTTTCCGGTTTCCAGGAAGGAAAATCCATTTCTGCAAAAAAAGCGTCACCAGGCTGTTCCGGCTTTTTTGTAACGGAGAGTAATCCGCTTTTAGATTTAAATACAATGGTTGGTTTGCTGAACGACAAAAGCTCAAACAATACATATGCACTGGCTAATGTGGCATGACCACAGAGATTAATTTCCGCTCCTGGTGTAAACCACCGGATTTCATAATCAGCATTGTCAGTTGATGGAACGAAGAACACGGTTTCCGACAAATTATTCTCCATCGCAATTTGTTGCATCAGCGAATCGGGCAACCATGTCGTTAATGGAATAACTGCTGCCGGGTTACCTGCAAACAACTTGCTGGCAAATGCATCTACCTGGTAAATTTTTAATTTCATGATTGTTCAGCATTTAAATTTAAAACTGTATCAGCTATTCATCTTTGCATAAAACAAAGGAAGTTTAATGCGGTACCGAACTGCGAGTAGCCGTACCAGAAAGATCACGAGTATACAGATGATTTTAGAAACATCCGGATCCAGCGCCGTTTGTTTGAGACCGAAATAAGCCAGTCCGCCGGCTATACTGGCCATTGCATACAATTCCTTTCTGAATACCAAGGGAACATTGTTGAGCAGTACATCCCTTATCACTCCACCAAAACTTGCAGTAATGGTACCGATGGCGATGCAAACGCCGGTACTGAATTTCAGTTGCATGGCCAGTTCTATACCCACAATGGTAAAGAGCCCGAGACCCAATGCATCAAATAAAAATAAAGTGGTGGTTAATTTTTTAAGATACTTCCCGAAAAACATGGTGCCGAATGCGGCCGACATGATCACCAGAATGGCCGTTTCATTTTTCAGCCAGCTGACCGGTAAATTACCAATCATCATATCACGGAGTGTGCCTCCGCCTATCGCAGTTACAAAAGAAAGTATGAGTACACCGAATGGATCAAGTTTTTTCTCCATAGCCGAAAATGCACCCGACACTGCAAATGCAAATGTTCCCAACACTTCAATGATGTACAAGAAACCTGTATGCATAGTGCTGGTTTAATGGATTTATTCAGCCATCATTTCCTTTACAGTACGAACGATGTCTTCAGCATTGGGCTTCCCGAAATAGTCACCATCACTGCCATATCCGGGGCGATGTGCTTTCGCCGTTAAGGTACGCGGAGCTGCATCCAGTAAACGATATCCCTGTTGTTCTTCCATTACTTTATTGTACATATAAGCAGCGGCGCCACCGGGTACATCTTCATCTACAAAAAGTATTCTGCTGGTTTTGGTAAGCGATTCCTTTATGCGGTGATTCAAATCGAATGGCAACAAAGTTTGTACATCCACCACTTCACAGGAAATGCCCAGCTGTTGAAGTCGCTCAGCTGCTTCCATGATGATACGCAAGGTAGATCCGTATCCCACAAGTGTTATATCATCACCATTGCGGATGATTTCCGGTTCTCCTAACGGTATCGTATAGTCGAGCAGATTGGAAGGCAGTTTTTCTTTCAATCTATATCCATTCAAACATTCAATAATCAATCCGGGATCATTGCTTCTGAGGAGTGTATTGTACATCCCCACAGCCTGAGTCATGTTGCGGGGAACACAAACATACATTCCCCTGAGTGCATTGATGATCATGCCCATCGGTGAACCACTATGCCAGATACCTTCGAGCCTGTGACCACGGGTACGAACAATGAGTGGAACAGATTGCTGACCTGCCGTGCGGAAATGCGTAGTAGCTGCGTCATCACTCAATGGCTGCAAACCATACAACAGGTAATCGAGGTACTGAATTTCAGCGATGGGCCTCAATCCACGCAATGCCAGGCCTATCCCCTGCCCCATGATGGTGAGTTCACGGATACCGGTATCGAATATACGCTCAATGCCATGCTTTTCCTGCAAGCCACTGAATCCCTGGTTCACATCACCGATATGACCAAGATCTTCTCCAAAAGCAGTTACCCTGGGATCCTTTGTAAACAGCTGATCGAAATAATGATTCAGCACTTCATAGCCATTCACCTGAGCTGCATTATCATCGTACTGAATCGAAACTGCCGGTACTTTTAAAGCAGATTTTTCTCCTTCATTGTACAGGAACGAATCATATAATTTTTCGCTGTCCGTTTTCAGCCTTTCATAATAACTTTTAAGTTTCAATGCCGCTTCATCAGCATGATTGCCGAGCAGGTCAGATGCCATGGCCAATGCCCTTAGAATGTCCCTTCTCATCGGATCTTTCACCGATTGCAATTCATTGGCCAACGCAGCAATTCCATTGTGTAATGGTGCTGCATTGTTGAGCAAACCCAATGCTTCCCCAACCAGGTTCTTAAGTGGTTGCAGGTATTTATCCCAGGCTTTTTGCTTGCTTTCGCGAACAAATCTTACGGCATCTTCTTCTATCTGCTTCAGTTCTTCTTCTTCAGCCAATGCATTCTCCAATAACCACTGACGCATCTGTTTCAAACAATCCCATTCTTTTTCCCAGGTAAGTCTGTCTGTATCCTTATAACGTTCATGACTACCCGAAGTTGAGTGACCTTGCGGTTGTGTGATTTCCTCCACGTGAAACAAAGCCGGTGTATGGGTATCCCTGATTTTCTGAATAGCATGTTCGAGAATTTCACACATCCCTGCATAATCCCATCCTTTCAGTTTGTAAATCTCAATTCCATTGCTGCTGTCATTTTTCTGCAAACCTGCCAGTGCTTCTGAAATAGAACCTTTGGTGGTCTGGTACTTTTTCGGAACGGAAATGCCATATCCATCATCCCATACAAAAACAGCCAGTGGAACCTGCAGCACGCCGGCGGCATTGAGGGTTTCCCAGAAATGTCCTTCACTGGTAGAAGCATCCCCAATGGTGCAGAAGCACACTTCATTTCCGTTGGTACTCAGGTTGTTATATGCATCCAGGGCTTTAACCTGCCGGAAAACCTTGGAAGCAAAAGCAAGTCCGAGTGCCCGGGGCATTTGTCCGCCAGTTGGCGCAATATCACTGGAGACATTCTTCAGCGTAGCCAGATCGAGCCAATTGCCCTTTTCATCTACCAGTTTTGTAGCAAAATGGGCATTCATCTGCCTTCCGGCGCTGAACGGATCATTGTTTACATCCGGATCGGCATATAACTGAGAAAAAAACTGCTCTACATTGGCCAAACCACTGGAGAACATAAAGGTCTGGTCGCGGTAATATCCAGCCCTGAAATCTCCTGGTTTGAAAAACTTCGCCATAGCCACCTGGGCCACTTCTTTACCATCGCCGAAAATGCCGAATTTGGCCTTACCGGTAAGTACTTCCTTTCGGCCCAGAAGGCTGGTTTCACGGCTCTCACAGCAGATCCGGTAATCTTTCAGCACTTCATTCCTGAAGTTTTCAAAACTCAGTTTATCCTGTATGGCAAGATCGTTATTGAGGGCATCCATATTTTTGGTATTATCTGGTCAAAACTGGGTCAAAAATAGCATTTTAAAGGCGCTTTGTTAAAAAACAGCAAACTGAATAACAATTTGCGACATAATTAAACGTTTTTGTATCTTTATCCCTCTATTAAAATGACAGAAATGAAAAAAGCTATTTTTCTCACTTGCTTCAGTTTTTTAAGTGTGGCGCTTTATGCTCAGCATGAGGGTCATTCACATGATGCCGTTGTTCCTCCGGGCGATACGAAACTTGCGGTAGGTGGCCCTGCTAAATTGGCAACTCCTACGATTGCTGTAAAAGAAGAAATGTATGATTTCGGTAAAATTCCCCAGGGTAAACCAGTTCACCACGAATTTGAAATTACCAATACCGGTACTACACCTATGAAACTTGTGAATGTACAGGCAAGTTGCGGATGTACTACGCCAGAATGGGAAAAAGACAAAGACATTCCTGCCGGTGGCACAAGTATTATCAAAGTGGGTTATAATGCTGCCGCTGAAGGAGCTTTCAACAAAGCCATTACGATTACCTATAATGATAATCAAACCAAACAGATTACCATTAAAGGTGAAGTCTGGAAAACACCTGCTGCCAGTGCACCAACCAATGCTGCAGCAAATGATTTAAAAAACTAATACCCTTATAAATTTTCAAAACAAAAAATTACAAATAACATGAAGAAATTATTATTCTCATTGACTGCATTGGTTTTGACTACAGGATTGTTTGCTCAAAAGAAAGCAGATGAAGTGGCTAAATTCAAAATTGAAACAATCGACATGGGTAAAATCAAACAGGATAACCCAGCTACTGCCGTTTTTGAAGTAACCAATATTGGTACTGAACCCCTGATCATCGAGCAGGCAAACCCAACTTGTGGTTGCACCATCGGTGACTATACTAAAGAACCAATCGCTCCTGGAAAAACAGGAACCATCAAAGCAACATACAATGCAAAAGCTTTAAATGCTTTCGAGAAACATCTTACTGTAAAATTTGCGGGTGTGAATGAAGTAAAGAGCATTACCATCAAAGGTGAAGTACTTAATCCGGAAGATTATGCAAAACTTACTCCTGCTACTGATGTAATCAAAGCAGAAAAAGTGATTACACCAAACACTAAAGTAAAATCTACAAAAGCAGTTGCTAAAACACCGGTTAAAAAAACCAAAGTGGTAAGCAAGTCTAAAACTTCTACCCTTAGCAAACCTGCTACCAGGTAATTAGATGAAAATATAAAAAGAGCCCTGCTTTTGGCAGGGTTTTTTTATGCCCATGAAGCGTATCTTTATATCAGCTTAGCATAACTAACGTTGCTGAGCATGCGCAATTTTTACTTTTTTTACTTTTTAATTTACCAGATGTTCATATCCGCAATCGAAAATGTAGCCCGCTTTACCAGGCCTATCCACAGTATCATGAGAACCTATGGAGGCAAACAGGTTATTCCCGGTGCTGCCACGATATTTTTTGTAAACAATGAGGGTGTTGCCATTACCTGCAAACATGTGGCGGAAATGATCCTCAATTCCGACAATATCAACCAGCAGTTCGCCCGGTTCAGGGAAGAAAGACAACCCTTGCTCAACAACCCTAAGTTCAAACAACTGCTGAAAGGCCTGGAACTGAAATATAAATATCAACCTGAAACAACCATCCAGCTGAAGAATAATTTTGTTGACAGTGTGGATCGCATCAGTGGTTTCGATGTTCATTTGCATCCTACACTCGATCTGGCCATCATCCGTTTCAAAGGCTTTGGAAAAATTCTATTATGAAGATTGCGCCAAATTCAAAAAAAATGGGGATGATATAAAACAAGGGAAATTTTTATGCAGGCTGGGATTTCCTTTCCCGGAATTCAGCAATTTTAATTACAACCAGCAGCAGGATGATATCGAATGGACCAACACCGGCGTGAATGTTTCGCCACGCTTTCCCATAGAAGGCATGGTAACCCGTTTCCTGGCTGATCAGCAGCATGGCATGTATGGTATTGAAATGAGTACACCTGGTTTGCGTGGACAAAGCGGTGGTCCCTTGTTTGATGAAAATGGCGTGATCTGTGGAATGCAATTCAGCACAAAACACCTGCACCTGGGCTTTGATATGGAAGACAAAGAAGTGATGATCAATAATTCTGTACGCAGGATATCAGACTACTCCTTTATTCATCTCGGGCAATGCATCCATGCCAATACCATCAAGGCTTTTCTCGATCAGCATGGCTTGAGATACGAAGAAGCCTAATCCTGTTTAAGCAGCAGAAATTAAATGTGCTAAAACCTTATAACCAGCGATCAGTGAATAGGCCATCTGCCTATCTTTGCGGCATGTTATCCATCAGCAAACGCGGGCATGATATGCCTGCCTCCCCGATCAGAAAACTGGTTCCGTATGCGGAAGCAGCAAAAAAGAAAGGTATAAAAGTGTATCACCTTAATATCGGCCAACCCGATATTGAAACACCACGGGCATGCTTAGACGCTGTAAAAAATGCCGATTTCAAAGTACTGGAATACAGCCATAGTGCCGGTAATGAAAGCTATCGTCGCAAACTGGTTCAGTATTATGCAAAAAACAACATTGACATTTCCCACAATGATATCATCATCACAACGGGAGGCAGTGAAGCCATCCTCTTTGGCTTTATGGCCTGCCTCGATGCCGGTGATGAAGTAATCGTTCCGGAACCTTTCTATGCGAACTATAATGGTTTTGCAATACAGGCGGATGTAAACGTAGTGCCCATTGGCAGTAAAATTGAAACAGGATTCGCACTACCCCCGATTGAAGATTTCGAAAAAGCCATCACCCCGAAAACAAGGGCCATCATTGTTTGTAACCCGAACAACCCCACCGGCTACCTGTACAGCGCAGCCGAAATGGAAACGCTGAAAGAGATTGTGATCAGGCATAACCTGTTTTTATTTGCGGATGAGGCTTACCGTGAGTTTTGTTATGAAGGTACCCATACCAGTGCCATGCACCTGAAAGGCGCTGAGCAACATGTAGTGCTGATGGATACCATCAGTAAAAGATACAGCGCCTGTGGCGGAAGGATCGGCGCATTTGTAACAAAGAATATTGAAGTGCTCAATGCTGCCATGAAATTTGCTCAGGCAAGATTAAGTCCGCCATATTATGCTCAGGTACTGGGTGAAGCTGCCGTTGATCTTCCGGATAATTATTTCGATACTACAAAAAAAGAATACAAACTCCGCAGGGATACGATCGTTAAAAGACTGAATGCGATTCCGGGCGTGTTTTGTCCGAACCCGGGCGGCGCTTTTTATGCAATGGCACGGTTACCCATAGACGATTGTGATAAATTCTGCCAGTGGCTGCTGGAATCATTTTCCTACGAAGGCGCAACCGTTATGCTGGCTCCTGCAACTGGTTTTTACAGCACACCTGGCCGGGGTACCAATGAAGTAAGGCTGGCCTATGTACTCAATGCAGAGGCCATCAACAAAGCCATGGATTGCCTGGAAAAAGCACTGGAGGAATATCCGGGAAGAACTTCCTGATAATAACTATCAATTCAATAAAAAAAGGCAGCCCGAAAGAACTGCCTTTTAATTTTTCTATCATTATATCATTTAGCACCCGGTGCACAATATTTCCTGATATAATTTGAATACAATGAAGATAAATGAGCAGCAGTTCCTTCTCCCTCACTGATGCTATGTGTTCTGTTGGGATAAGGCATAAACTGGAACGGCTTGTTCAGTTTTACCAGTTCATTGATCAGCGCTTCAGCATTGGCATAATGCACATTATCATCACCGGTTCCATGAACCAGCAATAAATTTCCTTTCAATCCTTTGGCATGACTGATGGCAGAACCTTTTACATAATCCTGCATGTTCTCCTGTGGTAAACCCATATACCTTTCTGTATAAATATTATCATAGAAAAGTAAATTGGTAACTGGTGCAATGGATACACCGGTTTTGAACATATCCGCATACTGGAACAAGAGGTGCAGGGTAGATGATCCACCGCCGCTCCAACCCCATACTGCCACACGGTCTTTATCGATGAAACTATTCTCGAGTACTTTTTTAACACCCATCGCCATATCCCGGATGTTCACCGATCCGTTTTTACGATATATCGCTTTGCGCCAGGCAGCTCCTTTTAATGAAGGCGTACCACGGTTATCCAGTGCCAGCTGGATATAACCATCTTCACTCATGCTTCCATCATATAGAAAATTATCATGGTTGCCATAAACATCATCAGTAGTTGTTGCTGCAGGTTCCCCATATACATAAATAACCAGCGGGTATTTTTTGGAAGGATCAAAATTTTTCGGCTTGTTCATCCAGGCATCCAGCACAATATTATCTTCTGTTGTAATCTTCAGGTATTCTACATTGACATTGGGATCAGTTTTGATATTTTTTGCAATGCTTTTAGCCGGATTCAAAGGCCTGTGATCGGGCAAACTAACCCATTCGGTTACACGAGGCGTATTGTAATTACTGAAATGATGCACCGCAATTTTTCCATTGGGAGAAATTGTATAATCATGTGTTCCTTTCAATGATGCACTACTAACCAGTTCAGCCTCTTCTTTAAACTGACGGCCAGGATTATTTAAACGTACCCTGTATAGATAAAGCTGGGTGGCATTGTTGGGCGATGCAGTGAAATAAATAAAGTTGTTCAGCTCATCTACGCATTTGATCTGCCCGATATCAAAATTGCCTTTGGTAATCAGACTGATATTTTTACCATCGCGACTGATTTTATAAATATGTCTCCAACCATCTTTTTCACTTATCCAGAGAAAATCCTGTCCTTTGTTTACCCATGACCAACCTGTTGGATCATCGGTATTCAGGTCTACCCAGGCTTCATCATTTTCCGCCCAGAATGTGCGTGCAGATCCATCAGCTGTATTACAATAAATCAAACGGCTTTCCTGTTGTTTGCGGTCTAACTGCTGAACAATCAATTCTGAACTACTGCTCCATTCCATTCTCGGAAGATAGTGCTGGCGTGGATCACCTTCGATATTCATCCAGCGGATAAAACCATTGGCAACCGAAACGACCCCTATGCGTACCGGTGAGGGAGCCTCTCCTACTTTTGGATATTCTACCGGAATCACTTTTGAATAAACAGAATCGGTATTGTTAACCATGTAAAAGTCGCGGATCTTTGTTGCATCAACCTGCCAGTAAGCGATCTGCTGTCCATCAGGACTCCAGCGAAAACCATCCCTGCAACCGAATTCTTCTTCATAAACCCAGTCGAAAGTTCCGTTGATCAATTTTCGTGTACCGTCGTTCGTTAGTTTCTTGATGATACCACTGTTCAGATCTTCACTGAATATATTGTGTTCACTAACATAGGCTACATTTTTTCCATCGGGGGAAAGTTTTGCAAACATGAGCGATTGAGCCGGAAGGCCTTTTCCCAATTGCCTTAATTCATTTTTAGCAACATCCAGTATCCAGTAATCTCCACGGGTATTGTAGCGCCATACTTTTGCGGTGTTGACAAAAAGCAACACCTTCGAATTGTCTTTATTAAAAAAATACTGCTGTGGTTTAAGTGCAGTTGTTTGCCCTTTTGCGGTAAGCTGTTCTTTAGAAATGATAGTAACTTCAGCTTCCGTTTTCGGATCTACTCTTACAATATTTCCATCCTTGAATTTGGTATAAGCCAATCCATCGGGTGTCCAGTTAACCGTTCTTTTCTGTGCCAGTACAAACTGAACCTGGAAAAGGAATAAAACCAACAATACTTTCGTACAATTTTTCATATTTGTTCTTTTGATGGAACTAAAATAAGCAAATCGATGCTGAATGGCATACCATTACTGTAAAAAGAAGTTAATTTTACCGTAAGACAGCTGATATGGAAAAAGAAAAACTCCGGCTCGACAAATACCTTTGGGCGATCAGGCTTTTTAAAACAAGAAGTCTGGCCGCTGATGCCTGTGAAAAAGGCAAAGTAAAAATCAATGGCCTCTCAGCAAAGCCATCCAGAAATGTACACCTCGATGATGAATATGAAATAAAAACTGAGGCACGCAAATGGGTGATAAAAGTAACCGGATTACTATACAATCGTGTTCAGTATTCAGAAGCCATCAAACATTATCTTGATATTACACCGGCTGAAGAAATAGAAAGACTACAATTCCAGGCTGCAGTATTCCATACCGGCAAGAGGCTGAGTAAAGTGGGAAGGCCCACCAAGAAAAACAAACGGGATATTGATGAATTTCTTGGCCTCTGATCTGAAACTATTAACGAAATACCATGATGCATATCGACATACTCTCTGTGGTTCCCGCTTTACTGGATGGACCATTTTCACACTCCATCATGAAACGTGCGCAGGAAAGAGGTTTATTGGAAGTGAATGTAATCAACCTGAGAGACTACACCACTTATGCCAGGGCACAGGTTGATGATTATCCTTTCGGTGGCGGTGCTGGTATGGTACTCATGATTGAACCTTTGGTCAATGCGCTTGAAGCACTTCAGCAGCAAAGAAAGTATGATGAAATAATTTACCTCACACCCGATGGAGAAACATTTCAGCAACAAATTGCGAACCAGCTTTCCTTAAAAGAAAACCTGCTGCTGATCTGCGGCCATTATAAAGGGATAGACCAGCGTTTCAGGGATCATTTTGTTACCAGGGAACTATCAATCGGCGATTATGTAATCAGTGGCGGAGAGCTCGCTGCTGCAGTGATTACTGATGCCATCGGCAGACTTATACCTGGTGTGTTAAATGATGAGAGCTCAGCATTGTCGGATTCTTTCCAGGATAATTTACTGGCACCACCTGTTTATACAAGACCCGAAACATACCGCAACTGGAAAGTGCCCGAGATACTCATGAGTGGCAATCACCGCCTGATCGACGAATGGCGCCACGAACAATCTGTGCAAAGAACAAAAGAACGACGTCCGGATCTTTTGAATGACTAAATCTCAAACAATAAGATAGGTCCATAATAAAAGCCGCTTTAATTAAAGCGGCTTTTATATTTAAAGCATTGAATTAGTTTTTGAACAACGATTCCTCAACTTTGATATTTGTTTCGATTTTATCGAAGTTGATAGGCCCCTGCATGCTTGCAGAAGTGTATGGAAACATGTATCCGTCGGCGTTAGCTTTGTAATTGCTGTACGAATTGGTAACTTCAATTTCTTCACCACCAGCATTCACCTTGGAACTTGTTTTAATTAAAAAATTGGTCTTGGTATCAATATAGTAATTTGAAACTTTGCCCGATTTTAAAGTCACTTTCAGGTTATAAGCTTCAACACCATCAACTTTTTCTGTACCGATGTATTCGATGGTAGTACCTTTTTCTTTGTAATTGTAAAATATACCTTGAACATCGAGCTGACCAGCAAATGATTTGTACTGCTCTTCTTCCATTTGTACCGGAGCGGTCATTCCCTGGATAGGCATGAATGTCCATCCTTCTTTTGTATTGGCAATCTGGTAATTCGAAGTTCCCATTACTTCAAATTCTACACGCATTCCAACCTGATGTGCCCGGGTGATGGTTAAAGGAATATCCATTCCCTGTGCACTCATTGAACCGGTAAGTCTTACACTGGTCAATGTTGCCAGTTTCTCTTTTCCGCCCATAGCGGCAATATTTTTGTCTACGATTTCATCTGCTGTTTGCGCTGTAGCACCAATACCTGCTGATAAAGCCGCTGCAAGAAAAAATAATTTAACTGATTTCATGTTGTTGAATTTATAAATAAAATATTTTATGGCAATCATCCTGCCTTTGGAGCCGCAAGATACTGAAATTTAAATCCAACTTTATTGCTTATAAAAAGTTAACATAATCAATTCATAAAATGACCCGTTCTCATTGCGCTATATTTGCAGCAAGGATAGCATAGCTGCTGTTTTTGAAAGAATATGGCGATAACTCCGGGTAATATTTTATTAATTTCTTCGATTCTGCTGTTGCTTAGCATTTTTGCCGGCAAAACGTCTGCGAGGCTGGGCGTGCCTACACTCCTCTTCTTTCTGGTTGTAGGCATCATGGCTGGTTCCGAAGGTATTGGTGGCATATACTTCGACAACCCGGCCATTGCCCAGTTCATAGGCATTTCAGCGCTTATATTTATTCTATTTTCCGGCGGCCTTGATACCGACTGGAAAACCATTCGCCCGGTTTTATGGAAAGGAATCATGTTGTCTACTTTCGGTGTTTTCATCACCGCCATTACTGTAGGTTATTTCGTTCATTACCTGCTTGGTTTCAGTTTATTGGAAGGCATTTTACTGGGGTCCATCGTCTCAGCAACAGATGCAGCTGCTGTCTTCTCTATTTTAAAAAGCAAAGGACTGAAGCTGAAAAACAATACGGCACCGCTACTGGAGCTCGAAAGTGGCAGCAATGATCCGATGGCTTATTTTCTTACCATTTCACTTACAGGATTACTTGCTACTAAAAGCAGCGATTACGCGGCACTGTTACCTCATTTCCTGCAGGAATTTTTCCTGGGTGCTGTATTGGGCATTGCAATGGGAAAAATAAGTACATGGCTGATCAATAATATACAACTGAAAGCCCAGGGCGTTTACCCGGTACTGTTAATGGCATTGGCCGTTTTTACTTATGCAGCAACAGATTTCCTGGGTGGCAACGGTTTCCTCGCTGTATATCTATGTGCCCTGATACTGGGCAACAGCAACTTTATACATAAGAAAAGCTTAACCGAATTTTTCGACGGACAGGCATGGTTGATGCAGATCGTACTTTTTCTTACACTTGGCTTACTGGTATTTCCGCAACGGATTTACCCGATCGCAGGTACAGGGCTGCTCATTGCAGCTTTCCTTATTTTCATTGCGAGGCCACTGAGTGTTTTTATCAGCCTGTCTTTTTTTAAAATGAACATCAGAAGCAAATTACTGGTATCATGGGTTGGGTTAAGAGGGGCCGTTCCGATTGTATTTGCCACTTATCCTTTAATAGCCGGGCTCGACAAATCGGGTATGATATTCAACCTCGTTTTTTTCATTTCAGTTTCTTCAGTTTTGTTGCAGGGCACTACACTGGCATGGGTTGCCCGCTTGCTCAAACAAACCATGCCCGAAGATAATGCGCCGGTCACTTCAGCTGAAACTGCATTAACACTTGCAGAACAATCATCCATTCACCAGTTTGAAATCAATGGTCAATCGAAAATGCTCAACAAAAAAGTTGTACAACTTAATTTCCCTGTTGATGCCAGGATCATTGCCATCAAAAGAGGCAATACGTTTATAACAGCAGATGGTTTTACCCGCCTGCTCGATGCCGACCAGGTATATGTTGTAGCCGACAATGCCGATGCACTGAAACAGGTAACATCGATCCTGGGCAAAGCAACCTGAGATTGACAAATGCTGAAATATCATTAACCTTGCAGAAGTCTATAAAAAATAATTATGCAATCAATCACTTTAGAAGGAAATATTGTTGATATCCTGAAAGAAGAAATATTTTACGGAAAAGTAAAAATCAGTGATGGTAAAATTGCAGCCATCATCAGAGAAGGAGCAGAAAAAAAAGATGCGGCTTATATTCTTCCCGGGTTTGTCGACAGTCATGTACACATCGAAAGCTCCATGCTGGTTCCTTCAGAATTTGCAAGACTTGCCGTGGTGCATGGAACCGTTGGTACCATCAGTGATCCGCATGAAATTGCCAATGTATGTGGCATGGAAGGTGTCAGGTATATGATCGATAACAGCAAAACGGTGCCCTTCAAAGCAACCTTCGGTGCACCAAGCTGTGTTCCTGCAACGGTATTTGAAACTGCAGGCGCCACATTGGATGCTGAAGATGTTGATGCATTGCTTCAATTACCGGAAATTAAATACCTGAGTGAAATGATGAATTTCCCCGGCGTATTAAATGCTGATGAAGAAGTGATGAAAAAAATTGATGCTGCAAAAAAATACAACAAGCCCGTTGATGGTCATGCACCCGGACTGATGGGTGAAGCGGCAAAAAAATACATTGATGCAGGCATCAGCACCGATCATGAATGCTTTACAGCAGCTGAAGCACTCGACAAATTAAAATACGGAATGAAAATCCTGATCAGGGAAGGAAGTGCCGCCAAAAATTTTGAAGCCCTGATTGATCTCATGCACGATCATAGTGCAAACATGATGTTCTGCAGCGACGACAAACATCCCGATAGCCTTGCTGAAGGTCATATCAACCAGCTTTGTGCAAGAGCTGTAAAAAAAGGCATCTCCGTTTTTAAAGTATTGAAAGCAGCCTGCATCAATCCGGTGTTACACTATAAAATGGACATCGGGCTTATGAAAGAAAACGATCCTGCCGATTGTATCCTGATCAATAACCTGGAAGATTTTAAAGTATTACAAACATACATTAACGGGGAACTGGTTGCCGATAATGGAAGATCGCTCATTGATCCTGCACCTGCCGGCATCATCAACCAGTTCGATTGCCTGGAAAAAAATACAACAGATTTTTCCATCCCCTGGAACGGTGAAAAAGAAATTACAGCCATTGAAGCACTCGACGGTCAGCTCATCACAAACAAGCTTACAGTAAACCCAAAAGTTGAAAACAATGAAATGGTGAGTGATGTGGAGCAGGACCTGCTCAAAATTGTTGTGGTGAACCGTTATAAAAATGCGCCGGTTGCCAAAGCATTCATCAGAAATATCGGTATTCAAAAAGGCGCCCTCGCTTCTTCAGTAGCACACGACAGTCACAACATTGTTGCCGTAGGTGCAGATGATGATAGCTTACGGAGAGCTGTAAACGCAGTGATCAGGTGTGGCGGTGGAGTATCTGCTGTAGATGAAAATGTTGAAAAAGTATTGGCACTGCCTGTTGCCGGACTGATGAGTAACAAAAACGGGTATGAAGTTGCTGAAGCTTATACAGCCATCGACCGGTTCACAAAAGATACACTGGGAAGCAAACTGGGTGCACCTTTCATGACTTTGTCATTTATGGCATTGCTGGTGATTCCACACATCAAACTAAGTGACCTTGGATTGTTTGACGGAGATCAATTTAAATTTATGAACAGGGTAAGCTGATTACTTAATCAGCCGACTTTGCATCAACTACTTTCATGGCTACACTATCTGTACCCTTGGGAGCAAAATATTTTGTTTTAAAGGTTTCTTCATCACCTGGCTTTATTTTTTCATAAAGCATTTCATGATCCTGTTCGAGCAGTACGCCGGTTTTACTGTAAAATGAAAGCTGGATGTCGATATCCTTAAATGAAACAGCTTTTGCTTTGCTTACTACTGTTCCGCTGATAACTGTTTGACCAAGCAGATTTCGTTTATCCTTTCCCGAAACCGATAAAAACCTCACCGGATCTTTCCGCTCTATTTCTTCCAGTGTCATCTTGGTGGCTTCGTATTTATCTTTTGAACCTGCTTTTTCTGAATCCCCTCCTTTACAGGAAGCGAGGATCAATAAAACTGGGATTAATTTTTTCATACCGACAAATTGTTTAAAATAAAAATACTCTTTTTAAAAACAGTGCTCAAAAATAACCTTCCCTACACGATTTTATTTTAGATTTGTTTGTTAATAATTTTCAAATAATCCCCCCGAATGCCGAATAAACCGGTTATTTCAAAAAGACCTCCTGGGTAAATTGAAACATCCGTTCATACATACTGCATTCCGGGAACCAGCTCAACAAACAAGGTAAAATGGTAAAAAATCTCAGCGCAGCTCATTCGCTGGTAAGCAATTGGGTGTGTGAATTAAGGGATGTAGATGTACAGAACGACCGGATGCGTTTCAGAAGAAACCTGGAAAGAATTGCCGAAGTGATCGGTTATGAAATCAGTAAACAACTGGAACCTGCAGACAAAGAAATCACCACTCCGATGGGTGTAACCAGTTGCAAAGTGCTGAAAGAACAACCTGTGCTGGCAACCATTCTCAGAGCCGGATTAGCCATGCACAATGGCCTGCTGAATTATTTCGATAAAGCAGACAATGCTTTTTTAAGTGCTTACCGCAAACATCATGCAGATGGAAGTTTTGAAATCAGCCTGGAATATATGAGTTGTCCGGACCTTGAAAACCGGGTTGTTATTATCAGCGACCCGATGCTTGCCACCGGATCATCACTGGTTAAATCAATTCAGCACCTTCGGGAAGAAGGTCCGTTCAGGGAACTGCACATCGTATGTGCCATAGCCTGTACCGTTGGTATTGAATATGTATTGCGTGCCGAACCGAAAGCAATTATCTGGTGTGGTGATATTGATGATGAACTAACGGCCAAAGGTTATATTGTTCCCGGATTGGGAGATGCCGGCGATCTTGCCTATGGAGCAAAAATGCAGAATTAAGGATTGCCATATATTACAACCAATTTAACAGTTGATCATTGCTATATAATCGTTTTTTGATACTGATATTTAAAAGAAAATCAATGGTTTGGTTGAATTCTAAACCATTGATCAAACTTTAGCTTTTGGCATGCAGCTTTTTAAGCGAATTCCTTATCTTTACCTATAAGAATTTCCTGAAAATGAGAAAATACTTTCTTTTCGTTATTGTGGTTTTGAGTTCCGTCACCCTACAGGCTCAGGATCCTCACTTTTCACAATTTTTCGCATCCCCGCTTACATTGAACCCCGCTTTTACGGGTAAATTTGATGGAATCTGGCGTCTTGCTGCCAATCACCGCGATCAATGGCCTTCTATTCCAAAAGCATATGTAACCACCAGCGCATCGGTGGATTTTGCTATCCTCAAGAAAAAAATTCCTGAAGGAGATGTTTTTGGTGTGGGTATTTCCGGATTAACCGATGCCAGTGCCAATAACGCTTTAAAATTAAATTACGGTTCAGTTTCCTTATCATACCACAAAGCGCTTGATGAAAATGGCTACAATACCATTGGAGCAGGTTTCCAGGGTACTTATTCCAGCATGGCGCTTGATATCACGAAGCTCACTTTTGAAGATGAACTCCAGCAGAACGGATTTGCACAGGGAACTTCAGGAGAATATATTGGAGCCAACCCATTAACCGGCCGCAATCGCAACTATTTTGAAATGAATGCCGGTTTATTGTATTCCGGTTCAAGCAATGGTGAAAATAACTATTACCTCGGTGCTTCCATGTACCATATCAACAGACCAAAAGTATCTTTCAAAGATAAAAGCTGGTATTTAACCGGCCGTTTAACCATTCATGGTGGTGGATCTTTCCCTATTTCTGATGTTGTGGGCGTGAATATCTCAGCCATTCACCAGATACAGAACAAAGCCAGTGAAACTGTTTTCGGTGGCGCTGTTTCATTGAATGCCAATGGCGATAACACCAATCCAACCAATGTTTATGTGGGTTCCTGGATGCGTCTGAACGATGCGATCATTCCTTATATCGGCCTTGAAATTGGTGGATTGAGGATTGGCGCCAGTTATGATGTAAACATCAGTGACCTGAAAGCTGCAACCGGCAACAGGGGCGGATCAGAAATCTCTGTTATCTACATTAAAAGGCCACAGGAAAGCAAAGGTATTCCTTGTCCGAGGTTCTGATTGGTATAACAATTCATTCATTTTACTGCTTTATTTAACGGGCCTTCCACTTACATACCTGTTCCCTCTTACATAGAACCTGTAAGGAAGCAAGCCGTCTTTTCCGGCACTTTCTACGCCTATTCTTTTACTGACTTCCGATCAAACTCAGCAGCAATTTTACTTGTGTTTATCCTCGTACAAAGTAACCAGGTCATCCAATAGCAATGCACCTGAATGCATTTTGGAAATTCCGAGTGCTTTTCCAACATTTCCCGGCCCACGTGTGAGTGTAGGATCGGCTGGATCAGATTTCCCGGTTCGTTTCAAGCATGACCGTTATACCTTCTATTGGCTCTATTGCCCTGATCAGAATGGCATCAGGAATATCTTTTTTATTGGTGACCACATTCAGCATCTGGTGCATACCATAACAGATATAGATATACGCAGTACCCGGTGCGGCATACATGTGTTCGTTCCGACTGTGTACGCTTTCCGCCAAAAGAATGTGAAGCCTTGTCGGTTAAGCCCACATACGCTTCCGATTCTACAATGCGCCCTGATGTGATTTTTCCATCAATCCTGGTTTGCACAATTTTTCCTAAAAGCTCACGGGCAATCTGAACAACATCTTTTCTGTCATAAAAACCAATGGGAAGTTTTTTCATTTCAGTTTGTAAAGTTAACATCAACAAGCCCAGGCAATTTAATGCAGCATCTCTGATATGCAAAGCGGCTTATTGAGAATGTTTTATATCTTTAAAGCCCGGCAGTGAATAGTAACTTGCTGCTCAGCCAATGCTTAAAGAAATCATCATATCCATACAGGCTTATTTTGAAGCTCACCGGTTTATTGTAAAACACCGGTTGTGGAAATGGATTCTGATTCCGGGCCTGATTTACACCATCCTTTTTATCGTTGGTATTTATTTCTTCTGGACTTCCAGTAATACAGCCATTGAATGGGTATTGCAGCAAACAGGCGTAAAAGGCTGGCTCGACAGGGTGCATGAAAGCTGGTTGAATTTTATTTTCATCGTAGGACAAATCATTCTAAGGCTGGTATTGCTGATGTTTTATTTTTCCTTATTCAAATTTTTATTCCTCATCATCGGTTCTCCGGTTTTTGCTTACCTGAGTGAAAAAACAGAAAGCATCATCGAAAACAGGGATTTCCCATTCAGTTTTTCACAACTGATCAAAGATGTTGGACGTGCCGTACGAATTGCCCTGCGGAATATGCTCTGGCAAACCGTTTATGTAATCAGTATTCTCATACTTTCCTTTATCCCTGTTGCAGGCTGGATTACACCATTGCTCGCTTTCTTTGTAGATTGCTATTACCTTGGTTTTTCCATGCTCGATTACAGCAGTGAAAGAAATAAATTAAGTGTAGGAGAAAGCATAGAGTTAATCGGTCATCACAGGGGACTTGCCATTGGCAACGGCATGGTATTTTATGCCATGCACATGATTCCCGTCACTGGGATGGCTGTTCGCACCCAGTTATGCGGTGATTGCAGCCACATTAAGTTTGCACAAAGCCAGAAAACAGCATGTAATCATTCAGTAAGATGCCAACTGTTTACCTGATACCTTCTTTTCTTGCAGAACAGGCTACTGAAACCATCCTTCCTTATATACCTGCAGTGTGTAAAAGATTCGGCTGTCATCTTTGCAGAGAATGAACGTACAGCCCGTCGCTTTCTGAAAGCGGTTGACCCATCTATTCGTGATTGATGATTATGAATGGCATACCATTCACAAAGCAGAAACAGAACAGCTGACTATTTTCAAAACTGCGCTTAAAGCAGGAAAAAATATTTCGATCATCAGTGAAGCCGGTTGCCCCGGCGTAGCAGATCCCGGCCAGGTATTGGTGCAGGCTGCACAGGAATTAAATTGTACAGTAAAACCATTGGTAGGTCCGAGTGCTATCCTGCTTGCGCTGATGGCCAGTGGTATGAACGGACAGCAGTTTGAATTTCTTGGATACCTGCCGATCGACAATACTGAACGCATCCGCAAAATAAAAGAGCTGGAAACTGCATCTGCCAAGAACAGGAGCACGAAAATTTTTATAGAAACACCTTATCGGAATAACCAGTTACTGGAAAGCCTGGTACAGCATTGCCAGCCCGGCACTTCTATTTGTGTAGCTACAGATATTACCGGTAAAGAAGAAAGTATTGTTACAAAAAAAGTAGCCGATTGGAAAAAACAAAAACCGGAGTTACACAAAAAAACAGTCACGTTCCTTTTGTACGCAGGAAATTAATCAATGGCTGATATCTTCCATCTTCCTGATCTCATCCACTACATAAACACTATATCCTCTCCAGGGGATTGATTTTTTATACTCTTTGTAATGAAGATCAAAATATTTTCCGCTGTTGTTCATGAGTACATTGGCAATGCTATCATCAGCAACAGAAAATTCAAATTCGTAAGATTGAATAGCACCCGGTGATTTTGACCGGAAGCCCGATTGTATCAGTTTGCCTTCATAGGTTTTGAAAATATTTCCTTTCTTAACAACATAATTGAGCTCTCCTGACTTTACTCCTTCACCGAATACATAAAAATAATTCCACCATACGATGATTCCGATTACAATTACACTAACGATCAGGAATATGCGAAGAAATTTTCTGAAGCCACTTTTCTTCGGAGGAGTAACCTGTGCAGGACTTGTTGTTTCCATCATACAAACTATATTTTATCCAAATTACACAATTAAATCATAACCCATACTCACTTACCAGCCATACCAGCATACCCATTACTGCAGCGCCAAGCTGTAATTCACGCCTGCTAACAGTTTCAAAGGTATCGGTTGCCGCATGGTGCAGATCGAAATAACGCTGTGTATCGGGACTTAAACCTGCCAATACCGTACCGATCTCTTTCAGTGGACCGATATCAGCTCCACCACCTCCATCAAAAAAATCATGAACGCCATATTCTTTAAACAATGGTTTCCAACGGAGCATACGCTGGTAGGTGGCGCTATCGGCTTCAAAACCAAAACCACGTGGACTAAACCCACCGGCGTCACTTTCCAGTGCAAACAGGTGCTTTTCTTTATTTGCTTTAGCAGCCGCCAGATAAGCTTTCGCTCCACGGCCCCCATTTTCCTCATTCATAAACATCACGGCCCTGATTGTTCTTTTGGGTTTTATTTTCAATGATTTCAGCACCCTGATAATTTCTATCGACTGTACACATCCTGCCCCATCATCCTGCGCTCCTTCTCCAAGGTCCCAGCTATCGAGGTGTCCACCAACGGTAATGATCTCCGAAGGAAAATCCGTTCCCCTGATTTCTCCGATTACATTGAAGGATGGCTGGTCTTCCAGCATCTTACAGGAAGTTTTAAACCAGGCTGTAATCACCCTGTCTTTTTTCAACTCACTGTTAAGCATATCCGCATCATTGGTACTGATCGCAACGGCCGGAATTTTTGGAAAGGAATCATTGTAGGTCGTCATACCGGTATGCGGGTAATCGTCGGGGTTACTTGCCAGCGACCTGATCATTACGCCTACCGCACCATACCGGGCAGCCTGGGCCGGCCCTATTCTCCTGCCGGTTCCACTTTGACCATATGCCCTAAATGTATTGATATGTTCAGGGTTCATGCTGAAATTAAAAAAAACGATTTTTCCTTTCAATGCTGCCTCACCCAATGTATGGAGCTCCTGCATGCTATTGACCTGTATGATCGTTCCTTTCACACCTTCGGGAGCTGTGGCTACAGAATTGCCCAATGCACATAATTTCAATCCATACTTTTTATTGCTTCCTAACTCCAGGTAGCCCTCTTCTTTTTCCCCTCTCACCCAATGTGGCACCATGCAGGGTTGTAAATAAACGGTATCTGCACCCGCCAGCTTGAGCATACTGAAAGTTGCCTGCACAGCTTTGACCGCATTCTCAGATCCACTCAGGCGTGGCCCGATTTTTTTACATAGAAAACGAAGGTTCTCATAAGCAGTTGAAGAAGAAAGCACTTCATTGGCTATTTTCCGTAATCAACAAAGAATCATTCTGTTGACAAAAACCATTTTTACTAAACAGCAAAACGAGTAGCGATAAAAGATAAATTTTCTTCATCATAACAAACTGTATAAGGCAAACTTAGTTATTTACCGTTTACCTTTAATTAACATGCGGGGTTGAATATTTAATCGGTAAATTGCATACCTCATTTTCAAGTTAAAATTCGGTTATGAATATAGCGATTGTTTGCTACCCCACATTCGGGGGAAGTGGAGTACTGGCCACTGAATTAGGTAAAGCACTGGCAGAAACAGGTCACAATATACATTTCATCACCTACCAGCAGCCGGTTCGGTTGAGCGGGTTTCATGCCAATATTTTCTATCATGAAGTTCGGGTACCAACCTATCCACTGTTCGACTTTCCGCCTTATGAAACAGCATTGGCCAGCACGATGGTAGATGTGGTGAACAATAATGATATCGATATCCTGCATGTACACTATGCCATCCCACATGCAGCAGCAGCATATATGGCCAAACAGATACTTGCCAAACAAGGGAAAAAACTGCCGGTCATCACTACTCTTCACGGAACGGATATAACACTGGTAGGTCGGGATAAAACTTACAGCCCGGTTGTTACTTTTTCTATGGAAGAAAGCGATGTACTTACGGCCGTTTCCAACAACCTCAAAGAAGAAACGTACCGCAACTTCAACATTCAGAAACCGATTGAAGTAATTTACAATTTCGTGGATGTAAAACGCTTCAATAAAAAACCGGTTGATGCTTTTAAAAAACTGATTGCTCCCAACAATGAAAAAATCATTGTGCATGCTTCCAACTTCAGGAAAGTAAAAAGAGTGATGGATGTAGTTCAAACATTCCTGCTGGTAAACAAACAAATCCCCTCCCGTTTATTATTGCTGGGAGATGGACCGGAAAGGCCCGAAATAGAAGCATTTACCCGTGGCTGTGAGGATTGTGCCGAAATAAAATTCCTGGGTAAACAGGAACAGATGGAAGACATATTGCCGATTGCAGATTTGTTTATGCTTACCAGTGAATATGAAAGTTTCGGACTGGCAGCTCTCGAAGCAATGGCTGCAGAAGTTCCTGTAATATCAACAAATGCCGGTGGTTTACCCGAAATCAATGTAGATGGTTATTGTGGCTACATGAGTGAAGTGGGCGATGTAAAATCGATGAGTGAAAACGCCATTAAAATTTTGTCGGATGAAACAGTACACCGTCAATTCAAAGCCAACGCACTGGCACAGGCTAATAAATTTGACATAGCGAATATTGTTCCTTTATATGAGCAACTTTATACAAGAGTGCTCACAAAATAATTATCTCCTGCGCAACCATTTTTCAGGGTCATAATTGCTGGTCTCGTTGCTCACATAAAAATCGATGGCGCCTACGCCGTCGAAGTTGGCCGCTACCTTTCCAAGAACCTGTCCGGTTTTAACCTGCTGACCTTTCTGAACATTAACGCCAGAAAGATTGCTGTATGTGGTAAAATATTTACCATGTTGTATAATCACTACCTGCATATCATCAATATTCTGAACTGAACTAACGGTGCCATCAAATACTGCTTTCACTGGTGTGCCGATATCCGAAGAAATAGTTACCGAAGAAACATCAATGATTGTTCCACTGGGCAATGTATTTTTTCCATAATGCATGGTTGGTATTCCACGATCCAGCGGCCAGGGCAAAGAACCACGGTTGCGTTCAAAGCTGGCATTCAGGGCAATATTTTCAGGATTCAACAACACACTTTCAGGTTTCTTCGGTGCGGTGGTTGCTTTGGGTGTTGAAACCGATTTGGTATTCGGATTTGTGGGTGTACCAGGATTGGCATTGGCTTTTGCAATGGCTTCTTTTCTTAATCTTTCTTTTTCAGCTGCAGCTTTTGCAATGGCTTCTTTACGGGCATCTTCCTGCGCCTTACGGATGGCGGCTGCAATTGCATTGTTTACTTTCTGCATCTGCTTCTGCTTGGCTGCAATCTGGTTATTCAGTTGTTTGCCTTGCTTTTTCAACTCAGCAACGATCCTGTCTTTTTCTTTCTGTTGAAGTTCCAGTGCTTTCATTTCCTTGCTCTGCACTTCAAGTACGGTGTTCTTCTGCAATTTTGCAGAGCCCAGGTCCTGGATTCTTTTCTTGCGCAAATCCTGTGTACGCAGAATATTTTCTCCCTGCATCTCACGGTAACTACGGTAGCTCTTCAGGTATGAGATTCTTTTTATGGCATCATTGAAGCTGGCTGCCGAAAATATAAAGTTGAGGAAATCGTAGCTGCTCCTGTTTTTGTAGGCATACACCATGCTTTTGGCATATTCCTGTTTCAGGGTATCGAGCAAGCGGTCATAACGTTTAACATCTTTAGAGATGGTATACATGTTATTGTCGAGCATATTCAGATCACGGTTGATATTGTCTATCACCCTGTCCTGCAGATTCACTTTATTGGAGATCAGTTTTAACTGATAAAGATTTTCTTTGGTCTGGGCTTTATTGCTGTTGAGCAACTTTTCCGTTTGTTCAATTTCTTTTTTGAGTTCTGCTCTTTGTCTTTCCAGTTCCTCACGGGTTTGAGGTTGAGCAGAGACCTGCCCTGCAGATGCCAGGCATACGAATGCGATGAAAATGAATTTAACCATGTATCTAATTTAACGGGTATTGCAAAAATACAATCCGTGGTGAATAAATGACCAGAATTCCTTCAATTAAAATAACGCTTATTTGCGTTTGTAATTTTTAGGGATGCTGAAAGACACTGATAAATCTTTGTTAAACTCGTATTGTTTGTAATTAAGCCTGATATCTATTTTATTTTTTTCTGTTGCTGTAATCTGGCGCATGGTAGAGAAAAATATACCGCTGTTATTTTCATAACCATCATAGGTTATGTCGGCAGTTCGGCTCCTGGCTTGATCTACGTCATCCATTTTACTGCGCAGCATTAATTTGCTATCATGCGTTAACGTTAGCAGGTTCTTGAAAAAATCCCCCACGGATGTCATGAGCACATAATTTTCCTGTTGCCTGAAGGAAGTTATTTTATCATTGAAAAAAACCGGGTTGCCAATGATGAGGTCCTGTACAGTTTGATAGTCGAATGGAATTTGTGTTACTTCCTGCAGATAATCCATGGAACGGTATTGTACTTCTTTTTCCTGTTTGTTAAGCAGGATCACACTGTCCTTTTTAATGAGCACCCTATATACTTCAATATTGAGAAAAGTAGCTGATAAAGACATCCAGATGGCGCTGTCTTTAATGATGCGCACCACTGCAGTAATATCGGGATTCTTTCCTTTGCTATCAGAGGATTCTACTTTTATTTTTGCATTGAAGGTTTTGAAATCGATGTAATGTGCCTTTAACTGCGTAAGGGCGTCATTGATCTGTTTCAGAGAATCGTCTTTACTCTGGTTTTCAGGTACGGGCAATGTTTCTTTAGGCGCAATGGCTTTATTGATCTGTTTGGTTGGCCTGCATGCCATCAGGTAAACAGACAATAACATTATAGCTATAAAAATATTTTTCTTCATGTGTTGCTGATTGGGTTATTTACCGGTATGACCGAAGCCTCCGGCTCCACGTACTGTATCATTCAATTGCTGTACCAAATGCAAAATTGCTCTTTCGGTTCGGGCAATTACCATCTGCGCAATCCTGTCGCCCGGTTGTATGACCTGGTTTTCACTGCTCAGATTAATTAATAAAACCTTAATTTCTCCACGATAGTCGCTGTCAATGGTTCCGGGCGTATTGAGGCAGGTGATTCCCTGTTTCAATGCTATACCGCTGCGGGGTCTGATCTGGGCTTCATACAATTCGGGCAGTTCAATGAACAAGCCAGTGGGTACAAGCACTCTTTGCATCGGTTCGAGCGTGATGGCATCGGTTAAATTTGCCCTCAGGTCCATTCCGGCAGAACCGGATGTAGCATAAGCTGGCAAGGGGTTGGGGGATTCATTCACAATCCCGATGGCTACCGTTGAGTTATTCATTATTAATCGTTGGCTTTTTTGAGTAGTGCAGTTGCATAGGCTACCAATCCTTCTTCTCTTCCTACAAATCCCATTTTTTCGGTAGTCGTTGCTTTTACGGAAATATCTCCGGTAGTAATGTGCAGGATGGCTGCAATGGTTTCCTGCATAGAGCCAATGTAGGGGGCGATTTTAGGGGCCTGCAGGCATAGAGTGGCATCCACATTCACAACCACGTAACCTTTGCTGTTTATCAGGTCAAAACAACGCTGCAGTAATATCTTACTGTCGATGTTTTTGAATTCGTTACTCGTATCGGGAAAATGTTTCCCGATATCGCCCAGGCACAATGCGCCGAGCAGCGCATCGCAGATAGCATGAAGCAATACATCTGCATCGCTATGCCCCAATGCTCCTTTATCGTGGGGAATTTTTACGCCCCCTATCCACAAATCCCTTCCGGTAACCAGCTGGTGAAAATCTACTCCTGAACCTATTCTGTACGACATGTAATGTTTTCTGATGGATGGCAAAAATAAAAAAGCGTTTCCGGTTAAAGAAACGCTTTTTAATATTGTGATAACTTTTACTTATTTGTCCATATCGAACAACAAAGTAAAGCGAACTGTATTAGACAGTGGGTTGCGGTTTACACCTGAACCGTTTGGCAATAAGTAAGAGAAGTTCAAGACCCATTGTGTTGTATTTCAAACCAGCACCCAGTGTGAAATACCTGCGATCTCCTTTGATTTTATTTTCGTAGAAATAACCAGCCCTCAGAGCGAATTGGTTTTTGTACCAGTATTCAGCACCTGCAGCGATTGTCAATTCTTTGAATTCATCTTTTCCGGCATCACCGAAAGAGCTGAACCAGCTGCTAACAACACCTTTATCACGGTAATCTTTCAGTTCATTAGCATAAGCTGAATCGCTGAGTGTACCTTGAACCGGAGGAGTTGGAACCAGTAATTTGTTGATATCTAAAGCGAAAGTGATTTTGTTGTCAGCATCGAAAGTTCTGTTATAAGCAGCACCTAAACCGATGTTTGCAGGGATATAATCTTTCTGGCTGGCATCGCTTGTATAAGAGATTTTAGAACCCAGGTTGCTCAAAGTAGCACCCCAGTCGAATCCATTACCGCTGGCTTTGGTTCCTTTGTAGAAGAAGTGGATATCACCGGCTACAGAAGAAGCTCTTTTATAGCTGATACCATTTACAGTACCACCAGCGAGATCAGAACTGATATAGCGTAAAGACACACCCAACGCCATTTTGCTTGATAATTTCCTTGAGTAACCCGCATCGATTGCGAATTCACGTGGACGGAAATTGTTCAGTGTATTACCAGAGTTGTCGGTAAACTGAATATTACCAAGGCTGAAATACCTTACGACCCAGATTTACTGCTTGTAAATCACTGAGTTTGTAGTATCCACCGAGGTTTAAAAGATATACATCATTCAATTTAAGATCGCTCAACCATGGAGTATAAGTTGCAGCTACGCTTAATTTAGAAGTTGCGAAAGGAGTTTTTGCGTTGTTCCAGAATCCAGAATAGGCATCAGCTGAAGTAGCAATTCCTACATCACCCATACCTGCACTTCTTGCATCAGGAGATACGCGTAAGAAAGGAACAGCAGTTGTAACGACATTAATGTTGTTGGTAGCACTGGTCTGGGCATTCGTTGCAGTAATAGATCCTCCCAGTAACATAACTAAGGCAGTTAGTTTCAAAGTTGCTTGTTTCATGCGTTTTGTATTGTCTTGGTTAGGTAGACTTACCTCTATAAGCGTTTATTTTAATGGTTTTATTTTGCTGTAAAAATAGATGATTTATTTAAACCACCAATTAAATTATAAATTCTTGTTAAAATAACAGGTGCCATACCTGTTTTGATCATTTTAACAGCCGGATGCAGTTTATTCACTGAACCCTGAACTGAAAAACGTGGCGTTTAACCAATTTATTGCCTTACAGGGCGGTAAAGATAATAAATGACTGAATGCGACAAAAATCTGATTGAAATTTCCACAAAAAAAATTGACCGGAAGCTTAAAAGTCAATTTTTATCAACAAAAAGGTAAAATTGAATATGATTCGTTTAAAGTATTTATATTCGCAGCTAGTGTAACCCAATACAATAATCAAGAAAACCTTTCGTTAAACAATTTGCAAAACGAATGCACATGCAAAAAACACTTTCAGGTAAAAGTTTCTTACTTGTTCTGGCTGTAGCCATCTCTCTTAGCTCCTGTAAAAACGGCGGCCTTTTCGGTAAGAAAAGTGGCAAGTCTTCTGTTACAGGATGGAACTATGACGACAAAAACATGGGTAACTTCCATGTTTCAAAAGTAAAATACCCTAAAGCGGGCCCAGGTCTGATGTTTGTTCAGGGTGGATCTTTCGTGATGGGCGCTAAAGATGAAGATGTGATGGGCGACTGGAACAATGTTCCCCGCCGCGTAACTGTTCCTTCATTCTTTATAGATGAAACAGAAGTTGCCAACGTTCACTACCGTGAATATATGTACTGGCTGGAAAATACTTTCAGCAATGATACGGCTATCATGAACCGCACACTTCCCGATACATTGGTATGGCGTGAAGAGCTGGCTTATAATGAGCCATACGTGGAATATTATTTCAGGTATCCATCATATAACTATTATCCGGTGGTGGGTGTATCCTGGCAGCAGGCACATGATTTCTGTATCTGGAGAACCGACAGGGTGAATGAACTCAACCTGATGAAAAAAGGTTACCTGAAAAAAGATGCGGCCAAGCGTGAAATGAAAGGTGCTGGTGCTGATGGTTCTTTCAATACTGAAACTTACCTGATGAACCCGGATCTGATCCAGGGCAGAAGCAAACCAAAGAAATCTGAATTAAAAGATATCAACAACAAGCCAAGAAGTACTGTTCGTATGGAAGATGGTATCCTGAATATGGGATATCGCCTGCCAACTGAAGCAGAATGGGAATATGCTGCTTATGGCCTGCTTGATCAGAACCCTTCACCCCGCAAAAAAGAAAGCAAAAGCGGTGAGGAATTACGTTCAAACCAACAGATCTATTCATGGAGTAAAAATCCGAATGGTATGAGAGATAACCGTCGTGGTAGCTGGCAGGGTAAATTCCTGGCCAACTTCAAACGCGGTAGTGGTGATAACATGGGTGTTGCCGGTGGTCTGAATGACCGTGCTGCGATCCCTGGTCACGTAAAATCTTTCTATCCAAACTCTTTCGGTTTGTATAATATGAGTGGTAACGTTAGTGAGTGGGTTGGTGACGTTTACAGACCACTTACTCCTTCAGACGGACAGGATTTCAACTATTTCCGTGGTAACAAATTCAGGAAATATTATCAAAAACAGCAGCGGTGAATACGAAAGAGACAGCATGGGCCGCCTGAAAAAAGTTGATATTTCTGATGAAGAAGTTAAAAACAGAACAAACTATCAGCGTAACAACGTAATCAACTACCTCGATGGTGATTCTACCAGCGGTGCAAGTCTATGGTTACGGTGTAAGCACACTGATCAGCGATAAATCAAGGGTTATCAAAGGTGGTAGCTGGAACGACAGGCCTTACTGGCTTTCACCAGGAACACGCCGTTACATGCAGGAAGACCAGGGTGCGAGCACAATTGGTTTCCGTTGCGCTCAAACTTATCTCGGACCTCCAGAGGGGCCAGGATTTAAAGAAGGTAACATCTTCGGTAAGCGTAAGCAAAACCGCGGCAAAAAGAAAAAATAAAATCTTCTATAGTAAAATAAAAGCCTCCCCAACGGGAGGTTTTTTTATGCCCTTCATTTTAATCAACATCTTCATTTATTTTTGTTGTTATGGATATGAATGCATTGTACCAGCACTACCTTAAATTCCCTTCTGTACAAACCGATACAAGAAAATTAAAAGCAGGAGATATTTTTTTCGCTTTAAAAGGTCCCAGCTTTAACGGTAACCACTATGCGAAGCAGGCGCTTGATGCCGGCGCTTCACTTTGTGTTTTAGATGAAGCCCCAGGATTTGAAGACGACAGGATCATGCTTACTTCAGACGCACTGCAAACCCTGCAGCAACTGGCTCTTACGCATCGCAAACAATTCAACATTCCATTTATTGCCGTTACCGGAAGTAACGGTAAAACCACCACGAAGGAGCTGATCCATGCAGTACTATCTTCAACGCATAAAACATATACGACTGAAGGCAATCTGAACAACCATATCGGCATACCGCTAACGATTCTCAAAATCAGGAAAGATGCGGAAATAGCGGTAATTGAAATGGGCGCCAATCATCAGAAAGAAATTGAAGGTTACTGCACCTATGCGTTACCGACACATGGCCTCATAACCAATTGTGGTAAGGCTCACCTAGAAGGATTCGGCGGTGTAGAAGGTGTTAGAAAAGGCAAAGGAGAATTATTTGATTATTTACGCAATCACCAGGGTACTGCATTTATTTTTTCCGATTATGATTACCTGCACGAAATGAGTAAAGGAATTGCTTCGGTGAAAAAATACGGAACAAAGGGTGATGGCCTGGAAATCGAAGGTAACATTGCATCCGACAGCGGATTACTGGAAGTAGCCATAACAGGTGGTATTACAGCAATGAATATCCGTACACAACTGGTAGGCGGCTATAATCTGCCCAATGTACTGGCAGCTGTTTGCATTGGAAAAACTTTCCATGTACCAGAAGATAAAATGAAAGCTGCCCTCGAGGCATATACACCTTCTAATAGTCGGTCTCAGTTGATGGAAGTTAACAGTAATAAAATCATACTGGATGCCTATAATGCCAATCCCAGCAGCATGAAAGTCGCCATAGAAAATTTTGCGGCTATGCCGGGAAATAATAAAGTATTGATGCTGGGAGCCATGATGGAAATGGGAGAAGAAAGTGAAGCGGAACATTCAGCACTGGTAGAACTGATTAACAGGTATAACTGGAAAGATGTGGTACTGGTAGGAGCACAGTTTCAGGAGGTTGCAGGTAAACATCATTATTTCGCCAATGTATCAGGAGCAAAAGATTGGTTCCGGGAACAAAACTTCCGGGAAGGGCTGATACTAATCAAAGGATCGAGAAGTATGCAAATGGAAAAGGTGTTAGATTGATTTCTGATTCGAAAAAAAAGGGCTTACATTTGCCTCCCGGTAAAAAATTTACCTGGTAGTTCATTTTGAAATAAGATTTTGGAGACGTGTTCCCGATCGAATCGGGATTGAAGGAGTCCCGCTGAATTGCGGGAGAAAGTGTGTTACGGGAAACTGTTTTCGAAATATTAATGCTTAGTTCTTGTTGAAATAGAAATTTGGAGACGTGTTCCCGATCGAATCGGGATTGAAGGAGTCCCGCTGAATTGCGGGAGAAATTGTGTACACGGGAAACAGTTTTCCAAACAAAAATGTTTAGTTCTTTTTGAAATAGAAATTTGGAGACGTGTTCCCGATCGAATCGGGATTGAAGGAGTCCCGCTGAATTGCGGGAGAAAGTGTGTTACGGGAAACTGTTTTCGAAATATTAATGCTTAGTTCTTGTTGAAATAGAAATTTGGAGACGTGTTCCCGATCGAATCGGGATTGAAGGAGTCCCGCTGAATTGCGGGAGAAATTGTGTACACGGGAAACAGTTTTCCAAATAAAAATGTTTAGTTCTTTTTGAAATAAGATTTTGGAGACGTGTCCGAGTGGTTGAAGGAGCACGCCTGGAAAGTGTGTATACGGGAAACTGTATCGCGAGTTCGAATCTCGCCGTCTCCGCTAATTTTTTAACAAGGAAACTGCATCGTCCCGATGTTATCGGAAAATCCCGAGATATCCACGAATATTCCCCCCTATGTTTTTTGTATATATTCTTCAGAGTATGAAGGATTTATCCTTCTATATTGGTCAATGTGAAGACCTCGATAAACGACTTTCTAAACATTTTGATGGGATGAGCAAATATACTTCCACGAAGAGGCCGCTAAAACTGCGCTATTTTGAAGTATTTTCAACCAGAAAAGAAGCTATATTCAGAGAAAAGCAAATAAAGAAAATGAAAAGCCGGCTCTATATTCAGCACTTAATTGAGAATAAAATGAGCTCATGGCATTTCGATGCCTGAGATTTTTTAAGAAACCCTTACCGCCCCTATTTATCAGGCAATACCGGCTTCCCCTTAAATATTAACCGGTAATTTCGGTTATCCCTCTACGTTAGCAAAGAATTCCCCGGCATTTTTTGTAGTAACAGCTTCCACTTCTTCGATCGTACAGCCTTTTACATCCGCAATTTTCTGCGCTATAAGCCGCAGATAAGCACTTTCATTCCTTTTCCCCCTATGCGGAACAGGTGTTAAATAAGGCGCATCCGTTTCCAGCACGAGGTGTTTAAGGTCAATTTCCCTGAGTGTTTCAGCAAGCCCTGCATTTTTATAAGTGACTACTCCACCGATGCCCAATAAAAAACCTGCTTCAGTTATAATCCTGGCTTCTTCCAGGCTCCCACCAAAACAATGAAATACCCCTTTCAAACCAGATGAACAGTGTTGTTTAATAGCCTCAAATGTTTCCATAGTAGCGTTCCGGGTGTGCAATACAATCGGTAAATGGTATTGTAAAGCCCACGAAACCTGTATTTCAAGGGCTTTGTACTGTTGACTGGTGAATGTTTTGTCCCAGTAAAAATCCAGTCCGATTTCACCAATGGCAGCAAATTTTCTCTTTGCCAGCAAATCGGCTACTACCTTCAGTTCATCCTCATAGTTTTCTTTTACATAGCAGGGATGTAAACCAGCCATGGCAATGCATTTACCGGGAAATCGCTCTTCCAGTTTAAACATAGCTTCATTGGTATTGCTATCAATTGCCGGTAAATAAAACTTTTTTACTCCTGCCTCCTCTGCCCTACCGATTACAGCATCAATATCGGCTTCAAATTCGGGAAGGTAAATATGACAATGCGTGTCTATCATGGTTTGTCGATCAACGTTTTGCGGTGAAATGATCTTAATTGAAGGCTAAACCTCATTTCTTTATAAGTATTTGAATTTTAAGGCCTACCCCGAAAAAAAATCTTGTATATATTAAAACAACTCTGTAAATTAGCACCAGTTTTCATAGGGTACGGATTAAAAACGGGCCAGGGTTTCTACCCAGGCCCAACTTTTTTCAGGACGTTACTTCACTTATTTTTTCAAAAACATACCCGTTTTCAGTTAATTTTTTCAGTACTACCGGCAACGCATATCCCATTCTTTCAAAAGCTTTTTCGCTATCATGAAATACAACGATTGAACCATTGGTTGTTTTTTCCAGCACATTGCTGAGGCATTTTTCTTTTGATATGCTGGTATCAAAATCGCCACTTAAAACAGTCCACATAATAATTTTATACGCCAATGGTTTTTTTTCCAGCGCTGCAATCTGTTGTCTTTTAATTTTTCCATAAGGCGGTCTGAACAACCGGCTGTTGATTAAACCCGCAGCTTCTTCTACATCTTTCAGGTAAACTGCTTTATCATTCTTCCATCCGTTCAGGTGATGTTGCGTATGGTTTCCTACCGCATGCCCTTCATCAATGATGCGCTTATATACATCCGGATAGGCTTTTACATTTTTACCGATACAAAAAAAACTTGCTTTAGCTCCATATTGTTTCAGGAGGTCAAGTACAAAAGGCGTAATCTGCGGGTGTGGTCCGTCATCAAAACTCAGGTAAACTTTCTTCCCGGGACCATCAAGGTTCCAGGTACAGGAGGGATACAAGCGCTGCATCCACCAGGGAGTTTTTACCAGGTAAAACATGCGGCAATTTACTCGATATCCGGCACTGTATCAACTGCATAAAAAAAGCCACCCATAAAGGATGGCCTTTGTTTTATTGCATTTTTAAAATCAATACGGAAGTATCTGTGTTCTTACTACTCCATTCAAACCAGTCCAAACAATCTTCATGTAATAAACACCGTTACCTGGGCAGCTGGTTGGATTACCATTGGAATCCAATCCGAAAGTAACCACTACATTATTTACGAGCCTGCTATGTGTTACCTGGCCGCTAACAATTCTGAAAGCGCAATCCTGGCGAACTACAATCGGTGCTGTAAAAGCTGTAACAAAAGCATTACCGAAGCGATTGGTTCCCCATACAGCTACATTGGTTGTAGCACCCTCAGTATGTGTACCTGAAGTGGTAATCACAACTCCATTGTTAAAAGTGAAAACCCTGCGTTTGGCAATCTGCCAGCTTCTTTGTGAACCATTGTCGAAAGTTACAGTGATGCCTGTACTCGCAATATCATGCGTAATGGTACCAAGGGTTGACAGATCCCTGATCAAACCACCCGAAACATTGGTAATGGTTTTAGTTCCATTAAGGGTAATGCTCCTGTTATCCCTAACCCTTGTAACCCTCAGGTTCTGGACATTGATGGTTAATACTGCACCTGCATCTCTCCAGCGTGTTCCCAAAGGAATAGAGTAAACCACTACACCATTCAGGATACGGTTTCCAAGGCAGTTTAAGCCATTATAAGTAACTGTAATGGTACGTTGTCCATTGGCAGAATCAAGCACTGCTGTACCATTGCAAAGCAAGTTTGCTGTAGTGCCTTCTGATCCTGGTCTTCCACTGAATGCGCTGTAATCATCAATGATTGTATTGGCATCATTGGCAATTGCATCAGCATCATCGGAAACCCTTGCCTGATCATCGGAATGAGTAGTCATTTCAGTGATACTGTTATCAGTACCCGTGCTGTCGTCTTTTTTGCAGCTGGTAAAAAACAGCGATAAGCTGAGGGCTGCTGCGGTAAATAATTTGAGTTTTGTTTTCATTGTATTTATTTAAGTTTTGTTAATTATAGTACATAGATTAAACGTGAGGCCGAAAGTTTAATTGGCCACTCATCTTTTTTTAACTTTTTTCATATTAAAATATTTAATCATGTCCATTCAAGTGATCTCACCATAGTTGACTTCCTGTTATTACCTTTGCCCGATGAATAAAAAAGTAAGGGTACGATTTGCCCCTAGTCCAACAGGTGGACTGCACCTCGGTGGTGTAAGAACCGTTTTATACAATTATTTATTTGCCAAAGCAAACCAGGGAACATTTATTGTTCGCATTGAGGATACCGATCAAACCAGGTTTGTAGAAGGCGCTGAGCAATACATATTCGATTGCCTGGAATGGTGTGGATTGAGACCAGATGAAAGTCCGGCACATGGTGGCGATTTCGGTCCCTATCGCCAGAGTGAGAGAAAAGCAGCTTATCGTGAATATGCCGAACAACTGGTGAAAAACGGACAGGCTTATTATGCCTTTGATACACCGGAGGAGCTGGAAAAGATGCGCAATGATTTCAAAACTGCTGAAAATCCTTCGCCACAATATGATGGTAAAGTAAGAATGCAGATGAAGAACTCGCTGACACTTGCCTGATGAAGCAGTACAACAATTACTCGCAAACGGCACCCGTCATGTGATCAGGATAAAAATGCCCGATCATGAAACCATACAATTCAACGACCTGATACATGGTGAAGTTAGTTTTGATTCATCACTCGTAGATGATAAAGTATTATTAAAGGCCGATGGCATGCCTACCTATCACCTGGCAGTGGTGGTGGATGATTACCTGATGAAAATATCACACGCTTTCAGGGGTGAAGAATGGTTAAGCAGTGCACCGGTACATATTTTATTATGGAAATATTTATTCGGATTAGACCAGATGCCGCAATGGGCGCATCTTCCATTGATACTCGGACCAAATGGAAAGCTGAGTAAAAGAGATGGTGCTAAATATGGTTTCCCGGTTTTCGCCATGAACTGGACCGATCCAAGAAACAATGAGTTTACAGAAGGATTTAAAGAAAAAGGATTTTTACCGGAAGCATTCGTCAATTTACTCGCTATGCTCGGATGGAACAGCGGATCAGAACAGGAAATTTTTTCCATGGAAGAACTGATGCAACAATTTTCCATAGATCGTGTACATAAAAGTGGTGCCCGTTTTGATTTTGAAAAAGCAAAATGGTACAATCACGAATGGATAAAAAAATTGCCTGCCGCTAAACTTGCCCCGATGGTAAAACCCATGCTGCAGCAGGAATCCATTGATATCAAAGATGAAAACTATTTTCTTTCAGTAATCGAACTCATCAAAGACCGCTGTACACTACTTACGGATTTTTATGAGCAGGGTGCTTTCTTTTTCAGGGCTCCGCTTCAGATTGATGATGCTGCCGTAAAACCAAAATGGACGCCGGAAAAAACAGCTTTCTTTGAAACTTATATTCAGCAACTGGAAACACTGAGCAACTGGAATATGCCGTCCATAGAGGAAAGTTTCAAAACACTGGCAGCAGAAAAAAATATCAAACCCGGAGAATTGCAGTTACCCATGCGGATTATGCTGGTGGGAGGAAAATTCGGGCCAGCCGTTTTTGAAATTGCAGCACTGATCGGAAAAGAAGAAACCATTGCCAGAATTAAAAAAGCATTGACTATTTTTAATACATGAATATGAAAAGACCTATCAGGGTATTGGTAGCCAAAGTTGGTCTGGATGGCCACGACCGCGGTGCCAAAGTAATTGCCACCGCTCTCCGCGATGCGGGCATGGAAGTAATTTACACCGGTCTTCGGCAAACGCCCGAAATGGTGGTGAATGCAGCCTTACAGGAAGACGTAGACGCAATTGGTGTAAGCATCCTGAGCGGAGCACACATGACGGTTTTTCCAAAGATCATTCAGCTGATGAAAGAAAAAAAGATGGATGATGTTTTGCTTACCGGCGGAGGCATTATCCCCGATGATGATATGGCTGAACTCAACAATGCCGGTGTTGGCAAACTTTTCGCACCGGGAACCACCACTACAGAAATTTCAACTTATATAAAAGACTGGGTTAGCCAGCACCGCGATTTTTAAAACCACTACACATGTACACAACTCTTCTCACGAATCTCGATAACGGAATATTCACCATCACCATCAACAGGCCCGATAAAATGAATGCATTAAATAAAGATGTATTCAATGACCTCGATGCTGTGATGGATGAAGTAAACAGCAATGCAGAAATCAAGTCGGCTATAATAACTGGTGCCGGACCGAAAGCATTTGTTGCCGGTGCAGATATCACTGAATTTAATGCACTGTCAAAAGATGAAGCAATGTCGCTTTCCAGAAGAGGACAGGAAGTTTTTTTTAAAATAGAAAACTGCCGCAAGCCGGTTGTTGCAGCAGTGAATGGCTTTGCACTTGGCGGTGGTTGTGAGCTGGCAATGGCTTGTCATTTCAGGATTTGCAGTGATAATGCAAAATTCGGGCAACCTGAAGTAAACCTTGGACTCATTCCAGGCTATGGTGGTACACAGCGTTTAACCCAGCTCGTTGGTAAAGGAAAAAGCATGGAATTGCAAATGACGGCACAACTGGTGGATGCCAATGAAGCACTCAGGCTCAACCTGGTGAATCATGTAACAACACCTGAAACACTGCTTGATAAAGTAAGAGAGATTTTACTGTTGATTCAATCGAAAGCACCGATTGCTGTAGGAAAAATTATTGATTGTATTAATGTTGCTGTAGTGAGCGACAGCGCTTATACCAACGGCAAATCCGGATATGAAAAAGAAATTGAAGCTTTCGGAGATTGCTTTGATACCGAAGATATGACTGAAGGCACGACCGCTTTCCTTGAAAAAAGAAAAGCCGCATTCAAGGGTAAATAAAAATGGGAACTTATTTTTTTCACCTGATAGATTATTAATGATAATGGAATACAGAATCGAAAAAGACACCATGGGCGAAGTGAAAGTGCCTGTGAATGCTTATTATGGCGCACAAACACAACGCAGCATCGACAATTTTAAAATTGCACAGGACATCAACAGGATGCCCAAAGAAATCATTGCTGCATTTGCCTACCTGAAAAAAGCAGCTGCCATCACCAATTTTGAAGCAGGCGTTTTACCAAAAGAAAAATCAGATCTGATCGGAAAAGTCTGCGATGAAATTCTCGACCGCAAACTGGATGAATATTTCCCCCTTGTAGTATGGCAAACGGGCAGCGGTACACAAAGCAATATGAATGTGAATGAAGTAGTTGCTTATCGTGGTCATGTATTAAACGGTGGTAAACTGGAAGACAAAGAAAAATTCCTGCACCCCAATGACGATGTAAACAAATCACAGTCGAGCAACGATACTTTCCCAACCGCCATGCACATTGCTGCGTATAAAATCCTGGTAGAAAGTACCATTCCGGGGATTGAAAAACTCAGGGATACGTTGAAGGAAAAAAGTAAACAATTCATGCATGTGGTGAAGATCGGCAGAACACATTTCATGGATGCAACGCCACTAACAGTTGGACAGGAATTCAGCGGATATGTATCACAGTTAGATCATGGTATCAGAGCCATCAAAAACACATTGGCCCATTTATCGGAACTGGCTTTGGGCGGCACTGCTGTGGGTACTGGCATCAACACACCGGCTGGTTATGCTGAAAATGTAGCCAAACATATTGCAGCACTAACGGGTCTTCCATTTGTTACAGCAGAAAATAAATTTGAAGCACTTGCTGCACACGACGCCATTGTTGAAGCACATGGAGCTTTGAAAACAGTTGCTGTTAGTTTGATGAAAATTGCCAATGATATCAGGATGCTTTCATCAGGGCCGAGAAGCGGAATCGGGGAATTGTTTATTCCTGATAATGAACCAGGCTCTTCTATTATGCCCGGAAAGGTTAACCCGACTCAATGTGAAGCGCTTACCATGATTGCGGCGCAGGTAATGGGTAATGATGTTGCCATCAGTATCGGCGGCAGCAATGGTCATTTCGAACTGAATGTTTTCAAACCAGTGATGATTTATAATTTCCTGCACAGTGCAAGATTGATTGCTGACGGATGTGTTTCTTTCAATGATAAATGTGCAGTTGGCATTGAACCCATCGAAGCCAGTATTAAAAAGCATGTAGACAATTCTCTTATGCTTGTAACGGCACTCAATACCAAGATCGGATATTACAAAGCAGCAGAAATAGCGCAGAAAGCACATAAAGAAGGAACCACTTTAAAAGAAATGGCCGTTAAACTCGGGTATTTAACGCCTGAAGAATTTGATCAGTGGGTTATCCCTGCTTCCATGGTAGGAAAAATCAGCTAACGATTAAAATAAACTCAACAAAAAAAGCCGCAATCATATGCGGCTTTTTTTATGAATAGAAATTAAAATTAATAATTATTGGATAGGAACATTGAAAGCTCCTTCTGTAATGCTTTTTCCGGCGGGACCAGCTCCGTTGTTTTCTTTAACAGGTCCGGTAAATGTTCCGGCAACCCTGGTAGCTGTAATGCTGGTAATCACAATGGTAAAGGCAGGCGTCTGAGATTGATTCAATGCATCCGTACCGGCAAAGAAATTCACACTGGCAGCGTCATTGTAATCACAACTAACAGTAATGCCTGATGCCAGTTGATTTACATTGTATGTTCCCGATACAATACTTCCTCCCATCACTTTAAGAATGCCAAGACTGATGGAAGGATTAATGGCAGATGTTGAACTGCTTCCATCGATGCTCAGTATGGGGAAGCCGGTTGAATTATCCAGACCTGCGGTTGCGTTTACATTAAAAGTAGTAGCTACTCCATCAATTTTACAGGTGATGTAATCGGTTGGAGAGGCACTCACCGATACAGAAAAAGTGCAAATGCTTCCTCCTCCTGATACATCATAGTTAAAAGAACCGGCAACACCTGGGGTTCCAATTGCATAAAGCGTTACGGGATTATTACCGGCACTGGTAAATACGCCTGAAGCGGTATAACTGATGCCATTTACAGATGGAGTTGTGAATGAATAGGAACCCGGTGTAGTAACGTTGGCGGTTACCTGCGCTGTATTTGAAGGATTCGCATCTACTCCTGCCGTAAATGTACCACTGAGTACTGCACCCGTACAACTACCTGGTGCACCCGCGAGTGTAAAGGTAGCAGGAGCTGCAAGGGGATCATACGTTACAGAGAAACTACAGGTACTTCCGCTTCCGGTTGCAGGGTAATTGAAAGT
This sequence comes from Ferruginibacter sp., assembly GCA_037045295.1. Taxonomy (GTDB): domain Bacteria; phylum Bacteroidota; class Bacteroidia; order Chitinophagales; family Chitinophagaceae; genus Ferruginibacter. Next base: position 577,493 of record JBAOHS010000005.1, read on the forward strand.
GCCTGCTGCTGTTGGTGTTCCCGAACCTGATAAAGTAACAGAGGTTGAACCTACAGCGAGTACTCCTGAACCAGAGAAACTAACTCCGTTGAGATTGGTGGTAGTAATACTATAAGTACCAGGCGTTGTTACTGATACCTGGAGTGTAACGGTATTCGCTGGTGTAACTGGCAAGGTTTCCATATAAGTACCATTAAGTGTAGCACCTGAACATGTTCCGCCGGCACCCCCTAATGTATAAACTGCCTGTTGTGGTGTATTACCCGCCACTACATTTACATCGATCAGACAGAATGTACTGTCATACGAAACAATAAATGTATTAACGCCAGGGAGCAAGGGTTCTCCGGAACCATAAATGCGCACCGTATTGAGTCCGGCATTACCAAAGGTACCTGTACCACGGAATGAATAACCATTAACGGTATCAGATTGTACTGTATAAGTTCCGGTAACGGCAACGTCTACCTGCACATCAATATAATTATCTGCTCCTAGAATAGAATCGGCCTGGTAAACACCGTTTACAGTGCTTGGCAGGCATACTGAAGCAGCATCTGCTTTAAGTGTACCGGCCGATGCTCCGCTCAGATCGAAATTCAGTTCTTTCTGACAGGAAATAACGAGCATTCCTGCAAGCATCAGCAGAAAAATTTGTGAAAACAATTTCATGAATAGGTATTTAAAAGATATACTAAGTTAACTTAATTTAACTCACTTGTGACGCATCATCCACACGGGCTTCTGTTTCAATGGTTTTCGGATCTTTCTCTTTATCATGATGCCCGAAAAATTTTTTCTGAAACACCAGGATGCTGATTACACCTGAACTGATGGCTGCATCGGCCAGATTGAAAATCGGGCGGAAAAATTCAAAATCATCGCCACCCCAGATCGGAAGCCAGGATGGGAACTGTCCTTTGATCAGCGGAAAATAAAGCATGTCTACCACGTTTCCATGCAGGAAAGAGGTATAACCATTTCCCGAAAAAGAAGCCAATCCACTGTACCCAACATAGTCTTTTATCTGCTGATCGAATACCATCCCTTTATCAAAAATCAATCCATAAAAACAGGAATCGATCAGATTACCCAATGCTCCTGCATAAACCAGCGCTGCACAAAAAATAAATCCGCGGTGATATTGCTGCTTAATAATTCGGCCGAGGTACCAGGTTCCGAAAACCACGGCTACCATCCTGAATACGGTGAGTGCAATTTTACCCCAGTTTCCACCGAACTTCCATCCGTAAGCCATCCCGGGATTTTCTACAAAATACAGCTGAAACCAATCACCCAGTACTTTATGCGAAGTATTAAGTTGGTAAGTCGTTTTGATGTATATTTTCAATGCCTGATCTGCAATCACAAGCAGCGCAATGACCAGGATAACATGCTTTTTTTTCATAATTGAAGCGACAAAGATAAGTGCTTGAACTGAAAACTGCCGGGCTTTACGGATTAGCAGGGATGCAGGCTGATTTTTTGAATTCTCTTAACAAATGCGGGCAGTAATTTATTCTTCATAATATACCCTTTTCACTCGTTGGGATACATTGGTGAGTATTTCATATGGAATGGTTTGCGCCCAGCCAGCCAGCGTTTTAACGGATAAATCTTCGCCGAAAACAATCACTTCATCGCCTTCTTCGGCGGAGATACCGGTAATATCGAGCATGGTCATGTCCATACAAACACTCCCGATAACCGGAGCCAGTTGTCCATTTACCAGCATTTTACCGTTGCCATTTCCGAATATTCTGGAATAACCATCGGCATAACCTATTCTAACGGTTGCAATAACTGAATCTTTATCTACCACTCCCCTTCGGCTATAGCCAACGGTTTCACCTTTGCTGATATGTTTGATTTGTGAGATGGTGGTTTTGAGCGTTGTTACATTTTCCAGTGTGAGCCATTCATCCACTCCATACAATCCGATGCCTAGCCGAACCATGTCCATTTGCAGTTCGGGATGCCGGTGAATGGCTGAAGTGTTCGCAATATGTTTTATAAACGTATAACCGATTGCTTTCTCAATTTCCCCTGCCATTTGATTAAACAATTTCCCTTGTTGTTTACTGAAAGCATCATGCGCAGGGTTCTCACTGCCAACCATATGCGAAAAAACGGATTTGATTTTAAAAGGCAGACCTTCCGTTAAATCTTTGCAGAGTTTTTCAATATCAGCCGGCGAAAAACCGAGCCGGTGCATACCCGTATCCAGTTTGATATGAACAGGATACTGTTCGACCTGGTGATGAATCAGGTAATTTTTAAACGCATCCAGGATATTAAATGAATAAATTTCTGGTTCGAGGTTGTATTGAATCAGATTGTCGAAGCCAGCCGGAGTGGTATTCATCACCATGATGGGTAAACGAATTCCTGCTTGCCGGAGCTCAACCCCTTCATCAGTATAAGCCACAGCCAGGTAATCAATCCCTTCATGCTGAAGCATACTGGCTATTTCATAGCTGCCGCTTCCATAACTGAATGCTTTAACCATTGCCATCAGCTTAACATGCCGGTTCATATGATGCCGGTAAATATTCAGGTTTTCACGAACCGCATTGAGATTAATCTCCAGAATGGTTTCATGAATTTTCTGTTCCAGTGCACGGTTGATCTTTTCGAATTTAAAAATCCTTGCTCCCTTTAACAGGATGATTTCATTGCTGAAATGGAAAGTAGAGATATGCTTCAGGAACTCTTCGGTTGATGAAAAAAAACTTTTCTCCTTAAGGTTATCAAAAGCTGCTGCATGTGCAGAAATTTCCGGACCGATACCGATGAACCGGTGTAAATTTTTCTGTTGAAGTGCTTCCGCAATTTTCCTGTATAAAATATCTTCGGGTAAGCCAGACTGTAAGAAATCACTTAGTATGACAGTTCTCCGTTGATGTTGTTGCTGTTGCTGAAGGAAATTGAGTGCGATATCCAGTGAGTTGATGTCTGCACTGTAACTGTCATTAATAATCGCACATTGATTAATACCCTGCTTCATTTCGAGCCGCATCTCAACAGATTTCAATTCTTTCATCAGTGCCGGTATAGCTGCGGGCTTCACATCCATGCATATCAGCACCGCACAACAGGTGATTGCATTGAACACTGATGCTTCATCAGCAAATGGAATTAAGAAAGAGAAAACAGCTTCTTTAAAAGAACAGAAAACCTCCGTATGATCATCGGAATATTGTACATCCGTTATTTGTAAATCTGCCGGTGATTTCCGGCTCCAGCTGAACAATTTAATTTCAGGATTCTCCTTTGCAACAAATGCTTTAACACACTCATCTAAAATTGGGTCTTCGGCACAGTAAATGAGTGTGTGACTGCGAACAAAGAGTTTTAATTTCTCATTTATTTTTTCAGCTATATCTGAAAATCCTTCCGCATGCGCCTCTCCCATAAAACCTAATACGCCAATTTCGGGCTGAATGATTTTTTCCAGTAAGTGCCATTTCATTCCTGCGTGAAATACCGGCCTCAAAAATTCCGAGGGTATGTGCTTCATCCATTCCCCAAATACTCAGAGGTACACCGACCTGGGAGTTGTAACTTTTCGGGCTCCTGACAATATTATAATTTCCTGCCAGCAACTGGTAAAGCCATTCCTTAATGATTGTTTTACCATTACTACCGGTAATGCCTATCAGCGGATAGTCAAACCTGTGCCGATGGTGCGCTGCGAGTTGCTGTAATGCAAGTCAGTACGTCGGTAGTTTGTAAAAAGCTGGCATCGGGATAATCTGCTATGCCTGTTTCATTAAAATCAAGGCCTACCACAAAACTTCTTACTCCTTTCCTGTACAGATCTTCGATGTAGGAAATACCACTTCTGCGTGGACCCGGCAAGTGCAAAAAACAAGGTAGTGGATGGAAAAAGCAATTTTCTGCTATCGGGCAACAGGTATTCAACCACTGCCTCATTGTTTATCTGCAGGGGCTTTGCGGCGATGATAGCGGCGATTTCTGAAACAGTATACTGCAATTTGTTATTATTAATAAATAAGCGCTATAAACCTATGCGTCTTTTACATCTTTTGGTGCACCTTTTTTCTGGTGCTTCATTGAATAAAGAATGGAACCGGTGATACAAAGAACAATCAGCACAAGTGATAAAATAACCTGTGTACTCTTACTTACCCATTCATTGATCCAATGTTCTGCGAGCATTTTGATACCAATAAACACCAGCACAATTGCAATACCCTGCTGTAAGTAATCGAATTTGGAAACTGCTCCTCTCAATAAAAAGAAAAGGCTCCTGAGACCGAGTACTGCAAAAATATTGGAAGTATAAATCACCATCTTATCTCTTGAAATGCCCATCACTGCAGGGATAGAATCCAGTGCAAACACCAGGTCAATGGCAGCCAGCAAAACCACTACTACAAACAAAGTTGTATACATGGGTTTTCCATTTTCCCTTACTATGTATTTTCCATTACCATCGTGTGATGCAAGCGGCATGAATTTTTTGAGAAATTTATACACCTTGGTATCATGCGGATCAAATTCTTCGTCTTCATTTGAAGTAAACATTTTATAACCAGTGTACAAAAGAAACACACCAAACACATACAGTATCCAGTGAAACCGATCTACCAGCGCTACTCCTACCGTAATAAAAAGTATTCTGAATACAATGGCCATCATTATTCCGATGAGTAAAACCCTTCCATAGAATTTTTCTTTTACACTGAACGAACTGAAGATGAGAATGAACACAAATATATTGTCGATGCTCAGGCTCCATTCCATCAGGTAAGCACTCAGGTATTCGAGTGCTATTTTTTCATCCTTCTCGATCCACACAAAAACAAAAAATCCTAATGCAAGCAGAACCCAGAATATCGTTTGCAGCAATGCTGTGCGCATGCTTACGATGGTATTTTTCTTGCTCAGCAAACCGAGGTCGAAAATCAATGCAAGCAGGATCACTCCTCCGAAAACCAGGTATATCAATTGGGTCTTGTCCATATTAATTATTAAGCGGTGTATTTTCTCTTACGCAACCATTGAAAAACCAGGGCACATAAAATGATGATCAGCACCGGCAAACCAATATTGATTGCCTGCCAGAAATTTTTTGATTCATTTACTTTTTTGGTGTCGAGTAAACGAACCACATAATCTTTTGCCTTTGCATCGCTCAGGTCATTTTCATTAACGAGGTATTCAAGGCTATTCTGCAGAAATTCCCTGTTGGCAAATGGAAATTCTCTTTGTGTTCCGAAAGTAAAAGGATTCATACCCATTGCAATCGGTTGATTTCCTTTTACAACAGAATTGAGAACGATATCACCATCTCCTGCAATGATCATTTTATTATCATCGATACATTGTGAGAGAAAGGTTTGTCCGTATGCTTTTAAACTATCACTCATCGCCTGTGACAAACGATTGGCAAAAAATGAGCGGAATTTTCCTTCTAACAAAACGGCTACCGGCACGCCCGACATTTTATATTTTCCATCTTCCGGTGCTGTAACATTTTCTTTTCCGCTGATGAGTGCCGGAGTTCCGATTTTCCTGGCATTGGCAGAAGAATTGAGCAGGATCGTTTTGCGTATACCTTCTGCTTCAACGGTATCAATAGAATTCACAAATTGCCCTGCAACAAAACCTAAATTCTTATTAATCGGGTGATTCGATTTTGATTCCAGCACCGGAAAGTAATTCCAGGGAAGCAATTCGTATTGTCCGTTTCCATTTACATCAAATGGCAGAAAATCACATTGCAGATCCATCAGCAGATCGGGATTGATCCTTGCGCCGTAACGAAAGAACTGGTCCCCGATTTTTAAATCACGGTCATAAGCTACTACTTCATTTTTTACCTGCAGACTATCCATTTCTGCATTCAGGCGGTCGATGAAAACCAGGAGCTTTCCTCCCTGCATCACATACTGATCGAGCTTTAATTTTTCTTCATCAGAAAAAGACAGCGTAGGCTTAACCAGCAACAACACTTTAAATTCTGATGGAACAACGGGTTGCCTTTGAAGATCGAAAGTAAAAAAGCGATAGTCGGGTTTTAATATATTTTCAACCAGGTCGTAAGTATCATAATTCGTCGGCTCGCCGTTACCGGTAGCATAAGCGATAACAGGTTTTTCCTTCCTGGTTATTTTGGCAATAGCGTTGGCGATGCTGTATTCGAGCATGGCTTCCGCACTGTTTAATTCCTGGAAGCTGATCAGTGGTGTTTTGCCTTTGTACAATTCCACCGGCATCGTCTGATCTTTATACTCTACCAACGCTACCGGGTAAACGAACTGCTGTTGTTGACCCTGTTTCACCTGGGAAGTAAGGTTAATCGGATACAATCCCATTCCACTCAATGTATCTGCATAAGTTACATTTGTACCTGCCAACAGTTTCATCGGGAGAAATGAAATGATACTTCAGTTTATTACCCTGCTACTTCCCTGAATTCACGCAATAAATCCTCTGTAGAAGAAGACAGTTTCCTGAAACCACTCGGAAAATTACCTTTCAGAAAAACATTGATCGTAACCGGTTCATCTAATTTCTTCAGCAGTTTCTTTGTAGCAGCAGAAAGTGTAAACCGCTTCTCATTGGTAAAGTCAAGACGGGTATGCCATTTTGATGCCGCCCAGTTAACAGCAAACAGTGCCAGTAGCACCAGCAGTAACCAAAAACGGCTTCTTACTATTTTGTTCATGATGGCCATTATCTTTTATGCAGGTTTCTAACGGTAATGAGTAAGGCAAGAAAAATGATGCTGAAAAAATATATGATATCCCGACTATCAACCACACCCCTGCTGATGCTCCGGTAATGAAAATCGATACCCAGCATCTCTATATAATAATCGGCATTGCCCTGTAAAACCGGTAACCTGCTGATGGCACTGAAGCCAAAATACAGGACCAGGCAGGCGGTAACACTGATCAGAAAAGCTACTACTGCATTGCTGGTTAATCCGCTGCAACATAAACTGATGGCTGCAAATACTGCACTCAGTAAAAACAGGCCCAGGTAACTGCCCGCAATTCCACCACCATCAATAGATCCGGTTGCACTCAGCAACTTGATCGTTAAAACATAAACGAAAGTGGGAATGAGTACAAAAAGAATGATGATGAGCACCGATAGATATTTTCCCCAAACGATTTGCCAGGAACTAAGGGGTTTTGTTTGCAGGATTTCGAAAGTACCGGCCCGGTATTCGTCAGACAAAGACCGCATGGTTATAGCCGGAATCAGGAAAAGGAGCACCCAGGGAGCCAGGTCGAAAAATTTTTCCAGACTGGCATACCCATATTCAAAAATGCTGCTATCCTGCAGTACAAAAAGGAATATTCCATTGATTAACAGGAACAAAACGATGGCAATATAGCCCGTTAGGTTGCTGAAAAACTGGTTAAACTCCTTTTTACAAATGCTCCACATATAAAATAAAGTTGCTGCAATTTACTATTAAACAAGCGAATAGAACGCTCCCGGAAGTTTATTGAAAGTTTTTTTTGAAACCCGTGCAGCAGATATTGTCATTAATTTGTCATACTGTTATTCCGCAAGGCGGGATGTTTACCAAACCAAACGTTCATATACAATTTGCCCGACTTACTTAACTGACTAAGGCAGATTAAAAATGTTTACCAAAACCAACTGTATCCCCCTTTTTTGGGGGATTTTTTGTTTCCTATCTTCAGGGTTCTAATTTTCATATAACCCATGAATCCATCCCCGATATTCAACCGCATTTTACCATTGTTCAGGAAAACCTGTTTTCTGATCCTGTTTTTGATTAAACTTCAGGCAGCCAGGGCAGCTGAAATCAATATCTATTATACCGCTGTTGAAATGACTCCTGGTATACAAAGCAATTATTATGCGCAGTTTGATCCGAAAATACTGGCCATGGATGCAGCTGCATTGTTACAAAAAGCTACCGGTCAGCAATTTTCAGTAAAGCCCTACCAGAAAGGCGTAACTGCGGGTATCTTTCTTATCCTCGATAGTACTTTTCAGCAAAAAAGCAATGAAGCAGGAAAGTTGGATTCGGATGGTAAAAGTTTTATTCGCATCCGGGCAAAATATACTACCGGTTTATCGTACACGCTGTACAGCTGGCTACATGAGTTGGGTTTCAGATTTTACTTACCGGGTGAAGAATGGACAATAATACCCTCAATCAAAAACCTATTCGGTAAAAAGATTAAATCAAAAATTTATCAACCTGCTTTTAAAATGCGCATGATGGGTGCCAGTGGCGGAATCTATGCCGTAAAAGGGATCGATGAAAAGATGCAGAATGCGGCGGACTGGCGGCAATGGCATCAGCGGAACCGGATGGGTTGCGATTATGTTGGTGTAGATGGCCATATCGGTGAATACTTCAACATGGTACACAAAAAAGAAATTGAAAGTGATAGCCTGATCATTGCACCGGTGAACGGTAGACGCAAATACAGCACCGCTGCAAAACTAGATCCTACTTATAAAAAAGGCGTTCAGTTGTTTGCTGAATGGATTTCGAAAGAAGCCCGTGTGCAACAAAAAAACCAGTTGCCATTTCTACCCTTGAAAAAATATTATACGGCTGATGCTGGTGATGGTTTGGATTATTGTCATACACCGGCTTGTGAAGCTGCATACAGATCAGTATCAGATCAGTCGTTCAGTATTGTAAATGCAGCGGCTGATAAAATACGTTCAGTCGACAATCGCCTGGGCGTTAGTACCATGGCCTATACCGAAAGAGCAGATACGCCTTCCATCTCCATTGCATCCAATGTTCATGTAATGGTTGTTCCTGGTGCGTTTCAATCGGTAAGCACTGCTGCGGAATTGATGTTGCGCTGGTCGAAGAAACACAATAAAATCAGTCAGTACGATTACCTGAATATCGGTGTATGGTCTTATGATATGCCTTTTTACAATCTCTCCCAGTACCATTCATATCTGCAGTTTTTAAAAAGATTGAAAGTAGAAGGACTGCAATACGAAACTTCTCTCTCGAAATTTGCTTCCGGCATTCCACAATATTTTATACTGCAGTTCCTGGCCAATCCATATGCAGATGTGAATGTTTTGCTGGATGAATTTTGCAGAAAGAATTTTGAAGGAGCCGCTGTTCCTGTAAAATCATTATTAAAGGAATGGTATTTCAGCAATACACACTTACAAACCAATTACGACCGGCCTTCTTTTTACAGCGATGAGTTGGGCAGGTTTTTCAGGTATTTGGAGGATGCCGAAAAAACAACGGGATTGTCTGCGGCAGCCCGTTACAGGATTACAGAGTTAAAAGCTTACCTGGTTTATTTATGTAAATATTATGAATTGTTTGCCGACCTGGAAAGTCTTTCCCGGATAGCCGAAAATAAAGAGCTGAAATCACAACAAACAAAAGATTTACTCAATTATACCTGGCAACTTTATCAAACAAAAATATTTCACAATACCCAACTGAATGATGTATTAAAACAATACCTCAATGAAAATGAAAGAGCTGCATGGGATTATCATAAACTGATTTCGGTTGAAAATCCAGTAACCAATATCGAAGACCTGGTTGCCCAGTTATTTGCTAAATACAAAAACAGGTACCTGCCCCAGGCACAGGATTTGATAAAACCCGGCGATGATTTTATGGCGGCAAATATCAGGCATAGCGCAGATAGTTTTCTTGTCAGCACCATGGATGAAACTGCTTTTGGAAATTTCGTTTATCCCTTATCGTTGTATTGCAACGGAAAAGGAACAGTGAAAATTTCTTACAAAACCGGAAGTAGTCAGAAAGCCGGACTCGTAAAAAATAAAGTAGCGATGGTAGCCCTGGAAGGCAATGACTACCGGTTGATCAAAAACCACAACATCACAACCGAAAACAGCGAAGGCAATATTATTTTTAATATCCCTGTGAAAGGACACTACAAAGTATATCTCTCACAATACAATGCAACACCGGTTACCTATAGCATAAAGCCCGGCAATTGCCTTTTCTACCTGAATAAGAAATCGATTATGATGAATGGATTGCTGTTACAGAACAATGAATTGAAAGAAAAGTATCCGAATAAATTCCTGGCTATATATGCGCCTGTAAAAGACAGTTTAATATTCAGCAACCTTTATTATTCTTCCAATAATACGAGCAGATTGTATACTGAAACGGGAACAAAGCTGGAAGTGAAAGAACATAAAGATAAATTTTACAATGCGGCACCTATTCCTGCTAATCGAAAATCGCCGTTTCTGTTTTATGAAAACATTGTTTATCGCTGGCCACCGGTTTTAAGAAATACAGCTGATTATTATTTTTTCCTCCGGTATCCATTGTATTAAAACAGATTTAAATGGGTGAAAAAATTTAGCTGTGCTTTCAGATTGAATAAAAATATGCTTACCTTAAATGCTTTATTCATTTCTAAAAAACCAAAATCTCTTATTTATGAAGAAAACACTGTTGTACCTTATGAGCGGCATGTTGTTAACTGCCAGCTGTACAAAAGTTTCATTGAATGAAGAAACTGCTGCAGCGACCAATGAAACTGAAATGCCTTTAACCTTGCGCCAATGTGCTTCCAATGATGTTTTAGAGGAACAGATGAAAGCAGATCCTACACTCGCAGCGAGAATGAATGCGATCGAATCTTTTACTGAAAGTTATCTGCGCAATCCTACTGCCAACAGGCTGGTGAATGGTGTGATTGAAATTCCGGTGGTTGTAAATGTATTGTACAGAACGACAGCACAGAATATTTCAGATGCACAGATTGCCTCACAGATTGCAGCATTGAACAAAGATTTTTCTGCAACCAATACAGATTATAGTCTCACTCCTTCTATCTTCCAGGGCGTTCGTTCAGGAGATATCAATGTACGTTTTGTACTCGATAAAACAGTTCGCAAATCAACTACCAAAACCAGCTGGTCTACCAATGATGCCATGAAGAAATCTGCAAGTGGCATTGTTCCAACCAGTCCAACTACCAAACTCAACCTCTGGGTTTGTAACCTCGGTGGCGGTATCCTCGGATATGCACAATTCCCTGGCGGAAGTTCAGCAACTGATGGTGTTGTAATCGACGACAATGCATTTGGTACAACCGTGAACTGCTGCTGCACCTTTCAACAAAGGCAGAACAGCCACCCATGAAATCGGTCATTGGATGAATCTTCGTCATATCTGGGGTGATGCAACCTGCGGTAACGACCAGGTGGGTGATACACCTTTGCACAATACTGCTAATTACGGTTGCCCAGCCAGCGGACACAGAAGTACCTGCAGTGGCACTCCTGTAGAAATGACCATGAATTATATGGATTATACCGATGATGCCTGTATGTATATGTTTAGTGCCGGACAAAAAACCAGGATGCAAGCCGTGTTTGCAACTGGTGGTCCAAGAAATTCCTTCGCACAACCATAATATTGTTTCGATATTTATTAAAAGGCTGTCTGCAGACAGCCTTTTTTATTTCCATCGGTTGAAAGAACACTTGCGATTAATTCAATAGTTTTGATTTCATTTTAAGCATTCATGTTTGCCAGAATAAAATTTGCTAGCGTTTATTGGTTAATCTGGGTTTTTGTTTTTCAATTGTCCCGACTTGCATTCCTTATGTACAACTTCAAGGATACTCAACAGTATTCTTTTCAATCATTATTGGGTAGTTGCTGGCATGGATTGCGGATGGATATTTCTATGGCGAGTTATATCGTAATTCCTGTTTGCCTGTTTCTGCTGATTGGTATTTTAATAAGTGCTTTCAACAAACCTGCTTTATATAATATATATACATTCATTGTTCTGATCCCTGTTTTGTTGCTCGTATTCTGTGACCTTCCTGCATTCAGGGCCTGGGGATTCAGGCTGGATGCGACTCCGCTCAAATACCTTGTATCACCAAAAGAAGCCTGGGCATCGGTGAGCCATCTGCCGGTTTTCTGGATATTGCTTATATATATTGTAACCTTATTATTGGTTTACAAATTTTTTGCGAACTATATCCGGAAGCAATTAAGCACTGTTGAATTCAATACAAAGAAAATTCCTGCTTTTATATTATTACTGTTGTTTACCGGGATACAGATCATTCCGATTCGGGGTGGTTTTCAACTGGCGCCACTCAACCAAAGCAGTGTATATTTCTCCACTGAAAACTATATCAACCTGGCGGCCATCAATGTCACCTGGAACTTCATGCATTCATTATCGCATGACCTCAATTCAACTGAAAATCCGTTTCAATACCTTGATAAAAATTTATCCCGTCAGATTAAGGATAGCCTGATGAAACAGGAACTTGTTACTGATCAGCTGATCAATCTAACGGAAACGCCTACCCCAAATATCATCCTGGTGGTATGGGAAAGTTTTACAAAAAAAGCAGTGGGCTTATCACGCAATGGAGTTCAGGTTACACCCGGGTTCAATCAACTGATCAAAGAAGGCGTTTATTTTTCTGATGTTTATGCAACCGGTGATCGTACGGATAAAGGCATTGTAGGCATCCTGAGTGGCTACCCTTCGCAGCCCACGACTTCTATCATCAAGATCCCTCAGAAAGCGGCCAAACTGCCCAAACTTCCTGCCCTCTATACCGATAAAGGTTATAACAGTTCTTTTTATTATGGCGGTGAACTGGAGTTTGCCAATATGAAAGCATACCTGATGGGTTGCCGGTTTGGAAATTATGTGAGCAAAGATGCGTTTGACACAAAGGACCAGAATTCAAAATGGGGTGCGCATGATGGTGTGGTTAAAAACAGGATCGTCAAAGATCTGCCTGCATTTAAATCACCTTTCTTTTTAACCTGGCTTACACTCAGCAGTCATGAACCTTATGAAACGCCTGTTCCTGCTGTGATTGATGGAAAAGATGACGAATCCAGATTTCTGAACTCACTGCACTATGCCGATTCAAGTGTATTTGCTTTTGTTCAGTATTGTAAGACTCAGCCTTTCTGGCAAAATACCATCATGATCATTGTTGCCGATCACGGTCATCGGCTACCGCAAACAGGTTCAAGGATAGATGATTTTAAAATTCCGGTACTCTGGCTGGGCGGAGCCCTCAAGCAAAAAGGCATTGTGATCAATAAGACGGCATCTCAGCTGGATATCGCTGCAACGCTGGTTCAGCAAACAGGATTTAATACAAACCCTTTTCCCTGGAGCCGGAATTTACTGGCTGGCGGTTCGCAATGGGCTTATTTCTGCTTTAACAATGGATTCGGATATGTTGAACCATCAAAATATTACCTCTTCGATAATGTGGGCAAACAACCCATGGATAAGAACGGAACCCTCCAGGAATCTGATTTCAAAAAAGGCAAATCCATACAGCAGGAAAGTTTTACAGACTATCTCGAAAAATAAATGCTTTTTATTTATGTAAATAATGGGTTGGTGCATCTAAGGCTAAACAACTCATCAACACATGAAGAAAAAAATATTTCTGTCGGTATTTTATGTCGGCCTTACCGGTCTGACCGTAACCGCCCAATCCAATAAAGATCTTACAGCACCACCGCCTCCGCCTCCACCGCCGCCTGCAATGGATGCACCGGCACCACCACCGCCGCCAGATGCTGTAACAGTTGAACTGGAAATACCTCAAAGCGCACCAGTTAACTGTCCTGAACCTGTTGGCAATACAATCATTAACAACAATGGCTATGAAATCAGCGTGCAGTACATCAATGAAAGGCAAATGGTAATTCTGAAAAAAGAGGATGTGGTTACAAAAATCAAAATGGATACCTGGAACAGCAAACCTAAATATTATGAAAAAAAATATGGTCAGCTTCCTCCTCCACCGCCACCACCAGCACCGGCATATAAAAAGAAAATCCGTGTTGTATAAACTCATTATCCGGTTGATGCCGGAAGCTATGATAACTAAAAAAGCCCCCGCAATGCAGGGGCTTTTTTAATTATGCTAATCTAAATTAAACCGCGAAACTTTCGCCACAACCGCAACTGCGGCTGGCATTGGGATTGTTGAAGAAAAATCCTTTCCCGTTCAATCCATCACTGAATTCCAGTTCTGTATTCACGAGGTAGAGAAAACTCTTCAGATCGGTAACAATCTTCAAACCCTTGTCTTCAAAAACCTGGTCCATCGGTTTGGACTCATTATCGAAATCAAGTTTATAACTCAATCCGCTGCAGCCACCACCCACAACGCCTACACGAAGAAAGTAGGATGGATCATTTTCCACGCCTGCTTCTTTCATAAGCTGGAGCACTTTGGCTTTTGCTTTATCACTGATATATATTCCGTTATCTGTTGCAACCATAATCTTAGCAACCTTGCTTTTTATAAATTAATGTACAACGCTTTCTTCAAACTTGATTTTCTCCATGCCATTCTTCTCACGGTAATCATTAATCGCTGCTTTGATAGCATCTTCTGCCAGAACAGAGCAGTGAATTTTTACCGGCGGGAGATTCAGTTCTTCCACGATGGCCATGTTATCAATTTTCAGTGCTTCATCCACACTTTTTCCTTTCAACCATTCTGTTGCCAGTGATGAAGATGCGATTGCTGAACCACATCCAAAGGTTTTAAATTTTGCATCGGTGATCATGCCGGTGGCGCTGTCTACCTGGATCTGCAAACGCATAACATCGCCGCATTCGGGTGCACCTACCAGTCCGGTTCCTACTTCTTTGCTTGATTTATCGAGTGTTCCCACGTTCTTGGGATTCTGATAATGATCAATCACTTTTTCTGAGTATGCCATTGTAGTTTATTTAATTAGTTAATTGATTAATTAGCTAATTAGCTAATTGAGTTATTTTAATATTAGTGAGCGGCCCATTCGATGGTGTTCAGATCAATTCCTTCCTTATACATTTCCCAAAGCGGGCTCATCTCTCTTAACTTATTTACTGTGTCTGTTATTGCCTTGATCGTATAATCAATCTGGTCTTCTGTTGTAAACCTTCCCAATCCGAAACGCAGCGAACTGTGTGCCAGATCATCACCCAGACCTAATGCTTTCAAAACATAACTTGGTTCCAGTGAAGCTGAAGTACAGGCAGATCCTGAACTCAGGGCGATATTTTTATTGAATCCCATCAGCAAACCTTCCCCTTCAACATGCTTGAAAGAAATATTCGAAACATGCGGCAGGCTGATGTTCCCTGCTTCCGTTCACATAGGCTTCTTCAACTTTCAGTAATTCTGTTTCCAGTTTATCCCTGAGTTTGCTGATGCGTTGTGTATCTTCTTCCATTTCAAGTCTGCACAATTCACAGGCTTTGCCAAATCCAACGATACCCGGAACATTTAATGTACCACTGCGCATGCCGCGTTCATGGCCACCGCCATCCATCTGGGCAGTTACTTTCACCCTTGGATTTTTACGGCGTACATACAAAGCACCCACGCCTTTTGGACCGTACATTTTGTGTGCAGTAAATGCCATCAGGTCGATTCCGTCTTTGTTCACATCAACCGGAATTTTTCCTACTGCCTGGGTTCCGTCTGTAAAAACCAGCACTCCATGTTTGCGGGCAATGGCGCTGATTTCACGAATCGGCTGAATGGTACCAATTTCATTATTGGCATACATCAGCGCAATGAGTATGGTGGTTGGGCGGATGGCCGCTTCCAGTTCTTTCAGATCTATCAGTCCATCAGCTTTCACAGTAAGGTAAGTAACTTCTCCTCCCAGTTTTTCGATATGCTTACAGGCATCGAGTACTGCCTTGTGCTCTGTAGTGGCAGTGATGATATGATTTCCTTTGCTGGCATACATTTCATAAACACCTTTCAGTGCCAGGTTATCAGCTTCTGTAGCTCCGGAAGTAAAAATGATTTCCTTAGGATCGGCGCCGATCAGTTTGGCAACCTGCTCACGGGCATAGTCTACTGCTTCTTCCGCTTCCCATCCGAATGGGTGATTACGGCTGGCAGCATTCCCGAAATGTTCGAGAAAATAGGGCGTCATCGTTTCTAAAACCCTGGGATCCATCTGGGTTGTAGCGTTATTATCGAGATAAATGGGCAACTTAAGCATTTGTGTAATTTCTTTTTAGTGTCTCTATAACGCAAATTTACTATAAAAGGTTTTATTTTGACGGTGATTCGGGTAGCTGAAAACGGATTTAACGCATTTCGTAAACCTGCCCCGGCATACACAAATAATTAAAATTTCATATGCAACACGCTGAACATATTGGAATTGCTGTAAAAGACCTCTCCGTATCGATTCCATTATTTGAAAAACTGCTGAATACGGCTTGCTATAAAACAGAATCAGTTGAATCTGAACATGTTAATACGGCATTTTTTCAGAATGGCCAGACAAAAATAGAATTGCTGGAAAGCAGTACTGCCGATGGGGTGATTGCCCGTTTCATCGAAAAAAAGGGCGAAGGCATTCATCATATCGCTTTTGAGGTTGCCGATATTGAAGTGGAAATGGATAGACTGCGTAAGGATGGTTTTGTTTTGCTGAATGAAAAACCCAAAAAAGGAGCAGACAATAAACTGGTTTGTTTCTTACATCCGAAAGGCACCAATGGGGTGTTGATTGAGATCTGCCAGGATATCCGTTAATGATTCAGGAAATCAGTTTGTAATCCCGGGCCATTTTCAGGAGAAGCTGCACATTGCTTACGCCAAATTTTTTCAATAAATTTTTACGATGCGTTTCAACAGTGAAATTGCTTAAAAATAATTTCTCTGCTATCTGTGGACCATTAAGACCGTCGGCCAGCAATTAAATGATTTCATTTTCTCTACGTGTGATAACCGGAACTTTATCTACTGCTGCTTTAACTGTTTGAAAACTCTCCAGGATTTTTTCATTGGAAGCCCGGCTCAGGTATATCCTGTCTTCTATTACTGCATTGATCGCATCCAGCAATTCGCTGCGTTCCATATTTTTCAGCAGATATCCATTGCCGCCTCGTTGCAGAAAACCAGCAATGATGGCCGCTTCATTGGTGGAAGTCAAACCAATAATTTTAACTGTTTTGGATTGTTGCCTGATGAGGGAGCATAATTGCAAACCATCGATATCGGGCAGACCAATGTCCAGCAGAATAATATCGGGCATGTTATGCTGAATATGCTCCAAAGCTTCCGCAGCATTTTTGCAGGATCCGGCAATCTGTAAGAAACCTACATCCTGCAACATCGCTCCTATCCCACCAGCAACGAGGGGATGATCATCTACAATGAGCAGGTTTAATCTGGCTGTTTCCACTATCATAAATATATAAATTGTTTCGTTGTAAAACGGGATAAAATCAAACCGGGAAATGCATCATTACAGAAGTACCGATTCCTTTGCCGGATTCAATTTCAATGTTTCCTCCCAGGTAATGCACCCTGTTTTTAACGGATGCAAGACCGGTATGATTTTTACCATCATCATCGGTTATATCAAATCCTTTTCCATCATCTTCAACGGTAACGCTTAAACGATTTTCATCTCTGATTAATTCAACCAGAACTTTTTTGGATTCTGCATGCTTCATGATATTGTTCAGCAATTCCTGGATGATGCGGAAAAGCATTATTTCGGTTGATTGTTCAAGGCGTTTATCCATTCCTGTTTCCTGCAACACCACCTCCATTTTTCTTCCCGCATTGATACTGTTACAGAGATCTTTTAATGCTTTGCTTAAACCCATACGCAGGAGCACTTCGGGCATCATATTGTGAGCGATGCGCCTTACTTCATTGGCGGCATTATCTACCAACTGGTAACTCTCTTTAAACAGTTGATTATGCTGCATGCTTTTCTCCTGGTGTTCGAGTGTACTGAAATACATTTTTACGGTACTGAACAATCCACCCAGACCGTCGTGCAGATCACGTGCAATCCTTGTCCGCTCTGCTTCCTGGCCATTAATCATACTTTGCATACTGATTACCTGCTGTTGATTTTCAAGAAAGGAAATCTGTTGCTGCTGTACCTGCTTTTCTTTTTCAGCGATGGTTTGCCGGTGTTTCGCATTGCGGTAAAAAAGCACCAATATGAACAACAATGCAATTAATATAAACCCACCTGTATACAACAATCTGTTCTTTTTAATTACAGACAGTTCTTTTTCGGCATTCGCCACTTTAAGGGTAGCAATCTCTGCTTCTTTCTTGCTGTTCTGAAACCTGGATTCTAAAGTAAGGATAGCTTTCTGCGTTTCAGCATTGTAACTACTATCGCTGTAAATTTTTGCTGAATCTGCATAATGTAATGCTTCTTTAAAATTATCCAGTTTACTGTAATTTCTTTTTAGCAGATCATACGCTGACGATAAGAGCAGAAAATTTTTCAGTTCTCCGGAAATCTGTCGGGTTTCCAAGGCGTACCGGTTGGATACCGAATACTGATTCAATTGATGATATATTTCACCAAGACTCAAAGCTGCTCTTGCTTTTTCAAGTGGGACCTTAACTGAATCGCTTAACTGATAAGCCTGTGTATATTTTACCAAAGCAGAATCCAGTTTGCCGATTGCCTGGTAATACTGTCCGGCATCTTTGGAAATTTTCTGCAACAATGCAATGTTGTTAAATGATTGTATTAATTGTGTAGCAGAATCGAGGTAAAGTTTTGCATACTCCAGATCTTTTAATTCCATATATGCCTGAAATGCCTTAGAATATATATGGATTGCAAATCGCTTATACTCTGGAAAATTTTTTACACTAAGTGCCTTATTAAAATAAGCAATCGCTTTCTCATATTGTTTTTCTTCAACAAAATTCACCCCGATATTGGTATAATTCATAACTATATGTCGCTCTTTCTGAGGTATATCATTCTTCTCCAATATTGCAGCCACTTGAAGAAGATATTCTATAGATCCTTTAAAGTCTGACTTTGAATTACTATTAATAGCTTTGGAATTTAAACTGAAAACCAGCATTTCATTATCACCTGTAGCTTTAGAAAGTTCAATTGCCTTATCTAAGTAATAATCGGCACTATCCTGCTTCTGAATGTCGCAAAATAAAGCCCCTACATTGTTTAAAGCCCTGATGGTATGCCTGTTGGATTTCACTTTTTTCGATCGCAACAGAGATTGTTTGGCATAATACAATGCAGAATCAAACCTTCCTTTTTCATGATGGTAAATAGAAATCCTGAATAATGCGTAAACCGTTCCCGTATCCACCTTCGCAAGTTTATATACTTGCATAAAACTATCATATTGATGCTGCGAGGCGGGTTGTGCTGTTGCATTAACACAAGCAAATAATGAAAAGAGCAAGAGTAAAGCAGCAGGAATAAAATTCATTAAGTTGATTTGATAAAGTATATGTTTTTGATATCATTCATTTATAAACAGTATCCGCTTTAGCAGATTTCTTATTACATAAACCAACTGCTATTTTCTCACGATTGTTTTTAAATTCTAAATAGGAATTATAGAAATCCGTTCCTGATGGCAAAGCTGATTAATTCAGCAGTTGATTTTGTATTCGTTTTCTTGAGCATGCTCTGACGGTGATTATCTACTGTTTTCACTGAAAGCGCCAACTCATCTGCAATCTGTTTGCTGCTATTGCCAATGGATATATACTGCAATACTTCAATTTCCCTGGTACTTAGTTTTAGCAATTCTCCCTGCGAGATCACCTGTCCATTATCGTTAGAACAGAAAAAATGTAAACAGGTCTCATCCTGCATATTGAGAATACTCATCATTGGCGGGCCTTCTGTTTTCACATGTGAAATATCAGTTACTACCGTTAACCCGTAAAGGATATTACCATTAGCATCCAGAACATGATCAATATATTGAACCATTGTCCATTTGTACAGGCCTGCCCCGTTTTTCAATCGCATATAAATCGTTGGATGAACCAATGATTTTTCATTCCTGCCGAGCTTATTTACATAACCAATCCAGTAATTGGTAAATGCAAACATCTGTGGAATATCCTCGGGATGAGACTGGGCAAACAATTTCACTGGTGGTTGATGTTCAAACTCATTAATGGGTACACCAATGATGTCTTCTACCATTCCGCCGGCATGTTCCGTCGTTCCTTTTACAGTATTGGCTATAAACCAGAAATATTTGCCAATGGCCATTTTATGCAACTGACTGATGACAGGATCAAAAGCTTCCCTCGGATTAATATTCGATAAATCGGCGGTTGGATTGGATGCAGCATTGAAATCTTCCGGCTTTACGGGTGTTAAAATGGCTCTCTTTATCATTGGTTTGTTGTATTAATTTTTGCCTGCGATAGGGATAAATCCCTATTGTTTAGCACTTTGAACGAGGTTAGTTTTATGTATTAAAATTCTGATCTTACAATTTTTTTTGAATATAGCACATACGCTGAAACGTAAGTTCAACCATCAGTAAAATTATCCTATCAGCCAGGAAACCGTATACCTCCATTCAGGTATTTTTCGCTTTACAAAAACAACAATAAAAAGAGATATAAGGAACGAACAACAGAGCATTCAGCCCTATAAGACGATCAAGATTAATAAGGATTTTTCTCCTGAAATTTATTTTCCCGAAATAAAACAAAACAATGAAACCAGGGTTGAAAAACTGGTGAAATTATAATAGGGAATCTGGAATCATGGTAGAATACGCCTGGTGCGGACTTTTCTATTTTTAGCCGAAAGAGAAAGATCCTCTCATCAGAACAAATACCATATTCTTGGTATACAATAACAGATTAGTTGACCTAACTTTATTAAAACAGTAATGAACACTAAGCATTACCACACCTGATAAACTACCAGCTGCTCATGCTACCAATGTATATATTGATAACTGCACTCCTTATTCAGCTGTTGTACATCCTGGTGAACTGGTATTTTTTTCGTCGCCTGGAATATCTATTCTACTCTGTTTACATACTGGTGATTATGCTTTTCTTTCTCAACAGGTATATTGCCGATGAAAATGGCATTATCCATCTTGGCAATATTACTTTTTCCAAACTCATCCCAGATCGTATACTCTGCATTTTCAGTTATATATTCTATTTTAAATTCGGAAGATTATTTGTTGAAGTAAAAGACAGGTATCCCGGTATTGATAAAATGATGCTTATTACTGAAAAAATCCTCCTGGCTTATATCGGCATTGATCTTATTCTAATTGCAACCATAGGTTTTACTGAAATAGAATCAACACTCTTTCTGCTTGTTAACATTTCTATTTTTATAGTATTGGTATTTGTGTTCAAAGCAATGCTGAAAAAGAATGAATTACTGGATCGCTTCATCCTTACCGGTAGTATGTTCTATGCTATTACTGCATTTGTAACTTTATGGCTGGGCCGCAATAAATCTCCCTTATACGATGATCATTTAATAGCATTACAGATCGGTGCATTGGTAGAAATGGTTTTTCTGAATGCTGGTCTTGTATACAAATCAAGAATGCTCCAACGGCAAACCGTCAACTCACAGGTTCAATTGATAGAGCATTATGAAAAAAATCAGGAGCTGTTGTTGCGATTGAGTACCATCAGGGAACGCATCAGTCGCGACCTGCATGATGATGTTGGGGCTAGCCTCAGCAGTATTAAAGCTTATTCAGAGATCCTGAAATCAAATCCGGAAAATACCAAACTCGCCGACCTGATCAGCAACAACTCCACCGAAATGATTGAAAGTCTGGAACTCATTGCCTGGACAACTAACCCTGCTTATGACCAGCTGATCAGTCTGAAAAATATGATCCGCAAATTTGCCAGCCCCATTTGTCATGCAAAAAATATTGACTTCCATTTAACCAATATCAATATTCCGGATGAAGACCAGGTGCCTGGAGAAATCAGGCAAAATGTTTTTATGATCTGCAAAGAAGCCGTTAACAATATGATCAAATATGCAGATGCCAGTAGCTGTGAAATTAAATTTGAAATCAGTAATACCAATTTAATCGTAACTATTTCAGATGATGGACAAGGTTTTGACGGAATAATAAAAGGCACTGGAAATGGACTGATCAATATGAACAAACGTGCCAGAGACATCAATGGAGAGCTTGTGATAAAAAGCAATAAAGGCAAAGGAACAGTTATTTCACTTCAGCTACCATTTCCATTTAAAATGCCGGTGTCTTTGGGAATTAAAAATTCATAAATTCAATTTCGTAAAGTCATGTTACAGATCGCCATCATTGAAGACAATCAGCAGTACCGCAAGGCAATCGAAATGATACTTGAGCTCGATCAAAAATTCAGTTTGTTGCATACACTAGGCAACTGTAATGAAATGATGGAGCATTTTGCAGATGCCAAACCGGATGTAGTATTGATGGATATTGATATGCCTGGCATGAATGGCATACAGGCAGTATGGGAAATAAAAAAAGAATTCCCGGAAATAAAAATCCTCATGTTAACGGTATTTGAAGACGAAGAAAAAATATTCGGAGCATTGAAAGCTGGTGCCAATGGCTATTTGCTCAAAAAGGATTCTCCTGTTAAAATACTTGAATCAATAGAAGCAGTTTACAATGGGGAATCTCCTATGAACGGCATGATTGCTTCTAAAGTTCTGGAGTTCTTTCAGAAAACTAAAACAGCCGAGGTAGACCAGTCAAGTTTAACTGAAAGAGAAAAACAGATTTTACAACTGATCATTAAAGGTTACAGTTATAAAGAAATCGCTTCAAGTATTTTCATATCGGTAGAAACCCTCAACTCTCATATCAAGAATATTTATAGAAAACTGAATGTTCATTCCCGCAGTGAATTAACAGCCAAATTCGGCTCTCATTCTTAGAAGTTAAGATTCTATTCAAAGCTGAAATCTCCGGCTTAAAAAATCCCCCATATATCCCAGATTTCTGGGATTGCACAGATGCAAAGCAATCCTGAATTTTGTTTCATACAATTACCCAAACAAATATTAATCTTTCATGGTAGAAAAATATGTTGAACTGGTATTAATACCAATATCAAAGTCATTATCGATGTCTTGTTTACCATAGATTAACTATTTAAATGGAAAGAAATTAGTTCAATTCATATGTTGAATTTTAAATCACAAAAGACGTTAATCGATTCTATAATTCTAAAACTATACGCATTCAAAATATCCTTCAAGTAATCATAATTAAAATTTTATTAAATGAATAAACTACTTATCACAATTTGTGCAATTGTACTAAACTCAGTAACAGTACAAAGTCAATCGCTTCAAATTAACAGAATTAATACCCCGAATTTAGCGGGAGAGAGAAAGCTAACTTTTGATTGCCCGCTTAATGGTGCTGATCCTAAAGACGTCAAGGTATATGTTATTTATTCAGACAATAGACAAGCACTATTAACAGGAAGAGGCAACCCTCAGGGCAGAGCAACTGTGCAATTAAAAAGCAACGATCGCTCAAAAATAAGTTGCAGTTTTTACTTTCCTCACGCAGACCATATGGAACCCAACTTCATAACAAAAGATGAACTCGATGGAAGATTCGATTTATCAGAGGATGATAAAATAGAGAAGTATAGAGCAGCTTTACATTTTAAATTACAAAATCAAAATTATTCTCAGATTGGAGAATTTACTGATAGGCGTGAAAAAAGCTTTAATAACCCGGATAAAATATACTTTAAGGTTGCACGTGTAGGTCCCGATGGAGAAAAAAGAAGCGGCATATATGAATTTACCATGCCACGCCTTTTCATAATTGGGTATATGGGGGATTCCTATTCATCTGGCGAGGGAGCTCCATACGATGGCGATGATAAATGGGATAGTGATTTTTGTCATCGTTCAAACAATAGTGGAGGTATGAAGGCAATAAGAAAACTAATAAAAACACACCGGGAATTAGGCTTACGGGTAATAAACACTACCTGTTCAGGTGCAACAATTCGCAATTTGATTGATAAGCCACAACATGAAAATCTAAAAAATTTACCAAATGTTGTACAATTACCTCCAAGTGCAAATTATTCCCAACTAGAAGAAATATCCGAGTGGTGTAAAGCTAAGAACAGAGAAACTGTAGATATACTTTTAATGGGAATAGGAGGAAACACCGCTGGAATAGTAGAACTGGCAACTGCAGCAATTGCTCCCCCCCTCTTTAGTGATATTAATTGGACTGATTTTAATCGTCTGCAGGGTGAGACTATGCAAAAATTAAGAAGCATGTCGGAATTCTATAAAGAATTGAATGAATCTATAGAGTCTGCACCATTTAATGTAGGAAAAGTATTAATGATGAATTATCCAAACATGCTTCACGGAAAGGACGGGGAATTATGTGATGCAAAGTTTTCTAGTAATACTTCCTGGAATTGCGCTGATATTACTTTACAATTTTATGGACATATAGATTTCTTCAAAGAAATATTCACCACATTAAATGAATCAATAAGAATTGCTTGCGATAGTAATAATTGGGAGTTAATTAGAGTATCAGCAATAAACAAACACGGAATGTGCAATTGTGAAGAGCCATATTTTAATACATGGGCTGATGCGGTTGCTCCCTGGGGTTTAGGTGATCAACAAAATGCTTTACACCCAAATAAAGACGGGTATGAGCATTTATATAAAAAAAATGTCTATGACGTTTTAGTAGCAAATATTAAACCCGCTCAGGATAGTGCATATTTCAAAACGCTTCAGGAAGCCAGAGCAGATTTAAGAGAAAAATTAAGAATAGATCAGGCAAAGAAAATTGCAAAAGAGGCTTTAAAAAACCGTTTAAAAGAAAAACTGAAAACAAAAGATGACAACACAAAGGGAGAAGAAAGCAGGAAAATTACATTCAACCCCGATAAAAATTATGAGTATAAAAATAGAGCTGATAATATTCGACTCAAAACCCCTGATGAACCTAAAAATAAGGATGAGTAATCGCAAAACGTGCAATTAATCGAATGTCCTGTTTCATTCTCTGGAAAAAACAGTTCCGACAATTATAGTAAAACACAACCAGAGACTTATTCATCCGACAATTTCAATATTCAGCTTTATTCAAATCCAACTACTGCTGAATTTCAATTGAGCGTTAATAATCTGAACAAAGAATTCATGGAAGTGAAAATCATGGATGCCACAGGCAAATCTATAAAGCTTTTGAAAATGCAGACAAATGAAACCATTAAGCTGGGTTCAGCATTACCGTCTGGCATTTACTTTGTGAAAATTCTGCTGAACAATAAAAGAAAATTAAGAAGACTTATAAAATATTAAAGCACAATAATTGATTTTTTTAAAGCCGCCTGACTAAACAGGTGGCTTTTTTCATTTCATACATCATTTCTGTCAATTCATGCTGCTGCTCATTTCTGATTTATCTGCATGATTTCATATTTGCTAAACAAATAAGTAAGTCATGAAAAAAATAATTGCCATCAGTTCTGTCATTTTACTCTCTGCCTTCTACTACGCAGATGATATCCTTACCAAAACGGGCTTGTCGCAGGATATGGTAAAAGAAAAAATCCTGTTCCATGCTTCAGATAAAGATGCTGCTACCAATGTATATGCACTCGATGTGCTGATGCCAGGCAGTTTCGATCAATCCTTAAAAGGCAAAGTGGGCAAAGCTTTTGCCACTACCAAAGCCATCATCACAGGTCAACGGGCAGGTGTAGTGCATCAATTCGGCACCTACCTGAAAAATTATTACAACAGTGCACAGTTCAAAAAAGATTTTGCCGAACGAATCGGACCTGCTCCGGTGAAGTATAAAGATTCTGCCATGCTCCAAATGGAATACGACAGCACCGTGAAATATGCAGCTATGGCACTCTCGGCTACTAAAAAGAATTTCTCCAAAGAAAATACCAATGCCATTAAATCACAAGTGAATAAAAATATGAACGCTTCCGATGAAGCCATGAAGAGAGCCATTGAGATGATTGAAAAAAATCCTGAATTACTGGCTCAAAGCGGCATGACAAAAGAAGAATTCATGGCGAAAATGGCCGATGCACAGGGGCAGACAAAAAAAGGAAAGAAAGAAGCACAGAAACAAATGGATGAAAGCATGAGCGATGAAAAAAACCAGGAAGCCATTCAGAAAGCACAACAGGAACACGATGAAAAAATAGCACAGGCTAAAAAAGACCTTAAAGATGCTTTGGAAAGAGTGACCGATGAAGCAGCCCGTTACCACGAAAAACTCGATGAATACAACAAACGTAAAAATTACAAAGCGAATCTTAAAAGTACCCTTCAATTATTCCTCAGTGAAACGGCTGATGTCGATTTCAATGCTTCCCTCAAATCAAGGGGCTCTATGAAATATTTCGAAAACAGTGTTTATGAAAGAAAATCGAAAATCTGGAAAGCCTGTTACAGAGCTGGTGCCGAAGCAACCAGCGCTGCCAGGAACTTTGCCCAGCAATGGCTGAAAGAACTATAAAGTTGTATATTAAGTGGGATGAGAAAAAGCAGGTTCGGGCCTGCTTTTTTTTATGCCAGAAATGGATTGTCACTGATTTCATCTCCAATCGTGGTTGCCGGCCCATGACCACTGTACACTTTCGTCTCTTGAGGAAGCGTAAACAATTGTTCCCGGATGCTTTTGAGCAATTGTGCATGATTTCCTCCCGGCAGATCCGTACGGCCAATACTGCGGTAAAACAACGCATCACCACTTACCACAAATCCGACTTCCTCATGATAAAAACTCAAACTTCCCGGGCTATGCCCCGGCGTTAGCAACACTTTCAGGGAATCCTTACCCAGTTTTATCGAATCGCCTTCTTCAACATATATGATTTCTCCTGCATAATTGTCGAACGGCAGGTTATACATCAGACCGATTGCTGGGGCATGATCCAGCACCAGCTTTTCATTTTTGTGAATATGCAGGGTAAGATTGAACTTTTCCGCTATAAAACGGTTTCCGAAAACGTGATCGAGGTGACAATGGGTATTAAGCAGCAATTCAGGCTTCAAATCCATCTTGTTTATGAATTGCAGCAATTCGTCCTTTTCATGGTCATAATAACAACCCGGATCTATAATGACACATTCGTTAAACTCATTGTAAATTAGGTATGTATTTTCCCTGATGGGGCTAAATTCGAAGGATTTCAGGTTCAGCATGACCAGCTAAATTGATTTTAAGGATTAGGTTGAATCAAGTAATTTAGTATTCTATATCAATAATTGAGTATGGCAAAGTTCAGCAGAATAATCAGTATTACGATTGCTTTATTTTTCACAGGCTATTATACCAGTGCACAGGTGAATGCGGTTACGTTCGGAAAAAACAGGGTTCAGTTCAAAAAATTCAAATGGCAATACTATCAAACCAGGAATTTTAATGTTTATTTCTATGCCAATGGACAGGAATTAGCCAAATATGTGCTGCAGGTTGCCGAAAAAGAACTTGCCGAAATAGAAGCCGCAGCAGAAAACAGTTTACAACGCAGGGCCAATATAATCCTCTACAACAATTTTGTAGACATGCAGCAAACGAATATTGGCCTGGATACCGATATTCTTACTACCGGCGGTACCACCCGACTGGTGAATAATAAAATGGTGGTTTATTTTGATGCAAATCATGCCAACTTAAAACGCCAGGTTCGACAGGGTATTGCCGATATCATCACACAGAATGTTTTGTTTGGTGATGATATTGGTGAAGTAGCCGGTAACCAGACGCTTCTCGATCTCCCCAAATGGCTTACCGATGGTTATGTAGCTTATCTTGGAGAAAACTGGAGTGCCGACCTCGATGATGACCTGAAAAGTGAAATTCTGAGTGGCAATTATTCAAAATTTTCTTCTCTCAATTTTGCCCGCCCACTGCTTTCGGGCCATGCGTTCTGGTATTTTATAGAAGAGAAATACAAAAAAGAAAATGTTACTTATTTTCTTTACCTGGCTAGAACTTACAAGAACCTGAACAGGGCCAGTTTACAGATTACCAAAAAGAAATTCAGCGAACTCACCAAGGAGTTCATGGAATACCAGGAAGACAAATATTACAAAGACATCTCCCGTCGTAAGCCTTATCCGAAAGGAAATTTTATTGATGGTTTTGATATCAGTCCGCGGTTGAATTACTACCGCTTCAATGTAAATCCACTAAAGAAAAACAATTCTTATGTGGTCACACAATTCAAAAAAGGCATTGTAAGGGTTATCCTGAATGATGATTTTGAAAACAAAACATTGTTGAAATACGGTGTTCGTTCTTTTGCCAATGAGATCAATCCCAATTATCCGATGATGGCCTGGGATCCAAAAGGGACAAGGATATCAGTGGTATATGCTACTGAAGGAAAACTGAAATTGTTTGTATATGATGTGATCACCCGCATCCGTCAATTCCAGATCGACCTGAGCCAGGATTTCGACCAGATTCAGGATATTAAATACATGCTCGACAGCAGAACATTGCTTTTATCGGCTGTTAAAAACGGACATACCGATATTTATACCTACGATATTGAAAAAGAAAAAGCCAAACAGATCACCAACGATGTGTACGATAACCTGGATGCATCTTTTGTTTCTTTTCCCAATAAAACAGGAATCATCTTCGCCAGCAACAGGCCTTCAGCAGGTGCTAAATCAGCCGACACTGTATTGCCAAGCAATAATCGTTACAATATATTCCTCATTACCGATTTTGGTGATAAACCAGAACTCAACCAGATTACTCAGTTAACAAATCTGAAATACGGAAACGCCCGTTATCCATCACAATACAATGCCAATCACTTCACTTTTGTGAGCGATGAAAACGGTATCGGTAACCGTTATGCTGGTTTCTTTACAACCCGTAAAATGGGGCTTGATACATTGGTGCTGATCGGCGATGATATCCTGCGCAATCCATCTGAAAAAGAAGTTGACAGTACATTAAGAGTATACAAAAAAACGGATGTGGATTCAGTAGCTGTTGTTTCTATTTCTGAAGACTCCGCATACACGTTCCCGTTAACCAATTACCAGAGCAGTCTGGCTGAAACAAGAACTGCCGGCGATGATCGCACGGTAAGTGAAGTAACCCGTCAGAGTGATCAGAAAACGCTGTACAAATTGAAAGTAGATGAGTTTGTGCTGAACCGTAGAAACATTACAGCTCAGCCGACAGAATATGCCAAAAAACTGATGCGGGAAAGCAGGCTTACAAAAAATAGTCCGGCCATCATATCCCCTTCCAAAGATACGGCCACTAAAAAAGAAGATGAACTCTTTCAATCGGAGTTTGAAAATGAGAAGAAAGACAGTAGTGTAAGTCAGGCGCCTGTTATGCCATTAAACTCAATAACAGGAACAGAAGAACCAGGTGCAGTACTTGCTTCGGCTAAGCTTTTCCGTTATAAGCCTTTAAAATTCTCTGCTGATTTCGGTTCGGTAGGTTTCAACAGTGCAGTACTGATCAATCGTTATCAACCTTATGGTGGTGGTTCCGGACCGATCATGCTCAACAGCAATACTCCTCTGAATGGATTTATCAGGCTGAGTACTTCCGACCTGATGGAAGACATCCGTATTTCAGGTGCCTTTAAAATCGGCAGCAACCTGAAAGACAATGAGTGGATGCTGAATTATCAGAATTTAAAACGCAGGCTGGACTGGGGATTAACTTATTACCGCAATTCATTGGGTTCAAATGTGCTGGTGAGTGATACATCCGGACAATTCGCAGTGATTTACCCGGGCAAATTATTTACCAATTTATACCAGGCGAATGTGTCTTATCCGTTCGACCAGGTGAGAAGCATCCGATTGTCTACTGCCATCCGTTCCGATAACCTGAACGTTTCTACTGTTGATCCGATCAGTGGTTCACTGGAAAATCAACGTACGCTTTATTCCATAACACATCTTGAATATGTACATGATAACAGTTTAAATACAGCAGTCAATATCTGGAACGGCGTTCGATACAAAGTGTATGTGGATTGGAATCGCCAGGTAAGTAAAGTACGTTTTGCCGATGGACCGAATAGTTTCAATACAGGATTTGATGCACGTTATTATTATCCGATATACAGGAACTTTATCTGGGCTGGTCGTGTAGCCGGAGATTTCAGCTGGGGCAGCCAGAAAATGATTTATTACCTCGGTGGTGTGGATGGATGGCTGATGTTTGGTAATAATGTAAAAGACGGCTCTACCCGTGAACGTTATTTCAATACTTCAAATGTTCCGGATGCCAGTCAGAATTATGCTTTCCAGAGTCTGGCAGTTAATATGAGAGGATTTATTCAGAATGTTGCCAATGGAAACAATGTGGTGGTGATGAACAGTGAATTCAGATTACCGGTAATGTCTACCTTCTTTGACAAAACCGTAAACAATGCTTTCCTCCGTGATTTCCAGATCACACAGTTCATTGATCTCGGAACTGCCTGGAGCGGTGGCGTTGATGCCATTAAAAGACCAATCACTACTTTCAATACCCGCGACCTCAATGGAAACCCTGGCCCTGTTACTGTAAAAATTAAAGCAGGCGGTATCGGTCCATTTGCTGGCGGTTATGGATTTGGTGCCAGAAGTACCCTGTTGGGTTATTTTGTAAAATACGATGTAAGCTGGCCGATGAATGGAATTTTCAAAGGAAGACCGGTTATGTATCTCGCACTCGGATTAGATTTTTAAAAATTACTACATTATAAAAAAATGCCGGCTCATGTGGCCGGCATTTTTTATTTCCGTTAGTGGAATCATTTTCATAAAGCAATACAATAAGATAAAACAATACAGTAAGCGTTACCGTTACTGCCCAGGTACGGATATGATCTACCGGAGAAAAAACATGTGTAAGAATATTCTCTGCCAGGTCGAGTGGATTGTGTACGATATCCCAGCTATTCCATCTTTCAAATCTTCCCAGGTAAACACCAAATGAACCAAGAAACAGCAATAATGGCATGGCCCAGCTCAATGCTCTTTTTACCAAATTTAAAAAGCAGGTATTCTTCTGCATGAAACAATGATCCATAGCCAAAAGCCAATCCGAGTAATGATGATGTAAACAACACCACCACATCATACCACAAGGGTGCTGCGCCGTTTTCCTGCAAGTGAACAAGATCTGTTACGATATACAGTGCATTTGGGAAAAAAAGCAACCAGGATCCAAATAGAAACAATTGTTTCCAGGTAGATTTATACTGGTAAACACTGAAATATTTGCTGAGCACAAAGGGAATCCAGGCCAGAAAAATATTCCACAATAGGAAGATATGTCGCCAGGTTCCGGTGTACGTTATCCTTGCAATAATCAGAATGGTCACAAACAAAAAGGTTAGTCCCAGCAACCGGTTAAATGATTGAACAGATTTCATAAAAAAAATGATTTAAATAACATGATACAATAAGGAAGAAAAATAATGAGTCCGATTACAATGGCTGCTATTGCAGATAGCAATACGGCTCCTGCAGCCACATCTTTAATAATTCTGATGAGCGGATCCTGTGCAGGTTGTACTTTGTTGCACAAGCACTTCAATGGCTGTATTGAAAATTTCTGCACAGAGTACGAAATGCCATCGATAAGAATAAGCATCATCCAGTTCATGCTGCTGATGGAAAACAAACAGCCCCCGGAAATCACCAGCAATACAAATACCAGGTGAATCCTGAAGTTTGTTTCATGCCTGGCTACATACGCTATACCGTTGACAGCCGCCCTAAAAGAATAATACATACGTTTCATACTAACTTAATTTAAATGCTATGTAGTTAAAGCATCGGATACAGCATCCAACATACACAAGTACACGAACCAATAAGAAAGGAACGAATGCAGGCTCCTTACATATCTCAATCGAACCTTGAACAATGGTTGCCGCCATCAGCAAACAAATTATTATTGCGCCACTGCGAACGGGTATAAACCATTTCCCGGATTTCACAAACCATACATAATTCATAGATGAGCATTTTTTTGTTCATTCAGTAATGATTTAAAAGGTTGCGATGGCAATGACAATATTTCCAACCAGCGCAAGGAACTAACGGGAAGTGAATTACGTCCGCGTTTAAAAGCCTGAACAAATTTTCCCCAATGCTCAGGCATGGTTATAAATCCATACACAACAGTTGCTGCAACCGGAAATGAAAGATGACGGTTACCCAGCATAAAACTCTGAAGGCATACTTCTCCTTCATCTGTTGTATCATATCCCAGTAAAATGTGTTTGATATCATGTTTCGCATAATGCGGAAGCAGGGGTAGTTTTCTGGCATCAAGAAACTCAAACAATTCCCTCCCTATGGATGCAGGAGGGAATTGTTCGAGTGTTTCCATCGTGTACGGGAAAACCTGTGGCTTACGGATTATCCTTAAAACGGGCAAGGCCATTTGGTGTGTTAAAAACACCAGTACAGATGAACGGATTTTTATGATTATTCTTTTCATGGGTACAAATGGATTGAACTTTTTAAATACTGCTTGATTCGGAACTTAATTTCAATGCAGGCCTGGTTTCCAGAGAACCATACCAGTTTACTTTTCTACTGGCAAACATGACGATGGCCAGCACAATGAACAAACCGATACTACCTATCAACAGAGCTGTATCTTCCAGGCGTATGAGGATGAAAATAAAACTGTACAGTAAACCTAGTATGGTTGCGAAAACTGCAGCCGTTTTCCAACTGGCAAAATGACTTTTTGCATAAAAGCTGATGAGTAAAACAGTTGCCATTGATGCTATCAGGTAGGCATAATCGAAATAAACATATTCACTGATGGATAACAGGAGCGTATAAAAAATAACCAATGCCAAACCAACAAGAATATATTGAACAGGATGGAAAGGCCTTCGCTGCATGAGTTCTATGATAAAGAAAAGGGCAAACGTTAGTCCGATAAAAAGTATGGCATATTTCACACTGCGCATTGTTTTATCATACTGTCCGGCGGGCTGAACCAGGCTTACACCAAAAGCCAAGTGGTTTTGCCTGATGCAAAGTACCCTGGAACTGTACAGTTGAATAAGGAAGATTGGCCTGGTTAAAATGCCAGGTGGCCATAAAGCCGTCGCTGTTAACTTTGCGCACATTGGGTAAACTGTTTCCATCAAAGGAAGGATCATTCCATGCTGGAACGTATATTAAACCTGACTGTTGGCAGCCAAGGGAAGAAACTGCAGCTGTTCACTACCTTTCACTTCGCAGTTTCATGTCGAAGGATATTCCCTGATCTAGCGTCTGCAGGTCCAAACTAACAGGAACGGATAACCCCACAGTACCGAAATCATCCAGCGGTAACCCAGGTTTTAACTGATAGTTCTGTGACCCCAGGTTAATGGAAAAACTTTCTTCTATTCCTTTGAAATCACTCAGGTTGAAACACAACCTGGCAGAAGCGAAATCAATCTGATCCAGTTGAATATCTGCAGTCCAGGCCGACTTAAAAGATTCCTTTCAATGCCAGTGAAGTTTTATACAGACAGCACTTTATAAATAGACCTGGGTCTTTCTTCCGGAAAAAGCTCACCATTTACTTCGAGTTGTTCCGGTAATAAGAATAAGTTGCTTTCTCATGGGTACTACCCTGCTCTCATTGTTCACAAATGAATCTCTGTAGTTAACTACCAGGTATGGACCAGAAACAACCTGTGGAGCGGCCCACTTGCTGCTGACCTCTTTCACCACTTCTTTCTGCCGTTGTTCACGTTCAGTAACGAGTTGCTGAACAAATAAGGTGGGTATCATCATAACTAAAATCAGGGCACCTGTTATCAGGCCTTTGATCATGATCCGGTTCGAATGCCCTGCAGGGGCTGCTGTTTCATTAGAAGTTTCCATTGTATGAGTGTTGTTTATTGTTTCGGAAAGAATTGACTGAAAAATGCGAAAGGAAGATTCACCACCGATCCTGTTCCCGGAAAAAAAAGCGGCTATGCTTCCTAGTTGCCTGTAACTGGCTATTAACACAGAAATAAAAATGATTGCAAAGAGGATAAACCAGGCCAGGAATGAATGTCCCCTTTCCGTTTTGATATTAAAAAGTATTTCCAGTAATGTCATCGCATAACCGGGAATACTATAACCAACTGAAATAATAGAAAGCAGGAGCAACAAGAGAGCAATTTTAGATTTCCAGTGTAAGTGAAACCGGTTAATGAGCAGACTTCCAATCAGCATTGCAATGATCGTTGGTGATGTTGCTACTATGGTCATCAGCATTGAAAAAAAGAACAACTGAAATCCATGATTATCCTGTTTGCATACTTGTCCCACCAGGATAAAAAAACTGAATACCAATGCCGTTTGGATCCATATTCTTGCTGCTATGCCCAGTGCTTTTATCATATCAATTTAAAAGTGCTTTGCTTTTCAAAGTGCAAATACAAAAAAAATTATTTTGTCAACCTGATCATTTTTTCCAATGCCTCAATATGTGTTTTGAAGGCTTTCTCACCCAGTTTGGTAATTGCGTAAGTGGTATTGGTTTTACGTCCGATAAATCCTTTCTCAACTTTGATGATTTTGTTTTCTTCCAATGCTTTCAGATGACTGGCCAGGTTTCCGTCGGTGATATTAAGCAGGTCTTTCAGGTCATTAAAATTCATCTCCTCATTTACCATAAGGGCGCTCATGATACCCAATCGTACCCTGCTATCAAATAATTTATTTAACTGATCAATCGGACTTCCCATTATTATTCCTTTATCCTCTTCGCTTAATTTCTTTCATATTTCCACCACATATAAATGCCATATAAAATATGCAGTACACCAAACCCGGCCGCCCAGAAATACAATCCCAGGCCTTCATACCATAAATTAATAATGCCCAATAATAACTGGCAATATCCAAGATACCTGATCTCACCCAAAGTATATTTACTGGCATTGATCAACGCCAATCCGTAAAATATCAGGCAACCTGGTGCCACCAGTCCAAATGTACCAAAATGTATCAGCTTGAATAAAAATATACCCCCGGCAATCAAGGGAATACTTACATTGATGAGTAAACGCTTTGCGGTATTACCCCACAAAGGAATTCCTTCTTTTTTACTTTTTAACCAGGTGAAAATAAAAGCAGAAATTAAAGCCGCAGCGAAATGTAATGGCAGCAATCCAGAACAGTGTAATATTAAAAATGATGGAGTAATCATTGGCAGCAACCTGGGCAATGGCTGCATCCTGATCGATGATATAATCCTTGCGCCCGTAAACATAATCCACCGAAAACCAGGCACCGATCAATGCACAGATCCCTGCACTGATGCCACTTAAACCACTTAAGCTGATAAACCGGCTGCTTCTTTCCATCATCCGCTTGATGTCCTGCAGCGTTTCGAGTGATTGTTTCTGTTCATCCATAAAAAGCACTTTGAATCACAAAGTAAATGATTCAGCATCAGAAAAGCAAATTATATTGACGGGGAATTTTATCTCAGACATATAATTTAACAGTATTTCAAGGAGTATCCTTCAAAAGAATTTCCCTGCTCAAAGCCAGTAGTTGCCAATAAGGAGCAGCATAGCCTTTCTGAAGGCGGAAGGCGTCTGCTTTAACCTGCAGTTTAGCTATTCCTTTTTTATGAAGGCTGGTAAAATATTCATTCTTCAAAGCCTGGGTAGCGGTCATGCCTTCGGGTATAATGCCTTCCTTACCCACTATGTTCTTACAAAAAGACCAGGCCTTTAATAATCTGGCTACAGGCAAAAGCCATTTATTGTATTCTAGTTTTCTCCCTGCATTCGCCTGCTCAAGCAGATGCATCCATCATGGCATTGTCCTGGTGGTCTTTCTGCAAAGTTGCCTGATCCTTCCATTCGGCAACGATACCCAACTGGGGGTCATACTCCAGATCGGATGGCATCTGTGTTTCAAAATACCTTACCCCGAAATCATTCAGCCAATCAACAACGCCGGGCTGAGCGATTGCGGATGGCGCTAAGCCACAATCCCAATACCATACTTACGGTAAGCCGTAGCCGCTACTTCAGAACAAAACATAGCGGTACTATCCGCTGCATTCATACTGAAATCATAAGGAATATGGCGGCTAAAGGCAGCATTATAAGCAGCTTTGGCAGCCTTGTGCGGCAGGAATGGATCTCCTTTCAGTAAGGGTAAATCAGGATATGGGCGCAAAACCATAAACCTTAATTTCTTGTCTTTTATATAAGTATCAACATCAGCAACTGCAACGCCCTTTTCAATATGCGCTTCCACCACCCAGGGTTTATTCGATCTTTATCATCTACATACAATATTGCCACATGTGAAAAATTACCCGGATAATTATTTCCCCTGGATATAAATGCAGACACTTCTGCACCTCCTCTCGATACAAGCAAATCTCCGCTATGAACGGGCACGCCCAGGATACTGGCAGTTGGCTGTAGCAGAACCAACTGTATCCACTCATGGCTAAATTACTGAAGGAAGTATCTTTCTTTTGTAACAAAACTTCCTCCACAGCAGCACGGGTACCATACAAAAAACTGTACAAGCGGCTCCTGACTGCAGGATCCTTGTACTGCCCAGTGCCTGGATTGCCACTTGATCAATCTTCTTAACTGATTGTAATGTGAAAAATACCAGTTGCTTAACATCGGAGGATGCCGCAACGAAGCGGACTAACTTTTAAAAAATCATTCAGCAGGCTATCAAATACCGGTGCATCAAAGGGCAGTACTGGAATCTTGTAAACTGTTTATCCTGTTCTCCGCTATTTCACGGCTTGAAACAACCAGCTGCTGAAGACTATCATTAGATAACGATAAGGCATAGGCGAAATTTTGCTCGAGTTGATTCCATAAAGTATCCTTGTTCCAGATAAATGCAGGAGCATCCGGCACTACTACTGGTTTCTTTTCATTGCAATCGGGTATCAAGCAATACCAGGTACAATGAAGCTCAATACAATGAAAATCCTTTTGACTAGCAGTCTAATACATGGAACGCATATGCTCGTATGGATTAATGAATCTGGTTTAGCACAGCAATGATTTTACTGCAGGCTGCTCCATGATCTCTTCATCAGCAATATTCAAGGGTGGCGCAATCCTGAGCGCATGAGAAGCAAACAAAAACCAGTCGGTAAAAACACCTTCCTCAATTAACCGGTCAATCAGTTTTTTATTGAATTCAAAACTATCAAACTCAACGGCCATCATCAATCCCCTGCTGTTGATATTGCGGATTGCCGGATGTTTGAGTAATTGTAAGAACAAGGCTTCTTTTCGGTTGACCTGTTCAATGAGCTTTTCATTGATCAGTACATTAAAAGCTGCCATACCTGCGGCACAACAAACAGGATGCCCTCCGAAAGTATTGATATGCCCCAGCACCGGGTCATAACTTAGGGAATCCATTATTTTTTTATCGGCCACAAATGCGCCGAGCGGCATTCCTCCACCCAAAGCCTTTCCCAATAACAATACATCGGGCACAATGCCGAATTGTTCAAAGGCCCATAAACTTCCGTTGCGACCGAAACCACATTGTATTTCATCAAGTACCAGCAAAGCTCCTGTTTCATGCACAGCGTTTACGCAATGCCGTTATCCATTCCTGGTGAGGAATATTGACTCCTGCTTCTGCCTGGATGGTTTCAGCAATCACACAGGCTGTATGCTCATCTATCTGGTTCAGATCCTCAAAATCATTATACCGTAATTGGCAGATTCCCGGCAATAGTGGTCGGAATGCCTGTTGCCAGTATTCGCTTCCCATAATGCTGAGTGCGCCCTGTGTACTTCCGTGATATGAATTTTTAAAAGAAACAATCTTTGTTCTTCCGGTATACCGTTTGGCGAGCTTCATGGCGCCTTCAGTAGCTTCACTTCCACTGGCCGTATAAAATACAGATTGCAGGTTTGCCGGTAAATGGCTGGCCAGCAATCGGGCATATTGCACCTGTGGGTTTTCGATCAACTCACCATACACCATGATGTGCAGGTAATCATCGGCCTGTTTTTTAATGGCTTCCACAACTGCAGGATGCCGGTGACCAATATTGCAAACACTGATGCCTGCAATCAGGTCTATATAGGATTTGCCATGGGCATCCCACATTTTACTGCCTTCGGCTTTCACGATATCCAGGCAAAGTGGCGCCTGGGAAGTCTGGCCCACATGTTGCAGAAAAAGTTGCCGGTTGTTCATTGATTAATAAATACTTATAAAAAATGTACGAAAGGTTCCTGTTTTGTAATTTTATGCAAGTTATGCGTTTGCTGCCAGATGTACTGCGGTACAAGTGTGCGACGCAACCGCTGCTGAAACCAGCAGCGAAGCCGGTTCAATAAAAACGTCTCATTACCGGCATGAGCCTTTTCAATTATGCCAGTTATTTTTCCGGTGAACGGTAAAAGTCCGCAGATGGGTGAACGTTGTTTTATAGCCCCCAACGCTACGATTGTAGGCGATGTAATCATGGGCCAGGACTGCAGTGTGTGGTTTAATGCAGTGATCCGTGGTGATGTAAACAGCATCCAAATGGGCGATAAAGTAAACGTACAGGACGGGGCTGTAATTCACTGCACTTTCGAAAAAACCAAGGCCATTATCGGAAATAATGTTAGTATCGGACACAATGCAATTGTACATGGATGCGTTATAGAAAACAATGTGCTGATTGGCATGGGGGCGATTGTGATGGACAATGCCCGTGTCGGCAGCAATAGCATTGTGGCGGCAGGAGCCGTGGTACTGGAAAACACCGTGATTGAACCAGGCAGTATTTATGCAGGCGTTCCGGCAAAAAAAGTAAAAGACATCAGCCAGGAGCTGATCAGCGGGGAAATCAACCGCATTGCCGAAAACTATGTGAAATACAGCAGCTGGTTTAAAGATCTGTGAAAAATCCAATCCCCTTCTGTTTATTCAATCCAAATTGTAACTTTATAGGATGAAAAAAATATTACTTGCCGCCATTGTTATTTCATCATTGGGAGGTTGTTTTATCTTCCAGAAAAAAGAAAAATTAGGCTGTAAAACAAGTGGAGCAGCAATCGGTGCCGAACAATTGAGCGATCCGAAAGCTGCCAAGAAAGCCAGTAAAGCAAAATACAAAGGCGGAAAGAAATTTTACTAGCCCCGAACACTGATATCTGATATACCCATACCCATTAAAAACCTAAATCTATGTCGTACCAACTAAGAACTAAATCAGGAGGCACCGAAGCCGTAATTGATGACAATTGTGGCATTTCGAAATTCTACGCAATTGCCCATACACTTGCAGAACAATTGCAGGTAATTTTCTTAAACCAGGTAGATGACAGCGAAACGCTGGACTGGGACTTTAAATACAAAGGCCAGTTCCTCACACTTCATTACAATATTTTTGAAGGCGTGAGTATTTTTCCACAACAAATAAAAAGTGTAAAAAACGATAACAAAGCCGTTATGGAAGTAGCGCACTTCCTCGAACGCCAGGCATTTTAAGTGCCGGCCGATTGCAAGCCGGTTTAATAATTTTTCGAATTTATTGAATCAAGAATATTGAGGTAACTCAGATATCTTTCCGAATGAATGCTGTCATTATTGACAGCATTTTTTATGGCACAACCCGGTTCATTGATGTGCATGCAATTGTTGAACTGGCATTGCTGCATCAGCGCCCGCATCTCGGGATAATAATGTGCCAGCTCATGGCGGGGAATATCTACCAGTCCCATTTCACGGATGCCCGGTGTATCGATTATCCTACCGCCAAAAGGAAGATCAAACATTTCTGCAAAAGTGGTCGTGTGCATTCCTTTTCCACTCCAGCCGCTAACATCCTGTGTTTTTAATTTCAATTCGGGAAAGATGGCATTGATAAAAGTTGACTTGCCTACACCCGAATGACCACTGAGTAAAGTTGTTTTGTCTTTCAGCAATTGCATTACTTCCTCCACTCCTGTATTCTTTTCCAGGCTCATTGTTTTGATGGAATAACCAATCGGTTCGTAAATGGATTTTACTTCATCGAGTTTGGCCAGCTCTTTTTTACCAAACAGATCTGCTTTGTTGAATATGATG
Source organism: Ferruginibacter sp. (assembly GCA_037045295.1). Taxonomy (GTDB): domain Bacteria; phylum Bacteroidota; class Bacteroidia; order Chitinophagales; family Chitinophagaceae; genus Ferruginibacter. The sequence goes on from JBAOHS010000005.1 coordinate 617,376, forward strand.
ATGGCAGGTACATGATACGCTTCAGAAATCACCAGGAAGCGGTCGATAAAACCAAGAGAGGTACGTGGTTCTTTTAAGGTTGCAAACAGCAGCGACTGATCGAGATTGGCCGCTACGATATGATGCATGTTTTTATTATGGGGAGAAACGCGGTTGATATAATTACTGCGTTCATAGATATCCGTTATGATCCATCCTTCCTCATCGGTGGCCGTTTCCACATCTACCCAATCACCAACAGCAATCGGATTCGTGGAAGTAATACCATCTATTTTAAACTTTCCCTTGAGCCTTACATTCATGAATTCGCCTGCTTCATTCTTCACTATGTACCAGCTTCCCGTTGATTTGTAAACAAGTGCCTTCATAACTGCAAGTTAGTAAACTGGTAACAAGTGGATGAGGTTAAGAAAATCATATAGATAAATCAGGGGAATCTTCTGAAAACAGTATACCTGAGCAGTACTTCAAGCACCAAAAGGAAAAGGGCAGCAGCAGCAAATGGGAAAATATTTATCCTGGTAACGAATGGTTGTAATCATTTCTATTTTTGATTTTTCCATCTGGTCGATATTGCTGTATACTTCATTGAGCCCTTCATTGTTCTTTGCCCTGAAATATTTACCGCCTGTTTCAGTAGCGATTTCGGTGAGGAGTTTTTCATCGATGGTTACTTTCTCCTGCTGAACAACTACACCGAGCTCTGTATTTACGGGTTGTGGAGCATAACCATCCGATCCCATACCAATGGTATATACCCGAACCCCGAATGCTTTGGCAATTTCTTTCGCTGTTTTGGGATCGATCAATCCTCCGTTATTCTCACCATCGGTAAGCAACAGCACTACTTTTGATTTGGATTCACTGCTGCGCAAACGATCTACACTGGTAGACAAACCAGAACCAATGGCTGTACCATCTTCGAGCAATCCATTTCGGATATTCTGTATGGCAGCAATCAAAACATTGTGGTCGGTCGTAAGTGGACATTGCGTAAAACTTTCACCCGAAAAAATCACAATGCCGATGCGATCTGTGAGCCGTTTGCTTACAAAATCCAATGCAACTTTTTTGGCAGCTTCCAACCTGTTGGGCAGAAAATCCTGTGCCGTCATACTACCACTTACATCGATACATAGAACGATATCAATCCCCTCACCTTCTGCACGCTGGTCCTGGTTTTGTGTCTGCGGGTTGGCAAGTGCTATAATAATTGCTGAAAAACAAAGCATCCGCAAAATAAAAGGCAGGTGCATGAAAGTTGCTTTCCAGTTCTGAAGACCATGAGCGGCAGTTGTAGAAATTCTTACTGAAGCTGATTTGCCTTTGTTTTGCTTTACATAAAAATATACCAGTACCGGCAGGATGAGAAACAACAGAAACATCCAGGGCTGTGCAAAATAAATATGGTCGAAATAATCTATCAGCAAAATTTACTTTTTTTGATGCAAGGTTTCTAATATGCTTTTAACCCCTGAAATATTCTGTTCGCTTTCCTGAGGTGAAGGAATAAATTTTGCAAACTTAACGGCATCGGCTGTACGCAGAATTTCTGCAAGGCCTGAAATGATTCCCGGATCCAGGTTTTCCTGTTTCAGATTCAACAGTAAATCGCCGGTAGTTTTATTCAGCAGATTCACTTGCTTTGTTCGGGTGAAATATTTTTTTACCACCTGTGCAAGACCGGTATGAAACTGTTTCAATTCAGCAACCTGCATAAGATTCTTGCTGCGCAGATGCTTCCAGCTCTTTCATGGCTTCATCATAAGGAGAAAGATTGGTATGCAGCAAAGGCAGTTCTCTGTTCTTCCACTTCTTCCAATACCAGTAAATCACTATTCCCAGATATAATTGCAAGCAATGCTCCTCCTGCCACCCACCACCAGAAATAATCTACCACTTCAACTTCCATCAGCGGTTTAATATCCCTGAGTTCATTCGTAGAATCTGCAACAGAGTAACCAACATTCACCATAACAGAATCAGTGAGAAACTTTTTAAAATTGTTTCCTTTCTGAATCGTAACAGGATAAGCTGGAATCGGCCATTTACCTGAATCAAAACTGGTGAAGGTAATTTTCTGGTGCAGGTTATAAATACCACTGACGATGGTAGTATCAAAATTGGTTCTTGATAAAACTTCAAAATGCGGGATGGTATCGGGAATATCTATATCAAGTGTAAATCCTTCTCCGGGCAGTTTCACCACAATTTCATATTGCAACGGCTCACCTATGAGTATACCAGCTTTATCTGCTCTCACGCCTACATTCTGCGCAGCTATTGCCATTGGCAACAGGCAGCTCAACAACTGCAGTATGATCATCCTATATTTACTACGCTTCATCCTGGTTAATATCCTTGCTGTTGTTTTATGTTTGCGTTACTTTCTTTTGAGGAAAAATTTCTGTAATATTTTCACATAATCCTCATCTGTTCTCACATGCAATAAATCGGCTCCCGAAGTGCGGAAATATTTCTTACAGATTTCTGTTTGTGTAAAAAAATACTGCTGGTAATTGTACCGTACCAGTTCACTGCTGCTGTCGACCCATTTTACTTTTCCTGTTTCAGCATCTTCCATCTGCACCAAACCAATATCGGGTAACTGCATATCCATCTTATCATACACTTTGATACCAATAACATCATGTTTCTTTCCGATCACTTTCAGGTCATTGTCATAACCCGTATCCAGAAAATCACTCAGCAGAAAGGCAATGCTCTTCTGCCCGGTGGTATTATTGAAATAACGGATGGCTGCATCAATATTGGTGCCCCTTGTTCTGGGCTCAACAGTAAGCAACTCCCGTACAATATACAATGCATGCTGACGGCCTTTTTTAGGTGGAATGTATTTTTCAATTTTATCGCTGAAAAAAATCACACCCACTTTATCATTGTTGCTCACTGCGCTGAAAGTGAGTACAGCAGCTATTTCTGTGATCAGGTCTTTTTTTCTTCTGCCGACTGTACCAAAGAGATTGCTGGTACTGATATCGATCAGCAGCATCATAGTAAGTTCTCTTTCCTCTTCAAACAATTTTGTAAACGGATGAGAAAACCGGGCGCTCACATTCCAATCAATGAAACGTACATCATCACCGGCAGTATATTCCCTCACTTCCCTGAAAGCTCATGCCCTTTCCTTTAAAAGCAGAATGATACTCACCTGTAAAAAGATGTGTGGTGATTTTCTTGCTTTTGATTTCAAGCTCCCTTACTTTTTTTAATATCTCTGTTGTTGAAAGCATTCAACTATGATTTAGGGCCCATGCCCGAATGATTATGGTACATTAACAGCCCTCAGGATATCGTTGATGATATCTTCCACATTTACATTTTCTGCCTCTGCTTCATAAGTAAGTCCGATGCGGTGGCGCAGGATATCTGCACAGATTTCACGCACATCTTCAGGAATCACATAACCCCGTTTGTTGAGGAATGCATTGGCTTTGGCCGCCATTGCCAGGTTGATGCTGGCCCTTGGTGAACCGCCGTAGCTGATGAGTGGTTTTAATTTAGCCAGTTGGTAATTTTCAGGAAAGCGGGTTGCGAAAACGATATCCAGAATGTAATTTTCTACTTTCTCATCTAAATAAACCTGGCGTACAAGATCCCTGGCAGCCAATATTTCTGTTGTTGATGCAACGGGGTTAATCGGCGCTGTAGCTACTCCGATGGTATTCTGACGGATGATCATCTGCTCTTCCGCTTTAGTAGGATAGCCTATCACCACTTTCAGCATAAACCTGTCTACCTGTGCTTCCGGTAACGGATAGGTGCCTTCCTGTTCAATCGGGTTCTGTGTGGCCAGCACCAGGAATGGTTCCTGCAATTTATAACTGGTATCGCCAATGGTTACCTGCTTTTCCTGCATGGCTTCCAGTAATGCACTCTGCACTTTTGCCGGGGCCCTGTTGATTTCATCTGCCAGGATGAAATTGGCAAAGATGGGACCTCTCCGAACAAAAAACTCATTCTTTGATTGGTTATAAATCATGGTACCTACCACATCGGCAGGAAGCAGGTCGGGTGTAAACTGTATCCGGCTGAACTGCCCATGTACAGCCTGCGCCAGCGATTTTATCGACAATGTTTTTGCCAGTCCGGGTACACCTTCGAGCAACACATGGCCATTGCTGAGTAAGCCGATCAGCAATCTTTCCACCATCTTGTGTTGCCCTACAATTACTTTTCCCAATTCATCATTTACCCTTGAAATGAATCCCGATGCATGATTGATTTTCTCATTCAGCAAACGGATGTCTTCTGCAGTTTGTAACATTAATTCCTGGTTATTTAAATTAAAATTTCAGAATGATTTATAGTTCATGAGCCAGCGGCTAAGTTCGTGCTTTGCATGAAACAAAAATGCTGCCGCATTAGCCCGAATCAGCAAATCTTTGTTAAAAAGACCGGTTCAATTTAGTCATATTTTTTATGGGAATGCTTATTCGTTCAGGAAAGGTATTTTCCTACAATCGGCATGCGTCTTCCTACGCCAAATGCTTTGGGTGAAACCCTGATGATCGGACAGAACTGGTTTCGCTTGTATTCATTTACATTCACCATCTTCAGTACACGATCTGTAAGTGCTGCATCAAAACCTGCAGCTTTGATTTCATCCGGACCCTTGGCCTGTTCGATGTACTGGTACAGAATTTTATCCAAGAGATCATAATCGGGTAAACTATCACTGTCTTTCTGATTCGGCCTCAGCTCTGCACTGGGTGCTTTATGAATAATATTCTCAGGAATGATTTCTTCATTTCCGGTTGATGTATTTCGCCAATGCATACACCTGTTGTTTATAACAATCTCCCAACACCCCCAATCCTCCGGCCATATCTCCATACAAAGTACCATATCCGGTGGCCAGTTCACTTTTGTTGGAAGTGTTAAGTAATATGTAACCGAATTTATTGGCGATGGCCATCAACAGGTTTCCTCTTGTTCTGCTCTGAATGTTTTCTTCTGCAATGTTAAACGGAAGATCATTGAAAAGCGGTTTCAGTTCTCCGAGAAAACTTTCATAAATATTTTTAATCGGAATGATATGGTAAGGGTTCTCCAGTTTTTTACTCAGCTTTTCTGCATCTTCCACCGAATGACCGGTTGAATATTGCGAAGGCATCAATACCGCTGTGACATTTTCTTTACCCAGTGCTTCTACTGCGAGTGCAAGCGTAACAGCACTATCAATACCGCCACTGCTGCCAAGGATTGCTTTGCTGAATCCCATTTTATAAAAATAATCCCGAATACCCATGATCAATGCTTCATAGATATGAGCAATATTCAAAGATGGTTCCAGTCCGGCCGGATTGAGGTCTGCATCCGGAATATTCTGAGCAGGTTCAATGATGTCTCCTTCAATGGAACCATCCTCTTTCAAAATGAATAACTGATAATCTTCTTCAAAACTTTTCAATCGGCCACAGAGATTTGCTTCTTTGTCGAATACCAGTGATGTGCCGTCAAATACAATTTCTGTCTGACTACCCACTGCATTGCAATAAAACATCGGCAGCTGGTATTTAAGTACATTGGCTTTCACCGCTGCTTTCCTGATCTTCATCATGCGTGTAATCGAACGGAGATGCAGAGAGATTGATCATTACATCCGGTTGCTGACTCATCAGCATATCCATCGGACAATAACGGTAAAGCGGATTATTACCGAGGTTCCAGATATCTTCACAAATGGTTACAGCAAGCCTTCTTCCTTTGTATTCTATGATATTCCATTCTTTGGCCGGTTCAAAATACCGGTCTTCATCAAACACATCGTAGGTTGGTAAACAGGTTTTATGAATGACTTGCCTGATTTCACCATCCTGCAGAAAATAAGCCGCATTAAAAAGATCTTTGCCCTCTCTTACTTCATTGCGGTGAGGTGCACCAATAAGCACAGCGATCCCATCTGTTGCTGCTTTGATGCGCTGTATCGACTGATCACATTTTTCTATAAAGTCGTGGAAATATAAAAAGTCGCGGGGAGGATAACCACAGATGCACAGTTCACTGAATACAACCAGGTCGGCCGATTGTGCTTTGGCCAAATCGAATGGCATTCAATGATTTTTTGTGTGTTCTTTTCAAAATTACCAATGTGATAATTCTGTTGTGCCAGAAATATTTTCATACTTATTCTTGAGGGCTGATTAACTTTACGCTAACCCGTAATTGATTTATTGGCAAAGTTAATTTTTTCCTATGCGTTTTTTATTAAGTAGTTTAATTGGTTTGCTTCTTTTTTCCTGTAACAATGAAAAAGGAATTCCTGATGTTAGCAACATCAAAGTAACACTTTCTGTTGAGCGATTCGAAAAAGATCTTTTCGGAGTTGACACCAACCAGCTGGCAACTCAGCTCGACCCGGTGATTGCCAAATATCCTTCGTTCGGAGAAGATTTTATGGTATTGATCCTGAATGCCGATCCACGCTGGGGCGGCGATACCATCAATATGTATGTAAGGGAATTCATCCGTTCTCACAGAATGGTGTATGACAGCGCTGAAAAAATATTTGCCGATTTCACTCCCTATGAAAAGCAGATCAAATCAGCCCTTCAGTTCCTGAATTATTATTACCCAAGGTACAAAGCGCCCTCAAAGATCATCACTTATATCGGTCCACTGGATGGATATGGAGATATCCTTTCAGAAGATGCTTTTATTGTTGGCCTGCACCAGCACATGGGCAAAGATTACTCCCTTTATAAAACAGGCTGGGTACAGGAAACCTATCCAACCTATATCAGCAACCGCTTTGAGCCCGATTATATTGTCATCAACTGTATGAAAAATGTAATTACTGATGAAGGTATGTTTCCCGAAAAGAAAGACGAATCGAGCCTGGTGGTTCAGATGGTGGAAAAAGGAAAACGCCTCTATTTATTGAGTAAACTGCTTCCTTACACCGATGAATACAAACTGATCGGTTATACAGAAAAGCAATTAAAAGATTGCTATGAACATGAGGCTGCCATCTGGGATCTTTTTGTACAGAATAATTTTCTGCAGACGATTGATATCAACCTGATCAAAAATTATGTAGGTGAAGGTCCGAAAACACAGGAGCTCGGCGAAGCATCTCCGGGAAACATCGGTTCCTTTGCAGGCTGGCAGATTGTAAAAAAGTACATGGAAAAAAATCCAAAAATCACGTTGCAACAAATGATGACGACCGATGCAGAAACGATTTTCAGGGAATCAAAATACAAGCCCTGATCAGGCTGCATTGGCACTTACCACTTCCATCACTTCGGGCTTTTTGCCCAGTTGTTTCATCACCCTGAAATGGGAAGCAATGGCTTCACCAATGGTTGGATAATAATTGTAAGGAAGATTAAACTCCCGGCATTTCTGCGCTACTATTTTACTGATAGCAGGATAATGCACGTGACTGATGCGGGGGAAAAGATGGTGTTCTACCTGGAAATTCAAACCACCTACAAACCAGGAAATCACTTTATTGCCCATCGCAAAATTAGAAGTGGTTTTTATCTGGTGTTCAGCCCAGGCTGTGTCAATATGTTTGGTGGTATCAAGCGGAATATGTTCAAACTCTGTATTCTCCACCACATGCGCCAGTTGAAATACAAACGAAAGGGTGATGCCCATCACTGCATTCATCAGCAGGTAACCAATTAACCAGGCACCCCAGCCCCACACCATAACAGGAACAACAATGAACACTGCTATGTAATAGATTTTGGTTACCCAGAAAATGATGTGATTCTTTAAGCTCATCTTCCATGCTTCTGTTGTATAAATCCTGCGGGTGAAATACTTGGTCAAATCCATGAAATAGATCCAGAAAATAGTTGATAAACTATAGATAAATGGAAGATACAAATGCTGCACCCGATGAGCGGGTACCCATTTCTGTGACTCACACTGACGGATAATCGGACTTTTTGCAATATCATCATCTATACCATCCACATTGGTATATGTATGATGGATAATATTGTGTTTCTGTTTCCAGAAAAATGAGCTAACACCTAATCCGTTTAATGTGATGAAGCCGATAAAATCATTTAATTTCTGATTGGTAGAATAGCTGCCGTGGTTGGCATCGTGCATAATGCTGAAACCGATACAGGCACTGGTGAATCCAAACAACATCGCCAGTACAACTGCCAGAACAGGAGCAGGATTCAGAAACATAAGGCTTCCGTAAATAGCTACTGCTGCACTAATGAGAACGATAGATTTGAGAAATAAACGCCAGTCGCCCGTCTTCTGAATTTTGTTATCAATAAAATACTGGTCAACGCTGGATTTGAGGCTTTGAAAAAACTGGTTGTTGCTGTTGTTGAATAGGATTTTCGACATATGTTTTCTTTACCAATGAGTGATTCCTGTTAAACATGAATGAGGTAATAAGACAAATGGAAAGAAGTCCAATATGTATTTACTGGTTCAGTATCTAAACATGAATGATTGAAGATACGAATTAAATGAATGCGAAGCTCAATTCATTTTGAAAGGAGTCTCAAGCAGGAAGGCAGGAATCAACACATTAAAAGTTTTCTTGTTGTGCTGATTCTCGAGCAGATAAGTACCCTGCATTTTACCCATTTCGGTTCTGAGGTTACAACTGCTCACATACTGATACATGGCGCCGGAAGCGATCACTGGCTGTACACCTACCACACCTTCTCCTTCTACTTCCCTGATACTGCCATTGCTATCATAAATATGCCAGCGCCTTTTTAATAGTTTTACGGGAAAGTCATTGCTGTTTTCTATCGTGATCTTATACGCAAACATAAACTCATTGTTTATGGGATTGCTGTACTCCGATTGATAGAAAGTTTCAACACTTACTTTTACCCCACCGGATATCTTGGAATTCATGCATTGAACATTTTATGTAAAATAATAAAAAAAACGACTGATAATTACTATTTTGTTAGCATAATATGTTGTTAAAATGCCTTTTGAAAAGAAAAAGTACCAGTCTGGCCCTATAACGGTGATATGGCAGCCCAAATTATGTATCCATTCGGGAATCTGCTTTAAAGGACTACCATCCGTGTTCGATCCCAGGCGAAAACCCTGGATTGTACTCGAAAATGCCATGCGATACTCAGTATTATTGAACAGGTAAAGAATTGCCCCAGCGGAGCGCTCAGCTTTGTGTATAATGAGGAAAATAAAACAGATTAACGGCTGTTCTTATAGCCATTCTTTTGCAGCCATTGCAAAACCTTCTCCCGATGATCTCCCTGGATCAGAATTTCAGCTTCTTTTGCCGATCCACCGGTACCACAATAATTTTTCAGCTTTTTGCCCAGTTCTTCCCGGTCGGTTGCAGAACCAATAAAGCCATCCACTACCGTAACCGTTTTGCCGGCCCGGTGTTTGGTTTCCAACCTGATTCTTAATTTCTGTTCTGCCGGAGCCAAAGTAACCGGTGACTCATCTTCGTTTACTGGTAACTGGTAGTTTGGATCTGTTGAATAAACTATGCCGGTATAAGCGGATTTCTTTTTAGACATAAAATTATTTAATGGTAACGGCTTTCAGACTAAGATCAAGACTTTTGGCCTGGTGAATGATAGCGCCACTGGAAATAAAATCAACACCTGTAGCTGCATAAGCTGTTATGTTATCATAGTTGATACCGCCACTGGCCTCGGTTTCATACTTCCCCTGTATGATTGCCAACGCTTCCACAATCTGCTCAGGTGAAAAATTATCGAGCATGATGCGATGTACCAGTCCGGTATCCATCACCCTGCGTACATCCTCCACCGTTCTGGTTTCCACTTCAATTTTCAAACCGGGTTTTACCTGCTGAACATAATCATGTGCCAGCCTGATGGCTTTTTCAATCGATCCGCAATAATCAATATGATTGTCTTTCAGCATAATCATATCATACAAACCGAAACGATGATTAACGGCACCGCCTATACGCACTGCCTGCTTTTCAAGCAAACGGAAATTCGGGGTTGTTTTTCTTGTATCCAGCAACCTGGTTTTATAACCTTCCAGTTTTTCAACATATTTGCGGGTAAGCGTTGCAATGCCACTCATTCTTTGCATGGAATTCAACACCAGTCTTTCGCATTTCAGAATGGTATGTACGGATGCGGTTACTTCAAATGCTATATCACCGTATTGCATGGCATCCCCATCCTGTTTGAATGAAACAAAGTTCGACGCTGGTTCAACCTGATTGAATATTGCTTTAGCCACATCCATACCAGCCAGAACGCCTTCCTGCTTTACTTTTAATACAGCTTTACCTTTTGCAGCCGCATCAATGCAACTAAGTGTTGAATGATCGCCATCCCCGATATCTTCATGGAGCGCATTTTTAATCAACGCTTCCAGTTGTTCAGCATATGTCATAAAACAAAACTACAGATAAAATAAAAGCCCCCGACCAATGGACGGGGGCTTTCAATATTTTCAAGTTGAAATGTGATCAGCGTGTTTCAAACCTGATCTCCTGAAGCGTTTGTTTTTCTCCTTTCTGCTTCATATAAACTGTGGTTCTGAACGTACCGTTACGGGTTGTTAAAGTTCCAATGCAATATTGAGATCCGCCATTTTCACCTTTGTGCAACACTTCAAATCCCTTCACCGGATGCAGTGTGAAAAAATCCCTCAACACAACTTCTCCCTGGTTACGGCTATAACTGTTTCCTTTGTCGGGCAAGGTGATTTCAACCGTGTTATCGAAATATTTGGCAATCTGACCGGAGTTGCCGGTTTTCAAAGCTGCAATAATATCGTCTATACCGGCATTCAATGCAAATGAGCCCATCAGCACCACCACCGCAACCAAAGAAACAATCCTTTTCATAAAGTATTATTTACTGTTAACCTCTCTGATAAAAACGTGCCGTCTGCAACAAAATTGCTGATTTTTACAACTATTTTACCATATATAAGACAATTAAAAGGCGTCATTAGTTGCAAATATTTAGCTTTACAACATGGAAAATAAGAAAATAATCCTGATCATCATGGATGGATGGGGATTGGGCAAAATAAAAGAAAGTGATGCAATCCAGCATGCCCATGTTCCATTTGTTAGCTCTTTGTATTCAAAATATCCCAATACAACCCTCATTACCTGCGGAGAAGCGGTTGGTTTACCCGATGGACAAATGGGTAACAGTGAAGTAGGTCACCTCAACCTGGGTGCCGGACAGTATCGTTTACCAGGAATTGCAAAGAATCAATGTGGCCATACGGGAAAATGAATTTCAGCAAAATGAAGTATTGCTGAATAGCCATCCGCTATGCCAAGGAAAACAACAAAACGCTGCACCTGATGGGCCTGGTGAGTGATGGCGGGGTTCATTCTCATATCAATCACCTCAAAGCTTTGCTGTCACTTTGCAAGTCCCATGATTTCCAGGATGTTCTGGTACACGCATTTACCGATGGACGGGATACCGATCCTAAATCGGGCATTAATTTTATTCAGGATTTACTGAATCATATGGGCAATACCGTTGGAAACATTGCCACCATAACCGGCCGGTATTATGCGATGGACAGAGATAAAAGATGGGAAAGGGTGAAAATTGCCTATGATGCGATGGTTCATGCAGTGGGTACAAAAACCGATCAGTTCATCAACAGCATCCGGGAATCTTATGAACATGAAGTAACCGATGAATTCATTAAACCGCTGATTAACAATAAACTACATAAATCTACCATACAGAATGGAGATGCAGTGATCTGTTTTAATTTCCGCACCGATCGTTGCAGGGAAATCACCGAAGTGCTTACCCAGCAGGATATGCCCGATGCCGGAATGAAAACACTTTCGTTGCATTATACCACCATGACTCAATATGATCAGCGATTTAAAAATGTGCAGGTGGTATTTGAAAATGATGACCTGAAAAATACATTGGGTGAAATCATTGCAAACCATGGCAAAACCCAGTTAAGGATTGCAGAAACTGAAAAATATCCGCATGTAAGTTTCTTTTTCAGCGGTGGCCGGGAAAAACCTTTTGAAGGCGAAAACAGGATCATGATTCAGTCACCTAAAGTGGCCACTTATGATTTACAACCTGAAATGAGTGCGGCAGAAGTAACAGCAGCCGTTACAGCAGAAATAATCAGTAAACAACCCGATTTTATTTGTCTGAATTTTGCCAATGCCGACATGGTGGGCCATACCGGCGTATGGAATGCCGTAATCAAAGCTGTGGAAACCGTGGATACCTGCGTGGAAAAGGTCGTCACAACAGCATTAAAATACGATTATACCATTTTTCTTACAGCAGATCATGGCAATGCCGACTATGAAATCAACCCGGATGGTACGCCCAATACAGCGCATACATTAAACCCGGTTCCCTTGTTTATCATAGACAATCAGTGGAAAGGAAAGATCACTCCCGGTAAACTGGGAGATATTGCACCTACGATTTTAACCATGATGCAACTACCCATCCCTCCGGAAATGAAAGGAAATATTCTCATTTAAAACCTGTATATGAAACGTTTTTTTAAAACTCTATTCCTTGTTTTGCTGGTGGTTTTGGTGCTTTTCCAGTTCTATCCCAGGCCAGCAAAGAACATAGCTTCAGGCCCGTCTGCCAACGACATCAGCAGGGTTCATGCGGTACCACAGGAAGTAGATAAAATATTGAAAACCAGCTGTTATGATTGCCATAGCAATACAACCGCTTATCCCTGGTATTCAAAAATTCAACCGGTGGCTTTATGGCTTGGCGATCATATTGAAGAAGGTAAAGGGGAACTCAATTTTTCTGAGTTTGGAACCTATTCCATCCGCCGCCAGTACCGGAAACTGGAAGAAATCAATGAGGAGGTTAAGGAAGGAGAAATGCCATTAAAATCTTATACCTTTATACACAGAAACGCTTCCCTGGATGAAAAGCAACAATTAATCCTTGCCAACTGGGTTACTGCTTTGAGAGACAGTTTTGCATCCAATTATCCACCCGACAGTTTAATCAGAAAGAAGCAATAACCGGTTATCCCGTTTTCCGTCCCTTCGAATGTTAAAGTTTCCGGCTGCAAAAGCCATGCAGCTATCTGATAGGCAAATTTGTCTATATTTATACGGCACAAAAATCTACCATTATGACCGAAGAGCAAATGCTTGCCGGAAGTATCAAAAACAATGCAGCCGCACAGGAGGTATTGTACAATCGGTTTAGTCCCCGCATGCTAGGGGTCTGCTACCGGTTTGCAAAAAACAGGGAAGATGCCGAGGATATGTTGCAGGAAGGTTTTATAAAAGTTTTCACTCAATTACATCAGTACAGAAATGAAGGTGCCCTGGAAGGATGGATAAGGCGCATCATGGTTCATACCTGCATCAACATTCTGAAGAAGAATAAAAAGTTTGCTGAAAGTGTAGACATTATTCATGCCAGCAATATTCATGTAAAGGAAGATATGATTCCTTCGATCATGCAGGCCAAGCAAGTGGTAGAATGTATCAGGTTATTGCCATTGGGTTACAGAACAGTTTTGAACCTTTATGCGATTGAAGGTTATTCGCACAAAGAGATTGCCAATATGCTGGAGATTGAAGAGAGCACCAGCCGGAGCCAATACACCAGGGCCAAGGCAATGCTGGAAGATATACTGGTGAAAAAGAATATTATTCAGAAACAAAAGAGCAGGGTTGCATTCAGTTCTGCTGTTTCGTTGCTGTAAAAAAACGCACACACTATTATTGATTGATATACCAAGGAACTAAACGCTTTTTGTGAAAGATGGAAAACAATTTTTATAACGACCACTTTGAACAGTTTTTGAAGGAAACTGTAGACGACTTTCGGATGTATCCTTCGAAACGAGTTTGGAGTAGTATATACAACAACCTTCATCCCGGCCGCAAATGGCCATCACTGGCTACCAGCCTGCTGATCATCGTAACCATTACGTTGTTTCGGCGTTGCCAATAAAACTGAAGTAAAGGATACTCCAGTAACCAATAACATCAGCCAGGTAAATAAAAATAATTCGCCTTCAACTCAACAAAATAAACCTATGCTGGCGGCTCTTGATGTAAACAACAAGCCTCAGCAAAGCAATAACAATATAGCACAAGCAACAGTACCTGTTATATCAACGGATGTTACAGATGCAAACAATACCCAATCTGACCTATCTTTCAAAACCAAAAAGAACTCGTTTGGTTAACCAGCCGGTTTCAAGAATCAATATCAACGACAATGTTGCAGAACCTTTTGAAGAAACTGCCGAAAATAATGATATCAGTTTTTCAAGTATAACAGAAGGATCACTTGATGCACAAATCAATTCGCTCAGTCTTATAGGAAATGAAATCAGCAAGCCTTCTGCCACCATCAGAAAACCGCTTGTTAAGAAAAGAACAGTAACATCATTTACCGATAAAGAATGGATTGAAGATTTTGCCTTTCATAATAAACCTGATTAATAAATGGAGAGGCCGTTTATCGTACCAGTTGTATGCAACCCCTTCAATTGGTTACAGGAGCCTGGTTAAAAACAATAACCAGGAAATCAGCAGGGCATTTCCTACCGGTCCTTCCAATAGTGCTACCTCAGAAAATTATGCTTTGCAACATTCACCCAGCTGGAACCTTGAAGCGGGTGGTACATTCCTCTTGAGCGTTTCAAAAGCGATTACGTTTGAAAGCAGGTATGCAGTTAAATTATACCCGCTATCAAATAGGTGCACAGGAAATGGATCATCCTGTTTACACTACTTTACTGTTGAACAATCCTGCTGAACTGGTTTCCAGGTCAAGCTCCATTTCAAATATTCCTGTTGGTGCTGAAGCAACCAATCTGAACAGCAGCACATACCAGATTTCAATGCCATTGGGTGCCGATTTTAAAATCGCAGGCAACAATAACTTCAAGTGGTTTGCAGGTGCTACCATTCAACCCAGTTATGTATTTCGCAGGAAATCCTTACCTGATTTCATCCGACATGAAAAATTATATTTATGATATGTCGATGATGAGAAGATTTAACCTGAATACCAGTTTTGAAACCTTCATCAGCATCACAATGAAAAATGGTGCTGTATTGAATGCGGGTCCGCAATTAAGATACCAGTTGCTTTCAACCTACGACAAAAGATACAGCTATGATGAAAAGCTATATAATCTTGGAATTAAGTTGGGCATAACCCGTAATTTTTAAATAAGCAAAATCTTTATACTTAAAACGCAGCAATTTTTTTGTTGCGTTTTTTTATTATTGTTAAAGCATTCAGGAAGCAGTCCTTTTTAAATTAATTTTGCAGCATGAAATACCTTTTAATATCCAGCATCCTCCTATTTATGCTGGTGCAATGCAAACAGAAAGACAACGCTAAGGCAATCAGTAATGCAACCAATATCGGATCTGATTCAGCAGCTGAAAGACCAGCTTATTTTCCGCTTACCAATTACATCAAAGGACAATTGCTGGAAATAAAAAACAGTGGTATCAACCCGCTGAAATATACTACCATCAACAATAAAAAGGATTCTGCCTGGGTGAAGGTAGAAGAAATGGAAAATGTATTTGCTGAATACATTCAACCTGAAATTGATTCTGCCACACTTGCACCCTACTTCACTGAAAAAAAGTTTTTCGATCAAACCCTGAATGCCATCACATTAACTTATGATCCTGTTAAACAACTACCGGATAGTTTTCAACTGCAGCATCTTGATGTATATATTGAACCAGAAAACAACATCGTTCAGCGCATCTATATGGTGAAAAAACTGGCAAACGGGAAGTTGCGTCAGTTAACCTGGCATTCAGGAAAGTCGGCCAGAGCCATCACGGTGTCTGAAGATGCTGCCGGCAAAGTAGTGACTGAAGATGAAGTGCTGATAAAATGGAAGTTTTAAAATGACCCAACAGGAATTTTCACAACTGTCTACCGGTATCCCGACCCAACCGGGTATTTATAAATATTTTGATGAATCGAATCAACTCATTTATGTTGGAAAAGCAAAGCACCTACGCAAACGCGTTAGTAGTTATTTTTCCAAATCACACAGCAATTACAAAACGGCAGAACTGGTAAGAAGGATCAGGAAGATTGAATTTACCATCGTAAACAGTGAACAGGATGCCTTTCTGCTCGAGAATTCCCTGATCAAAGAATACCAGCCTTTATTCAACATCAATCTTAAGGATGATAAAACTTATCCTTACCTGGTGATAAAAAAAGAGCCCTTTCCGAGGGTTTTCTTCACCAGAAAAAAAATAAACGATGGATCGGTTTACCTCGGGCCCATATACTTCCGTTGGAAAAGTGAGGGAACTGCTTGAATTCATCCGTCAGAATATTCCACTTGCGTACCTGCAAACTCAACCTTACAAAAAGGAATATTGAACAAAAAAAATTCAAGGTTTGCCTCGAATATCACCTGGGTAACTGCAAAGGTCCCTGTGAAGGATTACAATCACCAGAAGATTACCAGGAAGGCATTGAACAACTGAAACACTTACTGAAGGGAAATTTATCGCCGGTATTGCAGGAGTTCAGGAAACAGGTGAAAGACTTTTCTCAGCAGATGGAATTTGAAAAAGCGGCTATGTTCCAGAAAAAAATTGAACAGCTGCAGCTTGTACCAGTCGAAGTCGGCCATTGTAAACAACAATACCGGAACGGTGGATGTATTCAGCATTCTGGAAGAAGGAGACCAGGCGTATGTAAATTACCTGGCAGTGAGCAATGGCAGTATCATACTAACGAAAACCATTACACTCGAAAAGAAACTGGAAGAAACCAGGGAAGAAATCCTTTCATTTGCCATCGCCCGCTTAAGGGAAACATTCAATAGCGAAGCCAGGGAAATCATCATACCATTTGAAATTGATTATCCGCAAAAAGAACTTGCTGTTTACCATTCCAAAATCGGGTGATAAAAAGAAACTGCTGGATCTCTCGCAGAAAAATGCCGACTATTTCAAAGAAGAACTCGAAGCTAAAAAAATACTTAAACTGGAAGATAAAAATGCAGCTGAAATTGAAAACGTATTGTTGCAACTGAAAGAAGATTTACAGTTACTTGAAACTCCGGTCCATATCGAATGCTTTGACAATTCCAATTTTCATGGTACCAATGCAGTAGCAGCAATGGTTTGCTTTAAAGACGGATTGCCCAGTAAAAAAGATTACCGGCATTTCAATATCAAAACCGTTGAAGGTATAAACGATTTCGCATCCATGAAAGAAGTGGTTTACAGGCGCTACAAAAGACTGTTAGATGAAAATAGCCCATTCCCTCAACTCATCATCATTGATGGCGGTAAAGGGCAGTTAAATGCCGCTCTCGAAAGCATTTATGCATTGGGGTTAGCTGGTAAAACAACTTTGGTAGGATTGGCAAAAAACCAGGAAGAGCTTTTTTATGCCGGCGATCAATCTTCTTTACAACTTCCCTGGAACAGCGAAAGCCTGAAGTTAATCCGAAGGATCAGGGATGAAGTTCATCGGTTTGGCATCGGTTTTCACCGAAATAAAAGAAGCAAGGCTGCCATTGAGAATGAATTGGAAAAGATACCCGGTATTGGTAAGCAAACTGCAGACAGCTTATTGAAAGCATTCCGGTCGGTAAAAAAGATAAAGTTATTGCCCGTATCAGAACTTGAAAAAGTAGATCGGTCAGTCCAAAGCGGCCATTGTGTTCAAGGCATTACAGGAGCAGGATATAAAATAAAAAAGGGCCAGGATAGAAATCCAGCCCCGCTTTAAAATCCAATATCCTATGAAAAACCGATGTAAAAGTATCGGAGTTCGACCTATCTAACAATACCCTATATGGGGTATATTTATAAAAAAGAACCCTTTCCAATTGGAAAGGGTTCTTTTTTATAAAGAGCTTATGATTAATAACTCCATAAATCCTGCTCGTAGTTGAATATCTTTTCTTTGATATTTTCACCTTCGAACAATTGCAGGATTCCGTTTTCTGTAAGTCCGGGATAGTTCTTAATCTGCAGATCCCTCGGGTTGTCCATCGTACTCTTGATGATTCTTCCTGAGAACATGCGGCTTTCAAACAGTTCTTCCCAGCTCATACGGCCACCGAAATTCTTGCTGTTATACACTTCATATTTGGCAAAAACAGGTCTCATATCGGGATAATAAGCCCAGAATAGTTCTGTTTCACCCAGGTTTAACCCCATTGAAGTAATGACATTTTTAACGGGTGCAATACCGAGGATACGCCAGAAAAGTCGTGAACTTTCTTTGTCGAAAATCACTTCTTCTTTAATCCTGAATTTATAGAATGAATCCATATTAATTTCAGGGCGCATTTTTTTGGTACCTACAGTAACACCGTTTGAATCAATAATAGGTACATCGATTTCATCTCCTCCGATTACTTTGGCTACTTCGCCTTTTGTCATTGGGGTGGTGAAACGATCATCAATATTACTGAATACTGTTACTGCGCTATCTTGAATAGCTTGCAGGAGTATAGAAATAAACCGTTGGTTTCCATTATCTGCATCTGCAGAATACATAAACGGCAGGTTCATTTTTTCCCTTGTATCAATTTCTCTCCAGATCCTATGGCGGTACACCGCATCATCTGCACGCAGGTGCTCATAAGGCAGAGGAATTCTGTCGCTGAGAACAGAAGTTTCAACTGCTTCATCTGGCCTGAGCGATTTTTTAATAGCTTTCAGTGGAAGGCTATCATTATTGGCAGGAGCCGGAGCAGCGGCTACAGCAGCTACAGTATCAACAGTTGCTTCTGTTGGCTGAATGCTGGTTTTTGCTTTGGCTTTTGCCGTTCGCTTGGTTGATTTTCTGCCCTTTTTCTGAGCATCTGCAACATTTGCAATGCCGCAAAAGATCACAGCGAGAAAAAGAAACTTAAGAAAACTGATTTTCATAGTCATTTGTTTTATTAATAAAGTGCGATTGATTTACCATCAATAGACCTGACACCATCCGGACCCTGTACTTTCACGTTATCGAAAGTAACTACAGATCCTGGCTGACAACGCTGCATAAAGGTTGCCAATCCGGCCAGACTGTTTCCGCTGATAGATGAGGTTGCTACGTTAGGAAATCCTGCGCCTGAAAAATATACGGTTGCGCTAACAATTGTAAACTTAAGATCAAAATCAAAGTTGTTCAAGATCCGCACGGCAATACTGCTGGCTTTTGAAAGTTACAGATGGCATCCTTACTTTACCGTCTGCTACTTTGAAGATCGGATCAGGAATTCTTTTCACCCTGAATTCGAAAGAAGTAGATTTCTTATCGGCATTTACAGTGATGCTGGCTTTACCAACAGCACTTACACGTACTGATACGGGCTGATCCGTTTCCGCTGATTGTACCACCAGACATTGAAACGGTTGTTTTATCCCAACCAGTTGGCGAACCAATGGTAACAGGGTTATCAACACCAATATAGAATACATTCATTTTATCAAGCATTACGGCAGCTCCACCTGGAGTACCTACAGTATACTTAACGTCAAAAGTCTTGGTTTCTTTTGTTCCGTCTGGTTTTGTGAATGTAACACTTACCGGAACTGAACGTGAACCAGCGCCACTTGCCTGGAATTTGTAGCTCGCACGGCCATCAGCGCCTAATGCTGCTCCAGATCCATTGATAGTAATCTGAGGTTGAGCCGCTTTACTATAGGCCCCCACGCCTGCAGTAATTTCAACTTCTTCACCTGGCATTACATAGTTAGAACTTTGTCCAACCAATGCAGCAAACTGATCATATACTACTTTAACAGCACCAACCTGGTTGTGGCAATAAGTTACCACCTGGTTTTCTGCGTTGCGTACGTTGTTCTGAAATTTACTCAACAGAGTAAGTGCAGCAACTGTTGGAGTCATATGAAAGAAGGCTTCTGTAAAATCCTTAGCCTTTCCATCCTGTCCAACGGTTTTGTTTTTCTCCATATCCTCAACAGCAAGAGATGTTGCAAATTCTTTTGCGATGTCTGGATCGATAGCGAGCATTTTTTTACGGTACTCGATGAGCATTTTTTCAAATTCTACACCTTTATTCTTTCCACCTTCACCATTGCCAAACAGGCGGGTAGCGGCTTCCAGATCATCTTCTTTAAATTGTTCTACTTGTTTTCCATCTACATCTACCAGTTTAGAACCAGCTTCCTTTTTCAATTCTACTTTAAGGGTTTCGATGTATTTATCAAGCTTTTCTGATTCAGCTTTTGCAATAAGCGCCTTGTCGTTCCAGGGCTTTGCTTTTTCAGCTGTCATCGGATCGGTTAATTTAGCATTCAGTGACGTGAACAGTGTTTTGTTGGCACCATCCAGGTTTGTGTTCGACAACATAAGACTTTTGTCAACCACTTTAAATGCGTTCAGAATCTCAGATGATACGTTCAGCGCCAGCAGTGCGGTAAGCACCAGGTACATCAGGTTGATCATCTTCTGCCGGGGCTCTTTAGGTAAAGCCATAACTAGTGATATTAATTATTTTTACTGAATATTGTTTGGATCGAACTTAATAACTAACGGTGAGGCTTATCTGCCTTGCATTGCACTCAGCATGTTTCCATAAACTGAATTCAATTTGCTGAGGTTTGTAGCCAAAGCACCGATTTGTTCTTTTGCTTTGTTAGCATCATCAACACTGCTCATCATTGCCTGACTGGCTTCGGCCATTTTACCGTAGAAACCATTCAATGCTTTCAGGTGATTGTTGCTTTCTTTCAATTCCAGTTCATAAATAGTATTCAATGAACCCAGGTTTTTGGTTAATACCTGTACTTGTTCGTGGAAACCTTTAGCACTTTCAGATGCATTGTTGAAAGAAGCCATTGTGTTTGCACTGCTGGTAAACGCTGTAGCCATAGAGCTGATTGCGTTGGTTGCTTCTTTTGTTTTTGAGCTGAAATCACTAGTAGATTTTACTACATCGCTCACATCAGAAATACCAGATACAGTAGTTCCCAGTTTCTGGAATCCTTCGCCCAGTTTCTTCAGGTTAGCCGGAGTGATGTCAGCTTCCTGCAGCATTTTGTCCATTGAAGCGAGTGCTGGATTTCCAACAGGAACAGCTTTATGAGCTTTGCCTTCATAATCTTCCTTCACAGCTGGATAGATTAAATAAAGAATACCGTAAAGCAAGAAGATCAGTGCCTCAGTATACAGACCAATCTTCAACCAGAGATCCGCGATTGGTGTGTGAAGAATTTTCTGCAAAGCACCAAAAATTACCGCCGCTGCAGCAACAGAAACGGCAACGTCCATCCATTTACTTACGTTTGAAGGAATTTTAACTGACATGTTTTTTAAAATTTTAAGGTTTTTAAGTGGGGATTGTTTTTCGTAAAAATTTTTAGAATATTTAACCCGTTCTCAGTTTTAAAACACCAAGAACGGGTCAATTATATCAATAAGAATTAATTAGAATTATATCAGGAGAAATAGTTTTATTTTCTTCCGCGTTTAGCAGCAGAAGGCGGTAAATCTAGCACACAACGGAAACCAATATATGATTTGGCTGTGTCCTGGTATTCATAGCTACGAGTGCTTGTTTGTAAGAAATATCCAACATCTTTCCAGCTACCACCACGAACAACTTTACGTTTCATGCGTGGAGGATCAGAATCTTTAGCATTCCAGCGAATGTCTGGGTTCATATCATGCTGGAAGTTGTAACTGCCTTCATAATATAAAGAGGCTGTCCATTCTGCAACGTTACCAGCCATGTTATAAAGACCGAAATCATTTGGCCAATAAGCATCAGCCCTTACGGTATAGAAACCACCATCTTCAGGATAATTACCACGACCGGGTTTAAAGTTTGCCAGCAAGCATCCTTTTTTATTCCTCAGGTATGGACCACCCCATGGATATGGAGATTGTGAACGGCCACCCCTTGCAGCATATTCCCACTGAGCTTCATTCGGTAACCTGAAATCAGATTCAGGAGACTTCTTTTTGCCTTCGAGGAAAGAGTTCAGGTAATGTGTTCTCCACTCGCAGAAAGCAGTCGCCTGCTTCCAGGATACACCTACTACAGGATAATTTCCATAAGCAGGATGCGTGAAGTATCTTTTAGCCATTGGCTCATTGTAAGAATAAGAGAAATCTCTAACCCAGCAAAGTGAATCCGGATATACAGGAATTTTTTGCTTCACAATGAAAGCTGAACGTGGAATTGTAACGTCCCTGTTTTGTGCAGCAGCTTTGTAATCGAAAACTTCAGACTGGTACACAATCTTCGTTGCATCCAGTTCTTTCTTTCCGAAAATCCTGTTATCTGGCGTTACGATGATAGCGTCGATCTTTTCGATGGTCGCTTTATCACCCCATTTGATAGCAGTAGCTTTTTTCCAGTCTACATACTCATTACCATCAGAACCCTGTTTAACCAGGTTCATCAGCTTAGCAGCAATCGAGTCTCTAACCCAATTGGTGAACTGACGATACTCATTGTTGGTAATTTCTGTAGCATCCATCCAGAAGCCATTGATTGAAACAGATTTGTTTCTCGTAGTGTAAGAATAGTTTACATCCTCATCACTCGGGCCCATGTGGAAAGTGCCTGGTGGAACATACACCATGCCCGGAGGCTTGGTTGGTGTCCATCGGCCGCTAGGCGCTACACCGTGCAGCTGGCCATCGTTTGGAAGCGATTTACCAGACTTGTTTTTACCTCCAAGCATGTTACAACTGCTGGAGCCTGAAGTGATAGCTATAATAGCTACCAGGTAGAAAAACCGGTTGTTCATTTTTGTGTACTTTGTGGGTAATGGCAAATGTAATGATAATTTTAAATAAAAATCAATTTGATGAAACTGACTTATCATTAAATTTTCCAACAATTTTGATCCTGACTTACTTAAACGACTAAATTATTCAATTATTGTGAACCGAGTTGTTAAAGGATTTATTTTTTTAGCAGATTTTTAAGGTTTTCCACACTATCTACCGGGGCCTGGCAACTATAATGCTCACATAAATATATCAGGGGTTGGTTTTCAAATGATTTGTTCTGTAACAATGGGGAATCCTTTGGTACCGCCGAAAACTGTAGCACTCTGTTGGGGATAAATAGTTGCATTACCTGGGCAGATAGCTGCTCCGATCCTTTCCCGGTTATGGCTATTTCTGCTTCCCCGTAACATATACGCTGCAACAGGTTTGCCCATACGCCAAATGAACCCGGATAACGGATTACCGCCTCATTCATCTGCTTTAACATGCTGATTCCCCTGTTTCGCCAATCTGTTCTACCTGAAATAATGCCCAGGTATAGCAGATTGGAAGCCATAATACTATTCCCTGATGGTGTAGCTCCGTCATAAATATCGGTCTTCCGGATGATGATATCGGTTTGTGCCTGGTGCGTATAAAAAAAGAACCCGGTTTGTTCATCGGTGAAATGTTCAATCACATAATGGGTCAGCTTTTCTGCTTCCTGCAAATAAATATCCATCCCGGTTATCTCCTGTAATAAAAGCAATGCCTGGATATAAAATGCATAATCATCTAAATAAGCAGGATGCCTTGCCTGTTTGTTTTTATAACTATGTTTTGCAGATCCATCCTCCTGAATAAAAACTGTCTTAATAAAACGATGCAAAGCAATTGCTTCCTGTCTGTATACATCATTTTTCAAAGCAGCTGCAGCTTTACAAAAAGCAGTCAGTTGTAAAGCATTCCATCCGAACAGCATTTTATCATCGGTGCCGGGGCGAATGCGTGTATTCCTTACTGATAGCAGTTGTTTAACTCCCGCTTCAATGATCTTATTTAATGCATCCACTGAAAGTTTATTTTCTGAAGCGAATGCGTCTTTGGATTTTGTTGAATGAAGAATATTTTTTCCTTCCCAGTTACCTTCTGGAATAATATTGAACCACTTACAAAACAATTCAGCCTCTTTACCCAGTAAATCAACGACTTCATCATAATGCCAGGTATAAAATAAACCTTCCTCTCCTTCGCTATCGGCATCCAGCGCAGCATAATAGCCGCCTTCTGCATGCTTCAGTTCTTTCATACAGAACTGAAGTGTTTTGTGAATCCCATCAGCAAAAACAGCATCGCTGCTGAGTTGGTAAGCATCTGAAAGTACTGCTACAAGCAATGCATTGTCATAAAGCATTTTTTCAAAATGAGGCACCAGCCATTTTTCATCGGTACTGTATCTGGCCATACCGCCAGCCAGTTGATCGTATATGCCTCCCCGTAATATCGCTTTCAACGACTCACAGGCATGCATATACGATTCTTCGTCTGAAGAAAAATAATGGGCAGCCAACAGAAACTGCATTGAATGAAACTGGGGAAACTTTGGAGGAAGCCCGAATCCTCCGTAATTTTTATCGGCATTCTTCATCAGGTTTTTCCTGATACTTTGTACCTGGCTAACTGTAAAGTAAGCCGCTGCAGGATCATTGTTTTCAAGATTAAAAAACCTGCCGGTTGTATCAATATGGCTCAGCAACTTCTCAGCCTGTGCTTCTACTTCATCCTTGCGCTGCGTCCAGGCATGAACGATATATTGCAATACTTCTATCCATGATAATCGGTTATACATTTTCACCGGCGGATAATAGGTGCCACCAAAAAACGGTTTTGCTTCAGTTGTAAGAAATACATTCAGCGGCCAGCCTCCACTCCCGGTTAATGCCTGTACAGCATCCATATAAACCTGGTCGAGATCGGGCCTTTCTTCACGGTCGATCTTGATGTTTACAAAATGCTCATTCATAAAAGCAGCCACCTGCTCATTTTCAAAACTTTCCCTTTCCATCACATGACACCAGTGACAGGCAGAATAACCAATGCTCACCAGTATCGGTTTGTTTTCTTCCTTTGATTTTGTAAGGGCTTTTTCTCCCCAGGGATACCATTGAACAGGATTGTGGGCGTGCTGAAGTAAGTACGGACTGGTTTCGTGAATCAGTTCATTCGTATGAGAAGCTTGCATTGCTTAAAATTAAGCATTGAGCAGGTTCCGTTCTTTTGAAAAAGGGAAATAAGTAGAGAGTTCTTTACTTTTTGTTTACTTCTGTAAGGAATTTCTCCAAAGCACTCACCATACTGGGAGACTGGGGCATCGGTGCTTTGATATCAAGGGTTAGTCCGGCTTCCTCTGCTGCTTTGAAAGTATTGGCGCCAAATGCTCCGATCCTGGTACCATTCTGTTTAAACTTTGGGAAGTTTTCCAGCAGACTTTTTACACCACCAGGTGTAAAGAAGCAGATCACATCATAATTGCGGGCAATAACATCTTTCACATCATTGCTGATGATCTTATATAAAACCGGGGTGGCATAACCACAATTGTTATTCTTTAACCAGTTGGTGATCTCACTATCGAACGATTCTGAACAGGGATACAGGAATTTCTCATTGTCCTTGTGCTTGTTGATCACATCGAAAAGACTTTTATTCAAACCATCGGCACCGTAGAAAACCTTTCTTTTCCTGTAAAGAATGAATTTCTGAAGATATAGCGCTACCGATTCTGTAATGCAGAAATACTTGGTATCCTGTGAAACAGTAATCTTCATTTCCTCGCAGATGCGGAAAAAATGGTCAATGGCATTCCTGCTGGTAAATATTACAGCAGTATATTGGGCAATATCAATCTTTTGTTTGCGGAAATCTTTTGAAGGTATACCCTCAACTACAATAAAAGGGTGGAAATCCAGGTTCAAACCATATTTGGTTGCCAGATCGTAGTACGGAGATTTGGTACCTTCGGGCTTGGGCTGGGTAATAAGTATTTTTTTAACTGTTTGACTTACTGCCGCAGTTTTTTTAACATCGTTCTTTATCATACTTACACTTCCAATGGTTGTGCAAAATTACAGATTTTTACTCATAATCAACAAGGCTGCCTTATAAATCAACAAAATAGGCAACAACTCTATCCCGATTATATAT
This sequence comes from Ferruginibacter sp., assembly GCA_037045295.1. GTDB lineage: Bacteria > Bacteroidota > Bacteroidia > Chitinophagales > Chitinophagaceae > Ferruginibacter. The sequence goes on from JBAOHS010000005.1 coordinate 643,262, forward strand.
AAAAAGAAATGCAACCTGCTTACCCGGAGCCGGTGTTGTAAAAGTCCATATGATCTGAAAAAGCGAAGGATCAGCATCAGTCCGATCAGTATATAGGATACAATTACCGCTACCGTAGCTACTTTTCCTCCTGAAAATGCAATGATTACGACCAGTGGGGCCAATATAATGGCGATCATTTTATTGATCAGGAATACCACAAAAACATAGGTTTCTGCTTCCTGCCTGTAACTGGTGAGCCAGCCCGAAAATTTTAAAACGATAAACTTTATCAGGTAAACAGCCAGCACAGCACCGACACAGAACAGCAATACCGGCCAATCGGAATAACCGGCTTTCCCGAAATAAATAAGCAGCAGATAAAGGTATAATCCGGCGATTATGACAAAGAAAATATTAAAAAACAAGGAGGGTAATTTTGCCTGCAGCAACTGATCAGTTAACTGGCTTTGCCTGAGTGATGTATTGAAAAATACCCGGAGCAGGTTGGTAAAATACTTATCAAAACTGGCCCTTAAAATACCCAGGAACAACAACAGGGCGGCAATAAAATAAAAAACAGGATCCTTTCAAAACAGGTTTCCTGATCTGCTCTTCACTGAAAACCGGCTTAGCCTGACTGTTCAGTAATACATTTTTCTTCAGTAAAGTATCGAGCGGATTCTGGCTTTTACTTGGCAATAGCGAAGCTTTACCTGCTAGTGCTGTCGGCTGTTTTCACAGAATCGGGCAACTGTGCCAATACCCCCATTGGGATCAGCATCCATATCAACATTAAAAAATAAACTACCCGCTTCAACATAAAATTTTCCCGGTGCAAAAATAACCGCCTTTCTGTTACCATTAAAAGTAATTCACATAACCGAAATGCACTTTAGATGCTTCCCGTAAACTGAATCGCACATCATCTCTTTTTCCAACTAGCATAACTGAAGTTGAGTAAACCAAGTTTGGTTTCATAAACGATCCCTACCCCGGCACTGTAAAAACTGTTGTTCACATTCACAGACTGGTATTTGTTTTTAGCCATTCCTGCATCACTGAAGAAAGCCAGGTAGGAATTCAATGAAACCAGAATTCTGTACTCAGCTGTAAATACTGCATACCGGGTTGCATAAATACTCTCCTCATCAAATCCCCTTAATAATTTAAAGCCTCCGATCTGGAACAACTCATTTCTGAATATAGCCGGACTGCTGTACAAACCCGCATTGATAGCTGTTTTCAACACCGACGCTTTGCCCAAAGGAAAATAATGAGCAGCCCCGGTTTTTATCCGCAGCTGATAACTGCTTGGTTTGATGGAATCATACAAACTGGCGAAATCAAATGCCGGGTCTTTGATCGCAAGGATATCGCTGTTCTGCTTAACCTTCTTGATTCCAACTGAAGTAACAATGTTCCACTCATTGCCCGAACGCGGATTGAGTCTGTAATTTGTTTTATTCAATTCATAGGTTATACCCACGTTTACCGCGTTGACATCAATATTGGGAGGTAGCTTCTTTTCGGCTTTTATCACAAAAGTATCAATCCCTCCCTGCAACAAACTGGTATTCTGCCATTGCACAAACAGCTTTACCGGTTTGACTGGCCGACAATGCATACTGCAATCCTGCCTGGGCATTCACCTGGAGAAAACTCGAATCTTTTTTAAACAGGTCGAATAAAAAATCAACACCGAAAGGAGAACGGAAAATATAGGGTTGGCTAAATCCGATATTCAGTCGGGGTGATTTGGGTTGCAGTTGCTGCCACTTCAGTAAAAAACCTTCGCCACCACCCAACAGGTTTTTAAGGTCGAGGTTAACGTCGCCGGTTAGCTGCAGTTTTCCTGTTCCATTGGCAGACGGTAGAAATCCGATCAGGAAATTAAGCTGACTTACTTTTTTGGGTTGTGCATATACATTCAGCACGGCTCCGCTGCCAAGCATGGTAAGGTCTGATGCCTGCAATACAGTGGCATAAGGAAGTTCTTTCATCCTTCTATCAACTTCTTTCAGTTTTTCTTTATTGTAAATACTTCCATTGGGGATGTACAGGTACCGTTGCAGAAAATGTTTATTGAGTTTAAGATTGCCCATCAGCCGGATGCTGTCGATATGATACAACACTCCCTTATCTACACTCAGGGAAGCTTTTATTTTATCAGCTTCCAACTGCACACTATCGAGGGATACCGCGGCAAAGGGATAACCATGATTCTCGTAATGCGTGAGCAATCTTTGCTGCAGTGATTGCAATTGTTGCAGATTGAGCGGCTTGCCCGCAAATTGTTTGGGATTGTAACCACTTTGTTCAAGTGCCCGGGGATCCACATTGCTGGTTGACAATTCTATCCAGTTGTACTTTGTACCCAGGTAAAGACTGATGAATAAAACAGAATCGGTTGTAAAGCTGCTGTCGACCGAAGCAACAGGGTAACCTTTGGTAGCCAGCAAAGCCGGTAATTTTGAAACATACAATTCTGCCTGTGGCTGACTATTAAAGCTGGTTTGTAATTTCAGTTCAGGGGCAGTAAAGGAACTATCTTTGTCGTTGAAATGAATCCTGAGCTGGTAATTGCCACCGGGTTTCTGTGCAAAACAAACATTCAGGGCTATACAGCCAATCAGCATAAGCGCCAGTTTACGGAAATACTGTACTGAATGTTTACTCATGCAAGGCGATATACGATTCAAAATGTAAATCTACAATCTTTGGCGGGTATTTATATTCATATTCCATTTTGCAGGCAGGCTTGTACTTATTGCAATTTCCATTTTTCAACTTCTTTGAAACTGAAAGATGAGTTTCTATCAGCCCTACACACGGAAATTTCCTATCCGAATGATTTTATTGATGCGGCCGAAAAAATTGAAACCATTTATTTTGGAGGAGGAACACCCAGTTTACTTTTAATGGAAGAACTGGAAGCTATACTGACTACAATAAGAAAAAAATTCAATGTAATTCCCGATGCAGAAATTACCCTGGAGGCAAACCCGGATGATATTTCTACATTAAAAGTGCGGCAATGGATGGAACTGGGCATAAACCGTTTGAGCTTAGGCATTCAATCATTCGATGATGCAGAACTGAAATGGATGAACAGAGCACATACTGCCGAAGATTCACGGAGAAGCATACACGAAATCAAAGCAGCAGGCATTCATAACTTTTCGGTTGATGTGATTTTTGGTTCGCCTTTACTGAAGGATGAAGTGTTGGAAAAAACAATGCAATTGATCATCGATGAGCAAATCACTCATGTTTCCTGTTATGCCTTAACAGCTGAACCCAAAACTGCACTGCACAAAATGATCGCAGTTAATAAAACAGCTGCGCCCGATCCTGAAATACAGGCCAGACAATTCCTGCTGATTGCTGATATTTTACAAGCAAACGGATACGAACATTACGAAATCAGCAATTATGCCAAACCTGGTCTGCGCAGTAAACACAACAGCAGTTACTGGCAGGGGAAACCCTATCATGGCTTTGGTGCCGGGGCCCATGCTTTCAACGGAAAAAACAAACGACGCTGGAATATAGCCAACAATGCTTTGTACATACAGCAACTAAAAACTGGAATCTTACCTTTTGAAGAAGAAACGCTCAATGAAACACAACAACTGAATGAATATGTAATGACTGCTTTAAGAACTGCAGAAGGAATCAATCTTGCAGTTGTTGCCGAAAATTTTGGTGCTGAAAAAGAGCAGACCTTGAAAAATAAAATTTCACTGGACCCTTTAATGAAAGACAAAATATTGTTGCAGAACAATCACCTGCTATTAACAAGGGAAGGAAAATTATTTGCCGATGGACTTGCTGCTGAATTATTTTTTTAGTGCTGAAACTGCTTTCTCAGGTAGCGGAAAAGCTGAACAATACAGAGTACCATCAACATACTCAGCAGAACCGGTGTACCCATATGTGTGAAAGAAAAAGGCATACCGCAAAGTTAGCAAGCAATTATATCAATGCCGATTCAATTTTGTTAAAACCAGTAGTAGCAGGAAGGTTTTCCCAGAGTATTTTATAAACGGTTTCAGCAATCGGCATATCGGCACCGATCTGTTGATTGATGGTATACATACATTTGCTGGCATTGTATCCTTCTGCCACCATGCTCATCTCCAGCTGTGCTGCTTTAACACTGTAGCCTTTTCCGATCATGTTCCCGAAAGTGCGGTTCCTGCTGAAAAGTGAATAACAGGTAACCAGCAGATCGCCCAGGTAAACTGATGCAGCATAATTGTGATGGAGTTGCGGAGGGTTGCCCGATTTTTCTTCATCCAGGTAACCAACTTCAGCATTGATGATTCCTGCTTTGCGCAGGAAGCCAGCCATTTCATCGGCACTGTTTGCTATAAATACACTTAAAAAATTATCTCCATAATCGAGGCCATGTGCAATACCTGCACCAACAGCATAAATATTTTTCAACACAGCTGCATACTGTACACCATAAATATCTTTGTTGAGCACCGTACGCAGGTAAGCTGTTTTAAAATTCTCTGCGATGGCTGCAGTAGCCACTTCATCAATGCCGGTAAAAGTGAGATAGGAAAGTTTTTCTGCAGCTACTTCTTCTGCATGACAGGGGCCCAATACCGCAAAATAATTTTCGAGCTGGAAATTGAATTGTTGTTTCAGGTAATCGTTGAGCAGCAGGTTCTGTTCGGGCAGTATGCCTTTTATGGCTGAAATAATTTTCTTTCCTTCAAATATATCTCCTGGCAAGGATGAAAGTACTTCAGCAGCATAAGCAGAAGGAATGGCAATGACGATCGTATCTGATTGCTGAATAACTTCCGCTGCATTGGAAGTCAGTTTCAGCTGGTTGATATTAAACCTTGCAGAAGGAAGGTATTGCGGATTGTGAAACCTCGTTTTAAATTGTTGAATAGCTGCTTCGCTGCGGTTCCACCAATGAATGGTTTGACCATTATCGGTGAGAATTTTTGCCAGTGCTGTTCCCCAGCTGCCACTTCCTAATATGCCGAAATTCATCTTTGCGGTTTTTACATTATGCCTGTGCTGAAATAACTAACGTTAAACATTACCCGAAAAAAGACTATAACCCCAGTTTCTCCACGGCCAGTTGAGCAGCAACCTGGCTTGCATCTTTTTTATTAAATCCTTTAGCCTGTGAAACGATTTCGCCATCAACAGTTGCTGCTATAGTAAACAGGCGACGACCATTTTCAAACTTTTCATCCAGTGTGGCAAATTCAAGCGACTTCCCGTTTTTGTTTGCCCAGCCGTATAATTTGTTTTTAATATTGATCTCCACGCCTTCAAGATCATCGGTAAACAGGTGAGGAAAGATGATGAATTCTTCCACCCATTGCTGTGTTTTTTTATAACCTCTGTCGAGATACACGGCGCCGATCAAAGCTTCCAGCGTATTGCCGAATATCTGTGAAATTTTAAGGGCGTTGTCGAACTTATTGTAAAAAGTTATTTTCTTCAATCCCATTTTCAGGGCAATCTCATTGAGCTTCTGCCTGTTTACCATTTTGCTGCGCATCTCGGTAAGAAAGCCTTCGCCCTTGTATGGATATTTGCGGAAAAGGTAATGTGCGATGATGGAGCTGAGCACTGCATCTCCAAGGAATTCGAGGCGTTCATTATTTTCGTCTGCCCCTTCCCGTATGGAACGATGACTGAGTGCTGTTTTATATAATGAAACATCTCCGGGAGAGAACCCGAGAACATTGCGGAGTTGTTTTTTGAACTCCTTTTTCTTTTTATCGCTTTCGAAAAAATTGATTAAAAACTGCAAAGTATATGTATAGGAATATTTGGCCGAAATTAGGCTATTTGCTTTAAATACAGTCGACTGATTTCTTTGTGTGAATCTGAATTAAGCAGTATACTTTTTTACAATAACCGAAGCGTTGTGCCCACCGAAACCAAAGGTATTACTGAGTGCAGCATTCACCGTTTTCTTCTGAGCCTGGTTAAAAGTAAAATTGAGTTTGGTATCCAGTTCAGGATCGTCGGTAAAGTGATTGATGGTAGGTGGAATGATGTCTTTGGTTACAGCCATGATACAAGCGAGGGCTTCCAGTGCACCGGCAGCGCCGAGGCAATGCCCGGTCATACTTTTGGTAGAACTGATGTTCAGCTTATAGGCATGATCACCAAAAACATTGAGAATGGCTTTTGTTTCTGCAATATCACCCAGTGGTGTAGAGGTTCCGTGAACATTGATATAATCGATGTCTTCGGGTTTCATTTTCGCATCCCTGAGTGCTGCATTCATAACATTATTGGCACCCAAACCTTCGGGATGAGGAGCAGTAATATGATATGCATCTGCAGTGGCACCACCACCGGCGATTTCACAATAGATTTTTGCTCCGCGGGCCAGTGCATGTTCAAGGCTTTCGAGGATGAGAACCCCGGCACCTTCACCCATAACAAAACCATCGCGGTCTTTATCAAACGGACGGCTGGCGGTTTTCGGATCATCGTTCCTTTCACTGAGTGCTTTCATGGCATTGAACCCGCCAACACCTGCAGCACTTACTACGGCTTCGCTTCCACCTGTAATGATGATATCTGCTTTTCCAAGCCGGATGGTATCAAATGCATCAATGATGGCATTGGTGGATGAAGCGCAGGCACTTACTACTGCATAATTGGGGCCACGGAAACCATGGCGCATTGAAATCTGACCGGCAGCAATATCCAGTATCATTTTGGGAATGAAGAAAGGATTGAAACGGGGCGTTCCATCTCCGGTAGCAAAATTGGTCACTTCCTCCTGGAAGGTGATCAGTCCGCCGATACCGCTGGCGAAGATAACGCCAACCCTGTCGGGGTCTACATTCTCTTTGCTGATGCCGGCATCTTTTACGGCTTCATCGCTGGCTACCAGTGCAAACTGGCAATAGCGATCCATTTTACGGGCTTCTTTGCGATCGAGGTAAACAGTGGGATCGAAATCCTTAACCTCACAGGCAAACCGCGTTTTAAACTTGGTTACGTCAAATTGCTTGATAAAGTCACAACCGCTCACACCTTGTTCAAGATGCTGCCAATATTCATCGACAGTTTTCCCCAACGGAGTAAGGGCGCCCAATCCGGTAACGACGACTCTCTTTAAATCCATACAATTTGCCTGTGAAAATTAAAAGGAAAATTACTTGGCGTTTTCTTCCAAGTATGATACAGCCTGGCCTACAGTGGTGATTGTTTCGGCCTGCTCATCCGGAATAGAAATATTAAATTCTTTTTCAAATTCCATGATTAATTCTACGGTGTCCAAGCTATCGGCACCTAAATCATTGGTGAAGGAGGCTTCAGGGGTTACTTCGGCTTCATCAACACCTAATTTGTCAACAATGATTTTTTTAACTCTTGTTGCAATTTCTGACATGGTAGTAAAGTTTAGTTAATACAGGTGCAAAAATATACTTTTTGAGATATTTACAAAGAAAACCTCAAACAGGGCAAATATTCTCCCCATAACGTAAGTCATGTATTTTTACGGTGCAGTGATTCTGGATGTGAAATTTATGTATATTTATAACGATCCCTTAAGCAATTCAATCTATAAAATCAGTTAAATGGGTTTAAAGCAAATCGATCATGGCACTCCCGAATATCAGCAAATGGTACAGCTGAGAAACCAGATCCTGCGCCAGCCATTGGGATTAAGTTTTACTGATGATGAACTGGCCAAAGAGAAAAATGACATCCTGATAGCCGCTTTCGACGACGATGAAATACTGGGCTGCTGTATGTTATGCCCGGTAGACAATAACACGCTACGACTCAGGCAGATGGCTGTAAACAACAATCTGCAGGGAAAAGGAATTGGTGCTTCAATTATGTCATTTGCCGAAAACCTGGCCCGCGACAAAGGATACCGCAACATGATCATGCATGCCCGCAATACGGCTATTGGCTTCTATGAAAAGTTCGGCTATAAGGTTAAAGGCGGAGAATTTACAGAAGTGAACCTGCCGCATCATGTGATGGAAAAAGAGCTGATCTAATTTTTTATTTTAACCCTGAATATTTTCCTCGCTTCATGCTCATTGTCTCCCTCAAAGGCATCTTTGGGTACGAGAAAGAATGACCGACTGTTGAAATAAAGGTGAAAAAAGTGCGGACTTTCCATCCAGTTACTGAATTCTTCCCATTTCCAGCTGCGGTGTCCCCGGTCGTTTTCAATGCTGAAATGATTCATTGCCCAGTACTGCCCTGAACCTGTCCTGGAAAGTAGAAGACCTCCTGTAAATAATCCTGGGCAGGATCATCCAGAAAAGAATCATCATCACAAACCAAAGCATTGAACTGAGCAAAAAAGCCAGTGGTGATATTTTTTTAAAGAAAAACAACGCCGCCGATAAGATGGCGAAAACATTTACCAGCACCATCATCACTTTAATTTCTTTGCGACTGATAAAATGATAACGCAGGGCCTGTATAACTTTTGGCTTGTAGTATTCAAATGTATTTGAAGTCATTATTTAGTTCCCTTTTTTATTTTCCTGCTTTTAAAGCAGATTCATTTACCAACCATTCACCCAGCTTCTCGCCTTTCAGGCCGATGAATTCAACCTTCATGGTACGTTCGTTCTTTTTACCGCTGAAAGAAATCTTTGCAAAGTTCTGTGCTTCCACCAATGTATTCGGCTCACGGTTAGGGTTATTCGCTTCAATGCCCGAGGCCTTGCTGATGCCTGATGTATAGGGCGATACTGTAATATCGTACAATGGATAAAGAGAAGCCCTGTCCATTCTTATAATTTCGCTGTGGTGACGATCACCGGTAAGAAACAGTATACCACTGATTTTATGTTCTGCAAGAAAATTCATCAGTTCATTGTACTCGTAACTGAAATGCTGCATGCACTCATATTTATTCAGCGGGTTGAGCACCTGGCTTCCGGTTACAATAATTTTAAAAGTAGCCCTGCTGCCCAACAAGGCATTCTTCAGCCAATCCATCTGTTCTGATCCGAAATAAGTTTTGGCAGCAGATGGTTTTGCGTCTACGCTATCGGGTAAGTCATCAGAAGACCTGAAGAAACGATCATCGGTAAGAAACAGGTCAACATCACCGTAGTTCACTTTAGAATAAATGCCTTTCCCGTTTTCTCCATAACTGGGGTTGAGCCAGTAGTTTTTAAATACCTGCCTGCTTTCTTCTTTGAGGATATAACTTTTATCGGCATCGTTGGGTCCGTAATCGTGATCATCCCAGATGGCATAATGCGGCATTTTCGCCATGAACTCCTGGAGGATCGGTAAAGAACGATCCCTGGATGCACGATAGTTCAGTCCCCAGGCCGTACTGTAATCCACTTCCCTGGTGTACCAGTTATCGCCCAGCCAAACATGGAAATCTGCTGGCGTTTTTGCCATGGTTGCAAATATGGATGAATCGCTGCCATAAGGTTTACCCGGGCGGTCGTACACCGTTTCATTGAAATAAGCACAACTACCGGTAAGGAAACTGAAATCAGGAACAGGTTTGCGGTATTGCCAGAGATCCTTGGTGATAAACTTTGTAGGGAAAGAAGTTACTACGGGTTTGCCATCTATGATCAGCTGATAATTATACGCAGTACCGAAATCCAACCCATTCAATTCTATTTTAACCGGATTGAATTCGTTGCCCAGGGTTCCTTTATAAACAACGGTTTTAGTTTTCTTCGCATCTGAAGCCGGCATGAACTTAACGGCTACTGATTTAACGGATGGCGCTACTTCGGCCCAGATGGTTGCATTGCGCAATTCGATGTTACCGGCCCATGGGCCACTGATCAGGGATTTAGACTGTTGGGCAATCAGCTTACCGGAAGCTACCAGCAGCAACAGAAAACATATTTTTAATGTACGCATACAAAAGGATTTGGGTAATGAGTTTGCAAATTAACTCAATTCATAGTTCAGAATAAATAAAAATGCCACCACATGATGTGATGGCACTTGTAAAACCGGTAAAAATGTTGCATCAGAAAGTAAACCCCTGTAGTTCATTCCCATCAGCTTTGTAATAAATCATTTTGCCCAGTTCATCGAGTTTATAATCGGGATCTTTTTTGTCGCCGAAAACAATTTTCTTGATTTCTTTACCATTGGTTTTATCAATCATCATTACGCCTGCATCTTTAGCCTGGTTGCTGTTACCGAAATTGGTAAGGATGGCCATATAGTTATTGGCTTCTTTCGTGGCTTTGAAGCGACGGCTGATGGAAGCAAAACTGGCAACAGCTGCTCCGGCAAAATTGGCCGCATTGGCATTGGCATTTTTAATATCCCTGTCGAGACTTGGATTGGTACTTCCGTAATAACCTTTTGCATAACTCAACTGCGCAGCCTGACCTGCCTGTTGAGCCGCCATCACAGCACAAGCCAATCCGCCCATACCACTGAGTAATTTTCCGGCCATTGTACGACCCGGTGCAGGCTGATAAGAATGCCATACCATTTTACCGGAAAAATCATAGAGTCTTGCATTCTGATCAGAAGTAAGCAGTACGCCATTCTCTCTCACCTGTAATGAAGAAGGATCTTCTTTTCCGTCGAACTTAATACCCGATACCCATTCTGCCATATCTCCTTTGGTAAAATCAATTTTATAAATGACATCGTTCGCATACACGTAACCGGTATTGTCTCCTGAATTATCACCGGAACAATGTTTTACAGAGAATCCTTTTTTCCAGGTTTTATCGCCGTTCTCCAGATCGAGTATATTGATTTCATCTGCAGTGCGGTAGTAAAGTCCCTGAGGCACCAGTTGCAGATCCCGGATTTCACCTTTGATAGAAAGGGCTTTTTTGGTAATTGATTTACCTGCATCAAGGTCTACGATGCTGATGAAGTTGGTACCCTGGTCTCTGGCTGTGGCCAGAATTAATTTTTGTCCGGCTAGTTTATAAGCCAGCACATCGCCCTGCAGATCAACATCACTGTCCCATTTTTCTGCACCGGTTTTTTCATCGAGGCAAAGCAGGGAAGCCCTGTTCTTTTTGCCGGCACTTGATTTTTTTATTTTTCCCAGCAATCCACCACCACCGCTGTTGGCTTTGGCAATATCTCCCTGGGTTTTTTCGGCTGTTGCCACCAGCATACCGTGTGTGTCGTACAAAATATTGGTGATGGGAGAAGGCAGTTCAACTCTTTTCCAAACTTCTTTTCCATCGGCAACATTGAATGCAGTGAGAATGTCCTGGTTCCAGAAGTAAATGATGTTGTTATCATCTTTCTGGAAGAAATCGGCAGAAGTGATTGTCTGCAATTCATTGGCATCTTTATCAAGCGAGCGGCCAAAACCGCCGAAGCCACCTTTTTTTGCTTTGGGTGCAACCTGTGGTTTATCGCTTTTCATGTCGATGCTGTAAATGATCTCACCCGATTGTTTGTTGATCTTGTAAATATTGCGGTTGGTGGCAATAAAAATTCCGTCGGGTGTTTCTCCGGCTTCTGAAACAATTTCTTCTGAGTTCTTTTCAAAGAGCTTTGTTTTGCTCCCAGATTTTTTGTCCGGTTGCCAGGCTCACCATCATCAGCAATGGTTTGCCATTCTGGTTCATACCATAAAAAAGCAGTGCATTGCTTTTCATCAGGTGGATCCTTTTGGTAACAATGATCATACCCAGGTCGCGGGTATTGGCCACCACTTTGCCGGTTACTACATCCACCACATTGTTCCATGATTTGGTCAGACCTCTTTTGGCCAGAACGATGTAAGGTGTTCCTTCAATGGGGTCGTAGTTTTCTTCCTGGATTTTTTCGATATCATCTGCCTTCCATGCTTCTGAACCATCAGATGGATTGATACCATACAATGCATCATTGGTGCCTACTACGAGTACACCGGCATCGGTGATTTTGTACCATTTTACTTTGGAAGGAAAAGATTTCGTCCAGTCGGTAGATTGCTGGGCAAATCCCAGGCAACTGAATAACAGGGATACTCCTGCGAGGAATAGCTTTCTCATAAAAGTGTTTTTGATTAGCCACTAAAATTTAATGGGTGCTCAAAACTATCTTTTATAATGAGCTGTATCAATACCCGCTACACGGTATATTTACCTTATTGCAGCTTTGGATTATTGAGATGACGGGTAGCTATCCCGGTTGGTTTTTTTCTGAAAATTTTTCTGCAGTGCTTCTGTAAGATTTACACCGGTCTGGTTGGCGAGGCAGATAAGCACCCAGAGGACATCGGCCATTTCATCGGAAAGTTCTTTTCCGGCATCGGTGGCTTTAAAAGACTGTTCTCCGTATTTGCGTACCATCAACCGGCTGAGTTCACCCACTTCTTCCATGAGTATGCCCAGGTTGGTCAGTTCACTGAAATATTTTACGCCGATGGTTTTGATCCACTGATCCACATCTGTCTGTGCCTGTTCGATTGTCATACATCAAGAATTTAAATTTTTACTTTAACACAGCTTTGTTGTATCCTTTACAAACTGCGTTTATACTTTAAAGTTAGTTGTATTATTCTATACAGATTTTTACTCCCTGTTTTTGGTATCAATCAGGATAGTTACCGGGCCATCATTGAGCAGCGCCACTTTCATATCGGCACCGAAAGTTCCTGTTTGTATGGATTTGCCAAGATCCTTTTCTAATTGACTGATCAGTTTTTCATAAAGAGGAATAGCAGTTTCGGGTCTCGCTGCTTTCGTATAGCCGGGCCTGTTACCTTTCTTTGTGGAGGCGTGCAGGGTAAACTGACTTACCAGTAAAATATCTCCCCCGGTATCTTTCACTGATATATTCGGTATTTTATTTTCATCATCAAAAATGCGGAGGTTCACCATTTTACTGCTGAGCCATTGGATGTCTTCATCCACATCGGCATCTTCGATACCCACCAGCACCAGCAATCCCTTACCTATAGCCGCTTTTTGAAGCCCCTCAATCGTTACAGAAGCATGGTTTACCCTTTGAATCACTACTCTCATATATAATTTTTAAATATGCTCCAAATTCTTGTTTTTCAACCTATATGAACCTTTTAATAAATGTGGCCATTTTTTACTATTTGTTACAACAAATTTTTCCCTGAAAAAAATTTAATCTTTCCACAAAAAGTGCAAAACTCATGAAAATCGCTGTGCAATTGGACTGCGAAAATATACACATATTTTGTCCACAGATTGTGAGTATTTAGGGTTAAATTTCTTGGGATACATCAGATATTTTCGTCCTCCTTGATCCCTGCGAAAAATCAATAACCTTACTAACAATTTAACTATTTGATCACATGCCAACGAAAAAGCAGCCTCTTAAAGCACTGAGTTTCAGTCGTCAGTTCACGAAGGACGGCGTAAGCCCCTATGATATGTTTGAATACGATTACCGTACTTCGGTGATTAAAAACCCAAGCGGCGAGGTCGTTTTCCAGATGGACAATGTTGAAGTTCCCAAACAGTGGAGCCAGATTGCCACCGATATCCTTGCCCAGAAATATTTCAGAAAAGCAGGTGTTCCGCAAGCCGATGGAAGCCTTGGAAGAGAAACAACCGTAAAACAGGTTGCTCACCGCATGGCACATTGCTGGAGAGTATGGGGCGAACGTTATAATTACTTTGCTTCTGCACAGGATGCACAGGTATTTTATGATGAACTGGTATATTCTATCCTGAACCAGGCTTGTGTACCGAATAGTCCGCAATGGTTCAACACCGGATTATTCGAAGTATATGGCATTGCAGGAAAACCACAGGGTCACTATTATGTAGATCCTAAAGATCGTTTACTGAAAAAATCTACTTCTGCCTACGAACGCCCTCAACCACATGCCTGCTTTATATTAAGTGTGGAAGATGACCTGGTAAATGATGGTGGTATCATGGATCTCTGGGTAAGAGAAGCCCGTATTTTCAAATACGGAAGTGGTGTGGGAACCAACTTCAGCAGTATCCGCGGAGAAGGTGAGAAACTGAGTGGTGGTGGTACTTCCAGCGGACTGATGAGTTTTCTTAAAATCGGTGATCGTGCTGCCGGCGCTATCAAAAGCGGTGGTACTACCCGTCGTGCAGCCAAAATGGTTTGTCTCGATCTCGATCACCCTGAAATTGTAGAATTCGTAAACTGGAAAGTAAAAGAAGAAGATAAAGTAGCTGCCCTGATTGCTGCCGGATATCCGAGCGATTATGAAGGGGAAGCTTACCGCACTGTGAGCGGACAAAACAGCAACAACTCTGTGCGCATTCCAAATTCATTCTTCAAAGTGCTCGATGAAAACGGCGATTGGGAACTGAAAGGACGCAGCAATGGCAAGACCATGAAAACAGTGAAAGCTGCTGAACTCTGGAACCAGATCAACTATGCCGCATGGCGTTGTGCTGATCCCGGTACTCAATACGACACTACCATCAACGAGTGGCATACCTGCCCTGAAGGCGGACCTATCAGAGCGTCTAACCCTTGCAGTGAGTATATGTTCCTCGACAATACAGCCTGCAACCTGGCGAGTGTAAACCTCCGTCGCTTCTTCAATGAAAGCAACAACCAGTTTGATGTTGCCGGCTTTGAATACACTTCCCGCATGTGGACAGTAGTACTCGAAATTTCAGTACTCATGGCACAGTTCCCTTCGAAAGAAGTAGCGCAGTTGAGTTATGATTACAGAACACTCGGACTCGGATATGCCAACCTCGGTAGCATGCTGATGGTAAGCGGTATTGCTTACGACAGTGAAGATGCAAGAGGTATTGCAGGTGCGATTACTGCGATCATGACCGGTGTTGCTTACAAAACATCTGCAGAAATGGCTTCCTTCCTGGGAACCTTTGATCGCTATCCGGAAAACAAAAAGCACATGCTTCGTGTAATGCGCAACCATCGTGCAGCTGCATACGATGCAATGGATGCATACGAAGGAATTGAAATCAAACCACAGGGCATCAATGCAAAATATTGTCCGGATTATTTACTGAAAGCAGCTACCAAAGCCTGGGATGATGCTGTTCAGCTCGGAGAAAAATATGGCTACCGCAATGCCCAAACAACGGTTATCGCACCAACCGGTACCATTGGTCTGGTAATGGATTGTGATACTACAGGTGTTGAACCGGATTTCGCACTGGTGAAATTCAAAAAACTAAGCGGTGGTGGTTATTTCAAAATTATCAACCAGAGTGTTCCTCAGGCCTTGCGCAACCTCAAATACAGTGAACAGCAGATTGAAGACATCGTAAACTACGCTAAAGGGCATGCTACACTGAAAGGTGCCCCTTACATCAATGAATCAACCCTGGCTGAAAAAGGATTCCTGCCTGCTGAAATAGACAGGCTGAATGCCGCCATGGGAAGTGCCTTTGAAATCGGTTTCGTATTCAATGTGTTCACACTCGGTGAATCCTGCCTGCAAAGACTCGGATTCACGCCTAACCAGTACAACGATTTCGGATGGAGTTTACTGGAAGCCCTAGGTTTCAGTGACGAAGAAATCGATGCAGCAAATGTTTATGTTTGCGGAACCATGACGGTTGAAGGTGCTCCTCACCTGAAAGATGAACATTTACCGGTTTTCGATTGCGCCAACAAATGCGGTGCTACCGGCGAACGTTTCATTCATGCACACGGACACATCCGCATGATGTCTGCAGCACAACCTTTCCTGAGTGGTGCCATCAGCAAAACCATCAACCTTCCGAACGAAGCAACAATTGAAGAAATCGCTGATTCCTACAGGTTAAGCTGGGAACTCGGATTAAAAGCGTGTGCGCTTTACCGTGATGGTTCAAAACTGAGTCAGCCACTGAGCAATAAATCAGATAAGAAAAAGAAAACCGACGAAGAAACAACTACTGCTGTAGCAGAAAAAGCTGAACTCAAATCTGAAACAGCACTCGTGGATATGGCGAAACTCACCATTGAAGAGCTGTTGGAAGAAATGAACAAACGTGTACAGAGCAGTGCAGATACTTCCCTCAAACGCCAGCTGGCGATGATTGTGGAAAGAAGAGCACTTCCTGCTAAACGCCGTGGATTTACACAGAAAGCTAAAATCAACGGACAGGCATTGTTCCTCCGCACCGGCGAATACAATGATGGTACACTGGGTGAAATCTTCATCGATATGGCCAAAGAAGGTGCTACCATGCGCAGTATGCTCAACTGCTTTGCCATCGCTATTTCAATTGGTTTGCAATATGGTGTTCCGCTGGAAGAGTATGTTGAAAAATTTGTTTTCACCCGCTTCGAACCAGCCGGTATGGTAGAACATCCGAATATCAAAACAACTACTTCGATCATCGATTTCATGTTCCGTTCACTGGCGTATGAATACCTCGGCAGAACCGACCTGGTTCATGTATTAGACAAGCCGGAAGTAGGTAACCTTGGAGATGAACCATGGGATGAAACCACACCAACCATTGGTGAAAGAACACCGGAGCTGAGTGAAGTAAGAGTAGTAGGAACTGTTCAGCAACAGGATTCAATCAAGCCAATGCGCAATGGTTATGGCACTAAAACAGCCGGAAATATGGATGCTGTAAATGCTGCCAATAAATCAATGCAGGGCGATGCTCCGGCCTGTAATGTTTGCGGACATATCACCGTAAGAAGCGGTACCTGTTATAAATGCCTCAATTGTGGCAACAGTCTCGGATGCAGCTAGAACACCTAGGTTAGATAAGTACTAAATGATTAAAACCACCTGGATTTTCAGGTGGTTTTTTCATGTCTGAAGTTCACGTTATCTTTGTTACCTGCGTTTATCCGATAAGGACTCATTTAAATCAATTTTATGAATAAATTTTTTACCCTTTGTTTTCTTTCATTGTTGATCAGTTTCAATCAGGCTTCAGCAGGAACCATTTACTGGGTGGGCACAACAGGCAACTACAGTGATGGAGCAAACTGGAATACTCAATCAAACGGATCCGGAACATCAGGCGCTCCGATCAATACAGACGATATTGTAATCGACAGAAATGCAACCATTACGATTGATGGTACTTTCTCCCCTTCTTCTCTCTGGATCGTCAATAATGCAGTGGTGAACTTTACCAATACAGCAGCATCATTTACCTACACCATTGGTGGAAGCATAACCGTTTCTCCTGCATTTAAAATCGAAGCAGGATCAACTTTAAATGTGCAGGGTACAGCTGCCATCGTGTTGCAGCTTGCTTTGGGAAACCTCGCTGAAATTTCCGGTATACTCGACATCACCGGTACCAGTTCACGCATGACTTATGCCGCAGGCGGGATTACTGTTGTAAAGAATGGCGGTAAAATCAGGTATGGTGGCAGTAGCAGCAACGGTGCAGGTACAGTTAACAGTCTGATCATGGAAAATGGCAGTACTTATGAAGTATATAAAAACGGCGGATCATTTCCTACCGGAACTTATTTTGAAGGTTCACTGGTGTTGAATACAGGCGCTGTTGCCAATATGTGCCTGTTTTCGATGAACTCATCAGTGGGTAGTTATGGCAACTATGAATTCAATTCTCCGGGGTATATTGGTACCACCAGCGGTTTTAATCAGAACATTACCGTACATGATTTCACTTTAACGGATGATGGTATTGGTAACTGGGTGTTCAGTACATCACCCGCAACTACCTACACATTTCATGTTACCGGAAAACTCACTCAGCTGACGAATACCACAATCGATATCAATCGGGCTGCATCCGGTACACAGGAAACGGTGCTCAGGGTTGATGGGGACATTTATGCGGATGGCATCATCACCGAATCCAATAACAATACCGGTGCGATACTTGAAATGGGAGGTTTAAGCGCAGCCAATTGCGCTATTTATCCCACTACATTAACCAATGATGTGAGCTTCCGGGTTAATAAACCTTCCGGTATCAATATTATATCAGATTATCTTTTTTTACCGAACAGTGCCAATGCAAAACTCATATTGGCCAGTGGAAATATTGATGTATTACTGAACACAAAAGCAGTGTTTGTGCTGAATCCAGATCCGGCAGCCATTGTTGGTGGAACTGTTAACAGCCATATCATTGGTAAACTAAACAGAGTAACCAATCAAACGGCCGCTTATGCTTTTCCGGTTTCAGACAATGCTGCACAGATCGCAACGGCTACCATTACACCCAATGATGTTACACCTACCAGTTGGGAAGTGACTTTCATTGCGCCGAACCCGAATGCAGGCAGTGGATTAACACCCGGACAAATAGAAATGGTAACACCTTATTACTGGGACATCTCGAGGATCTTTACACCGCTTCAGGCAAATGCATCCAATATCAGTTTTGATTACAGCGGGTTGACCTCCTCTACTGTGCTGATTCCTGCTCAATTAAAAATATTACACTGGAATGGAAGCAGCTGGACAAGCCTGGGTGGTTCAACCAGTGCCGGAACGATTACCAATACGCTGGGATCCACTGGTGCTGCGGCTCCTGGTGATCCGGTTACAACTTTCAGTCCTTTTGCATTGGGTGGAATTCTCGGAACACTTCCGGTGACGATTGAATATTTTACAGGTAAAAAAACCAGCACTGCCAACTTACTAACGTGGAAGGTTAACTGCACAAATACGCCTACTGTAACGATGACGGTTGAACGAAGCAATGACGGCAGAAATTACCAACCGATACACAATATCACTGCAGATGAAGTACGTTGCAGACAAGCTTTCAACTACACAGATGCAGCTCCTGGAAAAGGCATGAATTACTACCGCTTAAGGGTAACCGATGCAGATGGAAAAGCTGCTTACAGCAAAATAATCGGTCTGATCAGTGAAACCAATGGCCTATCGGTTGTAAATATCTTCCCTAATCCTGTTGAAGCTGCTTCGCAGGTAACGCTCAACCTGGCCAGTGCTGAAAAGACCAATATCAGCATTGTTGTACTGGATAAAACCGGAAGGGTAATGTTGAAAAAGCAAGCTGCTGTAATTGCCGGAAGCAACCAGGTTGCCATACCTGTTGAGGGATTGGCTAAAGGTAATTATGTTGTGAATATCATTACAGATGCCGGTAAAACGATTTCAACCTCACTGATTAAATTATAAAATCACCTAAATTCTTTTAAATGGCGGCCAATGGTCGCCATTTTTTATTTGAGACCTATAAACTCCTGGTACGACTGCTTTATCCCTAAAATGCACAATAAAAATCTGAATCTATTATCTTTGCGCCCATGGCAAACGAAATAGCAAATAACTTCCAGGAAATCATTTCCCATTGCAAGGAATACGGATATATTTTTCAGTCATCAGAACTATATGATGGCTTAAGTGCCGTATATGATTACGGACAGATGGGCGCCCAACTGAAGAAAAACCTCCGCGATGAATGGTGGAAGAGCATGACACAGCTCAACGACAATATTGTAGGTATTGATGCAGCTATTTTTATGCACCCAACCGTATGGAAAGCCAGTGGTCACGTTGATAATTTCAGCGATCCGATGATTGATAACAAAGACAGCAATAAAAGATACCGTGTAGATCACCTGATTGAAGCGCATGCCGAAACACTGGAGAAAGCTGCTGCCGATGCTTTGCTGGCAGAAATGGATCAACTGCTTGCCAAAGATGATTATGCTGGTTTAAAAAAACTCATTGAAGACAACAAAATAAAATGTGCCATCAGCAAAACCAGCAACTGGACAGATGTACGCCAGTTCAACCTGATGTTCTCCACAGAATTCGGTGCGGTTGCTGCAGAAAATGAAGGCGACAATATTGTTTACCTCAGGCCGGAAACTGCCCAGGGTATCTTCGTTAATTTTCTCAACGTACAGAAAACCGGTCGCATGAAAATACCTTTTGGTATTGCGCAAACCGGAAAGGCATTCCGCAATGAAATTGTGGCCAGGCAATTCATCTTCAGGATGCGTGAGTTTGAACAGATGGAAATGCAGTTCTTTGTTCGCCCTGGCACGCAGATGGAATGGTACAACTACTGGAAAGAAACCAGGAAGAAATGGCATGAAAGCATCGGCATACCTGCTGAGCGTCTGCGTTTCCATGACCACATTAAACTGGCACATTATGCTGATGCAGCATTAGACATTGAATTTGAATTCCCTTTTGGCTGGAAAGAACTCGAAGGTATTCACAGCCGTACCGATTTTGACCTTAGCCAGCACGCCAAATACAGCAAGAAAAAAATTCAGTATTTCGACAACGACCTCAATGAGGAAGGTAAGCCATATGGCAACTATATTCCTTATGTGGTGGAAACATCGGTTGGTTTGGATCGTCTATTCCTTACCGTTATCAGTCTTGCTTATGCTGAAGAGAAATGGACAAAAGAAGACGGAACAGAAGACAGTCGGGTTGTATTACGCATTCCTGCAAAAATTGCTCCAACCAAACTTGCCATATTGCCTTTGCTGAAAAAAGATGGTCTCCCTGAAATTGCCAGGGAACTGATGGATCAATGCAAACCACATTTCCATTGCTTCTATGAAGAAAAAGATGCGATCGGCAAACGCTACAGGAGAATGGACGCCATCGGCACACCATTCTGTGTTACGATAGATCATCAGACCAAAGAAGACAATACCGTTACCATCCGTTATCGTGATACCATGACGCAGGAACGCATACCAATTTCAGCGGTGAAAAACCTGGTGCAGGAAAAAATCAATGGATAGAGAAAGCGTTTAAGCTTCAACGCTTGTTATCAAAATACGGCACTTCATCGTTACTGATGGCTTCTTTCTGTTGCCAGTACGCCAGGGTTACAATTTTACCTTCCGGAGTTTTTAATAAGCGGCCAAAGATGGCATTGATGGAATTAAAAGTATAATCGGTTACACCCACGGTAAAACTTGTCGGTGCCTGAACCGGTTCGGCTACAGATGTTTCTCCTTCAGCGGCCGGCTTTGGCGCAGCTTTTGGAGCAGGGGATGGAACGACCATCACTTCAAAATGATTGAACTCCAGTATTTTTTTCAGAAATGCTGCCCGATCGGCTGATACATTCTTCTCTACAATGCCGCATTTAATGCCATCCAGTTCTTCAAATTCATGATTTTTATTGATCGCCATTTCAATTGTATTAGTCAATAAAAAATTATTTCAATGCAGCGATGTAATCGTACACCCAGCTCATCAAACCAGTAAGTATAACTGCAGCCGCACAAATCATCAATCCCAATTTTACAGATGGAAGTAGTTTTATTTTTTCTACAGACTGATCATCTGCTTTACTGAAAATCGTTTTGATAACAATCAGGTAATAATAAAGCGAAATGATCATATTCAATGCAGCGACAATGATAAACCAGTAATCAGCCCTTGAAGCACCCGCTGTGATCAGGAATAATTTACCAAAGAAGCCCGCAGTTGGTGGAATACCTGCCAATGAAAACAACGACAAAGCCAAAACCCATGTAAGGAAAGGATTGTTCCTGTAAAGTCCTTTCAGCTCACTGATTTTTTCTTTACCTGTATTGGCACAAATGGCAGAGATAACACCGAATGCACCCAGGTTAGAAAATAAATAAACGAGGATAAAATAAACTACAGAAGTTTGTCCGGCTAATGAATCTGCACTAACACCCACGAGAATAAACCCAACCTGTGCTATCGATGAAAAAGCCAGGAAACGTTTGAAATTATCCTGCCGGAGTGCAAAAAGATTTCCAATCAGCATTGTAATAACGGAAAGGGCTACCAGCAGATGATACCATGTATAATTCAGGGAGTGGAATACCCTGTAAAGCACAGTGAGGAATATAAATGCTACCGCTCCTTTGGAAATCACTGATAGAAATGCAGTAACAGCAACGGGTGAACCTTCATAAACATCAGCCGTCCAGAGATGGAAAGGAACAATTGATAGTTTAAATGCAAAAGCGGTGAAGAAAAATATAAATGCCAATACCTGTAACGGGCTTTGTGTTACCATTACCGAAAGCTCTGCAAACTGAATGGAACCGGTAATACCATAGATCAGGGAGATACCGAACAATAATATACCGGAAGAAAAGGCCGAAGATAAAATCATCTTCATCGATGCTTCAGAGGATTTCTTCATCCTGAGGTCGAAATTCACAACTGCGGCTATCGGAATGGTAGACAACTCCAGGGCAAGGTAGAATATCAACAGATTGCCGCTTGAAATCATAAAGAACATTCCCAGCAAAGCGGATAACATCAGCACAAAAAATTCTGCAAGATTTTCGCACCTGCGGAACCAATCGGCAAACAACAATGAAATCAGGTAAACGCCCAGGTTGAGAATCGATTTCTGAACAACAGTTAACGGAGTGGTATAAAACATGCCATCAAACAACACACCTTCTTTGTTCAGAAAAAATCCGGCAAGAAAATTCAGTAATAATCCAAACTGAATGATGGGCAGGAGCACATCATTGCGGATGCCCTTGCCAAGCTTAATCAGTAACAATAAAAAAATGATTACTGTTACCAGCAGCTCCATTTTCATCAATATGAAAAATTCATTCAGCATAATTAATCATTCATTAAATTCCATTGATACGGTTGATGATCACACTCACACCGGGTTCTACCAACTTGGTTAACCAGGACGGGAATAATCCCATGGCCAGTATTCCTGCAATCAAAACAATGGCCGCCAGTTTTTCATACCAGGATACATCTTGTCAATCCGGCAAACTGTTCTTTTACGGGCCCCATGGCTGTTCTGCTTACCGCTCTTAGTATATACACTGCCGTTACTACGATCGACATACAGGCTGCAATGGTTGCGATCCTGTAAAACATTCCGGTTCTTTCCCAGGAACCTACAAACACGGTCATTTCAGCTACAAAGCCACTCAAGCCGGGCAATCCAAGAGAACACATACCTACGATGAACAGAACTGTTGAAGCAAAGGGCATCACTTTCAATAAGCCACCCATTTCATTTACCTGCCTTGTATGTGTTCTTTCGTAAATCATTCCAATCACAGCAAAGAACAAGGCTGTCATCAGTCCATGGGATACCATCTGCAGCACTGCGCCATTAACCGATCCTTTCGTTAACATACCAATACCGAGAATCACAAAACCACAATGGCTCACCGATGAATAGGCATTGATGTATTTAAGATCCTTCTGCATCATGGTAGCAAAGGCGCCATAAAGAATGGCAATGGCAGCTAATACAATAATATAATCGCCGTATTGCTTTGTTGCAGCAGGCAATAGGAAGGCTGCTACTTTTAAACAACCGTAGCCACCCAGTTTCATAGAAATTCCAGCGAGGAACATAGATCCCGCAGTTGGCGCAGAAGAGTGTCCATCGGGCACCCAGGTATGAAAGGGAAACAATGCTGTGAAAACACCGAAGCCAACAAACAACAGTGGAAAACAGATTTGCTGAACATCAACCGGAATTTGTTGCGCTGCTAATTTGAGCAGATCAAAAGTTTTTTCATTACCGGTAAAATACAATCCCAGCATACCCACCAAAACCAATGCAGAACCACCCATGAGCATCAATGCAAGTTTATTGGCACTGTATTCTTTCTTCCCGCTTCCCCAGATACTGATCAGGAGATACTTTGGAATAACGGCAATCTCAAGGAAGAAGAAAAGCACAAACAAATCCAGGGAAATGAAAAATCCATACGCACCAAAGCTGAGTAGTATTAAAAGAAAATAAAACTCTTTTGTCATCTTCTCTACATTCCAGGAAACCAATACACCTGCCAGTACAACAAAAGCAGTTAAGAGTATCATTGAAACGGCAATCCCATCTACACCCAGGTGAAAACTGATACCTAAAGATGGAAACCACTGATGATTCTGTTCAAAATGTGCGAGGTGATGGCCATGTGCGGCAACATCTGTTCTGAAAGCATACAGTAAAAAAACAGCTATCACCAACTGAAATACAGATCCTGCCAATGCCACTACTTTAACCTGCGTCGCAGATTTTACCAACAACACCAACAGGGCTGTAAGTAATGGTATCAATAAGAGTATAACAAGGTTCATTGCTTCCAGATATAAATAAATAAAAATGCCAGACCGATGGCAGCAGCTAAGAAATAAACGGCGTACAACTGTATTTTACCGGATTGCATTGATTTAATACTACCCGAAATAAAAGTGGTTGTATTGCCAATGCCATTCATCAGTCCATCTACAATATTTTTATCAATCCAGGCTGCAGGTCGGCCAACCAGGTTGAATATGATCTTTTTGGTGACAAATTGGTAAAGTTCATCTATATAAAATTTCTTTGCTGCTGATTGATACAAAATGCCCAGTTGGTTTGAAATGGCTGCGGGCTTGCCATTCTCCTTCTTATATAAAAGCATCGCCAGTGCAATCCCAATAACGGCAACGGATACCGGCAGTATAGAAAAGTTCAGGTGAAAACCAGTGATGAGTTCTCTGCCATCGGAACTGATGAATTTTCCAAAAGGAATGAATCCGGCCATGATAGCACCCAGTGAAAGTACAATCAATGGAAACAATATCCATCCCCCGCCTTCTCCATGATGATGATGGTCCGGGGATGCCGGCTTATTCCAGAAAACAGAAAAATAAAGCCGGAACATATAAAAAGCCGTAAGCCCTGAGGTTGCGATGGCAATCCAGTAAATAGCTTTATTGTGTTGCCAGGCAGCGAGTAATATTTCTTCTTTGCTGAAGAATCCTGCAAATGGCGGTATACCGGATATGGCCAGGCAGGCAATCAGAAAGCAGATATGCGTTACCGGTAGCAGCTTTCTCAATCCGCCCATATCGGTCATTTCATTGCTGTGCACAAAATGAATAATGGCCCCTGCTCCCAGAAACAGCAATGCTTTGAACATGGCATGTGTAAACAGATGAAACATAGAAGCGGTATAACCCAACCCATTTTCACCGCCATAACCGGAAACACCCAATGCAAACATCATAAAGCCGATCTGCGACATGGTTGAATACGCCAGTATGCGCTTGATATCCGTTTGTGTACAGGCAATAACCGCCGCAAATACAGCAGACACAGCTCCAATCATTCCCACAAACTGCAAAACCATTTGCCCGGATAAAGCAAATACCGGGAACAACCTTGCTACCAGAAATACACCAGCCACCACCATCGTGGCGGCATGTATTAATGCAGAAACGGGAGTCGGACCTTCCATAGCATCAGGCAACCAGATATGCAATGGGAACATGGCACTTTTACCGGCACCGCCCATGAACACAAGCGCCAATCCCCAGGTAAGCGCTGATATCCCGAGGAAAGAACCAGAAACTGCAGCCTGGTAACCAGGATCATCTGATGCAGTAAGATGCTGAATCAATGTATTGAAATCAAGTGATCCGCCGTAATAAGATAAGATCAGTATGCCGATTAAAAATCCGAGATCGGCAAAACGGGTAACGATAAACGCTTTTTTGCAGGCTGCCACTGCCGCCGGTTTATTGTAATAATAACCGATGAGCAGGAATGATGACAACCCTACCAGTTCCCAGAAAATATACATCTGGAAAATATTGGTTGCGATGACCAGTCCGAGCATCGAAAAAGTAAACAAGCCCAGGAATGCATAGTAAATGGAAATTCTTGGATCTCCTTTCATGTAGGCGATACTGTAAATATGCACCATCAATGAAACCAGCGTGACCACAACCAACATCATAGCAGATATAGGATCCAGCAGAATGCCCATATTGATTGAGAGCTGTTCATTAAACTGCAACCAGTTTATCTGCATGACCACCAGCTTCTGGTAAACATCACCTACTTTACCATACTCAAAGAAATATCCATAAGCCGTTTGAAAAGCAATCACGGTTGCGATCAGCATCAAAAATGTACCCACATAAGCTGCAACTTGTCCGCTCATTTTCCTGCCAGTCAATCCCAGTAACAGGAATGATAATGCCGGCAAGGCCATGATCAACAGCAGTATGGTTTGGTTGGGCATGTTGGCTTTGGTTAATGTTAGAATTTAATATTTCATCGATTGCACATCTTCAACATCAATCGACCGATGATTCCTGTATAAATTTATAATGATCGCAATGGCAACGGCCGCTTCCGCCGCTGCAATGGCTACAATAAACAACGTAAAGAAAAGTCCATCCAGGCGGTGCGGCCATAAATATTTATTAAACGCCACAAAATTCAGGTTCACACTGTTCAGTATTAATTCAATGCCCATCAGCATAGTGATCAGGTTTCTCCTGGTGAGAAATCCATACACACCTATAAAAAACAAGGCTGTGCTGATGATTAAGATATGGTATAAGCCTGGTGTACTCATGTGTTTACTTGTTTTGTACGGATCGCAATAATGATGCAACCAACCATGGCAGCCAGCAACAGGATACTCACCAGTTCAAACGGTAAAGCATACCCGAACTGATCGGTGCTCAGCATCTGGGTTCCTATATTCTTTACAGTTGGTAAAACAGCTTCTTTATTGGTTGCAATAAAAGAATGCTGAAATACCAGCAGCATCGTAAAAGCAAAGGCACAGAAAGAAGCCAATGCTGCAAACAACTGTCTGCCTGCTTTATATACTGCCAGCTTTTCACCAGCCTGCTGTGTAAGAAAGATGGAAAATATTATAAGCACAGTGATGCCACCCACATAAACAACAATTTGTACCGCTGCAATAAATTCGTACTGCATCCAGAAATACAAACCCGCCACACCAATCAACGAAAACAACAAAAAGATGGCAGCCCTGAATATCTGACGGGTAGTAACCGACAGCACTGCACTAACCAATGTTAATGCAGCCAGCATAAAAAATATGATCTGCGATCCATCCATTATTCAATGCCCTCCATGATTTTTGATCCGGGATTATTTAAAATTTTGGTGAGTTCAGCCCGATCGAAAACACTGTGTTCAAATGTTTGCGCCATTACAATTGCATCAGATGGACAAGCCACTACGCATAAATTGCACATGGTACACAGTTCCAGGTGATAAACCAGTTTATCAATCGCTTTTTTCTTTTTTCCTTCCGGTGTAATATCAAATTTGGTAATTACTTTAATGGTTCCATTCGGGCAGGCAAGTTCACAAGCCGTACAGCCCGTGCAACGGTGTTCATTGTTTTCATCATGCGGCATCACTACTTCACCCTTGAATCGTTCGGGAAGATTCAATGTTTCCCGGTTATCGGGATATTGTTCGGTGATAATTTCCTTGTGATGCGTAAAATAATAACCGGTGCGCTTCATACCCACCAGCAATGATTTCACTGCTCCGAAAACGTCCTTTATATATTTAACAATAAACATCCGGTTTAATATTCAATTTTAAAAATGCCAACCTAGTATAGCCATGACCGTTATGAGCAATAAATTAAACATACCGATCGGCAATAAATATTTCCATTCCAGGTTCAGCAACTGATCAATGCGGAGCCTGGGGAAAGTCCACCGAAACCACATGATCAGAAAAATCAGGAAAAATGTTTTTCCCATGAACCACACACTCGAAGGAATATAATCCATTACATGATTGAACCCCTGCCAGTTTCCGATGTGCAGCGGCATCCATCCACCCAGGAACAAGGTAGCGCCGATGCTGCAGACAATAAATACATTCACATATTCTGCCAGGAAGAAAAGGGCAAACTTCATTCCTGAATATTCTGTATGAAAACCGGCTGTAAGTTCTGATTCTGCTTCGGCCAGATCAAAGGGCGCCCTGTTGGTTTCAGCGGTTACCGCAATGATAAAAATCACAAATGAAATGATCACCGGAATATGGCCCTTGAATATCCACCAGCCATCCGACTGCGATAAAATTATTTCATTCATATCCAAGGTGCCGGTCAATACCACAATAGAAAGAATTGCCAGTCCGGCCGACAATTCATAACTAACAATCTGGGCGCCGCTTCTCATGGCCCCCATCAATGAGTATTTATTGTTACTGGCCCATCCAGCCATTAATATACTGATCACAGATATGGAAGAAATGGCTGAAACATACAATACACCGATATTGATATTCCATATCTGAAAATCGCGGGCGAATGCAATTGGTGCCATCAACAGCATGGCCACGATAATGGCGAGGAAAGGCGCCAGGTTGAATAAAAATTTATCGGCACCTCCTGGTGTCATTCCTTCTTTTACCAAAAGTTTCAGAGTATCGGCAAAAGATTGCAGCATTCCTTTCGGACCAACACGGTTTGGCCCCAGCCTGATCTGCATCCAGGCAGAAACTTTTCTTTCCATCATCACCAATACCAATCCGAGTACAGCAAACAAACTGATCACACTAACGCCAACGAGTACCATCTGCAGGATGAGCGCCCAGGTTGGACTGAACGTTTCCTGCAACCATTGCTGAATACTAGCTGTTATGCCTGCTAAACTCCACATGAATGGTAATGCTTATTGTTTTTAATTTTTTTATAATCAGCGATCGATATCCGGTATTACAAGATCCAGTGTTCCCATCATCGCCACCAGGTCGCCCAGTTTACTTCCTCTTGCCATATGATCCAGTGCCGAAAGATTCGAAAAACCCGGCGACCTGAACCTGATTCTATAAGGCGTAGTGGCGCCTTCACTCACGATATAAATACCGAACTCTCCACGGGCTGTTTCCACCCTTGTATAAAATTCTCCCTTGGGTAATTTCAATACAGCTTTTGTTTTTGCCTGAAAATCACCTTCGGGAATATTATCAATCAATTGTTCTATGATGCTGATGGATTGTTGCATTTCTCTTAAGCGCACCATGTAACGAGCGAGTGAATCACCGCCGGTTTCAAGTACCTCCTCAAAATTTACTTTGTTGTATGCTTCATATGGATAGAGTTTCCTGATATCACAGGAAACGCCACTACCCCTTGCCGTTGGTCCGGTACAGCCAAATGAAATGGCATCTTCAGCAGAAAGATAACCTACATCTTTCATCCGGTTGCGGAAGATCACATTGCCGGTTACCATTTCATTGTATTCATCGAATTTCGATCTGAATAATTCTATAAAACTCTTAACTCTTTTCTGAAAGTTGGGATGTATATCGGCCATTACACCACCGGGCACCATATAGTTCATGGTAAGTCTGGCACCGCAAGTTTCTTCCATGATATCATTGATGTTTTCTCTTTCCCTGAACGCATGAAAAAAAGGCGTGAATGCTCCGAGGTCCATGGCCATCGCTCCCCACCACAATTCATGTGAAGCAATCCTGGTCAGTTCATCCATGAGTACACGGATTACCTGTGCTCTTTCGGGCACTTCAATCTGCATGCCTTTCTCCACGCAAAGTGCACAGGCATGATTGTTAATATGAGCCGAGAGATAATCCATCCGGCTGGTTACATAGATAAATTGCCGGTAAGTTAAACTCTCACACATCTTTTCTATGGAACGATGAATATAACCCAGGTGTGGTTCCACTTTCTTAATGGTTTCACCATTGAGGGTGATCACCAGGTGCAATACACCATGAGTAGCAGGATGCTGCGGGCCTACATTGATAACAATGTCGCCTTCGTTTGTCGTTCCTATTTCCTCAAAAAGATGCTGCATGATGAGCTATATAACATTAATGTGTAAACGCAATTTTATCAGAGCCTGATCATATTAATGGGATCATCAAAATCTTTCCGCATCGGATTTCTTCCTTCCCATCCATCCGGCAATATCAGCAACCTCAGATCGGGGTGATTCAAAAAGTTTACCCCGAACATCTCATACACTTCTCTTTCCTGGAACTCAGCCGTTCTCCATATACCGCAAACCGATTCCACAGCCGGATTAGCTGCATCCAGCTTTACTTTAATGCAAAGCGACTGACGGTGAAGCGTAGAAGAAAGATGATACACCATGGAAAGATGTGTCTTCCAGTCGACACAGGTAAGATTAAACAGGTAATTCATCTGCAAGTGTTCGCTGGTTCTCAATGCATGGGCAAATGAAAGCCATTCATTGTTCTCAACCTGCAGCGTCAGCCACTCTGTTCCTTCTTCGGGAACAGCTGCCGGTAAAAGTGCTGATACTTGTTGTTTGAATTCTTCTGGTTCCATATTAAATAGCCGAGGACCTGATTTGCTCCCTGGTTAATCCTGTTTTTATTTTTTGTTGTAAACTGATCAGCGCATGTAATAATGCTTCCGGCCTTGGCGGGCATCCGGCAACATATACGTCAACCGGGATGATATGATCTGCTCCTTTGACAACTGAATAAGTATTGTAAAAAAATGGTCCGCCGCTGATGGCACAGGCCCCCATGGCGATCACATATTTCGGATCTGCCATCTGATCGTACAATCTTTTAAGCACCGGTGCCATTTTGTTCACGATGGTACCCGCAATGATGATGACATCGGCCTGTCGGGGTGAAGCCCTGGCCACTTCAAATCCGAAGCGGGAAAAATCATATTTAGCTGAAGCGGTTGCCATCATCTCAATGCCACAGCAACTGGTCGCAAAAGTGAGTGGCCACAGGGAATTAGAGCGTGCCCAGTTGATCACATCATCCAGTTTGCTGAGCACAATGCCACCGCCGGGTGTTTCATGCACCTGGCCCGGAAACTGTTGCGGTATGTTTTTTTGTTCTCCCAATGGCAATGAATTGTTTTGAAATTAAACAGGAATAACTATCATGTCCATTTCAATGCACCTTTTTTGTGTGCATATAAAAAACCTATAAATAAAATGAAAAAGAAAATGATTACTTCCACCAGTGCAAACCAGCCCGGTCACTTTCGCCACGACTGCCCATGGATAAAGAAAGATCAGCTCCACATCAAAAATCAGGAAGATCAGCGCAAAAAGATAATAACCAACATTGAGTTGGATCCAGGTTTTTCCCTGGGTCGGAATACCACATTCGTAAGGTTCCTGTTTCTGGGGATTGGTGGTTGATTTGGTAACAATCTTTGCGATGAGGATAGCAATGCCCGAGAAGGCCAGTGCTGCCAGTATGAGAACGATCATTGAAGATGCACCCATAAGATTGTTGTTGGTTAGTTTAGAAGTCCCATCAAGATAGGGAAAAAATCGTTTCAAAAAATCAATTGCAGAAAAACGGAAATTTTCTTTCTGATGATTTCTGAAAATCTAGAGATAAACTTCTTCAACAATCGTTACCGCCTACCCGTAAATTTCTACATGCACATCTTTCTTATCGTAACCCAGATCGGTGATTCTTTTGCGGGCTTCATCAATCATGCCTTTCCAGCCGCAGAGGAGAAAGTTGGCCGGACGTTTATCGGCGCAGATGGATTCATATACTGCATGCACATATCCTGTTTTGCCTTCCCATGCTTCTCTCGACAAAGTAGGTATATAATGAAAGTTCGGCATCTGCTGTTGCAGTTCATTCAGTTCGTTGAAGTATAACAAAGTGTCTTTGGTGCGACAGCCAAAAATGAGGTATATATTATGGTATTGAATTTTTTTGTTGCGGATATGATGCACCATACTCCTGAACGGCGCAATACCAGTGCCTGTGCAGATCAGGAACAGGTCTTTCTCGATGGGTTCTTTTAAAGTAAAGACACCCTGTGGTCCTCTGACGGTTAATTCTGTGCCTACCTTCACATCATTAAAAAGGTATGGAGTACCTGCTCCGTCTTTATCAAGGACAATCACCAGTTCAAAAACATTGGTGCCATCGGGCCAGGAAGCAATGGAATAGCTGCGCCAGCGTTTGTTGGGCCTTTCATGTATGGGCAGATCCAGCGTTACAAACTGACCTGGAATAAAATCGAATTGCTCCAGTTCAGGAATACTGATCCAGAAACGACGGGTATCGGCTGTTTCATTTTCGATTCTGGTAACGATTCCTTTTCTCCAGGGTTGTAATGCCATAAACTGAAATTAAATTGTGGTACAAAATAATACACAAAAGCAAAACTACAGGCTACAATTGTATCTTTGCTTGCCAAAAAAGGAATATTTGGTTGCTGATCCCTTGCAAAAGGGAATAATACCCGGGTGAATGAATCTTGACGTGTTGATGAATTTATACAAAAATGATCCCCGCTGTTTTCAGATAGCGAACAGGATCACTATGTCTTCCCCGCAACATCTTCAGCTAACCGGGCTCCAGGGAAGTGCTTCACAATTTGTTATTGCCGCTGTTTTTCACCAGGAGATCACTTCACAATGCAATCACCTCGTTATCCTGAGGGATGCCGAAGAAGCAGCTTATTTTCAGAATACGCTGGAGAATATTTCCAATGCACTTGATCTCTTTTATTTTCCCGGTTCCTTCAAGAACAAAAAAAATTACCAGTTACTCAACAGCAGTCATGTGATGCTTCGTACAGAAGCACTCACAAAAATTGCTGCAGGTGGCAATAAAAAAATTATTGTAACCTATCCCGAGGCTTTGTTTGAAAAAGTAGTGCTTTCCAAAACACTTTCCGAAAACATCATCAGCATCAAACAAGCCGATGTACTGGATGTGAATGGCATCCTCGAAAGATTTGTGCAGCATGGATTTGTTCGTACCGATTTTGTGTATGAACCCGGGCAGTTTGCCATACGGGGAGGCATACTCGATATTTATTCTTTCGGTAATGAAAAGCCTTACCGGATTGAATTATTCGGCAATGAAGTAGACAGCATCCGCATTTTCGATCCTGAATCGCAGCTCAGTGAACGGAAATTGCTGCAGGTTAATATCATCCCGAATGTTGAAACACAGTTTGAAAGCGGAGAAAAAGTTTCTTTACTGGAATTTCTTCCCGAACAAACTGCCATCTGGATGCAGGATTGGGAATTTATAAAGGAAAGAATTGAACAGGAAGAAGAGAATCTGGCTATTTTCCTGGAACAGGTGTATCAATCGAACCCTGCAGATCATGTTTCAGATGAAATGGCTGAAATCAATATCAGGCAGGATGTAAATACCGGCGATTTCGTTCCACTCAGCCTGTTACAGAAACAACTGGCCGACAAACATATCATCGAAATGGGCAGCCACCCTGCCTTTAAAAGAACGCATGAACCTGCTGAGAAGATCGCTTTTTCAACAAAGGAACAACCGGCTTTCAACCGGCAGTTCGACCTGCTGATTAAAAACCTGCAGGACTATGAAAAGAAGCAATACAATATTTTCATATTTGCCGACAACCCCAAACAGCTAGAAAGGCTGCACATCATTTTCACTGATCTCAAAGCCGAGATCCAGGTAACGCCCATTCCTGTTTCGATTCATGAAGGTTTTATTGATGATTCGCTCCAACTGGTTTGCTATACCGACCACCAGGTTTTTCAGCGATACCATAAATACAAAGTCAAGCAGGCTTTTAGTAAAAACAAAGCGTTAACATTAAAAACACTTCGTGAACTTCAGCCCGGCGATTATGTAACACATATCGATCACGGCGTTGGGGTGTACAGCGGCCTTCAGAAAATAGAAGCCAACGGGCGTTTACAGGAAGCCGTTAGGATACAATACAAAGATGGCGATCTGCTCTATGTAAATATTTCTTCGCTGCATAAGATCAGCAAATACAGTGGTAAGGAAGGCAGCATTCCAAAGATGAACAAACTGGGCAGTGATGTCTGGAGTAAGCTGAAAGAAAAAACAAAGAAACAGGTCAAAGACATTGCCACCGACCTGATAAAACTATATGCCCAGCGCAAAAGTTTACAGGGATTCGCACACTCACCGGATAACTACCTGCAAACAGAACTCGAAGCCAGTTTTATTTATGAAGACACACCAGACCAGGCCAAGGCATCTGAAGATGTAAAAAGAGATATGGAGAAGGAAGGTCCGATGGACAGGTTGGTATGTGGTGATGTTGGCTTTGGTAAAACGGAAGTGGCCGTTCGGGCAGCGTTCAAAACCTGTTGCGATGGCAAACAGGCTGCCGTACTCGTTCCTACCACCATCCTGGCTTACCAGCATTATAAAACTTTCAGCGACCGTTTGAAAGATTTCCCGGTGACAGTTGATTTTATCAACCGTTTCAAATCTTCCAAAGAAAAGAAAGAAACTTTACGCAAGCTGGAAGAAGGTAAAATCGATATCATCATTGGCACCCATGCCCTACTCGGGAAAGAAGTAAAATTCAAAGACCTGGGCGTAATGATCATTGATGAGGAACAGAAGTTCGGTGTAGCTGCAAAAGAGAAACTCAAACAGCTGCGTACCACAGTAGATTCACTAACACTAACGGCAACGCCTATCCCAAGAACACTTCAGTTCAGCCTGATGGGTGCCCGGGATCTGAGCATCATCAACACGCCCCCACCCAACCGTCAGCCTATACAAACAGAAGTGATGGTGTTTAATGAAGACAGTATCCGTGACACCATCTATTATGAAACGGAAAGAGGCGGACAGATTTTCTTTATTCACAACCGGGTGAAAGGGTTGGCAGAAATGAAGAGCTTTATCCAGGGATTGTGCCCGGATATCAGTATCGCCTATGCGCACGGACAAATGGAAGGTGATCAACTGGAAGATACCATTCTTGATTTTATGGACCGCAAATACGATGTACTTGTTTGTACCAATATCGTAGAAAGCGGTGTAGATATTCCGAATGTAAATACCATTATTGTCAACAATGCCCACCAGTTTGGTCTCAGTGATCTTCACCAGTTAAGGGGAAGGGTTGGCCGCAGCAATAAAAAAGCTTTTTGTTATTTACTCGCTCCACCGATGAGCACCCTGCCACCAGACAGCAGAAAAAGATTAACCACCCTCGAACAATACAGCGACCTTGGAAGCGGCTTCCAGATTGCGATGCGTGACCTCGACATCCGTGGCGCCGGTAACCTGCTCGGTGGTGAGCAAAGTGGTTTCATTGCAGAAATCGGTTTTGAAATGTACCAGAAAATTCTCGATGAAGCGATTCGTGAACTGAAGCGAAAAGAATTTAAAGACCTGTTCAAAGAAGAGATCAGTCAGCAGGATGACTTTGTAAAAGACTGCACCATTGATACTGACCTGGAAATTCTCATTCCGGATAGTTATGTGGAAAGCATTACTGAAAGACTGAGTTTGTATTCCAGGCTCGACAATTGTGAAAACGAAGAAGACCTGCAGGATTTTCACCGTGAGCTGGAAGACAGGTTCGGACCCGTACCTGCAGCAGCAGAAGACCTGTTTACGACTGTGCGTTGCCGTAAGATGGCCGTTGAGCTCGGTTTTGAAAAAATGTTGCTGAAAAATGATACACTGAAATGCTTTTTTGTTGGCAATCCTGAGTCGCCCTATTTCCAGAGTGATACTTTCAACAGCATACTTTATTATTTACAAACGGGAACGAATAAAGGCAAATTAAAACAGGTTGGTAAAAATGGCATTCTGGTAGTAGACGACATTCCTACCATGAGCAGCCTGTTCGACTTCATCAATAGAATGCTGCAGGCTGTGAGATCAGCTGCGGGTACTGCAACTGCTGCTGGTTAATAATTTCCATTCAGATTGTTGCATAAAAAAAAGCCGCTCAACAGAACGGCCCTGATTGTAAAATGTTTTTACAGATTACCAGCTTTTTTTGGCAACACCATCTTTTACTGCCTGGAGCGCTTTTGCTTCGGCAAGCATGGTAGTCATTTTATTTCCTTTTCCATCATGACCCTGTGCCATGTATCCGCCACGGGCTGTTTTGGTTATGACTGCATCCTGCATGGGAACATTTTTTTCTTTTGTTTTCATGCAATAGGCTGTTAACATTTTTGACATTTGAATAAAATTTATAGTTAGTAAATAAGAGTTGAAGCAGAAACTTCGGTTACAAGCTACTAAAAATAACTGTAGATAACCGAACGCTTCCGTTTAATCTCTCCACAGGATGTGAAGATTTTTCAACCCTTTGTTAAGCGTCAATTTTTGCATACTTCGCATGGGTTTCGATAAATTCCCTTCTTGGCGGAACTTCATCGCCCATGAGCATGCTGAATACTCCATCGGCATTGGTTAAGCTATCGATGGTTACCTGTTTCAAAGTGCGGGTTGCAGGATTCATGGTTGTTTCCCATAATTGTTCTGCATTCATCTCACCCAAACCTTTGTAACGCTGAATGGTTACCGAATCGTCTTTGCCTTGTCCGAATTTCGCAATCCATCCTTTTCTTTCTTCATCATTCCAGGCATATTCCTGGTCTTTTCCTTTTTTAACAAGGTATAGCGGTGGTTGTGCGATATAGATATAACCCTGTTCTACCAGTTCTTTCATATAACGGAAAATGAAAGTGAGGATGAGGGTGGCGATATGACTACCATCCACATCGGCATCGGTCATGATGATCAGTTTGTGGTAGCGTAGCTTGGAAATATCCAGTGCTTTGGCATCTTCGGCTGTTCCGATTTTAACGCCCAAAGCTGTGAACATATTCCTGATCTCTTCGTTGTCGTAGATTTTATGTTCCATGGCTTTTTCTACGTTCAGGATTTTACCCCTGAGTGGCAGAATCGCCTGGAAGCTTCTGTCGCGGCCCTGTTTGGCTGTACCACCCGCCGAGTCTCCTTCCACCAGGAACAACTCACATTTACCGGGATCTTTTTCTGAACAATCTGCGAGTTTACCGGGTAATCCACCTCCTACTAAAACACTCTTGCGTTGCACCATATCACGGGCACGCTTAGCCGCAGCACGTGCTTGTGCAGCGAGGATTACTTTTTGTATGATGGTTTTGGCATCTCTCGGATTTTCTTCGAGGTAGGCTTCCAGTACACGACTGAGCGTAATGTCTACAATACCCATCACCTCACTGTTTCCCAGTTTGGTTTTGGTTTGACCTTCGAACTGTGGTTCAGGAACTTTCACCGAAATGATGGCAGAGATACCTTCCCTGAAATCATCACCTTCGATGGCCACTTTGGCTTTCTCAAACATTCCCTGTTTATCTCCATAGCTTTTGAAAACCCTGGTGATAGAACGGCGGAAACCGGCTACGTGTGTACCCCCTTCGATGGTATTGATGTTGTTTACATAACTGAAAATATGTTCCTGGTAGCTGGCATTGTACACCATGGCTACTTCAACAGTTACATTGCTTTTTTCATCGTAACCCTCACAAAAAATGGTTTTCGGAATGAGGGGGGTACGATTGGCATTTTTATCGATGGTTTCTACAAACTCAACGATACCACCATCGCTGTAAAATGTTTTGCTGTAAATATTACCGTTTTCGTCCTTTTCACGAACATCATTGAGGATGATGGTGATTTTGCGGTTTAGGTAAGCCAGTTCTCTCAAACGGCCTTCCAGGATCTCTTTGTTGTAGGTCGTGGTGGTGAAGATGCTGCCATCGGGCCAGAATTGCACCATGGTACCTGTTGTATCGGCCTTACCGATTTCCCTTACAGGATATTGAGGAATACCTGTGGCATATTCCTGCTCGAATACTTTTCCTTCTCTTTTAACAGTAACATGCAGTTTGGTGCTGAGTGCATTCACGCAACTCACACCCACGCCATGCAAACCACCGGAAACCTTATAGGATCCTTTGTCGAATTTACCACCCGCATGCAATACCGTCATAACCACTTCCAGGGCACTTCTGTTCTCTTTGGTATGCATTCCTGTGGGGATACCACGGCCATCATCCTGAACAGTGATAGAATTATCTTCATTGATGGTTACGGTAATATTTTTACAATAACCGGCCAGTGCCTCATCAATAGAGTTATCAACTACTTCATAAACAAGATGATGCAAACCTTTCACACTGATATCTCCAATATACATCGCGGGTCTTTTGCGAACCGCTTCCAAACCTTCTAAAACCTGTATACTATCTGCGCTGTAGCCGTTTGTGGCCTGGGTGGGAATTTCTACTATTTCTGTACTCATAAATGCTTCGGAATCTCTTTAAAATGAACAAAATTCACAATCCTGCAAATATACCGAAAATAAAGGGCTCCTGTACAATTTCAGGGGTCTATTTTGGGTTATTTTGTGAACATTTTTGTAAACATTTGGGGACAATTTTCTTTCCCCCCGAATAATGCAGAATTCACCCATTATCCGGGTTGTTTTCAGCGCAAGAAAATGGCTTTGTCAGCCAATTGTAATAATCATCTTAAAGTTTAAACAACAAAATTGAAATCCGGTAAGCTTTTGTATATTTGCATTGAAATTTTTCGATGAATCAATCAGCAGACATATTTTCACTGGCCTACAAGCAACCCTATCTCCACAATGAGATGGAGGTTTTGCAGGAGGTTGTTCGGCAGGTTCCCGGATCGGTTAAATATTCGATCAGGCGCTACCGTAAACAACCGATGTGGAGCCTGGAAGATACTGGCATGCTGGTGTATCATTATGAAAAAAACAATCCGGCTGCCAACTCTCTTGAACTGAAATTCTGCGTAACCGGAAATGTTTATTGCCGCAAGAAACAATCGGAGTGCGATTTTTGTCAGCACAACGCCAGCAAGGCCTGCATCGAAAAAATTGACAGTGTAGATGTAATGAGCTTCAGCTTCTCGCCATCTTATCTGCAACAATTCGCCAAAGCACATAAACCGGCACTAACGTTAACGGATAAAGTGGTTTCGTTTACCCATGAAACTTCTTTTTCTAAAATGCTTCCGTTGTGTGGTAAAACCAGGATGGCCATAGAAGCATTGCTCAATCACAATTACACCGATACCCTCGAAAATATATTCATCAACGCACAAACGCAGATTCTCTTTTTATACAGCACCGATTGTATGCTGGGCGAGAAAGAAGAAACGGCTTTTCAATGCAAGTTCCTGGCCAATGAAGCCGATCGGGAGAAGATCATCAAAGCCAGAGAAATTCTTTTGCAGCATATCGGCGAACCGATCACCATCAAGGCGCTCAGTCGCAAAGTAGCCATCAATGAATGTTACCTGAAAAAAGGTTTCAAAGAGATTTTCGGAACTACAATATTCGATTTCTACCAGAGCCAGCGTATGGAACACGCCAAATACCTTTTATACGACAAAGGCTTGAGTGTTACCGAAGTTTCTTTAATGCTGGGCTATTCTTCTATTTCTCACTTCAGCACCGCCTTTAAAAAGCATACAGGCATCAAGCCCTGCGAATTGCTTGTTCACAATTAATCAGCATTGTATCAAATAAAAAAGCAACCCTGTAAAGGATTGCTTTGTGCTTGTACACTTATTTCTACAGCTAATGCTGCTCTGTTACAGTTTAACAAACACCAGATTTTAAAGCGGGACACTTTCAATTGGTACGAAAAAACAAAATAACAGGAGTAAGAATACTCCCGTTTTACCCTAATAAAACCCTAAACCAGCAAAAAATCTTTACTCACTGATTGTTCCTTCTTCACTGATCAATAAATCTTTTTGTGCACTGTTTTCTCCACTCAGTTTCACCCTGTAATAAGGTTTAACGCCTGGTATTTCCATCCGCACACATTCGGCGATAGCATAACCAGGATATTGCGCAGAAACGGCATTACCGATATTACTCGGAAATGCATCAGTACTATAAGCAATTTTACTTTTTATAACCCTTCCCGTGGTATCGTATTCTACCGACTGGTTCTGACGGCTTGAATTGGTAAACTCGGCAATATAATTGCCCCTGAAGGTCTTTTTCCACTGGCCATTTTCTGCAACGGCAAACTGATTTTTGAATGTAGTATACACATTTTCAGGAACCTGCACTGCCGGTTGTGTTTTAACCGGTTTTTTCTTTTGCGCATATACCGAAGTAAAGGACAAGCCTCCAACGCACAAAAAGAGAATAAATAGTTTCTTCATACAGGTTCAATGAGAATATTTACAACAACTCTCTTTCAGCCAATATTATGCCAACCCGTTTCCGTGTGGATAAAACGCAAGAAATTAACATTTCAGTGGGCCCTGTATCCTTTCGTTTCTCATTTTCTATTTAGCCGACTAATTGCTACCTTTGCAGCCTTATTTTTTTCACAGAAACCCACTCCGGGAGAAGTTTTTATATGTCAGCCAGATACAGGGAATATGCTCAATTGAATCTACCCGGCATCAGCCAGGAAATACTCCAGAAATGGGAGTCGGAACAGGCTTTTGAAAAAAGTGTTTCACTCCGCGACAACAATAAACCCTTTGTTTTTTATGAAGGTCCACCCAGCGCCAATGGTATGCCCGGCATTCACCACGTTATTTCAAGAACACTGAAAGACCTGGTTTGCCGTTACAAAACCATGCAGGGTTTTCAGGTAAAACGCAAAGGCGGATGGGATACCCATGGTCTGCCGATTGAACTTGGCGTTGAAAAACTCCTCGGCATCACCAAAGAAGATATCGGTAAAAAAATATCGGTGGAAGACTACAACCGGAAATGCCGGGAAGTGGTGATGCAGTACAAAGACAAATGGGATGATATCACCCGCAAAATGGGTTATTGGGTGGATCTCAGCAATCCTTATGTAACTTTTGAAAACAATTATATAGAATCGCTCTGGTGGTGCCTCAGCGAATTGTATAAAAAAGGATACCTCTACGAAAGTGTGAGTATCCAGCCCTATTCTCCCGCTGCAGGTACCGGACTTTCATCACATGAGCTCAATCAGCCGGGCACATACAAAGATGTAAAAGACACCAGCGCCGTGGTGATGTTCAGGGTTATCAAAGATGCAAATGCTGCAAGTCTTTTCAACAAACTTGGAAAAGAGGAAGATATATTCCTGATGGCCTGGACCACCACACCGTGGACGCTTCCATCCAACCTTGGATTAACCGTGGGACCAGAAATAGAATACGCCATCGTATCTACTTTCAATCCATATACCTACCTGCCGGTAAATGTGGTGCTCGCAAAATCGCTGATCGGAAAATATTTTAAAGCAGAAGCCGAAAATCTTCCTCCTGAAGAATATAAAGAAGGCGACAAACTGATTCCCTGGAAAATCCTTGGAACATGCAGTGGTAAAGAACTGGAGGGCATCCGCTATGAACAGTTACTGCCTTTCGAAGCCAATACACTAGAAAAAATTACTGAAGAAACACCTGGCGCTGATCCCTTCCGTGTAATTACAGGTGACTTTGTAACTACTGAAGATGGTACCGGTATCGTTCATACAGCACCTGCATTTGGTGCCGATGACTTCCGTGTTGGTAAGAAAAACAACCTGGGTATTTTAACACTGGTTGATAAACAAGGAAAATTCATTGATGGTGTGGGCGAATTCAGCAATCGTTATGTGAAAGATTATAAAGATGAACCCGGTTATATTGATGTGAACATCGATATTTCAGTGAAACTGAAAAAAGAAAACCGGGCTTTCAAAGTTGAAAAATACGAACACAATTATCCGCATTGCTGGCGCACCGATAAACCCATCATTTATTATCCGCTGGATGCATGGTTCATCAAAACCACGGCCGTTAAAGACCGCATGGTGGAGCTGAATAAAACCATCAACTGGAAACCAGCCAGCACCGGAACCGGTCGTTTCGGAAACTGGCTCGAAAATATGGTCGACTGGAACCTCAGCCGCAGTCGCTATTGGGGAACCCCATTACCGGTTTGGAGAACAGAAGATGCTTCAGAAGAAAAATGCATCGGCTCCATCGCTGAACTCAATGCTGAAATTAAAAAAGCAGCAGCAGTGCTCGGTGGAGATACCAATACCCATTACTTACATGAAGGCATACTCGATTTACACAAACCTTATGTAGATGATATCACGCTGGTAAGTGATTCGGGCAAACCCATGAAAAGGGTTCCCGATCTGATTGATGTATGGTTCGACAGTGGCGCCATGCCTTATGCACAATGGCATTTCCCTTTCGAAAACAAAGAAACATTTGAACAGAATTTCCCGGCAGACTTTATCGCTGAAGGCGTTGACCAGACCCGTGGCTGGTTCTATACCCTGCATGCACTCGCTGTATTGCTTTTCGATAGTGTTGCCTATAAAACGGTGGTGAGTAACGGACTCGTACTCGACAAAGCCGGTAATAAAATGAGTAAAAGGCTCGGCAATGTGGTGGATCCGTTTTGCTACCATCAACAGTTATGGTGCAGATGCTACCCGATGGTACCTGATCACCAATGCTTCTCCATGGGATAGTTTGAAATTTGATGAAGAAGGTATCAAGGAAGTACAACGCAAGTTCTTTGGAACGCTGTACAATACCTATCAGTTCTTTGCACTCTATGCGAATGTTGATGGATTTCTCTTTTAAAGAAGAATATATACCGCTGGAAAAAAGGCCAGAGATTGATCAGTGGATCATCTCTTCGCTCAACAGCCTGATCAGAACTGTTGAAGAAAATTTAAACGCCTACGAACCAACCCAGGCCGGTCGTGCCATTGAAGATTTTGTGGATGCACAGCTGAGCAACTGGTATGTTCGCTTGTGCAGGCGTCGTTTCTGGAAAGGAGAATATGAGCATGATAAATTATGTGCTTACCAGACCTTATACGAATGCCTGGAAACACTCAGCAGATTGATTGCACCGATTGCACCATTCTTTGCCGACTGGCTGTTTGCCAACCTGAACAATGTAAGCAATCGTTTCAATGAAGCATCGGTACACCATACATTGTATCCGAAAATAAATGATCAGTTTATCAAT
Organism: Ferruginibacter sp.; assembly: GCA_037045295.1. GTDB lineage: Bacteria > Bacteroidota > Bacteroidia > Chitinophagales > Chitinophagaceae > Ferruginibacter. Next base: position 685,631 of record JBAOHS010000005.1, read on the forward strand.
CCTTCACTGGAAGCAAGGATGCAATTGGCCCAGGATGCTTCTTCACTGATATTATCACTCCGCAAAAAAGTGAATATCAAAGTAAGGCAACCATTGCAGAAAGTATTCATCCCTGCAATGGACAACCAGATGGCTGAAAACATCCGGATGGCATCAGAGATCATCAAAGCCGAAACCAATATCAAGGAAATCGAAATACTGGATGCCGGAAATGATTTCATCCGCAAAAAAGCCAAAGCCAATTTTAAAACCCTGGGTAAAAAACTGGGGCCGAAAATGAAATGGGCTGCCGGTGAAATCGAAAAATTCGATAACAGTCTGATCGAAAAAGTGCTTTTGGGCGATTATCTGCTCAATGCATCAGAAGTGGAAAAAGGAGAACAGCCGATTATTTTAGCGCCTGAAGACATTGAAATCATCACCGATGAAATACCGGGTTATGAAATCGCCGGAAAAGGTATGCTTACCGTGGCGCTCGACATTACCATTAACGAAGCCCTTCAAAATGAAGGAAATGCAAGAGAATTTGTGAACAGGATTCAGAATATCCGTAAAGACAGTGGCTTTGAACTCACCGACCGTATCGCCGTTGCCGTTAGCGGAAGTGCAGAACTGCAATCTTCATTAATTGAATTTAAAGACTATATTTGCCGCGAAATTTTGGCCGATTCACTTGAATTTGAAGCCCAGATTCCCACAGGAACACCTATAGAAGTAAATGATGTTTCTTTAACCGTAAACGTTCTAAAAAAGTAAATAAAATGGCAACCAAAAAACCAGTAGCCAAACCAGCAGCCAAAAAACCAGCGCCGGCTAAGCCAGTCGCGAAGAAAGCAGCGCCTGCAAAAAAAGCAGCCAAACCAGCGCCGAAAGCGGCCGTAAAACCTGCTGCTAAAAAACCGGTTGCCAAAGCAAAACCTGCTGCCAAACCAGCACCGAAACCAGTTGCCAAACCGGCAGGCTCCCAAAGCACCTGCAAAACCGGTTGCAAAACCAGCTGCCAAGCCTGTAGCTAAACCTGCAGCCAAAGTAGCACCAAAAGCACCCGTAAAACCAGCTCCAGCAGCAGCTGCCAAAAAACCAGTTGCCGTACAAAAACCTGTGGAAAAACCATGCGCCAAAAAAAGTAGAGGAGAAAAAGCCAGTAGTGAAAGAAGTTCCTAAACAAGTTTCGCCAAAAGCTACGGCTAAGAATCCGAAAGATATTAAAATCACACCCCCTAAACCTGTTGTTTTGCCTAAGATTAACACCAAAACCGCCAGAAAATATCAGCCCGACTTTACCAAATCGGTATTGGATCAGGCTAAATCAGATCCAGGTGCGCCAATCGTAAGATATACCGACACCGAATTAATGGAATTCAGGGAACTGATCCAACGCAAGCTTGAAGCTGCTAAAAAAGAACTCAATTACCTGCAGGGTCTGATCACCCGTAAAGATGAAATGGGTGGAGATGAAAGCGAAAACAGGTATATGACCATGGAAGATGGTAGCCTGAGTATGGAAAGAGAACAACTCAGCCAGATGGCCAGCCGCCAGATCACTTTTATTGATCACCTGGAAAAAGCCCTGATGCGCATTGAAAACAAAACCTATGGTATCTGCCGCGTAACCGGAAAGCTGATCGATAAAGCCCGTTTAAGAGCAGTTCCGCATGCTACCCTCAGCATCGAAGCTAAGATGGGTATTGTAAAATAACAATCAACGATTTCAATATAAAAGGAGAATGACAAAATCATTCTCCTTTTTTTATTCGATACACTAACGGTTAACAATAACCGAAGTAATTTACTTTACTTCCTGCATATTCACCAGCTTACGGTAAAACCCGTTTTGCTCAATCAGGCTTTCGTGGGTTCCCCTTTCTACGATCTCTCCTTTTTGCAGTACAATGATCTCATCGGCATGGCGGATCGTACTCAGCCTGTGTGCAATCACAATTGAAGTACGGTTGTTCATTAAGTTGTTGATCGCATCCTGTACCAGTCGCTCACTTTCGGTATCGAGTGAAGAAGTTGCTTCATCCAGGATCAGGATCGGCGGGTTTTTCAATACAGCACGGGCAATGGTTACCCTTTGCCTTTCACCACCGCTGAGTTTCATACCACGATCGCCGATATTGGTATCATATCCTTCTTCTTTGCCTTCAATAAAACTGGCCGCATTGGCAATGCGTGCTGCCTGCCTGATTTCTTCTAATGCTGCATCATCTTTCCCCAACGAAATATTATTGGCAATGCTATCATTGAACAGGATCGCTTCCTGTGTTACAATGCCCATCTGGTTGCGCACCGAATGCAGGGTGTAGTTTTTTATATTCTCTCCATCAATCAGTACTTCTCCTTCTGCAGCATCGATAAAGCGTGGGATCAGATCTGCCAGTGTACTCTTACCGGCACCACTGCTGCCAACCAGTGCCAGTGTTTTTCCTTTCTGAATTTTCAGGTTGATATTTTTCAGAATTGCTTTTTCTTCATAATAAAAACTCACATTCTTCAGTTCGATGGAATCGTTGAATGACTTCAGTTCTTTCGCATCGGGTAAATCCCGGATGCCTACATGTTCACTGATCAATGCTTCAATCCTTTCTATACTGGCTGCACCTTTCTGAATATTATAGGAAGCACTTGATAAAGATTTCAACGGTTGAATCAGCTGAGTGAAAATCGCAATATAAGCCAGGAAGTCGCCTGCATTCAAAGTGAAAGTAGGATCTCCACTCAACACCAACCTGCCACCATACAAGCAGTATACACAAAACGGCCGTAACACCCAGTGCTTCTGAAACCGGAGATGCAAGATCCCGCCTGCGATTGGCTTTGTTCTTCAGGTGATACATGGCCTCATTTTCCTTCTCAAACTTTTCCTGAATTTTTTTCTCTGCATTGAATGCTTTGATGATGCGTATACCTCCCAATGTTTCTTCGATGGTTGAAAACAAGGATCCGAATTGCTGCAATACTCTTTTGTTTTCTTTCTTGAGTGAACGGCCAATGCGGCCAAGAATGAATCCTGATACCGGCAGAAATATCAACAGAAAACACAGTTAACTGCGGACTCAGAATGATCATGTAAATAAAATACAGCAGAATGGTAATCGGTTCCCTGAAAAGACTTTCGAGTACACTGATGGTAGAACTTTCCACATCACCGAGGTCGTTCGACAACTTACTCATGATATCACCCTTGCGCTGTTCGCTGAAATAACCAACCGGCAGTTGCAGGATTTTTGAATACATGCTGCTGCGCATATCATTAACAATCCGGTTGCGGATGGGATTGAGAAAATACATGCTCAGGTAAGCAAATAAATTCTTGAGTAAAATGGCCGCCAGCACTACAAAACAGATCAGCATCAGCGCTTTTACATTGCCCCCCGGTTCGTTCATTAAATTGTACAACCATTCCTTGAAATAATTCACCGGGTTAATGCGGTTGAAAAAACCGGTAGCCGTTACTGCTTTGAATGCATCTCCCTGTTTGAAAATAAGCATGAGGAATGGACTCAGCAATCCGAGTGAAATAACGCCAAACAGCGCTGCCAGTATATTAAAGCTGAAATAAGTACCTACTAATCCCGGGTACTTCTTAATATACCGGTATATGACACGTAAACTCTTCATTTATTTGCGGAAAAATATAAACTGATATAAAACCCGCAAAGTAACTAATTTTACAGGGATTTAAAGGGTAAACTCATGATAGAAGGTAAAAGACAAAAACAGGTGGCTGCTGTACTTGAAAAAGAACTGAATGATATTTTTCAGCGGCTCGGATTATCTATGATGGATGGAGGCATGATTTCTATTGCTTCTGTAAAAATTACACCCGATTTATTTGATGCAAGAATTTACCTCAGCTTTTTTAAAGTGAAGGATTCTGTAGCTGCGCTCAAAACCATCCAGGAACGCAGCTGGGAAATCAAGAAAGAACTCACAGCAAGGGTAAGACACCAGTTAAGATCAATGCCCCAATTGAATTTTTATATCGACGACACCCTCGAATATGTTGATAAAATGGAACAGCTTTTTAAAAACATCAAGGGACAGGACGACAACAATCAACCAAAACCATAACCTCACTGCATGTACCTTGATTTTGCGTGGCGCTATTTTAAGGCAAAGAAATCGGCCAATGCCATCAATATCATTTCCTGGGTAACCGCCGGTGTAATTGCATTTGCCACCTGTTGCCAGGTATTGGTACTGAGTGTTTTCAACGGATTTGAAGACATGGTGAAATCGTTGTACTCTTCTTTTTATACCGACCTGAAAATTTCTCCGGCACATGGCAAGTCATTTGAATTTGATCCGTGCCCGTTTAGCAAAAATCCGTGCGCTGCCTTTTGTACAACAAGTTGGTCTGGTAGCCGAAGAAAAAGCACTGTTGCAAAACGGCGAATCACAATCGGTGATACAACTGAAAGGGGTAGACGAAAAATATGCAACCCTCAATGGAATTGCCGCTATCCATCAGCAAAGGAAAATTTCAAATGGGTAATACCGATAATCCCAAAATCATTGTAGGTGCAGGCGTTCAGAATGCAGCAGGAATCAATCTCAACGAAGCTTTCGCTCCCGAGCAACTGGCCGTGATCCTTCCCAAGATGCATGTAAAAAGCAATGACCCGATTGAATCCCTCAGTCAGGGTAATATCGTTCCCTCCGGTGTATTCACCATTCAACAGGATTTCGATAACAGCTATGCCCTCACTAATATCGGTTTTGTAAAACAACAGGCAGGCATGTACGAAAATGAGTACACTTCAATCGAGGTCAAACTCAAAAGAGATGTGGATCTTGAAGATAGCAGGGATTTACTGCAACAAGAACTGGGCAAAGATTTTATGGTGCAAACCCGATACCAGCAAAACTCCAACCTTTACAACACGATGAAGCTGGAAAAATGGGCCATCTATGCAGTTTTAACACTGATCCTGGTGATTGCGGCATTTAACATGGTGAGTGCCCTTACCATGCTGGTGCTGGAAAAAAAGCAAGACATTGCCATTCTGCAAAGCATGGGTTCAACACCTGTTCAGGTAAAGAAAATTTTTCTTACAGAAGGATTATTACTGGGAGGCATAGGGGCAGGAATTGGTATCGGCTTGGCAACTACCATTTGCTTACTGCAGTTAAAATTCAAGCTGATAAAATTAAGCGGAGGATCTTTCCTCATCGATTATTTTCCGGTGAAACTCATTGCCGACCGATTTTCTGCTGGTGGCCGGAACAGCCATGGCCATTTCATTCCTGGCATCCTGGTTCCCTGCACAGAAAGCATCCAGGCAGCCTTTCGAACTGAAATAAAAAAGGGAACCCTTAAGATTCCCTGTATTCAATAAAATTATTTTGATTAATAATCGCCTAAGGTTTCGGGCAATTGTTCCAATGCTTTTTTCAACTGTTCATCATTGGGAGCAATACCATGCCATTCGTGTGTTCCTTCCATGAAATCGATGCCTTTGCCCATTTCTGTTTTCATCAGAATAACAACGGGTTTTCCTTTACCCAGCATTGATTTCGCTTTTTCCAAACCTGTTACTACTGCTTCCATATCATTGCCATCCATTTCCATAACTGCCCAGTTAAAAGCTTCAAATTTTGCTTTCAGGCTATCGAGTGCCATTACTTTTTCTGTGGGACCATCAATCTGTTGTCCATTGCAATCGATGGTTGCGATCAGGTTATCAATTTTTTTATGTGCGGCAAACATGATGGCTTCCCAGTTCTGGCCTTCATCCAGTTCTCCATCACCATGCAATGAATAAACGACCTGCGGATCATTGTTGAATTTCTTTGCCAGAGCGGCTCCAGCAGCTACACTGAGGCCCTGACCCAGGGAACCGCTCGCCATCCTTACACCCGGAAGATGTTCATGTGTGGTTGGGTGCCCCTGCAGGCGACTGTCGATTTTCCTGAAAGTAGCCAGTTCAGAAACCGGGAAATAACCGCTCCTGGCCAGGCAACTGTAAAAAAGCGGGGAAATATGCCCGTTGCTGAGGAAGAATACATCTTCTCCGATACCATCCATCTGGAAGGCCGGATTGTGCTTCATTACCTTGAAATAGAGCGCAGTAAGGAAGTCGGCACAGCCCAGGGAACCACCCGGGTGGCCGCTCTGAACGCCATGAACCATTCTTACGATGTCTCGCCTTACCTGTGTAGCGGTATCTTTTAATTGCTGCATATGAAAAAGGATGATTTCAGGCTGCAAACCTAGTTTAATTCAGGTCATGTACAAAGAAAAAAGAGCAACTAAAGCGACTTAATACTAAGTTTGCAGTAATACCGTTATCTAAGAGCATAATTTCTTATACTTGTATTAAATATCAGGACGTTTTTTACAACGATAATCTGTTTTAGGGGCTGGTATCTTATTTATATGCTTTAAATTCTTTATCCGAAACATTATTAATACATTTGTATAAGTTGGATTAATAAAACACGCATGGATAATATTTTACTTAGTGCGGGCTTATCTTTTTTGATTACCTTTTTTGCTATCCCGGTGATCATCCAGGTGGCAAAAGACAAGAAATTGTTCGACGAGCCAGATGAGCGAAAAATTCACAAAGCTGTGATCCCGACCCTTGGTGGTCTGGGTATTTTTGCGGGTTTTATCATTGCTACACTCCTTGGTGCCCCACAGAGCAATCCTTCTGAACTTCAGTATTTTGTTGCAGCCGCCATCGTGGTTTTCTTTTTAGGCATCAAAGACGATATACTTATTTTATCGGCCAGCAAGAAATTTGCCGGCCAATTGATCGCCGCAGGTATTCTCATCAAATTCGGTGGTGTACAAATCAACAACATGCATGGTTTGCTGGGTGTTTACGAAATCCCGAATGTAGCCAGCATTGTACTTTCCTTATTCACCATCATCGTAATTACCAATTCATTCAACCTGATTGATGGCGTAGATGGTTTGGCCGGAAGCCTGGGTGTTTTAACTACCCTGATCTTCGGTGCTTATTTTTTCTATATCGGACAGTTAACTTATGCTGTAATGGCTTTTGCCCTTGCCGGCAGCCTCATCAGCTTCCTGATTTATAATTTCCCGCCTGCCAAGATATTCATGGGAGATACGGGTTCGCTCCTGCTGGGGCTGGTCAATTCGATCCTGGTGATCAAATTTATCAACCTGGCCGAAACTCCAACCGTTGCTATGCCAGTGGCGTCTGCACCTGCTATTGGTTTTGCCATCCTGATGATTCCGCTGTTTGATACCTTAAGGGTATTCGGCCTGCGCATCCTGGATCGCAGATCACCGTTCAGTCCCGACAGAACACATATTCACCATTTCCTGCTCGACCTGGGCTTATCGCATCGTAATACAACCCTGGTATGTGTTGCAGCGAATATCCTGTTTATTGCTATTGCCTTCAGTTTGCGCCACCTCGGCACAACCACTGTAATGGGCATTTTATTTTTAACGGCTTTGTCTTTCACCGGCCTGATCTACTACCTGCGCCAGAAAAACAAAACCATGCATGTTGAAAAAGCACAGGAAACAGAAATGATCAAGTCGCACAAAATTCTCACACTCGTTTCAGATACGGTTGAGGTAGATTAAAACCCTCACCGGTTCAAGCATTTGAATTAGTTTAAAAACTGCAAGAAATAATGGTAGTTTTTAATAGCTTTGCACGCAATTCGAATAACTATGTCTGAAAGCTTACAAAACATTCTGGAAGAAACAGCTTCATTAATGGCCAAAGCCATTAACCATCTTGAATCTGAACTGGCAAAGATCCGTGCAGGCAAAGCCAATCCGGCGATGCTTGATGGCATTATGGTTGATTATTACGGCAACCCTACCCCGCTGAACCAGGTAGCGAATATCAGCACACTGGATTCCCGTACCATTTCCATTCAGCCCTGGGAAAAAAATATGTTGCAGCATATCGAAAAAGGCATCATGGCTGCCAATATCGGTATCACCCCGCAGAATGATGGCAATATTGTAAGACTATTCCTTCCACCGCTTACAGAAGAAAGAAGAAAAGAACTGGTGAAACGTTGTAATGGCGAAGGAGAACATGCAAAAGTTTCTATCCGCAATATCCGCAGGGATGCGATTGAACAAATCAAGAAACTGCAGAAAGATGGCGTAAGTGAAGATGAATGCAAGGATGCAGAAAAAGAAACACAGGATACAACCGACAAATACATTTCACTCGTAGAAAAACACCTTGCTGCAAAAGAGAAAGAAATCATGGCTGTATAACAAACAGTAATAAATGTAAAATACATGCATTCTTCCCGTGAGGCATTGTTCCTGTTGATATCGATCCCATTGTATGCGATCCTCATTGGTGCAGAAATTATTTTAAGCAACTGGCAACACCGTAAATTTTACAGCTGGAAGGCGACTCTGCAGAATGTTTACCTCACCCTGGTAAATGCCGGACTTGATTTTATTCTTCGTACAGCCTTTTACGTTAGTGTACTGATGTGGAGCTACGAACAACGTTTCTTTACCATCGAAAATGTTTATCTCTACTGGTTCCTGTTGTTCATCCTGGAAGATTTTGCTTTTTATATAGAACACCGGGTTGATCATTATTGCAGGATATTCTGGGCGGTTCATGTAACACATCATTCTTCTACCGAATTTAATCTCACTACTGGCTTCCGTTCATCGGTACTGCAGCCGGTTTACCGCTTTGTTTACTTTATTCCGATTGCATTGATGGGCTTTCATCCGCTGGACATTGTATTCATGTATTCAATCACACAAACCTATGGCATCCTGGTTCATACACAGTATATCGACCGGATGCCGCGTTGGTTTGAAACCATTTTTGTAAGTCCATCCCATCACCGTGTTCACCATGCCAGCAATATCCGTTACCTCGATAAAAACATGGGCATGTGCCTGATCATCTGGGATAAACTCTTTGGCACTTTTCAGGAAGAAGTAAAAAATGATCCGGTGGTTTATGGCTTAACCAAACCGGTAGAAAAATCGCAGAATCCTTTTGTGATCATCTTTCATGAATGGCAGTCGATCGCGAAAGACCTTTCAAAAAAAGTTTCTTTCGGCACCAAACTGAAATACCTGTTCATGCCGCCGGGTTGGAGTCATGATGGCAGCAGCAAAACAGCCAACCAGTTGCGCAAAGAATTACATTAACATCCAAGAAAATATTATTCATGCAAATCATCCCGGTAAATGGAGCTGAAGAAAGCAGGCTGTTTCTAAAAGTAGCCGGAGAAATTTATAAAAATGATCCGAAATGGATACGGCCACTCAACAAAGACATTGAAGATGTTTTTGATGAATCGAAAAACAAAGCCTTCAGGTTTGGAAAAGTGCAACGCTGGATATTAAAAGATGATGAGGGCAACCTGATCGGCCGCATTGCAGCATTTGTAAATAAAAAATATAAAAACAAAGGCGACGAATTCCCGGTAGGCGGCGTTGGTTTTTTTGAATGCATCAATAACCAGGATGCTGCTGATCTGTTGTTCGACAATGCCCGTCATTGGCTGATTGCAGAAAACATGGAAGCCATGGATGGCCCGATCAATTTCGGTGAAAGAGATCGCTGGTGGGGATTGGTAACTGAAGGTTATAAAGAACCTTTGTATTGCATGAATTACAATCCGCCTTACTATAAAACTTTGTTTGAAAATTATGGCTTCAGGCCTTTTTATGAACAGGTCTGTGTAGGGATGGAACCCAAATCTCCCCTGCAGAAAAAAATCTGGGAACGACATGCACAGATTGCAGCAGATCCCGGATTCAGTTCCACGACACCTCGAAAAATCAAAGCTGGAAAAATATGCCGGTGATTTTGCAGAAGTATATAATAAAGCCTGGGCGGGTCATGGCGGATTAAAAGAATTATCCAAAGACCAGGTGATACTGATGTTCAGGAAAATGAAACCTGTGATGGATGAAAAGATTATCTGGTTTGCTTATCACCAGGATAAGCCGGTGGCGATCTTTATAAACCTCCCCGATCTCAACCAATGGTTCAAATACCTGGATGGAAAATTCGGATTGCTGCAAAAACTATATTTTCTCTGGATCAAAACTTTTAGACAAAACAAAAAATTCACCGGGCTTGTTTTCGGGGTTGTTCCCGAATGGCAGGGCAAAGGTGTGGATGCTTACATCATCGGTGAATCTGCCAGGAAACACCTGCAAACACCCTGCCAGCAGTTATACCGAATATGAAATGCAATGGATCGGCGATTTTAATCCGAAAATGCTCAACATCGCACTCAACCTGGGCGACACCACCAGGTCCAGGGTATTGGCAACCTACCGCTATATTTTTGACCGCACCAGGCCTTTCAACAGGCACCCGATTTTAAATTGAGTTTAGTACCGGAAACTGTAAATTTGCAGCAGTTGGTTATAAACTATAACCAGTAATTATTTGACGAGTTCGATTATGGATAAATTCATTGTTTCAGCAAGAAAATACAGACCACAGAATTTCAGTACCGTGGTTGGGCAATCGCATATCACCACCACGCTGAAAAATGCCATCAACCACAACCAGCTGGCACATGCATTTCTTTTCTGCGGACCCAGAGGTGTGGGTAAAACAACCTGTGCCCGTATTCTTGCCAAAACAATCAACTGCGAAAACAGAACACCCGATGGTGAAGCCTGCAATACCTGTAACAGCTGTGTATCTTTCGACAATGGCATTTCGCTGAATATACATGAACTCGATGCGGCGAGTAACAACTCGGTAGATGATATCAGAACCCTGGTAGAACAGGTAAGGTTTGCACCGCAGGCCGGAAAATACAAGGTATATATTGTGGACGAGGTTCACATGCTCAGCGCTTCGGCATTCAATGCATTCCTGAAGACACTGGAAGAACCGCCATCGTATGCCATTTTCATTCTCGCCACTACAGAAAAGCACAAGATTTTACCAACGATTTTAAGTCGCTGCCAGATTTTTGATTTTAAGCGTATAACCCTTAACGATACTGTTACACACCTGCAGGAAATTGCCGAAAAAGAAGACATCACTGCAGAGAAAGCCGCACTACACCTGATCGCTCAGAAAAGTGAAGGTTGTATGAGGGATGCGTTGAGTATACTCGATAAGATCATCAGTTTTACCGGCGGACAATTAAAATACAGCAATACGCTGGAGCACCTGAATATCCTGGATGAGGATTATTATTTCAGGCTGCTCGACCAGATGCAGCAACAGCAGATGGCCGATGCCATGTTGTTGTTTGATGAGATCAACCAGAAAGGATTTGAAGGAGATACCTTGCTGGAAGGATTTGCAGAATTCATCAGAAATTTGTTGGTGAGCAAAGATGCTAAAGCGTCCATACTGCTCGAAGTAGCAGAAGATTTCCGACAGAAATACCTGCAACATGCCGCAACGGTAAGCACCGGATGGATGATTGCAGCACTGAATATACTCAACGAAGCTGTTATCAATTACAAACAGGCCAGGAATAAAAAATTACATGTTGAACTTACGCTGATCAAACTTACTTATCTCAGTCAGGCCATACAGTTAAGCGTAAACGAAGATGGTCTTTCAAAAAAAAAACTAACGGACACGGCTAAAGCAGTTTCTTTCAGGAATCTGCCTTTTGTTGCCATTCCTGCAAAGAAAAATACTGTCCATAAAACCAGTGGAAGAACCGCAAGCCAAACTGGTGATTGAACAACCAGCCCCGGTGACGCAAATCAGCAGCAAACCTGTTTCGGCTCCGGTTAGTGAAATGAAACCTGCAGGTAAACTGGGTTCATTGTCGAAAATCAGGCAGCAGGTTGCCAGTAAAAATAATGCTGAGGATAAAGCAGTACCCTTAACAGCGGAAAATCTTCATAAGGCCTGGGCGATCTTTGTTGAAAAGCTGGCAGAAAAGAAAAATCATTCAGCGGTGACCAATTTTAAACTGGCCGAACTGAAAGTTATTGATGAGCATTGTTTTGAAATCATTACCGGAAGTAATATTCAGCAGAAATTTATTGAGTCGGAAAGGTCGGATCTCATTACTCATGTGCAGCAATACTTCAAAAACAGGTTTTTAAAATACCAGTTAAAACTCGAAGAGCAGCCAACCGAATCGGAACCGGATGACAAACCTTTATCGGCAAAAGCACAATACCAGTTACTGGCCGAGCAATACCCCATGATCAGGGAACTGAGAGACCGGCTGAAACTTGATCTGGATTAAGTTTCACGCTCCAATCACTTTTAGGTGCAGAACAGGTAAAATTGTCTGAAACTAAAACAGTTGTAATTGAGTCGTTCCCCTTTTATTTTCCTGTTTTTGCCTTAATTTCGGGGTTCATTTCATCAAATAAAGAAAAGATTATATGGCAGAGGTTATCAGAATGCCCAGGTTGAGTGATACGATGGCAGAAGGTGTGATTGTATCGTGGAATAAAAAGGTGGGTGATAAAATCAAACCGGGAGATGTACTGGCCGATGTGGAAACAGACAAAGCCACCATGGAGCTTGAAAGTTACAATGAAGGCGTATTGCTTTATATAGGTGTTGAAGCAGGAAAAGCGGCGAAGGTAGATGGAGTTTTGGCGGTGGTAGGAAAAGCCGGAGAAGATTATAAAGCTGCACTTGATGCTGCTGGAAATAATGAAACAGCGAAACCAGCCGCTGCTGAACCAGCTAAAAGCAGAATCGCCTAAAACAGAAACCCCTGCAGCAACAGCCCCTGCTACTGCAAAAGTTGCACTTGCCTGATGGTGCAAAAGAAATCAGGATGCCTTTGCTGAGTGATACCATGACAGAAGGAAAGATTATTGCCTGGCATAAGAAGATCGGTGATAAAGTGAAATCGGATGATGTGCTGGCAGAAGTAGAAACCGATAAAGCCACGATGGAAGTAGTAGGTTACGAAGAAGGTACTTTGTTATATGTAGGTGTGGAAGAAGGAAAGGCTGCGAAAATCAATGAGATCATCGCTATAGTAGGTAAGCCTGGTACAGATGTGACTGCTTATATTGCTGCTGAGAAATCAGGTGCCAATGCAGGAACAACCAGTGCTGCGCAAGTTGCAGCTCCAGCTGCTGCTACAGTACCTGCAGTTACAGCATCAGTTGAAAACAATACGACTGCAGCCTCTTCAGAAAATGGAAGGGTAAAAGCCTCTCCCCTTGCTAAAAAAATCGCTGCTGAAAAAGGAATCGATATCTCCAGGCTCAGCGGAAGCGGTGATGGCGGAAGGATCGTTAAGAAAGATGTGGATGAATACAAAGCAACATCTGCTCCGGGTGCTGCTGCACCAGCACAGGCTGTTCAGGCTTTCTCTGCGTCTACCCAGGAGGGTTATACTGATATGCCGCTTACGCAGATGCGGAAAACAATTGCCCGCAGACTCGGCGAAAGCAAATTCACAGCACCGCATTTTTACCTTACCATGGAAATCAACATGGACAATGCGATGGCAGCCCGTGCAGCCATGAACGAAGTGAGTCCGGTGAAGATATCTTTCAACGATATGATCATCAAAGCCAGTGCAGCTGCACTGCGTTTACACCCTGCCGTTAACAGCAGCTGGATGGGAGAATTCATTCGCCAGAACCACCACATTCACATCGGATCTGCAGTGGCCATGCCCGAAGGATTGATCGTGCCGGTTATCCGTTTTGCCGATCAGAAATCACTGTCACAGATTGCTGCTGATGCCAAAGAATTGTATGCAAAAGCAAAAGACAAAAAATTACAGCCTGCCGAATTCTCCGGAAATACATTTACCATTTCCAATCTGGGTATGATGGATATTGAAGAATTTACTGCCATTATCAACCCACCTGATAGCTGCATCCTGGCAGTGGGCAGAATCAAAGAAGTAGTGGTTAAAAAAGGCAGCGGATTCGACGTTACCAATATCATGAAGCTCACGTTGAGCTGTGATCACAGAAGCGTAGACGGTGCTGTGGGTGCGGCTTTCCTGCAAACGCTCAAAAAATTCCTGGAAAACCCGGTAACCATGCTGGTTTAATCTAGGAACATAAAATAGTAAATGCGGAATCTCTTCCGCATTTTTTTAAAAATTATCTTTCAATATATTTTGAAACTTCAGAATCATAATCTACCTTTATACCATAATTAATCAACATGCAATTAGCAGAAGCAAAGCAACAATTCATCAGTAGCTGGGGTGCCTTTGGAACGCAATGGGGTATCAACCGCACCATGGCACAGATACATGCCTTGCTGCTGATCAGCACAGATCCGATCACCCAGGATGATATCATGGAACAACTGAGTATCAGTCGGGGTAATGTGAACATGAATATCCGTGACCTGATCAGCTGGAACCTGGTGGAAAGAGTGATTTTACCCGGTGAGCGAAAAGAATATTTTACAGCTGAAAAAGATATCTGGAAAGTCGCTACACAGATTATTAAAGAACGCAAAAAAAGAGAACTGGATCCGATGCTCAAATTACTCGGACAATTGCAGCAGGTTGAAGGCGACAAAAAAGACAAGGAAACAAAACAGTTTGTAGAAATGGTGGGCAGCATAAAAAAACTCGGTACCCAGGCTGATAAAGTGCTCGATTCACTCATCAAAGCCGAAGAAAACTGGTTTACCATGAATATTCTGAAACTCTTTAAATAAACAATGATGCCCCTTTTGAAAAGGGGTATTTTTTTAAACTATACTTTCATTTCTTTCTGAAATTTTAAATACTACAATCATGAAAACATTTAAGAAAGCAGATCTCATTATCAGTACTACTTTAATCATTGCTAGGTATTGGCTTTGCTTTAATCGGAAAAGGAGATCAAACCATATATGGCTATTACCTGGTGGGCGGCTGGCAGCTGATCAGCATGCTTATTCATCAGTACAATGGTTGGTTTACCGAAAATAAGAGTCAAAAGATATTACTACCACCGTATCGTGCTGGTTGTTATCATTACGGCTTTACTTGGTATCCTCATTGAAGCTTTTCTGCTGATGGTGCTGCTCATGCTGATCTTTGCCGCTCCGGTAATGGCATTATACTATACCGGTATCTGCTATGATGAAGTATATGTAAAAATGGCAAGGCCATTGGCACAGTTAAAATAACAATCAGATTATTCACTTTAAAACGATATCATCATGAACCCCGTAATCATCACTTACACACTCTACCTGGCCATTACCATCGGCGTAACCATCTGGGTTGCCCGAACACTTTTCAGCAACGGCAAAATATTCCTGCTGGATATCTTTCATGGAAACAAAGAACTGGCTGAAAGCGTAAACAACTTACTGCTGGTGGGTTTCTACCTGATCAATCTGGGCTATGCCGTTTATACCTTACAGATAACGCAGGAGATTGCCAATACCCGTGAAGTACTGGAAAAACTCAGTCTGAAAATCGGCAGAATCATTCTTATCCTTGGCTTTATGCATTTCCTGAATCTTTATATTTTCTACAAGTTGAGGAAAAGAGCCATTCATACCGGTAAAATTAATCATGCTACTGCAGTGCACTAATTGTAATTTTGAATCATGAATGAACAGGGCATTATTTTATTTGATGGCGTTTGCAACTTATGCAACAGCTCTGTTCAGTTTGTGATCAGGCACGACCCTGCTGCGAAATTTGTATTTGCCCCGCAGCAGGGTTCTACCGGAACAGATTTACTCAGAAAATACGGTTTCGATGAAACCAGTATGAATTCATTTATATTGATACAAAACGGTAAGGCATACACGAAATCAACAGCAGCACTCAAAGTTGCCCGGCAGTTAAAAGGCCTTATACGGCTGTTGTATGTGTTTATCATCATTCCTGCTTTTATAAGAGATGCTGTTTATACACCTTATTGCCAATAACCGCTATAAATGGTTTGGCCGGAGAGAAAGTTGCATGATCCCGACACCTGAACTTCAAAAAAGATTTTTAAACTAATCATATGTCTTCAAAAAAAACACTGGTGCTTGGCGCTTCCGAAAATCCTGCCCGTTACAGCAATATGGCCGTTAAAAAACTTAAAGCCTATGGACATGAGGTTATCGCCATCGGCCGGAAAAAAGGAATGATTGCAGATACCCCAATTGAAACTGATACCGCACATACAGCAGGAATTCATACCATTACCCTCTACCTGAATGCCGCCAACCAGTCGACGTATTATGATTTTATCCTCTCCCTGAAACCCGAAAGAATCATTTTTAATCCCGGTGCAGAAAATATAGAACTGGAAGCCCTGGCCGAAAAAGCCGGCATTAAAGTATTGGAAGCCTGCACTTTAGTAATGTTAAACACCCGGCAATTCTAAGCAGCCTCCAGGAATAGATAATTTTACAGAAAAAAAATAACCGGTTTTACATAATAACCAGGTGTAATCATGCGTTTGTTGGGATAGAATTCGATCCATTACCCATAAAAGCAAAATCCGGTCATTATGAAAACCCGTATCAACCTCACCCTGTTGATGCTGTTCTTAACAGCAGGTTCGGTTTTCTCACAAAAAACCAGCACAGGCAAGCAGCAATTTTTTGCCGATTTTCCAGCAAGTATTGAAGTTTCCAGTAACATTTTACAAAATGCATTCAGCGCTGTTCCCGGCTCTACTGTAAGTATTCCTTTCAGTAATCAGTTTATCTATTCCGGTACAGTGCTCAGCAATGAAGTTAAATATGCCAACCTGCAATCGGTTATCATTAAATCGCCTGCATTCGGCAATGCTTTGTTCCAGGTATCAAAAATCATCCATGATGATAAATCAATAACCTACACAGGTCGTATCGTTCACCACGATGCACTAGATGGTTATGAACTGAAAAAAGATAATAACAACCATTACCGAATTCAGAAATTTGAAACCAATAAAGTACTGCAGGATTGCAGTTTCTGATTGATCCGATAACCATATCCAACATCCGCCGTTTCGTACGGTTTAATTCCGTTACAAATGAAAAACTTTACCAAATACTTTTTACTGTTACTGCTGAACATCTGTTCAATCAGTGCCTTCAGTTTACCAAAACTAAGCAGCTTTCCTTCTGCTACAGCTACTATTTACCTCGACTTCGACGGACATACCGTTAACAGTGCGTACTGGAATAACGGCAATCCGATTATCTGTGCAGCACCTGCTTTGAGTGATGCCCAGATCACCGAAATATTCAATCGTGTATCAGAAGATTACCGTCCTTTCAATATCAACATCACAACCGATTCTGTAAAATTCCTGGCAGCGCCGTTAACACAGCGTATGCGTGTGATCATCACACCAACCAGTGGATGGAGAACAGGTGTTGGCGGTATCGCTTATATCGGATCATTTACCTGGGGTGATGATACTCCTGCATTTGTTTTTTCCGACAGACTTGGTCCCAATAACTCAAAATACATTGCTGAATGTTGCACACACGAAAGTGGACATACAGTAGGTTTATCGCACCAGTCATCTTATGATGCCAGTTGTAACCTGGTTGAAACATACAATACAGGTACAGGCACAGGTGAAACCGGATGGGCTCCGGTTATGGGTAACAGTTATTACAAAAATATGACCGGCTGGAATGACGGTCCAACGCCTTATGGATGTGCCAATGTGCAGGATAACCTGACCATCATCACTTCAACAAACGGTTTCACGTATCGCAATGATGATTATGCTGAAACCATGGATGCAAACACATTCAATCTTCAAAGCAATTCATTCACGATTGATGGTATCATTACAACCAATACCGATAAAGATGCATTCAGGTTTACCTTAACACAGTTATCGAATTTTCACATAGATGCAGTTCCTTTTAACCTGGGATCCAACAACACCGGTGCAAACCTCGATGTTAAAATGATGCTGTACAATGCCAACCAGGTATTGCTCCGCACCTACGATCCTGCCAGCACAATGGCAGTAACGATCGATACCAGTTTACCTGCAGGAACTTATTACCTGATCCTCGATGGAACCGGCAACAACTACACCGATAATTATGGTAGCCTGGGATCTTATACCATCACAGGCTTCAGGAGTGCGCTTCCCATCAGGGATGTAACCCTTTCGGGAACTGCCAGTAAAAACAAACACCAGCTCAACTGGACCATCATTGCTGATGAACCGATCAAAGAACAACTGATCGAATATTCAACAGACGGTACCAGTTTCAGGCCATTGACACTACAAAGCACTACCTCAAGAACACACAGTTATTTACCAGGAAACAACCAGACCATCTACTACCGGTTAAGGGTAACCTCAGTTGTAGACCAGGTGGTTTACTCTAACATCATTGCATTGAAAAACAATGCTGCCGGTGAACAATCATTCATCGTTTCAACCCTTGTTACGAATAACATTACCATCAGGGCCAGCGAAGGCTACCAGTACAGGTTATTCGACAGTAACGGAAGACTTGCCGCAACCGGCAGGGGAATCCAGGGTGTCAACAATATTCAACTCAACAACCAATCTGCTGGCATGTATATCCTACAGTTATTCGGAAACAACAGTCAGCAAACTGAACGCATTATAAAACAGTAAGGTAGATTCATGTGTAAGTTAGGGGTCAGCGTTAGGGGCTGGCCCCTTTTTGTTTTCAGCCACTACGCTGATTATCCACATTTACACAATCTGATGTTAAGGAATGGTGAACGGCTTCCATACCCCGTGTTTAATTCGTATATTTAGAAAACCCATTTTCTATGTTATGGAGAAAATTTAACGGCGACGCCATCCAACTCCCCATCAAAGAAGCGGTAGAAGAGGCGATCGAAAGAGAAACATCCCTCGGTTATAAACTCAAAGTCTGCATCGGAACCGACAGCCAGGTAAAAGGCCGGGAAACCGAATTTGCCACAGTGATTGTATTCCTCAGGGAAGGCCATGGTGGATTTATGTTCATTCACAATGAAAAAACTTTTCACCAGTACAGTATCAAAGAAAGGATGCTGGTAGAAGTTGCCAAAAGCATTGAGATCGCTTATGAACTTTGCGACCTGTTTACGTTGTATGATGTAGACATGGAAGTTCATGCCGATATCAATACCAATCCGCAATTCAAAAGCAATGAAGCACTCCGGGAAGCAATGGGCTATATCCTGGGTATGGGCTTCGCTTTCAAAGCAAAACCAGAAGCATTTGCCAGCAGCAGCTGCGCCAACAAAGTAGTCAACTGATTATCTAACGGTAAGGTAGAAACGAAATTTAAGCAGGTGTTTCACCTGGAGGGACTTTATCTCTCAACCATTCACACTTCAACGATTCTCTTTGGCTGATTCCTGTGTTATCTCGCCGATATAACTGAGGATTTTATCTCTCCCCGATTTCTTCACCGCACTGCTCACAAAATGGGCCGGTAAAAACTGCCAGGTCTTTTTCATCGCTTCCAGGAAATCTTTTACATTCTTACTCACCGTGCGTTGATTCTCTTTATCAGATTTGGTAAAAATCAGGCTGAACGGAATCTTCCACAATTTGAGGTTCTCAAGAAAAGACAAATCAATTTTCTGTGGGGTATGCCTTGAATCGATCAACACAAAAACCATGAGCAGGTTTTCTCTTTTGCGGAGATAATTCTCAATCATCTGTTCCCATCTTCTCCTGCTGCGCTGACTTACCTGTGCAAAACCATAACCGGGAAGATCGACCAGGTACCATTGCAATACTTCTGCTTTCCCATTATCATCTGAAACAGTGCTGGTGATATCAAAATGATTGATCAGTTGTGTTTTCCCGGGAGATGCAGATGTTTTGGCCAGTTTATCATTGTTGCACAACATATTGATCAGCGACGACTTCCCCACATTGCTTCTGCCGATAAATGCATACTCCGGCCTGTCGGGCAAAGGACATTTCTCAAACTCCGGGCTACTGATGACGTAAACTGCTTTTTTTACCTGCATACTTTAATTTGTTTAACAAAAATACTCATTCTAAAAGCAATGTTAATACCTTCTGCGCTTAAGTTGCAAACTGCTTATCTTTGCAAGCGATGACCGAATTTGCGCACGATAAAGTGGTGCCTTACAGCCACTCCCAACGAACCAAGAAAGAACAGGTTGCCGATATGTTTGACGACATCGCCGGCAATTACGATTTTCTGAATCGTTTTCTCAGTGCAGGTATTGATATTCGGTGGAGAAAGAAAGCGCTCCAACAGCTGGAAGGCAGAGTAAATGGTCGTGTACTCGATGTAGCAACCGGTACGGCTGATGTGGCCATTATGGCCGCCAAAAAGCTGAACCCGGAGAAAATCACCGGAATCGATATCAGCGATGGCATGCTGGAAATCGGCAGAAAGAAAATCGAAAAGCTGGAACTGACCCAAAAGATCGAATTGTTAAATGGCGACAGTGAGGCAATAAAGTTTAATGACAATACGTTTGACGCTGTAACTGTGGCATTTGGCGTGAGAAATTTTCAGCAGCTTGAAAAAGGATTGTCGGAAATTTTAA
Source organism: Ferruginibacter sp. (assembly GCA_037045295.1). Taxonomy (GTDB): domain Bacteria; phylum Bacteroidota; class Bacteroidia; order Chitinophagales; family Chitinophagaceae; genus Ferruginibacter. Next base: position 706,013 of record JBAOHS010000005.1, read on the forward strand.
GGGTACTGAAACCTGGTGGAAAGCTGGTTGTGCTTGAGTTCAGTAAACCCAAATTGCCGTTGGTGAAATCCATTTATACGTTTTACATGAAAATGGTTACACCCAATATGGGTAAACTTTTCTCAAAGAACCGCGATGCATATAAATATTTAGACGAATCAATAAAACAATTCCCTGAAGGAAAAAACTTTACTTCTATCCTGGATAAACTGGGATTTCAACAAACATACAGTAAACCACTGAGCCTAGGAATATGCAGTATTTATTGCGGTACAAAATAGTATACATCCTTCTGTCAGCTATCATGTTCCCTTCATTTGTTTCAGCACAGATGGAAAGGGAGATTCATTTGCCTGAACATGACAACAAACGTTTTCACTTTGGTATCAACCTGGGTGTAAACCGTGCCTATTATCATTTCGATCACAACCCGATCTTTTTACAGAATGACAGTGTATTGGTTGTAGAAAGTTTGCAGAACACCGGTATCCATCTTGCCTGGCTGGTGAACATGCGTTTGGGCGAGCACCTCGATCTTACGTACATATCCACTCAACCTGATCTTTACAGAAAAAGCATTTCAATATAGCCTGAAATATCCCGATCGTTTTGCCAATGAAGACAGTGTTACAGTAAGAAAAATACAGGGTATCACCCTGGCTTTACCGATACAATTAAAATTCAGCAGCGATCGTATCAACAATTTTAAAGTTTACACCATTGCCGGCGGAAGAATTGAATACGATTTCGCCGCCAGTGCCGGAGAGAAGAATGCTGAAAGATTAATCAAACTCAATAAACTCGATTACGGTTTTGAAGCCGGTATCGGATTTCCATTTTTACTTCCCTGTATTTGTATTCTCTCCTGAAATTAAATTCGGATGGGGTTTAAAAAATGTGCATAGCCGCGATGCCAATCTGAAATTCTCCAATGTAATTGATAAGATCAACGCACGTACCATTACGTTGTCGTTTATTATCGAATAGATTTATCAGAAATTATATTCCCTTTTAAATACATTCAGTCGAACACCAGCACTGATCATCGTTGAATTGGTTGAATTCCCGGCTAATTTAAAATTACGGTGCTGCACAGACGCTTCAAAGAATAGATTCTGCCTGAACTCATACGCAACATTTACAAAAGCATTGAAGCAGGTAGCTTTAATGCCACTGCCAACTTTATAACCATCTTCTGTTAAACGGGTATTGTAACTTCTGAAAATATTTCCACCGAAATTGGCATTGGCAGAATCAAGTCCTTGCGTATAAAAAATACCCCTTGCATAAATATTCCATTTCGGAAAAGGCTGGTAACGGGCAATCCCGATCAACTCCTGGAAATTCGCTCCCAGCGGATGCGCCATTGGCTGATTGTAATGTGTGTAATTGTTGATGGTATCGGAGTGCGCATAGGTGAATGGTCTTACACGGTTCATTTCCAACTGCAGGTCGAGGTTCTTAATACCAAATGCATCGATGTATTTTCCGCCCAGCTGGAATACCGAATTTATTCACCCAATTGGTGGGACTATTCCTCACTTTCGACAGGATAAATTCATCGAGCAGCCATTGTCCGTAAAACTGGAAACGCTTAAATGCATTCGCCTTGAAATCAATACCGGCTACTGCATTATCCGGACTACCCACGGTACCTTCTATATGACGATAAAATATGATCGGGTTCAGGTATTGGAAATCGAAATGATCCTTCCTTCCAAACATCACACCTTCAAACAAACCTACATTCAGCCACTTGGTAACGTTCATGCTTAGGTGATGCATGGCCGAATATTTTCTTCTCAACAGCGAATCACCACTCTTCTTAAACTGTGGCATCAGTTCCATGAAAAGATTCTGGTAATTGAATTTCCAAATCCTTGTATTGATTTTGGCAAAGAGGTAACTGTTGCCCCAATCGCTTAAGAAACAGGCTTCTGTAGCCATTTCCAATGAAATTTTTATCATATCCTAACTGAAAATCGATGAACTTGGCTGCATTGAAAGTGAGGTAGCCTCTTGCATCAAAATAATCCTGCGCACTCAGGTCAGATTTGAAAACTTTATAAAAACCAACACCGGGCACAGCTCTGTAATTTCGTACCTGCTGTTGAAAAAACAAAGGTCCACGTTCCTGGTTATCGGTGATGGTAGAAGAAAATCCGATCTTACCTGCAATACGACCCCTGATGGTGAGCCCACGGCTGTTGAGGAAAAGCCTTTCACCATAATCTGATTCTTTTCCAAGACTGATCTGAATCACGGGATTGATGGCCAGGAAAAAATCCTTGTTATTGACTTCAAACAAATTCGACTTTGTTTTATAAAAAGTTTTCAGCACAGCTTTCTTCGAAGTAAAATCATCGGTATTACCAGAAAACCATTCGCTGTTGTTCATATAAAGACTCCGCAGATTGTATTCATCAACTTTAGATAGCTGAAGGGCCGGATTACCGGATTCTCATGGAATCATATAAGTGCCGCCTGCTGTACAATGAACTTTCGGCTGAAGGGTTTCAGGGTTGAAAAATTAAGATCGGAGTTTTTTTGCTGCTTGATTTCAAGCCTGTCGATGAAATGATACTCTTTACTCCCCTGGTTCAGGTAAGTCGACTGTGCGCTTACCGATACAGGTAAAACAAAAAAGACAAGTTTGAAAAAGCTTTTAATAATTTGCATCAGGAAATTAGTTTAGTAGAATCTGTATATTCAAGATATGCAAAAATATCTTTTTAAAAACATATCGGTTGTAAATGAAGGAAAAATCAATACCCAGGATGTATTGGTTGAAAACAGCCGTATTGAAAGGATTGATGGAAACATTGATGTTAAATCAGCAGTAACTGAAATTGATGGAACCGGCAAACACCTGTTGCCCGGCGTGATCGACGACCAGGTACATTTCAGGGAACCCGGCCTTACACACAAAGCAAATATATTTACTGAAAGCAGGGCGGCTGTAGCAGGTGGTGTTACGAGTTTTATGGAAATGCCCAACACCATCCCCAATGCGCTTACACTTGATTTGCTGGAAGACAAATACAAAATAGCTGCACAAACATCCCTGGCCAACTATTCCTTCTTCATGGGTGTGAGCAACGACAATGCTGAAGAAGTACTTCGCACCAATAATTTTAAAAAGGATATCTGTGGCATAAAAATATTTATGGGCAGCAGTACCGGCAATATGCTGGTGGATAATTTCAATACACTCGATCGCATATTCAGCGAAACGGAAATGCTCATCGCTACTCATTGTGAAGATGAAACCATCATCCGTAAAAATTATGAGCGCATAAAAAGTCTGAAGCCCAACCTTGAACCTGCTGACCATCCGCTTATCAGGGATGAAGAAGCCTGTTATGCATCATCACTAAGAGCTATCAAACTGGCGCAGCAATACAACAGCCGACTTGCATATTCTGCACATCAGTACAGAAAAGGAATTGCAATTATTTGGCAATCTTGTTCCACTCAAAGAAAAAAGAATCACGGCAGAAGTTTGTGTACATCATTTGCATTTTACGGCAGATGATTATGAACAACTGGGTTATCAAATCAAATGCAACCCGGCCATCAAAGCTGCACACAACAGAGACGCACTCTGGAAAGCTTTGCTGGATGACAGGCTGGATATCATTGCTACCGATCATGCGCCTCACCTCTTATCGGAAAAAGAACCTCCCTATGAAAAAGCACATGCAGGTCTTCCATTGGTGCAGCATCCACTATTGCTCATGTTGCATTATCATCAGCAGGGAAAAATTTCATTAGAAAAAATTGCTGAAAAGATGAGTCATGCGGTAGCCGATTGTTTCCAGATCAGTGAAAGAGGATATATCAGGGAAGGATATTTTGCCGATCTGGTGATGGTTGATCTTGAAGCGACCCTTTACGGTAAATAATGAAAACATCCTGTATAAATGCGGCTGGAGCCCTCTTGAAAACTTCCATTTCCCTGCATCTGTAAGCTGTACAATGGTTAACGGGAAAATGGTTTATGAAAATAGCCGCATCAATGAATCTCATAAGGGACAGCGTCTTTCATTCAACCGCCAATAACAGTATGGAAATAGACAAAACCACCCTCAATGATCTTTCCGTATTCAACTACGAGGAAGAGTATTCGATATTTCATAAAATCAACTTCACCCAAACCAGTAACGGTAAGGAACAACTGCAGCTGGATCTTTCCACACCGTTGAAAGATATACAATCGATTTCCGGCATTCAGGAAACCATCAGAACCATCGCAGAAAAAATAGAACAATGGCCTGCAGGAATCACCAACGGCACCATTAAAGTAGTAGAAAGATTTTATGACGCTTCCATCGATCCGCTGCCCATCAACTGTTTCATCACTCAATGCCTATTCCTATAAATTACTGCATGGCCCCGATTTTTCATTGGTAAAATATTCGGTGATTCATTGCTTTGATTTTCTTTACGGACTAAATCAACTGGTAAAATTATTGCTGACTGAAGAAAATCCGGAACCACTCAGGAAGCTACTTTCTGAAACCAAATCTATTCTTGAAAAAAACGAACTAGCTGTTATCGGTAAATACAGCAAATCGTCGGAATTGCCGGTAAATGAAATGCTTCAGTTGGGACAGTTTCTCCGCTATCGTTTCAAACACCATATGTTACAACTGTTAGGCATACACGCTCAGTTGGATGCCTGGTATGGCATGGCAAAGGCTGTGAAAAAATACAACCTGGTATTCCCGAAATTTGTTGAATCGGAACAACCGTTTATTGAATTGAAAGGACTCTATCATTTAATGCTTGATAAGCCAGTATCGTACGATGTTAGTTTAAACCGCCAGACCAACTTCTTGTTTCTTACAGGAGCCAATATGGCCGGAAAAAGTACGTTCATCAAATCTGTTGGTACTGCTGCATTCCTGGCGCATACCGGCATGGGTGTTCCTGCTGTTTCAATGGAACTGTGTTTGTTTGATGGCATGCTGAGCAATATCAATGTGATGGACAATATTGCCAAAGGTGAAAGTTATTTTTTCAATGAAGTACAGCGGATAAAAGCCACGATCAGCAAAGTAAACGATGGACGTAAATGGCTTATCCTGATTGATGAATTGTTCAAAGGCACCAACGTTCAGGATGCAATGAAATGCAGCAGCCTGGTTATTGAAGGATTGTTGAAAATAAAAAACTCGTTGTTTATTTTATCTACTCATTTATATGAAATCGGTGAAGCTTTGAAAGTTCATCCCAATATTCATTTCAATTATTTTGAAACGGCCGTAATCAACGACCAGCTGATCTTTAATTATCAATTGAAAGAAGGCATCAGCAATGATCGTTTCGGATACCTCATACTAAAAAAAGAAGGTGTGGTGAAGATGCTGGAAGATATTTAATTCGAATTTTTACTTGCTCATATCCGTTTCTTTTCACACATAACTGTGTTGATCTTCCTTCAGACTAGCAGTTTGAATCATCATTTATCATTGCAGCAACCGCGGCATATTTACCCATGCTTGTAAAAACATATGGAAGTGCGGTTTACGGTGTGGAAGCCATCACCATTTCTGTTGAAGTGGATGTGAACAACCAGGGCCGCAATTATTATATTGTCGGGCTTCCCGATAATGCCATCAAAGAAAGTATACAAAGGGTAGAAAGTGCCATCAAGAGCAATCGTTATCATATGCCGAGAACCAAACTGGTAGTGAATCTCGCTCCGGCTGATATCAAAAAAACAGGAACCGCTTTTGATCTTCCCATTGCCATCGGAACACTGGGCGCCACTTCACAAATTGAAAACCCCGATAAGCTGGCGCAGTATGTGATCATGGGAGAATTAAGTTTAGATGGAATGGTGAAGCCCATCAAAGGAGCATTGCCCATTGCAATTCAAACGAAAAAAGATGGCTTCACCGGACTGATTGTACCGGCAGCCAATGCCCGTGAAGCAGCCATGGTAAGCGGATTGAATGTTTACGGAGTGGAACACATGAATGATGTGATCAACTTCCTGCGCAATGAATCAACATTATCTCCTGTAAAAATTGATACTAAAGAAGCTTTCCTGCATGCGCAGACAACTTATGATATTGATTTTGCCGATGTGAAAGGTCAGCAGAATATCAAAAGAGCATTGGAGATAGCAGCGGCAGGTGGTCACAATGCCATACTGATCGGTCCACCGGGTGCGGGCAAAACCATGCTTGCCAAAAGACTACCCACCATTCTCCCACCCTTAAGCATATACGAAGCACTTGAAACAACAAAGATACATAGTGTAGCCGGCAAGCTTCCCGAGCATGCAACGTTGGTGAGTAAACGCCCTTTCAGAAGCCCGCATCATACGATCTCGGATGTTGCATCTGGTAGGCGGTGGTGGCAATCCTCAACCGGGAGAAATTTCATTGGCACACAATGGTGTTTTGTTCCTGGATGAACTACCGGAATTTAAAAGAACCGTACTCGAAGTGATGCGGCAACCCATGGAAGAAAGAAAAGTAACGATATCAAGAGCAAAAGTTGCATTGGATTTTCCTGCCAGTTTTATGCTGATTGCCAGCATGAATCCTTGTCCATGCGGCTTTCTTCAATCACCCGGAAAAAGAATGTTCCTGTCCGCCTGGCACGGTTCAGAAATACCTGAATAAAGTATCCGGGCCATTGCTCGACAGGATTGACCTGCATGTAGAAGTAACACCGGTTGCGTTTGATGAACTTTCCTCCACATACCAGTTTGAAAAAAGTGAGACCATACGGCAACGGGTAATCGCAGCCAGGGAGATTCAGACAAAACGATACGAACAATACCCGGATGTTTTTGCCAATGCACAGATGAGCAGTAAAATGCTGAAAGAAATCTGCATCATTCCCAAAGCCGGACAAACTTTGCTCAAAACGGCCATGCAACGTTTGAACTTATCTGCAAGAGCCTACGACCGGATCATCAAAGTAAGCAGAACCATTGCCGATTTATCCTTCTCCGAACAAATACAAACTGAACATTTAGCAGAAGCGATTCAATACAGGAGCCTCGATCGGAGAAGGCTGGGGTGGATAATTCGAATAGAAAGTGGTAAATCACTGGTATTATTTGTCCATATTACAGGTTCACTTCTGCCTTTCCGTCATTTTTCCCGAACTTGCACCAAATTTGATACATAGAAATTTTTCGATGAATTAAATCTGCTGCATGAAAATTCTTTTACAATACTTAAAGCCGCATAAATGGCTGGTTGCATTCACTTTATTAATGGCCGCCATCAACATCGGCTTCTCGCTCATAGATCCCATATTACTCGGTAAACTGGTCAATCTGGCCAGTGATCACCAGGCACCCGGACTTTCTTTTTCTGATCCTGAATTTTACTGGGGTTATGAAAATACGCTGCGAAAAGGTAAACCCTATCTGCAGCTGGGCGTTTTCTATATTCTGCTTTTTTCCATTTCAGTAGCCATGGTGAGTCGTATTGCCAAAGCTTTCCAGGATTATTTCCTCAACCTGGTGATTCAGAAATTCGGTGCAAAGGTTTTCACCGATGGATTGAAACATGCCATGAAACTTCCTTACCAGGAGTTCGAAGATCAACGCAGTGGTGAAACACTTTCTGTACTCACCAAAGTAAGGGCTGATGTAGAAAAATTCATGATCAATTTCATCAACATCCTGTTTGGTGTGATTGTAGGTGTTGTTTTTGTTTTCGTGTATGCGGCACTGTTTATCAACTGGCGAATTCCGGTTGCTTATTTACTTGGTATTGCTGTACTCACTTTTATCACCAATAAACTGAGTAAAAAAATAAAACTGATCCAGAAGAATATTGTGAGTGAAACCACAGCACTGGCGGGTTCTACAACCGAATCGCTGCGCAATATTGAACTCGTGAAAAGCCTTGGCCTCACCAGTCAGGAAGTAGAAAGGCTGAACAAGAACACGTATAAAATTCTCGGTCTTGAATTAAAAAAAGTAAAACGCATCCGCAGCATCAGTTTTGTTCAGGGAACACTGGTGAATACACTCAGGCAGGTAATTCTTTTCATACTCATGTGGTTGATCTTCGAAGGGCAGATGGATGCAGGCCAGTTGGTGACGATGCAGATATTTTCATTCTTCATCTTTGGTCCATTACAGGAAATCGGCAATATCCTGCTTTCTTATCGTGAAGCAGAAGCATCACTGAATAATTTTGCCAACCTGATGAAAAAATCTCCGGAGCCTCAGCCCATTCATCCGAAGAACCTCGGCAACATCGAAACACTCGGATTTAAAAATGTATCATTCAAACACCAGACTGCTTCACACAAAGCCATCGACGATATCAGCTTTGATGTAAACCTTGGTGAAACCATCGCATTTGTCGGACCGAGCGGTAGTGGAAAATCTACCTTGATGAAACTCCTCGTTGGTTTATACAGACCACAGGAAGGAAAAATATTTTACAACGGACTGGATGAAACAGAAATTCATTTCGATGATTTGCGCAACCAGATCGGTTTTGTTACACAGGATACCAATCTCTTCAGCGGAACCATCAGGGAGAACCTCATGTTTGTAAATCCATCAGCATCGGAAGCCGATTTAAATGAAGCCCTGAAGAAAGCGTCCTGCCTGGGATTGCTGTCAAGAGCAGAAAAAGGGTTGGATACCATGATCGGTGAAGGTGGTTTAAAATTAAGTGGTGGCGAAAAACAACGGATTTCTATCGCCCGTGCGTTACTCAGAAAACCACACCTGCTCATTTTTGATGAAGCTACTTCAGCATTGGATTCATTAACAGAAGAAGAAATTACCAATACCATCCGCGATATATCTGCTTTAAAAGACCAGATAACCATTTTAATTGCACATCGTTTGAGTACGATTATGCATGCCGACAGAATTTATGTATTGGAAAAAGGAGATGTAGTGGAAACCGGTACACATGAAAAGCTACTCTCCGAAAAAGGACTTTATTATGCCATGTGGCGCCAGCAAATCGGGGAAAGGAAAAAAGGCGGCAGTAATGCTCAACGGAAAGTGAACGTAATATAAGTTACACTCAAATAAAGATATTCAGGTAAATTTGCAGCCATGAAAGAATCGAGGAAGCCCAAGCCCAATTACTACCTGAGTATTTTAACCATGCGTTGCCCCCGTTGCAGAAGAGGACCCATGTTTAAAGATGGCAATGCTTACCGACGTTTTTCTCTGAAACATATATTCGACATGCACGACAATTGCCCGGTATGCGATCAGAAGTATGATATGGAACCAGGTTTCTGGTATGGTACCGGTTATGTGAGTTATGCACTGGCAGTAGCCGTATCCGTTAGTACATTTGTAGCCTGGTGGGTGTTGATTGGAATTTCTACAGACGACAGCAGAATTTTTTACTGGCTGGGCTTTAATGCATTTACATTAATTGCCTTACAACCCTGGCTGATGAGAATGAGCCGTGTCATTTATATGCGCTTCTTTGTAAGCTATGATGAAAACTATGAACAAAGCAAGCCAAAAGAATTTGAATAAAAAAAGGGGAAGCAAATGCTTCCCTTTCTTCTTAAACCCTGCTATTCTTTTCCGCTTATTTTAGTTAACCACTGTTGAAAAATTCACTTCAATATCAGTACCGGATTTAGTACTGTTTACAGGATCTCCGGCTGCTTTATTCGGAGGCGTTCCCGGATAATGGCGCAATGTAATTTTGTTGGTTCCGGTTCCGGCAGCACCTGTAGTCCACACACTGGTGATTCCTAAAGGAATTCCATTCACATCATTGTTCAAACCGGTAACAGTTATATTACTGGCTGCTGATGGTTCATAATAAAAACGATGTGCATCTGATTCTTCTGCAACTTCAACCGTAATATCTTCTGCAGGAGTAACTGTTTTGTTCAGTAACTGTACCGTAACATCATACACTTTTGACGCCTGCAACTGAATGGCATCCTGTGTTGGTGCAGTACCGCCTGGTCCATCGGGATCATCAAATTTATACGTAACTGTTGTGCCACCACCTTGCGGAACAAATACCAGCTGCATGGTAGTGATTACTTCTTCTTCATTTGTATCGGGTTGAGGATCATCTTTTTTACAGGATGACAAAAACAAAGTACCCGACAAAACCATTAAGAACGATAGTTTAAAAATTTGCCTTTTCATTTTTTTGCGTATTAGTTGTTAAATAATTATGATCGAAACTGAATTTCAAACGAATGCTGATATCTCTGCCGGCTTCATCGGTAAAATACCGGAAGCTGTTTAAGTAATCTCTGTAAGAAGTGTTCAGCAGATTGCGACAGGCTGCACCTGCATCAACCAACACTGATCCCAGGTGAAAGCTGGTAGACAAGGATAAGATTCATCAACGTATAACCAGGTGGTGGTGCTTTATAATCCTGCTTTCCATTTTTTTCATCAGGCAGCCTTTTTTGTTCAAGTACCTGCTGTACCCCCAATGAAACTGAAGTGCCTTTAAAAATTTTTGATTCTTTAAGATTCCAGGTAAGCTGTTGCTCAAAGCGATCAGCAGGCATCCATATCAACCAGTCTCTTTGTTCAAGGTTTCTTGCCAGTACCGTGTTGAATTTGCCCGATAAAACAAGGGGAGAAACAAAATTCCAGTTGTAAGAAAAATCAACTCCTCTCATCAATGCATTGGTAGATTGATACACAATTTTTGGAAATGCTCCACTGATCGTTAAAACCGGTTCATCGGGCTTGGGTTGCTGATAAATAAAATCATTGATCCGGTTCATGTATGCATTCAGGTCAATAACCAGCTTCTTATTCTTACTGCTGTAATTGCTGCTTAATGAAACATTCAGTGATTTTTCCTTGGTAAGACCAATATCTCCTACTTCATAAGTGGCATTGCCATGATGTAGTCCGTTGGTGAGCAATTCATTCACCTGTGGTGCTCTTTCAGCCATTGATATATTCATATTGGCAGTCCAGCCCGGCTGAATGGTATAACCTGCATTTAATGAAGCTGCAAAAGTGGTGAACCGGAAATCATACTGCTGGTATGTATTACCGTTAGAAAGCAACCGGGTAGTATTGATTGTTTTATTGTCTACCCTGATACCGGCCTGCAAAGCCCATTTATTCCTGGTCCATTTCTCAATATAATAAGCACCGAATGCATACAGATCGTAATTCGGAATCAGGTATCGCCCAGCATAGCTATTGTTTTGCTGTTGGGCAGATAAACCCAGGATGCCATTCAGATTATTTTTCTTAGGATGTTCCCAGGTAATTTCTTCCGAAAAAGTATTGATTGTAAGATTGATTTGCGGACTAGTGTTTGAACTACTTCTTACCACATCAAATTCTTTCCGGTTGTTATACTGAGCTGCCAGCAATACAGTAAAGCGGCTGTTCCCCAGATCGAAACCGGTTTTTGATTTTAGCAACTGATGCAGTACTTCCTGCTTAGGTCGTGCAATCTTATACGTTTGCTGATTGGTAAATGTAGGATCAGGTGCATCACTGTTGATCGCTGTTAGAAGATCTGTAAGATTGCCAATATGTGATCCAATGAAAATACCCAGCTCTGTTTTAAAAAAACTATAATAGACTTCTGTGTTGAAGTGCTCTTTGTGCCAACCGGCTGCAAGAGAAAAATTCGTTTCGTTATTACCAGTATTGTTCAAACGGTAATCGGGTGTTTTGATATTGGCTCCTTTCTTGAAAGTTCCCTGTACCCTGTAAGTCAAGGCTGGCAAGCTTTTCAGCTGTTGTTCAAAGATGCCGGAAATTACATACTGACTGATTATTGCTGAAAAACAAACTGTTCAGTTCGAAATTATATCCTGCAGTACGGCGCAATGCCCTGGGTTCAACAATCACAACACCTCCGATGGCATCTGAACCATATTTCAATTCATCTACACCTTTTATTACAGTAAGTTTATTCGCTACAAAAGGATCGATTTCTGGTGCGTGCTCATTGCCCCATTGCTGCCCTTCCTGGCGAACGCCATTGTTGATCGTTAATATCCTGTTGCTGTGTAATCCATGTATCACCGGTTTTGAAATATTGTTTCCTGTTTGTAACATAGTAACGCCATTGATCCTGCTCAACGATTGGGCAAGCGTCAATCCTCTTGTTTCATCCAGAAGTTTCCCGGTCAGTTCGGCCTTAAAGCCTGTACGCTGTATTCCTCTTGCACCACTAACTGCTACTTCTTTCAGCTCTTTCAGCTTAACATTCAAATCGAAATCGAGGTGAAGATTTGATTTTACATTCACGGTTCTTACCACTGTATCATGATTCACATGTGATACAATGAGCGTATATTCTTTGATACAAAGATTCTCAATTGAAAAATCACCGTTCTCATTGGTGGTTATTGAAATCCCTGTTTCCTTTACCGTAACCGTAGCCCCGGGTAGATTCTCATGTATGGCTTCGCTGTGCACATGTCCCTTGATCCTGTAAGAACAGGACTGCGCAATGGAGTTGAAATTCCACAGCATAATCATGCCGGTAATAAATAATTTAATCACAATAAAAAGTTTGCCTGAAACAGGAAATGAAGAGAGAAAAAATTAAGCGAAAGAAGCTGAAGGTGGACCTCGCCTGAAAACAGTATAAACCGGTTGGTTCTTTTTTAAAGAAACAGTGTAATCATTTACGGTTATATAGTTACTATGAATGGCAACCGGAGATGCATCAATATCATTTAAAAAAGGGGAAATGGCTTCTATCGAATGACATACACAATGTGTGCCGTCCTCTGCAATCGTGTCATTCTGCGGATGATCTGCCTGCGTCTTTTCTGTATGGTGTGCAGCAAAACCATCATGCAGAAACTGCATCGGTGTTATCACCAATAAAAGGCATAACAGAAGGAGTAATGCCGAAATATGTTGTATGATTTTAGCTTTCTTCAATTTTGCTACAATGTTGCAAAAATACACATCTCACTGATATAAACAAAAAAAGCTGCCCAGAAAGAGCAGCTATAGGTAATATGTTAACAGAAATAAAGGTATTTCTAACCTCCTGCCGGATGTACCCCTCCGCCAAAATTGCAAAGGATGCTGATATCCTGAACAGATTCACTCCGGTTGCCCTTGTCATCAAACACAATAAGCTTTACAGAATAGTAACCATGAATGGGGTAAGTAATTTCCGGTGATACTAATCTCGACTTTGTACTATTGCCAAACTCCCAAACCAAAGTGGTATAACCTGTAGACAGATTATTAAACTTTATAGACTGGTTCTCAAAAATATTATTGGCATCAGAAACGGTGATGGTGAACTTAGCTTCCAAAGGCTTGATTTCATTCACATTGGTTTCTGCTGCGTCCTCTGCAATTGCGGCAATACTTTCTTTCTTGCAGGAGCTATTGAATAGCAATGCAGCAAAAAACAGAACGGTTAATCTTCTCATTTTATATTAATTGTGTGTAGGTAATGTTTGCTTAAAATCCTCTATTTCCCGGGTTCCCCAATGAACAACGGTTGGGTTTTCGTGCTGATGCATTTTTCCTCCGTTACCGGCATTCCTGCCCCGGCACTGGATTTCATATTCTTTTGAAAAACTGTCTTCTTTGCCGTTGGCTGCTTTTACCCGGAGGGTGATGGTATATTTTCCGCCACAAGGAGTAAAACTGATATCAGAGGGTATCCTGGAATGTGATACGATTCCATTTCCGAAATCCCAGGTATAGGAGCAGGCCTGTGATGATTCATTTACAAAATCAATCAGGTTAGCTTCCAATAAGTATCCAGGTGAAAATTCGTTCGTAATTCTGAATGATGCCGAAGGTTGAACTTCTGTTTGTTGCTGTTCATTGGGTATTGCCCTGTCGGGTTTGGAACAGTTAAGCATCAATAAGCTGCCCAGTAATATGATCAATAGATTCCTCATCACATTGGGTTTAATGAATCAGAAAGGTATAGCTATTCCTGAAATTAAACAATACCCAAAAAGATGATTCTGATCAGGAAATATTCTCAATAATCCCTGCAATGCCCTGTCCGCCGCCAACACAGGCCGTTACAATACCATACTTCTTATTCAAACGCTTCATGTCATGAGTAAGCTGGATCGTTAATTTACATCCGGTACATCCCAGCGGATGACCCAAGTGCAATGGCGCCTCCGTTGATGTTCACAATTTCGGGATTCAATCCAAACGTTCTGATCACCGCCAGCGACTGAGAAGCAAATGCTTCATTGAGTTCAATTAAATCAATCTGATTCAAACTCATGCCTGCCTGCTTCAGTACTTTCGGCACTGCTTCAACCGGACCAATTCCCATCACCCTTGGATGCACTCCGGCACTGGCACAATTCACCAGTCTTGATATTGGTTTCAGGCCGAGTTCATTCACCATTCTCTCACTCATCACAATCACAAAAGCAGCGCCATCACTGGTTTGTGAAGAATTTCCTGCAGTAACAGATCCACCGGCAGCGAATGCAGGTTTCAGTTTTGCCAAACCCTCCGGACTCGTATCGGTACGAACGCCTTCATCGGTATCAATCACAAAATTCCGTTGTTTCTTTTTTCCTTTTTCATCTACATAAACTTCGTCTACGCTTATCGGTAAGATGCCCGGTTTAAAGTATCCCTCACGGATAGCCGTAGCCGCTTTTACATGACTCTGGTAACTGAACATATCCTGGTCTTCCCGACTCACATTATAATCTTTGGCAACTGCTTCTGCCGTTAAGGCCCATGCTCAGGTAATAATCGGGTTCATCAGAAGCGATCGAATAAGCCGGAACCGTCTTCCAGCCTGCGGTTGGTACCAGGCTCATGCTTTCAGTTCCACCGGCAATGATGCATTCGGCCATACCGGTACGGATCTTTAGCAGTGGCCATCGCAATACTTTCCAGTCCACTGGCACAATACCGGTTGATCGTGATCCCGGCTGCATGAAAACCCACAGCCCTGGCAGCAATGATCCTGCCGACCTGTAAACCCTGCTCCGCTTCCGGTACAGCATTTCCCACAATCACATCATCTACCCGCAATGGATCAAGCTGCGGCACACTGGCCAGCAATCCTTTGATCACATTAATGGCCAGGTCATCGGGCCTTGTAAACCTGAATCCACCTTTTTTACTCTTTGTAACTGCGGTGCGGTAACCCGCCACTATATAAGCTTCCTGCATAATTCATTTTTTTATGGGCTTTCAACCCTGTTTCATTTCCCGGCTTTTGTTCCGGCTATTCGCTGCGGCATGCCTGCATTGCCTCCGCTGCTATCCGGCAGCCCGTCGGCCAATTGCAGCCATCAACATTAGTTGTTTATGCAACTTTATGTATCAAAGTTATAATTTCCCATCCAAACCAAAAAACGGATTGGCTATCCTACTTTTGTGCCGCGATGTACAAAATTATACGGGCCTGTTTATTTCTCTTCAACCCCGAAAAAGTTCATTACTTTTCAATGAACTGTTTGCGTTTATGCTGTTCCATTCCCATTCGGAAAGTCAATACTGGCGGCCATTTTCAAACCCAAAAAAGCAAAATCCTGTTCAATATTGCGGACTACATTTTCAAAATCCTGTCGGCCTAGGAGCTGGTTTCGATAAAAATGCCCGTTACCTGAGTGAACTGGAAGCCCTGGGTTTTGGTTTTGTGGAAATCGGCACCGTAACACCACTCCCTCAGGATGGAAATGAAAAGCCCAGGTTATTTCGCCTGCCCAAAGACAAAGCCCTCATCAACCGCATGGGCTTCAACAATGAAGGCATGGAAAAAATAGCAGCTGCGGTTAAAAGAATGGCGCAAAAAAAATCCAGCAAACCAGGTTTGATCATCGGTGGCAACATCGGTAAAAATAAAAACACGCCCAACGAGGAAGCCTGGAAGGACTATGAAAAATGTTTCCTCGCCGCTTTATGAGGTTGCTGATTACTTTGTGGTCAACGTGAGCAGTCCGAATACTCCCGGCTTAAGGGCTTTGCAGGATAAAGACAGTCTGAAAAAAATTTTCACGGTACTGCATACACGAAATAATGAAATGCCGGTACGCAAACCGATCCTGCTTAAAATTGCTCCCGATCTTGAAACAGGAACAGGTAGATGATGTGATCAGCCTGGCACTCGACATAAAACTCGACGGATTGATTGTTTCCAACACAAGCATAACAAGAGAAAATTTAATTACACCGCTCAACGAAATAAACAGCATCGGTGCAGGTGGCTTAAGCGGAAAACCCATTACACAAAAAAGCACCCGGATGATCGGGTATATTTATAAAGCAACCAATGGCCAGGTGCCATTGATCGGCAGCGGTGGTATTTTTACCGGTGCCGATGCATTGGAGAAAATCAACGCCGGTGCTTCATTGGTTCAGGTATGGACGGGCTTTATTTATGAAGGCCCGATGATCGTAAAAAGAATTTCAGCTTATCTTGCAGCCCGGTTTAAATAGTATTAACAGCACAGTCAATGGAACATTTATTTACATCTGAGAGTATCATCAGTTTTTTTGTATTGGTAATCCTGGAAGTGGTTCTGGGTATTGATAATGTAATTTTTGTAAGCATTATCATGAACAGGTTAAACACTGCCAAAGAAATTCTTACGGCCCGCAGAACCTGGATGATTACGGGTATCCTTTCCCGTTGTTTGCTGCTTGCAGGCCTTAGCTGGTTACTCTCTCAGAAAGGAAAAGCTGTTTTTACGCTTATGGGGCAAAGGATTCGACCTGGCCAGTATTGTAATGCTCGGTGGTGGTTTATTCCTCATTTATAAATCGGTGATGGAAATTCACCATAAGCTGGAGGGTGAAGATCCTAACCAGGCAATACAACGAAAAGCCAAACTTTCGCTGGGTCAGGCCATCGGACAAATCATGCTCATCGATGCCGTATTTTCATTTGATAGTATCATCACCGCAGGTGGTACCGCCAAACACCTGGAAATCATGATTGCCGCAGTTGTAATCGCCATGTTCATCATGTTTATGTTCAGTCCGAAAATTTCTTCTTTCATACACAAACATCCGACTTTAAAAATGCTGGCACTTTCCTTCCTTGTAATGATCGGTCTGAGCCTGATCATGGAAGGTTGGGATGCCGAAACAGCCCATCAACTCCACCTGAAAAATTATATTTATTTTGGAATGGCCTTTTCATTCATTGTTGAATTACTCAACATGACCATGAGAAAACGAATGGATAAGAAAAGGGTTGTTCAGTTAAATGAACCTATGCTGGAAGAAAGAGAAGACAAAAATTCCGATCAGGCAAACTAATTTACAATTGCTGCAATAAAACTGCTGCAGCCAATCCTGCCGTTTCTGTTCTCAACCTTGTTTCGCCCAATGCCACCGGCACGAAACCGGCGTCCAGCGCCGATTTGATCTCTGCTGCGGTAAAATCTCCTTCCGGGCCAATCAGTATAGAAGTGGGCAAACCATGTTTGTATATTTTAGACAAAGCGATTTTTTCTTTATCCGGTTCACAATGAGCAATGAATTTTTGCGAAGCAGTTTCAGTAGAAATATAAGTTAAGAACGACTGTGGCTCATGCATTTCGGGTAACCATACCTGTTGGGATTGAAGCATGGCACTGATCAGGATATTTTTCATCCTGTCTGTTCTGAAATGTTGTTTCTCCGTTCTGCTGCAGATCAACGGAATGATTGCTGCAATACCATTCTCCGTAGCTTTTTCAAGAAACCATTCAAAGCGGCTTGCATTTTTCACCAATGAAATGGCAATGGTATTCTTTCTTTCGGGAGCAGGGAATATTTTTTCCTCGAAGCATTGTAACAACTGCCTTTTTCTTGTGATCATCGGCAATAATCGCTGTAACCAGTTTGCCCTTGCCATTGGTTAACTGAAGCTGTTCACCTGTTTTCATGCGCAATACCTGAACCACATGACGGGATGTTTCTTCACTCAATGGTATGCTTCCTGAAGCAGACTCAAGGTTTTCGATATAAAAAAAAGGGATATCCATTTATTCAGTTACAAACTTATAAGATTGATTTCACATCAGTATATCAAAATAAAAAAGGAGCATGAAATATTCATACTCCTTTATAAAATTTCTTTATCATTTAGAAAGGTGCTTCATCATCAAACTCACCATCATTCATTTTACTTCCTTTCTGAATATACATCCTGGCTTCATCTCCTCCGCCGCCACCAGCTCCCGTTACAGGTCGCCAGTTACCTTCCTTGGGTAAACCAGGATTAAAACCATCATTGCTTTCATCTTCAATAAACTTCTGAATATGCAGCAATGCTTTTAGTTTAACTGTTTCCAGACTACCATTCCTGTGTTTGGCAATCTTTACATGCGTTTCACCTTTATTGTTTTCACCAAATTCATTGGCAGTAATATCATAATATTCGGGGCGATACAGGAACATTACCATATCGGCATCCTGTTCAATGGCACCCGATTCACGGAGATCACTCAGCTGTGGCATTTTATTGCCTTCTTTTCTTTTCTCCACTTCCCTGCTCAACTGTGAAAGTGCAATGATGGGCACCTGCAATTCTTTGGCAAGTCCTTTCAGGTCTCTTGAAATTTTACTGATCTCCTGTTCCCTGTTGCTGTTGCGATCGGCACTGCCACTCATCAGCTGCAGGTAATCGATGATGATGATCCCGATATTGTGTTTGTTTTTGAGCCTGCGGCATTTTGCCCTGAGTTCAAAAATATTCAGTGCAGCAGAATCGTCTATAAAAATCGGTGCTTTGCTGAGTCGTTCGATACCCCGTTTGTACAACTGCTTCATTTCATGCTCTTCCAGTTTACCACGGGCAATTTTTTCGAGCCATATCTCACTCTCGGCACTGAGTATACGCTGAACAAGCTGGGCACTGCTCATCTCCAGACTGAAAAATCCTACAGCTGTAGGTTTGTGCGGATCAAGGGCAGCACTACGGGCAAGGTTAAGCGCAAAAGCTGTTTTACCCACAGATGGACGTGCAGCAAGAATGATGAGATCGGTTGGTTGCCAGCCATAGGTAACTTTATCCAGTGAAGGGAAACCGGTAGGAACACCGGTAATGTCTTCCTGACGGTTACGCATATCCTCAATTCGTTGAATCGTTTTTACCAGCACGGTATCAATGCTGTCGAAGTTCTTACGCAGGTGATTGTTGGTGATTTCAAACAGTTTGCTTTCGGCATCATCGAGCATATCAAAAACATCGGTACTGTCTTCATACGCATCGCCGATGATTTCACCGCTGATGCGGATCAGTTCCCGCTGAATGAATTTCTGCAACACAATCCTGGAATGCGCTTCAATATTGGCAGAAGAAACAACGGCATTGGTCAGTTTGGTAACATAATAGGGACCGCCTACAAACTCAAGATCTTCTTTCAGTTTGAGTTCTTCTACTACTGTGAGCAAATCGATGGGTAAACTTTTTACAGCAAGGCTTTGCATGGCCTTGTAAATACGCTGGTGTGCTTCAACATAAAAACATTCTGGTTTTAATATCTCCACAACAGTATCAAATGCACTTTTCTCCAGCATGATTGCGCCTAAAATCGCTTCTTCCAGTTCTTTGGCCTGGGGTGGTACTTTTCCAAATACCATTGTGCCAAGATCAACAGATGTTTTTCTCCTTCCCTTCCTGTCTTTATTTAAATTAGTGAGCTCCATAGATAGTGGTTGTTCCTCGTTTATTGCCTGAAAGCGGCTACGGGTAACCGGTAATGTTTCCTCGCTTAAGGCAGTTGTTAGGGTTAATCCTGCATTTTTTTACAGGACGGCTAAGGTAAATGCTATCGCTTAATATTAAATTAACAGTTGCCTGTTATTAACTTCACTTAACAGATTTTCCACCGGTAATCCACCGGTAAAATTAGCTTATTAACGGGTTATACACTTAAATGTGCACAAGTGTTTCTCAGTATTATCGAATTTGTAACGGTTTTATGCACAAAAAAGCCGGGCCTGATTTAATTTTTTTCACTCCCTGATAAAATTATTCACTTGCAAATCCGGTAAAAAATTCTTTACCCGGGGCAAATGGTTGCCGGGTCGGCCTTTGGCTAAATCTGCTATCTTTGCTGCCCAACTTTTTATCGAGCATGACAATATCATATAATTGGTTAAGTGAATATTTACCGGAGCCTGTAGCAGCAGAAAAACTCTCCGAAATTCTTACATCGATCGGACTGGAAGTAGAAAGCCTGCATAAATTTGAAGAAATCCCGGGCGGTTTGCAGGGATTGGTCGTTGGTGAAGTGATCAGTTGCGAAAAACACCCGGATGCCGATAAACTCAAGCTGACCAAAGTTGCTGTTGGCAATGAAAAAATATTAAACATTGTATGCGGTGCTGCCAATGTTGCGGCAGGCCAGAAAGTAATTGTAGCACCGGTTGGCTCAACCATTTACCCCATCAATGGCGAACCTTTTACCCTCAAAAAAGCCAAGATCAGGGGCGCCGAAAGTGAAGGAATGATTTGTGCGGAAGATGAAATCGGCATCGGTGAGAGTCATGATGGTATAAAAGTGCTTCCTGAGGAAACGATCCCGGGAACTGCAGTTGCCGATTTATTCAAGCCTTACCAGGATTATATTTTCGAAATCGGACTTACCCCCAACCGCATGGATGCCATGAGTCACCTGGGTGTGGCCAAAGATGTTTGCGCCTGGTTATCTCATCACCATGGTGCTACAGTAAAAGCAAAACTGCCTTATCCTTCAGATATCACAGCCGATGAACCTTCAACAGGCATTACAGTAACCGTTGAAAATTCAACTGCGTGTAAACGTTACAGTGGTATCAGCATTAACAACATAACGGTAACGGATAGCCCAAAATGGCTGCAGGAAAAATTAAAAGCCATTGGCCTCAAGCCTATCAACAATATTGTAGACATCACCAATTATATCCTGCATGAAACCGGTCAACCACTGCATGCATTTGATGCCGATAAAATTACCGGCAAACAGGTCATTGTAAAAACACTGCCCGCCGGAACATTGTTTAAAACACTCGACGATAAAGAAAGAAAATTAACAGCCGGAGACCTCATGATCTGCAATGCGGCAGAGCCCATGTGCATCGCAGGTGTTTATGGTGGAATCAATAGTGGCGTTAGCGATTCAGACAAAAAATATTTTCCTTGAAAGTGCCTGTTTTGATGCAGGATACATCCGCAAAACATCGCTTCATCATGAACTGAGAACCGATGCTGCTACCCGTTTCGAAAAAGGCGCCGATATCAGCAATACCATTCCGGTACTCATCAGGGCTGCAACGATGATGAAAGAAATTGCAGGTGGAACAATTGCAGGAGAACCCATCGATGTTTTTCCAAATCCGCCACAAAAAATGCAGGTGACCCTTCCGCATGCATACCTCAAAAAACTAAGCGGTAAAGAATATGCTGTGGATGCTTTCAGGAATATCCTGGTGAGCCTGGGTTTTGAAATCCTCTCCGCAGAAGCAGATGCTACAACCGTGTCTGTTCCTTATCATAAAACAGATATCAGCATACCGGCCGATATCGTTGAAGAAATCATGCGCATTGATGGATTAGACAATATTGAAATCCCGTCTACCATCACCATCGCTCCTTCCATTGAAACAGACAAAAGGAAATACATCCTCCGGGAAAAAATTTCCGGGCAGCTTACCGGTGCAGGGTTCAATGAGATTTTCACCAACAGCATCAGCAACAGCGCTTTTTACAACGAAGCCGAAATGAAACAGGCGGTAAAAATGATCAACAGCCTGAGTGCCGATCTCGATATGCTGCGCCCCAAAATGATCCAGAGTGGCTTACAGGTAATTGCGCATAACCTCAACCGTAAGAATCACCAGCTCCGTTTATTTGAATTCGGAAAAACCTATTCGGTGGAAGCTGAAGGAAAATTCAATGAAACCAATCACCTGACTTTATATGTGAGTGGCAGCTTTGAAGATCCCAGCTGGAAAATAAAACCTGCTAAAGCCGATTTTTATTACCTTAAAGGCATAATCGAAAACGTTTTGCAACTGGCCGCTGTAAAAAATATTCAGTTTGAACCTTTGCAGGATGACAGTTTCGCAGTATCCGCATCTATAAAAGCCGGCAACCAGATCATCGGTCAGTTGGGCGAAGTATCGGGCAAACTGCTCAAACAATTCGATATCAAAGCACCGGTTTTCTTTGCCGACATCAACTGGAGCCTGGTACTCGAACTTAAACCGAAACCACTGCAGTACAGGGAAATTTCAAAATTCCCGGTTGTAAACAGGGATCTTGCCGTGGTGGTGGATAAAAATGTTTCTTATAACCAGGTAGAGCAGATAGCTTTATCGAGTAAAATTGATCAGTTGAAATCTGTTCAGTTGTTCGATGTATTTGAAAGTGAAAAGCTGGGTGCAGGAAAAAAATCCATGGCTGTAAGCTTTACTTTCCTGGATGAAAACAAAACATTAACCGATGTAGAAATAGACTCATTCATGCAGAAGATCATTTCGGGTTACGAAAAATCGCTGCAGGCTGAGATCAGAAAATAAACAACGATTGCAACAGGTTCAGGAACATATCAGCCGGGTTCAGGCAAAACTGCAGGATTTGCTTAAAAAGCATACTGCTCTTTTGCGTGAAAATGAACAACAGAAAAAAACCATTACAGCCCTGAAAGAGCAACAGGAACTGAATGAGAAAAAAATCAAAGTGTTGGGTGAACAGCAGCAATTCCTGAAATCTGCCGCCGCTTCCCTGAACGAAGCCGATAAAAAGGCATTTGAACAAAGCATCAACCGTTATATCCGGGAGATTGATAAATGCATCGCCCTGCTGAGCGAATAAAACACCAATCATGGCAGAAGAACTGATTCCGATTAACATATTAATAGCCGACCGTACGTACCGCATCCGTACCAGTCCGGCCGACGAAGAAGTCGTTCGCAAAACCGTAAAACTGATCAACGACAAAATCATCGAATTCAAAACACAGTTTTCGGGCAAAGACATGCAGGATTATATTGCCATGGTCATCATCTGGTATGCTACCCAGGCTGCAGGTAATGGTGCTTCCGAGGAAACAATTGGCCAACTCACCCAACAACTTCAGAAAATGGAAGGGCTGCTCGACAATGCCCTGTAGTTCTCCCCGGCTTTTGCAGGACTGAAAATGCTCCCGTTTTAACCTTTAAAGGTTGATTATCGACAATGCTTTGTAGTTTCTTCTAACAAATTTCTCTTTTTTACAATGGTTGGTTGACGGATTGAAACTATAAAAAGTAAACCATTTTGACAGGAATGAGCAAAGAAAATCAAATAGAACTAAATCTTATAGAGCAACTAAAAGGGCTTAAATATATTCATCGCCCCGACATAGTTGACAGGAAAACGCTTGAGCTAAACTTCAAAGCTAAATTTGAAGAACTCAACCGTGTTCACTTGACAGATAATGAGTTTTTAAGACTTAGAGAAGAAATTATCAACTCTGATTTATTCGTTGCATCTAAATTCTTGCGTGAAAGACAATATTTTCAACGTGAAGACGGAACACCATTACATTATACTTTGGTAAACATCAAAGATTGGTGCAAAAATGACTTTGAGGTTATCAGTCAGTTACGCATTAATACAGAAAATAGCCATCAGCGTTACGACATTATTTTGCTAATTAATGGATTACCAGTTGTTCAAATTGAGTTGAAGAAACTGGATATTTCTCCAAGAAAAGCAATGCAGCAAATTGTAGAATACAAAAACGAGCCTGGCAATGGTTATGGAAATTCGCTGCTTTGCTTTATGCAGTTTTTTATTGTGAGCAATCGAACTAACACGTACTATTTTGCAAACAACAAGATTCAGCATTTTGCATTCAATGCAGAAGA
Organism: Ferruginibacter sp.; assembly: GCA_037045295.1. Lineage (GTDB taxonomy): Bacteria > Bacteroidota > Bacteroidia > Chitinophagales > Chitinophagaceae > Ferruginibacter. The sequence goes on from JBAOHS010000005.1 coordinate 729,777, forward strand.
ACAGTTTTTACCTATATACCAATTAGCAGACGAAAACAACAAGAAAATCACTCACCTTGATTTGTTTACTGAAAAGTTCCTAACCAAGTGTACACTCGGAGAGCTGATAAGTAAATATATGGTTCTGGTTGAAAGTGAACAGAAGTTACTCGTAATGCGACCATATCAGATTTATGCAGTTAAAGCAATCGTAAATTGCATTCAGCAAAACAGAGGCAATGGTTATATATGGCATACCACAGGTAGCGGTAAAACCTTGACCTCTTTCAAAGCCTCTACGCTGCTGAAAAACAATCCTGATATTGAAAAATGTCTGTTTGTAGTTGACCGCAAAGACCTTGACAGGCAAACCCGTGAAGAGTTCAATAAATTTCAAGAAGGCAGTGTTGAAGAAAATACCAATACAGAAACATTGGTAAGGCGTTTGTTATCCACTGACTATGCCGATAAAGTAATTGTTTGTACCATTCAAAAATTAGGATTAGCATTGGACGGAACAAATAAAAAAAACTACAAGGATCGCCTCGAGCCATTAAAAAACAAACGTATTGTTTTCATTTTTGACGAATGTCATCGTTCGCAATTTGGTGATAATCATAAAGCCATAAAAGAGTTTTTTCCGAATGCTCAATTATTTGGTTTTACAGGCACACCAATTTTTAGATGAAAATGCTACTTATATCGAATAGAGAATGGTGAAGAAGCAACATACAAGGACAACAAGCGACATTTTTGAAAAGCAGTTACACGCTTATACAATTACACACGCCATTGACGACAGAAATGTTTTAAAGTTTCATATTGACTATTTCAAAGGTAAGGGGAATCAAAATCCAAAACCGGGAGAAGCGAATGCACAACAAGCAGTTGTAGAAGCTATTTTAGAAAAGCACGACATCGCAACTAATTCGAGAAAATTCAATGCGATTTTAGCAACTGCTTCAATCAACAACGCAATTGAATACTATCAGCTTTTTAAGGAAATTCAAAAAAAGAAGCAAGTTGAAAAGCCTAATTATGATCCTCTGAATATTGCTTGTGTGTTTTCACCACCAACACAACTTATTTCTAATAATGGCGACCAACAAGCCCAAAAGAATGCTGATGATATTAAGCAGTTACAAGAAGATTTAACACAATGAACGAGAGGACAACAAACAAAATCCAGAAGAGAAGAAAGCAAGCATTAACAGAAATTATTGCTGATTACAATAAGCAATTTAAAACTAATCACAGCATCAATGAATTTGATTTGTACTATCAAGATGTACAAAGACGAATCAAAGACCAAAAATACAGCAACAAAGATTATTCACACAAAAACAAAATTGATATTACTATAGTAGTGGATATGTTGCTAACAGGTTTTGACAGCAAATATCTCAATACTTTGTATGTGGACAAGAACCTGAAATACCACGGATTGATTCAGGCATTTTCACGAACCAACCGTGTATTAAACGACACCAAACCTTACGGTAATATTTTAGATTTCCGTTCACAACAAGAAGCCGTAAACCAAGCAATTGCCTTGTTCTCAGGAGAAGATAAAGGCAAAGCCAATAGAAATTTGGTTGGTTGACCCTGCTCCTGTGGTAATTGACAAATACAAAAAGGCAGTTGAAGCTTTAGGGGTATTTATGCAAGAACATAATTTGGTAAACGAACCACAAGAAGTTTATAACCTGAAAGGTGATGCAGCACGAATTACTTTTGTAAAAAACTTTAAAGAAGTTCAAAGACTTAAAACCCAATTAGACCAATACACCGATATAGACGAAGAACAAAAAGCAAAAATTGAAGCCATTTTACCTAAAGAAACCTTGCAAGAGTTCCGTAGCTCATATATAGAAACAGCCAAGCAGTTAAGAGAAATACAACAAAAAGAAGGCGACCAAGCACCGCCTGAAATACAACAATTGGATTTTGAATTTGTATTGTTTGCTTCTGCTGTAATTGATTATGACTACATAATGAATCTGATTGCTGACAGTACGCAGAAAAAACCTGCCAAGCAAAAAATGACCAAAGGCACAAGTAATTAGCTTGCTGAAATCAAACTGCCAATTTGATGGATGAGGAAGAAGATTTGACCGAGTACATCAATAGTTTGGATTGGGAACAGCGGACAAGATGTAGATACGCTTCGCAAAGGATACGATAACGTTTAAAGATGATAAATACAATAAAGAATTAGCTAGCTATTGCACACAAACACGGTTTGCAAACGGCAGACCTGAAAATCGTTTGTAGAAATGATAATGAGCCGAATGATTTTTGACGGAGAAAAATTGACCGACCTCTTAGAGCCTTTGGATTTGAGTTGGAAAGAACGCAGAGTAAAAGAACTGGCATTGATGGCAGATTTAGTACCACAATTAAAAAAACTTAGCCCAAGGGCGTGAAATATCAGGATTAGCAGCGTATGAGTAAAAAAAATAAACTAATACCCGAATTGCGTTTTCCTGAATTTAAAAATGAAGGGGAATGGGAGTATGTTTATGGAGATCAACTTTTTGAGCCAATTTCAAATAAAGACCATAACTCAGATTTGCCCATACTTGCAATTACACAAGAGCAAGGAGCAGTCCCAAGAGATATGATAAATTATCACGTTTCTGTTTCCGAAAAAAGTACTAGAGAGCTATAAAGTTGTTGAGATTGGAGATTTTATTATCAGCCTTAGGTCATTTCAAGGAGGTATTGAATACTCTAATTTCAAAGGACTATGTAGTCCTGCATATATCATTTTGAGGAAGAAAGTTGATTTGGAGAACGATTATTATCGTCATTACTTTAAGTCCGTACCTTTTATTCGTGACCTAAATAGAAATCTTGAAGGAATAAGAGACGGAAAAATGGTCAGTTACCAACAATTTTCTGAGATATTAATTCCTAAACCGAAAATTGAAGAACAACAAAAAATCGCTGCATGCCTTTCTTCCTTAGATAAAGTGATAGAAACAAATAACCAAAAGTTGGAGCGACTCAAAGACCATAAAAAGGGCTTAATGCAAAATCTTTTCCCATTAGAAGGCGAAAAAGTGCCAAAAAATCGCTTTCCTGAGTTTGCAGAATGATGGTGAGTGGCTTGAAAAGGAGTTGGGGGAAATAGCCAGGTTGAAAACTAGAAAAAATAAGGATACTGTAGTAACTCGTGTATTGACAAACTCAGCTGCAAATGGGATAGTTGATCAACGTGATTTTTTTGATAGAGAAATCGTAACTGAAAGCAATCTTGAAGGGTATTATATTGTAGAAAATGGAGATTTCGTGTATAATCCAAGGGTTTCAACAGCAGCCCCTGTTGGACCAATTTCAGTAAATAAAACTGGTATTGGAGTAATGTCTCCACTTTACACAGTTTTTAGATTCAACTCTGTTAATATTGATTTCTTTGAGCAGTATTTCAAGACAAACCTTTGGCATTCATATTTGCGTAGTATCTCTAATAGCGGTGCACGACACGATAGAATGAACATTTCAGTAAAAGCATTTATCCATTTACCCATAATTTGTCCAAATTCTGAGGAACAACAAAAAATCGTTTCATGTCTTTCAACAGTAGATGAACTGATCTTGGCCCAAGCTGAGAAATTAGAACAATTGAAACAACATAAAATTGGATTGATTCAGGATTTGTTTCCAAAAATGATTGATTAGAAGATGAGTACAATAATTGAAATAGCAGAACAAATAAAAGTAAGTAAACAACCAATAGTGTTGATTTACGCATTTAATTCTACCGGAAAAACAAAACTTTCTGTTGAATATAAAAATATAACTAAAAGAGAAAACGGTAAACATTCCGGGGTTTATTACAATGCATATAGTGAGGATTTATTTAGATGGGACAATGATGAAGAAAATGGAAATGAAAATATGAGACTTGAAATACTAAAAAGTAGCCTAAACCCATATTATAGTTCTATTATTGAAAATCCTGATTTACTTGAAGAAAAATTAGCACCTTATTTACCGAAATATTCCTATGAGTTTGAAGTGAATTCAAATCCCGAAATAGGAATTGATGCTGTTCGATTTTCAAGGGATGGTGTACATAATATAAAGATCTCTAGAGGAGAAGAAAGAATTTTTATTTGGTGTTTTTTTCTTGCTTTATTTGAAGCCGATGCTTGGACAGGAGAACAAGATGCTCACTTTTTTATAGATGATCCTGTTTCAAGTATTGGATGATCACAATATATTCATCACTGCTGATTCCGTAATTAAATTAATTGATGATAAAATAGCAACAAAATCAGAAAAGCGTATTATTATTACAACACATCACATTGGCCTATTCTCTATACTATCTGACAGGTTAATGAATAGTATCCATAGAAATAATACTAAACGAAATATTTTAGGCATCCATAACAATGTTTTAGAATTAAAGAATCACGACAAAGATGTATTTCTATACCATTTATACATAATGCAAATTTTGAATGAATGTATAGCTGAGAAAAATGTTATGGGCTATCATTTTGTTATGTTACGTCAATTGCTTGAAATTATTTCTTCATTTTTAGGGGCAGGTGGTATTAAAAAAGCATTAGAAGAAATTGGATATGATGAAAATATTGAAATGGTGAGTAATCAGGTTAATGCTTTATCTCATAAAGATGCAAGACCACAATCTGCTGAATTAAATCCCAATGATGCTGAATTGCTTGAAGTTATTTTTACTAAAATTCAGGATAAGTACAATTTTATAACTCATTAAGAATGGCACAAAAACACCAACATAAAAAATTAGGTGATACACTTTGGAATATTGCGAATGATTTACGTGGAGCAATGAATGCAGATGATTTCCGTGATTATATGCTTTCATTTCTTTTTCTACGGTATCTATCGCACAATTACGAGGAAGCTGCCAAAAAGGAATTAGGCAAAGATTACCCGCAAAGTACTTCTAAAGAAGTAAAGACTGACTTTTTAGTTCCGCCACCATTGGAAATATGGTATAAAAAGAACATAGAAGATATTGTGGATTTTGAAAAGCAAATGCGTAGAAAAGTGCATTATGTTATCGAACCAAAATATTTATGGAGTAATATAACCGAATTAGCCCGAACAGAAAGTGACAAGCTTCTTAGTACACTTGACAACGGTTTCAGATATATTGAAAACGAATCTTTCGAAAGTACATTTAAAGGATTGTTTTCAGAAATCAACCTTAATTCAGAGAAGTTAGGTAAAATTCCAAAAGAAAGGAATGACACGCTCTGCAAGATTATCAAAAAGATAGCTGAGGGTATTTCAGATTTTTCTACTGACATCTGACACACTTGGTGATGCCTACGAATATTTGATTGGGAAGTTTGCAGCTGGTTCAGGTAAAAAAGCAGGTGAATTTTATACACCTCAATAAATTTCTACCATTCTTTCCCGAATAGTACTGTTAGACTCCCACGACCCAACACAAGGCTATAAGTCTAAATTGAATAAAGTGTTGGACTTTACGTGTGGTTCAGGTTCTTTGCTACTAAATGTTCGTACACAGCTAAAAAAAGAAACCAATGGAAAAGGAACAATTGGGAAAATATACGGACAAGAAAAGAACATTACCACATTTAACTTAGCTCGGATGAATATGCTACTGCATGGGATGAAGGACACCGAGTTTGAAATATTTCATGGTGATACTTTACTTAACCAATGGAACATTTTTAATCAGTTGAATCCCAGTAAAAAAATTAAATTTGATGCTATAGTTGCAAATCCCCCATTTAGTTTACGCTGGGAGCCTAATGATACTCTAGCAGAAGATTTTCGCTTTAAAGGGTATGGTTTAGCTCCAAAATCGGCAGCAGATTTTGCTTTTTTATTACATGGATTTCATTTTTTAGGCACAGATAGTTTGTCAGACGATGGCACTATGGCTATTATTTTACCACACGGAGTTTTATTCCGTAGCGGTGCGGAAGAAAAAATAAGAACCAAATTGCTAACCGAAAATTCTATTGATACCATTATCGGTTTACCTTCTAATCTTTTTTATTCGACAAGTATTCCAGTTTGTATTTTGGTTTTAAAGAAATGTAAAAAGAAAGAAGATGTATTGTTCATTAACGCAAGCGAACATTTTGAAAAGGAGAAGCGACAAAATAAATTGGATGAAAAACATATCAACCGAATTGTTGAAACATATAAATTTCGCAGAGACATTGAGAGATATTCACGAAAAGTCTCAATGGACGAAATCAAGAAAAATGGTTATAACCTAAATATTTCTCGGTATGTAAATACATCGCAAGATGAATCAAAAATTATCTTAAATGAAGTAAACAAGAAACTGGTATCAATAAATAAGAGAATCAAAACTAACACAGATAAGCACAATGAATTTTTGAAAGAGTTAGGACTAAATTTAATATAGCACCAAAATGTATTGTTAAACCTACACAATCCAACGCTTAAACAAAAGCTTTATTAAAGAGCTTGCAAAGCCATCGCAAGCCAAAATTGGTTTTTATGAAACTCTTCGCTTTCTGTGTCGTTTGTTCTGTCGAGTAAAGTAATGAGGTTGGTCTTAAAACCTTCTATTTCTGTCCGGTTCGGTTTTACTTTTAAAAAAGCCTTGTTCAGGGCCTTTCTTGGTTTCAATTCTTTTAATTCCATCTACAGTTTATGGTCTTTTTTCAGTCGGTTAAGATAAGTTTTAATGTCGAAACGGTAGTGTTGTGTTGGCTAAAAAGGGCTTTTTTTCTTTTGTCTGCCCTGCCAATTCGCCCAGTGATGCTTGTTATCGGGCTGCAGTTATCCCCTGAATTTCAACAAATAGTTCCCGCAGGCCCCCGGAAACTTAATACAAAATTCATATCTTCGCCACTAATATCCCCTGAATTTCAACAAATAGTTCCCGCAGGCCCCCGGAAACTTAATACAAAATTCATATCTTCGCCCACTAACATCTTTCTCAATCAACAGAGGCAGATTGCATGTACAATATTGTGAATCAGATAAAAACAACAAATTTTAATGGAACCGAATATACTTTCCATCATCATAGGGGTGGCCGCATTGGTCGTGGGCATCATCCTGGGTAAAATTATTTTTGCAAAAAACACCCAAAAAACAATCCAGGACGCCGAAGCGCAGGCACAGAAATTAATCGCCGACGGTCAGTTACAAGCCGAAACCCTTAAAAAAGAAAAACTCCTCGAAGCCAAGGAGAAATTCGTTCAGCTGAAATCGGAACATGATCGTGATGTGCTGCAACGCACCCAGAAAATCAATGAATCTGAGAACCGGATTAAGCAGAAAGAGCAGAGTATCAACCAGAAAGAAGCCAATCTGGAGAAACAGCTCAAGGAAAATGAAACCATCAAAGAGAACCTCAACAGGCAGATAGAAGTTGTTAATATCAAGAGAACTGAACTGGAAAAACACCAGGAAGAACATATCCGCAGGCTGGAAAAAGTAGCAGGATTATCGGCCGAAGAAGCCAAAAAACAACTCATCGAAAGCCTCACCCAGGAAGCCCATACCAAGGCCCTGGCTATCCAGCAGGAAATCATTGAAGATGCCAAACAAAAGGCCAATAAAGAGGCCCGCAAAATTGTTATTCAAACCATTCAGCGTACGGCAGCAGAACAAGCTATTGAGAATTCCATTACCGTTTTCAACCTTGAAAGCGATGAAATAAAAGGTTCGATCATTGGTCGTGAAGGCCGTAATATCAGGGCGATTGAAGCCGCTACCGGTGTTGACCTGATTGTAGATGATACTCCTGAAGCGATTGTACTTTCTTCATTCGATCCGCTTCGCCGCGAAATTGCCCGTTTGTCTTTACAAAGGCTGGTTGCTGATGGAAGGATTCACCCTGCCCGTATTGAGGAAGTGGTGGAAAAAACCAAAAAGCAATTGGAAGACCAGGTAATGGAAATCGGTGAAAGAGCTGTGATGGAACTGGGTATCCATGGATTACACAAAGAACTGATCAGGATGGTGGGAAGGATGCGTTTCCGTTCTTCATACGGACAAAACCTCCTCATGCACAGTCGTGAAACAGCCAATCTCTGTGCTATCATGGCATCTGAACTGGGTCTCAATCCTAAACTGGCCAAACGTGCCGGTTTGTTACACGATATTGGTAAAGTACCCGATGAAGAAACGGAATTGAGCCATGCTTTACTCGGTGCCAAACTCGCTGAAAAATATGGTGAAAACCCGGCTGTGGTAAACGCCATCGGCGCTCACCACGATGAAATGGAAATGAAATACGTGATTTCGCCGATCATCCAGGCTTGTGATGCCATCAGTGGCGCAAGGCCGGGTGCTCGCAGGGAAATCATGCAACAATACATCCAGCGTATCAAAGACCTGGAAAACCTTGCCATGGCTTACCAGGGCGTAGAAAAAGCCTATGCGATTCAGGCGGGTCGTGAATTGAGGGTGATTGTGGAAGCCGATAAAGTGACCGATAGCGACAGCGATAAACTGAGTTTCGAAATTGCACAGAAAATACAGGAAGAAATGACTTTCCCGGGCCAGATTAAAGTGACGGTAATCAGGGAAAAAAGAGCAGTCAATATTGCCCGTTAAACACGGATAAAAACTACTTTCCCCGTTTTACAATCCCTGTAAAACGGGGTTTTTTATTGGAAATGAATGTACTGGCTAACAGTATTTCCAACCCTTGCAAAAGTTTCTAAAGTTTTCTTTCAGAAACTTTACACTTTAAACTTTTCTCCCTACCTTTGCCGTCCGTTAAAAATAAAGACCATGAGTGCCATTGCATTTGTACACGAACAATTGACCAAAACAGTTAGTCACCCATCTTTCAAAGCAGGTGATAACGTAACTGTGAACTATAAAATCGTTGAAGGAAACAAAGAGCGTATCCAGAGCTTTAAAGGCGATGTGATCAAACGTCAGGGAACTGGTTTTACTGCTACTTTTACTGTTCGTAAGATCAGTGATGGTGTAGGTGTTGAACGTCTTTTCCCGGTTTTCTCACCAAACATCGAAAGCATTGTAGTGAACAAAGTAGGCCGTGTTAGGCGTGCTAAACTGTTCTTCCTCCGTGAAAGAAGCGGTAAAAGTGCCCGTATCAAGGAAAAAAGAATGGCAGTGGGTACCAAAACCAAAAAAGATAAGATTTAATCAATTATATAATTTATTGATAAAGAGCGGAAATGAAAATTTTCGCTTTTTTTATGCCCGGAAGCTTGCAAAAGCCAGATCAGAAAGCTATTTTAGTATTCGCTAACCACTCTCCTCTGTAAAATCTTTACACCCCCTCAGTATTACTGCTTACCAATTATTTAACCATGTAATCGTAATTACCATGAGAAGGACTGTATTTGTTTTACTACTCGTTTCCGCTGTATTTTATTGTATTTCCTGTGCAAGAGGCATCAGCACCTATGAAGCCGCCAATGGTAAAGCCAGGTGCGGTAAATACCTGCGCTGATCACCAGGAAGATTTCATTGCTTAAGTTCATGGTTACTGAATGCTGTTAAACTTTCAGAACTTAATGGCTATTATAGGCGCATGCCCGAATTTTCGCCTATCTTTGTAACTCAATTTTAAGCTATGTTATTAACTAACCTGACCTCTGTATTACTGCTGTCTATGCCCGGCGGCAGTGAGTGGATTTTAATTGTACTGGTAGTACTGCTATTTTTTGGTGGTAAGAAAATTCCTGACCTGATGAGAGGCATTGGCCGTGGTATCCGCGAATTCAACGACGCTAAAAGCAATGTGAAGAATGAGATTGAAGAAGGAATGAAAGAAAAAGATACCAAAAAAGAAGTTACTCAATAAGCGCATACATCATAACTTTTCAGCCGAAGATTGCACCCTTTCCATTTTTCAGAGAGGCAGCATTCTTCGGCTGATTGCATATAAAAATGGCAACCCATGTTTGTTTTTAATACCATCGGGCAATACCACAGTGATCTGTTGGCAGGACGAACCGATTGCCTGTCGGCAGTGGAGCATTATCTACTCAGCATTGAAAAACAGCAGAACCTGAATGCATTTGTTGAGGTATATGCCGATGAAGCCAGGCAAACAGCCATCGCCCTGGATGAAAAAAGAAAAAAGGGTGCAACACCCGGTAAATTGCATGGAGTCGTGATTGCATTGAAAGATGTAATCTGTTACAAAGACCACAAGGTTTCTGCGGCCTCTGCAATCCTCAACAATTTCAATTCTCTGTATTCAGCAACTGCTGTTCAATACCTGATCGATGAAGAAGCCATCATCATCGGCACCTGTAATTGTGATGAATTTGCCATGGGCAGCAGCAATGAAAATTCTGTATATGGCCCGGTGCGCAATGCACTCGACCCTGAAAGGGTGCCTGGTGGGTCTTCGGGTGGCAGTGCCGTTGCGGTGCAGGCCGGAATGTGTATGCTGAGCCTGGGTACGGATACCGGCGGATCTGTTCGACAACCGGCAGACTTTTGTGGCATCATCGGTTTAAAGCCCGGTTATGGCAGTATCTCACGGTATGGGCTAATCGCTTATGCTTCTTCGTTCGACCAGATTGGCATTTTTGCACATACACTCAAAGATGCTGCATTGATGCTCGGCATTCTCAGTCAACCCGATCTGAGAGACAGCACCATGAATACCTCATCCGTGCTGAATAACATTGTTGATAAGCTGGATTACAAAGAAAAAAAATTCAGGATCGCTTATTTCACCGAAGCCCTGGAACACCCATCACTCGATAAAGAGATTGCCGGTGCCATCAAAAAGCAATTAGATCAGTGCAAAGAAACAGGTCATACTGTTGAAGCCATCTCTTTCAACCTTCTCGACTTATATTGTACCTGCATACTATGTACTTACCACTGCGGAAGCCAGCAGTAATTTATCGAGGTATGATGGGATCCGTTTTGGTCACCAGTCTAACGTGCCAACCAAAGATTTAACCAATTTTTACCAACGCAACAGGAGTGAGGGTTTTGGAAAGGAAGTGAAACGCAGGATCATGCTGGGCACTTTTGTTTTAAGCACCGGATATTACGACGCTTATTACAATAAAGCACAACAGGTTCGCCGAATGCTCATCGATCATATCAACCTGATTTTCAAAGAATACGACGCAATTATACTACCTACAAGCCCAACTACAGCCTATAAACTGGGAGAAAAAGACAAAGACCCCATCGCAGTTTACCTGGCTGATATCTTTACAGTATTTGCCAATCTAACCGGCTTGCCAGCCATTTCTATCCCTTTGTTTAAGCATAGCAATGGTATGCCATTCGGTTTGCAGATTATGACCAATAAACAGGATGAACTAACTTTGCTGCAGCTTTCAAACCTGATGATGCAACAGAAAGACAGCATGAAAGCGTCTATATCATAAACATGAAAAGATTAATTGCCATATTGATTAGCTGCTGCTGTGTTTTTACCGGCATTGGCGGCAATGGCAGTGCATTTTCTTCAGGACACGGCAATCATTGATAAAGGATTGATAGAGGACACCGTTGCACAGGATGAACTGATAGAGGAAGTAATCGTAACCAAAACCACTCCTCAGAAAGAAAAGGTTTAATACCTCAGTCAGCTTACCCGTTATGGATTTAAAAACCTGTTTACGCAGTTTAATTACAATCCTGCTCTTCCCTATTCAACCCAGGTAAATCCGCATGCAGAACTTTATATGCAGGATTACCTGAGGCAACACAGCAATCACCTGGTTAAGATGAAAACCTGGGGTATGCCTTATTTCAACCTGATCGATAATATTTTTGCGCAATATGGTTTACCCCGTGAACTGAAATACCTGGCGGTAATAGAAAGTAATTTAAGTACCAGTGCCACGAGTTGGGTCGGTGCCGGTGGTCCCTGGCAATTTATGCCGTATACAGCCCGGGATTATGGTTTGGTTGTGAATGGCAACTATGATGAACGCCGCGATTATTTTAAAAGCACCCATGCTGCTGCCCGATACTTATTGCAACTATACAGGCAGTTACATGACTGGCTCCTGGTAATTGCAGCTTATAACGGTGGTCCTGGTCGGGTATATGATGCCATCAAAAAAAGTGGCAGCCGGGATTTCTGGTCGCTGCAATATTACCTGCCACAGGAAAGCCGCAATCATGTAAAGAAATTCATTGCCACCCATTATATCATGGAAACCAACAGCAGTGGATTATTTACCGGAGGGAAAGGCTTTGCTGCCGGTTCACAGGACCCTGTAAATCCTTACGATAACAAACCGAAGTTAAGTACTGAAGAACAGGAGAATGCTGCCACTCAAACGATTTCGGGAAAATACAATTCGGTAGTGATTGCCAAGAACCTGTCGATGGAAATTTCTCAGTTCAATCGCTTTAATCCCGACTTTGACAACAGGCTCATACGCAATGGACAGTTCGACCTGGTATTGCCTGCTGATAAAATGCAGCTTTTCCTTGCCAATAAATACCAGATACTGAATGAATGTGTGCAGATTGCTGCTCGCAGACAATCCGCCACCTGCGAGTACCCGTAGCAGTTATACACCCGGCGCAACAGGCAGCAAAAAGAAAAAAAGGAACTAATCAGCTTTCAGAATTGATTGAATGGCCGATGCCTTGGTCATGCATTCTTCATACTCCTGCTCCGGATCGCTGTAGAAGGTTATTCCACCACCCGCTTTAAAGGATAAATATTTTGTGCCTGCATTGTAAAACAGGCTCCTGATCACCACATTGAAATCAAAATCACCTGCAGGACTGAAATAGCCGATTGTTCCCGAAAACAGGCCACGGGGAAATTGTTCATATTGTTCTATCAGCTGCATCACCCGAACTTTTGGTGCACCGGTCATAGACCCCATCGGGAAGCAGGCTTCAATGATGGATGCAGGAGCTGTATCTTTCGTCTACCCGTCCCTGTATGGTGCTGATCATCTGGTGAACCTGGGGGAAACTATAGATACCAAACAATTCTTTCACTGTAACAGAACCTTCGGTACAGATGCGGCTCATGTCATTTCGCACGAGATCGACCACCATCACATTCTCACTTTTTTCTTTGCTGCTGTTCAGCAGGTAAGAACGGGCTGCCTCATCTGCTTCTGCATGCTGCAAATGGCGTTTACTCGTTCCCTTTATGGGTTGGGAGATGATGGCTTGTCCGGACTTTTTAATAAATCTTTCCGGACTGGCACAAAGGCAGTATTTATCATCTATGCGGTAAAATGCAGCAAATGGATTGGGTGAAATTTTATTTAGTTGAATAAACAGGTATAAAGGATCTATTTCGGCATTGTGGGCAAAAAAATCCTGGCAGAAATTAATTTCATAACAATCGCCCCGTTGGATATGCTGTCGCAATGATTGTATAATGCCGATATAGGCTTCTCTGCTGAACCTGCTTTGAATATGAATGGGAGATGAAACCTTCTTATGAATAAACGAATCGGATTCAAGGATGGCATTGATAGATACTTACTGCCGGAACTGTATGACTTTCGATACAAACATCATTGCCATGGATGGTTACAATGATTTCCGGAAGAAAAAAGAACCCATCGGGAAAGCCTGTTTCATCTTTAGTCGGAGGACGGATAATTGATATGGCCGAATATCCAGTCTTTACTGGTCGATTGAAACTTATGCAGCTGGCGGAATAAATCTTCCTTGTGAAGTATGACCGAATCTCTTGCACCGGCTGCCAGTTTGCAATCGAAGGAAGGCTTTTCAAAACTGTATCCGTTGTTATCTAAAAAACAAAAAATGTTGAACCGGTTAACCCAATTCAACATTTTAATGGTAAATTCTTTTGGATCGCTGATGTGGAAATGTGCAGATTCTTTTTTCACTTATCAGGTTAAAAATCATCGTCATCAAAACCACCACCATCATTCATATCGTCGAACAGACCGAGGTCTTTGAAATCATCATCAACACCAAAATCATCATCAGCTTTGGAAGGCTTTTTGGCAACGCCTGCTTTTTTTCCTTTTGATTTCGGAATATCAAATTCATCAAAATCAGGATCCCAGTCGTCGTCTTCTTCAGGTTTGTTCCAATCATCTTCTATTTCCACATCATCATCTTCCTCATCATCATCTGATTTTTTAGAACCCGCTTTTCCTTTTGCTGGTTTTTTTGGCTCATCATCTATATCATCCATATCATCATCATCGTCATCCTCTTCAGCTTTCGCTTTAGGTGACGCTTTTTTTGCTGCAACTTTTTTAGGTGCGGATTTCTTGGTAGTACTCTTTTTTTCGTTCTCTGATTTTGATACCATAACTAAAGGGGATTAGTGTTGTAAAATTTCAACGGGTTTTTCAATTAGCCAAATATTTTTTCTACTTTTTTTCATATTTATCAGGATACTGATACAATCTGATCCCTGCCCGGGCCATTACTGATGTACTTTACCGGAACATCCAGGAAAGAATTGATAAAATCAATATATGATTTCATTTTTCCCGGCATGCTGTTATAGTCTGACACTGCTGATATATCAGAATTCCATCCCTGGAAACTTTTATATACTGGTTCTATGTTCATGCGGTGCATCTGGAAAGGTACATATGATTTTTCTTCTCCGTTGATCTGGTAACTGCTGCAAACTTTCAGTTCTTCCAGTGCATCGAGAATATCCGCCTTTGTCATCACAATCTGGGTAACCCCATTGATCATACAGGCAAATTTCAAAGCTACCAGATCGATCCAGCCACAACGGCGGGGCCTTCCGGTAGTACTGCCAAACTCATTACCGGCATTACGAAGGAAATCACCTGTTGCATCGGTCAGTTCAGAAGGGAAAGGACCGCTACCCACTCTTGTACAATAAGCTTTCGTTATGCCGATCACATCCCTGATTTTTTGCGGTGCAATGCCTAAACCAGAACAGACACCTGCAGATATGGTACTGCTGCTTGTTACATAAGGGAAAGTTCCGAAATCAACATCCAGCATACTTCCCTGTGCACCTTCTGCCAGCACTTTGTTTCCTTTCGCAATTTTTTCATTGATGAAATATTCACCGTTCACGATTTTAAATCCACGCAGGAATTCAAGTGCATCAAAAAATTCTTCTTCCCAGTTGCTGATGTCTTCCTGGAAATTAAAATTATCGAGCAGGCGCTGGTGTTTCATGCGCAGTTTGATGTATTGCGTTGTGAAATTTTTATCGAGCAGATCGCCAACACGCAAACCATTGCGACCGGTTTTATCCATGTAAGCCGGACCAATACCCTTGAGGGTGCTGCCGATTTTTTCATTGCCCTTCGACATTTCACTGGCTTTATCAAGCGCACGGTGTGTAGGTAAGGATCAGGTGTGTACGTTCGCTGATATACAAATTGGTTTTGTAATCGCCGCCGAGTGCTGCCACTGCTTCACATTCTTTTTTCAATGTAATCGGATCCAGTACAACTCCATTGCCGATCAGGTTCACTTTATTTTCATGAAAAATACCGCTCGGTATCTGGTGCAGTACCACTTTCTTATCATTCACATACAATGTATGTCCAGCATTCGGTCCACCCTGGAAACGGGCGATCACATCATAATTTTTTGCAAAGAAATCTACGATTTTACCTTTTCCTTCGTCGCCCCACTGAAGGCCCAGAATTACATCTACCATTGTTATAATTTTATAGAATGCTCAGTATGAAAACTGATGCGAAAATATTGATTCATTATTCAAATCATGGCGAAAATAAATTGAAAAAAAACAACCTCCTAAAATGAATATGAACAGCACAAAAAAAGCCGGTACTAAATACCGGCTTTGTTGAATTATGTTGATACCTTTTATGCTACTTTAAGCAAACTCAACTTGGTGGTGTTGAACTTACGGTTTGCATATTCAAGTGTTACATCGAAGTTTTTTACTTTCTGAGAAGGCAGTTCATACATGGCATCGGTAAGGATCCCTTCGCAGATGCTTCTCAGGCCACGGGCGCCGAGTTTATACTCCAGGGCTTTCTCTACCATAAAGTCGAATACTGCCGGTTCAAATTTGAGCGCAATGCCTTCCAGCTCAAACAAACGGGTGAATTGTTTGATCAGTGAATTCTTCGGTTCGGTGAGGATATTCCTCAAGGTGTCTGCATCCAGCGGATTGAGGTAAGTTACTACCGGTAAACGACCAAGTAATTCCGGTATCAATCCAAAATGCTTCAGATCCACGGAATTCACAAACTGCAGCAAATGGTTGTGCTGGTATTCCTGTAGTTCTTTGTTTACATTGAAACCAATGGCATTGGTATTGACCCTTCTGGCAATGATGCGGTCGATACCATCGAATGCACCACCACAGATGAAGAGGATATTCTGCGTATTTACTTTAATCAGTTTTTGTTCGGGATGTTTTCTTCCGCCCTGAGGTGGAACAAGCACTTCACTTCCTTCCAGTAATTTCAAAAGGCCTTGTTGAACACCTTCGCCACTTACATCACGGGTGATGGATGGGTTGTCGCTTTTACGGGCAATCTTATCTATTTCATCAATATAAACAATACCTCTTTCTGCTGCCGCAACATCATAATTGCAGGATTGCAACAAACGGGTGAGCATGCTTTCCACATCTTCGCCAACATAACCCGCTTCTGTAAACACTGTAGCATCAACAATAGCAAAAGGAACGTTCAGCATGCGGGCAATTGATTTTGCCAGCAATGTTTTTCCGGTTCCGGTTTCACCCACCATGATGATATTGCTCTTTTCAATTTCTACATCATTCTCAACTTTCTGGTTAAGCCTTTTGTAATGATTGTAAACAGCTACAGCGAGAATCTTTTTGGCATCATCCTGACCAATGACATATTCATCAAGGAATTTTTTGATTTCTACCGGTTTCTTAACGGTGAGTTTGTAAGAAGATGTTCCTGTGTTTTTAGTATCGGTGCTTGCTGATAATTCCTGTGAAATAATTTCCTGTGCATGTTCAACACAGTTTTCGCAGATATGGCCATCTTGCCCGGCAATGAGAATTTTAACCTCATCGCGGCTCCTGCCACAAAATGAACAATGTAAAATCTGCTGTTTGGCCATAATGCGTTTTTTTAATCCGACTCGGGAAAACCTTTGGGCATACAAAGATAATAAACTGTTTGATAAACCCGGTTTAAAGCTAATTCAATCAAACAGCCCATTTAAAAACAAAAGACCCGCAAAAGCAGGTCTTTGTTGTTAAAACTTGAATAAATTATAATTTTTCGAGCGTTCCGTCTACAATTCCGTAGGCAATTGACTCTTTGGCATCCATCCAGTAATCGCGATCGAAGTCTTTCATCACTTTTTCGAAGGTTTGTCCGCAGTTTTCTGCCAGGATCCTGGCGCCCATTTCCTTGGTTTTCTGCATCTGAACCGCCATAATTTCGAGGTCGGCACTGGTTCCTCTGCCACCACCACTTGGCTGGTGGATCATTACTTCTCCATGCGGAAAAATAAATCTTCTGCCCTTGGTTCCGCCGCTGAGTAAAATGCTGCCCATACTGGCGGCCATACCCATACAAACGGTACTAACGGGTGAGGAAATCATCTGCATGGTATCATAGATCACCATACCGCTGGTTACCATTCCGCCCGGACTATTGATATAAAATACAATTTCTTTTCCCGGATCCAGGGCTTCCAGGTACAACAATCTGTCGGTAATATCTTTGGCCGATTTATCATCTACCGGACCCCAGAGAAATACTTTGCGTTGTTCAATAAATTTTTTGTCGAACATCCATCCGCTCATCATTTTTTCCATCGGATTTTCCGGGTTAAGCGGTGTTGTTTCTTCATCATCCATTCGAATGTTCTTGGCGTATATATTCATGCTGTGCTGTTATTAAAAATTAGTTGAAATGTTGTACCGGTAACCAATCAGTCTTTTTTGTTTTTGCGTGGATTCATCAGCAGTACTTCATCTACCAGTCCGTATTCTTTGGCTTCGGTAGAAGTCATCCAGTAATCCCTGTCGCAATCGATCGGCTACTTTTTCGATCGTCTGATTGGTATGATGAGCGATGATTTCATACAACTCACGTTTGATTTTACGGATTTCATTTACTGTGATTTCAATATCCGTTGCCTGACCACCGGCACCAGCACTCGGCTGGTGCATCATCACACGGCTATGCTTAAGCGCAGTTCTTTTTCCTTTGGCACCTGCACACATCAGTACAGCTCCCATACTGGCGGCCATACCGGTACAGATGGTTGCAATATCGGGTGTAATGAACTGCATGGTATCGTACATGCCTAATCCGGCATACACGCTACCTCCGGGGCTGTTGATATACATCTGGATATCCCTGGTGCGATCGGTACTTTCAAGAAACAGTAATTGCGCCGTTACAATATTTGCTACTTCATCATTGATGGGATAACCGAGAAAAATAATCCTGTCCATCATCAATCGGCTGTATACATCCATCACAGCAATATTCATCGGCCTTTCTTCAATAATATTCGGAGTAAGGTTGGTTACATTGTGGTTAATGTATCCGTGCAGTGTGTTGCTGCTGATACCTTTGTGCTTTACAGCATATTTTTCAAACTCTTTTCCAAAATTCATTTTTACTGGTATGGTTTAATGTTAGTAGATCATTGATTGTACGCAGCTACAAGATACGGGATATTGAAGAATTGTAATTCGAAGTGAATTTTTCTGATCAAAATATCCGCAGATGATTATTCATTAATCTCTTGACCTGCTCTGGTAAATCAATATGTATTGTACAAGCATGGCAACAGAAGCCAGTGCAGCAACTACGTAAGTAAGAGCAGCCCACTTAAGTGCATCTTTTGCTTTTTCTTTTTCAGGTGCAGTTGTAATATTGGCAGTTACCAAGCCATTTCAAAGCACGGGCCGATGCATCGAATTCTACCGGCAAAGTAATTACAGAAAACAAAGTGGTTACTGCAAAAAGGATGATGCCGATTAATAAAATCGTTGGATTACCTCCACCAAAGCCCATGAAACCAAGGCCCGCAATGATCACCCATTGAGAGAGGTTACTGCTGATCTGTACAGCAGGTACAATTTTACTTCTGAGCATCAGCATTGAATAGGCTGTAGCATGCTGAACTGCGTGGCCACATTCGTGTGCGGCAACGGCTGCAGCTGCAATGCTTCTGCCTTCAAATACATCCCTGCTCAGGTTTACGGTTTTATTCAAAGGGTTATAATGATCGGTTAAGGTACCTTCAACGGAAGTAACCTGAACATCGTAGATACCATTATCCCGCAGCATTTTCTGAGCAATTTCCTGACCGCTCATCTGGCTGCTGGTACCCAGTTTGCTGTATTCAGTAAACTTACTTTTTAACCTGTACTGAACAATCATCCCCAGCACCATGAAGATTACGGAGATGGCTAAAATTCCTATTGTCATTGTAAAAAATTTTTAATAGTGATGCAAAAAGCATTCCCGGATAAATTCCTGACAAAATAACAAATCCAATCAAAACAAGTTTGAACTGATAAGCTAATTCAAACAGATTGAACACCGGATCAATGCTTTGTTAAAACTAAACCAGTCGGTTTACATTTTAAAATTAAAATATTGATCTATCACAGTTCCTTCAGGAAAATATATCTATATAAACATGTATTAAAAAATTCTACTGCTTTTATCTGATCATTATTACCTTTTATGGTTTATAGTATGCTGCCTGTTATAAAAGGCGTGACTACGCAACAACTGTCATCCGGGTTAAAATAAAAAAGGAGCAAATTGCTTTGCTCCTTTTAATAATAAATTATACAACCTTATTTGTACTGGGCAGAAATATGTGCTGCCAGTTCTGTCATTTTTTTCAGGCCATCTTCAGGGAAGATTTCCTTTTTTAAAGTCAGCCAGGATTTCAGGATGTTTATTTTCCATTTCCATGAGGAAATGTTCTTCAAATGCTTTTACATTTTTAACCGCAACATTCCTCAACAAACCCTGTGTTCCCAGGTAGATCATGGCTACCTGTTTTTCTACTGTGAAAGGAGTATACTGTGGTTGTTTCAAAATTTCCACGTTACGGGCACCTTTATCAATTACATTCTTGGTAGCAGCATCGAGGTCACCACCGAATTTAGAGAAGGCTTCCAGCTCACGGTAAAGGGCCTGATCCAGTTTCAGTGTACCAGCCACTTTTTTCATGGATTTGATCTGTGCATTACCACCCACACGGCTTACCGAGATACCTACGTTGATCGCCGGACGGATACCTGCGTTGAAGAGGTTACCTTCCAGGAAGATCTGACCGTCGGTGATAGAAATTACGTTGGTAGGAATATATGCCGAAACGTCACCTGCCTGTGTTTCAATGATCGGAAGAGCGGTTAAAGAACCTCCACCTTTTACGAGGTGCCTGATAGAATCGGGCAAATCGTTCATCTGGCGGGCGATTTCATCTTTTGATACCACTTTCGCGGCCCTTTCGAGCAAACGGCTATGGAGATAGAATACGTCACCTGGATAAGCCTCACGGCCTGGCGGACGACGCAGCAGCAGAGATACTTCCCTGTAAGCTACCGCTTGTTTAGACAGATCATCATAGATGATCAGGGCTGGCCTTCCGGTATCACGGAAAAACTCCCCGATAGCAGCACCGGCAAACGGGGCATAGAACTGAAGCGGAGCCGGATCTGAAGCAGAGGCAGCTACAATAGTAGTATAAGCCATTGCTCCGTATTCTTCCAGGGTTTTCATGATCCCTGCAATGGTAGAAGCTTTCTGGCCAATCGCTACATATATACAATATACTGGTTTACCAGCTTCGTAAGAATTCTTTCTGGTTGATGATGGTATCTACTGCAATGGCAGTTTTACCCGTCTGACGGTCGCCGATGATCAACTCACGCTGACCACGACCGATAGGAATCATCGCATCAATCGCTTTGATACCGGTTTGAAGTGGTTCTTTTACCGGCTCCCTGAAGATTACCCCTGGTGCTTTGCGTTCCAGTGGCATTTCATACAATTCACCTTTAATGGGTCCTTTACCATCGATCGGCTCACCCAGGGTATTAATTACACGACCACTCATACCATCTCCTACTTTAATAGAAGCGATCTGAGAAGTACGTTTTACTTTATCTCCTTCTTTGATTTCGCTGCTGTCGCCCATCAAAACCACACCCACATTGTCTTCCTCGAGGTTCAGCGCAATGGCTCTAACACCATTGTCAAACTCAACCAGTTCACCTGAGCGAACATTGTTTAAGCCGTAAACACGGGCAATACCATCACCCACCTGCAATACGGTTCCCACTTCTTCCAAACTGGCACCTGCGTTGAAGTTGCTTAACTGCTGGCGAAGGATCGCCGAAATTTCATCTGGTTTTATTTCTACCATAGCTTGTAAGTTGAAAAATTGATGTTTAAAGGGTTGAAAAACCAGAAATTGCCTGATTTTAACGGCCCGTTTTAAATCGGGTGCAAAGGTAGGGGTTGAATGCCGGAATGGCAAAAAAAAAGAAAGCCCTTATTAAAAAAAATTACCCTTTTTTATCCCGTTATCGGCCCGGTTTTGTGGATGAGTACGGAAATATCCTTCACAAAATTGTCACCTGAGGAAACCATTGATACGTTTCAGTCGAAATATTCAACATAGGCATACTTTCTTGCAAAAAAGCTGTAATTTACCCCGCCCAATAAATCAACGATTTTTTTAAACCAATTGGATAAGTAACGCTTTTGTGCATGACCGCAATGCACTAAAGAATAATAAAACAACAATTATTGTAAAACTCTACACATTTTTTATGAAGAAGAACCTGCTTCTAATGATTGCATTGTTATGTGCATTTATTGCCAATGCACAAACAGATGACAACAGCCTTGCCATGCAACTGGTAAAAAAACAGCAAGCTGCAATCGGCTTATCTGATGAAGATCTCAACAATGTTATCGTAAGTAATTCCTATTTCAACCAGACTTCGGGTACCCAGCTGGTTTATCTTCAGCAATCTTACAAAGGTATTCCTGTTTACAACCAGCTTCATGTGCTGGCTTTTAAAAACGGGCAGCTTGTTTCAAAATCAGGTGGCCGTATTAAAGGCATTGAAAAGAAAACAGGCAATAACAATGGCATACCAATGATCAATGCTGAGACTGCGGTAAAATCAGCAATGGCCGACAGGAAACTGGTTGCGCCAAGGATGCCGGCTGTTCTTTCGAGTGAAAAGAACGGTCATTTCATCACTTTCGACAATATGGGCATTTCCAGGGAGAACATCACTGCGGAATTAATGTGGGTGCCGCTGGAAGATGGCAAATCAATAGAACTTGCCTGGCAGGTATATATTATTCCGAATACTACTTCTGATTACTGGCTGGTAAGGGTGAGTGCCCTCAACCAGGCAATTGTGGGTGTATCTAACCTTACAGTTTATTGCAACTGGGATGATCATTCAAAAGGAAATTGCCAGCATGATCAGAATAAAAACCATCAGCAAACGGCTGCAGCAGCTAAAAACCTGGTGGCTGAGTCGCCTTTGAAATTAACTACATCCACTGCAGCGGGTAGCCCGGCCATTGTAAACGGTGCAACTTACAGGGTTATTCCATTCCCTGCCGAAAGCCCCAATCATGCCGGTGGTGCACATGCACTGAGAACCGATCCATGGAATGCAGCTCCCGGTAACGCCACCACGCTGAAATGGCACAACAACGGAACAGTAGATTTCACGATAACCAGGGGAAACAACGTTTGGGCTCAGGAAGACCGTAATGGAAACAACGGTACCGGTACCGCTGCTACTTCCTCTACCAATCCGGATCCTTTAACTTTCGATTTTACGCCCAACTTTACGGTTACGCCAACACAGGTAACTCCCAATCCTAATCAGCAATTCAGTATAACCAATCTTTTCTACTGGAACAATATCATTCATGATGTGATGTACCTGTACGGATTTGATGAAGTAAGCGGAAACTTCCAGGCTTCCAACCTGGGAAGAGGTGGTAACGGTAACGACTACGTGCTTGCAGATGCACAGGACGGTGGCGGTACAAACAATGCCAACTTCTCAACACCGGCAGATGGTGGTAACGGAAGAATGCAGATGTATCTCTGGAGTGGTAACCCACAGAAAGATGGTGATCTCGACAATGGTATCGTAACGCATGAATTTGCCCATGGTATCAGCAATCGTTTAACCGGTGGACCATCACAGGCAGGTTGCCTTGGCAATGCCGAACAGATGGGTGAAGGCTGGAGTGATTATTATTCACTGATGTTTACACAGGATTGGGCCGGTTCAAATTTAAATACAGGTTTTAACACACCACGAGGTATCGGTACTTATGCTGTAGGACAAACTCCAACAGGTACGGGTATACGCTCACAAAGATATAGCACCAACTTTGCTGTTAACAATAAAGTATACGCAGGAAATATTTCTGCACAACAACACAACCGTGGTGAAATCTGGTGTGCAACCTTATGGGACATGACCTGGAATATCATCAACCAGGTTGGCAGCATCAACCCTAATATTTATGATGTTGCCGGTGGCGGTGGAAATACCATTGCACTTAAACTGGTAACAGAAGGTATGAAGTTACAACCCTGCAGCCCTGGTTTTATTGATGGCAGGGATGCAATCTTACAAGCCGATCAGATTCTGTACAATGGTGCTTACAGTTGTGCCATCCGTGAAGCTTTCAGAAGAAGGGGTATGGGTGCCTTTGCATCACAGGGTTCATCAGCGAGTGTAACCGATCAGCAAGCCGATTTCAGTGCAGGCAGTGCATCTTTGCTGCTTACACAGAATGTTATCGAAATTCCTGAAGGTCAGAATATCGTTTATACCAATCGGGTTACTACCAGCCCTTGCGGTGGTGTAACCAACTTCCTGATTACCGATACACTTCCTGCCAACGTAACGTATGTAAGTGGTGGATCTTATAATGCTACTAACCGTGTAGTTAGTTTCCCGGTTACTCTCGGTGCCGGACAAACGCAGGATTATGTATTCACAGTACAGGTGAACAATGGCTCTTATTATCCTACGGTGAATTTATTTGAAGACAATGTTCCCGGACCAACTATTCCGGCAACCTGGACAACCAATTCAACTACCAGTACCAACTGGTCTATTTCAAATACGAGAAGTTTCAGTCCTACCAGTTCCTTCTTCTCAAGCAACCTCGATGTACAATCGGATCAGAAACTTACCTTAACCAATGCCATCGCTTTAACTGCTACTCCTCCACCGTTGACCTTCCGTCACTGGTACAGTACAGAAAGCCAGTATGATGGTGGTGTTCTGGAGATCAGTACAAATGATGGCGCTACCTGGACGGATATGCAAACCAACATTCTCAATGGTGGTTATACAACTGCCATGGATGCTACTACACTGCTTGCCAACAGGAATGCATGGTCGGGCAGCAGTAACAATAAGTTTATCAAAACAAAAGTTAACCTTACTCCTTTTGCCAGCCAATCGGTTAAATTCAGGTTCAGGTTTACATCAGATGTAGGCACCAATCTTGAAGGATGGTATATAGATAATATTGCCATCAAAGACCAGGCTGTAGTTGAAATGCAGAGCAATTTATTCAATGCAACCAATTTCAGGGTACAAACAAGTGATACGGTTACCGTGATCCTCCCTGCCAATACCTGTACCAATGCGACCATCACCACTGCACCATCGAATGTAAATGCCTGTGCAGGCGGTAATGCAACTTTCACTGCAGTCATTGCCGGTAGCAATCCGGTTTATCAATGGCAGATCAGTACAGATGGTGGTACAACCTTTACCAATATCAGTGGCGCCAATACAGCTAGTTTTACGGTAAACAATGTAAGCGTCTGCACAAAACAATTTCCAGTACAGGTTACAGGTTTCCAATGCCTGTCCTTCAAATGCTACTTCTACCGCAGCTACTTTAACTGTTAGCGATCCGGCTGCTATTACCAGTCAGCCTGCTGCTCAGGTTCTCTGTGCCGGTGGCAATGCAACTTTCACCGTTGCTGCGAGTGGTTCAGCCAATACTTATCAATGGCAGGTTAGTACCGATGGTGGTGCTACTTTCAGTGATATCAGTGGCGCAACCAGTGCTACATTAACCATCACCAATGCGGCTGCTTCATTGAATAACAACCAGTATCATGTAGTTATTTCAAGTTGCAATCCTACGCCTGTTACTTCGAGCAATGTAACGTTAACGGTTAACAGCGAAGCATCGATTGTATCTCAGCCTGTAAATACCAGTGCATGTGAAGGTGGTAATGCCAGTTTCAGTGCAACCGTATCGGGTACTACATTAAGTTATCAATGGCAGATCAGTACAGATGGCGGTGTAACCTTTACCGACATCAGTGGAGCAACTGCAGCTACCCTTTCATTAACGGGTGTAACTGCATCCATGAATAATAACAGTTATCGTGTGATAGTTACGAGCACTGCCTGTGCTGGTACTGTAACGTCTACTGCAGGAGTTTTATCTGTGAACAATACTGCAGCTATTGTAGATCAACCTACGGCAAACAGTGTTTGTCCGGGTAGTAATACATTGTTCACTGTGAATGCAACCGGTGCAGGACTTACTTACCAATGGCAGATCAGCACAGATGGCGGTACAACGTATACCAACATCAGTGGTGAAACCAGTGCATCTATTAACCTTACCAATGTAACCGCTTCTATGAATGGTAATCTTTACAGGGTTATCATTACCAGCAGTTGTTCTCCAACTGGTATTACTTCAAATGCTGCACAACTTACCATCCTCAGCACGGCTCAGTTAAACAGTCAGCCTGCTGCTGTTAGTGTATGCCAGAACCAGAATGCAACTTTCACGGTGAATGCAAGCGGATCTTCTCTTTCATATCAATGGAGAGTAAGCACAGATGGTGGAAACACTTATAGCGATGTCAGCGGTGCAACTACCAATACATTAAGTTTAACCGGCGTAACAGCTGCACTGAATAACAACAGGTACCAGGTAGTCGTAACAGGAG
This sequence comes from Ferruginibacter sp., assembly GCA_037045295.1. Classification (GTDB taxonomy): domain Bacteria; phylum Bacteroidota; class Bacteroidia; order Chitinophagales; family Chitinophagaceae; genus Ferruginibacter. The sequence continues at coordinate 755,673 of JBAOHS010000005.1, forward strand.
TGCCTTGCGGATCTGTGACTTCTGATCCTGCATTACTCCAGGTTTCTACACCAGCACAGATTTCTGCTCAACCAACCAGTGTAACTGCGTGCAGCGGAACCGACATCAGCTTTAGTGTAGGCGCTACCGGTAGTTTGATTTCTTACCAATGGCAGGTAAGTACAGATGGTGGCAGCACCTTTAATAATATTCCGGGTGCTACCAATGGAACATTGTCGTTGAATGCCGTTACCAATGCTTTAAATAACAATGTTTACCAGGCTGTAGTAACTGAAGCCAATTGCGGAGCAGTAACATCGAATACTGCTACATTAACTATAAATGCATTGCCAGTAGTAACTGTTACAGCAGATCCTTCCACAGCACTTTCTATCGGGCAATCGGCTACATTAACAGCCAGTTCTACTCCGGCAGCAAGCACATACAGCTGGTCGCTGAACGGATCGCCAATAACGGGTCAATCGGCATCAACACTTGTTGTAGCTGCAGGAAATCCGGGAGCCTATACTGCAACCGTTACCGATATCAATGGTTGTGCCAACAGTTCGAATGCGATTACCATTACAGATACTGTTTACAATTATACTTTCATCTACCCGAATCCGAACAATGGTCAGTTCAATGTACGTTTCGAAGGAGTACCTTATAATGGTCTTCCAAGAAAACTGAGCATGTATGATTCAAAAGGTGCCAGGGTTTATGTGAAAGATTATACCATTACAACTTCCTACCAGATCATGGAAGTATCGGTAGAAAAATTAAGCAAAGGTGTTTACATGGTAGTATTATCTGATGCAAGCGGAACAACCCTTGCAACCGGAAAAGTACTGATCCAGTAAACCTGATCAAATGAAATATAAAAGCTGTTCACCAATGTGAACAGCTTTTTTTATGCACTGTAAATCCCTGATAAAATAAAAACTGTTTAATACATATCGCACCTTTCAATCACATATGCTCAATAAAAAAGCCTTACAAAAAATTGTAAGGCCTTCCATGCAATCAATCGTATAAAATTATCGGATACTATGTATGTATTCGTTGCTTTTGAATTGTTTCTTCACATCATTGAGGTCACGCAGGATACTTGCATCAATCAGTGTACCTCCCATTTCTAAAGTAAATCCTCCGATCAGGTGATCTTTTACAGCTGTTTCGAGTTCGATCTGCTGCATCGGCGTATTGGAGCGGATTTTAGCAACGATTGCTTCCCTGAGTTCATTGCTCATCGGAACGGCAGTCGTTACTTTTACCTGGTAAATATTGTTGAGCTTATTGTATTGTTCTATGAATGCTTTTACAATTTCCGGCAGACTGTTCTCCCTTGTTTTGCTTACGAGCAAACGAAGAAACAAGGTTGTGATATTGTTTACCCTTCCGGTTGTAATTGCTTCCAGCAGTTTGTCTTTTTTATCGGCATTGATTACCGGGCTTTTCAGCATGGCAACAAAATCGGGATTGTTTTTGCAAACAGACTCAAGCAGCCTGATATCTGCATGAACGGCATCCAGCTGATTTTTTTCAATTGCCAGGTCTAACAAACTCTTGGCATATCTTCCTGCTAATCGTGGGTTGTGCATTGTTGAAACTTTAAGCTTTCGGGCAGGGCCCTGAAAATTCTTTGCAGTTGTTTGGCTGCGATTAGTTGAGTTTAATTTCTTCCGCCAGTTGCCTGATGTAAGATTCCTGCTGGGTTTTGTCTGACAATTCCCTTCTCAGGATTTTCTCACTTACTTCAACTACCATTTTACCAACCTGGTTTTTGATATCAGTTAAAGCAGCCATTTTCTGGTTATTGATAGACGATTGTGCTTCAGCAATGATTTTTGCAGCCTGGTTTTTGGCTTCATCTTTTGCATCATTGATCATCTTGTCTTTCATTTCCTTTGCTTCTTTGAGCATAGCTGCTCTTTCTTCTCTTGCAGAAGCAAGGAGTGCTTCATTTTCAGATTTAAGCTGAGCCATTTCGAGCTTCACTTTTTCTGCAGTAGCAATTGAATTGGCAATATTGGATTCCCTTTCATTCAGTCCTTTTAAAATCGGCTTCCAGGCAAATTTTTTCAGGATGAATAAAACGATCAGAAACGCCAGTACTGTCCAAACGATGAGTCCTAAATGCGGTAATAATAAATCCATTTTGAATGATGAATTTTGAAATTATGAATGATGTATTGCAGAAAATTTATCTGCAAAAAATAAGTTCAAATATTACTGCATCCTCCGTCCTGTACTTCGGATGCAGTAAAGATTGTGTGCATTAGGCTTTCAATACAGCCAGCAGACCTGCGATAACTGCGAAAAGGGCAACACCCTCTACGAACGCAGCTGTCAGGATCATGTTTGCACGAATGTCATTGGATGCTTCCGGTTGACGGGCAATCGCTTCTACAGCGCCTTTACCGATCTGTCCGATACCAATACCGGCTCCGATCGCTGCAAGACCTGCACCGATTGCACCACCCATGTGGGAAAAACCAACTTCTGCTAACAAAGTCATCAAAGTCATGATACTTGTTTTATGGTGATAAAAAAATTACGCTGTTGCGCCATGATGTGCATCCACTTCATGGTGATCGTGGTGCTCTCCTTCAAATGCCTGTCCGATGAAAACCGCCGTCAGGTTGGTGAAAATGAATGCCTGGATAAATGCTACCAGGATTTCAATAAAATAAATGAACACGGTAAACAGGATTGACACCGGAGAGAATCCCCAGCCTGCACCTTTGTTCATTGCACCAAATATGAAGATGAGCGAAATAAAACTTAAGATAATAATATGCCCTGCCACCATGTTGGCAAAAAGACGAATGATAAGGGCCGCTGGTTTGATGATCAGTACACCTGCTAATTCTACAGGGATCAGAATTATTTTCACCAGGAAAGGAACCCCGGGAGGCCAGAGGATATGACCCCAGAAATGACCATTGGTACTGGCCAGGATCACTACTGCGGAAATGATTCCCATTACAGCGGTGAAGGCTGTATTACCGGTTACGTTGGCAGATCCGGGAATCAGTCCGAAAATATTATTGATCAGAATGAAGAAGAATACCGTTAATAAATAAGGCAGGTATTTCTGCCATTTGTGACCCAGGTTTGGTTTGGCCACATCGTCTCTTACGAAAGTAATTACCGGCTCAATTGCATTCTGCCAGCCTTTTGGAGCTGAAGTTACACCCAGTCCGTTTTTGTATTTGCGGGCAATACCTGTCATCAGTAACACCAGGATCGTAAGTGCAATGAACATCTGCACCACATTTTTGGTAAGCGAGAAATCGTACACTTTGCTTCCATCTTCAGCAACGATATTGCCATCTACCAGCTTGTATCCTTCATAACTTTCGTGACCGTGGTGAAATTTTGAGGAAGAAAACACTTTCAGGCCTTTATCAGGAGCATATAAAATCACCGGAAGAGGTACTAGAAGCATGAAAATCGCCAATGCTGAAAAAGTGGAAATCATGGGCATCTTTGATGTGATCCATGATGATTTTGGCAGGATCGAGTTTTTCTTCGGTAGCTTCATGTTGTTCGCCATGGTTTTCTGTGCCATGATCCTGGGCCAGGACGGGCGTATAAAACAAGACCATTACAAGGCTGAAAACCGCTACCAGTAAAGATTTGATCCGCTGAGCTGCCATATCGTTCCTTAATTTTGGCGCAAAGATAAGGCCGTATGGCTGAAATTAAAAATAGAATGAAGAGAATTTAGCCGGTTTTTATGGCAAAGCTGAAAATACCCGAAACTGCCCCGAAAATGGGCCGATTTTAAAGACTGGCTTTCTCCTGCCGGGCAAACTGGGCCTGGTGTAACTGGAAATATGCCCCTTTTTTGCTGAGCAGTTCCTCATGGGACCCCATTTCTTTGATTTCCCCTTTATCGAGCACCATTATCAGGTCGGCTTTGCGGATGGTACTCAGCCGGTGGGCAATCACAATCGAGGTTCTCCCGGCGATCAGGGTTTCAATGGCATGCTGGATCAGGGCTTCACTTTCCGAATCGATGGAAGAAGTGGCTTCATCGAGGATGAGGATGGATGGGTTGTACAGCAATGCCCTTACAAAAGACAACAATTGTCTTTGTCCCATTGAAAGAGTGGCGCCCCTTTCCATCACATTGTAATCATAATCTCCCGGCAGTTTCATGATAAAATCGTGCAAACCGATCATCCGGGCGGCATTTACTACTTCTTCTTTTGAAATGGCGGGATTCCTTAGTGTAAGATTATCTATCACTGAACCACTGAACAGGAAAACATCCTGTAATACAACTGCAATGCGGCTTCGCAGATAATCTAAATTGAACTGATCGATGGATGTGCCGTCAATTTTTATAGACACCTTTCTCAATCTGGTACAAACGGTTGATCAGGCTTACGATGGAAGTTTTACCACTTCCGGTATTGCCCACGATGGCGAGTGTTTTACCGGCCGGGATGCTGAAGCTGATATCTTTCAGTACATACTGTGAAGGATTGTAGCCAAACCAGACATGATCAAATTCGATTTTTCCGGCCATCGTTTGATGCGCTGGTTGATTCACTTCATTTGTTTCGGGCGTTACATCTTCATTATCGAGTACTTTAAAAACCCTTTCGCTGGCGATCATGCCCATCTGCAATACATTGAATTTATCGGCAATCACCCGCAATGGCCTGAACAAAAGATTGAGACAAAGTATAAATGAAGTGATGATGCCAGCCACATGTTCTGTTTGTTGCTCGGGCAGGTGGAGCGATTCTTTGGCAGCCCACCAAACCAACAGACCGATACTCAATGCAGAAACCAGTTCTACGATCGGGAAAAAAACCGAATAGGCAAAGATGGCTTTGATATTGGCGTTGCGGTGTTCTTTATTAATCTCCCTGAATTTTTCCTGCTCTCTTTTTTCTGCTGCAAATGCCTGTACCAATGCCATGCCGGTTATGTGTTCCTGTACAAAAGCATTCAGGTTGGCAACTGCATTTCTTACTTTGATAAAAGACTTGTTTACCGATTCTTTAAAAATATAAGTTGCCAGGATCAGGAAAGGAAAAGGAATCAGGCAGATAAGTGTAAGCTTCCAGTCGGCCCAGAACATATAAGTGAGAATGGAAATGATCGACAACATATCGGCGATGATCGGTATAAGTCCGTCGCTGAAAATATCATTCACCGATTCAATATCATTGATGGTTCTGGTGGTGAGGGTACCAATGGGCGTTTTGTCGAACTGCCTTAGATTCAACTTCAGGATTTTATTAAAAGTGGTATTGCGCAGGTCACGCACGACACTTTGCCCCAATGATGCAGTAGAAAAAGTAAAATAAAAACGGGTGGCAGTTTCTATCATCAGCAGCAAAACCTGGATGATGGTGATCTCGATTATAAAACCACCCGGACCACTGATAAAGTGTGCAGCAGTGTTGTTTTTTAAGCCATCATTGATGGTGAGTTGTATGAGCAGCGGACGCAAAGGCGCCATCACAGCCAATACGACTGAAAGAAAAACAGAGAGATAAAATTTATTCTTATAAGGCGCTGCAAAAGTAAAAACACGGCGAAGCAGCGATGTATTGAAAATTTTCCTGGGCTTACTACCGGTTTCCATACTGCGAAGTTAAAGAGAATGCCTTGTTAGAGTTCTTCCATTTTTTTATTGTACGCTTTGAGGAAGATCGCACCGAGGTTGCGGTATGGCGGAATATAATCGTCCCAGCTTTCCCTTACATTTTTGCTCGGGTCGCGGGAGAATTGTGCGGTGAGTGAACGCCACATTTCTTTCCAGACAATTTTTGATGATCCGATCATCGATTGGTTGAGGTAATTGAGGATGGGCTTATTGATATCGCCTGCGCCAATTTCTTTTGTTGAGATGATATGCGCATCTGGGAGCACTTTCCAGAATCTGGTTCAGGTTTTTATAACCACCACAGGAACCCAGCACCACTATTTTTGCATTGTCGGGCATTCGTTTAATCGTTCCCGGTAGCCAGTAGCTATGACCTCTGTGTACAACAACTGTTGGGATAAAGCTCATTGTCTTCAAGGTAGTTGTTGAGATGAACCTGTGCGCTGTCATCCAGGTTAGCATCATAATTCAGTGGACGGTTGGCATAGATCCATACTTTTCCTTTGATGGATTTGATTTCCACCCATTCTTTCTTAGGTGTTATTTTCCAGTCTCTGGGTGAAAACGAATTCAGGAAAGGCGGGAAGAAAGCTTTCCCATCATCATCACCATAAAAAAATACCTGCTGAACAATTCTTCCGCTATCATCCTGCAACTGTTCTCTTTCAATTTCATAAATCGATGGAATGCCGGCAATGCTGGTAAGGTCGATATGATTGCTGCTATCGGCAGAGAGAAAAATATTCTTCAGTAAATTATAAATAATCGTTCCCCGTTCATTGTTTTCGGCTATGCATTGCTGTTCGTTTTCCTGAACATTGCTCAGAATGGTATTCAGCAGTTGCTTATTGCTGATGCTGCTGTAAGAGTCGGCCACGTCGGTTGCATCTTCGAGGTTACCTGTTTTATCGAGATTGGCCACGAATGCCTTCATCAGGTACTCTGATTTTTCAGGAGGCATTGTTTTGAGAAAGGTATCGAGTTTGTTGTAATTGGCTGCCATCTTAATAAACTTCTTGAAATAATCGAAGTTTACTTTCTGCAGCAATGAATCGCCTCTAGGTTTACTACCCATTCTCAACATCAGGCGGTTGAACGCATGCTTGTAACTGGATGTATAAATATCATTCTCCCCCATCACAAGCATGTAATACAAGTTCTTCCGTATTGAGCGGATCGATGGCACGCATCCTCACCGAAAGATTGCTTACATCATGTAGTGTATTGATGGGCGTTATGAAATGCCTGATGGCTTTATCTTTCAATACTTCATGCAGACCATTGGCACCAAACATCGCAATGGGTGTGTCGGGAACCGGGGCGTTCATCCGCTTGTAGTATTCAATTTCTGTTTTCACCAGCAATTTATAATAACCCACACTGTCATATGGTTTTTCTCCGTCTCCTACATACCTGCGGATACTGTCAACCGAATTCTTTTCCTGAAAGGATATCATCGAGGAAATGGAAAATAAAGCAATGCATTTGGCGTACTGGCTCAGCATAACAACTGCCTGAACATTTTTATCTGGTAGCTGCGGTGAATCAGTTTTCCTTCGGGAGAAGAAGGCGATTGAGCATAGGTGTATAATTGTGCCGGTGTTTTCAATGCCGCTATGGCAATGAGACTATCAGCAAAGGGTTCGTAAATATATGGGCGGATCGTTTTAAGGATATCATCGGGATGAAGATCACAGTACTTGAGGTAAACAATTTTCGTAGCCTCCTTGCTTTCCTCATTGTCGTAAAAAACATCTGCATTGATTTTAGCAATGCTGTAAGGTGCATTGCTGATGAAAGGTAGCATGCTTTTGTTCTCGGCAAGCGCTTTCATGATCGCTTCTGTATTTTCAATCAATAAAGGAAACTCAGCAGGATTGATTTCTCTTCTCTTCCAGGAAGCCCTGAAGTAACGGAGTGTATTTTCGATATAACTCAGGAAGCGGATCTTACCGTTGTTACTGCTGATCTTTTCATTTGCTTCAACAGCTATTTGCAGCTCATCAATTTTACGAAAGAGGATGTCGGTGATGCGCAGGTTAATGTCGTCGTTGAAACCAATCCGGAGATAATTATCAGGTTTGCCATCTGCTTTATCACAAAGCTTTTGTTCTTTGTCTATCTTCTCATGGAAGTACTGCCTGAACAAAGGAATGGTTACAGTATCGGCAGATGCCTTTACCTGTAAACAACCGGCCATAAAAAGAATAAGCAAGTAACTGATTTTCATACGAACACTCCTGTTGCAAATATGGTATAAATTAGTGGTTTAGCTTCAAAACGATCGTTAATTTATAGCAGAGAAGCCCTAAACCGCTTAACAATTTAATAATATTATAACTTCTCATTAACGATGCGGTGCTGATACCGATGAACTATTTTTGCGCAACTTCCATTTTATGAATACAGGGAAAAAAATACTCATTGCCGACGACGAACCTGATATCCTGGAAATCCTGGAATTCAATCTAAAGGCTGAAGGGTACGATGTAGCCACTGCAAAAAACGGCGATCAGGCTATTGAAAAGGCTAAATCTTTTCAACCAGACCTGATCATGCTGGATATTATGATGCCGGGTAAAAATGGTTTTGAGGTTTGTAATCAGTTAAGACTGTTACCTGCATTTAAAAAAACACTGATCATTTTCCTTACTGCCATGAGCGATGAGTCAACTGAAATTAAAGGACTCGAATCGGGCGCAGATGATTATTTAACCAAACCGGTTAGTCCGAAAGTACTGCTCAGTAAAGTAAACTCTCTATTTCGCCGGATCAACAAAGAGGTAACCGGCACCATACAGATCGGCGATTTACTGATTGACCGTGAAAAATACAATGTACAATTCAAGGGTGAAGACATTGTACTGGCAAGAAAAGAATTTGAATTGCTTTCCCTGCTGGCTTCCAAACCCGGGAAAGTGTTTCTCAGAAATGAAATACTGAACCAGATCTGGGGAACGGAAGTGATCGTGGGCGACCGCACCATTGATGTACACATCAGGAAGATCAGGCAGAAGCTTAACCTCGATTGCATCACTACGGTAAAAGGTGTAGGTTATAAATTCGAACTATAAGGCTACTTGCATTTTGCCCACCCCTCTGTAACTTACAGCCGGAAATAACGGCGTTCACCCATGCATTCACAAAAAAACTTATCTCCCCAGCAGCTGGCTGCACTCACAGCCCTGGCGTTATCGGTTCCGATAGCGATAGGTATTTTTGTATTCAAACCTGTATGGTGGATTGCGTTGCTTTCCATGGTGATCATTTTCCTGGGTAGTTTCGGGTTAATCTTATTTACACTCCAGACTTTTATATACCGTAAAATCAAACTGATTTATAAACTGATTTACCAGACCAAGGCCAGCAAAAGAGAAGAATTCTATTATAAAAACATTTTACCACAGAAAGGCATAGACGAAGTAAGGCAGGATGTAGAAAACTGGGCTGAGCAACGCAAGAAAGAAATTGAAGTTTTGCAGCAGAACGAAGTTTACCGGAAAGAATTTTTACAGAACCTGAGTCATGAATTGAAAACGCCTATTTTTTCAATCCAGGGATATGTAGACACCCTGTTGAATGGTGCATTGCACAATGAAGAAGTGAATACAAAATTCCTTCAGAATACTGCCCGCAATGTAGAACGACTGGTAAACCTGGTTGATGACCTGGATGCCATCTCCAAACTGGAAATAGGTGAACAGGAATTGCAGTTGCAATCATTTGTGATACAGGATCTGCTGAAAGATGTGTATGATTCGCTGTACATCAAATCGAGTGTGAAGGACATCAGGTGTACGATTAAAAAAGGGCTGTGAAATTCCTTTAACTGTATATGCCGACAAAGAAAAGATCCGGCAGGTATTGATCAATATTGTAGACAATGCCATTAAGTATGGTAAGCAAAGCGGCAATATAGAAGCCAGTTTTTATAAAGTTGACGGAAAAAATGTGCTGATTGAAATAAGTGATGATGGTGCCGGTATTGCAGAGGAACACCTGCCCAGGATATTTGAAAGGTTTTATCGTACAGATCTTGCCCGAAGCCGTAAAGTGGGTGGCAGTGGCCTCGGACTGGCGATCTGTAAGCACATCATTGAAGCACACAATCAAACCATCCATGTAAGGAGTAAAGTAGATGTAGGTACTACCTTCGGATTTACTTTACAGGCGGGCAAATAACGGAAAAGCATAGTGAGTGTCTTGGCCATATGAATATTATTTAAGAAATCAACACTTTTAACTTCGATTACAATTTTGTTTTAAAATAGTTAATCAAATCTATAACCTCTGCGTTCTCTGTGGTTTATTTGTTTTTCAACCACAGAGGGCACAAAGGTTTTTGTATCTCTGCGTTCTCTGTGGTTTATTGTGTTTTCAACCACAGAGGGCACAAAGGTTTTTGTATCTCTGCGTTCTCTGTGGTTTATTGTTTTTCAACCACAGAGGGCACTAAGGCTTTTGTATCTCTGCGTTCTCTGTGGTTTATTTGTTTTCAACCAAAGAGGGCACATAAGGTTTTTGTATCTCTGTGTGCTCTGTGGTTTATTTGTTTTCAACCACAGAGGGCAATAAGGTTTTTGTATCTCTGCGTTCTCTGTGGTTTATTGTTTTTCAACCACAGAGGGCACAAAGGTTTTGTATCTCTGCGTTCTCTGTGGTTTATTTGTTTTCAACCACAGAGGGCACAAAGGCTTTTGTATCTCTGCGTTCTCTGCGGTTTATTTGTTTTCAACCACAGAGGGCACTAAGGTCTTTGTATCTCTGTGTACTCTGTGGTTTATTTGTTTTCAACCACAGAGGGCACAAAGGTTTTTGTATCTCTGTGTACTCTGTGGTTTATTGTTTTCAACCACAGAGGGCAAAAATGTTTTTGTATCTCTGTGTGCTCTGTGGTTTATTTGTTTTCAACCACAGAGGGCACTAAGGCTTTTGTATCTCTGTGTACTCTGTGGTTTATTTGTTTTCAACCACAGAGGGCAAAAAGGTTTTTGTATCTCTGTGTGCTCTGTGGTTTATTGCTTTTCAACCAAAGAGGGCACTAAGGTTTTTGTATCTCTGCGTTCTCTGTGGTTTATTTGTTTTCAACCACAGAAGGCACAACCGAAATCAAGTACATAAAAAAACCAGCGTTCATCACGCTGGTTTTTATTTAAGCTTTACTTAGTTTATTTTTTCAGGATTCTGAATTCAACCCTGCGGTTTTGCTGCCTTCCTTCTTCTGAATTATTGCTGGCAACCGGTGTTGTTTCACCATAACCTTTTGCAATAATCCTTGAAGCATCAATTCCTTTCGACAGCAGGTATTGTCTTGCCGAGTTGGCCCTGTCGTTTGATAATTTCAGGTTGTCGCTGTAGCCGCCGATCTTATCGGTATGGGCAGACAATTCAACCTGCATGTTTGCATTTACTTTCAGCATGCGGGCCACTTTATCCAGTTCTTTGTAAGATTCTGCACGAAGGATTGATTTCGCAAAATCGAACAGGATATTATTGGTACTAACAATTTGTCCTTCTACCAGGTCGTTGATATCATCATCAGATGACAGGCTATCGATCGGTGTTCTGATCACATTGCCATTTGAATCTAATTTCACTTTTGAATTTTCATCCATTACCGGATAGAGATACAGATCGCGGTGAATTTCTTTGTACATACCAGGCTCCCTGATATCGAGTGTATCCATTACAGAGAAGAAACTGTCTGCAGATGCTCTGAGGCTGTACATTTTTCCGTAAGGCAAAGTCACTTTATAATTTCCATCAGGATTAGAGATCGCATTACCTTCGCTGGTTTCACCAGGAACTTTATCGTAGAACATTTTTGCGGTCATGGGTTCTTTGGTGCGTGCGTTGTACACTTTACCGTATACCATCACAACAGCATTCGGGCGTTGGATATCGCTGAGTTTGATTTTGCCCAGATCTGTTCCACCAACTGAACTTTGAGTGCTGGCCAGGTAAGCATATTCACCTTTTGCATCCAATGCGAAATAAGCATCCCACTTCATGGTATTGATTGAATCGCCCATGTTTACAGGCTCCGACCATTTGGTCCAGGTATCATCGAGTCTTTTAGACATCCAGATATCATGTTCGCCATGACCGCCGGGTCTGTCGCTCGAGAAATACAATGTTTGATTATCGGAAGCAAGAAAAGGAGAGATTTCATCGTATTCATACAGGTTGATGGTAGAGCCAATGCTTTTAGGCATCGTCCACTCATCATTCTCTTCCAATGTACTTACATAAATATCATTGAGAAAACTGTTGCGTTCTTCAGAAAAATAAAGCAGCAATGTTTTACCATCATTGGAAAGAAATGCGCCTGAATATTTGTCCTGCGACATTTTATTGTATCCTTTGATTTTTAAACGAGCCGGTGCAGACCATCCGCTGGCCGTTTTTTCGCACATGGAAACACCACGTCCTACATACTTGCCATTCTCATAAGCACCACGAATGAGTACACGGTTGCCATTGGGAGATACCCAGAAAACAGCATTGTCTTTCTGACCGTTCAATGGTGATGTAGCCTGCATGGCTGGTCCCCAGTTGCCCGATTCATCGAGTTCGCTGTACCAGATATCCTGTGCTTCCTTATCATCTTTATACATTGTGTTTTTGGGATTACCCTCCACCACAAAATATAAGATTTTACCATCAGCAGAGATGGTAGGTCTTACTTCAGAATAAATGGAATTTACTTTCGTGCCTAAGTTTTCAAAAACAGTTTGCGAGAACCCGTTTGCTGAAACAATTAATACAAAAGCATTGATCAGTATTTTTTTCATCTTGTTATTTTGTAGGGTTATATTTTACCAGAAATTGACTTTTTTATAGAATTTGGTTCCAGGCGTTGTATAACGTTTGTATGAAAGTATCAATGCTACTTCATGACGTTTAGCCGTATACGCACTGTATTTGCTTGAGTTGAAAGGATGCTCGTAGGTATAGCGCAGATTGGCCACTTTACCAATGTTCATATTCAGGTAAGGCATCACTGTTCTGAATGAACGGGTATACAAACCGAAGTTCAGGTTGGTATTGGTAGCAGGATTGGTTTTATACAATTCAACGCCGGTCCAGAAAGAAACAATCTCCAGGCTATCTCCGAATGATTTACTGCGATAGTACAAACCTTCCTGCCAGTAAATATTTTTCTGAACAAGTCCCCATTTGTCGTTCAGTTTCAAACGCAATACTGAGTGCGCTGTTACCCTGTGACGGAGTTTTGATTCTGAATCTTTATCGAGGATATCGATGTTCGGATAGAAAAGGTGATACATCGCACCGCCGATTTCAAACATAACCGCATCGGTTACCATTCCATAGTAAGCACCTCCGTTGAAGTCTACATAATTTTTTGAAGACACTCTTCCGGAAGCTGCACCACGAGGGATGCGGAAGGTTCCGCCGGAAATTTCTTTATCGTACAGCGTACCTCTTTTTTCATCAAGGTCGCCCTGGGCATAAGTTGCCTGGATACCAAATCCGAAAAATTTATTGCGCTTATTGTAAAAATGACGGGCGAGTGAAGCAGAGAAGAAATCTGCTTTTATCGGAGCATTTTTATCGCCATAGTGATAATAGTTTAAACCAACAGCCCAGTAGCCCATGATGGCTTTCTTTTTATTCACTTCATCTTTGGCTTCTTTTACAGGCTTACCGTTAAGGATATCCGTACTATTTGGTTTAGGCAGTTCTTCATCACCACTGCTGCGGTATTTGCCGAATTTTATATCAAGCGATACATTCTGATGTTGCATCTGCGTGATTTTAGATTCCTGGAAGCTATACAAAGTTGAAAGCCTGGCTTTACCATCGAACCGGCCGGTAAGGCTTGGGTTCATCTGGATCGGTGCAGTTCCAATCTGCGAAAACCTTGCGTTCTGCGCTGCAACAAACTCCGAAATCAATAAAAAAATTACAAGAAGTAATTTCTGATTCTTCATAAAATTTAATTTAGAAAACTTAACACTAGTTTTGATAATTGTATTGATTAATTCTTTTACCGGAACGGAAATTCACCACTTTACTGTTTCCTGCAACAGACTGAAATTCGGGTAACAAATCCTTGATCATAACCCTGAATAATTCGGGATCATAGAAATTTTCCAGTGATTTTAATTTTGCAATAATATTTTCTGCTTCTGTAATATCGTGCTGACTTTCTTTGCTGATCATGATTTTTTCATGATGTGTTTCTTTCATTTCCTCTTTATCGGAAAACACTTCTTCGTATAATTTTTCTCCCGGTCTTTCGCCGATGAACTGGATCTTCATATCCACATCGGGCGTATAACCTGCCAGCCTGATCATGTTGCGGGCAAGGTCTACAATTTTCACCGGTTCTCCCATATCAAATACAAATACTTCTCCTCCTTCTGCCATAACAGAAGCTTCCAGTACAAGCTGACAGGCTTCTGCAATGGTCATGAAATAACGGATCATATCGGGATGCGTTACAGTTACCGGACCGCCATTCTGAATCTGTTTTTTAAACAGCGGTACTACAGAACCGTTAGATCCCAGTACGTTACCAAATCTCGTTACCACGAAACAGGTTGTATTGAGGCCCGAAGCATAAGACTGTACGATGATTTCGCCGAGCCTTTTGGTTGCACCCATCACACTGGTTGGGTTTACCGCTTTATCAGAAGAGATGAAAACAAATTTTTCTGCTTTAAAACGAATGGCCAGTTTCACAATGCTCCAGGTACCGAAAACATTGGTTTGTACGGCTTCCCATGGGAATTGCTCCATCAATGGCACATGCTTGTAGGCAGCTGCATGGTAAATGAAATGCGGATTGTATTCTTCAAAAATATTCTCCAGCAATCTTTCATTGCGTATATCGGTTAAGGATAAAACGATAATCGATGGAAGGATGTTTGCGGCCAAGTTCCTGTTGCAGGTCATACAAAGCACTTTCAGAAAAATCAACACAAATAATCAAAGATGCATCGTGCTCAGAAAGTTTGCGAACGATTTCACTTCCGATAGAACCGGCGGCACCGGTAACGAGTACTGTTTTTCCTTTCAGGCTATCTACCACGTGTTCATCGTACAATTCAATCGGCTCCCTGTTCATCAGGTCGTGAATATCAATAGATGCCAGTTTTTCGAGGCTGAAATTGGCGCTGAATAAAGATTGTATGGAAGATATTTCCCTGATGCGAACACTGAATGGAAGGGTGTCTTCCAGGAACTTCGCCTTACGGGCAGGGTTAATCGTTTTATTGGCAATGATGATATCGGTGATACCATTTTTACAGAATGGTCGATTTCAATTCTTTGGATGCATCCACCACTTTAACGCCGCCGATATAACGACCGATTTTCTGTTTGTCGTCGTCGAGGAATGCAACCAGTTTGTATTCGTCTTCGTAATGTGTATGGATGGATTTTTTAAGAAAAACACCTAATTCACCTGCTCCATAGATCAGTAGTTTTTTCTGATCGGCTACTTTTTTAGAACGGTTGTAATAAAAATAAAGGTAGCTGATGATGAAACGGCTTCCGATGATGTATATGGAGGTGATGAAAAAGCTGATGATAAAAACTTCCGGCTTCAATTGGTGTTTAGCCGGGAAGAAGAATCCTGAGGCAATACTGGCCACATGTATCAGGAAAAGAATACCGATCAGATTGAGGTAATCTTTACTGTTGAAGAAGCGGATAACTTTTTTATAAATTTTGAAAACCGTCCAGGCAATGATTGCCAATCCAACGTGAATGGCTACCCGATAAACAATGGTATGTACCGGGAATACATCGATGGAAAGGAGCCTGAAATTTGCCAAGAGTGCAGACAATAGCCCGAACATGATCAAAACCTGGTCTCCTATCAGCACAAACTGGGAAGGCCGGATGGAATTCCTGTTAAAAAATTTCATGCTAAATGTTTTTTAATTTCTAGTACTACTTTATTCAGATTCTCATCACTTGTATTGGTTCCGCTTGGTAAGCAAAGTCCACCGGCAAACAACCTGTCTGAAACCCCATTGCAATAAGATTCGCAATCGGCGAATACCGGTTGCTGGTGCAATGGTTTCCATAAAGGCCTTGTTTCGATGTTTAGTTTTTCCAGTTCCTGCCTGATCTTTTCGTTGATGCCGTCTCCGAAAATTTCCTTATCGAAAATCACGGTTGTGAGCCACCTGTTTGAAAAAAATCCTGCAGGTTCATTGAGGAATTGAACTCCTTTTATTGATCCGAGCTCATTTCTGTAAAAATCAAAAATGGCCCTTCTTTTTTCTACTCTTTGTGGCAACACTTCCATCTGACCTCTACCCACACCAGCACAGATATTGCTCATCCTGTAATTATAACCGATCTCTTTATGCAGGTAATAAGGAACCGGCTCTCTTGATTGCGCCGACACATGCCTTACTTTCCTGATTATTTCTTCATCATCACTCGTCAATGCTCCGCCACCACTGGTTGTTATAATTTTATTTCCGTTGAAACTTAAAATTCCGATCTTACCAAAACTGCCACAGGCCTTGTTTTGATAAGTACTTCCGAGCGCTTCTGCAGCGTCTTCAATTACCGGAATGTTATAACGATTGGCAATACTAAGAATCTCATTCATTTTTGCGGGCATACCGTAAAGATGAACTACAATGATAGCAGCCGGTTTGTTTCCTTTGGAGGATTGATCTTTGATGGCAGTTTCCAATAAGGCAGGATCCATATTCCAGGTGTCTTCTTCACTATCGACGAAAACAGGCCTGGCATTACAGTAGGTTATCGGAAAAGCAGATGCTGCGAAAGTAAAACTCTGACACAATACAACATCTCCCTGCTTTACACCTACCATGTTCAAGGCAAGATGCAATGCTGCAGATCCGGAGCTAAGTGATACCGCACCTTTAACACCAACAAATGCAGCCAGTTGTTTTTCAAAGGCATCAACATTTGGACCTAACGGTGCAACCCAGTTTGTTGCGAATGCATCAGCTACATAATCTTTTTCCTTTTCGCCCATATGCGGCGAAGAAAGCCATACTCTATCCACTTCCGAATATTAAAATATTAAAATGAGTTAAATGAGCTTTTTTCAACAGGGTAAGTGATAAAAACTATGTTAAAGATAATATAAAAAAGCCATAACAGGGAGTTATAGCATTATTTAATTATAAATTAGAAATTTATTTAATCTGTATGGAACTTAACGGGTTTGGCCGGGATGCCAACCGCTGTACATTTGGCAGGTAGCGATTTTGCAACAACTGCTCCTGCTCCTATGATGGTTTCCTCCCCGATTTCGACTAAGTTGATGATTTTAGCACCGGTTCCTCCATATACACATTCACCCATTGTTACTTCTCCTGAAATATTGACAGTAGGCATAAAGGAAGAATAATCGCCAATTATGGTATCATGACCAACCGTACAACTCAGGTTGAGTATCACATGTTTTCCGATATTGATATCCACCGTTAAAATGTTCCCGGCACAAATGATTGAACCGTCGCCGATCTGAACCGACTCTTTGCCCATACAAACATTCGGATGAATCAACACCGGAAATGCTAAAACCGGATTCTGTATATTTTTAATGATTTTCCTTTTGACCAATGGATTGCCAATAGCAAAAACAATATGCAGTGGGTTCTTTTTGTTCATTGAGTTCTTTGGTACCGCCTAAAAAATAAGCCGGATCGATTTTAGTTACATGCGAAAAATCATCGTCGTAATAACCAACAAATTCCCATTGAGGATTTACTGCATTGATTTCATCAATCAGCCATTTAACTTCTCTGCCGAAACCACCGGCGCCAAAAATTGCAATTTTCTTATTCATAAAAATTTCATTTATCCTTTGAAGGCTTCCATAGTGGCCTGTCCATCCTGACTGATGCCTTCTGACTTTACAATGTTACGAATGGTTCGGAAGAAAATCTTTACATCCAGCGAAAAAGAAATATGCTGCACATACCACACATCCAGTTCAAATTTTTGTTCCCAGCTGATGGCATTTCTTCCGTTAACCTGCGCCCATCCTGTAATACCGGGCTTTACCAGATGCCTTTTGCGTTGCTCGGCATTGTATAACGGAAGGTATTGCACCAGCAATGGTCGTGGCCCGATAATGCTCATATCGCCTTTCAGCACATTAATCAGTTGCGGCAATTCATCCAGTGAGGATTTACGCAACAGAATTCCAAAACGGGTCAGACGTTTGTCATCGGGGAGCAGGTTTCCTTCAGCATCTTTTGCTTCAGTCATACTCCTGAACTTTACGAGCTGAAATATTTTATCGTTTAGCCCTACCCGTTGTTGTACAAAAAACATCCTGCGGTGACCAGTTAACTGCAGTAAAATCATTACGATCAACATTACCGGCGAGAACAATGCCAGTGCAATCAATGCACCGGTAAAGTCGAGCAGTCTTTTAATGATATGCTGATAAAAATGCTTCATGCCTGGTTTCGTTTCTTTTTGGAAAGCCAATGGTCGTATTCTTTTTTCAGCAGATCCCACAGCACCTGCTGATCATAATCTGTTCTTATCTTCCGGCTGATGGCTGCAGCCATTTGTTCTGTCTTTTCTTTGTTATTCCTCGTTTCCAGCATCGCATTGATCAGTGCTTCTGTATTTTTTGCCGGTACCAGCAAACCGTTTTCGCCGTGCTGAACAATTTCATTACAACCGTTGATATCAGAAAGTATCAACATACAACCCATGGATCCTGCCTGCAAAGGTACATTGGGAAAGCCTTCCCTGTAACTGGGAAATACCAGCACATTGGCTGCTGCCAGGTAAGGCCTGATATCTTTCTGAAAACCCCAGCATTTTACTGCAGGGTGATGGTGCAACAATTGCTGGTGGGCTTCATCCAATGGATCCAGTTCTGGCTCTTCTTCTCCTAACAACCAAAGCCGATCATCGGGAAATTGTTGTTGTAATGTGTTGAAAGCGTCGAGCAATTCATTCATCCCTTTGTCTTTAACCAACCTGCCCACAAAAATCCATATCCATCCATCGGCCGAAACTTTCTCGGCTGCTTTTAATGCTGCTGCCGTTTTCATCAGTTCTTCCTGCTTCGAAAAAAACTGACTGTTGATTCCATTGCTGGAACCTTTGCCCAATACTTTCATTTTATTGAGGGCAATTCCCTGGCTCCTCAGAAAATCCTGCTGAACAAATGAGTTCGGATAAATACTGCTGGCAGGCATTGCCGTTAGTTTCTCAATAAACTTCAGCAACATTCTCATTGCACCTGTTGTTTCTACCCAGGGCAACCCTGCAATGGTGTGCAACCTAACAGGCACACCGGCGAGTTTGGCTGCCCACATACCGATCAGGCCTGCTTTCGGCGTATGTGTATGTACAATATCGGGTTTGATTCTGCGCAATATGCCTACCAGTTTAATCAGACTGAGCAAATCGGTAACCGGGCTGATTTTTCGTGTAAGCGTTACCGGTATATGAATACATTCTTCCTGTTTTACCAGTGATTCTACTTCGGGACCATCGCTGCTGATCATCGTAACATCAAAGCCCTGGCTTTTCATATAACGCATCTGTCCCTTCAGCAGCACCTGCATGGAAACGGGAACAGTGGTAATACGAACGAGTTTAGGCATTGAAAAATATTTAGGCAGGTACAGACTGATTCTTCTGCAGCAATTCGTTGGTAATTTCCTGCATGGTAAGACTTCGGAAACCGTATTGCTGATTGAGTTTATTGAAATGCTGTGTGATGATTTTTAATTCTTTCAAACATTCGTCGGGCTGGTTGCCGAAATTATGCGGATGCCACCAGATGTGATAGTATGCGCCTTTACGGGCTGCTTCAGTCATCTCATTTAGAATGCGGCGCATCTTCAATTTGTTTTGTATTGGCTGACCAGGCTTCCAGGGCCTGTAAAGCCGGGTTGCAGGAAGTTGCAATGGCAATTCCTTTGTATCAATATCCCGCAGGTAAACCATTTTAATCGGTTGGAATTTCAGATAAGCATCACCTGCCCTGAAAAATTTCTTCATAAAGCTGGAACCCGTTGCCGGCGACCAGTACCAGATATCGGGACTGGAACGTACAGAACTGATGCCTGCTTCTTTACAAACAGATAAGTATTCCTGGTTAAATTGATTGCGTGGAAATACCAGTGAACGGATTTCTATGCCATGCTCACGGGCAACCTTACACGCCATTTTTATATCTTCCCGGAATTGTTCTTTTGTTTGACCTTCTTCCAGACAGAAATAATGGGCGTAAGTATGTGTTCCTACTTCCTGATATGGTGTTGATTTAATTTGCTGAACCAATTCCGGTGCAAAATGATAAGGATCATCCTCTCCGCAGAATCCATTCTTCTTGATCCATTCATATGCTGAAACATGTGGATTGATAAAAGTGGGAATTACCGGTGGCATGTTGGCTTCCCATTCCTGCCTGTTCTTTCTGAACAACATTCCTACTGAAGCCCAGGTGACATGAATTTTATCTTCCGCAAAAATCCTGAGCATCCCGGGTATTGCTTTGCGGGTATTCTGGAAATACTGCTTCACAGGATCATTCAATTCCCTCATCGTTTCGAAACAACCCCAGTGAAGTTCAAAATCGAGCGATACCGCAAAAACACCTGGTTCACGCATATATTATTTTTCAGGCACAGACTTAATATCCTGCAGCCAGTTTTTTATTCACGTAATATTTATATGATACTGCTTTACAGTAAATGATAAAAAAGAAAGGCATAAACTGTGCCTTTTGCCGCATGGCGATTCCGAGATTGCCTGTAACCTGTGCCAATGCAAAAGATCCGAACAAAAATATAAACAAGCAAATCCTGAACCATCCGTTCCAATCGCCCCAGGAAAAAATTCCTTCTTTAATTACAATAATGAACATGTAGATGTACAACAGGTTTTCAAACGAAACGGCAATACCCAGTGCACCCTTTCCTTCAAAAAACAATGGCCTGAACCAGAAGGTAAACATCTTCATAAACAATCCATAGTCCTGTATATTAACACCAGAGGTTGCTTTACTCAACTCTTCCGCACGGTGGCTGATACTCGATGAAGACATGATATCAATACTTTCTGTATCAGCAAACTTCAACACATCATCACTAATGTAAATAAACACGATACCTGCTACCAGGAAAATTGCCCAACGCAGGATGGGCCTGATACCTGAGCTGGTAATGATAACACCGAGCATGATACTCAATATGACCGTAAATAAAATATGCGGCCGGATCATGAAGGTGAGAAAGCCGCCGATTACAAGCGGAATGAGCCTGCGGTTGAACCGACTTAGCCCGTAGGTGAAATAAGCCAGTCCGAATAAAATCAAACTTCCTTTACCCAATGATGAAGACCAGAAATGCAGATTGGGTAAAAGGAAAACCATTTCAACGGCTGTGAAGTTTTTCCAGAAGGGTCTTAACTGAATATTCTCCTTTGCCGTTATATAAAACAATACCACTGCCACATAACCCAGGTAAGAAAAGATGATCATCGTGGCGTAATAGGAAAGATCCAGTAAGCCCGCAAATGGCCAGGCAAAAAAATGAACGAATGGAGTTCCTATACCCCAGAGTGGAAGCCATTGTTCTGATGCAGCAGTTTTTGCATAATAAGCGATAGAGTCACTGGTTGTGTAAGCTGCATAAATCATGTAGGCTGAGCTCAGCAGAAAGTGAATGATGAACATTGCCCACAGGTAGCCTTCAGATGCAATATTAAAACGGTTGCTCAACGCCTTTATCATGTAGGTGTTGATCAGCAGTATCAATAATATGATGAATAATATATCCATTCTTTAAAACAGTTCCATAGAACCGATGGAAGGCCTCCATTGATAGAACTGATCAAAGTTATTAAGTTTATTTTTTGCAAGCGGCCTCAAAGTAGTCACCGGACCTTTTTTAAAGGGCCCGAATAGTCCGAGCGGACGCTTATTATCGTTTTCAAACAATGGAGAAGGGGCACAGGATACCATCGCCGGCCTTACTTTACGCACCAGTTTTTTCAATGCTCTGCGGGCTGCTTTTGCACTACTTTCATTTTCAGTCCATAATTCACAGATGCGTAATTCAATGAAGCGATTAATTTTTTTTAGTCGGAATACCATTCCGAATTTTCCTTTTTCTACAATGGCTCCGTATTTAACCACCGGACAGGTATTATAACGCCAGTTCAAATATTTAAAATGAATGGGTGTATGGAGCAACAGTTCTGCTGGTTTTAAACTCCAGTTGTCATCCAGTGTTGAAAAAGCTTTCGCTGTACTGAATTCACTGTAAATTTTTTCCTGAATTTTTTCATTGAACAATCTTGGCGCCATACTACCCGGACCAATATAGATGGGCATTCTGCCATTGAGGTACCAACCCATTTTCAGGTATCCCTGCATGCTGATCGGATTGGGAGAATTGAATACCAGTCCTACACCTTCTTCCTTACATTCATCAACTGCCTGAAGCGTAAGTTTTTTAAAAATTCCTTTACCCTGGTATGCAGGATCGGTTGCTGTATCTACAGCTCTCACAGCAACGATATCTTCTGATCCTGAAACCCAACGCCAATACATAAACGCTCTTAAGCCAACTATTTTCCCATCTTCTCTCGCCAATAAAATTTTCGATTTGCCAAATGGATTTTGTTCATGCTTCCAGATAAAATATTCTTCTGATTTCGGCACAAGGCTTTCACCCAGACTTTGTTTGAGCAGGGCAATCATTGCTGGCAGGTCTTCCTTTCTGGCTTCTGTGATTTCCATGATTCAAAATTATTTTTTTGATTGATGAATGGCTTCATAAGCATCTTCTGTTTCCTGCACCATTGCCTTCAAGCTGAAATGATTCCTGAACACGCTTTCGTGGCTTTTTCACCATAGGTACGGATCAATGCTTTGTTCTGAATAAGATTGCTGAGCGGTGTTTCCAGTTCTTTCCATTGCGGAACTGGCAACATGAAACCATCCTGCTGATCCCTGATCACTTCTTTAATTCCACCGGCATCTGTACACACCACTGCACATTCCATGCTCATGGCTTCGAGCAACGCAACGGGCAATCCTTCAAACTCTGATGTCATCATAAATATATCCATTGCCGATAACCAGGGCAAAACATTTGTTTGTAAACCCGGTAGCAGGATTTTATCTTCCATCTCCTGTTGTTTGAGATAAGTTCTGATTTCATTGTTCAGGATACCATCCCCAACTATGCATCCTTTGATGCCAGGAAATTTTTGTTCCAGTGATTTGAATACATCGATCCATTCCTTTAATCTTTTCTGAAACCTGAAAACAGCGATGGTGCCAATGAGTACAGCTCCTGGATCAATGTTGTATTCTTTGCGGAGTGCATCACCCAATGACTGATTGCGCACGAAGTGTGTAGTGTTTACTCCGTTCAATATTGTTTGAACCGGAATGCGTGGGTGAATATTTTTTTCAATGGATTCTGCCACATCATTTGAAACTGCAATCACCCTTGTTTGCCAGTTGAAAGTTATCCGGTTGATCGTTTTGGTAAGAAAATGATACCGCTCCTGTTTATTGTGTTCGGAATAAAAAACAGGAATACCATTTAATTTATGAATCAATCTGCCCACAAATCCTGCCCAGGGAAGATGACAATGTACCAATTCAATTTTATGTTCTTTAATGTAACGGATGATTTTCGGCGCCTGCAGCATAATGCTGATATTGTTCTTCGCCGGAAAATTGGTAACCTTCCCACCTGCTGCTTTCAAACCTTCTACCATCTGGTCTTTCCAGGGAAGGAAAAATATATAATGAAATTCGAATTTCGACTGGTCATGTTGTTTGAGCGTTTCCTGCAACAGCATTTCTGCTCCGCCACGGCCGAGAGATTTTACAATGTGTAATATTTTCATTTTGTTGTTTCCCATCATTTCTTTTCCTGTAAAATCCCATTATATAAAATTTCAAACTCACGCAGGCAGTTTTCGAGGCTGTAATGTTGCATTACAAATTCCTTTGCCTTACTACCCAGTTTACTGCGTTGGCTTTCGTCATTCAGCAGTGAGATGATTGCAGCAGCAAACTGATCACTATTATGCTTTTCCAGAAGTATGCCGGTTGAACCATTCGTAACCACTTCACCCACGCCGCCAACACTCACTGCAACAGATGGTAGTGATTGCATGCCTGCTTCGAGGATTACACCGGGCACCCCTTCGATGGTACTGCCCATAATAAAAAGGTCTGATCCTGCCAGCCATTCCTGTACTTTATCGCGGTGGCCTGCAAAGAAAATATTATGCTGTAATCCTTTCTGGTTTACAAGCTCTTTCACATCATTGAAAGCCTTTCCTTCACCAATGAAGATCAATCTTGCATGACTGATTTGCTGAATGACTTTTTCAAAAGCCTCAACGAGAAAAGGATGATTTTTCTCAGGCGAAAATTGGCCGATATGTGCAACAACCGGATCGCTTTCTGCAAAGCCGAATTCGGTGGCAATCTTTTTTCTTGATGTTGACCTGTCGAAATTAAAAGCGGGTATGCCTCTCCGTATGAGCTTTGTTTTTTCTACCGGATACGCATAAGTTTTCACCAGGTCTTCGAGTGATTGTTGGCCCACAGAAGTAACCCTGCTCACTCTTTTGAAAAGCCATTGATTGAATTTTCTTTTGAAGGAAGCTTCTTTGGCCCATGCGCTCACCATGCTGATATTGCGGTAAACAATGTTCAGTTTCGGATAAACGAGTTTTACAAAAACGGCATACTTCAATGTATCGGATCCATTGGCCTGAAGAATATCAGGTTTTTCTTCTTTTACCAGCTTCAGCAATTTTCTGAACAATGCATAACTAAAAGGAGATTTGGTTCCGTTTAGATCAATATTGCGGGAACCAGCCGCTGTTAATACATTGTCCGGCGCCTGATACAAACCGGCAAAGATTACAGTATGACCGTTACCCGCAAGCAGACCACTCAGCTCTGCTGCAAAAACTTCGGCGCCCCTGTATTGCCTTTTCGTTACCAGTTGTATTATTTTGATATGCTCCGGTTTAATTGATTTACAAATATCTGCCTGCTAAATGAACTGTGTGTTATTTAGCGATGGCTTCTTTCAGGTAATTTTCATATTGAGCAGCAATTACGCTGATATCAAATCTTTCAATCGCTTCTTTCCTCGCATTTGTTGCCATTTGTTTCATTTCATCATACCCTGCAATCGCTTTCTCCATTTCTGTTGCCAGGCTTTCGGCATTTTTAACTTCATGTACCCTGGCTGTTTTATCCCTGGTTACAGCTTCAAGATTCATCGGGATATCGGATGCAATTATCGGAATTCCCACCATCATTGCTTCTACCAGTGAGCCACTGAATCCTTCGTACCAGGATGGAAATACAAAGCAATCGGCTTCATATAATTTTTTCCAGCCATCCGGTACTTTACCATGCTGTTTTATTTTTTCGTTTAACCCGTACCGTTGTATAGATTCTTTCAAACTGTTGCGGTATGGACCATCGCCATATACATCCAGTATTGCATGAGGATATTTCTCAGCAACTTTGCGAAAAGCTTCTACCAGTTCCTGTAAACCTTTCGTTTGCAGCAACCTTGCTACATATACAAAATGAAAATTGTCTTTTGAACGATTGTTGTCTTTCGCCGGAAATTTAGCAGCTTCTCTTCCCCGGTAAATCACTTTCACTTTGTCAGGATCTACGCCGAGGTATTTGCAGTTTGATGCTTTGATGCAATTCGAATTGGAAATCCAGGCTACGGGTATACCTGCAGTCAAACGATCGAGGCGATAAAAAAAATAGAATCCTGCTTTACGCTTAGATGAAAAGCTGTTGGTACGCATGCTGCTGTAACTATCGCTTACAAATGTGCCTACCAATTTGGTTTTACTGATCCAGCAGGCGATGCGTGAAATGATATTGGCCCTTAGAATAGAAGAAACTACTACATCTGGTTTTTCTTCCCTGATGATTTTCCGGAGGCTACTGATTCCTTTGAACCAGGAACGTTTCCCGGGGAGGTTTACAAAAATCAATGGAATACCTGCTTTTTCGTATGCTTCTTTGAGATCGTCTCCGGGATAGAAATAAACCACTTTGGCTTCTACATCATTGGAAAAATGACCAATGATATCCAGCATACTTTTTTCAGTGCCGGCATTTGCCAATGTATCCAATGTAAATAAGACTTTCACGTTTTATAACTTATGCCTGATCAGAATCCCTGCAGCTGCACCATCTTATTGAAAGAAGCAGATCGGTCTACAAGCTCTTCAAAAGATCCTATGTCTTCTATCATGCCTTTGTTCAACAGGATAATCCTGTCGGCATTCCTGATCGTTGATAAGCGGTGAGCGATGATGAGGATTGTATATTTTCCTTTCAGATTTTCAATATTTTCCTGGATTTCTCTTTCGGTCTCAGAATCGAGTGCCGATGTGGCTTCATCCATCAGCAGGAAATCCACTTCCTTGTATAATTCACGGGCGATGCTGATGCGTTGCTTTTGTCCGCCACTCACATTGATACCATTATTTCCCAATATAGCCTGCTCTTTTAAAGGCTGGCTCATCACGAATTCATAGATGGATGCTTTGCGCATGGCTTCTTCAAAGCGCAACCTGTTCGCTGCATTATCGGTATCCCAGAAAGTGATATTATTAAATATGGTGTCGTTGAAAATAACCGGCTCCTGTGTGATATAACCTATCCGGTTCTGATAAGTGGGTGTATTATAAACTTCCAGGTTAGTGCCATCAACCAGAACAGCACCCGCTGTTGGTTTGAGCAAGCCTGTAATAATATTGATCAGTGTAGTTTTACCCGAACCGCTTTCTCCTACCACCGCAATGGTTTCATTTTTACTGATGTCGAGGTTCACATTGCTGATGATCTTTGCATCTTTATAGGAAAAAGAAAGATCTTTCAATTGCAGCAGTTGTTTAAATCCTGGAAAGGTTTCTTTACCTACTGTTTCTTTTCCAGCCCTTAGCTCTACATTAAAATCCGTCATATTCTGCAATGAACCCGATGCACCAAGGAACAGGTTCCAGTAATTCTGCATGCCAAGTAGCGAGATGAGCCCACGATAAAACAACAACAGGCTTAGAATGATCACACCAATACTCTGGTGAAAATATTTTACCTGTATCAATATAACGGCAACGACTACCAGAATAACCAGTGGTTCCCTTACTGATGCAAGGATAGAAGCAATGAAGCCCGATTTCTTTTGTGAGTGCTGAATTTTGTTGTTGGTCTTAATCAGCTTATCGGCATATTTATGGATCAGTCCGGTTGATTTCAGGTATTTGAAAAAAGCCACTTTCTGAACCAGCAATCCCTGGAACACATGGTTGTCTGCAGTAATTTTCTTTGAAAGTGTTTTGGTTTTCTTCTGCAGCACACGGAAGATAAGATTGGTTGATGCTCCACCGATTACGACCAGCAATGCAAACTTCGGGTTAGCAAACAAAGCCATGAAAACATACACCATTACAAAAACGGCATACTGGATGGAGATAAAATAATACCGGTATGCCTGTTTCACTCTTTCTACTTCTGCACTGAAAGTATTCTGTATCCGGCCAATATCGGAATTGATGAAAACATTGAAACTATAATTCGCCAGTCCACGGATGTTTCTGGTTCGGATTGTTTTAATGAACAACTGTTCAAACAGGACCCTGCAATAAGCTTCGGCAAATTTCATGATGCCTTTAAGGCTGAAGAAAATCAGGATGATCACCAGTACCACCACGAGTGTTAATGAAATGCCGAAATAGTTGAGTACATCTGCCAGGAAAGAGAGATTACCCATGCTGGCGCTATCGGCTTTTGCATTGGAAGCATCCACCATCTGAAGTAAAGGGATGAACATGGCTAAACCAAATCCATCCATCAGTCCGACAAGTATACTCAATACCAGGCTGATAAATAGCCGGTATCCTAGATGAGAATAGAAATAATAAAAGTACTGGAAATACTTTTTTATCAGTTTTTTAATCGTGTTCACTTTTCTTGTTCAGTCTTTGATCAATCTGGGTTCTCTAAAGGGCCGACGCTGTTCAGCATCAGGAGGTTTTATCTTCCTTATCGCTGGAGTAATAATTATATCCGTACTTACGCTTGTAATAATAATAGCCGTATTTGTTACCGAAATAACCACTGTTTTTCACGCCATTGAATACGAGTGCCATGCTCTTAAACAAACGCCTGTCGTTCCATTCGTTGATTTCGAGAATTTGTTCTCTCACTGTTTGCTGGAAGCGTGTAATGATCAACGCTACATCTGCCCAGGCACCCAGTATCTGAGCATCGGCAACAATACCAAATGGTGGTGTATCGATGATTACAATATCATAATTGGCATCCAGGTAACTTTTCAGTGTATCAATGTATTCGCCTGAAATCAATTCCTGCGGATTAGGCGGAATAGCACCTGCAGGGAATAAATGCAAAGTCTCCTTTGGTTCATTTACGATATGCTGTACAATATCACCCGGCTTGGATTTACCAATGAGTACACTGGTGATACCTGTTTTGCTGGTATTGTTTATGCCCAGTGCTTTGCTGAGTTTCGGGCGACGAAGATCAAACTCGAGCAACGCAACTTTTTTACCCTGCAAAGAATAACTTTTTGCCAGGTTCATCGACAGGAAAGATTTTCCTTCACCACTCACACTCGAAGTAATGAGAATATAATTGGTAGACTTACCGGCCGGACTATAAAAATTAATATTGGTTCGCAATGAACGGATCTGTTCGCCAAACATTGAGCGCTGACTTCCTTCTATAATAAAAGGCTCGCTGGTTGGATTATCTGCCTGTTCCAGTTCGGCAATAACAGGAATGTTGGTCATACCCTGCAATTGCTTTTTAGAAATGATTTTTTTATTCATCACTTCCTTGAGGAAAGCAAGAACAATTGGAATGATCAGGCCGATGATAATGGCTGCTGAAAGCACTTTCATTTTTGAAGGCTTCAGGGATGCATTCAGTTTTACCGGCGGATAAAGCACTTTTGTATTAACCGTTACAGA
Organism: Ferruginibacter sp.; assembly: GCA_037045295.1. Classification (GTDB taxonomy): domain Bacteria; phylum Bacteroidota; class Bacteroidia; order Chitinophagales; family Chitinophagaceae; genus Ferruginibacter. The sequence goes on from JBAOHS010000005.1 coordinate 784,297, forward strand.
AGCTTTGGCAATAGCGGCTTCTTCTCTTTTCTGTAAGAGGGTGAGGTAAAGGGCTTCTTTGATATTCTGGAAACGTGTTTTGTCAATCAGTTCTTTTTCTGCGATCGGGGCACTGCGCAGGTATGCATTGGCGCCTCCGATTTTTTCCTGGTAGGTTGCCTGTGCGATGCGGAGGTTATTTTTGAATACAGATAATTGCTTATCCATATTGCTGCGCATATCAGCCAGGTTTCTGTCGGCCAGCATCAATGTAGGATTGGTTTCCTGTGCAGTTAACGCCAGTTTATCTCTTTGCTGACGCATCTGCTGGTATTGCATGAGCATCGACTGTAAGCCGGGATTGTTAACACCTACAAAAGAAAGATCTGCATCTTTCAGTGCGGGATTCTTTATAAATTCTTCAACACTGCTGATGGTATTTTCCAGGATATTGATCTCCGTTAGTTCCTTATCATAATCCTTCATTTTCTCGAGGTACATCTCGCTATTGGCAGAACCGCCAACCATTCCACGACTTGCTTTGAATTGTGCCAGTGAATTTTCAATTGAATCGAGTTCGCGGCGAAGCGGTGCCATCCTCTGTTCGATAAAATGAATCGCCTGTGAAAAACCCTGTGATTTATCTCTTTCTAAAACATCATTAGACTGCTTTACGAGTTCATTCAGGATATCAATCGCTCTTTCACTGGAAACATCAGAATACTTAATATTGATGATATTACTTTCCTTCGTTGTGGCAATGTCGATCCCTCTGCTGAGTGCAAATGCTGCTGCAAGCCTGTTGGTACTGTAACAATAGATCGGGCTCTGGCTGTTGAATTCTTCCAGTTTCTGAACGACCACTTTAACTTTATTGATCAGGAAAGGAACACCCCATTGCCCGTCTCCTTCAATTTTACCGGATACAAAATGGAACCCGGCTGGCTTCGGCATGATCGAAAAGTTGATCTCGGGAATATCTGTTTTAGGATCATCATGAATGATATGCCACTTGATGATGCCGTAGAAGTTTTTATTTTTAAACCGCCCCTGTGCCTCAGCGTTATATTGCAAACCAAGACTGTCTACCAGCATTGCTGCAATAGATGGAGACCTGAAATAAGCTATTTTGTCGTTGAAAGGATCACGCGGATTGCCGAAAAATGCCTGTCCTAAAGAAACCTCTTCTTTTTGTTCAAGACTGATACTGGTAGAAACTGAATAAATTTTATTGGCATAGCGCAGGTAAATACTACCAGCTGCATATCCCAGCAAGCCAAATAACAGGATAAATGGCCAGATAGATAATATCCTTCTGAAGTCTATATCCAGTGAATTGGTTCGGAGTTTCCCTTGTTGCAGATTTTCTCTTTCAACAGAAGTTGTTTTATTCTCCCAAACATTGTGATCGTCTTTGCTCATTCTTATAAGTTTCTAATTGCTATCAATACAGCTACGAGTGCTCCTGTAACAGTGATAATACCCCTTGCCGGACTGGTTGGGCTGAAGAAGGCAGAATTCTTTCCTGGCATCACATACAGAAGATCGTTGTTTCTTAAATAATAATAGGGCGACTCAAATATTTTTTTGCTGTTGAGGTTGAGTTTGGTAAACTGACGTCTGCCACTGTCTTCTCTCACCAGCCAGATATCATCTTTCCTGTCGTAAGGATCCTGGGCACCCGATTGAGTGATGGCTTCAAATACCGTTAAACGCTCATTCTGCATCGGAATGGTTGTTCCAATTCTTCCATTCATGAAATACACTTTACCATTCAGGTTTACATTTACAAACAGGTCTTTGTAATAATAAGATAATTTATCACGGATAAGCGTAGCTGCTTCTACAGTAGACAAACCGACTACCGGTACTTTACCGAGCAAAGGAAATTCGATGGTGCCCTGTGCATTTACCAGGTAACCTGTATTGGATTGCTGAGAAGCGTTATTTGAATTGGTTTGAATATTAAAAGGATTCAGGTAGGCGGTTAAGCTTGGATCCGTAGAACTTACCGTGATAGAAAGCCTGTCGGATTTCTGTATGCGTTGCAATGAATTCTGCTGAATTGAATCTATTTGCTGTATCGAAGGTACCTGGTCGTGGAAGTAGTAAAGCTTGTTGGGCGAAACACATGAAACCATGCAGAGCAGCAATAGAAACGCTGCAAAAGAAATCAGTTTGTGCATAAACAGTTAAATTAAAATAAATATAAACCAGAAACCCCAATAAAATCATACCCACTACCCACTAATACACAGTATATTTTGGCCGGCAAAGGTAGTTCATAAGAGCTAGATAGCCGAATATACCCCCCATTTTTTATGCAGAAAATCGATGTTTTCTATTATTAATACTGAAACATTGCATAATGAAAAGAGCGCATCCTGTAGAATGCGCTCTTTATAGACATAATTGAACAAATTATAATTTGATCAACTTCTGGGTAGATTTTTTGCAGCCCTGGGTAATTTCCAGGATATAAGTACCTGCTTTGAGGTCGCCTCCAAAATTATGTTGCTGATGAGGCTGTATAATTATTCTGTTAATAGACCTACCCTGTAGATCGAGCACCCTGGCAACAATGGCTTCTTTTCCGGCAGTAACTACTTTCAGGTTGAAAGAAGCATTGGTTGGATTCGGGAATACTGATACAGCAGCGTTAATATCCACATTACCTGAACCTACTCTTGCGAAAGGTGGCGGTGGTGGTCCATCTTCACATACCGGCAGTTTAACTACTACAGTACGTGCAAGACTATTACCACAATTGCTTACAGCAGTCGCACTCACCGTTCCGCTGATGGCTGTTCCTGGATAAGAAACAATAATACTGGTAGTACCCTGACCACTTTCAATCGTTCCTTCAACCGGAACTGTCCAGAGGATAGAAGTCGCATTGGCCGGTATAGCTGCAATGGTATAGCTGTACTGCCTGCTTGGGCAAGGAGCAACCTGGATCACATCAATACCACCAGGTGTTCCGGGGTTGAGTTTGGTGATGCTCAGTGTTCTTGTTCCGCTGGCACCACAACCATTGCTGGCAGATACACTAACGCTACCGGTTGTAAACCCAGATGGATAAGTAAATGAAATACTGTTGGTACCCTGACCAGTCAGGTCATTCACACCACCAGGAACTGTCCAGTTATAAGTAACCCCAGCAACCGCCGGAACGCTGTAAACAGCTTGTGTTCCGCCTGGCGCAATGTGTGCGCAGGCATTGGTTGGACCGCTGATCAGGCTTGGAGTTGAAGGATTAGACCTAACAACAGTGAAGCTTCTGATACCGCTTAAACCACAATCATTCACCGCCTGAACAGTGATGGCACTGGTAGTGAATCCACTGCTGAAACTTACTGTAATGAGCGTATCATTTACACCAGGACCTTCTGGATGAGTAACAGTGGTTGTACCAGCCTGTGAAGTCCAGATATAAGAAGTAGCTGCAGCAACTTTAGGAATTCTGTAAGTGATGGTAGCCGGTGTTCCGATTACGCCGCAAAGGTCTGTACTACTCGCTACGATCGGAGCTGGAGTTGTCGGCAACTGTGCCAGCAGGTAGAACAATCTTTCCTGGCTGATGCCACACACCGATGTTGATCTAACACGGATGAGCTTGTTGGCATTGGCAATAAATCCGGCATTGATGGTAACTGAAATTGAATTGGTGTTTTGTCCACTCACAAGCGTTACCGTTGGTGGCACTGTCCATTGATAACCGGTAGCACCTGCAACCGGATCGATAGAATATACGAGTTGAGTTGCTGTACCAATATAAGGACAAACATTGCTGATGCCACTTACTGGTCCCGGTGTTCCTGGAACAATAGGTTGTGGATTGATCACTGCAACAGTGATGGCAGAAGTACAACCATTCAATTGTGCTGTTACATTGTAACTACCTTCTGCTAATGCAGGGAAATTGGTTTCAGGTTGATATGCACCGCCGATGCTGTATGTATAACCTAATCCCAATGGAGCTGTAATGTCAATTGCTCCTGTAGGTGAAGCACATCCTGGCTGAGTTAAAGAAACAGTTGGTGCATCCGGAATCGGGTTAACCGTTACCGTTACTGTATTGGTCGTTGCACTTAATTCTGAAGTTGAGCAGGTAATCACTGCATAATAATAAGTAGTATCAGTGAGTGTTCCGGTTGGCAATGATGTTTCATTACCAACACCGATCGGAGTGAAAGTAATATTGTCAGTAGAACTGAACCATTGAATACTCAATCCTGAAGCGCTGTTGATATCGGTATTGCCTGAAAGGGTAAGTGTTTCACTTCCTGTTCCGCAATAAGTGCCACCGCCTGTAATCGTACCTGCATCAGGAGTTCCTTCACAGGCTGGTGCTGCTTCAACAAATACGCCTACAGAAACATCATCCACTCTCCAGTTAGCAGTACCCAATGCTGCATTACCGGTTCCTGAATGACCATAGATCCTGAATGTGATAGGTTGACCAAAACCAGATTCAGTGGCTGTTACAGCTGGAGATCTTAATCCCCATGAACTGTTATTCGGAGTTGTTCCTGTTGCTATATCATCTGTATAACCATCCAGACTGCTTCTTACGGAATAAGCCTGCGGACCAGTACTGGTAGATCTTGATCCGAAACTGAGTGTACTTAAGGTTACTTTATTAGCCGGAGCAGGAGTAAGTGTGAATTCAAAATAGGTACTGCTGGATGAATTCATTTCACCGGTTACTGCAGCGGCAGCCGCATTGAAAGTACCAGTAGATCCTGTATAACCAGAGGAGGCAGATGTTCCACTCAGCATGGTAGTGGTACCATTGTTATTACCCTGACTGAAATCTGAAAATGTAAGGTTGGTTACCGGTGTACCAGAAGTTGGAGCTGCAGTTCCTGGTGATGCACCAAAGCTGTATTTAACAACAGCTGGAGCAACGGTTACAACCTGCACCTGGTCTACGTTATCTGCAGCTTCATAGTTACCATCACCCGCCTGTGAAGCCGTAATGGTTGTACTTCCCGCACCAACAATAGTTACAATGTTTCCTGCAATTGTTGCAACCAATGGATTAGAACTATTATAAGAAACAGTCAATCCTGATGACGCTGTTGCAGTAAGTGCAAATGGAACATCTGCCGTTGTTTTAGAAGGCAGTGGATTGAAAGTAATGGTTTGAGGAGCCTGATTGATATCGGCACTTAAACCCGAAGGCTGAGTAAGGAAATAATTTCCTGCATCAGAACCACCCAGGCTGAGGTTAGCAGTAACCGAAATCGCTGTTCCTGCGTTAGCAGTTGCAAAAGTACCGGCACCGCTGAAAGTAACATTATCCGGACTAACAACACCATTTAATGTTGCTCCGGTAAGATCAATGGCGGCATTGGTATTGCCATCATAAGTTTTATTTTGAGCTACTGCGCCTGTAACAGTCAGTTCTTTCGGATCAACTGTAAGACTCTGAATAACATCCGGAGCAGGGTTCCAGTTGATATCACCTGCCTGTGATGCAGTGATATTGGTTGAACCGGCGCCTACGATAGTAACCGTGTTGCCCGACACTGTTGCAACGTCTGTATTTGAGCTGGCATAGGTTACTGTTAACCCGGATGAAGCAGTTGCCGTGAGGGCAAATGGAGCATCTCCATAAGTAACATTGGCCAATGCGTTGAAAGTGATCGTTTGATTCTGAGCACCTGATGCAGAAGTGGTACCAGACCCGGTGCTTCCGAAACCGGTTTCTACATTCGCACCATTCCTTGCTTTTACATCAAAATTATAAAGTGTTGAAGCGGTTAATCCTGTTACCGTAACCGATGCCCATGTCGCTGCTGTTTGCCAAACTTCAGTTGCCGCTCTGCTTCCATCCGCCTGAACATAATCACCTGAAGCAGTTTCACGAATCGCATATTGGGTTGAAGCCGGGTTACCATCTCCACCACCAATGCTCACATTCAGACTGGAAGAAGTGGCACCGCCAGCTGTTGGAGCAGAGGGAGTATTGGCCAGTGTATAAAAACTACTTTCTGCACCATAACCTGTGGTAGCCGAATTGGTAGCATATGCTCTGTAAAAATATTGTGTATTTGCAGAGAGACCAGCTAATGTGCTTACAAAAACTCCTGTACCTGAACCATCACTGGTTACTGTACCTGCTATGGTTGGATTGGCAGAAATTCCATATGCAACACCACGGGCGGTAACAGAAGCACCGCCATCAGCTGTAACATCACCACCTGAGCTTGCACCAATTGCTGTAATTGAACTGGCAGTAGTGGTTGTAACGGTTGGAGCTGAAGCACCGATTGATGCCGGTACAGCATTGTAAACAGTTGCGTCATCTACAAAAATATTGGCAACATTACCAGTACTGGAAGTGCCAATAAATGTTCCGGAAGCGATATTTGAACCTGCAGTCAATAAAGCAGGAGTGAGATCATCCCCGATTTTGGTTCCATTGATATACAAATCAAATTTCTGAACAGCAACTGACTCTGCATTGCCATTATATATATAGTTAATGGTTCCGGATGCTTTGTTGTTTCCAACAATTTCCACATTATAAACAGTAGCTGAACTAAATGCAGATTGCGTAAGAGATGCATTGGTAAATGCTGCTCCACTTCTGTAAGTCAGATTGATGGCTCCCCCTGCTGCAAAAGTAAACCTGAGGCCCGTAAATACCTGAGCTCCGCTAAAATCTGAAGCATCTCCATACATGGCACCTGCTCCCTGGTAATAACTCCAGAAACCAGAAGTTGCTGTGCTTCCAGCCGCTGCATCACCAAACATAACTTTAAATGAGGTATAAAACTCTGTACTGGCACCATAGTTTATCCATGGAGATACTTTACAAACAGATCCTGTTGCTGAAGCGACTGCCCTCAGGTATGAATCTGTAGACCCTAGCAGATTCGTAGTATTTACGAGGTTAATCGGCGCATTCGGTACTGTTGCACCTGCACGGGCCCAGGTGGTTCCTGCTGTTGGCACCGGAATAAAACTGGTTGAACCCGTTGAGCTGGTATGTGTAGCCGAGCCCGTTCCGAAATTCTGAACGGATGTTTGCGACCAGCCAAACACAGAACTCAGCAAAACAGCAATCAGCATTACTGCCGACAGTATACTGTTTTTAAATGCCCCGTTCTTTGATTGACCGCTTTGGTCATTTTTAGTAGAAACTCTCATATTCTTGATGTTTGATGTGGCGTGATAAAAAGAATCGAATGGCTGAAACCAGCATAATGCCCGATGGCATTGGTTTCCCTGATGAAGATAGATGCAACGGCAATCATGGTGTTCATTGATTGAGCTTAGCGATTGTGAAACTGATAGCCTGGGGTTTTGAAGTAAGGTTGGTTGCTTATAAAAGGGTCGGGATTACCTGGAATGAAATTAATTCATTTTAATCCATTTAACGGTCAAATGTACTCTTTTTTTATATTCTTCATAGCAATAAAAATATTTAAAATCACCGGGTTTAAAAAGCCTTTTTCCAATTAAATCCGGGTAAAAAAACAGTTGATTGATTGTGTTTACCAGTATTTTTAATTGCTTTAAAATTCAATCCAAAATGCTGAATGATTCTCAGTGAGATAAATGCTGCAGCCATTCCTATTGTTGCTCCTCCCAATACCTCAGACAAATTATGCTGAGCAAGGTAAATTCTTGAAAAGCCCAATATACCTGCCCCAACATAAATGAGCAAAACCTTCATGGCATTATTATGTTGAGTGGCTAAAATGGAAGCAATAGCAAAACCTGTTGCCGTATAACCGGATGGAAAACTATAATAATTTCCCAGCCCAGACTCATCTTCAAAAAACAGGTATTGCCCTCTTTCTATATACCAGGAAATTGCAGCACCATGTATCAGGTTCTTGATGATCTGAACAAAAAGCACCGTAAGAAAAACGCTGATGAATAAACTGCTGGCCAATCTGTACTTTTTAAAATAGAATACCAGTAGTAATATCAAGGCAAAAGCAAAAAGGGAGTTGCCCATAAATGTATAATTCACAAAAAATACATTCAGAAAAAAAGGATGCTTGTCAGACAATGAAATACTGAAATTCAGGAAAGGCAGATAAGTACAAATAAGAAAACAAACAAATGAACCCGCTAACATCAATAGTATTATACTCGTTTGAAACTTCATCGTTTCCTGATTTCCTTTTGATACCTGAATTGATGTTGATGGTAAAAATTTCATTGATACAAAACTAATCCTGCGCTGTTACCACAATTTTACCGGAACGTTATCAAAATGTTTTCTATTAAAATCGATTAAAAAAAAAGACCACCAATAAGACTATTGGTGGTTCAAGCATGATTAAAACTTGCTATTTGCTTAAGGAAATCTTTGAGTCGTTATTTTCTAACCAATCTAAACTAGTTGAATTTTGTCCAGCCTTTCCACCAGCTGTCTCCAGCATCACAAGCACCACGGTAACCTGTAGCTGTAAACCATGAAGCAACTTTTGCATTGGTAAAAGATGCACCTGTTAATGCAGGAGAACCCGCAGCAGGATTAAAGTCTACAGTGTTGTCATATTTAAATGGAGCTGTTAACTGAACATCAGCAGCTGCAGTAAGAAAGCTGTTTCCTGCAGCCGGATTGTTCATGTAATTGGTAAAATCAAGTGTTGCCCAACCAGTAGGAGCAGATGCACTAACGGTATAGCTTAGTTGTGTATTATTTCCGGCAATGATATTATTGGCATACACTGCTTTTGGTGTTGCAGCAGTAAGGTTAAGATCTGTTGGTGATCCGGTACTGGCATCTAACAGCCAGCCAGTAGGCCATCCGATCACTACAGAATTAAACAAACTAAGTGCAGAATTTCTCCTGGTGTGTAAACCTCTTTTGTAATTTGAATTACCAACATTTGAAAGGGTTGCACGTGGGCCAACCAGGGTTACATTGCTGAATACAGCTCCGGTTTGAGGAGTTGAAATGCTGCCACTCGCATCATTATCACTTTCAAAACCATTGCTACCACTGATATCGGCAATAGAACTATCCCTGAAACCAATGGCAAACTGTACTTTTCCAACAAATCCATTATCGGTATCAAAATCATCATCCAGACCTTTGTAAGCAATCAGGTGTTTGCAATTAACAGTACCACCGAACCATTCGAAACTATCATCGTTGCAATAAGCTACTTCTACATAATCAATGATGGTTTGGTTGCCCACACCACCAAGTGTTAACCCATTGATTTCTTTATCGGGTAAAAAGGCATAACCAGCATATTCAATTCTTACATAGCGAAGAATACCGCTATTGTCGGCAGGATTGCTGCTGCTGCCTAAGCCATACAAACCAAGGCCATCGCTGTTATTGATACCACCTTCAATTTCTCCTACACCTGCCTGTCCGTTGAAACTGGCGTTCGTAGGCGCATTACCCAGAATCACCAATCCTGCCCAATCGCCACGTTGCGGTGTAGCAGACTCAGAAGTAAATACAATGGGTTTCTCGGCAGTTCCATCTGCAACAATTTTAGAACTGCGGGTGATGATCAGCGCACCATTTCTACCTTGTTCGCCCACAATCTTTGTTCCTGGCTCAATGGTTAATACGGCACCGTCGGTAACGTAAACGAGTCCACGAAGTTTGTACACATAATCAGCTTTCAAAGTACGGTTGGTGCTGATCCTTCCTTCGAGGATAACATTCTCTGTACTTCCTCCGCCATTGTTATTGTTGTTGTTTGAAGTTTCATCTACTTCAATTTTTCGACAACCCCCTGCAAAAATTAAAGCAGTTAAAGCTATCAGTGCAATCCTTTTCATAATATTTGTTTGTATGATTTAATGATTGATTGTGTTGTTATTTTATACTGTATCCGAAACTGATACTGAAATTCGTTCCGTAATTACGACTGATCGCCAATACATCTTTTGAACTTTTTGAATATTTCTTATTAGCATCCAGGTCATGATAAAAATCTGCCTGCTTGTTGAAAATGTCGGAAATGTTGATCCTTACTTCTCCTTTCTTTTTAAGGATTTTTTTAGCCAGCTGAAGATCCAGCAGCGGCCTTGGGTTTTCCCATATATCTGAAATGGCTTCATTGCCTACAAATAAAATCCTGCGGCCGATCTGGTTAAACAACAATGTACTGCTGAAGCCTATTTTCTCCAGGTCGTATTGTAAACCAAAGTTCACGAGGTATGGGCTTTGTCCCTGTAATGGACGATCCACTGTACCCGTAGTATCTTTAACCTTACTGTATATGTAACTGATGTTACCGCTGAGCGTGAAGTTTTTTAATAGGCGTTTGAAAAATCAAGTTTCTTCCTGAACTCGACTTCTCCTCCAAATGCAGTGGCTACATCGGTATTGAGGATGTTAAAAGTATTGGTACCCGGACCAGTACGGTTAAAATAATATTCGATCGGTTTATCGAAATGTTTGAAGAATGCACCGATGGTAAACAATTCTCCGGCCCTTGGATACAATTCATAACGGAGATCAATATTCGAAACTTTTGTACGTTGTGCAGATTTATTTCCTACTACCTGTGCACCGAGTTCAAAATCATAAAAAGCAAACGGGCTCAACTCCCTGAACTCAGGCCTTACAACCGTTTGACTCGCTGCAAACCTGATATTGGTTTTGTTGTTGAGTTTATAGGTAAGGTTAAGGCCTGGCAGGAAATCCTTCACCAATGAATTCACATGGCGTGGATCTGATTTCTTCACACTTCCCACCAATTGATCAAAGCTCTCGAAACGTACACCCCAAACCAACCTGAATTTTTCGCCAATCGGGTTATCGAGTTGTAAGATAGGCTGCATTCATGATCGTATTGGCAACATAGCGGAATGCATTGCCACCGATTTCATCAAACTGCAGCTTATCGTTACCGTTACCAAAATTATCCGCAGCAAAAATCTGGTCAGCCGATAATTGTTTGAGCGCATTGCTGGCTGTATTGATAAAGAAAGGACGACTATCGAACAACCTGTCTTTCACCTGGAACAAGTATCCGGCCTTGATGGTATGCTTATTTCCTTTCCAGTCGAAAGTTTTTGAAACATCTCCACCAGCATTATAAATGTAGTCGTTCAGGAAACTGTAAAAGATACTACCGCTTTTTTGTCCGGCCCCAAGTCCCAACAAAGCAAAATAAGGAGCATTGGGATCGGTTCCTTCCTGTGTATAGAACAACCTTTTCTGATCGGGTATAAACTGATCCAGAATATTGAAACCACCATACCATTTTACCCTTGTATTCAGTTTGGTAATATTGTGTTCACCGGTTATCTGTGTATTGAAAAAAGTATTCTGCTTAAATCCGATCTCTGTAGCTTTCACTCTGTCGCCATTACCACCACCACTGATGATATAGTCTCTTCCGTCGTAACGATCATTTACAAAATCACTGGTATTTACGTTGATCAGATTTTTTACAGAAATGCGGTTGTTGTTATTGAGTTGAAGGGTAACATTGGCCAGCGCACCTGCCAGTACATCCCTGCTGTATTTATTATTATTATACAATAACTCTACATCGCCATCATTGTTGGCAATAAAACGGTTGTCGAACGGCGTGCGTTTATTAGTTGCTGAATAAGTTAAGGCGAAAACACCGGCATACTTTTTTACCTAAAATTTTCGTTGATCCGCCACCGTTAAGTTGGAAATGAAGCATTCAGCGGTGCATTTCCTGAAACCGGTTTCCAGTTGTTGCGGAATAATTTTCCGTACGCAGTTTTGTCTGCAGAACTGAGCTGACTGAATGCATTGCGCAAAGGAAGTGAAGAAGGTAAATCCCTGGTTCCATTGTCAATTCCCAGCCAGTCTAATTTGCCTCCACTTGATTGCAGAAAATCTTTTCCGATGGTATTGCTGTTGAAACCTGTTCCAAGTTGTATGTTGAGGAAAGCTGCAGAAGGCACATCTTTTGTTTGAACCTGTACCAATCCACCTGCCCACTCTCCCGGCAATTCCGGAACAAATGTTTTGTTCATCACGATGTTATCGATCATCGCTGCAGGAAAAATATCGAAGCTGAAAGTTTTACGATCTGGTTCTGTACTGCTCAGCAAAATTCCATTGAGCATGGCCTGGTTGTAACGATCACTCAAACCCCTTACCACAAGGTATTTTCCTTCCTGTACTGATGTACCTGGAACTCTTTTCAGTACTTCCCCTGTATTTTTATCGGGACTACGGCGGATCGCTTCGGCGCTGATCACCTGAGCCACAACCGGTGTATTTTTCTGAACGGCAATCAAGGCGTTGGTGGTTTCCTTTCCTGGCTGATGCCCTTACTTCAACAACCTGTTCGGTTTTTGCAGCAGGTTCCAGAATGATATCCAGGTTAACAGTTTGACCTGCCTGGATTTCAATTTCATCGATTACTTTGGTTTTATAACCTACAGAAGAAATTTTCAGGCTGTATTTTTTTCCTGCGTCCAGTGAAATAGAAAAATGGCCATCAATATCAGCTGCAACACTGGTGTTGTTTTCAACTACCAGTACGGTAACGGCTGAAATTTTGTTGCCCGATTTTGAATCAGTAATTTTTCCTTCGATCTTTCCTTTCTGTGCAAATGAAAATAATCCTGTAAGCAGTAATGTAGCAAGTAAAATAATGTGTCGCATGCCTTTGCTTTAATTTGATGCAAAGGGAATGAAACAATGTTAAGCGGCTCGTAAACTCAAGGTTACCGAAATGTTACCCCTGTGTTACGCCAATGTTAACAACGCTATAAATTTTTGTTGATTATCAGAACCTGAATTGAAGCCTGCAGGTAAAAACATCGTCTTTCAGGTCGCCGGTATAACCTGTAAGCAAAGTTTTCTCATTAGTCACCCGGGCATAATAAAGTACGAGTTTAATATTGTCTGTCAGGTAACTGAGATACCCCATTCCCAAGGGTATTGTACCTGATATCGGCAGGGGTAAAGCCTGTACCCGGCACACCGATCTGGGTTTTCTTCACATCACTGTTCCCATCATACCAATCATACTTAATGATCAACTGATGCTTTTCTGAAAAAATGTTTTGCAGGAGGTAAAAATAGGCGCCTGAAAATTTCCGTGTATAAAAACCATCATTACCGGTAAGCAAAGCAGTGGGTGTTTCGGGATTAGCCGCGGTAGACGATTGTTTACCGGCGATGACTTCAGCCCGTAACTGCGTATATCCTTTCCTGTTTTTAATTTTCAATTGAAGGTCGGCACCGAAATAACGACGTTGTGAAAGCTTCCCGATATTCCCTATAGAAGAATCAACCTGCATTTTTGAAATGCCATTATCCGTTACCGTTGTATAGTGATAACGGGTATTGTTTTCCAATCCGCCCCAGAGCACAGAAGCTCCTGCTGCTAAGCTTACCTTTTTGGTTAATGGAAGCGGCTTCAGCGAAATTCTGCCGATGATATCTTTATTGTTATCAAAATCGCCATTGGCCGTTATGCCCTGGCCGTTGAAAACACCCAGATCGATTTTTAATCTTTTGAGTTTGTGTTCATCTTTCCGTACATCAAAACTGATCATTGCACCCAGGTCCCGCTCACTTCTCATTAAAAGTTGATTCATACGACCCCGTTCAGGAGATTCACGGTCGCTACTGCTGAGGTTGGTTTCGAACCCAAAGGGTCGGGCAAACATACCTGCTGTAAGTGAGAACAATTTATAGCGGTTTTCAAAAATCCTGCCCCATACATCCCGAACGGTAAATCCTCTTTCATTGGCATCGAACTGGAAAACGAACTGAACGCCGGGCTTTCTTCCCTCTTCAAAATGGACATAATCTATCCGTACCCGGCTACGCCTGAGCATAAATCGGTTGCTGACCCTGGGTCCGAAGTCGCCGCCTTCAAAACTCTTCACTCCCTTGGAAGAGGCCAGCTGGAATTGCGGCTGAATGTAGCCACTGAAGCGCAGGTGGTCGAATTTCTTATAAATACTCAACATGCCCTTTACCTGTTTCTGTAGTGGTATCAACCATATCCATCAGGAACTGGGCAGTTACAACGTTTGCCAGTAACAGCAAAAACAGCGATAAAAGAGATTTCCTGAGCAAATAAATTAAATTGTGCCGCAAAGGAATAATAATTTAATATTACCTCTATGTTAAGAAATTATTACCAATTTCAATCCTGTAACATCACGCATCTATAATTATAAATTTGCCCCCAAAATAAAAATGCCATGGCGTTTAATAATATCCTGAAAATATTCCTTCCAAAAGACCGGGTATTTTACCAGCTTTTTGAAAGTGTTTCTGAAGTGCTGGTGAAAATGGGCGTAAAGCTCAAAGAAGTGGTACATGAACCCGATTTTGAGAAAAGAGGGAAACTGATCAAGGAAGTGGAAGACCTTGAACATGTAAACGATGAATTCACCCACAGGATATTTACCGAATTAGGCAAAAACTTTATCACGCCATTCGACCGGGAAGATATCCATTACCTGGCTACCGCCCTCGATGATATCGCCGATTATATTTATGCTTCGGCCAAGAAAATCAATTTTTATCATGTAGATCCGAATGATATCGGCATTCAGAAAATGGCCGACCTGATTGCTCTGGGTTGTACGCAGGTACACCGTGCCGTTACTGAATTGCGCAACATGAAAAACCTGCGCCAGATCACAGATGCCCTTGTTGCCATCAACAGCATCGAAAACCAGGGTGATGATATTTTTGATATGAGTATTGAAAGGTTGTTCGCCATTGAACCGGATGCCAAAGAAGTAATCAAGAAAAGAGAGATCTACCAGATTATGGAAATTGTTACCGACAAATGTGAAGATGCGGCAAATGTGATTGAGTCTATCATTATTAAATACGCTTAGGCCGACGATAAATAAATTTTATGACATTCCTGGTTGTTATCATAGCACTGGCGCTCATCTTCGATTACATCAATGGTTTTCATGATGCGGCAAACTCAATTGCCACGGTCGTTTCAACCAAGGTACTTACGCCCGGCCAGGCAGTGATCTGGGCTGCCATGTTCAACTTTGTGGCCTTCTTCATTTTCAAAGATCATGGTGTTGCCAATACCATTGCCAAAACAGTGAGGGCCGATGTAGTGAGCGGACAGGATATGCTTTTGGTAATTTTTGCCGGACTACTATCTGCTGTATTCTGGAACCTGTTCACCTGGTGGTTTGGAATTCCTTCTTCTTCCTCACATGCATTGATTGGTGGATTTTCGGGTGCGGCTGTGGCTTTCGGAGGATTTACTTCCATCAACCCTGAACCAATCTTCAAAACAATTTCATTCATTTTACTGGCACCGGTGATCGGTATGATCATCGCATTCATCATTTCCCTCTGGTTTATTCATTCATTCAGAAAAGGGATGATGCCCAAACTGATCGCCATATCTGTTTTCATCGTGGTTGCTTTCTTCCTCAAGCACAACCTGGTTACAGATCCCGAAAAATTAAAATCACATTATGATAGTTATTTCGCCAAAGTGATTTTCCATTCGGCGAATTTTAAATGGATCTTACTGTCGGGCATACTCGTCATTATGGCAACCTTCACTCTATTCCTGAACGGACTGAATGCCAACCGTGCCAATACCTGGTTTAAAAGATTGCAGCTGGTATCTTCTGCAGCCTTCAGTATCGGCCATGGTGGTAATGATGCACAGAAAGTAATGGGTATCATCATGGCGGCCCTGATTGCTTATAACCCGAGTGTGTACAGCCTCGATCACATGGTATGGTGGGTGCCATTGGCCTGTTATGCAGCCATTGCATTGGGCACGATGAGTGGTGGATGGAAGATTGTAAAAACCATGGGCACAAAAATTACTAAAGTAACGCCGTTTGAAGGTGTGGCTGCTGAAACAGCCGGTGCCATTACCCTGTTTGTAACAGAAGCATTGAAAATACCTGTTAGTACCACCCATACCATCACCGGTGCCATCATCGGTGTAGGTGCTACCAAAAGATTATCAGCAGTTCGCTGGGGAGTTACGGTAAACCTGCTCTGGGCCTGGGTTCTTACGATTCCGATCAGTGGTTTGCTTGCCGCATTTTTCTATTTCCTGCTGCATATTTTTTACCGTTAAAAAAGACTGTAATTATTCTCCCGATTCACCACTCAGGTTGAGTGATTTTTAGTTTCTTTGCAGGGAATTGAACAAACACTGTTGAATGCGTATTTCTAATTGAGTCCGATTCATTCAACAGGTTGCTGTTTTTTAAACCCATTTCAAATGAAAAAAATTTTAGTAACCGGCGGTTGTGGTTATATTGGTTCACACACCATTGTAGACCTGATCCAGCATGGATATACGGTTGTTTCAGCCGACAATAACAGCAGGAGCAAACCCAATATTCTGGATGGTGTTGAAAGAATCACCGGTGAGAAAGTAAAAAATTATACAGTCGACCTTTGCATATTTGATGATACCCATGCAGTGTTCCAGGAAAATCCTGATATCGTTGGAGTCATTCATTTTGCAGCTTACAAAGCTGTTGGAGAATCGGTAGAAAAGCCATTGATGTATTTTGAAAACAACATCAATTCACTGATCAACATTCTTCGTTGCTGTGAAGAATTCAATATTCCCAATTTTGTTTTTTCATCTTCGTGTACGGTTTACGGTAACCCCGATGAAAGTCCGGTTACAGAAGAAACCATCACCAAACAAGCTGAATCACCTTATGGTTATACCAAGCAAATGGGCGAACAGATTGTTCAGCAAACGGTAAACAGCAATCATGTACAAGCCATACTGCTGCGCTATTTCAACCCGGTAGGTGCACACCCATCCAACCAGATCGGCGAAATCCCATTGGGCCGCCCGGCTAACCTGGTTCCTGCTATCACACAAACAGCGATCGGTAAATTACAACAGATGCAGGTTTACGGTAACGACTATCCGACGAGAGACGGAAGCTGCATCAGGGATTATATCCATGTTGCCGATATCGCACATGCACATACACTGGCCATCAATTACCTGATTGATAAAAAAAATAAATCAAATTGCGAAGTCTTTAACCTGGGTACCGGTAACGGATACACGGTGCTTGAAGCCATCAATACATTTGAGAAAGTGAGCGGACAAAAACTGAATTATGTTATCGCAGGCCGCAGACCAGGAGATGTCATTGGCATATATGCCAACAATGAAAAAGCAAAACAGCAACTGGGATGGGACCCGAAGTTCAGTCTGGAAGACATGATGCTTACCGCCTGGAACTGGGAACTGAAGCTTAAGGAAGAAGAAAAATTACTGGGTGAACAAAACGTTTTTTTAAATTAACGATCTGCTGCTAATTTGCAGCTTCAAAACAATTATACCATTATGCTCTCCGATATTCAGGTTACAGGAAATAAAGATACCCGCAGTGGTTTTGGTGATGGCATCCTCGAAGCTGCCAGGGAAAACGACCAGATTGTAGCACTCACTGCCGATCTTGCCGGTTCACTGAAACTGAACGGTTTCATGAAAGAATTTCCTGAAAGGTTTATCCAGTGCGGAATTGCGGAAGCGAATATGATGGGTATTGCTGCCGGTTTAACCATCGGTGGAAAAATTCCATTTACCACCACCTTTGCCAATTTCTCTACCGGAAGGGTGTACGACCAGATCCGTCAGAGCATTGCTTACAGCGGAAAGAATGTAAAGATCTGTGCATCCCATGCCGGCCTCACATCTGGGTGAAGATGGCGCAACACACCAGATACTTGAAGATATCGGCATGATGAAAATGCTCCCAGGCATGACCGTTATAGTGCCTGCAGATTACAACCAGACCAAAGCGGCCACCAAAGCCATCGCCAAACATGAAGGTCCGGTATACCTGCGTTTTGGCCGACCTGTATGGCCCATTTTTACCAAAGAAGAAGATTTTGTAATTGGTAAAGCACAGGTACTGGCAACAGGAAAAGATGTAAGTATTTTCGCTTGCGGTCACCTCGTTTGGACTTCCATTGAAGCGGCAAAAATCCTCGAAGCCAAAGGCATCAGCGTGGAACTGATCAATATACATACCATCAAACCGATCGATCGTGAAGCGGTGCTAGCTTCCATCCGTAAAACCGGTTGTGCTGTAACGGCTGAAGAACACAATATTATCGGCGGACTCGGAGACAGCATTGCACAGGTAGCCTCACAGGAAAACCCTGTTCCCATCGAATATGTTGGTACCAATGATACTTTTGGTGAAAGTGGTAAACCAACAGAACTGCTCGTTAAATACGGATTGGATGCTGCACATATTGTTGCCGCTGCAGAAAAAGTCATCAGCAGAAAAAAATAATATTCTCACCAGAAAAATAACTGTTTACGGTTCATCGATCAACATCGGTGAACCGTTTTTCATGTTAAACCTTATTGTTTTATTTCTGTCGTACCAATAGTTTTTTACATTTGCTCACTATGGCCGAACATTTAGATGATAAAGAGCTCCTGTTTCAGTTTAAAAATGAAGCAACCAGGGAAGCTGCATTTACCCGGATTATAAAAAAATACCAGGAAAAACTCTATTGGCATATCCGCCGGATGGTGGTTGAGCACGAAGATGCCAATGATGTTTTGCAGAATATGTTTATCAAAGTGTGGAAGAACCTGGAAAATTTCCGGGAAGACAGTCAGTTGTATACCTGGCTCTACCGGATCGCCACCAATGAAAGCCTGACCTTCCTGGATCAGCAGAAAAAAAGGAGTTCTGTTTCGTTGAGCGATGAGGAAAGTCACTTAACCAATCGCCTTCAGGCAGATAAACATTTCGATTCCAATAAGTTAGAATGGAAATTACAATTGGCCATCCAGAAATTACCCGAAAAACAAAGGGCCGTTTTCAACCTTCGTTACTTCGATGAAATGCCATATGAAGAGATGAGCCGGGTGCTGGAAACCAGTGAAGGTGCTTTAAAAGCCAGTTATCACCATGCCGTTAAAAAAATTGAAGAATTTATACTGAATCATTAAACTTTAAGCCACTACAACAGTCAAAACAGGCGATGCAAAGGAATTTAACCATATTGAATGAACTGAAAGAGCTGGGCAGCCCCTTGGCTGAGATCGCTCCCGTGAACGTTTTTAGCGTTCCGGATGGTTATTTTGAAGCTTTTGCCCCGGCTGTACTGCTCAACATTCACCGCCAGGAAAGCAATGTTCCAGCCATGGATGGTACCTGCCGGTTATTTTGATTCACTGGCGGGTAATATCATGAACAGGATCAAGGCTGAAACTGCCGTCGACCAGGACCAGGATCCGGTGTTCATGCCTGAATTGAAAAAGATCAATGTATTTACAGTACCCGGATGGTTATTTTGATGAGACTGGCTAATGAAACTGTATCAAAACTTGATAACTGCAGAAACAGCTTTCCTGCCGGATGTGAAGCATAATCCATGTATTTGAAGTTCCGCAAGGATATTTTGAACAACTACCTGCCACGATTCTTCAACAAGGTTAAAGCTGAGCAGCAACCTGCCAAAGTGATCAGCATGGGCAATCGCCCTTCTGTTTTCAGGTATGCGGCGGCTGCAGTGGTTACCGGTATACTCGGGCTTACACTTTTCAATGCCATTTTCAAACCTGCGCAGGGAAAATATTTCTGGTATTGAAACGGCCGCCGTTATTTCTGAAGGAAAGAAAATTGCCGCTGAAGGAAGTTTCGATAAAGAACTGGAATCAATCACAGATGAAGATATTGTAAACTATCTTAGTGATAACGGTCATGATGTGAATGCTGCATTGGTTGCATCTGTTACCGATGAACAGTCTTTACCAAGCGAAGAAGATTATATTTTTGATGATAAAACACTGGATAATTTCTTAGATGAGTTGCAACTGACTCAAACAAAATCAAACCGTAATTAAAACAGCAGCAATGAAAAAAATATTACTATACCTTTTATTAACCCTGGGTTCATTGAGCACAACCTTTGCCCAGGATCAACCCGATCTTTCTGATCCTTCAAAAAAAGAACAAAAAGTTCAGGCATTGTATGTGGCTTATATCACAAAAGAATTGAACCTCACGGCTGAGGAAGCACAAAAATTCTGGCCGGTGCATGCGCAATTCGATGCTGAAATGAAAGCCATTCATCAGCAGGAAGACATGCCCGAATTACAGAAAGAAGAAGCTGTTCTGGGCGTAAAAAAGAAATTCCAGGATAGGTTCACCAAGATATTAGGCAACAACCGTACTGATAATTTTTACCGTAAGGATATTCAGTTCAGAGCTAAACTGGTAGAAAGATTGCGCAAGATGCGTCAGCAGAACAATATAAACCAAAGGCCTATGCGCAGAAAGCCTGGCATGTAATCTGTTGTTTAAACATCGTTCAGCCCTTTCAAATTGAAAGGGCTTTTTTATGTGAAAACGAATGGGAATACCCCATTCAGGGGATAATTGAGAAAAAAAATTAATAATACTTGTATGTAATATAATTTCCTATATTTTTGTAATAGGTGTTTTTCATAGGTTAGCAACGGCCAGCTCTTTCTAGGGCAGGCCTCCTTTTATAAACTTATCATGGGCGATTTGATATCGTGATAAAAAAGAAATGTCCAGTGTTCATCGGTACCCTGCTCCCACCATTTCATTCTCAGTTCCATTGATTTTTTTCCATCGTAGTCGTA
This sequence comes from Ferruginibacter sp., assembly GCA_037045295.1. GTDB lineage: Bacteria > Bacteroidota > Bacteroidia > Chitinophagales > Chitinophagaceae > Ferruginibacter. Next base: position 804,843 of record JBAOHS010000005.1, read on the forward strand.
TTTGGCTACAAACCTGCTTTTCATTTGTTGCAATTGTGGTGCATCATCGGCGCCAAAGAAGATCGTTTGTTCTTCATCTTTTATCCAGAATACCTGGTGATAGGGTGAATGTGCTGCCGTTACTTCATAAGAAATATAATCATCAATTACGCCCAGGTTATCGAGCATAACGACTTTATCGGATGACTTCAGCAATTTTAATTCTTCCGGCAAATAAGACGACTTCCCTTTTTCCAATGCGAAGTTTAATTCATCCCGGTTTACATAATAGGTTGCATTGGGAAATGCTAGGATGTTCTGTTGCAGAGCTGCATCCATTCTTTCAACACCGCCTGCATGGTCTTTGTGCAGGTGACTGAGCAATACTTTAGTTACTGAAAGCGGATCAATATCATTGTTCACCAGGTTGCGGTGAATCTGCAACACTCCATCGGGATCTGAAAAACCGAGTCCGGTATCAAGCAGGATCGTATCCCTTTCTGAAACCAACACAAAAGGCTGCACTTCTACCAGCAGGCTTCCTTTTGGTCTTTGCTGAAGATCATCTTTTGTTTTATCAAAAGGCACAAACACTTTTGTAGCATCGATGGTAAAGGATCCTTCACTGAGTGGTATAATCTTCATGAAAAAGTTTCATTTGAAATGAACAGCAAAGCTAACTGAATCCCGGCTAACACTATTATCTGTAAAGAAAACTATTCAACCTGTTCTAAATGTATTTTCTTTGCAGCATTATGCCTGTTTATTTTGCATCACTCAATTCGGGAAGCAATGGCAACTGCTATTATGTTGGCAATGAATCAGAAGCAATCCTGGTTGATGCCGGTATATCCTGCAGGGAAACGGAGAGGCGTATGCGAAATTTAAACCTGCAGCTCAATAGAGTAAAAGCGATTTTCATTTCACATGAACACAGCGATCATATCAAAGGCCTGTATCAACTGGCCCGCAAATATTCATTGCCTGTTTTCATTTCTGAAAAAACACTTCAATACGCAGGTTTAAAAAACGATGGTTTGCAGTTTCAGCATATTGCAGCATGGTGCTTCAATTAAAATCGGCTCGTTGAATATAAAAGCATTTTCCAAACATCATGATGCTGCAGATCCTTATAGTTTTGTGATTGAACAGGGGGGCACGAGGGTTGGCGTATTCACCGATATTGGTCATCCCTGTAAAGAAGTGATTCATCATTTCAGCCGATGTCATGCTGTATTCCTGGAAGCCAATTATGATGATGCAATGCTGCAGAATGGCAATTATCCTTATCACCTGAAAAAAAGAATCAGCAGCAATAAAGGTCACCTATCCAATCAGCAGGCACTGGAATTGTTTTTAAAATATCGTTCGGCAAAACTCAGTCACCTCATTCTCTCCCATCTCTCCAAAGAAAACAATGATATCACATTGGTTGAGTCCTTGTTTAAGCAAGTTGCTGCAACTACCCAAATTGCAGTTGCGACAAGATTTGAGGAAACAGTTTTGTGGAACTTACCTGTAAGCACCCGCATGGTACCAGGAAAAATGAAACCAGTTAAACATTCACTTCAGTTAAACATCTTTGAGCAGACTGAGTTAATTTAAAACTCAATAACCATCGCATCTTTAATCATTCTATCTTCTTCATCATCTTCATTTGATAAATCGGATTTTTTTAAAACAATGATTTTCTGATAATGTTCTTCTTTGGGCGTTCCCCAATATTTGTACACATCGAGCAGGATCTTGCTTTTAGCTTCTGTTTGAACCCTGCTGCTGCTGTAATAATCAATACTCAACCGATACTTTCCTTTTGCCGCTTTGGCTATAAAATACATTTCAGGTCCGAAGCCATCTGTAGCATCATTGGATAAGAATCCTCCGGAAGCAGTGCGCATATGTCTGAAATTACATACTTCACCCGAAGGTTCCTTTACATGAAGGTCAACATCAGTATTATCGGTATTCCATGTAATCACAACCATCATATCTGCTTTGTCGGCATCCAGGTTCTCTGATGCGAGGAATTTTTTCAGGTCTTTCAATCTCACATTCAAGAAATGCATGCGTGGTTGCTTTAACTTATTGCCGCTTGAATCAATTCTTCCAGTAATGCGTTTATACTGCAATGCCGCTATCAGATTGAATCCATCAAAACGATTCATCCCAATCAGTGAGATAACAAATTTCATAATAAACCATGGCAAGGGACTGGTGGTTCATCCTGTATAAATTATCCGCCAGCATCAGATAATTATTGGGTTCTGCCGGACTAGCCCGGAGTATGTTATTCAGCAGTTCAAATGCTTTGCTATTGAGTTTCCAATTGGCGAGCTCAAAAGCAATTTCACGCATGAGGACCAGATCTGACCGGTTATGCTCAACAAAACTACTCAGCAGTTTGAAGGCAGCAGCAGAGCCTTCAATTGACTTCTCTCTTTTAGCCTGCTTAAAAAGACGATCATAAACCAATGATGGCTTTGTGAGTTCATTCTCCGTTTCAGGATACCAGGCTTGTATTTTTATAAAGACCCATTTGCAGCGGCGATATCAGTACAGCATAATCTTTCTCTGTAAGATTATTCTTCAATAATCTGTGTATTGAATCTTCCTGCAGCTGAACAATATTTTCTGCCGCCATTTTATTGATCCAGAAATTAAAAGCTGCTTTTGAACTACCGAGAACTGATTCTTTCTTTTCTTTTTCAATCGCATTGGTAATAATCTTGTTCACCAGGTTACTATCAACAAATACCCGCCGAAGTTTTTCTTTCAATCTGATAGCGCTTGTATTGATCGTCATTATCTAACAATAACAAAGAACTGGTTTGTCCGGGCACAAAATAATAGGTCGCATATTTTTCCGCTGACACTTGACTAATTGAAATGAAAATTCTTCCAACTGGTTAACAGCAGCCTGACCATAAACCCTGGTGGCCAGGGTCGAATGCAATTATATCGTTTATGGTTATCCGTAAGTTCTTTTCCTTCTCTCCATTTGTAAGCTGAAGATCAAAATAAGATCCGCTGGTTAATTTGCCCCTGCCCGATATCTGCAATTGCTGCCCTGAAAAAACCTGTTGCGGACGACCTGCAATCAGGATATCATTCAACCCATCTGATTTGATGGATTGAATCGTCCATGATTCTTTCTGAATAGCAGCTGCTGCTTTCTCCACTTCATCCTCATTTAAAACCGTAAACATTGCTCCGTTTGTCTGGCGGCAGAAATGAGAAAGCACCCTCAGATCAGTTCCGGAGATGCCTGTATTAAAAGCATAGACCCTGTCTTTTTTATTCAGCAAAGCAGATAACTGATACAGATTATTTTCACCCCAACTAATATCACCATCACTTAGCAGGAAATAAGATTTCTCCTCATTGCTGAGGTTATCATTCCATGCAGGTCGTACTGCCTCACGAAAAGCCTGGGCCAAATCTGTTGCGCCAACAAGATTAAGCTTATCGGCATACTCCAGAAAACTGCCGATATTAAAATCATTGTTACTGCTGTAATGCATACGCCACCAACCAGCTTCTACATTAAACAACAGTACTGCAAATTGTTTGATGGTTGATTTGTTGTTCCGGAGAATATTTTCGAGAATTTTCAGGTAGATATTGAACTTATCCGGGCGGCTGCTCAAAGAAAGATCCAGCATGAAGATGGCTTTCTCCGGTAAAACTGATTGTCTTCTCCGATTCCCATTCGGGTGTGTAGTTGAGTGCAAAATACTGCTCACCGTTTTTTTCTGTGGAAGCAAGACCAACAATATTCTCATTCCGAATAGAAACATTCAATGTCCTGGTAGAAAAATTTTCTGCATGGTACCTGTTGAATTGTTGATCTGAACTTACCTGGTTAATCTGTGGTGTTATTCTGGCAATCAAACCATTGGTTTGCGCAATATCAATATCAAGCTTTTTGGGAATATGCTCATAAGGCAATTGCAGTTCAAAGCTCATATTGTTTCCTGATGAAGCCAGGTTTACATCATAACCGATGATTACCCGATGCATCTTCCCGGGTTCCAAAGGAAAAAGACTGCAGGAAAAAATATCAGCGCCTGCCCATTGCAGGATAGCGGGATCAACATTACCTCTCACCACTTCATTAAATGCATAACTGGCTTTTTCTTTTGGCACAACAAATGCTTCTTTGGTATCGAACCAATCTGTTCTGCGCATAGCAGGTATGGTATCCCGTTCCAACGGCAATTTTCCACTCCCTGGGTAGCTTACAAAATACGGGCGCTGCCTGGCACTGTCTTTATTCAAAAGAACCTTGCCGCCAAATGAGAGGTAATATGGACTTGCTTCAGCAGGTAACTTGAGCCGGAAATTTCCTCTTAACCTTTTAGTGCGATCATTGTAAAAATAATAGTCAAACAATATCCTGGCCCTGAATCCATCTATCTTAACGCCCACCTGAACAGCCTTCAGTGGCAGTACATCATTATCGCCAACATAGAGCTTAACACTGTTTTCGTCTATCCCTGACCGTTTCCATGTTTTAAAATCGCCTTCAATGGAATTGACAACAACTGCACTGGCAGCACCCATTAAAGCGCTCTTCCGAACTGCTGAAAGGGCAGTTACCACCACTTCGGTTAGTTCATGAACTGATTTATCAAGGCTTACTTCAATGTTTTGTTTGTTCTTTATGAATACTTCTTTGGATTCATAGCCGACTGCTGAAAATTTCAGTATTGAATCATTGTTCCTGACTGTAATCAAAAACCTGCCAAGATTGTCGGAGCTACTGGCTCTTGTTGAGCCCTTTACCGATATGGTTACAAAAGCCAGTGGCTCTCCGGCAATATCCTTAACGACTCCGGTGATTTCCCTTGTTTGAGACAAACAGGATCCGGAAAAGATAAACATGAGTATTACAAGTAGGCTTCTCATACAGATTGTTTTAGTCTGGCTTATACCCTGATGAGCTAAAAAATCTTAGTATGGCTGCACCGACTAAATATTTTTTACAATTGCATGATACAAAATATTACCTGGTTTCCTGCAATACTTTGGATTTCGGGTATTTCACCTGGTAGCTGAACTTGATCTTCCGGCTTTCACCAGGTTGCAACTCAACATCCCAGGTTAGTATACCGGTTTCCGTTACTTTCATGGCTTTACCATCTTCTGTTAAGGTAACTTCAACTTCTTTCTCCCTGCTCAATGGATACTGATCTTTCAATACCATTTGCAATGGTTGCTTTTTATTGTTTTTAATGGTGATTTCGTAATTGAAAATTTCTGTTTTGTTGTCGGAGCGTGAATACTTCACGTCTTTCACCAGTTTCCTGCTGATGGCTATGCGTTTGTCTCTTCCAAGAGAAAGGTTCAGTGTATCAGCAGTTGTATTCGGGTCAAGATATGATTTACCCAGGTATACATTGTCCATAATGATATTCGCTTGTCCGGGCATCAGGCTGAGGCTATCCCAACGGTTTAAGCGGGCCAGGAGGAAATGCATCCCTGTCGAGCTTTGGTATGGCAAAATGCTGATAGGTTGCCTGCAGTTTTTCATCTTTAATGGTTACACTATAAGCGGTTCCATCTGAGGGGATATCATAAGGCAGGTCAATTTCAAAATTGGTATTGAGCTGACTTTCCCTTAACTGCGTATAATCGCTTACGTTACTTACAGCATTATTCAGGTTTCGCTTGTTGAGGTTGGAAGCTGTAACCACCACTTCCGACAATTGAGGCATGTTGTTATTCTCCACTGAAATATCCTTTTGCACCTGGTACAAGGCCGGTACATACAATTGAAGGAACAAAGGAGAAAGGGCTGGCAATGTAGTTCCCTGGTTCGGGTTACTGGTACTGAGTGTAAGTTTAACAGCATCCCAGTTAAGGCCAGTTGTTTGAGAAACCAATGCTTTGTACACCAGTTTGAAAGAGTTGTCGATTGTTTTCACCCTGATATCATAAGTTGGTACCCAGCCTGCATTGCGGGTGAAATAATTGAAATCGAAATCAACTGAACCGCCGCCTTTTGCAAGTACCTGCATAACGAGCTGACCGGTTGGCTTCGGATTTTCGGTTATGGGTTCCTGTTGGTTTGTCTGAGACAGACGGATACTGATCTGGCTGATCATTTCTTCTGTATCTGTTCTTTTAACATGCAGTTCAAATAATTTCTGGCGGATTTGTTTAACCTGGCCTGTATAATAATTGGTCAGCTTAACGAGTTCGGTACTGCTGATGTATTTTTTATCGGGTGTAACAAAATTATTCTCTATCAGTCCAGAAATTTTCCGGAGTACTTCTTCATTGATCTGGTATTCATTAACGATAGCCGCTACCTGACGCTGTAATAGTTTGATCGTATCATAACCTTTAGCTGGCTGCAGTGCAGGCCTGGGTTTAGCAGGTTCAGTATAAATCCTGTGGTAAAAAGAAAGGATGGTAATATTTTCCGGGCAGGCTACCTGTAACGTGTTGATATCTGGTTGCATGGCTACATTGCTGATGATTACCTGCTGCATGCCATTCACCAATGTGGCTTTACTGCTATGTTTTAATTCTGCTCCATAACCATAATAAACGGTGGCATTGGTGAGTTGTGCATTCGCAAAGGCTGTGTCTTTCTTCTGTGCAAAGGTCATCTGGGTAATGGCCAATGCAACTAATAACATCATTTTTTTCATATTGCTCGTGTTAGGTTTTGAACACAGATGCAAAAAATGCCGGCAATGCATAAGCCGGAAATGATTTTACTAAAATTTCTTTTTAACGGAGTACCATCTGCCTGTCGGCATCCAGCCTGATAAGGATAAAGATGAGAATGGTAAAAGTGAGCAGGGAAGATCCTCCATAACTCATCAATGGAAGAGTAATACCAATAACAGGGGCTAGCCCAATGGTCATACAGATATTAATTGCCACATGGAAAAAGATAATGGCTGCTACACAATAGGCATATACCCTGGTGAACGTGCTTCGCTGTCGTTCAGCAATGAATACAATCCGTAGTAACATGGTAAGGTAAAGCAACATAAGAAGGGTACAACCCATAAAACCGAAGTTCTCTCCAAGGGATGTAAAAATAAAATCGGTATGCTGTTCGGGAACAAAGTCTCCTTGTGTTTGCGTTCCTTTAAGAAATCCTTTACCCATCAATCCACCGGAGCCAATTGCTATTTTGGATTGCTTAACATTGTAATTCTCTTTATCGTCTTTGTTTTTCTTAGAGGGTTGTTCGGGAACATTCAGTTCTGCAGTTGATTTATCGATGAATGGATTATCGCGGCCTACCATGCTGAAAATCCTATCGGCCTGGTATTTCTGAAATACATGACGGAAAAGAAAAGGAACAATTATACCTACGAAAGCTGCACTTACAGCCCAAACAGCAACGATAACGATGAGCAAACCTTTGTTCCGTTTAATTTTCCTCCGAAGAAAATAAATGAAAACAAGTGCTACGACAGACAATGCAATGATCAGCGATACAGGTGGGAACAATAAAGTCATCACCAGCAAAATCCCCAATGATGCTCCCAGTACCAGGTAAACAGGAGGGAAACCTTCACGGTACATAGGTAACAGAAATGTAAAATATACCAGTGCTAATCCTGTTTCATTTTGCAGAATAGAAAATACGACCGGCAAAAAACAAATACCGGATGCAATCAGTTGTGATCTTGGTTTACTGAACTCAGTATCGGGCCGGGATAAATATTTTGCCAGGGCAAGCGAAGTAAAAATCTTACAGGTTTCTACTGGCTGCAGGTTCATGAAACCCAATGGTATCCAGCTTTTGGAACCGTTTACAGTTTTTCCTATTACAAATGTTGCCAGCATCAGCACAACACCTATAATGTAAAGCAGGTTGGGTGTTGCTGTAAAAAACTTACTGTCGGTGAGTAATATAAAAATGGCAATGACAGCACAAAACAATAAATAAAAAAATTGTTTGCTGTAATTCTTCTTAAACGCCAGAAGGCTTTTGAAAAAATCATCTCCTGCCCTGAATTCAACTGAAAAAATACATACCAGCCCGATCATGCAGATGATGGCATAGAGCCAGATCAGCAACCAATCCTTTCCTTTTAATATTTCGGGCTTTTTCTGATACATAACAAAGCAGTGATGCTTTTACTTTTTCCTGTTCACTGAATCTTTTGGTGAAGGTTGATTTTTTTCTTTGGGCAGAATTGCTTCTGCTTTTGTAATTGAATCTTTCGGCGGGTCTGGTGTTTCAATGGGTTTATCTTTTTTCATTTTATCGAGATCTTCTTTACCCACTTCATCATCTTCGAGACCAACCGTATCTTTAATCAGTTTGATATAGCCTTTGGCCAGCAGGTAGGCTGAATCTTTGGAATGACGGAGAGAATCCTGGCGGCGGAGTTCAGCAAATATCCTGGGTGGCATCAGATTCAGGTTCGACAATTGTTCTAGCCGTGCCTGGCGTGCTTTACCACCAATAGAATCTTTCAGGTACTTTTCAATCATCAGTCCTACTATCGGTGCAGCATAGGTGCCCCCGAAGCGGCCACTGTTTTCAACCACACACATGATGGCGATTTTAGGATTATCCCGTGGGGCGAATCCGCAGAAAAAAGAGTGGTTCTGCTGTTTAACACCGCGGTAATAGTTTTCAACCGTACCTGTTTTACCGCATATTTTAATATCGGCTACTTTGGCTCCAACCCCTGTACCACGATCTACCACACCCTGCATGCCATCGTGCACCGCTTCATACACACTATCGGGTATATCAACTGCCTTTATGCGTTCCCGGTACTTGGCTGAGCTTGCCGAATTTGTCGCCACCTTCAATGGAATCAACCACGTGTGGAATATAATACCAACCCTTATTTGCGATAAAAGCCATCTCATTGGCAACCTGGAGTGGTGTAACATCTACTTCTCCCTGGCCAATACTTACCGAACGGAAAGAACAGAAGTTCCACTTGCCTTTTCCATATACTTTATTGAAATATTTCGGCGTTGGGATATTACCAGGTTTTTCAGAGGGAACATCCACGCCCAAGTTTATGACCTAACCCGAACGCATACATGTAGTGATCCCAGTGCGACAAGGCGCTATCAATATCGGGGAATTTTGAATTATTGATCACCCTTTGCATGACATTGGCAAAGTAGGTATTATCGGAAATGGTGATGGCGCTACGGAGATCGAAAGTACCCACATCCAGGCAACGCATGGGCCTGCCGCTACCACAACCATAAAAAGCACCACCGCAGGAAAAGCGGGTATCGGTTGTTATCACTTCTTCATGCAAACCAATCAATGCCTGCAATGTTTTAAAGGTAGAGCCGGGAGAATAAGTTGCACTTACTGTACGGTTGAGCAATGGAAGTGCAGGATTGAGGAATAATTCTGAGAAGTGTTTTCTTCTTTCACTCCCGGTGAGGTATTTGGGTTGATAGGTTGGCGAACTCACCATTGCGAGAATGCCGCCCGTTTTGGGATCAACCGCAACAATGGACCCAAGTTTATTCTGCATCAGTTTTTCACCGAGCTCCTGCAGTTCAATATCGATGGAAGTGTACAGGTTCTTTCCGGCTTCTGCAAGGGTATCATACTTTCCACCTTCCAGTCTTTCGGTCAAACGGTTTTTATTATCACGCTTCCAGTATTCAATACCTCTTTCGCCCATGAGTACACGCTCATAACTTCTTTCCAATCCGGTCATACCGGCATAATCGCCGGCTACATAACCTTCGCCCGGATGTTTCTTCAGGAAGTTGGTATCCACTTCCGCCGTATAGCCGAGAACGTTAGCTGCTGCATCGTAAGGGTATGTGCGCACAGATCTTTCCTGGAGATAAAAGGCAGGTGCAAATTTGAACATAGACTCGTTGAGCATAGCCATCTTCTCTTCGCTCAGCAAGGGTTCAAAAACAGAAGGGCGGGCCCGGCCATTTTTGATGATCAGTTCTACAATGCGTTTTTTAAATTGTGCCGTATCTATTTTAAGAATGCGGCATAAAGTTGCCGTGTCAATTCCTTTCAGCTTATTGGGTGTAACCATCAGATCAGAAATATTGGTATTCTGCAGAATGGCATTCCTGTTTCTGTCGAACACAATTCCCCGATCCGGGTAAACCACTTTTCTGAAAATACCCTGATCATCGGCCAAGAATCTTGTATTTACTGGTAATAACCTGGAGCGTAAAGAGGCGGGCTATGATCACAACAAACAGGGCGATAAATATCAACCGGATCACATTTTTTCTCGACTGGTTAAATACAGACACCTGTTAATTGTTTTAAATGACTATGCTTTGTTATGCAACTGTAAAAGGTAAATATTATTGTACGCTAATGTAAAAATATTGCTCAATGCTGTATTAAACGGTATTGGTACGGAATTTTTGTTTTCTGGAGAAAAGCAATTCGGTGATTAATACCAGTAAAATGCTCACTGCAGTTGAAAGGAATGTTTTGGCAAAAAAGTACCAGGCATTTCCGAATTGCCAGGCTTCCAGGAAAAACAACCATCCATTGTGCAGGAGGCTCAGCACACCTGCATAAATAAGATAGGGCAACATACCGCCCAGACTTTTAAAAGAAGGTTCTTCGTAATTGGTTTCAGCGCCTTCCTGCGGTATCAGCAGGTTGATCAGGAATGGCCTTACATAAGCGATCAGCACACAGGCTGCAGCATGAAATCCGGGATGGTGACGGAAACTGTCGAGTGTAATACCAATTAAGAAAGCCAGGAACATCTGCCAGCTACGATTCATTTTGAAAGGCAACCAGAGAATGAACATAAAATAAACATAAGGTGTAACCATCTGGTGCAGGCGTACTTTATCCAGTACATATACCTGGAAGAGTATAAATAAGATAAAACGAAAAATATTTTTTACCAGGGTACTCATGATTTGCCCTTATCAGTGTTGTTTTTTAGCGTTTTCCAGAATTTTAGTTAACGGCTTCCTGTTCTGCATTTTCAATTACGTAAACATATTGCAGGTTATAGAAATTGGCTGCCGATCTGAATTTCACTTTGAAATAATTATTACTGGCTTCAGTATAAATTCCTTCTACCCTTCCGATCATCAACCCTCTTGGAAATGTAGTACTGAAACCACTGGTGATGATTGAATCTCCTTTAACAATTTTGGCACTCTTGGGAATATTGGTGAGTGTAATGATATTGGGTTCTTTACCATCCCAGTTCAGGGTTCCGGCTTCACCGCCTTTGAAAAGTTTACCGCTGATATGACTGTCTTTGTGCAACAGGCTCATCACCACTGCATACTTATCGGTTATATCGGTTACGATGCCCACCACTGCATTGTTTGGATCAACAACTCCCATTCCAACTTTCACATCCCGCGTTGCTGCCACGGGCAATTACGATGAAATTGTTCTGAGTAGATACGGAATTGGAAACCACTCTTGCACCCATATACCGGTATGTTCTGAACTGTAACAAAGAATCAACACGGATCGAATCGACCACCGTTCTGGAAGCCGAATCAGGAAGAGAATAGTTGGCTTTTAGTTTATTGTACAAAGCTTCGTTGGCTTTCAGCAGAGAATCATTTGTTTTCTTCAGGTGAAAGTATTGTTGAACGCTGCTGTATTTGCTGTTGACTTTACCAGTTAGATTATTGGAAAAATTCCCAAAAGCAGCCTGGTGGTAATTGCTGTAGCGAACGATCAAATAAACACAGATAACCTGCAGCAACAGGAAAAGAATGAAATTGAAATAGCGACGGATGAACAGAAAGATGTTACGCACCTGCTTCTGAAATTTAAAGAGTATTTACATACTGCACTGCAGAAAAGCTGCAACAGTTGATGCACGAATTTCTACCTCATTACGAAAGGAAACCTGTCGTAATTTTTCAGGGCAATGCCGGTTCCTCTTACCACGCTTTTCAGCGGATCATCTGCTACGTGAACGGGTAATTTGATTTTGTTGGTAAGCCTTTTATCGAGCCCTCTTAACAGCGAACCACCACCGGTGATGTACAATCCGCGGCGATAGATATCTGCTGCCAGTTCGGGAGGTGTGGTTTCCAGTGCTTTTAGTATCGCTTCTTCGATTTTGAAAATGCTTTTGTCAAGGGCTTCTGCTACTTCCTGGTAACTAACCATTACCTGTTTGGGGATACCGGTTACAAGGTCACGTCCGTTTACCGGAATATCATCTGGTGGATTTTCCAGGTCTTTCATGGCGGCACCAACCTGTATTTTGATTTGCTCGGCTGTTCTTTCCCCGATGAGCAGACTATGGTAACGACGCAGGGCTTCCATGATATCGGCGGTAAATTCATCTCCAGCGATACGGATACTCTGGTCGCAAACAATACCGGCAAGGGCAATAACGGTAATACCGGTTGTTCCACCACCGATGTCGATGATCATATTACCAACAGGCTCTTCCACATCGATGCCAATACCAAGTGCAGCGGCCATTGGTTCATGTATGAGGTAAACTTCTTTGGCTCCGGCCTGTTCGGCACTGTCTCTTACGGCCCTTTTTTCCACTTCGGTGATGCTGCTTGGTATGCAGATCATCATTCTCCAGCTGGGTGCAAAAAGTGGTTTCTTGGGATATACGAGTTTGATCAGTTCCCTGATCATCAGTTCAGCAGCGTTAAAGTCGGCAATTACCCCATCACGGAGCGGGCGAACAGTTCTGATGCTTTCATGTGTTTTCTCATGCATCATCAATGCTTTCTTCCCTACTGCCAGCAGGTTCTTGGGGTTGTTTCTGTCGAGTGCAACAATGGATGGTTCGTTCACCACCACTTCGTCGTTATGTATGATCAGGGTATTTGCGGTACCGAGGTCGATTGCAATTTCCTGTGTGAAAAAATTAAAAATGCCCATATATTGTTATGTAACAAGCGTATGTAAATCAATGCAGGCAAAGTTGAAGGAAAATATTGGATAAAACAACGGCCTGCCATTTATTTTGGAACTATTTTAAAAGGCCTGCCCGGCAGGTTTTAAAGGCCGTCTGCTAAATAAATTAGCAAGTTGAAAACACGGTGCCTGTTTCCAGCATCTACCCCTTTCCGTTAGTTAGTTGCTGAATCAGGTAAATTCATACCCGATATCCCTCCTGAAATACATGTCTTCAAAATAGAGTTGCTCCATCATATAAGCCGACAATTCTGATGCTTCTTTGATATTATCTCCCAGCGCTGTAACGGCGAGTACCCGACCGCCGTTAGTAACAACTGAACCATCTGATTCATTCAAAACTGTTCCTGCATGAAAAATAATGGTATTCTCAATTGCGTCGGTTTGGAGCCCCTCTATATTCTTTCCTTTTACATATTCTCCGGGATAACCTCCACTAACGGCAACGGTTACTGCCGCAGCTCTGTTATCGATAGAAAGTGTCATTTTATCGAGTGATTGATCGGCTACTGCATTAAAGATTTCAACCAGGTCGTTCTGAATTCTTGGTATCACCACTTCAGTTTCGGGATCTCCCATCCGGCAATTGTATTCTATCATGTATGGATCACCGTTATTAACCATCAAACCAAAGAAAACAAATCCCCTGTAATTCAATCCTTCTTTTGCAAAACCTGTAATGGTAGGTTCAATAATCGATGTTCGGATACGCTCTCATGAGTATATCATCACAAAAAGGCAAAGGGCTTACAGCGCCCATTCCGCCTGTATTCAGACCTTTATCGCCTTCACCAATACGTTTGTAATCTTTTGCTTCCGGTAACAGCAGGTAATGCTTACCGTCAGTTAATACAAATACACTCATTTCTATTCCCCGCAGGAATTCTTCCACCACTACTTTCTTACCGGCTTCACCGAATTTCGAACGCATGATCATCAATTCGAATTCAGCCAGTGCTTCCAGGTAACTCTGGCAAATGAGTACACCTTTGCCGGCCGCAAGTCCATCTGCTTTCAATACAATTGGTAGCGAATGTTGTTTAATATAGTCTACCCCTGCTTCATAATTTTCAATGGTAAACTCAGTATATTTTGCTGTTGGAATATTGTACCTGTTCATGAAAGTTTTCGCAAAAGATTTGCTTCCTTCCAGCATGGCGGCTTCTTTACCCGGACCAATTACATTCACATGACTGGTGGATTTATCCAGCTGCGAGAAAATCGGTAATCCCTTTTACAAGCGGATCTTCGGGGCCCACAATAACAAGGCTGATCTGATTGTTTACAATCGCATCCCTGATATTTTCAAAGTCACTAACGGTAATGTTTAGGTTGGTACCACAGTTTGCAGTTCCGGCATTCCCCGGGGCAATGTATAGCTGGTTACAGAGTGGACTCTGCCTGATTTTCCAGGCAAGGGTATGTTCTCTGCCTCCGGATCCGATGATCAGAATATTCATAATTTTTTTTTGTGGTGGTGGGTTGGAAGGGTTCTGCGAATTTATACCCTATTCAGTTTTTAACATATTAATTTTATTAACGGCTCTTAGTAAGATTTCAACCATCTTATATTTATTACAGCATTATCTAATTTGATGCTGTTAAAAAGAATTTCACTATTTTGAGCCGATATAAACTATTCAAGCATTTAAAACCAACTTAATATGAATGAACAGGTAAAAGTGGGAAAACACCCCAAAGCATTATATGTTTTGTTTTTTACAGAAATGTGGGAGCGTTTTGCCTATTATCTGATGGTAGGAATCCTCTTATCTTTATTATTGATAGATACTACAACTGGTGGAAAAGGCTTCTCCCAAGAGCATATGGGTGCCGATATTGTGGGTAGTATTTATCGCATTGGTTTACCTGACACCTTTCATCGGCGGATTATTAGCCGATCGTTATCTCGGTTATATTAAATCAATTTTTCTCGGGGGTACGTATGATGGCTGCAGGTTATATCGGTCTTGCCCTACCCGGCAATACAGCCATGTTCATTTCTCTTGGTTTGATCATTGTCGGAAATGGTTTTTTTAAACCGAATATTTCTACCATTCTTGGTAATATTTATAACAGGGAAGACTTTAAAACCATTAAAAGACAATGCTTACAATATATTTTACATGGGTATCAATATCGGTGCCTTTGTTTGCAATTTCGTAGCTGCTTATCTCAGAAATGCTTATGGCTGGGGTTATGCATTTGCTGCTGCAGGCGTAGGACTTATCATTGGTATGATCATTCTTGCGTTGAATCTGAAACATGTTAAAGAAGGCGACATCAAGAAGCCTGTTCAGACAGAAGACATGTCTTTGTCGCAGATTTTCGGCTATGTATTTTTACCAGCGTTGATTGCTGCAGTGCATTGGTTGGTTTGTTCCTACTTTAATTTTTAAGGATACCATTATGGGCAGCCAGGCAAATGATGCTTTTATATTCGCCTGTTTACCCATCATCGCTTTTTATATTTCATTGTGGGTAAAAGCAAAAGGTCAGGATAAAAAAGGAATTGGTGCACTGCTGTTCATCTTTTCCGTTAGTATTATTTTCTGGGTGATTTATAACCAGAACTCAACCGGCTTAACCATCTGGGCAGAAAAACATACAGATCGTACAGCCTCTGAAACAACTGCTAAAATAGCTGGAAGTATTTTCCCCATGCAACAGGTGAATGATACACCAAGGATGGTAAATAAAGTAAACGAATTCTTTGTAGATGTAAAAGATGATAGTGGTAAAGTAATTCAGGCGATGGGACCTGATCCGTATTTTAATAACGTACCAAAAGATCAGTGGCCAAACGGCAAGGAAGTCAAGCTTGTGAATACGGAACTCTTTCAATCTATTAACCCTTTATTCATAGTATTACTAACGCTCTTTTTTGTTCCATTCTTTGATTATTTACGAAAGAAAGGAAAAGAACCCACTACTGCTTCCAAATTTGGAATGGCCTCTTTTATTGCGGGCTTATCGGCACTCGTAATGGTTTTTGCCATCATGTCTGTTCCATCAGTTTACACACATAAAACTTCACCTGCATGGCTTTGGGGTACTTATTTTGTCTTCACCATCAGTGAAATATTTTTAAGTCCGATTGGATTATCACTGGTTTCTAAACTCGCTCCGGCAAGGTTAACTGCATTGATGATGGGCGGATGGTTTTTATCTACTTCCATCGGCGGTAAAATTGCGGGTGTAATGACCAGTTTCTGGGATGATTTTACTGATAAGAAAATTTTCTTCCTGATCCTGGTAGTTGCTGCATTTATCGGTGGTAGTATTGATTTATTCAAGAATCAGATCACTCAACCAGATCGTGAAAGACAAAACAGGTTCAGCATAAAATAATCATGTTCACAGCAAGGCGATACTCCAACGTATCGCCTTTTTATTTATCTTCCTTTTTAAACCAACTGCTATGACTGAAAAAAAAATATTTCAGCCCTTTGTTGCTCCCGGGGTGATCATGAAAGAGTTAACGGTAAAATCAATCCTGCTGGGTTGCCTGTTTGGTGTGATTTTCGGTGCTGCCACTGTTTACCTGGCTTTGAAAGCCGGCTTAACGGTTTCAGCATCCATCCCCATTGCAGTAATTGCGATTACCCTTGGCCGTAAGTTTTTCCGGACAACCATTCTTGAAAACAATATTATTCAAACAACCGGAAGCGCCGGAGAAAGCATTGCATCGGGCGTGGCATTTACGTTACCGGGATTTTTATTTCTGTCATCTCCCGATAGCGCCAGTTATTTTAATTATTTAACCATACTCATCCTCGCCATTGTTGGTGGAATGCTCGGAACTTTACTGATGGTTCCATTGCGCAAGGCACTCATTGTAAATGAACATGAAACATTGCCTTATCCTGAAGGAACGGCCTGCGGAGATGTTTTAAAAGCAGGTGAAAAAGGAGGCGATTTTGCCAAAACTGCTTTCTGGGGATTGGGCGTAGCATTCGGTTATGCCATACTCCAGAAAATTCTGAGGGTAATTGCAGAAACACCCGAATTCATGACGAGGCAGACTAACAAATTCTTTCCCTCTGCAAAGATCAGCGGTGAAATTACTCCCGAATACCTGGGTGTCGGTTATATCATTGGTCCACGTATTGCAGGTGTACTCGTTGCAGGTGGTGTGCTGAGCTGGCTGGTACTGATTCCATTGCTTTCTTCTATCGTACCTGCAGATGTTATTGCCCGACAATTGGTAAAACTCGGTTACCTCGCTGATATCGCTAAAGATGGCGGTAAAGGAGGATGGAATGCAGCAACCCATACTTTCAATGATTATTCTGCTGCTGTATATTATGCTTTCATCCGACAGATCGGTGCCGGAGCGGTTGCAGCCGGAGGTATCATTACACTTTTCAAAACCATCCCCACAATTGTAAAATCGGTGAAAGGAAGTTTCGGTTCACTCAAAAACAAAGCTGGTGATGAACAACATGCAGTTCTCAGAACAGAAAGAGATCTTGATATTAAAGTGGTTGGATTCGGTAGTCTTGCATTGGTAGCTTTGATTGCCATCTTACCGCAGGTTCCCGGCGATAGCATTCTTCAAAAACTGCTCATAGGCGTTCTCGTTATTATATTCGGCGCATTGTTTGTAACGGTGTCATCACGCATTGTAGGGTTAATTGGTTCTTCCAATAACCCGATCAGTGGTATGACCATTGCAACGGTAATGGGTACCAGCTTAATTTTTATGGCTGTAGGCTGGACGGGCAAAACCTATGAGCCGCTCGTTCTTGTTGTTGGTGGAATGATTTGTATCGCTGCTGCCAATGCGGGTGCTACTTCACAGGATCTGAAGAGCGGATTTATTGTTGGCGCCACACCACGCAACCAGCAGATAGCTCTATTCATCGGTGCCATTGTATCTTCTATTGTAATTGGCATTACCATCAAATACCTCGATAAACCAAATGCCGAAATGCTTTCACAAGGCATTACCCATGCCATTGGTACAGATAAATATCCTGCACCACAGGCAACTTTGATGGCAACACTCATCAAAGGAATATTATCGTTTAACCTCGACTGGCAGTTTGTATTCGTAGGTGTTTTCCTCGCTGTAGTAATGGAACTCTGTGGCATCAAAGCGCTGAGTTTTGCAGTAGGTGCTTACCTGCCATTATCTACTACATTGCCAATCTTTATTGGTGGTGCTATTAAAGGACTTGTAGACAATCGCAAGAAAAAAGACAATATCACTACTTCACCTGAAGAGGAAGAATTAGGCAAAGGAAGTTTGTTTGCCACCGGACTTGTTGCAGGTGGTGCAGTTGCGGGTGTGATCATAGCTTTTGTTTCGGGAAGTGAATCGGGTGATAAATTCCTCAAAGCAATCAGCATGGAAGAAACACTATCTTCGGGTATGGGTGCAGGTATGTATGCAATCCTGGGTGTATTGTTTTTTGCAGCCATGGGTTTAATACTTTACAGAACGGCGCTCAAAAAATAAAAAGCATTGTATTTTGTACAAGGCAACTTCCGGGTTGCCTTTTTTATTAACTTCCTGCTTCAATCTATCTAGTATGTGGAAATCTCATCCGAAAGCATTGCCATTTTTGTTCTTCAGCGAAATGTGGGAAAGG
This sequence comes from Ferruginibacter sp., assembly GCA_037045295.1. Taxonomy (GTDB): domain Bacteria; phylum Bacteroidota; class Bacteroidia; order Chitinophagales; family Chitinophagaceae; genus Ferruginibacter. The sequence continues at coordinate 823,290 of JBAOHS010000005.1, forward strand.
TTTGGCTATTATCTTATGATTGGCATTTTTACTTTCTACCTGAAAGATGCAACCAATGGATTTAATATGGACGAGAAAGAATCGGCCAGTTTGTATGGAACTTTTATTGCACTCGTTTTTTTTACACCATTTCTTGGCGGATTGATTGCCGACCGATACCTTGGTTACCGACGTTCCATTATTCTGGGTGGATTGCTGATGGGCGCCGGTTACTGCCTGATGAGTGTTCACAACTTAACGATGCTGTATATATCCATGACGCTGGTGATCATCGGCAATGGATTTTTCAAACCTAATATTTCTACTTTACTGGGCAATGTTTATTCAACACCTGAACACAAACCACAGAAAGACGAAGGCTACAATATTTTTTACATGGGTATCAATATCGGTGCATTCGTATGTAACTTTTTCGGTGCTGCCCTGTATACAACTATTGGATGGGGTGCAGCATTTATAGCAGCCGGTGTTGGTATGTTCATTGGTGTGATTACTTTTATTGCCGGCACAAAACATTATGCAGCGTTACGATACCCGAAAGCCGCTACAGCCGGGCGATATGCCTTTGTGGCAAATCATCGCCATGATCATTTTACCTTCCATCATTTTTGGTGTGATCGGTTGGTTTATCAAAGGAACACGACGGATATATTTTCGATTCCAACTCTACAGATGCATTCATCTTTGCCTGTATTCCTGTGCTGGTATTTTATGTAATGCTGCTGCTTAGAAGTAACAAAGATGAAAGACCTGCCATCGGGGCAATGCTCGCCATCTTTGCGGTAGTAATTTTATTCTGGGCAATCTTCAAACAAAACGGATCTGCATTAAACACCTGGGCAAGCAGGTATACCGAAAGACATGTTTCAGGTACAACCGATAAAGTACTGAGTACACTCAAACTAACGGAAACGGTTACCTACAAATTAGATTCCGTTACCAAAACCGACAATCAGTTCAGAAAAATAAAAGAAAATGGAAAAGAGGTGAAGGAACTGAACTATCCTTCCTACTTTAAAAATATGAATCTCCAGAAAGAACCACTCAAAGAAGGAGATAGCTGTAAAAGTGTGGGTGCCGAGTTTAAGTCAGTCGATCAATCCATTCTGGGTGATTGCCCTTACGCCATTGGTGGTAGCATTCTTTACCTGGTTGAGAAGAAAAAAAGAGAACCTTCCACACCCAGCAAGATTGCTTTTGGTTTACTCATTTCTGCATTATCTGTTTTTGTAATGGTAGCTGCTGCAAAAACAGGCAACAATGGAGCTGATAAAGTTGGCGTCTGGTGGCTGTTTGCGAGCTATGGTGTGATTACTATCGGGGAATTGTTTTTAAGTCCGATGGGCTTATCACTGGTTTCAAAATTAAGTCCGGTAAGGATTACATCACTCATGATGGGTGGATGGTTTTTATCAACTTCCATCGGTAATAAATTAAGCGGCATATTGGCCAGTAAGTGGGATGAATATGATGACAAAGCAAGTTACTTCTGGCTGAATTTCATTTTACTTTTCAGTGCGGCGGTTTTTTTATTCATCATCCTTAAGCTGGCTCAATAAAGTAATGAGAGAAAAGGGTGTAAACTAAACATATTTAAATCATATCCGGATGCGGTTTTCAAGAGTAATTCATTATTGCATTGCCCTTTTATTCTTTTATCATCCCTGTTCAATCCCAGGATTTAAAAAAACTGGGTGACAGTCTTTATAATGTTGCCATCAAATCAAAAACTGATTCAGGCTATGTTATGAATCATGCTGATGGCATCCAATATGGTATTTGAAACCAATAAGCCACAGTCGCTGCAATTCATGAATACAGCTATGCTCAGGGCTGATGAAACCCGAAACCCGAAACTGATAACAGAAGCTTATGTATATGCCTCCTATATATATTCGAGCCGTTCAAACATTACAGTAAATATTAGATACTGCACTCAATTATGCAGAAAAAGCTTTTGATATTGCTTCCAACAGTAATATCCCAACGAGTTTGGGATGGGCCAATATAGCACTGGCAAGAATTTATCGCTATTAAGGACCAACGTGAAAAAGCACTTCAGTATAACCAGACAGCACTGATGCTGGCAAGCAATAGCAAAGACGATAGCTTACTGGTTACAGCGCATGTAGGACTAGGCAATACTTTGCTTGAAAAAAGTCAGAAGCTGGATGCATTCCGCAATTTCATGACAGCGCTCGACATTGCCGATCAATCGGGCCGCTCCGGATTGATCACTATCTGTTACAGGAAACTTTCTGATTTTTATGCGGGCATCCAGCAGTATGAAAAATCAAAAGACTATTTATTCAGGTTATTGAAACTGTACAAAGACGAAAAAGCGCCGCTGGTTCAGGTAGTAATGATTTACGGAACGATTGCCTCCCGGAATATCAGCGCTAAACAATACGATCTCGCTGAAGCCTACCTCGATTCTGCTATGGCAATGTGCGACAATGCAAAACTTCCGATGATCAAACTGAACCTGCTGGATCCTCTATTGACATTGTATTTTTCAAGCAATAACCCGCAGAAAATATTCACCCTTTTCAAAGAGAAAAAGGAAATGATCGACCTGATGAAATCCATCGGGTACACGTCTCCGATAGACTTCCTTACCGGTGCTGCCTATGCCGAAATGAATGTTTTTGACAGCGCTCATTACTATTACAAGAAATCATCGCCATTCTATTTAACCCAGGCTGCTGCTTCCAATAAACAGTTTTTCCTGAAAGCATATGGCGACCTGTATAAAAAAGAACAGCGATGGGACAGCGCCATTCAATTCTATCAGCAGGTTTTCGAATATGCAAAACAGGTAGGTTCACTTGAAATGCAGAAAGAAATTTCCAGAGAACTCGATTCAGTTTATCAACGTTCGGGAAACTTTGAGAAGGCGTACACTTTCGCAGGCATTTATGCTCAGTTAAATGATACGCTGCAACAACTATCAAAAGAAAAAGATCTCCTTTCGGTAGAAGTAGAAAACGAAAACAAAAGAAAAGAAAGAGAATTGCTGAAACAAAAAGAAGAACAAGCCAGGCGACACAATATTCAATACATGGGTATCACCATTGCCATTGCTGCCATATTTCTGTTGCTCACGCTGATGGGACTTGTTTAAAATATCCAAAGGCACCATCAAAACAATCGGCTTTTTTGCATTCATCTTTCTATTTGAATTCATCATCCTGCTGGCAGATAACCAGATTCACCACTGGACGCATGGAGAGCCCTGGAAAATCATTCTTATTAAAATCGGGTTGATTGCAATCCTGTTGCCGCTCCATCACTGGCTGGAGGAAAAAGTGATTCACCACCTTACGAATAAGGACCTGTTGAGCAACAGCAAATTCAGGCTTTTAAAACGCAATAAAACGGCAAGTCCCGAATAAATAAAACGTTTATATAAAAGAAAGATGCGGATAAGATTGCAGCAGCACCTGCCTGTCGTCTGTATTCAGCCATTTGTTTAAAACAGTTGCGTACACAGATTTGAAATCAACCTGGTGTTTCAGGTCTCCATCAGATAAATCAGACAGATCGGGCATTTCGTTGATCAGGCCTTTTTGCTTTAATCCGCCGCCAATTAAAAACATATTGTTGGCTGTACCATGATCTGTTCCATTGCTTGCATTTTGTGAAACCCTTCTGCCAAATTCTGAAAATGTCATGATCAGTACATCATTGAACAGGCCATTCTTCTTAAGGTCGGTTGTAAATGATTCAACTGCATTGTTCAATTCTGTAAACAAGCGCCTTTGTTGTGCATCCTGGTTGATATGTGTATCGAAACTACCCAGACTAACATAATAAACACTGGTGTTAATGTCTGATTGAATCAATGAAGAAATTGTTTTCAGGTTCTTTACCAAGTTCTGTTTCCGGATAAGCATTGCCTGGTGGATTGTGCCTGGCTCTCTTTATAGATGTAGGCCGCACTGCTGATGGTTTCACTCATCGTTTTGTATAAGTAATCAATAGCAGGTTCTGTTGCATGATGTGCATCGCTGATTTCCCGGAAAAATTTTTCATTACTGCTGTTGTACAATCTTTTGGGATCACGGAATGCGATACCGGAATATTCCTTTCCTTTTAAGGCCAGACTGAGCATATCGTCGATTTCCAATGCCTGTGTAGGTTTATCACATCCTTTGCATTGTGCATCGAGGTATCGGCCCAGCCATCCATGATTTACATAATCCTTACTATCACTGGCACTATGCCAGATGTCCATGCTGCGGAAATGCGATCGGTCGGGGTTCGGGTATCCCACACCGTTAATAACCGCCAGCGAGCCATCATCATACAAAGCTTTAAAAGCAGTCAGCGCAGGATTAATGCCTGCATCATCGGTTAAACGCAGCGCCTTGTCTTTGCTGATGCCCAATCTTGGCCTTGACCTGTAATAAATATCATTGGTAACAGGAATAACGGTATTCAATCCATCGTTTCCTCCACTCAACTGAATTACGACGAGCACTTTATTGCGCCTGCTGCCATTCGTCTTTGGTATTCAGTGCTTTTAAAAAACGAGGCAACATCAATGATGCAGTGGCCAGTGAGCTGACCTGCAAAAATTCTTTTCTTTTAATGACCATTATTGGCTTCTTTAAAATTTTAAATGGATGATCAGCACAACTGGTATTCGGGTGTACTCATCAGGTTAATCGACTGCAGTTCTGATGAATGCTTCCCGGCTTTCTTTGCTGATATGTTTTTCGAGTACTGCCATTTCCGTTCTGCTGCTGCTCTGAATCAATGTGTCGGAAACCTGTTGGGCCAGCTTTTCCCTTGGGATGTTTTCAAATACCTTGGCCAGCATCGACCAGTTGATTTCAGCACTACTCCGCTTTGCCGATATCACTGCATTTTTTTTCGATGATTGTTTTTCATCATTCATTTTCCCCATATTCAGATCATCGTCATCTTTTGCTCTTAACTGAATGCTTTCACTGGCAGCAATCATTCGTGGAATCTGTAACCTCAGCATCAGTGTGCTGCTATCAATCCAGTTTCTACCGCCAGGCCATCCGGCAACATTGGGTGGGAAAAACAGCACCTGGCCCAGCAGTTTCTGAAACAATAATTGCACCGATTCATTGTTGAGCTCAAGGGGCAATAAACGACGCATACCTGCAATCAATTCAACAGGAGATTTAATTCTGTTTCCAACGTTTCTTTCTTCATAAAACCAATCACTTTGAAATATATCGGCTAAAAGTTTTTTTATATCGTACTGGTTGTTGTAAAACCTGTCTGCCAGCCAGTTTACTTTCTGCTCATCCGGTTCTTCATTCACGAAATAACGGTAAAGCTTAGTCGTAATATAGCGGGCTGTTTGCTTTTTCTCAAGGAGCATATCGAGGATATCGTCTCCATCAAAATTGCCGGTCTTTCCAAAAACCGTTTTCGAATCGTCATCATGCTGAAACTTCCTGAATTCAAATTCTCCCTTCAGGTTAAAACCCCATCCGGTAAATGCACGGGCAGCTTCTTTGATATCGGTTTCTGTATAATTACCTCTGCCAAGGGTGAACAATTCCATCACTTCCCTGGCGAAATTTTCATTGGGCTTCTTCTTCCTGTTTTGCTGGTTGTTGAGGAACTGAAGCATGGCTGGTGACCGGCTCACTTCTTTTAACATTGTTCCGAAATTACCCAGTGCATTGGCACGGATGACATGCAATAATTCCTGTTGAAAATAACTGTTGATTACCCGGCAGGCAAAATGACCATGCCAGAACAAACTCATTTTCTCTCTTAATTGTGCTTCGCTGTTGATCATCTCATCCAGCCAGCGCAGGTTGAGGTTCTTGAGATCCTCCCTGGATTGCTGCCTGATTTTCTTTTTCTGCTCTTTCTTTTCTTCATCCGACATTTGGGTGGCTTTCTCCGTTTCCACAATATCTTTTACACCTTTCACCAATCCATCCATCATATTATCGGCGACTTCAATTTTTTCGGGTTCCCGGACGGAAGTCTGCAATAAAAGTTCCCAGAGTTCCTTTGTAGAAACGGAATCAAGGGAAGCTGCATTTTCTGCCATAGGGCCAAATGCTGCCCGCCAGAGCAAATGCTGATTCTTCGTTCTGTTGGATAATGCCATGAAAATATATTTAGGAAAAGAATATAGACCTTTAAAAAACCGGTTCGTTTAATCAAGATAAAAAATAAGCTGTTAAACAAGTGATAAATGAACAGTTTATCTTTTGTAATTTGTAATTGTTTATGAAGATCAGGCTATTCAAATATCTTTCGCCGCTTACGATTTACCTGGCCAGTTGGAATGCCTTCCATCAAACAGGGTGGATGACCTGGCTGCCCATGCTTTATGCCTGGGTGCTGATCCCGATAACTGAATTGTTCATACATCCCGATAACAGCAATCTTTCAGCAGCAGAAGAAGAGATGGCCCGCAGCAACCGATGGTACGATTATATGCTTTATATCATTGTGCCATTTCAATATGCAGCATTGTATTTTTTCCTGGATTCTTTGCAAACACCCGGATTGTTGTGGTGGGAAATTACCGGACGAATTTTCAGCATGGGATTATTGTGCGGAACATTCGGCATCAATGTAGCCCATGAACTCGGGCATAGAAACAATGTTGCTGAACAGACTATGGCTAAATTATTACTCGCCTCCTCTTTGTACATGCACTTCTTTATTGAGCATAACAAAGGACATCACAAAAATGTAGCAACGCCCGAAGACCCCAGTAGCGCCCGTTACAATGAACCGAGTATATACTTTTTTTCTCAGAACAATTGTATATTCTTATATATCGGCCTGGCATATCGCCAACGATGATTGCAGCAAAAAACATGGCAGTGCTTTCAGCTTTTACAACGAAATGATCCAGGCGCATTTTTTTCAACTATTATTAATTGCTGCGATTTATTTTTACTTCGGATCTTTTATCTGTCTGTGTTTTCTGGGTGCTGCATTTATTGGCATCTTACTGCTTGAAACCGTGAATTACATTGAACACTACGGCTTATCCAGAAAAAAAACCGGCAACAACACTTATGAAAGAGCCATGCCCTGGCATAGCTGGAACAGCAATCACCCGATCGGTAGAATCATGTTGTTTGAATTGAGTCGTCACAGCGATCATCATTATCTCGCCAGCAGAAAATACCAGATACTGAAACACCACGACAATGCTCCGCAATTGCCCACAGGATACCCGGGCAGCATGTTGCTGTCGCTGGTTCCGCCATTATGGTTTTATGTAATGAACCGGAAAATAAAAAAATTGCAGGCTACCTGATTTTAACCTTTCTATCCGTTTATTTCAGCAGCGCCAAAATAAGGATGCAGTATCTGCGGCAAGCGTATACCCGTTGCCGTTTGGTTGTTCTCCAGCAATGCCGCCACAATCCTCGGCAATGCCAGTGATGAACCGTTCAATGAATGCAGCAGTTGTGTTTTGCCAGCTTCATCTTTGTAACGGATCTTCATCCTGTTGGTCTGGAAGGTTTCAAAATTACTTACAGAACTTACTTCGAGCCATTTCTGTTGCGCTGCACTGAATACTTCAAAATCATAAGTGAGTGCAGAAGTGAAGCCCATATCGCCACCGCATAAACGAAGAATGCGGTAAGGCAGTTCGAGTAATTGCAATAGTTTTTCAACATGCGCCACCATCTGTTCCAGCACTTCATAACTCTTCTGCGGATGAACGAGCTGAATGATTTCAACTTTGTCGAATTGATGAACACGGTTCAATCCACGTACATCACTTCCGAAACTGCCCGCTTCTCTTCTGAAACAAGGTGTGTACGCTGTCATCTTTACGGGCAAATCAGTTTCTTTCAGAATCTCATTGCTGTACACATTCGTTACCGGAACTTCAGCCGTTGGAATGAGGTACAAACCATCTGCCGTGATATGATACATCTGCCCTTCTTTATCGGGCAACTGACCAGTACCATAAGCAGTCGCTTCATTCACCATCAGTGGCGGAAGGTATTCTGTGTAACCAGCTTCCGTGTTATAATCAAGAAAGAACTGAATCAGTGAACGCTGCAGTTTGGCCCCTTTGCCTTTGTACAATGGGAAACCACTGCCGGTAAGTTTTGCACCGGTTTCAAAATCGATCAGGTTGTATTGTTTGATCAGGTCCCAATGCGGTTTTGCATCGGCGATCAATGTTGGCTTCTGACCTCCTTCTCTCACTACTTCATTGTCTTCAGCAGATTTTCCTTTCGGAACAGAACTATGCGGCAGGTTCGGCAACATCAGTATCTGCTTATGAAACTTCTCTTCGAGTTCATTAAGTACCGTTGTTTTTTCAGTCAGCTCTGTTTTCCAGGCAGCTACCTCCTGCTTCTTTTTTTCAGCAGCATCTTTTTCTCCCTTCGCCATCAGTTGTCCGATTTCTTTGGACGCACTGTTAACAGATGCCTGCAGGTTTTCCGAAGCAGATTTTACCTTTCTGAGTTCCTCATCAATCTCCAGTAAAGAGTCTACCAGATCAATCTGCGCAAAATTTCTCACGCTCAATCTTTCCTTCACCATTTCGGCCTGCTGCCGGATTAAATTTACCTGTAACATCTGCTGCTTGAATTTTTTAAAAAATCATTAAGAGCGCAAAGATAATCGGGAAAAGCTTATTAGCTACATTTGCGCTATGCAACAGATGGAAGAAGACCTGCAGGTAAGGTGGCTGAAACTCCGGATTAAACTGAAAGAACATTTCGGGATCAAACCCGATATGAATGGTGTACTGATGCTCATTGGTGTACAGGAACTGGGCCAGGGACCGCAGACTTTCAGCAAAGAACAGAAGCAGGACCTGATGCATATTGCCATCTGCACTATCCTGTCGCTCAGTGGTTATTACTCTTTCGACGGACATGATGAGGAAGGCTGGCCGCATTTCACACTAACCAAACAATTACCGGCTTTTAACCTTTTCGAACAGGAAAATTTTCTAAAAGACCATATCTTGCTGTATTTTCAAAACCAGGGATTCATTTAATCCTGTTTTTTAAAACCTAAAATTTGTATGAATACAAAAAAATTATTCGCTCTCAGCTTACTGTTCAGCGCATTTACATTGACTTTGAATGCGCAGGTGAAAAAGCCGGTTGCTAAGAAAAAAGCACCGGTAGCCCGTACTACCACTAAAAAAGTTGTAACCAAGGCCGACAAATCCATTCGGGTGAAAATCACCACCGATTCGGGTATCATCATCGTTAAACTGTATGATTCAACTCCATTGCACCGCGATAATTTTGTAAAACTGGTTAAAGAAGGATTTCTACGACAGCCTGATGTTTCACCGGGTAATCCCTGAATTCATGATCCAGGGTGGCGATCCGATGAGTAAAAATGCCCCTGATGGAAGCATGCTCGGTATGGGCGGCGGAGAAATGACCCGTATTCCTGCAGAATTCAAACCCAGCCTGATTCACAAAAAAGGTGCTTTGGCAGCTGCCCGCGACGGTAATCCGCAAAAAGCCAGCAGTGCCTGCCAGTTCTACATCGTTCAGGGTAAAAAAGTATCGGATGCCGAACTCAATATGATGGAGCAATCCAAAGGCATTAAATATACGCCGGCACAGAGAAATGCTTATAAAACAATGGGTGGCACTCCTTTCCTCGATATGGAATACACCGTTTTCGGTGAAACGGAAAGCGGCATTGAAGTGATCGAAAAAATCGCCAATGTGTCGAGGGATGGCAATAACAGACCCGGCGGCAACATCCGCATGAAAATGGAAATCATCACCAAATAAATTGGTCTGCAATGGCTTTTTTCTGCTAACTTGCAGCATCATTTTACACTTTAACTAACGCAGCAATGAATTATCCTGCAAACCTGAAGTATACAAAGGATCACGAATGGATTTCACTGGAAGGCAATACTGCCACCATCGGTATCACAGATTTCGCACAACATGAACTGGGTGATATCGTTTATGTAGATATCAACACCAAAGGCAAATCACTGGCCGCTGAAGAAATCTTCGGAACCGTGGAAGCCGTTAAAACAGTAAGTGATCTTTTCTTACCGGTTGCCGGAACGATCATCGAAATCAATCCTGCGCTGGAAGCCAATCCTGAACTGGTAAACAGTGATCCGTACGGACAAGGATGGATGGTTAAAGTGACGGTTCAGAATCCTGCTGATGTTGATGCGCTGATGGACGCTGCAGCCTATACTTCACTGGTAGGTTAATCGGCCGGAAGTACCGGAAACACTATACTAATGAAAGGTATCCCACTTAAAAAATTCATACCAGGCTTTGCCTGGTTTTTTGTGGTGCTCTTCATCATCTGCCTTCCGAAAGAAGATATTCCGGAAGTAGATGGATGGTGGGGATGGCTCAATAAAATTTATTTCGACAAATGGATTCATGTCGGCATCTTCGCTGTAATGGCTTTTTTGTTTATGTATCCTTTTCTCAAAGCTCCGCTGCCGGAAAAAGAAAAATGGCAGGCCCTGATCTGGATCACCATCGGCATCTCTTTATGGGGTTTTGCTACTGAACTGATTCAATTGATGGTTCCCGGAAGAAGTTTTGATTTACTCGATTGGGCAGCCGATAGCCTGGGCGGTGTTATTGCCCTGTTTTTCTGCCGGAAATTTTTTCTGCAGTTACCTTACCGCAAAAGCCGTTAAGCCAGGAGCTTATGCCTGTTTTGTTTTTGAGCGGATTACCGCTTACATTTGTTTCACAAGTTTAATCTTGCATTATGGAATACAATACCACCCGAAACCACCTGATCATGAAAGAATATGGCCGCCATATTCAGAAAATGGTGGAGTTTCTCATGAACGTGACCGACAGAGAAGAAAGACAGCGCAATGCGTATGCAGTCATCGAACTCATGGGATTCCTGAATCCTCATTTAAAAAATGTTGAAGATTTCCGTCATAAATTATGGGATCATCTTTTCCTGATCAGTGATTTCAAACTGGATGTTGATAGCCCCTATCCTATTCCAACCCGTGAAACGCTGAAAGCAAGGCCACAACGTTTAAAGTATCCGAAAAGATATCCACGCTTCAATCACCTTGGTAAAAACATTGAAGTGGTGATTGATAAAGCATCTGAAAGAAGAGAACCCTGAAAAGAAACAGGGCTTTGCCAATGCCATTGCGTATTACATGAAACTCACGTACAGCAACTGGCACAAAGAACTGGTGCACGATGATGCCATCCAGACAGAACTGAGCACCATGACCAAAGGTGAACTTGAATTCAACAACAAACCATTCGTTAAACACCGCACCGATAACAGGCCCGACAGGGATGATTATCCTGCACAGGGCGGCGGAAGAAACCAGTACCGCCAGAATTATGGCAGTCGCGACAACCGCGGTGGCAATGGTGGTGGTAGAGACAATCGTGGTGGTGGTGGCGGAAGAGACAATCGTGGCGGCAATGGTGGTGGAAGAGACAACCGCAACAACAACCGGAATTTCAAAAAACGATATTGATATTTTAAGGATGCAACGGCATTCCCGAAATAAAACCCTGGCGCCTTCACCTGCATCAGGGTTTTTTATTTACGTTTGCCAAACAAATTAAAAAAGGACTTAAAGATTCATACATGAGTGTATTCGAAGTACGTGGAGGAAAAAAATTATCGGGAGAAATACATCCCCAGGGTGCCAAAAACGAAGCGCTGCAGATCATCAGTGCCGTTTTGCTTACCAGCGAAGAAGTGATCATCAACAATATTCCCGATATCATTGATGTAAACCTGCTGATTGAATTACTCGAAAGAGATCAATGTAAAAGTAAACCGAACGGGAAGGCATACCTGCAGTTTTCAGGCAGATGATGTGGATGTGGATTATTTAGAGAGTGATGCATTTCATAAAAAAAGTGGCCGCTTGCGTGGTTCTGTAATGCTGGCTGGTCCGATGCTGGCCAGGTTTAAAAAAGCTTTCATTCCTAAACCAGGTGGCGATAAAATCGGTCGCAGAAAATTAGATACGCATATCATTGGTTTTGAAAAACTCGGCGCTACTTATGCTTATAATGACAGTGCCAGTTATTTTACGTTGCAGGCACCGGAACTGAAAGGCACATTCATGCTACTCGATGAACCCAGTGTAACCGGAACCGCCAATATTTTAATGGCAGCAGTGCTGGCCAATGGTACTACCACCATTTACAATGCAGCCTGTGAACCTTATATCCAGCAGTTATGCAAAATGCTCAACCGCATGGGTGCCCGCATCAACGGTATCGGCAGTAACATGCTTATCATAGAAGGTGTAACCAAACTCGGTGGCACCGAACATACCATGCTGCCTGATATGATTGAAGTAGGAAGTTTTATTGGTCTGGCTGCGATGACCCAGGGCGATATCACCATTAAAAATGCCGGCATACAGGATCTCGGTGTTATCCCTGAAAAATTTCAGCAACTCGGTATCAAACTCAACCTGGTTGGTGATGACATACATGTACCTGCACAGGAATTATATGAAATACAAAAATTCATGGATGGCGGTATTCTTACCATCTATGATCACCCATGGCCCGGGCTCACACCCGATCTGCTGAGTATATTACTGGTAACTGCTATCCAGGCAAAAGGCAGCGTACTCATTCACCAGAAAATGTTTGAAAGCCGTTTGTTCTTTGTAGATAAACTGATTGAAATGGGCGCACAGGTGATTTTATGCGATCCGCACAGGGCTGTTGTTGTAGGGATGGAAAGAGAAAAACAGCTCAGGGGTATTACCATGAGTTCTCCTGATATCAGGGCCGGGGTTGCATTGCTCATTGCTGCTTTGAGTGCAGAGGGTAAAAGCACCATTCAGAATATTGAACAGATCGACCGGGGTTATCAGTTCATTGATGAAAGGCTGATAAAACTCGGCGCCGACATCAAGAGAATAACCGCCTGATAACATCCGTTGCCGATTTAATATTGAGGCTTTAAATAATTTCTTTTCTTTGCACATGTCTTCGATTCACCAGAAAATACTCATCATCACTGCACCATCCGGAGCAGGTAAAACTTCTATCACTCATTTTCTTATGCGTGAATTTCCTGTGCTGCAGTTTTCTATTTCTGCTGCTACCCGTGATGCCAGGGGAAATGAAAAGCATGGAGTGGATTATTATTTCATCAGCATGGATGAATTCAAACAAAAGATTCAACAAAAAGAATTTGCCGAGTGGGAAATGGTGTACGAAGGAAAATATTACGGCACATTAAAATCTGAACTCAAACGCATCTGGAGCAATCAGCGTGTACCCGTTCTCGATATTGATGTTAAAGGAGCGCTTGCACGTACAGCAGCAATACCCCGAAAATACCCTGAGCATTTTTGTAGAACCTCCCTCCGTAGATGCATTGAAAATAAGATTGCAGGCCCGGGGCACCGAAACCGAAGAATCCCTTCAGGCCAGGGTAAGCAAAGCCTCTTATGAAATTTCTTTCAAGGACCATTTCGACAAGGTGATTGTAAACGATAACCTCGACAATGCCTGTGCACAGGCGAAAATCATCGTAGGCAACTTCCTCAACAGCTGATTTTAGCTTAAAAACGCCTGTTTGTACGATTTTCCTATTTTTACGATATGGATTGGATAGCCATCATTGCCTTATTGCTTTCTCTTGTACTGGTCGGTTTCCTGTCGGGCATCGAAATCGCATTCATTTCTGCCAATAAACTTTCCATAGAATTAAATAAAAAACAGGGCACCCGGAGTGGAAAGATCTGGGGCGACTTTTCGGATAAGCCTGCCCGTTTTATCGGCACCATACTCGTAGCTGTAAACATTGTGCTCGTTATTTACGGACTCCTCATCGGCGATATGCTTTACCCCGTATGGAAATGGATCGAAGGCAAGCTACCGGCTTCAGCTGCAGCCTATGTAAAGTATATAAGACTGTTTGTAGAAACGGTTTTATCAACCAGCATCATATTGTTCGTGGAGTTCATGAGTAAAGCTTTCTTCAGGGCCAGGAACAACAGCATCATGGCGTCTAACCCTATCAGTTATCTCGCAGAATTTTTTTACTGGTTATTGTCATCCATTGCAGCACTCTTTGTAGACATGGCCGAATGGATGCTGAAATATATTTTCAATGTGAAGCTCAGCAACAAAAAAGAAGCCTTCAGCAAAATTGACCTCGAACATTTTGTTCAGCAGAGCAAACATCCCGATGAAGAAGAAACTTCTGAAATCAATAAGGAACTTTTCGAAAACGCTCTTTCACTCAGCGAAGTAAAACTCAGGGAATGCCTGGTACCCCGGAAAGAAATTGAAGGCATCGAAAGCCATACAGATATCAGTATTGTCAAAGCCCGTTTCATAGAAACAAAGCTCAGCAAGATTGTTGTGTACGATAACAACATCGACAATATCATAGGTTATGTGCATCACCTTGATATGTTCAAAAACCCCACAACTGTAAAAGAAGTACTGCACCCGATTCCCACCGTTCCCGAATCAATGAGTGCAACTGATCTGATGAATAAATTCAGCCGCGACCGTAAAAGCATTGCCTGGGTAATTGATGAATTCGGCGGTACCGCAGGCATTGTTACCATGGAAGACCTGCTGGAAGAAATATTCGGCGAGATCGAAGATGAATATGATGTGGCAGAATCATTTGTAGACAAACAGATCGCCAGCAATGAATACCTCTTCAGCGGCAGGCTCGAACTGGATTTTATTACACAGAAATATGATATTGCCTTTACCGGAAATGAACAGGCTGAAACACTTTCGGGCTATATCATCCAGAACAATCAATCCATCCCAAAACAAAAAGAACGGATCATCATCGGCAACCTGGAATTCGATATATTGAATGTAAGTGATACCCGGATAGAAACAGTAAAAGTAAAAGTGCTGATTTAATTTTTTTCAATGACCATTGCTGTACAGCTTTCTGCCCCCGAAACTACCAATGATACGGGCGCTGTATTTAACCTGCGCTGCTTCACGAAGCTGGCGAAGCTGCATCCGGCTATACGATTCATTTTTATTTTCGACCAGGAACCGAAAGCAGATTTTGAACCTTTACCCAACATTTCAGTTATCCTATCGGGGCCGGTTGTAAAAAATAACCTCATACAGCATTACTGGTATCATTTCAAACTTTCCCGGTTATTGAACCGGCAGAATGCTACTTTATTCATCAGCAGTACATTCACCTGCAGTTTGAAAACCAAGATTCCACAAACCATCTGGCTAAACGATGCAACGCTTTTTTCAACTAACGGTAACAGGCAAACGAAAAAATGGTTGTCGCGGTATATTGCGAAAGCCGATGCCATCATAACCATCAATCAGGACATCCATGCTGCTGTTGAGAAAAAGTATTCAAAGGCTTCAGACAAAACTGATTGCTTTACCATTTCCATCTGCAGAAAATATTGTGCCCCTCAGCTATCAGCAGAAAGAAGCCATTAAGAACCAATATGCTGGTGGACAGGAATATTTTCTGTTTGACGGAACTCATGCTTCCAGCAATCAAACCATCACTGTATTAAAAGCATTTTCCCTTTTCAAAAAATGGCAGAAATCGGCCATGAAACTACTCCTCATGGCTCCTGATGAATCAATGAAAAAACTGGAGCAAAGTCTGCGCACTTATAAATTCAGGGAAGACGTTTCATTACTACCTGCTGCGCAACCCGCTGCTTTATACGGTTCGGCATATGCTATCCTTTTCTTCCCTGAGCAATCCTGCATTCCGTTTTCTATTGCCGATACAACTTCATTCGAAATACCACTGATTCTGCCCGATGAAAGTTTTTACAAAGCTGTTTTTGAACAGTCGGCTGTTTATACAGAATCAACTGAAACAGCGATATCTCAGGCTATGATGCAGCTTTATAAAGATGAAAACCTGCGCAATCACCTGATAGGCCTTTGTCGCCAGTTTGCCGGAAATCACTCCATAGACAATGTAGCCGGCAAATTATGGCAAAGCTTATTGCCCGACCGTGTATGATAAACATCCTACATTTGCAGAAAAGAAATTTACATGCAGAAATCTACCATAACCATAGATGTGGTTTTAGATCCCAATAAAATTCCTGAACAGATTCTCTGGCAGGCCAACGACAGCACTGCCGAAATGAAACAAAGAGCTAAAGCCATGTGCCTCGCTTTCTGGGATGGTGCCGATAAAAGTGCACTCAGAATCGATCTCTGGACCAAAGACATGATGGTTGATGAGATGGGAGATTTTTTTTACCAGATGATGATGACCATGGCTGATACTTTTCACAGGGCTACCAAACAGGAAGCCCTCACAGAAGAAATGAAAACTTTTGCCCGCGATTTTTTCAAAAAATTCAGGGACGAAATGATGAAAGAAGCCAGTGCTTAAATAAAATAGTAAATCACTAAAAAATAAATGCTATGTCGCTCGAACAGAAAATAATGACCGAAATGAAAGAGGCCATGAAGTCGAAAAACGAACCTGTGCTCAGAAGCCTCAGAGCCATCAAGGCAGAAATCATCAAAGCGAAAACGGAACCAGGTGCCGGTGGCGAAATAGATGAAGCAACTGAACAGAAGTTCTTACAAAAAATGATGAAGCAACGCAAAGATTCATTTGAAATTTTTGAACAGCAGGGCCGTGCCGATCTTGCGGCAAAGGAAAAAGAAGAAATGGAAGTGATTGAAAAATTTCTGCCCAAACAACTTACTGAAGATGAAATCAAAGAAGCCGTTTCAAAAATCATAGCCGAAACCGGCGCCAGTTCTGCTGCCGATATGGGCAAAGTAATGGGAGTTGCCAGCAAACAACTCGCAGGAAAAGCAGATGGTAAACTGATCAGCAGTATTGTAAAAACATTACTGGCTTAAATTTTTATACTTACCCTTCACCATTAAGGAAAATCGCTGATGCTGATAGATGCAATTTTTGCCCTGCTGGTATTTTTTGCTTTTATCAAAGGCATGCGGCAGGGGCTGATCCTGTCGGTATTTTCATTGCTGGCATTCCTGGTTGGGTTAACGGCAGCATTGAAATTATCGGCCGTGGTGGCTGTTCGGTTGGGAGAAGCGACCAGCGTTTCCAAACAATGGCTGCCCTTTATTTCCTTTTTACTGGTTTTCGTGCTGGTCGTATACCTCGTAAACCTGGGAGGGCGGCTGATACAGCAAACAGCAGAAACCATCATGCTGGGTTGGCTGAACAAACTGGCCGGAATTGTATTTTATCTTTTGATTTACAGCATGATATATAGTATTTTTCTATTTTATGCGGTTCAGATGAAGTTTTTGCCCGCAACCACTACTTCAGCATCCGTTATTTATCCGTATATCAGTCCGTTTGCCCCTGATATCATTGGCTTCCTGGGAAACCTGATCCCTTTGTTCAAAGACATTTTCGGCCAGCTGGAAAGCTTTTTTGAAGGGGTTTCCAATAAAATAGGGCATTAATTTGAGGCATTATCTTATTTAATGTAATTTTAGCCCAATAGCATATTGTAAGATTCCGAAAGGGTATATTCAAAAACAGGGAGTACAGAATGAGTTACGAAATAAAGCAAGACGGCAAATTTAAATTCATTGAAGAAGGCAAAGGGGAAACCCTCATGCTGCTGCATGGTTTGTTTGGCGCTTTGAGCAATTTCAAAGACCTGATTGAACATTTCAAAAAAACACACCAGGTGGTAGTTCCAATGCTCCCTTTACTGGAAATGGACCTGCTCCATACTTCGGTTGGCGGCTTGCAGAAATTCCTTCATCGTTTTGTAGAACAACGCAATTACAACAATATTCACCTGATGGGTAATTCCCTCGGTGGCCATGTGGCGCTGGTGCATATCCTGAAACATCCCCAGAGAATCAAATCACTTATTCTAACTGGTAGTTCCGGGCTTTTTGAAAACGGCATGGGCGATACCTATCCAAAGAGAGGCGACAAAGAATACATCCGCAATAAAACGGCGCTTACTTTTTATGATCCTGCCCTGGCAACAGAAGACCTGGTGAATGAAGTGTTTGAAATCACCAATAACCGTTTAAAAGTTATCAAAATCATTGCCCTGGCCAAAAGTGCCATACGCAATAACCTGGGAGAAGAACTCAGCCAGATTCAACAGCCAACCTGCCTTATCTGGGGGAACAATGATACCATCACACCGCCATTTGTTGGAAAAGAATTCAACCGGTTAATACCAAACAGCGAACTCCATTTTATTGATAAATGCGGACATGCCCCGATGATGGAAGTTCCCGAAGAATTCAACCGCATCCTGGATGGTTTCCTGGCAAAAATAAAGTCACCTGCTGCAACAGTTTAACCAGCTGGATTGTCTTACAGGTATGAATACCCGATTTTAACCGCCTTCACCGGCAAATCATAACGCCCATCTATGTTAACCGCCGACCTTATCAATCAGAATATACCAAGGCTGCAGCTACAGGATACTGTTAGTAAAGCACGGCAGTTGGTGAATGATTTCAAGCTTACCCATCTTCCTGTTGTTTCTGAAAATAAATTCCTGGGCCTTATCAGCGAGGAAGACCTGATCGATGTGGAAGACGAAAAAATTCCCATCGAGCTCATACAGAATTGTTTTATCAATGTATCGGTTCAGGATGATGTTCATTTTCTCAATGCAGTTAACAGCAGCAACCAGTTCGATACCAATGTAGTTCCGGTACTCAGCAAAGCGGCTGATTTCATCGGCGTTATTACTACCAGTGATTTATTGAAAATGCTGGGAAATTTTTCCGGTGCAAACGAAATAGGCGGAATTATCGTACTTGAAATGGAAAGGGTACAATTTGCCATTTCAGAAATCAGCAGGCTCGTAGAAAGCAACGATTGCACGATCCTGCACCTGAATACAACCAATGACCCTGTTTCGGGTTTGTTAACGGTTACCCTGCACATCAATAAAAGAGAAATATCAACTGTTGTGGCAACTTTTGAACGATACGAATACAATGTGAAATATTATTTCGGTACCGAACATTTCGAAAACGAAATCGATAGCAATTACAAACACCTGATGAATTACCTTGATATATAGTTAAGATTCCCATGCAGCATAAACCAGCATCAAACCCTCCTACGTCTGAATCAATGGAATGAAAAAAACGCTGCAAATCATAAAATGTATTTTCCTGCTTTTGTTTGTTTGTTGCAGCAGTCAGATGGCATACAGTCAGGACAAACCATACCCGGGTTTTTATGACCAGCTTAACACGAGGTTGAAGGAGGATTCAACCAGCAAGATCAAAGTCAGCTCCATCATCATCAGTGGAAATAAAAAGACTAAAAATTATATTATTCTCCGGGAAATGCTCATCAAGGAAGGCGATTCACTCATTGCTTCCAGATTATACAACAGCATTGAACAATCCCGCAATCTTGTTTACAATACCAATCTTTTTTCTGAAGTAGAAATACAGCCAGTACTTAATACAGCCTATTCCCTCACACTGCATGTTATCGTTAAGGAAAGATGGTATATTTTTCCACTACCGCAATTCAAGCTGGTTGACCGGAATTTAAATGAATGGCTCAAAGATTACAACGGAAGCCTGGAGAGGGTAATCTATGGTGGAAAATTCACACATTATAATTTCAGTGGCAGAGGTGATCAATTAAGGGTTTTTCTTTTAAGCGGATATGCCCGTACGTTATCTTTCAGTTATACAGCACCATACAGCAACCCTTCTTTAACAGAAGGCTTTTCTATCAGTGGCGGCTATACGCAAAATAAAGAATTTCCATACCAGACCAGTAAAAGCAATAAACTGCAGCAGTTTAAAAAGGATGGTTTTGTACGGGACGCTTTTTCTTTAGGAGCCACATACAGAATAAGAAGAGGTTATTTCATCAAGGCATCTCTTTTCGGCCGCTTACAATTATATCAATGTAGACGATAGCGTACTAACGGCAAAGTATAACCCCAATTATTTTGCTAATGGAAAATCGAAAGTGAGTTTTCCTGAATTCAGTTATACTTTCCAATACATCAATACAGACAATATCAATTACCCGTTGAAAGGAAAAATATTTGCCATCCAGGCATCCAAACGTGGACTCGGATTGAGCGGAGGATTAAACATGTTTGGCATTGATGCAGCCTTCCGGAAATATTACACACATAAGAAAAATTTTTACAGCGCAATTGAACTCTATACCAAACTTAAACTGCCCTTTAAACAACCCTATTACAATCAGCGGGCAATGGGTTATACAGATCTATACCTGCGTGGACTTGAATACTATGTTATAGATGGCGTTTCGGCCAGTATTGCCAAATATACCCTGAGCAAAAAACTGGTTTCCTTCAAAATTCCGGTTCCTTTCAAGATCAAGGCATTGCCCTATGTTCCTTTCAGCATTTTTGCCAAAACCTATGCAGATATAGGTTATTCCTACAACAGACCCCAATACAATGCCGCCCAGAACCTCAGTTATATCAGTAACCTCAACAATCGATTCCTTTATTCAGGCGGTTTCGGCCTCGATATCCTCACCCTGTATGATTTTAGTTTCAAGATAGAATACAGTTTCAACCAATTAGGCGAAAAGGGGTTATTTTTACATGCTAAGGGCGGCTTCTAACAACTGCCCGGATATCCATAATGAAAATAGCTATTTACAGTCGGGGAATGGAAAACAGTCAGTTACAGGATATCAACCTGTTGCTGGAAGAATTGCTGAGTTATGGCGCTGAACCAGTCATCTTCCAGGATTTTTTCAATACGTTCTATTCGGCCATCAACCTGGAAGGAAAATATTCAACCTTTAATTCGAGCGATGATCTCGACAGCAGTATCGATTGCATGATCAGTTTGGGTGGCGATGGTACCTTACTCGATACCGTTACCCTTGTAAGAGACTCAGGAATTCCTGTACTCGGTATCAATTATGGACGGTCTGGGTTTCTTAGCCAACCTCGGTAAAGAAGATATACATACAGCCATCGATGCCATTGCCAACCGGAAGTATGTGCTCGATAAAAGATCCTTGCTTCACCTGGATGCGAATATTCCTTTATTCGGACAAACCCCTTATGCGCTGAATGAATTTTCATTGCATAAAAAAGACAGTTCACCCATGATAAAAATTCACACTTATCTCAATGGTGAATTTTTAAATACCTATTGGGCCGATGGTTTGATCGTAGCAACGCCAACCGGCTCTACAGGATATTCCCTGAGTTGCAACGGACCTGTAGTATTCCCCGACAGCAGCAGTTTCGTTATTACGCCAGTTGCGCCTCACAACCTGAACATCAGGCCAATCGTGGTTCCCGACAATACCATTGTTTCATTTGAGGTTGAAGGAAGAACGGATGGTTTTCTCTGTACACTCGATAGCAGGCGTGAAATAGTAACCAAAGAAATTCAACTCGCTGTAAAAAAAGAAGCTTTCGATATCACACTGATCAGGATGAATGAAAATAATTTCCTACAAACACTTCGCAGCAAATTAAGCTGGGGCCTCGATAAAAGAAACTAGTAAATACAAAAGGCCTGCTATAGAATTGATATGCCCAACAAATTAAAAAAGATACGGGTTATTTTCCTGCTTTACTGGATACTGCTTGCGTATATTCTGGCAGCACTTATCTGGTGGTACATTGCCTTAACCAACCAGAACAGCCAGATGACAGAATATAAAATTCACCGGCTGAAAAAGGATGAAGCGGGCTATGCAAAGCAATATGAAGAAATCCTGGATGAGGAAAAAAGAAAAAAAACACAATACATCGGAGAAGGAGTTACTTTCTTTTTACTGATTTCGGCTGGTGCCATATTTGTTTACAGGGCAGTAAAAAAACAATTGCAGATCAGTCAGCAGCAACAGAATTTCATGATGGCCATTACCCATGAATTGAAAACACCCATTGCGGTAACCAAGCTGAACCTGGAAACCCTGCAGAAAAGAAAACTGGATGAATCGCAGCAGCAGCGGCTGCTTTCAAATACAATACAGGAAAGCAACCGCATGAATTCGCTTTGCAATAATCTTTTGCTTTCTTCGCAGATAGAAGCCGGTGGTTACAGAATTACCGCTGAAAAGCTGGAAGTAGATGCATTACTGGAAGACTGCACAAAAGATTTTGTTACAAGGCATCCGGAACGTTCTTTCAATACTCAAATTGAAAGATAATATTCAGATAGATGGCGACGCTTTGTTCTTGCGCATGGCATTCAATAACCTGCTCGAAAATGCCGTGAAATATTCGCAAAGGGATACGGAAATAACGGTAATGCCTTACCCGAAATAATAACCAGGCTGTAATTACATTTGCCGATCAGGGACCTGGTATTCCCGATGAGGAGAAGAAAAAAGTATTCTCTAAATTTTATCGCCTGGGTAATGAAGCTACCCGCAAAGCAAAAGGAACCGGACTTGGGATTATACATAGTAAAAAAAATAGTTGAAGCACATCATGCTGCCATAGCGATTGAGAATCGTTTGCCTTCGGGAGCAGCATTCGTGTTAACATTCAAAACAAATGAAACAGTCGTATGACACAGAAAAAATATTCTATCCTGCTGGTAGAAGATGAAGAAAATTTACAGGAAGCCCTGAAACTGAACCTGGAACTGGAAGGCTATGAAGTAAGCAGTAGTTTTGATGGTGCAGAAGCATTGCGCATGGTAAAACAGGAACATTTCGACCTGATCATACTCGATGTAATGCTGCCGGAGATTGATGGCATCACGGTTTGTGAAACGATCCGGCTGGAGCATTCACTCATCCCTATTCTTATCCTGAGTGCCCGCAACAGCAGTGCCGACAGGGTGCTCGGCTTAAAAAAAGGAGCCGATGATTACCTTACCAAACCATTCAACCTGGAAGAATTATTGCTGAGAGTAGAAAAACTGATCAGGAAAAATGAACGCATTTCAGAAAAATCACCCATTGCAGAAATATATGAATTCGGTAAAAACAAAATAGATTTTAAAGCACTGGAATGCACCAACAAACAAGGAGAAAAAATTACCCTTACCAAGAAAGAAGGCATGTTACTCAAACTGCTGATTGAAAACAAAAACGAAGTAGTAACGAGAGAAAAAATCCTGCAATCGGTATGGGGTTACAATGTTTATCCAACTACCCGAACCATTGATAATTTCATTCTGAGTTTCAGGAAATATTTTGAAACCGATAGCCGCAACCCGGTTTACTTTCATTCGGTAAGAGGCGTAGGATATAAATTTACCGATTCCTGAATGTAGTTCCTTTGATATCGTACACGAGCTCCTGTGCTCTTTCGTACAATTCATTCATCTTTGAAGATCTTTCGAAAGGCGTGTACAATTGCCATTCAATTTCACTTATCAGATTTTGCAACTGAAGGATGGTTTCATTGGGAACACCTGCTTTATCCATCGCCTGAATATAGGCAGCTGTACTGTTTGTTGCTGCCGGCATTGCAAACTTTGCAGAAAGAAATGATTTCAGTTCACTGTTCAGTAAACTATAAAACTGAACACAATCATTGTCCTGCAGGCATTTCTCTGTTTTTTCAAATACCTGCTGTTGGTTATTGATAACAGTTTCAGCTGCTTCTGCTGCAATTTTTTCCTCCTGCGGTAAATCAACCGGGCACAGTAGCTGTTCTGGTTTGCGCTTTCTTTTCCCGCCGCAACCATATGATAATTCCAGCTACCGCTAATGAAATGATGAATACAATTATCCACCAGCGATGATGAAAGATTTTATTGATAAAACCCATTTCATTTTTCTTGACTGATCGTGCCGGCATAATCCGTTTTGGTTCCTGTTCCCTTACTTACTTTAAATGAAAGTGGTTTGCTGGTTTGTGTTGAGTAGGTTCCTGATCCCGGATTAAAATAACTGAATTCGATGGCAGGAATTGTATAATCACCGGCGTTCATCAACTGAAAAAGGGATTTCAAAAGTTTTACTGCCTTTAACCGGCACCGATAGTTTATCGAACTTATCTGTTACAACCGGATCAAAGGATTCAATTCCTGCAGGCCAGCCAATATCGGGCATGGTGAGTAATTGCATATTACCTGCCCCAGTAATCCTGATGAATAAAGAACCAGACTCATCGGTACTGAAAATTATCTTTTGCCAGCCAGGCTTCAAAACCAAAATTGCCTACAGCTCCTTTAAAGGAAACAGGTTTGTCTTTTTCCGGCAATGGTTTTACGGTTATACTTACCGGTTTGTTGCTGAGGTTGACGGTGTGATTCAAAATAGCTTCAGGTGGAAATGACATTCCATAATCATCGAAAAATCCACCTACTGAAGCTCTGCCGGTTTCTTTGTATTCTTCTTTTATAAACTGAATCTTGTTTTCCAGTTCTGCAGGTTCCAGTTCAATTATGCCGGGTTGCAAAGCATAGAGCTGTGCTTTCCGGATGGTATATACATTGTACTCTCTTCCGTTCAATGTGCTGGTAGACTGTGTGCCTTCTTCTCCCTGCTGGATATCCACTACAGAAAATCCATTAAATGATGGGCTTTGTAAAATCCTTGCTTCACTTTTTAAACGGGTGTACAACTTGTAGGTAGCAATTACAGGTTCACCTTCATAACAACTTTGTTTGTCTACTTCCAGGCGGAGCTGCATATTGCGATTAACCTTCTCCGTTATATCTTCCCCTTTTTTCAGAATGTAATCACCATAAGCCGGGGCTACCGGTGCTAAAGGCTGGTCAAAAATCTGAAAGGGTGATGCCGAAGCAGTATTCCCCTGTGCCTGTTTGGTAACTGTAATGGTAACCGGTTCTGTTTTCAGCAACTTACCGCCAATTTTTGCAGAAGCAGCCTTTAATGGTAAACTTCCCTGTTTTAGTAGGTTTCAGCGTAAATATAACGGCGATATACCTGGATACCTGTCCATTGATATTGTTGATACCTGTTTCCTGTGATGGACCGCCAGCTAACTGAAAATTTTCGAAAGAAGGAGGAGTTAGTTGCTGAATGCTGGCAGCATTTTCAATGATGATACGGTAGCTTACATACTCATCCACAGCCTACCATTGCGGGAGAAGCATCTGCCGATAATGATACCTGCGCCCTGCTGATGACAAAAGAAAGGCAACATAATAAAATCAACCATGCTGATTTACCGTAGAAATTTTTCATGACTTGCGTGCAGGCACAAATTTAATTCATCTGGCAGGCGCCGGATCACCGTTTGTCCTTAATTCAATCAAATAAACTGTTAATTATAAATCACCCAACTGAGGCCTTATAACAATATCTTCCACAACCGCCTGTTTTGATAACTGCGTGGCCGCTAATACCATTTTTGCTATGTCGGCTGTTTCCATGATTCTGTTTGAACTGTTATCAAAGCCCGCCCATGAATCGGTCATAACTGCGCCCGGAATTACCGCAGTAACTTTAATGCCATGTTGCAATAATTCCTGCCGCAGATTCTGATTAAAGCCATACAGGGCAAACTTACTTATGCTATAACCTCCGCCACCTGCATAAGCTTTAAGTGAAGCGACAGAACAGATATTGAAAATATGTCCGCTCTTTCTTTCAATCATCGATGGTACCAGTTTCCTCGTGAGATGATATGCACTGTAAACATTTACCTGCATTAATTGTTCTAATGTTCCATCGGGTTCATCGATGCAGTTACCAGGCAGGTATGTTCCGGCATTGTTGATCAGCACATCCGGTATTCCGGATTGTAAACAAAAATCAGCAAATGATGCCACCTGTTCTTTTACCGAAAGGTCGGCTGCAAAACAATGAACTACCGATTGCGGGTATTGCCGGGCGATGAGCGATCCGGTTTCTTTCAGCACCGACTCATTACGGGCACAAAGGAAAAGGGTCGCACCCTGACTGGCAAATGATTCAGCAATGGCTTTTCCCAACCCTTTGCTGGCACCTGTAATCACAACATTCATATCAGAAATTTTGAAAATATTATAATAACTACCTTTGTGTTTCGTTGTAAAGGTAAACATCGTTCAATAAAAGCCTGCCATCTTTCATGCGTGCATACAAGCATATTTTCTTCGACCTCGACCATACGCTTTGGGATTTTGATACCAATGCAAAAAATACGTTGACAGATCTCTACCATGAATTTGAGTTGAGCGAAAAAGTAACGCCTTATTTCGATGATTTTTACAACAAGTATATTTATCATAACCAGCTCTTATGGAATCGTTTCCAGAAAGGCTTTATCAGTGCCGATGAACTGAAATGGAAAAGGATGTGGCGTACTTTGCTTGAATTCAAAGTTGGAGATGAAGTGATGGCTAAAAAATTAAGTCTGCGTTTCCTCGAAGTTTTACCAACCAAAAAAGAAGTATTTCCATACACTTACGAAATTCTGGAATACCTGAAAACTAAAGGTTATAGTTTACACCTGATCACCAACGGATTTGAGAAAACGCAATGGAGTAAACTAAAAAATACCGGCATCGATCATTTCTTCACACAAGTGATTACGTCAGAAGCCAGTAACAGTGTAAAGCCAGATAAGGAAATTTTCGAATATGCCTTACAGAAAGCGAATGCATCTCTCGATCATTCTATCATGATCGGCGATAACCTGGAAGCCGATATACAGGGCGCCCTCAATGCCGGAATGGATTGTATATTTGTAAACCATATCAGTGCAACCACTGAACTGCAACCAACCTATACCGTTACCCACCTCAACGAACTGGAAAAAATCTTCTAGGCATAAAAAAACCTCCTTACGGAGGTTGAATAATTTTCAATAGCAGAATTAGATCTTGGCTGTTTTAGCTTTGTCTTTGCTACATGATTTTGCGTCTTTAGAACAGGATTTTGCCGATTTGGTGCAGCAAGATTTACCTTTTGCACATTTTTTCTTTTTGCCTTTGTCTGCATTTGCAAAACTAACTCCGGCAATCAGCAGGCCTGCTGTAGCAAGTAACATTAATTTTTTCATCGTAAATATTTTTTTATTTGGTTAACCAACGTAAAGATACACCGAATATTTTACTGTCTTCCGTGTTAATTGTTAAAAAGGAACATAAAATTATAAGCGGGCAATAACGGTAACGCCTCCCTGTACATGCTGATTCAAAGCTACTTCAACCTTGGTTCCGACTGGTAACAACAGGTCTACCCTGCTCCCGAACTTAATGAAACCCAACTCATTACACTGCTTTACCTGCTGACCAACCTCCAGGTAATTGACAATTCTTTTGGCCAGGGCGCCGGCAATTTGCTTCACCAGGATTTCTTTATCTCCCTTTTTGATTACTGCGGAATGCCTTTCATTTTCGGTAGATGATTTTGGATTCCAGGCTACCAGGTATTTTCCTTTATGGTATTTATTGTAAACCACTTCACCACTGATCGGGTTCCTGTTCACATGAACATTGGCCGGGCTCATGAAAATAGATACCTGCAGTCTTTTTGTTTTAAAATATTCATCATCTACTGTTTCTTCAATCACCACTACTTTACCATCTGCAGGTGCAATGATGCAGTCCGTCGTCTATAGTGAGTTTGCGGGAAGGTATCCTGAAAAAGGAAACAATGAACAATAAAAAAATAACGGATACTGCTAATACGATGCTGCAAAGCCAGAGCATGGATGTTCCGAGGTACCAATAAAGAAAAATATTCAGTAGCGCCTACCAGCAATGTTGTGATGGCTATGGTTTTATATCCTTCCCTGTGTATTGTCATTACAGCTGTGTTGAAGGGCAAATGTACAACCGTGTACCCATTTTGCGAAAGGTTCTAAAATATTAATTTGAAGTAAATCCAAACGAAAGGTGTCGCTACCAGCAAAGAATCAAAACGATCGAGAAATCCTCCATGCCCCGGCATGATCTTTCCACTGTCTTTGATATTGGCCATTCTTTTCAGTTTGCTTTCCAGCAGATCTCCCAATGTTCCGAAAACCGCACAGATCAATGCAATCATAACCCAATGATACCAGGGTAAAAAAGAAGTTACTTTCAGCAAGGATCCCAGCAATCCGATTACTATTATACAAAGCAATGCGCCACCTGCAGTTCCTTCCCAGGTTTTTTTGGGAGATATGGGTGAAAAAGGCGTTTTCCCGATCATCGAACCAACAATGTATGCCATGGTATCATTGATCCAGATAGAAAATATAATGGCACAGGGCATCAGTGGCGAATAGGCCGGAAAGGTTGTGGTGGCAAATCGTTCATGTCAAATTGAACCGGACTATTTATACCAAGGTCGATCAGCATCAGCAACGGAACAACGATGTAAACAAAAGAAAGCGGAAGGTAATTTAAGTAGCGCTGCGGATTGATTTTCTTTAATAATCTTACCATACTCATACAGACAACCGATCAGAACAATGGTGAAAAGAATAATGAAACTAAAACCATTGATGAACAATCCTGCCAGCATAACGGCAACGAATACCAGCGCAGTAAGTGATCTTGTTCTGAGTGTTTGAAGATTGATGGCCAAAACGATTAATTTGAATGTGCAAATGGGTTGCCCGATGTTTCATTCACCAGCAATGACTGCTCTTTCGTATAAATTTTCATTTTATTCTTTTCAGAATAACGGGACAGGAACCTGAACAGGAAAAACAAAATTACTATTGCCACAAGCCCCAGCCACCACTCTACTTTGGGATCAATCTTACTTACATCAACCGGTTTATTATTGCTGCTCATCGCATACAATTGTGCTACAGCAATCGCATTGTTGAGAAAATGCGCAATGATATTTACCCAGATATTCCTGGTTTTGTAATACATCATCCCCAAAACAAAACCCAATACAGCCCTGCTTAAAAAAAGATATACAGAAAGGTGAATCAGGCTGAAAAACAAGAGAAGTGACTACAATAGCCAGTACCGGCATTTTCCACCATTTGATCAACAGGTTCTGCAAGGCTCCGCGGAAAAACATTTCTTCAAACATCGCCGGAAAAAAAGCCATGATGAGAATAGCGAGTATCAATTCAGGCAAGCTCTTCAGGTTACTCAACATCACCACCTGTTCGTTGTAAGTAGACTCCAGGTTTTTAGCCATCTGATCTAAAGAAGGTATATGAACCACGACTTTCTTTACCAGTTCTTCCATAGGTGCAGCCATGATATTGGCAGTAAAGATGATCAGAAACCCGATCAGCACCTGGTAAATATTCAGGTATTTGTTAAAGCCCAGCCAGAAAGGATTCTTCCCATTGCAGACCCATGAATACATCACAGCCGGTATAAAAAGCATACAGAAAGTACCCAGTACCTGCAACAAACGGGCGGTGCTTACATTGGCCGGATTTTTAAGTGCTTTCAGCATTTCATCAGCCATAGATGCCATTGGTGTTCCCGCTGGTACTATCGTAATAGCGATAAAATACTGCAGTACAGCGGCCAGCACCAATCCCCCACCAATGAATACAAACAGTATTCCCAGCTGGCCCATGCCTGTAAAACCCTTTATACTTTTATATTGCATACACGGCTTATAAATAGTAAATTTGCAGCCGCAATATACAAAGAATGCCATGCCCAAAATAGGCCACATACAATTACCTGAATTTCCGCTGTTACTGGCGCCGATGGAGGATGTTAGCGATCCTCCGTTCAGGGCTGTATGTAAGGACAACGGGGCCGACCTGATGTACAGTGAATTCATCAGCAGCGAAGGGTTGATCCGGGATGCCATCAAAAGCAGGCAAAAACTCGATTTCAGTGAAGAAGAAAGGCCTTTTGGCATCCAGATCTTCGGTGGCGATGAAGACGCCATGGCGATGAGTGCCCGCATCTGCGAAACAGTCAACCCCGATCTGGTTGATATCAATTTCGGTTGCCCTGTAAAAAAAGTGGTGAGCAAAGGCGCCGGTGCCGGTGTTTTAAAAGACATCGACCTCATGGTTCGTTTAACCGAAGCCGTTGTAAAAAGCACCAACCTTCCGGTTACCGTAAAAACAAGGCTGGGTTGGGATGATCAAACGAAAAATATTGAAGAAGTTGCCGAACGCCTGCAGGATATCGGTGTTAAAGCACTTGCCATACATGGCCGCACCCGCTGCCAGTTGTATAAAGGTCAGGCCGACTGGACGTTGATCGGCAAAGTAAAAAACAATCCACGCATACATATTCCCATTTTTGGTAACGGAGATATTGATAGTCCGCAAAAAGCCCTGGAATACAAAAACCGTTATGGTATCGATGGCATTATGATCGGAAGAGCTGCGATCGGATATCCATGGATTTTCAGGGAGATAAAAGCGTTTATTGAAAAGAATGAGATTTTACCTCCACCAACACTCGAAGAGAGAATCGTTGTTTGCCGCAAACACCTGACAAAATCTGTTGAATGGAAAGGTCCGATTGTAGGCATCAATGAAATGCGCAGGCACTATACCAATTACCTCAAAGGATTACCCGGTATTAAGGAATTCAGGTATAAACTGGTTACACTCACTACACCTGAAGCGATCAACGAAGTACTCGATGAAATTGCTGAACATTACAAGCAACATGAGTTTGTACATACACCGATCGAGATCATCAACTACCATGAGAAATGCCCTTTATAAAAGGCAACTCAGTTTTTAATATTCAGCGCTGAAATAATATTGCTACCCGTAGGTTTTTCTCCAGATCCGAAATAATGAGTGAGGTTTCCATTTTCATCAATGATGTATTTGCAGAAATTCCAGGCCGGGGGTTTATTGTTCCATCCATTTTTGGTTGAATCGGTGAGCCATTGATAAACTTCCTGCTGATTACTAATCTTAAGCACAACCCCTTTCTTCATAATCTGGAAACTGGTGTTGTAATTTTTCTGACAGAAAGCTGCGATCTCTGCGTCTGTACCTTTTTCCTGTTCCTTGAAGTCGTTGGAGGGAAAGGCCAGTATGGTTAATTCTTGCGGATATTTCTGTTGTAGTTCTTCCAGCTCAGCTAACTGTGCCGTGTACCCGCAATCAGATGCCGTATTTACAACCAGTATCTTTTTTCCTTTCAATAAACTGAAATCGGCCGCAGTGCCATCTGTTTTATATGCTTTCAGGTTATAAAATGAAACTGGCGCTTTCACTGTAGCCGGTGCTGCTATATTCTTTCCTGTAAGGCTGCTTACCCAGGTGAGTACCGGATAAAAAGCTTTGAGTATTTTTTGCCTGGTTGTCATTTGTACTGAATCACGGTTTACAATAAATACATAACTGGTTACTGCAATGAACAACAGTAACAGGATCAGAAATGTTTTGCGAAGCCGGCTTTTTTTCAAATAATTGTGTTTTTACTTTTCATTGATTGATCTAACGTATAACCCACTTGAATAAACGAAGTTTTCCCTTGAAGGGAGGATATTTAACAGAAGGATCAAACCAGGTAGGCGTTTTCATGATTGCCTTTTGGTGACTGAAAGTATCAAAACTGAATTTACCATGGTACTGACCGGTGCCACTGAATCCGCGGCCGCCAAAAGGCAGGTTGTGATTTGTAAGGTGCCAGCTGGCATTGTTCACACAACCACCACCAAAAGGAACAGATGATAACCAAGCTTTCTCTTTTGATTTACTGGATGTAAATACATAAAAGGCAAGTGGATTCTTATGTTGCCGGATAACCGCCATCGCTTCTTCCTTTTTATCAAATGATAACACCGGTAATACCGGCCCGAAAATTTCATCCTGCATTACAGTGGCTCCTGCTTTGATTTCATCCAGAATGGTCGGTTCTATAAACAATTTCTCTTTAATGGTTCTTCCGCCATGTACAATCTTTCCTTCAGTGAGGTATTTACAGATCCGGTTGAATTGTCGTTCGTTGATAATTTTTCCAAACTCATAACAATCCTCTGCATTGTTGCCGAAGAATTTTTTTATCACTGCAATCATTTCTGTCACCAATGCATTTTTAACCGAGTGATGCACGAGCAGGAAGTCGGGCGCCACACACATTTGTCCGGCATTTGAAAATTTCGTCATCACAATTCTCCTGGCTGCCACTTTAATATTGGCATCAGCTTCTACTACGCATGGACTTTTACCACCCAATTCCAGTGTAACCGGCACCAGGTTCTTTGCTGCCATTTCGTAAACTGATTTACCAACTGCTGTACTACCGGTAAAGAATACATGATCAAATACAAAATCATTCATCATGGCAGGAATAATTTCTGATCCATCTCCTTCGGCAAAATAGAGGTAACGTTGATCAAAATTTTCCTGAACCATTTTCTTTACCAATGCAGTGGTTGCTGCTGCATGTTCAGATGATTTCAATACCACACAGTTTCCTGCAGCCATGGCACCGATAACCGGAACCAGCAATAACATCAAGGGATAATTCCATGGAGCAATCACCAGCACAACACCCAATGGTTCTTTCATGATAAAACTGGATGAAGGCAGATTCACCAGGTTGGTATTAACAGAAACGGGTTTCATCCATTGATCCAGTTCACTGATGGCCTGGTTGATTTCCGACAGCAAAAAGCCGTTCTCTGTAACCCAGCATTCTTCCGGACTTTTCTTCAGATCTGCATACAAGGCGCTATAAATCTCCTGTTCGTTTTGCTGCAAAACTGATTTCCATTTCTGAAGCTGCTTTTTTCTGAAATCAGCCTCAAGCGTAATGCCCGTCTCAAAATAGGCACGCATCTCATTTAATTCTTTAACAGGAACCATTGCCTTAAATTTGTTTAAAGTTAGAAACAATTGATGAGCGATGAACACTATATGATGCAGGCTTTGAAAGAAGCGCAAAAAGCTTTCGACAAAGAAGAAGTACCCATTGGTGCTGTACTGGTGATGAACGACAAAATTATTGCCCGTGGTTACAACCAGGTTGAATTGCTGAATGACAGTACTGCCCATGCAGAAATACTTGCCCTTACCAGTGCTTACCAACACCTGGGCAGCAAATACCTTCCCGATGCCACTTTGTATGTAACTGTTGAGCCTTGCCTGATGTGCAGCGGTGCTTTGTACTGGAGTAAGATCGGCAGAATTGTTTTTGGCGCATACGATGATAAAAACAGTTATCGCCGCTCAACCGGAAACAACAATCCTTTTCATCCCAAAACGATTATCCAGGGCGGTGTACTGGAAGAAGAATGTGCAGCATTAATGAAAACCTTTTTTCAGCGTTTAAGATAGAATTACATTTATCGTAAACAGGCTAAACAATTAACTATGTAATTTTGTTTGGATACTATATTATTGTACACTTTTAAATTTTCAATTATGGCATTTACATTAGCACCTCTACCTTACGCATACGACGCACTTGAACCCCATATCGATACACAAACGATGCAGATTCACCACGACAAGCATCACCAGGCATATGTAGACAACCTGAATAAAGCAGTTGCAGGAACACCGAATGAAGGCAAATCACTCGAAGAGCTGGTTAAAGTGGCGGGAACCATCAGTCCGGCAGTACGCAACAACGGCGGTGGTCATTGGAATCACCAGTTTTTCTGGGAAAGTCTTGCCAATAACAATGGCAAAGGTCCATCCGGAGCTCTGGCAGAAGCCATTGATGCTGCATTCGGTTCATTGGATGCCTTTAAAGAAAAATTCAACAATGCAGGTATGACCCGTTTCGGCAGTGGCTGGGCATGGCTGATCCTTAAAGATGGTAAACTGGAAGTAAGTTCTACTCCCAACCAGGACAATCCACTGATGGATGTAGCAGAAGTGAAAGGCACACCGATTCTCGGAGCAGATGTTTGGGAACATGCTTATTACCTGAAATACCAGAATAAAAGAGCTGATTATTTAGCAGCATTCTGGAATGTGGTTAACTGGGATAAAGTAGCAGAACGTTTCGCAGGAAAATAAAAGATTCCATAAATCAATTATAAAGCCGCTTCATTGCGGCTTTTTTATTTTCAGGGAACGGGGTCGTGGCCATGTCCTCCCCAGGGATGGCATTTACTCATCCGCTTCATGGTAAGCCATATTCCTTTAAACGGACCGTATTTCTTAATTGCGTCTATGCCATATTGTGAGCAGGTAGGTGTAAACCGGCATTTGGGCCCGATAATGGGAGATATTACCCACTGGTAAAATTTTATCAGCAGGATAAAAGGAAAACTAATCAGTTGTTTCAGTGTATTCATCGGAAAATTTTTTAAGGCGTTTTAAAATGGCGCCCATTCTTTCATACACAGTGTCGTAATCGGGAAGATCCCTGCCGGTGTACAAGATGAAAACTGAAATCTTTTTTCCGGTAGATTGCAGGTGATCCGACAAACTATTTTTCTGTAGCCGGTATCCTTCCCGCATGAGTCGTTTAATGCGGTTTCGGTCTACTGCCTTTTTAAAATATCGGCTACTAACGCCAACGCCTGCCTGCAAAATTCCTTTTTCATTTTCAGGGAGCCAGATCACTTTAAAGGGAAAATTTGAAAAATGTTTTCCTTTGCTGAATAAGCGGTCAATCTGTTTGCGGCTTTTCAGCTTGTCTTCTTTCCCGAAAAAATATCGTTGACGGTCGGTCAATTTACCTGCTGGTTAAGTTGAATAAAAAAAGCCTCTGCAGAGGCAAAGGCTGTATACATTTCACAACCGGGAATCTTCACCGGCTGAATGAATTTATTTTTTTGAACCATGTTCGTCAGAAACAGTCAGTCTGTGACGTCCTTTAGCCCTGCGGCTGGCCAAAACTTTACGGCCGTTTGCATCCTGCATGCGTTTGCGAAAACCATGCACAGATTTCCTGCGACGGGTATGGGGTTGGTAGGTTCTTTTTTTACCTGGCATTGTAGTTAATTTTTCCTTTTACAAATGTTGTTATTGCTTACTGTCGGCCAGGCACCATCCCGGCTTCTTGTGAAAGGACGGCAAAGGTAAGGCATTCGTGTTGAATTCTGAAACGAATGCCTAAAATAATCCGGTTTTTACCGCAAAATCAGCTTCTCTGCACTGATTTCACTGCCAAAGAAGAGACTTGCATGGCTATTGAAGTCGGCCGTTTCACCGGTGGTGAAAAAGCTCCGTTTACCCATTTTTGAGATATTCCCTTCCATTGCGGGATGTCGTTCCAGGTAATCGGCCAGGCTATCGGCAACGATTTTACCCTGTGCTATCAATGCGATGCCTTCGGGCAGGTATTGCCTGATTTTATCCATGAGCAATGGATAATGCGTGCAGGCCAGCAGCATTGTATCGATCTGGCTGTCTTTGGCAAGGATCTGCTTTAAATGTTTCTGTACAAAATAATTGGCGCCGGGTGACTGATACTCGTTGTTTTCGATCAATGGCACCCACATCGGGCAGGCTTCCTGTACCACCGTAACCGAAGGGAAGAATTTTTCAATTTCAATCGGGTAGGATTCCGACTGAACAGTACCATTCGTGCCCAATACACCAACATGACCGGTTTTGCTGAAATTCCCGATTACCTCAGAAGTAGGCCGTATAACGCCCAACACCCTTTTTGCCGGATCAATACCCGGAAGATCATTCTGCTGGATACTCCTGAGCGCCTTTGCTGAAGCTGTGTTACAGGCCAGTATCACCAATGAACAACCCTGACTGAAGAACCATTTTACACATTGTAGAGTGTAGGCATAAACGGTATCAAAACCCCTTGTACCGTAAGGGGCACGGGCATTGTCACCGAGGTAGAGATAATCATATTCCGGCAATGCCGAAACGATCTCCCGGAGGACAGTTAAGCCTCCGTAACCGCTGTCGAATACACCGATGGGCTGGTATTTCATTGTTCAAAAATAACAAAGCCATCCGTTAATCAGCGGATGGCTTTTATAATTCATTGAAGATAATTATGGTTTCTTAGGTGTTGCTGCTGGTTTGGTTTCAGGAGCATCTTTGATACCGAGTTTCTTTTTTACAAGACCCAGTACATCATCACCCGGAGGGCCAACAATTACTGAGTTGATATCGAGGATATAGCTGTAACCGCTTTCTTTGGCAACTGCACGGATCGCTTCCATTGCTTTGGTACGCAAAGGAGTGATTTTTTTCTGTGCTTCCTGCTGATACATTTCCTGGGCCTGCTGGTTCCAGTTTTGTACACGCTGGTATAAGCTGATCAGTTCATTCTTCTTGATCTCTTTCATGCTTGGAGAAAGTTTGGCAGAATCCCTTACGAACAAACTGTCTTTATCATTCAGTTCTTTCATCATATCCTGTCCTTGCTGGGCAAGTGAAGCCTGGTATTCTTTCAGTTCGGCATCAGCTTTTTCAGCTTCCGGCATAATCCCAATCAGTTCATCGGTATTGATATAACCGATCTTGGTTTGTGCAGATGCTGTAAAAAACCCGATCGCCAATACACCTGCTACGATAAATTTTTTCATTGTGTGTTTAATGTTTACTTGTTATATTATTGATTAGTAGTCAAAACGCTTACCATTGCTGCACCCAAAAGCCTAATTATTATTTATTTAACACCCAGGCTCCTCAGGATTTCTTCGCTTTTATCGAGTTTTGGGTCGGCAAAGATAACGGTAATTCCTTCACTTTTATCGAGTATGAAGTCATATTGTTTCTCTACAGCCAGTTTCTGTACTGCATTGTACACTTTGTCCTGAATCGGCTTTATGAGTTCCTGCCTTTTCTTAAACAGATCTCCTTCAAAACCATACCGTTTGCGTTGCAGATCCCTCAGCTCTTTTTCTTTATTGAAAATTTCATCTTCTCTTTTTTTGCGCAGGTTATCGGGCAACATCACCTGTTCTGCTTCAAAATCTTTTACCATTTTGTCCATGGCGGCCTGTTTCTGGTCAATTTCCTGCTGCCACATCACACTGAACTGATCGAGCCTGGTCTGAGCATCTTTATACTCAGGTAATTTATCCAGTATGTATTTTGAATCGATTACTGCATAACGTTGTGCATTACCCGCAAAAGAGAACATTGCGATGCAAATAACAGCAAGAATGAGTTTTTTCATTGTATGAATATTTATTGCTGAATGAATTATTCTGCTTCCTGGCCCAGCATGAAGGTGAATTTAGCAGCACCTTTCAGTCCGGAACTCTGGTTGTAACGATCAATTCCGATACCATAATCAAATCCTAACAAACCAAACATCGGCAGGAAGAAGCGCATACCTACACCCGCTGAACGGCGCAGTTTGAAAGGATTGTAATCTTTGAATGTATACCATCCGTTAGCGGCTTCAAAAAATGCCAATCCATAAATTGTACTGCTTGCTCCTGTGCTGAACGGATAGCGTAACTCAACCGTATACTTATTGAATATCGTAAAATACTCAGACGGCGTAATCCCGTCGGGGTTTACTTTAGGGTTAGAACTACTGTAAACCGGGAATCCACGGTGTGCAATGATATCGTAACCCAGCAATGCCTGTGTATTACTCAAACCTGCATCACCCACCTGGAATCTTTCAAACGGAGATACTTCGAGTTTCTGATTATACTTTCCGATGAATCCGAATTTGGCTGCCGCACGCAGAATGAACTGTTTATTCTTATCTGCACCACGGGCCCTTCCGATCGGTGTATACCAATCGCCACTGAAACGCCATTTATGAAACTCCGGTAATTTATACTGGTTCTCTTCTCCCGATGTGATTCCCATCAGTGAGTACGGCAACGTGAACTGACCACTCAGCATGAAATTGGAACCACTGGTTGGGAAGATCGGATTCGGACCGGCAGAGTTCCTGATCAATGCAATTTTCAAACTGATGTTGGTTGAAGTACCATTCGTAAGTCCGGCGAAAATATTGCTGTAATTTCTCAGTTTGTATTGCTGGAAATTGAGGGAATAAACGAGGTTAAAATAATCATCCGGCCATTTCAATTGTTTACCCAATGAAACACCAAACCCTACGGTTCTTACATACTGTGTATCTCCGCAGGCTTTACAATAATTACCAAACAGATCAGACGCATTGGCAAACTTGGTATTGAAATAACTGATGGAGAATGAATTCCTTTTCTTTCCGCCCAACCAGGGTTCGGTGAAAGAAAAGTTGTACGACCTGTATGCCCTACCGTTAGATTGTACCCTAAGACTCAATCTTTGTCCGTCGCCGGAAGGCAATGGATCCCAGGTAGATTTCTTGGTAATATTTTTAATGGAGAAGTTATTGAAGGTTACACCCAATGTTCCGGTTAAACCGATGCCACCACCGAAACCTGCAGACAATTCCAATTGATCAGAAGATTTTTCTTCTACTTCCCAGTTGATGTCAACCGTACCATTGTCAGAATTCGGGATGATGTTTGGATTGATTTTTTCCGGGTTGAAATAACCGAGCTGTGACAATTCCCTTTGTGTACGGATGATATCGGCACGACTGAATTTTTCACCGGGAATCGTACGCAGTTCACGAAGGATTACATAATCCTTTGTTTTATCGTTACCCGTTACCGTTATCTTACCATAACTGGCCTGTGGTCCTTCAGCCATCCTGATTTCGAAATCGATGGTATCATTGTAAACGGCTGTTTCCACCGGATCGAGGCGGAAGAAAAGATAACCATCATCCTGGTAAAGGCTGCTGATATCGCCGCCTTCGGCCGACAATTGTTTACCGAGTCTTTTGTTCAGCAATTCCAGGTTATAGATATCGCCTTTATTGATTCCTAAAAACAAATTCAAAATAGAATCGGAATACTTGGTATTTCCTCTCCACACGATGTTACCGAAATAGTATTTGCGGCCTTCCGATATTTTCATATCGATATCGAGGTTGCCTTTGCTGTTCAGCATCAGCGTATCGGCGAGCATCATCGCATCACGATATCCCTGTGAGTTATAATATTCGAGTACTTTGTCTTTGTCTTCAATGTATTTCGTTTCATTGAACTTGGCACCACTGAATAATTTGAAACGGAAATAAGGATCGATGAGTTCTTTGGTTTTGGATGGTTTGAGGAACCCTACTTCTTTCAGGTATTTTTTGAAAGTGAGTCCTTTTGAACTATCGCCATACGGACTAACCGGTTGCTGAGGGAACAAAGTGAAACGGGTCATCTCTTTTGTTCCTTTCATTTTCTTCTTCAGCTTTGCATCTTCAACTTGTTCATTACCGCTGAAGTTGATTGAATTGATCCTTACTTTATTTCCTTTATTGATATTAAATGTTAAGCGAACACCATTGGTGATACCCGTAATCTGTTCCTCCTGCATATCGATGGTTACATTGCGGTAACCTTTTTCATAATAAAACTTACGGATCACTTCAATAGCACTCAGCTTCATATTTTCGGTAAGTACCCTGTCTTTGGCAAGTCCCACTTTTGTTTCCAGATCATCCTTCTCCCCTTTCTTTGGTCCAACAAAAACAAAATCGATCAACCTGGGTCGTTCAGTGATTTCAATTTCGATGAAGAGATTGGTATCTTCCAATCGGGTAAGATAGATCTGTACCTGCGAAACAAGAGATTGTTTCCAGAGTTTGTTAATTGCTTTTCCGAAAACATCCGAACCCGGTAATTGAATTTTATCTCCTACGGCCAAACCGGAGATAGAGATGATCAGGTTGGCATCGAATGCTTTGGAACCGGTAACGGTAATGCCACCGATGGTATATGTTTTGGGAAATTTTGAGTTAAATATTTCCTGGAGAGCCGGATTTACTGAAACAGGAACGGTATCATTGGCATTTTGAGCCAGGATTTGCTGACTTAGGATGAACAATAAAGCAGTAAGTAGAGATTTCGGGTAAATCCTATGCATCAATTGGTTTTTTACGAGCGGCAAATTAAGCCCATTAATGAAAACTATTTGTTAAATGAAAGGCTTGCATTGATTCGTAAAAGAAAAAACCGCCATTCAAAATTCAATTATTATTTATTTACTATCAATTAATTACCAGATCAGCTCTTAGCCTGCTGTTGCGTTTCGGAGGTGTTTTTAAGCTGATCTCCGGTTTTACCAAACCTTCTTTCTCTTTGCTGAAAATCGACGATGGCTTCGTAAAGGTTTTCTTTCCTGAAATCGGGCCAGCGTGTATTCGTAAAGTATAGTTCGGCATAAGCCAGTTGGTACAAAAGAAAATTACTGATCCTGAATTCTCCACTGGTGCGTATCATCAGTTCCGGATCGGGAAATGCACTGGTAGAAAGGTATTGCTGCAATGTTTCCTGGGTGATGTTTGCTGCCTGCATTTTACCTGCCTGTACATCTGCAGCGATGTTTTTAACCGCATTCACCAGTTCCCAACGGCTGCTGTAACTCAGGGCCATGATCAGGTTCAGGCCTGTATTCTGGGCTGTTTCCTGCAGGGCTTCATTCAATTCCTGTTGTGCGTAAGCCGGCAACATGCCCATGTCTCCGATCACATGCAGTTTGATATTATTCTTGTTGAGGGTGGGAACTTCCTTGCGGATGGTATCAACCAGTAATTCCATCAGCCCTGTAACCTCATATTCGGGCCTGTCCCAGTTTTCTGTACTGAAAGCATATAAAGTGAGGTATTCAATTCCGAGTTCTGCAGCGCCTTCTACAATATTCCTTACGCTTTCTACACCGTGAAGATGACCAAAAAGGCGGTCTTCGCCTTTCTCCTGCGCCCATCTGCCATTACCATCCATAATGATGGCAATATGCCGGGGCAAACGTTCTGTATTGATCATTTCTTTTACACTCATAAGTATGGCACAACAGGTATGCTTTCAGGGCTGCAAA
This sequence comes from Ferruginibacter sp., assembly GCA_037045295.1. Classification (GTDB taxonomy): domain Bacteria; phylum Bacteroidota; class Bacteroidia; order Chitinophagales; family Chitinophagaceae; genus Ferruginibacter. The sequence continues at coordinate 863,803 of JBAOHS010000005.1, forward strand.
AGTAACAAAATTTGGCAGAATCCTTTCAAAACCGCCAACAGTTTGCATTTTGTAGTACACAAATAAAAAACCGCTGCAGAAAGCAACGGTTTTTAAGTCATTTATATAATCAGATATAGCATTATTCAGCTGTTGGGCAACGGTAAGTGCCGATGTTGATTGAAATACCTACTTCGGCAACTACGTACTGGTCTTTCTGCTTGCTCCATCCTCTCTGGCGGCCCGGTACACTGCTCAGCATATTGTTGGGATCGATCTCATAAGACCTGTCCTGCAGCAGGTAAGCCAATGAAGGACCTGTAGGACCATCAGGGAAATAAGGATCTTTCGGAGCGTAAGTGGTACTTACGTCATCGAGGTAGTCGGTAGTGGTAAAACGCTGACAGATTTCAAAAGTGAAATTCACTTTTGGCGTTAAACTATATTTAATACCAACTCCAAACGGAATACATACGGCCATGGTATTGTATTCTTTTCTTCCATCGAACCCGCCGGTCTGGCCTTCGGTTCCCAATGGACGGAGGAATACTTTTTGTCCGTCGTAAAAGGTATATGGATCATAAGTAAAGATGCCCACACCCAATGTTACATAAGGCGTAAAACTATGATAAGGATCTCCGGGAACGTATTTGAAGAAGTTGAAATCTCCCTGTACTGCCAGTTCAAAAATATTTGAATTGAAGCTGAGGTTCCTGGTTTTCTGGTATTCGTTTTTGCTGTATTGGTCGCTATAACCCAATTGTGCGTACCTGCCGGCAATCCTCATGCCGATGTAGTTGCCGAATTGTTTACGGAAGAACAGCCCCACAGCTGGTTTTGGCCTGTTAAGACCGGCTCTTGTGTTGAGGTCGCCGAAATAATGTGCGGCACCGAGCGTAAAGCCGAACTCGCCCTGCTGAATATATCCATCCTGTGCGACAGCGGAATTACAAAGGATTACGGTAATAAAAAAAGAAAGAATGATGCGATTCACTTTCAAAAATTTTAGTTGGTACTGTTTAAAAAAACTGCGTAAAGATAAATCAACCCTTATTAACTGAGCATTTTTAACGATGAAAATAAGGAAATGTTTTATTATTAACGGAGATTCATTTGTTAAAGCGCCTTTCAGCTGTTAAAATTATCTATAATTATCAGGGTGCTTTTTCTACCCTGAGACCTGCGCTCATAACATGTTGCAAAGGATCATCCCGCATTATGTTCACCAGCTTGAAATAGTATTGACCTTTTTTCTTAAAACGACGGGCCTGTGTATTTAATGGCTTGCGCACTTCCCAGATATCATTCATACCCGAACCTTCCCATCCATTGGCATCTTCACCCAAGGCCGAGGTTAACTTTCTGAAAAAAGATGCTGTCGCCCGGAGCCTGCAACCCTACATTGATCCAGATATTATTGTATCTGTAGGCATCCGTATGCCTTAATACAATATATATATTATAATAAGCCAGGGTATCGTCGATCACAAAATGACCTTCTGCCGGTACTGCACTTTTCCATTCATGATTTTTGAACTGGGTATTTTTTTCATACAGGTCGATCTGCCTGCAGGAAAAAAACAAGCATACTGTACAGGACAGCATCAATACCAGGAGCCTTTTGTTTAGAAAAGAAAACATGCCGTAAAAATATTGATAAAAACTGAGGCGCAGAAATGGCCGGTTAGAGAACATTCAAAACCTGTTCTTTGGCTTTCTCCAGTTCGTCTTTCATTTTCACCACGCATTTCTGAATATCGGCATCATAGGCTTTACTACCTGTTGTATTGATTTCCCTTCCGATTTCCTGCAATACAAATGATAGTTTTTTGCCTTTGCCTATTTCTGATGAATGAAGAATCTCATTGAAATATTCGCAGTGCTGGCGGAGACGGATCTGTTCTTCATGGATATCGATTTTCTCCATGTAATAAATCAGTTCCTGTTCCATCCGGTTATTATCGATGTTCTCCTGCCCAACATGTTCATTGAGCAGCTGGTGAATTTCATCTTTGATACGGGTTTTGCGATTCGGTTCGAGCAGGAGGATTGCTTCTTCCTGTTCCCTGATCATATCGATTCTTTTCAGCAGGTCTTTTTCCAATGAGGCACCTTCTTCTTCGCGGTGAAGATCCAGTTCCTTTAATGCACTGATGAGTACTTTACTGAATTCCTTAAAATCATTTTCATTTAAGATTTCTGTACTCGGAGTAACTACTTCGGGCAAACGAAGCAATGCACTTAATACAGAATTGGTATCGATATTTAATTCTGAAGCCAGTTGATCGATCTGCTGATAATATGCTTTGATCAGATCGGTATTGATGATAACAGGCTTGGTTGCGCCGTTTTGTTTGATGCTTACATAACAATCGATCGTACCACGATGCAGGTGTTCCTGTATAAGATTACGGATATCAAATTCATAAGGTTTAAGCAATGGCGGAAGTTTCAACTGCAATTCAAATTGTTTTCCGTTGAGTGCTTTCACTTCAACCATAAATGTTTTATCACCTACGGTTTGTTCGGCTCTTCCAAAACCAGTCATAGACTTTAGCATATACTACTTGTATTATTTGTTTGCAAGGTAACAGTTTATTGTGTTGCATCATTTTTAAAAATTACTGATGCAGGCAGATGAAAATCATAGAAACAAAAAACCCGACTTTTGTGAGCCGGGCTTTGTTATATAGGTGGGTTAGTAAGTACAGGGAAAAATCCCATACACAATATTAAAAATAATTTTTGCTAACTAAAAAAATTTTTTCAACTATTTTATTAACATTTTGATTTTGCTTGTGGATAAGGAACAATGATTTTGATGCACATCATTGGTGATTTAAATCTGATTGATGATTGCTGAATATTGCAACGTGAAAAATAAATTTCATTGAAAGCATTGACGCAACAGGTGTTACAGCCGCTATTGATTTTATTGATTGATGCCAATCATATCAATAACAACGAATGAAGAAACTGTAATGGGCAGATAAAAACAGCGCTCTTTTTTACTTATCAGTCAAGAAAAATTTTTCAGCATTTTAATCCGATTAAACGATCATACCTTTGTAAAAACAGACTAATATGCAATTTCCCTCTCCTGTTTCCATTGAATGGATCGCTTCATTTATAGGTGCAAAACTGATTGGTGATCATAGCGGACAGGCTACCGGCATCAATGAAATTCACAAAGTATCAAAGGGCGACCTGGTGTTTGTAGATCATCCGAAGTATTACGACAAATGCATTAACAGTGAAGCAACCTTCATCATCATCAATAAAGAAATGGATGCACCGCAAGGGAAAGCATTGCTTGTTGTAGAGAATCCATTTGAATCATACAGTAAAATTGTATTGCATTTCCGCCCGTTTGAACCGGCTGATAAAATGATCAGCAGCAGTGCAGTGATCGGTGAAGGAAGTTTTATCTATCCCAATGTTTTTATTGGTCATCATGTACGCATCGGTAAAAACTGCATCATACATCCATCGGTCAGCATCATGGACCATTGTATTATTGGCGACAATGTAATCATCCAGGCAGGAACGGTGATCGGCAGCAATGCATTTTATTACAATACCAAAAAAGACCGTGAGGTATGGTATAAAAAAATGCCCGATTGCGGCAGGGTAATCATTGAAGACTTTGTTGAAGTAGGAGCAGGTTGTACGGTTGATCGTGGTGTAAGTCATGATACGATCATTGGTCATGGAACCAAGATCGATAACATGGTGCATATTGGTCACGATACGGTGATCGGTAAAAACTGCCTGATGGCTGCACAGGTGGGTATCGCAGGTGCTACTACGCTGGAAGATGGCGTTACGTTATGGGGACAGGTTGGTGTAAGCAAAACGCTCACCATTGGCAGCAATGCGGTTATTCTTGCACAAAGCGGTGTTGGCGGAGACCTCGCAGGCAATAAAGTTTATTTCGGATCTCCCGTTCAGGATGCCCGTGAAAAACAGAAAGAACTGGTTTGGGTGAAAAGAATTCCAGAACTCTGGGATAAAGTAATGGGTAAGAAAACCAATGCCTGATACCAATCAGGGCGTAATCACATAATCATACGGCAAGTGCATCGGCCATTTTGGTCCAGCTCCAGTACTCATTGATGGTAACATCATTCTGATCGGAATAATATCCATTCTGTTCAATGGTTAATTGTTTGCCCGGAAGAAAAGACAACAATGAAAACTGGAAATCGGATGGATCAGCAGGATTCTCTGTTAAATAAGCCGGATCGGGTTTTTCTTTTACGAAGATTACACCTAAGCGTTGCTGATTGGGCATGATCTGCACTATAGCAGTGCTGTCGTCTTTTTTATAATTCAGTGCCGAATAAAAGTTTTTCAGCTTGAGTGCCGAATCCTGTTCATTGATCTTTACGATGTATTGCACTTCAAATCCCTGTTCACTCATATCGCGGTTGTAAACACTTCTCATGAAATGAAGTACTGAACCATTGTATGCTTTCTGCCGGGCTGTTTTCCACTTCAGTCCTTCCGATTCAGACGCAGGTGTTTTTTCTTCAAACAAAGGATAACCGGTGTACAAACTTACCTGGTTGCTGTATTCATGCGTAAATGAATCCAATGTGTAGCGGATATTGTAACCGAGTGCATTGTTTTCTATCAGCAGTGGTTCTGATGCCAGCACCTTTAAACGATTGCGTTTTTTTGAAAAGAAAAATTTCAGCACATCTGCATTTTTGATGCTGCAGGAACTGCTATTAGAAGTTTTGCCGATAAACTGTTCCAGGAAAAAACTACCATATTTTTCCCAACCGTCTTTTACTTCACCGGTTGCTGCGACAGATACCGTTTGCAGTAATTTTTCTTTTGGATTCATAAAGAAACTCAGCTCCGCCTGTTCATTGTTACTGATATGTTTTGATTCTGTGTTGTAACCGGTGAAACTGATCACAAGATCATATCCGCCATTGGGTAACTGCAAGAGCAAATGTTCCGTCGCGGCCCGTTGTTGTACCCAACGTTGTATTTTCTGCAAAAACAGAAGCGCCCTGCATAGGTAGTTTTGTTTCGGCATCCAATACTTTACCGCTGATGGTAAAATAGGATGATTGTGCATTTGAAAACTGGAAAAGAATCAGAACAATGAATGCTGCAAATAATTTCTTCATACTGGGTTTCTATAAATAAACAATTGGCAGCTAAATTACATTAAGGAATGTTAAGCTTTTGTTGCAATGAGCGCACCGTATATTGAATCGTTTGTTTCAAATCGGTATAGGAAAATTCCGGAAGTGCCTGGATCAGTTTGCCATTGTCGAACTCTACATGCGCCAATGCAGTGGTGGCGGTTTCTTTTGTAACCAATGGATCTTTTCCCGTGAACATACTTTTTATTTTCTCAAACCGCCAGATCATTGCTGCCATACCCGGCGTTACTTTTTTGGTGGGTCGTTTTTTTCCAAAAGCATCTGCAATCTGGTTGAACACTTCACGATAAGAAGTGTTGATGCCGCTGATGATAAATCTTTCTGCAACTACTTGTGATTCCATTAATAATATCATCGACCGGGCAACATCCCTCACATCCACAAAACCGGTCGTGCCTTCTGCATACCAGGGGAATTCTTCATAAGCCGATTTAAAAATACCGGTTGATCCATCATGCCAGTTACCCGGACCAAGAATCACTACGGGATTAACGATTACAGCATCCAGATCCTTCGGCAATGGCTCTCCACACTTCCATTTCACCAAGATACTTGCTATGACCGTAAATGCTGTTGCTCGTTTCCGGCGTCCATTGCATTTTTTCTGTGATGGATTCATTTTCCCTGATACGGCCCAAAGCAGCTACAGAACTGACATGCACCAATTTCCTTACACCTGCATTGAGTGCTGCATTCACAATATTGGAAGTGCCTTCAACATTAATTTTAAATAATTTATTGCGGGAGCGGGGCGAAAAATTAACGTAGCCGGCACAATGATAAACTTCTTCAACATCCTGCATGACTTCTTCCAGCATCACCACATCCAGGATATCACATTGTACCTGCTCAAAGTTTGCCGACTTAAAATCGGGCAATGGTGTTTGATGAAAAATGGCTTTTACTTTTTTCCCTTTCGAAGAGCAGTTGGTTTACCAATTCGGCGCCGAGTAATCCCGATGCACCTGTTACCAGTATTTTGCCAGTTGATGTTGAACGATCTGCCGGAACATTTTCTCCTGAAAGACTCATAAGCAAAGGTTATGATTATTTTGCATTGTACGCATAAAAGCCTTTGCCTGTTTTGCGGCCCAGGTTTCCTTCTGCAACTTTCTGAATCTGCAACGGAGAAGGTTTGAATCTTTTCGTTTCACCGAAAGCGTTATATAAGGATGTTGATACGGCCAGGTTGATGTCCATACCGATCAGGTCCATCAGTTTGAATGGTCCCATTTTAAAACCGGAAGCTTCCATCACTTCATCTACTGTTTCAAAACCTGCAATGCCGCTTTCTACCAGCTTCATCGCTTCGAGGTAATAATGCCGGGCAACACGGTTCACAATGAATCCGGGTGCATCAATACAAACGACCGGTGTCTTTTTTAACTGATGGCTGAAGTTGACCAGTTGATTGATTACTTCATCGGATGTTTGTGCAGCTTTCACTACTTCCACGAGTTTCATCAGCTGAGCCGGATTAAAAAAATGCAATCCTGCTACTCTTTCCGGGTGTGAAATTTTCTCCTGGATGGCTGAAACAGATAAAGAAGATGTATTGCTGGCGAAAATGGTTTGTGCATCGTTGATGGAAGCGAGCTGATTAAAGAGAGAAACCTTTGCATCTTCTTTTTCAATAATCGCTTCGATGACAAGCGTTGCTTTACAATTATCCGATCTGCGAGGTAAAATGAATCCTTTGCTGGATACTTTGCTGATCTGCTGCACTGATCTTACCTTTCTGAACAGCAGTACTTCCAGGTTAGTGGCAATGGAATTCCGGGCATTGTTCAGCACCTGTTCATTGGTATCGAATAAAATTACCGGGAATCCGTTCTGGGCGGCTGAAAGTGCAATACCACTTCCCATAGTACCGGCGCCTGCTACACAAATATTTTCAATCATGCATCAAAAATAAAAACTGCACTGCGATTTTAAAGAATAATTTTAAAATGCAGTGCAGCTGAAAATTAATTAATCAATATTAAGGATTGGCTGATTCTTTCTTGGCGTCTTCTTTCATTTTCTCATTGGCTGTAATCGCGAACTCCACCCTTCTGTTCAGTGCTTTGTTGGCATCTGTAGTATTGTCAACTTTGGGTTGTGATTCCCCATAATATTTAGCCGTTAACCTTGATGCGGCAATGCCGGCCTGTTTAAGGTAATCCACTACAGCATCTGCTCTTCTCCGGGAAAGTTTCATGTTATATTCATCTTTTCCCACATCATCGGTATGACCTTCGATGAGGATATTGGTTTCGGGATATTCGTTGAAAATTTTCACCAGTTTATCCAGCGCCAGTTTTGAATTATCGTTGATGTTGTATTTGTTGGTAGCAAAATAAACACCTGCTTTGGAACCATCGGGATTGTTTTCATCAAAAGTTACATTGATCCCTTCTGCTACCCTTTCTACTTTTGCACCTGGAATTTCTGTTTTGATTTTCTGTGCCTGTTTGTCCATTTTATTCCCGATGATGCCCCCGGCTACACCACCAATCGCAGCGCCGATGATGGCACCAAGCGCTGTATTGCCTTTCTTACCTACATTGTTCCCGATGATACCACCAATCACTGCACCACCGGTTGCACCTACAGCAACGCCTTTGTCCTGGTTGCTCATTCGTTTGGTAGATTCGCAACTGCTCAATGTGAAACCTGCAGCAGCAAAGAACAGCAATGAATTGCCTAATAACTTTTTCATTTTATAATTTTTTCAGGGTTAGCGAAATTTTTAATTCTTTACAAAATTATAGATGAAGGCAGCGGGTTTGCCTTCAAATGTAATGTCAGACTTCAGCTTCATGGTATTGTTGTCTATCTGCAGAATGGTGAACCGGAAGCCACCGCTGTTTTCATCGAGGTCTTTCAGTTTGCTGTCGAGCCTTTTAAACTGAAACAAACTTGGTTGTCCGGCTGATTCATAAATTGACCACCTGATTTCTCTTTTGATAGCGGCACATTCACCTGCATTTTGTGCAATGGTATAACTACCAAGATTGTTTTTATTGTTGAAATTCCAGATACTTCCAACGAAGCAATTGAAATCGGCTTCATTGAACAATTCAACTTTTACTTTTCCGGTGATTCCTTCCGAAACAACCGTTTGCAACTGCCAGCTGCCATTCACTGTTTTTTTGAAACTGCGGGCTTCTTTAGAAGAAGAGCAGGAAACGAAAAGCATGATTACAGTGAAGATGGACAGAACAAAACATATTTTTTTCATGAAAACTATTTATAATCTTAACTATCAATAAAGATGCCTAACTGGTTAATTTATTTCTTAAGGCTTATTTTGGCCACCGCAATCTTGGTTTTACCAAAAATGCGGTCTTCTTTTCCTACGATATAGAGATCTCTTCCCAATGCCGATCCCAATCGGGGCATAGCAGTGGGCACATCCCTGTTGGAAAACAATTCTGAGCGTGTATACTTACCTGTAACAGGATCGAGTACAACACCATAACAGATAGATTTACGGAATACTGATGCTCTTTTGGTTTTCTGACCCAATTGAAGCACTTTCTCATTTTTTCCATGATCGTTAAAAATGATATTGATTCCATTGCTTCCCGATAAAACACCAAAGCCCGAATAGAAGGGCATGTTAACCGCATTGGCAAAGAAGTTGGTACCCATGGAAAATGAAAGTCCGGAACCTGCTGTACTGCTTCCGGTTTGAATCATTTCTTTCTGGTCTTTGGGCAAAACATGCAGCCAGGTGATATTGCCCTGTGCATCTATTTTACTCATCATCAGGTTGCCCGATTCATATACCTGGTAGTACACCCATCTTGTCATTCCGTTTGAACGGGTATCCATGGTTGCAATTTCATAGTGGTAATATTTTTCAGCAAGTATAACAACGCCGCTGTCGGGTGTATATATGAAATTCCTGAACTTCATGTGACGTGAAAAACCATCCTGTTCATCCTGAATTTTTTCGAGTTTTTTTCTTTCTCTTCTTTCCTTTTTACTTTCATCATCTTCATCATCGGCATCATCGTCGTCTTCTTCAACTGCGGTGATCATGCTGGTGTTGATCTCTTTATTGCTGGTACTCACAATATCTCCTGTTGCAGGATTGATGCGTTGAACCATCATACCATTGATCTCTTTTCCTTTTTTCTCATTGCTGTAAAAAGCAGCAAGCACAATTTCTTTACCGGGCACCTGGATTACTTTGGTGCTCACCAGCCATTTGGCTTCAATATCGGTATTGATTTCTTTTACCATTGCGCCGGTTGAATTATATACCCTTACATTGTAATTCTTAAACTGCAGGAATTTGGCTTTCTTTTTCTTTCCTTCTTCGTATTCATAAATACGACCAACCATTACCACATTGCCATTGCTGGTATAAAGTACATCTTCGAGCTGAAATGTTTTTGGATCGAATTCATTGCTGATGGCAATAGGTTTTCCGATTGCTTTCAGTTTTGCATCGAACATCCTTACTTCATAGTTGTTCTTTTCTTTTCCTTCAATAGAACTTACTACAACCATATTGGTACTATCGCCATTATAGGTTGCATTGAAATTAATATCATCGCCTTTTTCTTCTTTCTGCCAGCTGGTAACTTCTACCCATTCGCCTGATAGTTCGCCTGATTTTTTATCTACCGGTGCCGCATAGAGGACAAGTTTTTTTTCTTTCTTGAAATAATCTGTTGCCAGGATAAACAATTTGTCTTTCAGGAAGAAGAATTTTTCATACTCTTTTCCTTTCAGTTCTTTGTTAAAGTCCTGGCGGTATTCTTCCGTTAAACTTTTATCGAGTTTGATCAATGTTGCCGATTCACGTAAAGTGGCGCCAATCACGAAATAAGATTTCATGGCAAGGTGTGATTCTTTCACATAGATACCGGTGTTGTCGGCATGGATCACTTCGAGATCGGTACTGCCTTTTCTTAGTTTAAATTCTTCGCCCCAGGATACGGTTGCCGATTTCTGGGCATAGAATAGTTTCCAGGCAGCATACTGCCATTAATGCAAGGAGGATTTTTCTCATTCTAGTAGTCTTGTTTGGTTATGTTGGATAAAGATATACTAAACAGCGTTGGTAAATTGTTTCAGAAAACGCAGGTCATTTTCGCTGAACAGGCGAAGGTCTTTAACCTGGTAACTCAGCATGGTGATGCGTTCGATTCCCATACCGAATGCAAATCCGGTATAACTGTGTACTATCGATACCGCAGTTTTCCAGCACTTTCGGATGCACCATTCCGCAACCGAGGATTTCTACCCATCCGGTTTTTTTACATACACTGCAGCCGCTTCCTCCGCAGATCAAACAACTGATGTCCATCTCTGCACTGGGTTCGGTAAAAGGAAAATAAGAAGGGCGGAACCTGACTTTCACTTTATCACCGAACATTTCCTGTACGAAAAAATAAAGGGTTTGCTTGAGATCAGCGAACGAAACATTTTCAGCAATATAAAGTCCTTCTACCTGGTGAAAAAAGCAATGCGCTCTCGCACTGATGGTTTCATTGCGGTAAACCCGACCGGGACAAATAATCCTTAATGGTAGTGAACCTTTTTCCATTTCCCTGATCTGAACACTGCTGCTATGCGTACGCAGTAACCAATCGGTTCCTGCTCCGGCTGAATGGCTGATATAAAAAGTATCCTGCATATCCCTGGCCGGATGATTTTCCGGCAGATTGAGGGCGGTGAAATTATGCCAGTCGTCTTCAATTTCCGGACCTTCTGCAATAGAAAAACCAAGTCGCTGAAAAATGGAAACGATTTTATTGTGAACAATGCTGATCGGGTGCCTTGAGCCCAACGGCAAAGGCTGACCCGGTAAACTGATATCAAGTGTACTGGCCGCACTTTCAGTATTGTCGCCATTTACCTGGAGCATTTCTGCATAGGCGTTTTCGGCAAAAATCTTAAAGTCGTTCAGTACCTGTCCGGCTGCTTTTTTCTGTTCAACAGCCACGTTTTTCATTTCGCCCATGATGGTTTTCACCAGGCCTTTGGTGCCCAGGAATTTAATGCGAAAAGCCTCCAGTTCTTCCCTGGTAGATACTTTGAATTTTTTGATTTCGTTCTTGTATTGCTCAACCTGAGCTAGCAGTTGCTCCATCCGACAAAGTTAATGGCCAAAAAGGAATTGCCCAAAGCTGCTTTTGAGCCCGAATTCATAATTATTTAACATTGGAAATGCTGCAATGGGTAAAACGCACTATTATCTTCATGTCCTAAACCAATCAAATCATGGACCCCGACCCGGAGGGAAGTTTTACCAGTACCTCCACCTTCAAAACAACTGTACTCACAGTAGCATTCAGTACCTTTTATTTCTACAAAACAGGCAACCAGGAAATCAGTTTAACCAGCAACCTGCAGGCTGCAAAGCCGATCATTACAGCTGATGTTAAGGAGAAACCAGCCGCCCGAAAAAAGAAAGTCATTTACCTCACTTTTGATGATGGCCCCAACAAGGGAACCCGTAACGTAATGCGTATTTTACAACAGGAACGGGTAAACGCTACTTTGTTCGTAGTGGGTGAGCATGTTTACGGAAGCCACGCCCAGCGATCGATTTATGACAGTGCTTCCCGTGAAACGCTTTTTGAAATTGCCAACCACAGCTTCACCCATGCATCGCACAACCGATTCAGGCAATTCTATACTTTACCCGATAGCGTGGTAAAAGATTTTGCCCGTTGTGCCGATAGCCTGAAACTCCGGAGCAATATCATCAGAACACCGGGGCGAAATATCTGGAGTACCACTAAAATCAGGAGCATCGATATCAGCAGCAGCACCATGGCTACGGATAGCCTTTATCGTTATGGATACAAAGCCGTAGGCTGGGATCTCGAATGGCATTTCGATGCAGAACTGCACCTGGTTCAGACTACCGAAAAAATGATTGCAGAGGTAGACAGTGCTTTCGTAAAGCAACAAACGAAAACGCCTGGCCACCTTGTTTTACTGGCCCATGACCAGGTATTTGCCAGTTCCGCTGATTCAACTTCATTGCACAGGTTTATCAGCTGAGCTGAAAAAGAATGAGGAATATGAATTCGAAAAAATCAGCAGTTATCCAGGATTGTAAAGAAGCAGAAAAATTATACAACTTGATCAAAGGGTGGAAAGTAGACATTTCCACCTTTTGTTTTATCAGGTCTCTTACCTGGTTAAATTCAGCAGGCTCCATATTGCGTGGATCGGGAATCTGCCAGTCGATAAACTGTTTGGCCGGCATCCACGGACAAGCATCCCCGCAACCCATTGTGACTACTGCATCAAAAGGCGCATAGGCTTCAACGTTATCCAGACTTTTACTATCGTGTACCGATAAATCATATTGCAGTTCTTTCATGGCGGCGATTGCTTTGGGATTGATTATTCCCGATGGTTTGCTGCCTGCACTATAGGCTTCAACTTTATTGCCAGCAAGCATTTTTGCAAAAGCCTGCGCCATCTGACTGCGGTTGCTGTTTTCTATACAAACAAATAAGTATTCTTTTCATGTTCAGTGTAAGAAGATTAAAAAAAGCCGGGGGATGCCCGGCAGATTCTTTAGCAGCAGATACCTTCTGTACCGCAGCAACCATTTGCAGGTTCACAGCAAACGGGATTTTTCTGATTTTTGTTCATGGCTTTACTTTTATGGTGATTAAATAAAAACTTTAGCAACATCCACTTCCCGGAGTACAGCAATTACGATCATCTTTAGCAGGCTTCTCTGCATACACGGTAATGCTGGTAATCTTCACATCACTGTTCTTAAAAGATGCAACTTCTTCTGGTGTGAGATACTCCGCAAGAATGTTGTCGGGTATGATAATTGGTTTGTCTTTCTGAACAGTAATCTTACTGAAACCTGCTTCTTCAATAATTCCCAGGTATGTTTTTTTCTGAATGGCTCCAGAAACGCATCCGGCATATAATTCAGCGATCTCTTTCCATTTAGCAGGCAAATCTCCTTCCAGCACAATATCTGATATTGAAAAATGACCGCCGGGTTTTAACACCCTGTATATTTCACTGAATACTTTGTGTTTATTGGGCACGAGGTTGAGCACACAATTACTAACGACTACGTCTGCACGATCTGATACAAGCGGCATATCTTCAATATCTCCCTGCCTGAATTCTACATTGTTGAAACCGGCAGATTCGGCGTTCTGTCTTGCTTTTGCAATCATTGCTTCTGTAAAATCAATTCCGATTACTTTACCTTTCTCGCCCGTGAAACGCCTGGCTATAAAGCAATCATTGCCAGCACCACTGCCCAGGTCAATTACAGTATCGCCTTCTTTAATCTGGGCAAAAGCGGTGGGTAATCCGCAACCCAGGCCAAGGTCGGCATCAGGGTTATATCCTTCCAGGGTAGTGTAATCGTCGGCCATTATATTGTACACTTCGCCGGTACCACATCCCGTAGCGCCACAACAGGAAGTTGCATTGCTGTCTTTATCCTGCAAGGCGATGGCTGCATATTTTTCTTTAACCAGTTCTTTGATTTGTTGATCGTTGTTCATGACTATATATTTAGTGATTAAAATTTATCAGCAACAGGCTTTTTCATTTCTGATTTTAAGTTTCTGAAAAAGGGAAGTAAACTCCTGGTTGAACTTTTCAAATGCCTTCCAGTTGATACAATAACAACTTCTTGGGCCATCAACTGATCCATCAATTAAACCGGCAGATTTCAACTCCTTCAGGTGCTGCGAAACGGTAGATTGTGCCAGAGGAAGTACATCCACAATTTCTCCGCAGATACATTCATTTTTTTCAGCCAGTACTTTGAGAACAGCAATCCGGGCCGGATGTGCCAATGCTTTGGCAAAAGCTGCCAGATCCTGTTCCTTCTGTGTAAATGATTCTTTTTTGTGGATGGCCATAATCGTATTTTTACGATGAATTAAGTTTTAAAAAAAGGCGATTGGTCGCCTGAGTAATTTTATATCGCAAATATACGATAAAGGAAATGAGACTTCCAAATAAAATCGCAAAAATATTTTTATTTAAATAAAAAAAGCCCTGTCAGACAGGGCCTCTTATTTACTATATAAAGTAACCTAATTTATTCTTTTCCATCCAGCAGGTTTCCTAATCCACCCAGGATACCGCCTTCTTCTTTCCGGTTTACAGTGGCATATTGCATCAATCCTGCCGGCCAGTCGGCTAATGGGTAAGGACTGGATCCATACCTTTCCGGGTCCCTGAAGTTTTGCAAAAAACAGCCCTTCACCACCAAACATCCAGTTTTTAACGCCGCGTATGAATTCGATGTCAAAATCAATGCTGGAAGTATACGCAACCACACAACCGGTGTCTACTTTCAGTATCTCTCCGGCCTTCAGTTCCCTTTCTACTACATAGCCACCGGCATGCACAAAGGATAAACCATCTCCTTCCAGTTTTTGCATGATGAATCCTTCCCCACCAAAAATGCCGGTTCCTAGTTTGCGTTGAAACTCGATACCCACACTCACTCCTTTGGCTGCGCAAAGAAATGCATCTTTCTGTGCGATGATCTTACCATTGTATAATGATAAATCAAGTGCGATAATTTTTCCTGTATAAGGTGCCGCAAAGCTCACCGTTTTTTTACCCTGCCCAACATTGGTAAATGCCGTCATAAAAAGACTTTCGCCGGTAAGCAGTCGTTTGCCGGCACTGAGCAGTTTGCCAAATAGCCCTGAACCCTGCTGCTGGCTGCCGTCTCCGAAGATGGTTTGCATCTGAATATCATTGTCCATCATGAGAAAACTTCCGCTTTCTGCAATGGCTGTTTCATTGGGATCGAGTTCAATTTCAACAAACTGTAATTCCTCGCCGTAAATTTTATAATCTATCTCGTGATTGGTGCGCATAGCTGTTTTTTTTATAAAATTAAACCGAAAAGTAAATATTACCCTAATCGAATGATGAAAGGTGATTTATTCCGGCATATTTTTAGTTTATTTGAAGGTTCAAACAGTTAATATGAAAAAAATATATGCGCTGTCATTGCTGGCCTGTTTTGCCGGGATGAACAGTTTTGGCCAGGCCAAATTGCTCGAAAAGGTTGAAAAGAAAGGAACTGAGATCATCATTCCTTATGAAAAATATGTATTGCCAAACGGGCTCACCGTTATTCTGCACGAAGATCACAGCGATCCCATTGTGCATGTAGATGTTACCTACCATGTAGGCAGTGCCAGGGAAGAAATTGGTAAGAGCGGTTTTGCTCACTTCTTTGAACACATGCAGTTCCAGGGTAGTGATCATGTAGGCGATGAGCAGCATTTCAAAATCATCACTGCAGCAGGTGGTACTTTAAATGGCAGTACCAACCTCGATCGTACCAATTATTATGAAACTGTTCCCAGCAACCAGCTCGAAAAAATGCTCTGGCTCGAAGCCGACAGGATGGGCTTTTTCCTAGACGCTGTTACCCAACAGAAATTCGAAGTACAGCGCAGCACGGTTAAAAATGAAAGAGGTCAGAACTACGACAATCGCCCTTATGGACTTGTTGGCGAATTCACCAGTAAGAATTTATATCCTTATGGCCACCCCTACAGCTGGCTCACCATCGGATATGTAGAAGACCTTAACAGGGTAAACGTAAATGACCTCAAGAATTTCTTCCTTCGCTGGTATGGTCCGAACAATGCTACACTTACCATTGGCGGAGACCTCAATCCGAAAGAAGCGATTAAAATGGCAGAAAAATATTTCGGTACTATTAAACGTGGTCCTGAGGTAACCAAAACCATTTTACCTCCGGTAACGGTGACCGATAACCGCTATGTTTCTTTTACAGACAACTACGCCCGTGTGCCGATGCTGGTGAAAACCTTCCCTACTGTTCCGAACTATCACAAAGACATGGCAGCACTTTCCTGCCTGGCACAGGTATTAGGACAAGGTAAAAACTCAGTACTCTATCAGCAACTGGTAAAAACACAGAAAGCATTGCAGGCAAGTTCCAACAGCAGGCTTAGTGAACTGGCAGGAGATTTCAGTATTCAATTGATTCCTTTGCCGGGTAAAACACTGGCTGCTATGGACAGTTTGTTTACAGAAGCCCTGGCAAGTTTTGAAAAAAGAGGTGTTACAGATGAAGACATTGAAAAATTCAGGGGAAATATCGAAGCGCAATATATCAATGGCTTGCAAAGTGTTTCAGGAAAAGTATCGCAGCTCGCTGCATTCCAGACTTTCACCGGTAACCCCAATAAAATCGGCGAATTGCTGAAACTTTATCGTTCAGTTACAAAAGAAGATGTATTGAGGGCTTACAACACTTATATTAAAAACAAAGGTTGTGTAACGGTAAGTGTGCTTACCAAAAGCAATCCCGATGGCATTGTAAAACCAGACAATTATACCATCGATACCACGAAATATGTTCGTCCGGATTATGGCTATAACGGTCTTGTATACACGAAAGGAACCGATAATTTCGACAGGAGCAAAATGCCAGGCACTGGTGCAAATCCGGTTGTAAAAGTTCCTGCTTTCTGGAAAAAGACATTGCCCAATGGTATCAAAATGATCGGTGCAGAAAATACAGAATTGCCGATCGTAAATATTTCCATTACCATCCCGGGTGGTCACCTGGCACAGGGAACGGATACAGCAAAAGTAGGTCTGGCCGGAATGGTATCGAGCATGTTAAGTGAAGACACCCGTACTTATACCGCTGAGCAAATGGCAGTAGAACTCCAGAAGCTCGGTAGCAGTATCAATATTAACAACACTACCGATGGTATGAATTTCAATGTTCAATGCCTGAAGAAAAACCTGGCCAAAACACTGAAATTGCTGGAAGAAAGAATGCTGCGCCCCGAATTCAAACAGGATGCATTCAACCGCTTACAGAAACAGGCGATGGAAAGTTTCAAGCAAGCCAAATCACAACCCGCTACTATTGCCAGCACTGTTTACCGTAAGTTGAATTATGGTGCCGGAAACATTATGGGCATGAGTGATAACGGTACCGAATACACGATAAAAAACCTGCAATTAGCAGATATCCAGAACTACTACGACAATTACATGACGACACAAAACGCCAAAGTCGTTATTGTAGGAGACATCAAAGAAGCTGAAATTCTTCCACAACTGTCTTTCCTGGATAAACTTCCCAATAAAAAAATTGAATTACCCAAACCACCTGCAGCACCGGTTATTGCTAAAACAGCCATCTACCTGGTGGATGTTCCCAAAGCAGCCCAAACAGAATTCAGGATCGGAAGGGTATTGAACCTGCCTTACGATTTCACGGGTGAATATTACAAATCAGACCTGATGAACTATGTACTGGGAGCGAATTTCAACAGCCGCATTAATTTAAATCTCCGGGAAGACAAAGGCTGGACCTATGGCGCCCGTTCTAATTTCAGTGGCGACAAATATGGTGTACAATATACATTCAGTTCTGGTATCAGGGCAGATGCTACCGATAGTGCACTTACAGAAGTAATGAAAGAAATCAACCAGTATGCGAGCACTGGTATTACAGCCGATGAAATGACATTCATGAAAAGTGCATTGGGTCAGCGGGATGCTTTGTTGTATGAAACACCCGGACAAAAATCGGGCTTCATCAACCGCATCCTCGAATACAACCTGCCTGGAGATTATGTAGATACACAGAATCAAATCCTGAAAGACATCAGCAAAACAGAAATCGATGCACTGGCTAAAAAATGGCTGCAAACAGATGCTGTAAATATCTTGCTGGTGGGTGATAAAGCAAAAATTCTACCTGGCTTACAGAAATTCGGGTATGAAATCATTGAACTGGATGCCGATGGCAATCGTAAATAAAGCTGAATCATATTAAAATAAAAAAGGCGGTCTCAACAGACTGCCTTTTTTAATTACTAACGTTAACGAATAACTTCTTTTACTTCACTTCAAACAATTCATCCCACCGGGTTGTGTACCGCCCGCTGCGCATTTCCTGTCGCATTTTCCAGTCGCGTTTGGTTCCCGAGGCAGCAAATTTGATGATATCATCCCGCATGGAGAAATTCACATTGTCGAGCATATCCATCAGCATCCTTTGTTCATTCCCCCTTTTCTCTGTGAACAGATTTCCCTGGATGGTTTCATCGGGTACCAATCCGCTCAGCATGACGCCTGCTTTTTTGTAAGTAGTGCCTTTTCTGAAAAGATTATCTACCAGTTTAACGGCAGGTTTGATCAGTTCATTGGTAGAGGAAGTGGCTACAGGCAAAGTGATATAACTGCTCACACTTGAACCACGGAAACCTGCATTATGATCCTGTTTGCTGGTGACCACAAACACACTGATGGTATTGGCTGCACTGCCCTGCCTTCGTAATTTTTCTGCTGCCTTGGAAGTATAGGTTGCCACGGCTTCTTTGATATCGTTGATATTGCTCACAGTATGACCAAACATACGGGTGGTGGCAATCATTTTTTTGTGCACCAGTTCTTCTTTCATACCGATGGAAGGAAAGCCTTTCAGTTCCCTGATCAGTCTTACACCCGTAACGCCACCAAGAAATTTAGATGCCCATTCTTCACTTCTGCAACGAAGATCAAGAGCTGTATAAATCATATGATCCTCCCTTAACTTCTGCGCATACTGGTGACCGATACCCCATATACCTGAAACGGTTGTTTGTTCAAGTGCCTTTACAATCTTTTCTTCTGTATCGAGTACTACAACACATTGTGTAAGCAGTTTATTTTTCTTGGCCAGGTGATTGGCAACTTTGGCCAGCACCTTGGTTGGGGCAACACCCACTGAAACCTTGATACCCGTCCATAGTTCTACTACTTCCCTGATTTCAAGAGAAAGTTTTTGTAAATCGGCTTTATCGATATGATCAAGATCAATGAATGCTTCATCCACTGAATACACTTCTACTTTTTCCCGCCCTACCAGGATGCGCAGGGTTTCCATTACCCGCCAGCTGAGATCACCATAGAGATTATAGTTAGAGGAAAATGTTGCGACGCCATGTTTTTCAATCAATGGTCTGGCCATAAAATAAGGACCGGCCATTTCAACACCTATGGCTTTGGCTTCATCACTTCTTGAAATAATACAACCATCATTATTGCTCAGCACCACTACCGGTTTATCATCGAGATGTGGTTTGAACAACCTTTCACAGGAACAATAAAAACTATTACAATCAACAATTGCTTTCATGGAAATATTTTTGTTTCATACAGCTCATGCCAGCGAATGAATGCAATAAATAACCACACCCCAGATTTTGCAATCGCTGTATTCGCCCACTTCCATTGCAGATAGTTTAGGTGTTTCAGGGATCAGGCGGAGTTTGTTGAGGGTACGTTCATATCTTCTGATGAGCATTTCGCCATCGATTACGGCGATGACGATTTTCCCATTGGTGGGTTTAATACTTCGGTCTACAATCACAATATCTCCTTCCACGATTCCTGCATTGACCATACTGTTGCTGCTCACCCGCATAAAAAATGTTGCCGGCTTATTGCGCACCAGTTGCTCATTGAGGTCGATCCCTCTTTCCATATAATCATCGGCTGCTGCACCGAAACCGGTGGCGTTGGCCGTAGGAACATCCTGCTGGGTAAAACCCTTGCTGCCCCTGTAACCTGTGTTAAAAAATCTTTCTATTTCCATATAAATATTTTTTTTGTTTTGCTAAATTATTTAGTAAATTTATACTAAAATAATTCGCCCTCAAAATCTCAGGAAAATAAATTTTTATGAAACCCATCATCAACGCCATCCCCGGTTATAAAATATTTGAATACCAGCTGGTACTCAATCCGCATGAAGAATTGCGCAACAGGATACTGCAGGTCAAACAACAGTTTCACGATAAATTCCAGGCACCTACCGCATTGTATGGAAAGGCCAATATCCTGCTGGCCAGTTTTGTGCAGTATGAAATGAAAGAAGAAAGGATCATCAACAGGCTCAAATCGGTAGCGATGGGCTTTCATCCTGTTAAAATTGAGCTGAAGGATTATGGCAGTTTTCCGGCGCATACCATTTACATCAATGTATTGTCGAAACTGCCCATCCAGGAACTGGTAAAAAACATCCGCAAGGAAACGCAATTGCTCATGAAACTGAACAACGATCACAAGCCACATTTCATTCTTGAACCTCATCTAACGGTAGCGCATAAACTACAACCCTGGCAATATGAGAAAGGCTGGCTCGAATACAGTCACCGTCATTTTACAGGTCGTTTTATTGCAGATGGTATGTTGCTGTTGAAAAGACAAACCGGTGAATCGAAATACCAGGTGGTACAAAGATTTGCTTTTGAAAACCTATTGGTATCAACCAAACAGGGTGATTTATTTATGTAAACGGAAACAAAAACAATTGCAGCTTACTCATTCACTTTTTACACACTGAATCGAATCGTTGTAAGAACCGGTATTGACATTTGCAGGACAACAAATTTTTATACTCCGGCTGTTATGCATCATTCTTCAGGATACCTATTTACAAATAACATTTATCAACATGCCAGCCCCTCTTCAACAGGATCATCACAAAGTAAAAGCCATTCAGCCAACTGAAGACAAGCCTTACCATGCAGGACGAGGCGCCCAGTTCAACACAAAAAATAAATTCATCAAACATGAAATCACCCGGGAAAATCCGGAGGGAATCGATGATTGGGAAGAAGCGAATATTGCAACCCAATACATCGAACAATTATCGAAAACCATTGTGAATGCTGTTGAAAGCAAAGATGTAGGCATGGGCTACAGCATGAATCCTTATGCCGGTTGCGAACATGGCTGCATATACTGTTATGCACGAAATGTGCATGAATACTGGGGTTACAGCGCTGGCATCGACTTTGAACAAAAAATACTGGTGAAGAAAAATGCACCACAGCTGCTCAGGAAATACCTCATGAATCCCAAATGGCAATGTGCGCCCATCATGCTTAGCGGCAATACCGACTGCTATCAACCTGCAGAACAGAAATACCGGCTTACCCGAGGATTGCTGGAAGTATGCAATGAATTCAATCAGCCTGTAGGCATCCTCACCAAAAATTCCTGGATACTCAAAGACAAAGATGTACTACAGGAAATGGCCAAAAAAAATATTGTATCGGCCATGGTATCCATCACTTCTTTCAATGAAGACCTGCGCCGCATCATGGAACCCAGAACTACAACAGCACGTCAGAAATTAAAAGTGATTGAAGAACTGAGTAAAGCCGGTGTGCGCATGGGCATCATGATGGGCCCGATGATTCCCGGATTGAATGAACATGAAATGCAAAGGATCATGAAGGCTGCAGCCGATAATGGCGCCACTTTTACAGCTTATACTTTTATCCGGCTGAACGGATCGATTAAATTTCTCTTTCACGACTGGCTGTATAAAAACTTTCCCAATCATGCCGATAAAGTATGGCACCTCATTGAACAGAGTCATGATGGAAAAGTGAATGATACCCGTTGGGGCGTACGCATGCGGGGAGAAGGCAGTATTGCAGAACTGGTTGCACAGCAATACAAAAAATACGGAAAACTGTATCATATGAATGCGGAAGAATGGAGCCTGGATACTACTCAGTTCAGAAGGCCCGGTGAACAGGGGCGGTTATTTTAATTTCTAAACTGCATTGTATACCTTAGCTGCATGCGTTCCATTGTTATTGGCTTTGGCTTACTTGTATTATGCCTGTTGATATTGTTCAAACTGGCCTCCTTTAATTTTACGCAGGGAAATATCAGGCTTGAGATCATTGTAGCGATTGCAGCCTTCGTATTTTTCTTCGTCGGACTTTATTTCAACCAGAAATTCAATAGGAATAAATCAACTTCCCCTGCAATGCCGGTTCAGGAAAACCGGACCAATTTTTTTGTAATAAATTATGAAGAGATTAAAAAACGAGGCATCACCCAAAGAGAACACGACGTACTGGTAAAAATGGCAGAAGGCCTCAGCAACCAGGAAATTGCAGAACAACTTTTTCTATCAGAAAGCACCATCAAAACACATGTATCCAACCTGTTTGTAAAACTGGATGCCAAAAGAAGAACGCAGGCTATTCAAACGGCCAGGCAACTGAAAATTGTTGATTTGTAGGATTTTCATGCTTAAGGAGTAGCTAATTCATACTTTGGTATGAGGACTATTTTTTACTTCAACCCTAGATTGCATAAAAAAATTATTATGAAAAAAGTTGTCATTCGTTACGGGCTTTTAGCGGCTCTCCTCATTGTTTTGCTCAGTGCAATTGATATGATTTTTATAGCCAAAGTGGCAGGTACCGAAATTCAGGAAATTGCCGGGTACCTCACGATGCTGATTTCGATGGTCTTTGTTTTCCTCGGAATCCGTCATTACAGGGATATGGTAAATGGTGGATTCCTCAGTTTCGGAGAAGGTATGAAAGTGGGTGTGCTCATTGTATTGATCCCCTCTTTGCTCTTTGGTATCTTCGATATTCTGTACACCGAAGTAATCAACCCCGGTTGGATGGAACAGTATTACGTTAACTATGAATCAAAGTTAAAAGCCACCATCCCGGCCGATAAACTTGAATCGGCTTTGAAAGATCTCCAGGCACAGAAAGAAATTTTCAGCAACCCGTTTCTCCAGTTTCTCCTGATGGCACTAACGGTATTCATCATCGGATTGATTGTTACCATCATTTCTTCCCTTACGCTGAAAAAAGTGAAAAAATAATACTCTTCTGCGTTATAAAGCAAACTGGTTTTAAGGAACCAGTTACTAACTATATAGCATAGACGAAATAAATTTATTTAAAAATATTTTATTAAAAAATTGGTGTATTCAAAAAATAATTTACATCTTTGCACAGCAAAATTAAAAATGAATAATAAAATGCTCCGTCTAGTTTTACATATCGATATGCCGAAAAGCCTTAGCTTTTTTCGCATCGGGGCTCATTTTGCCAATGATTAAGTTTACCAAACCAAACTGAAAATATAGCAAGCCCCGGTACTAACCGGGGTTTTGTTTTTTATAAATCGTCAGAATGAAACAGCAATTAATTACTACAAATATGGATAAAAAGCAGAATGACTATGCCCTCAGAAGCCTTGTCTTAAAAGGTTTTAGCGAAAGCAGTATTCTTTTTATCCCGATTAAAGCGCCAGACTTTACCTGAACATAATTCCTGTAGTTATGCAAGAGAAGTCCGGCCAAACAGCCGGACTTTTTGTTTGGCATAAAACAAATAAAATGAAACTCATCATCATCTCCCTGGTAATTCATGCCATCATGAAACAGGTAGAGAAAATAATGGAAAAGAAAAAGGAAGGAGGGAAATGGCCTACCCTGTAAGTTGCTGCAGGATGGCCTTTTCAGAAATTTAAAAAATTATAACAATGAAAACTATTCAAAAAATAATCAATACCAATGGTTTGTACGACAGTAATTTCATCTGTGGCAAAACATTGTACCTGTATTATTTCAATGAAATCAGCAGTGCGGTTTATATCGGAAATATTGATGGAGAAAAAGCGTGGATGGCCATCAGGGAAAACTTTGCATCCCTGATTAATGAAACACATAGTTACCGGTACAAAGATGTTCATTCAAAAGGTCTGCAGTTCAATGAAACTTACCTGGTGTTAAATAATAAATGCATACTGGAGTTCGACAACAACTACTGTGAAATTTATCACAACAATACACAGGATGAATTTATACAGCAGTGCATTAAACTCATGAACAGCTTCAAAGCCAGGCAAAGAAAAAAGCCGCTTGAAATCAACCTGCTGTCAAAAGGCAGAAATGGTCTTTTGCTGAAAGGAATGGAAATCAAAAAAACCAGGCTTGATCTCGACTTGTTCTATGAAGATGATTTCAAAGAAATTGATGCGATCATCAGCAACAGGTTGAACAAAACGAGAGACAAAGGAATTGTACTGCTGCATGGTTTGCCGGGAACGGGTAAAACAACCTATCTCCGGCACCTGGTTGGAAAAATAAAAAAGAAAATTCTTTTCCTTTCTCCAACAGCTGCAGGGAATATCATGGATCCGGAATTTATCGATCTGTTGATAGACAATCCCAATTGCATCCTGGTAATTGAAGATGCCGAAAATATCATCATGAACAGGAAGATCAGTCACAGTTCATCTGTATCTAACCTGCTGAATATTTCGGATGGTTTGCTGGCAGATTTTCTGAATGTGCAACTCATCTGTACATTCAACAATTCGCTTACGCTGGTCGACAATGCGCTACTGCGAAAGGGAAGATTGATTGCTCAATATGAATTCGGAAAGCTGGGAATTGAAAAAGCGCAAAAGCTCAGTAACCACTTAGGTTTTACAGCAGAAATCAAAGAGCCGATGACCATTGCAGAAATTGCCAACCAGCATGAAAAAACACAGAAAGCAGAAAAAGCCACCATTGTTGGCTTCAGAAGGCCGGCAGAAATGCTGAATTAAGTAACTTATCAAACAATTAAAATGAAAAAATTAAAAATAGAAGGAAAAGAATTAAGAAACATCGGTTACCCTGAAGGGCTTGTGATCAGCGTGGCCATGCAGGTAATGGAGCAGGCATTTAAACATCAGTCGAAAGAAGAAGCGTTTGATGTATTACAAAAAATCCTGGCTGCTCCAGAGGCCTATTTAACAGATCCTGTTTTGCATACGATTGCTGAAAAACTGATTCCGGTTTCTGAAGAGGACAATTTAATCATGCTGAATGAACCTGGAATTGATTTCCAGGTATATGGTGCAGAACATATTGAAGAGGGAGCAATGAAGCAAATGATCCAGGCTTCGAGGTTACCCATCAGTGTGGCTGGTGCCCTGATGCCTGATGCACATAGCGGATATGGATTACCGATAGGTGGTGTTCTGGCAACAGAAAATGCCATCATCCCTTATGGTGTTGGCGTGGATATCGGTTGCAGAATGTGTTTGAGCCTATTTGATATTGATCCATCAGAACTGAAACAAAAAGAATCGTACTTCTCCAGAGAATTGGGTGAAGCAACTTTGTTCGGAAGTGGTGCCAGGTTCGACCGATATGCCGAACACGAAGTACTGGACAATCCTTTGTTCGACCAGATACCTTTGTTGCATCAATTGAAATCCAAAGCCGGTAAACAGTTGGGTACATCTGGATCGGGTAACCACTTCGTTGAATTCGGTTCTGTTGAGATAACTGAGAAGGACAATGTGCTGGGTGTTGAACCCGGAAACTATGTAGGTCTTTTGTCGCACTCCGGATCAAGAGGACTGGGAGCTACTATCGCCAACCATTACACGAAACTGGCCATAGCAAAAAGGAAACTGCCCGATGAGGCCAAAAACCTGGCCTGGCTGATGCTGGATGAGGAAGAAGGTATCGAGTATTGGGAATCGATGAACCTGGCGGGAGATTATGCATCTGCCTGTCATCATATGATCCATGAAAAAATTGCCAAGCAGTTGGGAAGAAAGCCGGTGAAAATGGTAGAGAACCATCACAACTTTGCCTGGAAAGAAAACTGGCAGGATAAAGAAGTGATTGTTCACAGAAAAGGAGCAACACCTGCCGGAAAAGATGTATTGGGCATCATCCCCGGTTCAATGACAGCGCCTGGTTACATCGTGAAAGGTAAAGGAGAATCGTCATCAGTGTTTTCGGCTTCGCATGGAGCAGGAAGACAAATGAGCCGGACGAAAGCATTGCAAACAGTAACGCAAAAACAATTCAAAGAAGAATTGCATAAGCACCATGTTAAGCTATTGGGTGGCGGTTTGGACGAATCTCCATTCGCTTACAAAGACATCGACCTGGTGATGAAAAGTCAGCAATCGCTGGTAGATGTCGTAGGAAAATTCGTTCCTAAAATTGTAAAAATGGACAGTGCTCAACACCGTTCATTCAGAAAAAAGAGGGGCAATGAAATAACAGGAGAATAAAAAACAACAATGAATGGCTTCCGGAAATTATCCGGGAGCCATTTTGAATTTATTGTACCGGCCGTGCTTGTAAAACAGGCTGCCAAAAATGTTTTACTTTTAGGCCAACATATCAGCATGGAAAAAATCACAGAAAAGGTAAAAGCACTATTCAACCAGTTTACGAACGATCCTATTCAATCTATTGACAAACTGCAACAGGCCGGCAGCGACCGGCAGTATTTTCGTATCAGCACTGCTAATAAAAATTATATCGCGACTTTTGGCAACAACCTCAGGGAAAATCAAACCTTTATTTATTTTTCAAAAGTCTTTACTGAACTGCAATTGGCAACGCCCAAAGTACTCGCTGTAAATGAAGACGAAACGATATACTTACAGGAAGATGCAGGGAGCAAATCTTTACTGGACATTCTGGAAGAAGAAGGATATACAGATGCCGTTTATGCACTATATAAAAAAAGTCTGACGGAACTGGCAAAGCTGCAGGTAAAAGCTAACCAGCAAATAGACTATACTAAATGCTTAACCAATACAGAATTCGGTAAACAAGCCATCATGGCCGATCTGCTGTATTTTAAATATTACTTTCTGGATACACTTGCTACTCCATACGACAAACAAAAACTGATAGAAGATTTCGAAGCGCTGAGTAATTATTTGTCGCATACTGAATACCGTTATTTCATGTTCCGCGATTTTCAGAGCAGGAATATCATGGTATCCGATAAAAGAGAAATAAAATTCATCGACTACCAGGGCGGCATGAAAGGTGCACCGCAGTATGATGTTGCTTCTCTGCTCTGGCAGGCAAAAGCCAACCTGCCTGATGACTGGAAACAACATTTACTGGAAGATTATATTGATGCTTTTGAAATTGTTTCCGGCGAACCGGTGAACAGGGATATTTTCAGAAGTCAGTACAATGGTTATGTACTCATCAGGTTGCTGCAGGTGCTGGGCGCTTATGGCTTCCGTGGATTATTTGAAAGGAAAGCCCATTTTCTCACCAGCATTCCGCTTGCTTTGCAAAACCTGAAAGAATTTACCCAGCAGCACAATCCTGGTATCGCTGTTCCGGAATTCAAAAAAATACTTGCTTTGTGTATCAGCGATGAAATCATCAGTCGGTTTACAACAGTGCAGGCAACCCCTGAAACACCTCTGGAAGTACATATCAACAGCTTCTCTTACAAAAAAGGGATTCCGGTTGATGAATCAGAAAACGGCGGTGGTTTTGTCTTTGATATGAGGGGAATATTAAATCCGGGTAGATTTGAGGAGTACAAAAAACTATCTGGTCTCGATAAACCAGTAAAAGATTTCCTTGAACAGAAAACGGAAATGCCGGTTTTCCTGAACAGTATGTTTACGATTGTAGATATCAACGTTACCGATTACATCAACAGAGATTTTAAATCACTCATGGTAAATTTCGGTTGTACCGGCGGGCAACACCGAAGCGTATACGCAGCGGAAGCGCTGGCCAGGCACCTCAAAAATAAATTCAAAGTAAAAGTACATTTACATCATACCAACAGGGAAAACTGGGTCAAATGAAAGCAATGATATTCGCAGCGGGGTTAGGCACAAGGTTCAAACCCTGGACAGACAAGCATCCGAAAGCACTGGCAATCGTTAATAAGAAATCGCTGTTGCAAAGAAACATTGAGTACCTGCAGCAATATGGCATAACTGATGTGGTGGTGAATGTGCATCATTTTGCTGATCAGCTCATAGAAGCCATTGAAGTGAATAAAGGATGGGGAAGCAAAGTGATCATCAGTGATGAATCCAATGAAGTACTGGAAACCGGCGGAGGATTATTAAAAGCAAGGCCGTTGCTCGAAGGAAATGAACCTTTCATTACACTGAATGCAGATATTCTAACGGATCTGAATATTACAAAACTGCTGGATTATCACCAGCAAAACAAAGCGCTTGTATCTTTCGGCATTACCAACCGGAAAACATCCCGTTATTTACTTTTTGATGAAACACAACGTATGTGTGGCTGGCACAATGTGAATACAGGAGAAGAAAAAATTTCAATACCAGGGAAAGAACTTCACCAGATGGCGTATAGTTGTGTCGTTGTATTCGAGCCAACTATTTTTGATCTGATACCACAGAAAGGAAAATTCTCACTCACAGAAACTTACCTGAGCCTGGCTTCCAGTCAACTCATCCTCGGCTATGATCATACAGGCGATCGTTTGGTAGATGTAGGCAAACCTGAAAGCGTTGCCATTGCCGAAAGCATGTTCAGCTGATGCTTATTAATCCTTTGTTTCGGCAGGTGCATCGAAGGAAGCCCGTTTTTCTTCTTTAGGTTTAATACCGAAATTATAACGAAGAGTAATACCAAGCCGGCGTGTATCATTGATGCGTTTACCCGTTGCCTTTACCCCGGGCTGATCAATGGCAAAACTCACCCTGTTGGTTTGCAACAGATCGTTTACTGATAAAATGATATTGGCTTTCCTTTTTAATACCGCTTTGTTAACCGAAACAAATAATCCTCCGAAATTATCCAGCTCATAAAAATTCTGCAATCCTTTTGTACGCATAAATCCCTGCATATTCACCGTAAGCGTTTTGCTGGCTTTTAACTCGTGGTACATAAAAAATGTATAACTGCCCCGGTTATAATTCAATGGTTGACCCTGGTAAAAACCGCGGTATTCATTATAATTATACTGTGCGCCGAAATAGAAAAAATATTTTCCGCCAGGAGGTATACCACCAATGGCTTTGAAATAAAACTCTTTATTCTTTCCGAGATTGTCGAATGTTCTGTATGCAATCTTCGTTACTTCATCCTGGTAAGTAACATTGCTGAAGATATCTTTGGTCTGGTTGATACCAAAAGCAAAAACCGGGAAATCATTGAACGTAACATTGAACTCATAATTGGTTGTAAACTGAGGCCTGAGTGCTGGATTCCCCGTTTCAAATAAATACTGATCAATGTATTTGGGAAAAGGATTCAAACTTTCATAATAAGGCCTTCTTATTGTTCGCCGGTAAATCGCATTACCGATCAATGGATTGCCGAATATTTTAAACAGCTTATGCTTCAGGAAAACATAAGGGAATAAATCAGTGCGCTTAATGGTAAATGTTGTATCACCGGGAATTAACTGGCGGCCGGACAGATCGGTGGTTTCAAGTCTTAATCCGGGCTTCAGTGTAAAGCCGAGGAAAGTCTTGGCTACCTGCAGGTAGGCGGCACCGATGGTTTCTTTATACCGGAAACGATTGGTTTGAAAAGGATCGGGTATTAAAACATTGTTACCGGTATCTAAAAAATACTGTGCATTGTTGCGGCTATTGCTGATGGTGATTTTACCACCGGTTTCCAATGTAAATTTCTTCGGAAGTTTATAAGTAAGGTCTGTTTGAAAAACAAATATGTTTTTGCGGTTGGTGTTTTCTCCATCACCTGCTATTGTTGGTCTTGCAGGCTGAAAAAGGTAATTACTATACAACTGATCATTGTTATAATTAAAATAAGTGTACTCAATATTATTCGACCATTCACTGCCAAGGCTATCTATTTTATACTTCAGTGATACGGTATTCCCCATGAAAAAAGACCGGTTCTTATTGGAAATGTCGGAGGCATTTCTGGCCAGCACATTATTATTAAACTCATTGGAGATATCAATACTGTTATAAGCTTTGCTTTTATTACTCGTAAAGGTTGTTCGCACATCATAGGAAACATTCCATTTCTTACTAAGAGCATAATCAAAACCCAAGCCCAGGTAATTGGTTGCTGAAGGGTATGTTGTATAGGAACGTTGCCCTACCAATGAACTATCCCTGGCGATAGACCGGAAAGAAAACAATTCTTCAAAATTATTCCGGTTGGTAAATTGGTAGCTCATATAACTGTTAAGCTTACCTGCACTTTTGTTGATGTTAAATCCAACTGTTTGTGTGGCATACACGCCCTGGAAATAGGCCATATTCACACTGCCACTGGTACCCAGCTTTACGCCTTTCTTTAAAACAATATTCAATATACCACCGCTGCTGGAAGCATCATATTTGGCAGATGGATTGGCGAGGATTTCAATTTTACTTACACTGTTTGCAGGCAGACTTTTCAGCAATGAAGCAAGGTCGGCACTGCTGAGTTTCATTTCGCGGCCATTGATAAAAATAGTAGCTGGGGTAGTACTGCTGAGGTAAACATTACCATCCTGGTCTACCACTGCGCCGGGTGTTTTTTCGAGCACCTCATAAGCGTTGGTACTGCTGATTGTAAGAGCAGCAGCGTCTACAATGGTCTTATCGTCTTCCTGTTTGATCAAAGGCTTCTTCGATACCACAGTAACATTGGAAAGATTGTTTACCTGCTCTTTGAGGGTAACCATTACCGTTACCACCGAATCCCTCACATTAATTTTCTTTGAAAATGGCTTTCTGCCAGTAGCGGTTACAGATAGCAAATAAGTATTACCTATTTCCACTTCAAAAAAAACACCTTCAGTGATAACCAGGCTTCCAATCTTTACGGAATCCGGAAGCCTCAGCAATGTAGCGGTTGGAATGATGTCTTTTGACAAACTGTCTTCCTTGATCTGGAGAAATAGTTTCGCTTTCTGTGCCTGGATATGATTTGCACAAAAAATGAAAGCGACAAACCAGAAAAATATTTTCATGGGAATGATTACAGGCAATGCCTGTGTATTATTTTACTATAACGGGATAATTACTTCTTTTCAAAAAGTTCTTTCTTATCTACCACTTTCACCTGGTCGCCTGCTTTTAAAGACTTGCTTACTACGTCGTATGGACCGGTTATGACCTGATCGCCTTCTTTCGCTCCATACCTCAGTTCAATATAATTGATGTCCTGAATACCGGTTTTCACGTTTACTTTTTTCACTTTATTCTCTTTGTCGAGCACAAATACCACTACATCCAGATCATCAACTGAAGGAGCAGGTGCATTGATTTCAGCATCATCTTTTTTCTTTTCAGCTTTCTCAACACCATCTTTTTCACGTGTAGTAACTGCGTTGATGGGCACGCTGAGAACATTTACCACTGTTCTGGTTTGAATATCTGCATTGGCGCTCATCCCTGGTCTGAAAGGGAAACTTCCTTTCCCCAGCAGGTCCATATAACTTTCGGGCAGGAGCCTGATATAAACTTTATACTGTGTAACATCTGAAGAAGTAGTACTGGTAAGTGAACTCAATGAAGCGGCACCATTGTTACTGCTGGCAATCTGTGTAACCAGGCCTTTGAATTTACGATCGCTGTAAGCATCAATTTCCACCACTGCACTATCTCCGAGTTTAACTTTTGGAATATCATTTTCTCCAACATCTACCCTTACTTCAATTTTACTCATATCAGCTATGCGGAGAATTTCCGTACCCACATTGAAACTGTTACCTGCTACTTTCTCCCCTTTCTTAACATTCAGTAAGCTTACCACACCATCCATAGGTGCCAGAATTGTTGTTCTATCGAGATCCTTGGAAGCCCTGTTCAGATTTGCTTTGGCTGTTTGTACAGCAGCTTCAGTTCCTTTAATACTTTCTTTAGCGGCTTTATAATTGGCTGCTGCAGATTTCAGGTTGGCATCTGCAACATTGAATTCACTCCTGCTGATCACCTTGTCATCGAATAATTTTTTCTGCATGTCAAACGTACGCTGTGCCTGTTCGAGCTGAGCCAATAAAGCGTCTAAGGATGCCTGTGAGTTGGCGACCTGTGCAGCACTCTGGTTTACACCATAAGCGGCCTGGTCTCTCTGTATGCTATAGATGTCGGCATAAATTGTTGCCAGCAACTGACCTTTCTTTACGGTGTCGCCTTCCTGAACAGTGAGTTCTGTAATCTCACCACTGATATCCGGACTAACCTTTACTTCGATCTCCGGGTAAACTTTTCCGCTGGCATTCACGAGTTCAATGATGGTGCGCTTCTGTACTTTTTCGGCTGTTACTTTTGTTCCTTCATCTTTTCCAAATACGCCCATCTTCGACATCACTACCATGGCCACAACCAGTACCAGGGAAAGAATCAGAATCCATTTAGTTGTTTTATTCATAAACCCGTTGTTATTTATCAATCATTCTTTGCAGAATGATCTTCATTTATAATTTTAAACCTTCTCCTTTGTAAAACTCGAGCACTTTCATTTTAAATACATAATCGAAACGATTGATCGTGTATTCAAGTTTTGATCTGAGCAGGTTATTCTGCGTCGTAATCAGGTCGAATGTACTAAGAGAGCCAATGTTGAATCTTTTACCGGCAAAATCATAAGCCTTTTCATTTGCTTCCACTGCTTTCCTGCTGGCATTGTATTTTCCCAGTGCGGTCAATGCTGCATTGTAAGCCTGGAATATATCCTGTTTCAGTTTCTGATTGTCCTGTTCTTTCTGCAATTCCATGGAACGGATATTCAGTTTTGCTCTTTCATAATTGGTGCGTAAAGTACCATTGCTGAAAATCGGGATGTTGATTGAAATACCAATAGCTTTTCTGAAATTATCTGTAAGCTGTGTACCCAATGAACCTGGTTTGATATAACCGGCTATATCACCATTGGTAAAAACAGGACTCTGCACATCATATGTAACACCAGGACCTGCGTTTACAATCAATCCGGTTGATTCATATCCTGTAACCAATCGATTGTAAATTGGCTTTTTGCTGAATGAAATATAATTAGAACTCAGGCTTCCGAATGCAGAGAAAGAAGGATACATACTTCCCTTTGCCGCATCCGCCGCTTTCTGAGCAGCTTTCAACCTGAACTCATTGCTTTTCTGTTGTGGCTGATTTTTCAGTGCCTGCGCATATACCATTTCAGGTTGAAGATCGGCAATGGGATCAACCGGGATGGCTTCAACAGGGGGTGTTTCAATATTGAGGTCACTGGCAGCATCGATATTCATAAATGCTTTCAGTGAAAGAAGGGACTGAACTGCTCCACCCTGTGCAGAAAGATAATTGCTGCTGTCGGCTGCCAGTTGCGCTTCAAGTTGTGTAAGATTCAACTCAGGCAATGCACCGGCATCTACCAGTTTTTTTGTATTGTCCAGCTGGGCTTTGGTTTGCTGCAACTGAACCAGCGTGATATTCTGCTGTTCTTTGGCCAGCAGTACCTGCAGGTATGCGTTAGCGGTAGACAGGGCTATATCATTCTTTATCTTATCAACATTGGCTTTGGCTGCCATCAGTTCCCATTCATTGGCTGCAATCTGGTTGCGCTTGCTGAAGAAATTAAAAATATCAGCGCTTGTTTGCAACTGCATACCCGAAGAAAGATAGGTTTCGGTAACCCTGCTGAAGGTAACCGGATCCTGGTTGTTTCCACTATTCAGGGCTCCATTGGTGCCCACAGATAAAGTTGGAAAAAGGGAAAGTTTACTTTGTTTGTAAGTAAGTGCGGAAATTTTGGCCTGTAAGTCTGACTGGCGAACAGAAACATTGTTGGCCATGGCATATTCCACGCAGGTACGCAGATCCCATTTGCCCTGGGCTAATACCCCCTGGCCAATGCCGCAAAAAAGAACAATACTCAGAATGAATGGACGCATACCGCAAAAATAACTGATTAGGCTTGTTCCCGGTACATTCTATTATATAAATG
The DNA here is from genome assembly GCA_037045295.1 of Ferruginibacter sp. Lineage (GTDB taxonomy): Bacteria > Bacteroidota > Bacteroidia > Chitinophagales > Chitinophagaceae > Ferruginibacter. The sequence continues at coordinate 897,457 of JBAOHS010000005.1, forward strand.
GCTAAAAATCGGGCATTTACCCGTTTCGAAGGACCTGCATTTTATCCAATGCCCGGGCCAGATCGGAACAGAGATAGTCTGGATCTTCCAATCCCACATACAACCGAACCATCCGATGGTCTTTTTGGGCTGGATTAAACTGACTTTTCTCCATACCGGCGCAGCGGGGAATGATCAGCGATTCATATCCACCCCAACTCACTGCCATGAGTATATGCTCCAGGTTTTCGCAGAAATTTTCAATCTCTTCCACTTTTTCTGCTTTCAATACAAAACTCAATAAACCACAGGCACCTGTCATCTGTTTTTGTGCCAATTCATACTGTGGAAAATCCGGATCGAAAGGAAACAGGGTTTCTTCGATGGCAGCATGTTGTTTGAGGAACTGGTTAATCTTTTGTGTTGAGCGGGAAATATGATCCAGCCTCACCGTTAATGTTCTTAAGCCCCTCAGCAATAACCAGGCATTGAAAGGTTGTATCCCGCTGCCCACAGCAAGGTATTCGGTATTGAATATTTTCTCCATCATTTCCCGGGTACCACTCAGTACACCGGCTACTGTATCGCTATGGCCGCCGATGTATTTTGTTGCCGATTGCAAAGACATATCTATGCCGAAATCCAATGGACGCTGATAAATGGGTGTACAATAACTGTTGTCGCAGATGCTGATGATCCCTTCGGCTTTTGCCAAAGCTGCAACAGCCTGCAGATCCTGCAGCGCATAGTCCCAACTGTTAGGACTCTCGAGGTAAATAATTTTTGTATGGGGAAGAATGGCTCTTTCAAAATTTTCAATATCTCTGCCATCAATATAAGTGGTAGTAATACCGAAATCAGGCAATATTTTATCAAATACCTTCTGTGCCCAGGTATAAGGTTTGCGCACACTGACGATATGATCACCGTGTTTTACATTCGCAAAAACGGCGGCGAAAATTGCGGCAGCTCCGCTGTTAAATACAAGTGCATCTTCTGCTCCATCGAGCGCAGCCAACTTCTTGCGCAGCATATCTACTGTTGGATTCAATCCTCTTGAATACAGGTAAGTACTGTATTCATCGGCAAAAGCTTTGCGCATATCCTCTACCGTTTGAAAGGCAAAATTGCTGGTTTGAAATATGGGCGGCGAAACCGCATTAAAATATTGAGAACGGTCTTCGGCAAGTTCGTTGAGGATATGTGAAATGTCCATTACTGTTTTCTTACTATTTTAATGATAAAATACAGCCCGATGAAAGCCGCCAGTATTCCAAGTCCGGTAAGTGCTGTGTAAGGTTTATCGAGAAATATACTGATGGCAACAAATATATATGCAGCTATAAACAACAGCGGCATCAACGGATAAAGTTTCATCTTATAAATACCGGTATTATCCAGATGAGCTGTTTTTTTTCGTAAACTGAAAATGGTAGCTGCTGATAAAACCATTCCAAAGCAATCAAGAAATATCGTAAAGCTCAGTATCTCATCAAATGTTTTTGCCCAGAAAACAATCAGGGCACAAAGCGAAGCAAAAACACTCAGAGAGAGCAATAATACATTGGTTTTGCTGGTTCTTTTTCCGAAAGCAGCAGGCAATACTTTTTCTTCACTCATCGCCTGCATCACCCTGGGATTGCTCATCAGCAAAACATTTACATATGCCAGTACCGATAAAAAAAGCAGGAGTGATAAAATGTTTCCGGCTGCATTACCAAAAACATGGGAAGCCATCAATGCCGCAATCCCTTTGGCCGTTTTAAGTTCTTCAAATCCGATGATTCTGAAATAAGCATAGTTAATGGCCAGGTATAAAATGATGATGATAAAAATACCTGCGGTGATTCCTCTCGGTGTATTTCTGGGTGCGTTTTGTACCTCTTCCCCGAAGTTGATCGATTGCTGGTAACCCCCATAGGTAAACGAAACAGCTACCAACCCGATACCGAATGCTTTGATGTATTCCATCAATGCAGGTTTTGTTGTAGTTGAGGTTATATGTTCAGTCAGATTCGCATCCGGTGCAAAAAACAAAGGTGTTATCAGTAATAATATCAAACCAATTTTCACAATGGCGAGAATGTTCTGTGTACGGGCACTCATTTTTAATCCGAGCAGATTGATCCCATAAAATAATATGATTGAACTAACTGCAATGATGATTTGAATCGTTTCTGCATTGGCGGCATCCGGATTAAAAACCTTGATGATATACTCAGCACCAATCAATGCCACACCTGCCAGTGATGCTGCATTGGAAATAAGGATAATACAATTAACGGCAAAAGCAATGGAAGGGTGATAAGCATAAGAAAAAATGCGGTAATAGCCACCTGTAACCGGATAGCGGCTGCCGATTTCAGCATAAGTGAGTGCACCACAAAGCGCAATCAATCCGCCTGCAATCCAGGCTGCAAAGAAAACCCATGGTTCGGGTGATGCCGCTGCAACATTAGCGGGTGTTCTGAAAATCCCCATACCAATTACCAATGTTACCATGATCATGGTAAAATCAAATAGAGAAAGCTTCGGTTGTTGCTGCATACCGAAAAGATACTGAAAGGAATTAAAAAAAAATTGTGCTCAGTAGTTTTTTATGATCCTGATCATCCGGGAAATAATAAATCATACTAACTTTGCAACATGTTTCGGCAAATCATTACATTGATTTTCTTATCGGCGTTTCTTGTACAAACGTTCAATAAGCCATTCATTGTACTGGATTATTTTGCCAATACTGCTGCTTTTGCCAAAAACTGCGTGAACAAGACCCGTCCGAAAATGCATTGTAATGGTAAATGCCAGATGATGAAAAAACTGCAGGCAGAAGAAAAGAAAGAGCAGAAAAATGAAGACAGGAAAGCTGCTTACAAATATGAAGTACTTTCTTCCAGGTCATTTTTCAGCAACATTACCCATCCTGTACAGATCAGTAAATTAAGTTTCTCTTTATACAAAGAAGCAGGAGTCTCTGCTATTGCACGTTCTATATTCCACCCACCGGGCGCTTAAAATCATACTCTCTCCGAACGCAACGGTCACCCGTATGCGCAAATATTCTTATAGACATTAACAAAAACACTGTCATGACAAAAGGTATCCAGAAGGATAGCCTTCGCATGATCAGGCATGCACGCATGAGTATCCAGGCTATACTATGGATAATTCTTGCCTGCGTGCTGTACATGAATCATGAATGGCTCTCCACATTAGTTAAAACATTATTTTAAAAATTAATCAATCAATAAAATGAAACGTATATTTTTCTTAGCACTCATTAGTGCTGCAACCCTTGTTTCCTGTAAAAAAGACGATGCACCAGAATACAACAGCAATGTAAATGCTCCGATATCAGTAGAATTCGACAACGTTGCAGGGGGTTCAGATCTGGAACTGACCACTGGTTCTTATATCAACGGATCAAGAGAAACATTTACAGTAAACAAACTGAAATATTATGTAAGCAACTTCGTGTTTACAAAAACCGATGGCTCACAATATGTAGTTCCACAAGCTAGCAGTTATTTTCTGATCAACGAAGCTGATCTCGATAGCCATGAAGCACTCTTTAATATTCCCGAAGGCGAATACAAAACAGTTAGCTTTATTGTTGGGGTAGACAGCGTAAGAAGCACTATGGATATCAGCCAGCGGACCGGTGTACTGGACCCAACACTTGATGGCGGAGATATGTACTGGGGCTGGAACAGCGGTTATATTTTCCTGAAAGCTGAAGGCACTTCAACCGCATCTGGTATGGGTGATTACATGTACCATATCGGCGGATTCGGTGGTTACTCTTCTTCTACTTTAAACAACATCAAAGTGGTTTCACTCGATCTAACAGCAAGGGGTACCCCAAAAGTTAAATCTGGTAAAGAAACCAATATTCACCTCATGATCGACGTGATGAAACTGTTTGATGGTACAACCACTTTGAGCATTGCAGCTAATCCAATGGTTATGTTCGATCCATACAGTGCTGATATCGCCAGGAATTTTAATGGCATGTTCAGACATGATCATACCGAAAACTAATCAACATGAACAGAAGATTTTATTTAATCATCTTTCTCTTTGTTACAGGTATCATAGCCTGTAACAAAGAAGAGGTGAATAATTTTTTGGGCTTTCAGAAGCCGGCTAATTTCCCGGAACCATTTTATCACTTTTCATCGAACACTGTTACCAAAGATGGATTTGAACTTGGCCGCAAATTATTCTATGAAAGAATGTTGTCGGCCGATAATACTGTTAGTTGTGGTAGCTGCCATATACAAACAGCTGCGTTTACCCATCACGGTCATAGTGTAAGTCATGGTATTCATGATTTGCTCGGAACAAGAAACTCACCTGCCATCATGAACCTCGCCTGGAATACCAGTTTTATGTGGGATGGTGGCGTTGGCGATCTCGATCTTCAGCCGGTAGCACCCATTACCAATGTGGTGGAAATGGATGAAACAGTAGAAAATATTCTGGAAAAATTACGCAACAGCAGTACTTATCCTGCTATGTTCAAAAAAGCATTTGGCACTGAAGAAATCAACAGTCAGCGTTTCCTCAAAGCATTGTCGCAGTTCATGGTGATGTGTGTAAGCAGCAATTCAAAATACGACAGCATCATGCGGCAACAGGGCAGCAGCCAATTCACTGCAGAAGAGCAAAGAGGTTATACGCTGTTTAAACAAAACTGCAACCGTTGTCACCAGGAACCATTGTTCAGTGATCAGCGTTTTAGAAACAACGGCATTCCGGTAACAACAAGGAATGACAAAGGAAGGTACTTTGTTACGCTGAACGAAGCTGATAAATATCGATTTAAAGTTCCTTCATTGAGAAACTTATTGTACTCACCTCCCTATATGCACGATGGAAGATTTTATACGTTGGAGGCGGTAATGGATCATTATACTAACGGTGTTCAGCAGACGCAGAATATCGACCCTGAACTTACCCAGAACAATGGGATTCCATTAACAGTATCAGAAAAGCAGGACATCATCGCCTTTCTGCAAACCCTTAACGACAGGGATTTTGTAACCAATCCGCTTTTATCTGAACAGTAAATAAAACTTATGAAAAAATACTTTGTCATCATCCTGCTGCTGGTTTTATCAGAAACAACATCAGCCTGTGATATCTGCGGGTGTGGAGCCGGCAGCAGTTATATCGGTTTGCTCCCCGAATTCAGCAAAAAAATAGTTGGCATCCGTTATCGCTACAACAGTCTTACTTCTCACCTTGGCATAAACGGTGCATCCACTTATTTAACTACAAATGAAAAATACCATACTACCGAATTATGGGGCAGTATAACAGTGGGGCATAAGTGGAGAATCATGGGAACGATCCCGTACAATTTTAATGTGAAAGTAAACCAGGGTAAACAAACCAGTAAATCGGGCATCAGCGATATCAGCTTTTCGGGTTTTTACCAATTGCTGAACCATAAATCAGCTGCCGGCAAAGACAAACTACTGGCGCAGAGTTTATGGATCGGAGCAGGAATTAAATTGCCCACCGGAACTTACAGCAGTGCCAATAAACTGAATGCATCCAACGCTTCCAATTTATTCCAGTTGGGAACGGGCAGTACCGATTTCAGTTTGCAGTTGATGTATGATATCCGTTTGCAGGATGCCGGAATCAATTTCAGCAGTTCTTATAAAATCAATACCATCAATAAAGAAGATTACCAGTATGGAAATAAACTGAGCAGCAGCGTTCAGACTTACTATAAATTCAGCCTGGGTAAAAATGCGAATATTGCTCCCAATATCGGATTGTTATATGAAAGAGCATCCGTCGACATTGATAAAGGATTTCCGGTAGATGCTTCCGGTGGAAATATCCTGTTGGGTATGGCGGGTTTTGAAACCAGGTTTAATAAAATTTCCATCGGAACGAACTACCAGTTACCCCTGAACGACCAGCTTGGAAAAGGTTTCGTTAAAGCGGGGAATAGGTTCATGGCTCATTTTTCACTCATATTTTGATGCAAAATACTATTAATCAAATATTTACACAGCAATTCCTTTGTTTCGGGCCGCTCAAAAAAAATCAGAAAAACTCGTACAAAAAACTTATGTTTGACACCTGAAATTTTCAGGGAGCTTCCGGCTCAAATGAAACTCCCCGATTTACACGAACAACAACTTTTTATTATAAGAAAACCAAAATGATCATGAAAAAAATCAACGTTTTATTAGTTGCACTGATGCTTTTTGTAGGTTCAGCTTTTGCTCAAACTCAGAAAGCAGCATGGCCTGAAATGAAAGCTTTTCATACGCTGATGTCGGGCACATTCCACCCAGCTGAAGAAAATAATCTGGCACCATTAAAAGAAAAAGCAAAAGAATTGTACAATGCAGCAAAAACATGGTATGCTTCTGAAATTCCATCAAATTACAAACCAGAAGAAACCAAAGAAGCGCTTAAACAACTGATGGTTCAATGCAATGATATCTGGGCAGAAGTTGCTGCTAAAGGAACTGACGCAAAATTGAAAGATATGATCACCAAAGCACATGATATTTTTCATAAAATTGCAGGTGAGTGCAAAAAAGCTGATCACTAATATTTAGAAAATATTTTTTACCGGAAGCCACTGTTAATCAGTGGCTTTTTTGTTTTCACATCCATTGTGCAGAATTCTTATTTGGAAAATCTATGCGTTTCCCTGTACTTTTGTTGCCGATCTGGTTTCCGGTAAAACGGAATTAATAGGGAAGACCGGTGTGATTCCGGCACTATCCCCGTAGCTGTAAGCTCCTCCAGGTGTTCATTCTACATGCCACTGTTAATTCGGGAAGGCGATGAACATGGAGCAAGTCAGAAGACCTGCCAGGTACATTCACTCATCAGAAAGCTTTCGGGAGAAAGGCTGAAGATGCAACTTGCATTCCCCTGTGCATTTGCAGCACTTCAACTATTTGCCGCTCGCTTTTACAACAGTCAATTTTTGTTTAACTGCAAAGCATTATTAACCTTATTCCTGTTCATCATTTTTGTGCTGAACAGTACTGCTCAGCAAACAGATACGCTGAGTAATCTTGAATTGCTGGCTGTTAAAAAAACAAATGCTGCAAACAGTACCGTTCCGCTTCAACAACTGAACAGGGAGACACTGGTTCAATTGAACAGTATTTCTGTTGCTGATGCAGTAAAATACTTTTCAGGTGTTGTAGTAAAAGATTATGGGGGCATCGGTGGTTTAAAAACAATATCTGTCAGAAGTTTGGGTGCCAGCCATTCGGGTGTGATGTACGATGGTTTGATCATGGGCGATGCTCAGGCCGGACAAACAGATCTGGGTCGATTGTCGCTCGATAATGTTGAACAGATTCAATTATTCAGCAACCAGCCTACCGAGTTGCTGCTACCGGCAAGATCCTTTGCACAGGCTGCATTGCTCAGCATATCAACAAGCGGACAAAACAATATCAAAGGAAATGAATTGACTGCACGCTTTAAAACCGGCTCATTCGGCTTTCTGAATCCTGCTGTATTGTATAAAAATAACAGCAGCAAAAACTTCGGGTATGCGTTCAATGCAGAGTACCAGCAGGCTAATGGGAATTACCGTTTTACAGATTATGAAACAGGTACAGGCAATAAAAAAAGAAACAATTCTGATATCAAAACCGGCAGAGTTGAAACTGACCTGAATTACCGTTTTAATGACAGCAACAGGCTTTCATTAAAAGTATATTACTACGATTCAAAACGTGGACTACCGGGATCAATCATACTTTTTAACGACTTGTCGGGTGAACGACTGAACAACCATCTTTTTTTTACACAGGCTAGTTGGAATCGTTCTATCTCCCGTAGAAGCAAAATCCTCCTGGCTGCCAAGTATACGGCTGATTATAAATATTACCTCGACCCCGATTATCCCAACAGTGCAGGTAAACTGGAAAATGAATTTAAACAACAAGAACTTTATGGTTCTGCTGTTTATGCTTTTAAGATAAATCATTTGTTTTCTGCATCTTTGTCGGCCGACATTTTTAATAACTCACTGAAAAGGCTAGACGCATTTTCACAAGGATTTGCCGATCCATCCAGAACTACTTTGCTTCAGCATTTGGCCATACGGTTTAAAAACAGCATAGCAGAAATAAATGGATCGGTTTTAAATACCATCAGCCGGGAGAAAGTAAAAACCGGTGTGGCAGCAAATAATCAGCAGGAAACAACAGGAGCCGTTTCTGCTTCCATTCAACCTTTCAGGGAAATGCCGTTGCGTGTCAGACTTTCTTATAAAAGAATTTTCAGGCTACCCACATTTGATGAATTGTATTACACCAATGTAGGCAATACAAATTTACGCCCGGAATATGCTCACCTGTTCAATGCAGGTGCCACTGCTGTATTGCATTCCGGAAAACTTTTACAGGAAATACTCTTTACTGCTGATGCTTATTATAATGAAAGTACCGATAAAATATTCGCAGTTCCACGGCAAAACCTGTTTCAATGGAGTATGCTTAATATCGGCAAAACTACAGCCAAAGGAATAGATCTGTCAATCCAATCTACCTTCAGAGAATGGAAAAACATTAACGTAAGTCTGCAGGGAACTTACAGTTACCAACAGGCAAAAGACATTTCTGATAAAACATCGTTGCTGTACAATACACAACTCCCCTACACGCCTGAACATTCCGGCAGTATCAATCTATTTGCACGATACAGGAATTTTCAGTTGGGCTATAATGTAATCTTATCTGGCTATCGTTACAGGCAGGGAGAGCCTATTCCTACTAACCTTGTTGAAGGATGGAGTACGCATGACCTCAATCTTTCCTGTGAAATCCGGGATCGGAAAAAAACGCTGTATAAAGCAATACTGGAATGCAACAATCTATATAACAGGCAATATGAAATCATCCGGTACTACCCGATGCAGGGATTGAACTGGCGTATAGGCTTAATCGTTACACATAAAAAAACAACTACATAAAATCATCAAAATGAAATTGAAATTAATCGGCCTGGTACTGAGTGTTACTACCCTGCTTACAGCTTGCAAAAAAAATGATCCGGAAAACCAGGTTGTTCCCATCCAGCCAGCCAAAGGAGTATATGTATTAAGTGAAGGAGGTTTTGGTGGCAACAATGCTACATTGGCTTATCGTTCGGCTGCAACGGGAACGGTTAGTGGTAATTTTTACCTGCAGCAGAATCCTTTGCTCAGTAGTGGTCTGGGAGACCTGGCCAATGACATGGTAGTCTATGGTGGAAAAATGTACATCGTCATGAATGGCTCTGGGAATGTAACCGTATTGAATGCACAAACCGGCGCACTGATCAGCAAAATTTCTTTCCTCAATGGAACAACCAATAAAAGTCCACGTTATGCAGTGGGTACAAAAGGAAAATTATTTGTTACCGCTTATGACAATACCGTATCTGTAATTGATACTACCAGTTTGAGTATAACCAATAGCATTACTGTTGGACCAAATCCGGAAGGCATTGCCACAACAGGTAATTACTTATATGTTGCCAATTCGGGTGCTTTCAACTTCCCGGATGTAGACAGTACCGTATCTGTGATCGACCTTACCACACTTACAGAAATCAAAAAAATTACCGTAGGAAAAAATCCAAATAAAGTAGAAGTAAGTACTAACGGTGATGTATATGTTAGTGCTTATGGAAACTTCGGTACTATACCTGCAGGAATTTCTGTAATCAATTCAGCCACTAATACCCTGAAGCGAACCCTGGGTACAGGATTTGAATATTCACATGTACGCATTTCGGGTGAAATAGCCTATTTCCACAATAATTATGGAGGAAGCGGAACGGCTAAAGTGTACAACACTACAACAGAAACCATTGTAAGAAATGAATTCGTTACCGATGGAACATCTATAACAGTTCCTTATGGCATCAATGTAGATGAACAGAATGGCGATGTGTATATAGCAGATGCCAAAGATTTTACATCCTCCGGAGAAGTAACCTGTTTTGACAAAAACGGTGTGAAAAAATTTATGTTTTCGGTTAGTCCGGGCATTAACCCCAACAAAATATTGTTTGTCCGCTAAGTTCTTAAAGGCATGGCTGTACATTTGAAACATGAGCAGAAAATTTGTCCGCATTGCAAAAATTTATTCGATTGCAAAGTGAGCAATATTGCCCATTGCGGATGTACAGCCATTGCTGTTTCTATTGTTACCAGTAATTATATTTCCACACATTTCGAAGATTGCCTGTGCAACAACTGCCTGCAATATTTCGAAAACCTGTTAAATGCCGCAATCCCGGAGGAATAAACCCTTCCGCCTTACATTATACATACTTAGTATATTTGTAAAAAAATTGCATGTTCGACTTCAGTAAGATAACCGCCCAGGAAATACTCACGGTAACGTTTACCTTATTTGCAGTTATTGATATGCTGGGCTCTGTTCCTGTATTGATTTCATTGAAAGAAAAGATGGGTGGTCATATCAGGAGCACGCAGGCTACCCTGGCTTCAGGCGCATTGATGATTTTGTTTCTTTTTCTCGGACAGGAGTTTTTATCACTGCTGGGGTTGGATGTCAGGTCTTTTGCCGTAGCGGGTAGTATTGTAATTTTTATCCTGGGCCTGGAAATGGTTTTAGGAGTTGAATTTTTTAAATCTGATACCAATCCTAAAAGTGGCAGTGTGGTGCCGATTGCTTTTCCGCTTATTGCAGGATCCGGTACACTTACAACCATCATGTCGCTCAAGGCAAACTTTCATGATGCCAATATATTGATCGGTATATTAATCAACCTGATCGTAATCTACCTGGTATTAAAATCATTGCGCTGGATTGAGCGTGCATTGGGCCCCGGAGGTTTGATTGTGGTAAGAAAATTTTTCGGCGTAATATTGCTGGCGATTGCCGTAAAAATCTTTGGTACCAATGTGCAGAATTTCGGCAAATAGCAATTACAATCTGGCCTCGTAGTACAATGGATAGTATAAGAGTTTCCGAAGCTCCAGATCCAGGTTCGATTCCTGGCGAGGCCACTGATAAAATAAAAAGTAAAATTCAAAAGTTTAAAAGTAAAAATGTCTCTTTGAACGGAGGCTTTTTTATTTAACCATACATCTCCAGATCCAGGTTCCCTGCCCGACTACTCCGTTCAGGCGGGGATTCCTGGCGAGGCCACTGATAAAATAAAAAGTAAAAATTCAAAAGTTTAAAAGTAAAAATGTCTCTTTGAACGGAGGCTTTTTTATTTAACTATTCCTCTCAAGATTCGACTTTATTGATCATTTAGACCACATTACAATTTCACCAACTTCTGCTTCCATGTTTTGTCACCCCGGGATATTTGCATAAAATAAACTCCAGGTTTCCATGCTGAACCAATTGTTATTGGAGGATTTGCAAAATTCGGCGTCATTTTCTCAATAATTCTTCCCTGTGCATCCAAAACAATCAGCATTATCTTCGTATGGCTTTTATCATCATTCAGTTTAATAGCGAATTGATGATTACTCGGATTTGGTGTAACCCGTATGTCTTGCGCCATATCAATAGTTGGTTCCGGGGTAAAACGATTTTGTAAAGTAATCAGCTCCTCTTCACCAGCTGGACGGCAGGCAGGAAGTGCAGTAACCTTTAATTTCCGCTGCGAACTGATGCCGCAATCACTTATACCCACAACCCTGATAGTATCAGTGGAAGAAGTCGGGCCTGCATATTGAACTACGATACTCGTAGTGCCTTGTCCACTGATCAGTGTGCCACTCGGTGGAACCGTCCATAAAACAGAGCTGGCATAGCTTGGAATATTGGCAATGGTATAAGTAACCCTTTTTAATGGACAGGCTGTAGGAACACCCGCTGTGATTGTTCCAGGAGTTCCGGGCATCTTATACAGAATACTTAAGGAGCGTACAGCACTGGTATTGCAGTTTGTATTCGATTTTACTGTTATTACGCCGCCGGTAAAATTGCTGTTATACGTTACAGTTATGACTGTATCGTTGATGCCGCTTCCCATAGGATGTATGGCAGTTGCTCCCGCAGGAATGGTCCAGGTATAGGACGTGGCATACAAAACTTTTTTAATTGTATAATTCACGGGTATTCCCAAAGGGTTACCGGGCGAAGGAAGGTAGCTGCATACTGTTGTCGGGCCGGTAATTGATCCTGGAGTATTCGATGCTTTTCTTGAAACGTTGAAAGCTCTTATTCCGGTAGATCCACAGGGGCTATGAGCCTGAACAGTAATTGAACCTGAAACAAAACTGCTGCTATAGATCACCGTTATGGCTGTATCATTTGCTCCGCTTCCGCCCGGATGTGACGTGATGGTTGCGCCGGCCGGAACCGTCCAGGTATAAGTTGCTGCATTGGCTACTTTTTTCAGAGAATAGGTTAGAGCCGTGCCAGCTGGATTACCGGTTGACTGCATGTATGGACAAGGATTGGCTTCTCCGATAATGGCGGCAATTGTCCTGGGCGCTTCTCTGTATAAATTAAGTTTTCGGTAAGCTCCCAGCCCACAATTTGATTCTCCTTGTACGCTAATTCCCCCTCCCACAAAATTGCTGTTAAAGCTTACATATACCAGGGTATCATTTGCACCAAGACCATTGGGATGAGTTATGGTTACACCCGGCGTATTCAACGCCCTCCAATGATAATACTGAGCATGTGGAATTTTATTGATATAATAAGTAACTGCTGGTCCATTGATAAATGGACAGGGATTTGTCGGACCATACAAAACTGCGGGTCTTGGAGGAATGGCTTCTGCCACACTTAAAGGACCTGAATTAACAGATACAACATTTGCAGGACCACATCCTGCCGGACTTGTAAGGGTAACTGAAATCACATCTCCGTTGTCTAAACTACTTGTCGTGTACAGGTAACTGTTAGTTCCGACGTTAATTCCATTTCTCTTCCATTGGAACACGCCTCCATTACCGGTTTCCACATAAAAGCCGGCGTTTCTGCCTTCACAGAATCCAGCTACAGCGGCATCTTCCGAAGTAGCCATATTGCCATACTTTGACATGGTGAGGCTGGTAACGTAATGCATCAGCGATGACTCATAAGCGCCCATATCTATAGTGCCAAACTGAACACGTGCTGCATTTCTAAAGTCTTTGGTTGGAAGATTAACAGTGCCTTTACCGGTTCCGATTGCAGGGCCACATTGTGGTATCAGTCCATCATCAGATGTTCCCATGATATTATCGGCACCGTCTGGGTCGTTCAGGTTTGTAAACTGGGGATTCGATTCAGTTACGCCAAATAAAGCTGCACCTCCATTGGTAATAAAATCCTGAACGATGCTATTTTTCACATAACCCGGATATATCTGTAAACCAGTTGCGGTATTATTCCATAAAATACAATTCTCAACATTAAAGTCGCCCAGGTTGATATTCTTAGCAATTGTTGCAGCAGTTGAGATATTATTCACCATGGTACAATTAGCGATATAATTCTGTTGCGAATGCCAACCATCACCACAGTATAATACTGAACCCTGTAGGGCCTGGTTGTTTAAGAATACACTGTTTACAATTGCAAATACACCTGTATAACCATAATCACAAACAGCGCCACCGTTACGTGTAGAAAAATTATTGATGAACAAACAGTTGGCAATAGATGCATCGGTTCCAATACTGTAGATCCCCGCTCCATCAGGAGCAATCTCATTAACAACAGGAGGTTCATATAAATATGTGGGCGGTAAACCGGTTGTATTACCACCGGTTATTGTAAAACCATCGATTGTCATACTACTGTAGGGATTTCTCAGTACTATAACATGATATGCATTCTCTGCATTGTTGGTAAAACCAATATCATTCCCCTGGAGATCTCCCGAAAGAATTGTTTTATTCAGATCCAGCTTACGTTGACCGATACTCGATTCATTACCGGCAAATCCACCATACATTTTAACACCCCGGCTGGGATGAAAAGTTTTATGCCTGTCTCCCGTATAAGGAACCTGTGAAACATTTGTACCATAAGGAACAGTAGGTTTATAGGTTCCTTTGGCAACCCATACTTCATCATTCGGAGCAGACGCATCTAACATAGCCTGCAGATCAGAACTTGCATTTGCCCAGGATAAACCATTTCCGCTTCCGGATGCAATGACTTTCACATACCGCTTTATTTGTGCATTGCCGGTTTGAAAAATTAAAATACTACAGATAAAAGTAACGGCTGTGAATATGTATTTCATGTTGCAGTTATTATAATTAAAATAAAGCGGCTTACCTGATCCCATAAGTAAGGTAGGCTATTTATCTGTCATATGATAGCCATTTATCACAACCAGATCTATGTGAGCAGGGAATTTAAAAATGAAACAAACATGCCTGCTTATAAGTCTTTATCAGTCATCGCATTGAAATCTGCAAACTCATTGTTGCAACACGTAATAGGCAGTATTTTTTTTCAAAGTCAATAACGAAAGACAAAAAGAAATATGTAAGGTATCATCATTCTCTTAAAAACAAGCAAATTCACATCAGATAAACTGATGAAACAATCCGGGTCTAACATCAAGAAAATATTTCATTAAAAAGAAAAATAATTCAAAATAATAATAACAAGCATGCAGGGTATATTCATCAATCGCTGTAAGAATATATAACTATTTAGCTTTTCTTTCAGACGATGTATTTCTCAACAGCCATAAGAAAATAAAGAGTATATATCCTGTGATAGATTTCTACAATACTGTCGTTATTCTTCGACCCTCCTTCTGTATAATTCTATCCCGAATTCGTGATAGAGCTATATTATCCATTTTTTTGCTTATGTAGGTTTGCCTAAGTTGGAAATCTATTTTCCCGCTTAAAAATCCAATCCTATGCCATCCAAAAGAAAACTAACAGCATTTTGCGGCTATGCCGTATCGTTACTCATCTTTCTCCAGCTAAAATCTGCTGCACAGATCTGCAGTATCAATGCAGGTTTAGATCAAACCATTTGTGTAACACAACAACCACTAACCCTTACCGGTACTGTTGGTAGTTCAATGGCCACTCCTGCTTTATATAACTGGATAAAGCTGTCAGGCCCTGCTGCCAGCATCGCTAATCAGGGTGCTCTTATAACCACTGTTTCCGGCTTAACACCGGGAAACTATGTCTTCCAGCTTTCGGGTAAATGCATCGACGGTCTATTTGCACGTGATATCGTTGCGGTTACTGTTTTACCCGACGCACCTTCTGCAATTGTTGGAGCAGACACTTCATTCTGTCATAATACAGCCATACAATTATCGGCGAATGCGGTAAGTGCAGGTTTCACAGGAACCTGGACGGTTGTCCCTTCCTTTGGATCCTTCTCACCCAATGCCCATGATCCGAATGCAGTTTACACCGCACCCATAAGAGCAGGTTTGAAAAAATTCACCTGGACTATTTCGAATGGCGCCTGTAAAAAAACAGATGTACTAACTGTGAGCATATCTGAACCTATACTCCCTATATCCGCGGGTCCGGATGACACATTGTTTTGCAAAGGAAGATGTGCCATACTTACAGGTAGCTACCAGGGTTATACTCCGCAAAGTGGTTTATGGACGGTGGTTTCAGGACCCAATACACCTGTATTTTCAGATCCGGCCAAATCAACCACCAAAGTATGTAACATGTTGCCAGGCGACTATATATTCCGCTGGACGGTAACAGGCCCTTGTGCAAATGGTTTCGATGAAATGAGGCTTCATGTGATCAACTCGAAAAATCCCCCGGCTTCTCTTGGAGACCAGGTATATACCAACTTTTGTGAAACCCCAGGCTCTGCAACGGAAGTATTAACAGGCGCTCCGTTAAGCCCCGGTGATTCTGTTATCTGGACCCAATCAAGTGGTAGTACCATAGCAACACTTTCACCCGATATACATCAATCCACTGTTATAGCAGGAAACCTTACCGGCACCTTTCCTTACAAATTCATTTATACACATATTAATGCGGAAGGTTGTTCTATGGTTACAACGCATACGGTATACCGTTCACAACCCATCACCGGATTAACCAATCCGCCCGACCAGGAACTTGCATGCGATGTTACATCCACTACGTTCAATATATCATTCAATAAACTCAATACCATCAGCAATAGCCTGATTCGAAAAGTAGTTTTTGTTTCCGGTCCTGTGGATACAGGTAAAGTGGAATTTCAGAGCTCAATAACGGTTGGGCTTATCCGAACAGATACATGGCTGGCCACTGAACTGGAAACACCTGGCACCTATATCTACCGGCTCGAATACAGCAACTCCTGCGGAATGGTATTCCAGGATATCGCCATAACCGTTTCAAGAACACCTGGTATCGTAAATGCGGGAAGTGACATTGTATTGCCTTGCAATGGTTTCAGCATCAACCCGATCGGTTCTGTATATTCACCGGGCTCCTTTTACTGGACTCAGGTAAGCGGACCGAACACAGCTATACTAACAGGATCGAATACACTAAATCCATCATTGGATGGTCTCATAGAAGGAGTGTATGTTATAAGACTGAATAATTCCGGTGGTAATACATGTCCGGTGAAAACGGATGAAATGAATGTAATTGTTACCATTCATCCACCCGGAACAGCCATTGCCGGTAATGATACCACTGTTTGCGCAGGTAGCTTCCGGTTATCAGGTAACGACCCCCAGGCCATTGAATGGGGAACCTGGACCGTTTCACCCGCCAGCGGTGTGAGCTTTTTCCCTGATGAACATGCACCGGATGCAATCGTTTCAGGTTTATTACCCAATAGTACCTATACATTCACATGGACGATTGCCAATGCCTGCGGATCCAATCAGGCAAGCAGGTTAATCACCACCAGTTCTTTTGTATCTCCTCCGGTTCCGAATGCCGGTTATGATTTATGCATGCCCGGAACAACACTAACAGCAATGCTTAGTGGCAGTGACCCCGGAATTTCCGCTGTCTTATGGACCTCGCTAACACCGGGCGCTACCGTTGACGATGTTCATAGTCCAACCACTTCAGTTTCGTTTACCGGTGGTAGCAATACTTATCATTTTGAATATGCACTGGGAACAACCGGATGTGCCGTACTGAAAGACACCATTGCAGTAACCATACAATCAGGACTCCGTGTAAATGCAGGACCGGATATTAATATCTGCTCTTCCGCATTTCCATGGTCGGGCAATCTTCAGGTTATACTACCGTCTGATTCCAGGTGGCCCGCTGGCGAATGGAGACAATTGTCTGGACCAGGCTTGGTAACATTGAGTCATCCGGTAAGTCCTAACACAAATATTTCCGGTTCATTACCCGGACTGTATACTTTTGAATACAAACTACAATCTTCCAATGAATGTGATTATGTTGCCGATACCGTTGCAGTTCGGATTGCAGCAGAACCCAGCACATCATTTGCAGGAAATGATATATCCAGTTGTAATACCCTACCCGGCACCGTTATTACACTGGCTGCCAATACACCGGTTACCGGGTCGGGATACTGGACGATCATAAATGCACCCGCTGGAAGCAGTACTCCCGTCTTTTCAAATGTACTTGATCCTGCTGCAACCATCAGCAACCTTACCCAGGGTTCCTATCAGTTCAGGTGGAATATTGAAAACGGTCCTGTATGTCCTGCTTCAACCGATGATCTCATAATTGATGTGAAAGCTGCTGCAGATGCAGGGCCCGATTTGCAGGCATGCAGTTCACCCCATATTCAGTTGAGCGGAAGCGCCAATACCAGTGGAACATGGAGTGTGATCAGCGGATCAACAGGCTATACTGTAACGGGCATTTCTCCCAATACAGCCATTGTATCCGGACTAACTGCAGCTGGTACAAGTCCATCCATTTATACTTTCCGTTATTCGATTGATGCGGTAGGTGCTTGTGCGGCTACTTACGACGACATGACATTCACCAATTTTGCTAACCCATCAACGGCCATTGCGGGCAGCGACAGAAACCTATGTTTCAATGAAACAACGGTAACGCTTAGTGGCAATAATCCTGCTAATGGCAGGGGAAGCTGGGTGTTCGAAAGCGGGCCTTCAGTGCCTGTTCCGGGCCCTGGCAATAACAATTCAACCGATACTACGCTAAACAATCTTGTTGCAGGTATTTATGTGTACCGGTACCAGGTAACTACCAGTCCATCCTGTGCTGTATCAGCTCAAAACATCTACATTATAAAAGATACAAAAGCAGCAGCTCAAACAGATGCAAGGTTCTGTAATGCAAATGCCATTTCACTTTCGGCAACAGCTCCATTGTTATCACAGGGAACCTGGAGTTATATCAGCGGGCCGCTGGCTTCATCGGGAATAAATTTTTCCAATATTCACACGCCAGCAACGTATATACCTGGTATTGTTCCCGGAACTTATGTGTTCAGGTGGAGTTTACCTGCCAACGGAACCTGCAGTGCGAATTATGACGATGTTCAGGTAATTATTGATGCGCCTGTTCCAGCTATTTCAGCAGGTGCCAATCAAAGCTTCTGTCAGGGTACAGTTACATCATTTGCAATCGGTACAACAGCGAACCCTGGAATTTCCTATTCATGGTCTCCGCAAACAATGCTGAGTAATCCTTCTGTATCTCAACCAATATTTCAGGGAACAAATAATGCCGGAAATTATATTTATACACTCCGGGCCAACTCGGGTAGTTGTGAAACTTTTGCCGTCATTAATATTCAGGTTAAACCAACGCCGTTTGCCAACATTGAAATTACAGATGGCTCATGCGGAGCGGGCTTCAGGGCATCTGATCCGGGTAATGGTGTGATAAATCCGGTATATACCTGGAACTTCGGCTTATACAGCAACCCTGGTGCTGCAACAGGCATCGGACCTCACCAGGTAAGTTTTGCTACTGCTGCCAACAGAAATATTCAGCTCAATATTCAATCTGCTGATGGTTGCAGCAGCAATGCTTCAATTGTATATGCGCCGCTTTGTGTATTGAATGAAAAACTGGTTTCTTTCGATGTAAACAGGCACAATAAAGATGTACACATCCAATGGGAAACTGCTGCTGCAGGAGATTACAAAAATTTCGTGCTGGAAAGAAGCGATGATGGCAGAGCGTTTCAAACAATCACATCAGTTCCTTCAAATATCAATCAGAAAAAATATACCTATACCGATAAATCAATCATCATAGGCAGCAATAATATTATATACTACCGGTTAAGGATGACCGATAATCTGAATAACCCTTCGTATTCCCCGGTTAAAATGATTAAAATTGAAAATACCGTATATGAAATCAATGTATGGCCGAATCCATTTATAAACCGTGTAAACTTCAGCTACGAGGCACTGGGCAATGAAAAAATAAACATTAGAATAGTGGATGTAAAAGGCAGTATCATATTGAGTGAAGTCAGAACGCTCAACCCTGGAATCAACAAAGTGACCATAGAAATACCATTTATGCTCACACCCGGGATATATACATTGCAGATCCTGTCTAAAGAAAGCAAAACAAAGAATTTTAAAATAGTGAGGCGCTAAGCGCAGTCCTTTCCAGGACTTTTTGAACAGAACCCGGCATGACAAGTTGTGCCGGGTTTTGTTTTTCCTGGTAAAATAATTTTTGACAACCGGTTTTTTAATGGTAATTTATCTGCCAATTTTTACCTACTGATCAGTTGATGCAAAAAAAAAATACAAAAGCAAAAATCCGTTTAAGTTTTATCGCTGCGATTCTTTGCATTGGCTTTTTCGTTTTGATTACCTACAGGAACATGGTATTAACGGAATCTGAAAGCCGTTCCATCAATTCTTCTCTCCAGGTATTACAGAAATTACAGAATATACTCATTGATGTTCAGGACATCGAAACCGGTCAACGGGGTTTTATGATTTCCGGGAATGAAAAATTCCTTGATTCTTATTTCAAAGGACTAGACAACCTGAAAAAAGATACCATCAATCTTATTGCGCTGAATGCAGCGGAACCTCCGGTAAATCCGAATTATTCCCTTCTTTTAAATCAGCTTGCCGAAAAAGTTAAGTATTCCAAATATGCCATTGAATTGCGCAGGGTTTACGGACTCGATTCAGCAGCGGCATTTACAGAAAAACAGGAAGGGCTGGTATTGATGAATAATATACGCTCATTGATCTCCGAGCTTTCCGATCAGGACCGTGTGGCCTTGCAGCAATCCAGTGTAAAACGCGATCGTCTTTCACAAAAACGTGCCTGGCAGCTATTTTCACTCGCCATTATTTTTTACATCATTCTTTACATTAACTACAGGGTAATCAACCGCGATTTTATCCGCCAACAGAAAAGTGAACGGTTATTAAGATACAATGCATCGCTGATCGGTATGATTTCAGATGCCATTGTTACGACCGATCAAGAATATAAAATAACTAACTGGAACAAGTATGCGCAACAGGTATATGGATATTCTGAAGAAGAAGTATTAGGACAGAGCCTGATAGATCTCCTGAAAATTACAAAGGAAAACGGGAGTATGAATGATGTGATTGAAACCTTTACCGAAAAAAAACAATGGAAGGGCGAGCTCATTCATTTTGATAAGTACAATAACCAGCTCAATGTAGATGTGGCCACCTCTGCCATCATGGATTCTGACGGAAATATAATCGGTACCGTTTCTGTAATCAGGAATATTACCGAACGTTATAAAACAGAGAAAAGACTTAAACAACTTACTTCCAACCTGGAAGAAGAAGTTAAACTGAAAGTTGCTGAACTCAATGGTGTATTTGAAAGGATCACCGATGCATTTATAGCCCTCGACAACGACTGGAACTATACCTATGTAAACTCTAAGGCAGCCGCTATGGACGATAAACTTCCCGAAGAACTGATCGGGAAAAATATCTGGGATGAATTCCCTCATGTAATGAACGAGCCTTTCTATGATGCCCTGCACAAAGCAAAAGAAACCGGAGAATCACTGAGGGTGGAGCTTTATTATTCCAAAACAGGTCAGTGGTTTGAAGACCTTATCTATCCTTCAGATAATGGTATGTCGGTGTATTACCATGATATCACCAAAAGAAAAAAAGCCGAACAACAATTGCTCGATTCTGAACAGGAATTGAAAATTTCCAACGAACGTTTTATACTGGTTGCAAAAGCCACCAATGATGCAGTGTGGGACTGGGATATGGAAAACGATAGCATCTGGGGGAATGAAAGTTTCAGGAAAATGTTTGGCGTTGCAGACGACCAGCTGATCGACTTCGGTGAGTTTACCAACAGGTTGCATCCACAGGATCGCGGACCCGTCATGCTGAATTTTAAAAATGCACTCAACAGTAAATCAACTTATCTCGCAGAAGAATTCCGTTTTCAAACCAAAGACGGGCAATACCTTACTCTTTACGACCGGGCCTACATACTTTATAATACTGCGGGTAAGGCTTACCGTATGTTGGGTGCTATGCAGGATATTACCGTACAGAAATCTGCACAACATCAGCTGCTGCTCGAAAAAGAATTGTCAGACAATATCATTAATAGTCTGCCCGGAATTTTTTATCTCTTCGATCAGAATGGAAAATATGTTCGCTGGAACCGAAACCTAGAGCAGGTTACAGGGTACAGCCGCGAAGAAATCAGCCAGCTGAACCCGATTGATATCATACCCGATGAACAGAAAGAATTGCTGCAACAGAAAATCAACAATGTATTTCTGTATGGAGAAGATACTGCTGAAGCTGACCTGCTCACGAAAGACGAGAAACGCATTCCTTATTATTATACAGGGATGGTGATTAATTATGAAGGCAAGAACTGCCTGATGGGTGTGGGTATCGATATTTCGGAAAGGGTTAAATCCCAGCTTGAATTAAAAGAGAGTGAAGAAAGATATCGTACATTGATTGAACAGGCTTCCGATGGAATATTCATCAGCAACCAGGATGGCAACTATGTAGATGTAAATACGAGTGCAACGCTGCTCACCGGTTATACCAAAGAAGAATTGCTTCAGTTAAACATCAGAGATATCATCGATAGCGGCAATATGGATGAAAAACCTTTGATGCTGAACGATATCAAAAAGGGCCAGGTGGTCATCAATGAACGCATCATGCGGCAGAAAAACGGTAACCTGATCAATGTTGAGATCAGCGCCAAGCTATTGCCGGATGGGCGTTTCCAGGGAATCGTACGGGATATTACTGCCCGTAAAAAAACGGAAGAGGAAATCCGCATGTCGGAACACAAATACCGTTTGCTCTTCAATCAGAACCCGATGCCGATGTGGATGATCTCATTACCTCAAAGAAATTTCCTGGATGTGAATGATGCAGCCATTGAATTTTATGGTTATACCAAACAGGAGTTCCTGCACATGAACATCAAAGATCTGCGGCCCGAAGAAGAGACCGTAAAATTTTCTGATATCATCAGTACTTATAAAACCGGTATCAACAATACCGGGTTATGGCGTCACCGCAAAAAGAACGGTGAGATTGTAAAAGTAAATATCATCACACATGATATTATTTATGAAGGCAAACATGCCAAGCTGGTACTCGCCAATGATGTTACAGAAAAAATGATGGCCGAAGAAAAACTGAAAAAATCGCACGAAGAATTGCGCCAGCTGGCAACGCATTTGCAGGATATCAGGGAAGATGAAAGAACGCATATTGCCCGTGAGATACATGATGAACTGGGCCAGCAGCTCACTGGTTTAAAAATGGATATCTCCTGGCTGAGCAAAAAAATCAATGGTCAGAGTCCGGAGATCAATCAGAAACTTTCAGAGTCACTGCAACTGATAGACGAAACAGTAAAAACGGTTCGCCGCATTGCCACGCAATTAAGACCGAGCATTCTGGATGATCTGGGTTTGGTATCGGCAATGGAATGGCAGAGTGAAGAGTTTGAAAAGAGATTCAAGATCAGTACGATATTCAGATCGAATGTAAATACCATAGATATCGAACCCGAAATTGCGACAGGCATATTCAGGGTTTTCCAGGAAAGTCTGACCAATGTACTCAGGCATTCCAGGGCAACCGAAGTAAGGGCATCACTTCAATATGAAGACGATGAACTTACGTTGGACATCACCGACAACGGTGTTGGTTTTAATTCGGATGAAATTGAAAACAAAAAAACACTGGGATTGCTGGGCATGAAAGAAAGGACCCTAATGATGGGCGGCACCTACAATATTTCCAGTAAACCGGGAGAAGGAACAGCCGTTGTGATTTCTGTTCCGATTCATCGTTAACTTTGCAGGTATGATTCGCATATTAATAGCTGATGATCATTCGGTGGTTAGAAAGGGGCTCCGGCAGATTCTGCTGGAAGGCTTTCCTACAGCCGATATTGAAGAAGTACCGGATGCAGAGGAAATGATCAGGAAAATCATGCAGCAGGAATTCAATGTAGTCATCAGTGATCTGTCGATGCCCGGCAGAAGCGGACTGGAAGCGCTTTCACAAATAAAGCAGATCAATCCTAAATTACCAGTACTGATCCTGAGTATACATCCCGAAGAACAATATGCACTCAGGGTACTGAAAGCAGGCGCTTCAGGCTACCTGAGCAAAGACATGGCCCCGGATGAACTCGTAAATGCCGTACAGCGGGTAATGCTGGGCAAAAAATACATCACCGCATCCATCGCCGAAAAACTGGCCTCTGTGCTCGATAATGACTCAGGCCGCTCTCCGCACGAAAATCTGTCGGACCGTGAGTTCAGTGTACTCAAAATGCTCGCTGCCGGTAAATCTGTTTCAGAGATTGCCGAAACACTCTTCCTCAGTGTTACTACGGTAAGTACATACCGCTCCAGGATCCTCACCAAAATGAATATGAAAAACAATGCGGATCTCACGCTCTACTCCATTGAGAATAAATTGATTTAAAGCATGTTAGTTCCGTAGTAGATATACTACATTTTTATTATACCATTGGCTACAAAAATCAGCCGGAATTCAATCTAACTTACAGCCGAAATTTGATAGCAGATGAATACGCCTAATGCCAGCTACCGGATTCTGGTAGTTGACAGTTCGATGATCGTAGTAGATAGGATTCAAAGGATGCTGAAAGAATTGGAATGTATTGAAAACGTGTTCAAAGCATACAATTACGATGAGGCACTCGACATCATGTCTAAACAAAATTTCGATATAGTTCTTTTAGATACACAATTACCTGGTAACAACGGATTCGAGTTATTGTCTTTCATTAAAAAGTCATATCCCGAAACCAAAACCATTATCCTTACAAACCAATCGGGTAATTACTATCGACACAAAGGAGAGAAAATCGGTTCCGACCATTTTATAGATAAGTCGGCAGAATTTGAAAAAATTGTACAAATAATAAATAATTATTCTGTAGGATTTCAAATGAATTAAAAACTATGAAGAGCTAGTTCCGTTTTAATTTCTATCTATCAAAAACCAGATTTTATTAATACTATGAAATAACCCCCAACAAAGTATTCCAATTCCTTGATGATGTTCAATCATGAGCCGGTAATTTTTACCGGTTTTTTTATTCCCTGAACTTTAGTTGCTGATTCCGCATTCATTAATCGCGGCTGTAAATACGATCAATGGCCGGCTTGAATTTTTCCATGATCACTTTACGCTTCATGCTGAGCTTGGGCGTCATCTCTCCTGTTTCTACACTCCACTCATTGGGCAGGAGTTCGAATTTTTTGATCTGCTCAACATGATTAAAAAACTTATTGAAAGATTCTATGAGCTCTTTGTAAAGATCCAGTACCTGCGGATGATTGATGGCATCTTCATTGGTCGTAAAAGGAATGTCTTTGTGTTTCATCCATTCTTTCAGGTTGGGAATGGAAGGAACAATCAAGGCCCCGACAAATTTCTGATCGGCACCAACCACCATAATCTGTTCTACAAATGGTGACTCTTTGAGTTTGTTTTCGATGGCCTGTGGTGCAACATATTTACCACCGCTGGTTTTGAATAGTTCTTTCTTACGATCAGTGATCTTCAGGTAACGGCCATCTTCCATCACACCAATATCGCCTGTATGTAACCATCCATTGATGATGGCTTCAGCAGTGAGATCGGGACGTTTGTAATAACCCATCATTACACTCGGACCTTTCACGCAGATTTCGCCATCGGGTTCAATTTTTATTTCCTGTCCTTCAATCGGCAATCCTACTGATCCGAGTTTGGTACCACCTTTTTTACGACAGTTCACACTGATCACCGGACTGTTCTCTGTTGGACCGTAACCTTCATAAATCGGAATCTGTGCACCATTAAAAATGCGCAACAGTTTTAATTGGCAGGCAGCCCCGCCCGTTATGATGCACTCGATATTATTACCCAACGCTTCCCGCCATTTTTTGAAAATAATTTTATTCGCAACAGACAATTGCATTCTGTACAACAAACTACCGGTTTTGATATTGTCATATTTTTCAGCCAGTTCAACAGCCCAGTAAAATAATTTTCTTTTTACACCGGTAAGTTCAGCACCTTTTGTCATTATTTTTTCATACACTTTTTCAAGCAGGCGTGGAACGGTTGTAAAAAGATTCGGTTTTACTTCTTTCAAATTTTCTCCGATTGTTTCAAGGCTTTCGGCATAATAAATAGAAATGCCGGTTGAAATATAGATGTAGGAAACCATCCGTTCGAATATATGATTCAATGGAAGAAAGCTCAGCGCTTTGGCTGTGGGGTTTTCATTAAAAGGAAAAGTATTTCTTGCATTGATCACATTGCTCACCAGGTTACGGTGACTGAGCATTACGCCCTTAGGCGTTCCCGTTGTACCCGATGTATAAATGATCGTGGCACAATCCGTTTCTTTAATCGCATCACGGGTTGATTTAAATTGTTCCTTGTATTTATCAGAAACATTATTGGTGAGTTTCTCCCAATGATCCACATCAGGAATTTCATCGAAGCTGTAAATATTGATCAATGATGGAATGCGGTTGCGGATGCTGTTTACTTTATCTAAAATATCTTTTCCGCTGATGAAAACGTATTTGATGGCAGCATCATTGAAAATGAATTCCAGTTCATTCACATTTGTGGTAGGATAAATCGGGCAGAGTACAATCCCTGTTTGCAAACAGGCAAGATCCAGCATCAGCCATTCGGGACGGTTGCGGGAGATGATGGCAATTTTATCCTGCTGCTCCACCTCCATATTAAGTCCGCTCAAACCGAGTTGCAATAATGCAGCACCCAATTGTTCAGACAGTTCCGCTACTTTTTGTGTACTGTATTTTTTCCACTGGCCATTCTCTTTTGCGGCCAGCATGTCTTCTTTGGGAAAACGTTCCAGCTGATCGTCGAGAAAATCAAATATCCTTGAATGGTTCTTCATGTTGCAATCGTTCGTGTAATAAATACTGCTTAAAGATCTAAGCTATCAGATATAAAACTAAAAACTATATATGATGTTCACTGAAAGGTTGATTTCAGCAGAAAATTTTGCTTCAGCTGATCAGGATTTCCTGTTCTTCAGTTTTTGATATTCTTTTTCCACCAGGTCGTTTTTTTCGCCTCCATAAGCATTCATGTATTGAAACAAAAGACCTACGCCCCAACCCAACATCGGCCAGGCCGGCCAGGGAATGCCGCCATCATAACCATCCTTGCCCCTGGTGAACCACCAGATGATCCATAGAAATGCATTTACAATAAAATATGAAGCCAGGCTACGCTGAAAGTCGGCACGTTTCTTTGCCATCCTCCATAACTTTTCATCCCTTTGTTCTTCCATATAATTGTTTTAATGCTAACTAAGTTAAATAAAAAAAGCCATCCCTTTCCGGAATGGCTAAAATATTAAATGACTGAAAATTATTTTTTTGCAGCAGTAAGTGTGAGTTTGAGGTTCACTGTTTTGCTGATGAACCAATCCTGTGGGTTGCCTGGTCCTTTGTAGTTCATTCCCCAGAGTGTTCTGTCGATATTGAAATCGGCAGTAGCGGCTACAGAAGCTGAATCCACTGTAATCTTTGCAGGGAAGCTTATGTTCTTAGTACTATCTTTCAGGGTAAGGTTTCCGCTGATGGTATGGGTTGCATCTTTCATCAGGATATCTTTTTGAGTACTATCTGCAACAAATGGTGTTACAGAAGTAATTTCAAATTTTGCAGTGGGGTATTTTGCTGCATCAAAGAAATCCGGACTTTTCAGGTGTCCTTCCAGTTTGGCTTTGTTTTCTGCATCTGAAGCCAGGTCGGAATTCGACAGGGAATTGATGTCGATTAAAAAACTTCCGCCGGTTACCGCATTATCACTAACACTGAAAGAACCCTCTTTCAGTTTGAATGTGCCGGTATGGCTGCCGGTAGGCTTAGTGCCGGTCCAGGTTACAAGAGATGCATCAGTTGTTGCATAAGTAGCACCTGTAGCTTTAGCCACTTCTTTCTGTTCGCCGGTTTCGGCGCTGTCGGCTTTTGGTGCGTTGTTACAAGCGGCCAATACAGCCAATGTAGTTGCGAAAAGGAATAATTTCTTCATGATGTTTTTTATTAATGTTTAGGCAAAGATAATCATTATTTCAATTCAATGTTTAAACATTGAATTATTTTTTTAATGATAGTATTGACCGGAAGGAATTTTAAACAAACGAGTCTTCTGAAAGTTCATGAAAACCTGGTATTCCTGGGGATGTGCCTGGATCCATTGCTGATAGTTCACCAGGTTGAGCGATGATCCGAATAACCAGCGATGATAAGCTTCGGCCATGCCTTCCTGCAGCAACTGCTGCTGTAGTTCAAATAAGCGGAAAGGAAATTTGCTTTTGAATTCATGGCTCCAGTGTAGAATAAAGCGGGTACGGATCATCATCAGCGATTCGAGCCCGATCCCATCGGCTGCCAGTTCATTCTGTCTCGACATACTTTCTAAAAAAGCTTTTGCGAACTGGTTTTTCTCGTTGGCAGCCAGGGAGGCAATGCTGTTTTCTGAAAATAACTTTTTATACCCGGCCAGTAACATGTCTTTCATTTCCGGCGACTGCAGACTTTGTGGTTCCATATTCACAAAGATTTCTCCGTACAGCAGGCTCCACACTTTATCGGTAGTGAGGAAATAATACCTGGCAGCATTATAATAATTCCTGGAATAAGAAGGATCCATCTGGATGCCACGCTCCCAGATCTTGATTGCCGTATAATCTTTTCTTCCCCAAAGCAACTCGCCAAGTTCATTGTACAATGCTCCACTGCCTGGAAATTTTTTAATGCCTTTGCGATAGAGCTTTTCGCAATCCTTGTATTGTTCAAGCGCCTTGTGTGCATTCCCTGCCAGCTGGTACACCTGGTCGTCTACATTTTTCTCAACGAGTGGTTTGAGGATGCTGAGGGATTGCTGAAATTCTTTCTGAAAATAATAACAAAGTGCCAGGTCTTTGGCAATGGGAATATCTGTAGGATCAGCCTGACGTGCCCTGGTAAGTACAAGTACTGCATTGGCATAATCACCCTGACGCATAAACGCTTTTGCTGTTTCATGCATCTGTGCAGGATCCTGTGCAAAGCAGGTAATCATACTCAGAGAAAACAGCCAGAAGAAAATGAATTTTTTCATGTATGCATAAAGGTAATAAGCATCTGTTTACATCCGATCAAACGCAAGATCTATCCGCTGATCAGGTGTGTAAGCAAACCATCCCTGAGCTTTGGTTCGAACCAGGTGCTTTTGGGAGGCATTACATTGCCACTATCGGCAATGGCAAACAATTGTTCGATGCTCACAGGATACAAACTGAATGCTAGCAGCCATTTCACCACTACCTACTCGTTTTTCCAGTTCTTCCAGTCCACGGATACCACCCACGAAATCAATGCGCTTATCGGTACGCTGGTCTATGATTCCCAGCAATGGATCGAGAATATTGTTCTGCAAAATGGTTATATCCAGTACTCCGATCGGGTCTTCTGTATAAGTTCCTTCACGGGATTCCAGTTTGTACCATTGTTTGTTGAGGTATAGTCCGAATGTATGCAGCTTCTCAGGGCGATAAGCTTTGTCTTTTTTCTGAACCGTAAATTTTTCTTCCAATGCAGCCAGAAAAGCGTCTGCTTCATGTCCATTCAGGTCTTTGATAACCCGGTTGTAATCCATGATGTGGAGCTGGTTGGAAGGAAATAAAGTGGTTAAGAAAAAGTCTGCTTCACTGCTGGCATCTTTACCCAATGCAGCTCTTACTTTGGCAGCAGAAGCAGCACGGTGGTGCCCATCAGCTATATAAGTACAGGGAACCTGTGTTTTAAAAAGATCGGTGATTTTTTTGATGATCTTATCATCGGTCACAATCCAGATGCTGTGCTGAATTCCATCATCGGCTACAAAATCGTATTGTGGATTTTTTCCTGAAGTCCATTTTTCAATCACTTCATCAATGGCATCTACATTCTTGTAAGCAAGAAATACATTCCCGGTTTGTGCGCCGGTAGTTTTGATATGATTGATGCGATCCAGTTCTTTTTCGGGGCGGGTGAATTCGTGTTTTTTGATCAGATCATTTTCATAATCATCCACAGAACTTCCGCAAACAAGGCCGGTCTGGCTCTTGCCATTCATCACCAGCCTGTAGATATAATAACAGGGTTTGCTTTCCCTGAATAAAATATTTCTGCTCATAAAAGCCTGGAGGTTTTCCTTGGCTTTATCGTATACTTTCTGTGAATGGATATCAGTGGTTTCGGGAAGGTCGATTTCACTTTTTGTGATATGCAAAAAAGTAGACGGGTTTCCCTGCGCCTCAACCTTGGCTTCTTTGCTGTTCAGCACATCGTAAGGCCTGGATGCTACCTGGCGTGCAAACTGAGGTTCGGGGCGAAGTGCTTTAAATGGAGAAATCGTAACCATGCTGCTGTTTTATAATCCTTTGCCGGCAAAAATAAACTTTAGCCCGCAAGCTTAATTTTTTATGATTCAATAATATTTGTTACAGGGCCAGGTTTTTAAACGACTGCATTACTTCTGTAAGAACTTTGACGCTACTCAACGGAAGTGCATTGTATAAAGAAGCCCTGAAACCACCGGAAAGCCGGTGACCTTTAATGCCGATGATGCCATTTTCTTTAGCGTACTCCAGGAAAGGCTTTTCCATCGCCGGATCTTTCATGTTGAAACAAACATTCATTTTACTCCTGTCGGCTTTAGCAACGGAAGTAACAAAAAGTTCGTTGTTGTCGATTTCATGGTAGAGCATGGCGGCTTTTTCGTTGTTGATTTTTTCAATCGCTGCCACACCGCCGATTGATTTAAGCCAACGCAAGGTTAATAAACACACATACACGGCAAAAACCGGTGGTGTATTGAGCATACTTCCTTCGGCAATATGATTGCGGTAATCCATGATGGTAGGGATCGGATGTTTCACTTTCCCCAGTATCTGCTGGTTTACCACCACGAGATTGACACCGGCCGGACCCATGTTTTTCTGTGCACCGGCATAGATCAGGTCGAATGCATTGAAATCGAGTTGACGGCTCAGGATATCGCTGCTCATATCGGCTATCATTACATTGCTGGTTCTCGGAATGGATTGCCATTGCGTACCATAAATGGTATTGTTGGTAGTGATATGAAAATATTTTGCATCATTGGGTACAGCAAAATCATTGGGTATATAACTGTAGTTCTTTTCTTTGGAAGAACAAACCACTTCCACCTTACCGAACAGTTTGGCTTCCTTTATCGCTTTCGAACTCCATACACCGGTATCGGCATAGGCAGCGGTATCTTTCGGATCGATGAGGTTCATCGGCACCTGCATAAACTGCGTGGAGGCGCCACCGTGTAAAAACAAAACCTGGTGGTTGTCATCGAGGTTCATGAGTTCTTTTACCAGGCCCCGGGCTTCTTCCATAATGGCAGTAAACTCGGGTGTGCGGTGACCCATTTCCAGGATCGATAAACCTGAATCATTATAGTTCAGAACGGCTGCGGCCGATTGTTCAAAAACTTCCCTGGGAAGTATCGAAGGCCCTGCATTGAAATTATGTATGGTAGTAGGTTTCACGCTGAAAAGTTCCTGCATTTGCTGCATCTCAAAAATTAAGTGGCAAATGTAAGAAATTTAAAAGGGAGCAGCCCCGGGAAAAAAGGGTTATTCTTCCCTGCCGATCATTTTTCCGCCCGACTTCCAGGAGTTGTTCAGTTCCTCAAATTCCTTGAGGTCTTTTTCAGAAAATGCCTGTTTGGTAAGGCTTTTCAGGTCGGGCTGACCGGCATTTACCCAGGCCGTATACCAGAAGGAGGCAATGGCGAAAATCGACTGCCGCATCCTTCTTTCTACCATTCCATCCAGTTTATTATTGAAAGCAATGGTGAAGGCTGATGAATATTGCCGGATCACATTCCCATTCCTTTCTTCAAAAGCATATTTCTGGTCGCCGGGAAACTGTTCGGTGAGTTGCCTTTCAAAGAGCAGCACACTATCCGCTGCTTTGGCACTTTCGAGTACCCGGGCCCAGATAAAATCACCCGGATTTTCGATATAAGCTGCTTTGCCGATGAAAAAATCGAATTGCTTTTCTGCCAGCAATTCGGGAACACGGCTTTCCCAGAAACCATGGATGCCTTTCTGGTTGGTAAGCTGACCATTGTGGTTACTGCTGGCATGCAAGGGTACATGCGCATCAGAAATATAATGCCCGATCTCGGCACTGTTTTTCATGATGCGGCTGAAATTTTTCTCCCGGAAAGCATCAGTGAGTCTTTGCAGCATGGTTTGTACATGCCAGGGAACAATGCCATGGGCTTTTACTGAATCTTCGCCGAATTTGGCCACTGCATCTTTCCATTTCCTGGGGAGTGACGTATACGGATATGCGCCGTATTTATCAATGTCGATATAATGCCTGGGACCCTCATCCGGAACGGCATAGCGCCTTTTATCGGGATCAACAGCATGTTCTGCCAGGAAGCTGATATTGGGTTTGTACAATACCATCATTTCCGGCGGCAGCAGGAATACAGCAAAATAGTTGATGCGTTGGTGTGCATAGAATCCCCAGCAGAAAGAAGGAGTATAAATACCCATCAGGAGAAACGACAGCAGCAACCTTTTCAATAATTTGCTCATACCGGAAATTATTACAGTAAGATAAGATAAATCGGTGAACAGCCCTGCGTGATTACCTCCTGTTTATAAAATGAAAACCTGTTCAGCTTAAGTTTATAAAACCTACTTTAACTGGCTATTTCATCTTTTTTATCATTCTCATCGATATGTGTAACCCCGCCACTCACTGCGAACTTCATCGTTTGGGCGCTGCTGATATGGGTAATATCCCTGATCCTTGACTTGGGTATGATATATACATTGCCTGCAACGGAATAGGCCATGGGGATATACACCGCTACATAATCTTTGAGTCCGTATTCTCCCATATCTTCTGCCGTGATAAACCCTACCCGCCAAACATCATTGTCGTCTACATTGGCCAGTACATTGTGGGTAAACTTCTTTTTATCACCTGTAAAAGCTTCGAAAAAATCACGGGTGGTACTGTAAATATGCTTGATGCCGGGCATCTTCTGCATCACTTTATCGGTAAAACTTACGATTCTGCTGGTAATGAAGAAAGAGCTGAAATAGCCGATCACAATGATCAGCAGGATGATCGCCACAAAGCCTACCCCGTAATTCTGTACATGTACCACTCCTTTGTCATCGGTAAAGGTGAAAATCGGGATCAGCCCGTCGATGCCCGATACAACCCAGTAAAAAGCATAGAAAGTAATGGCCACGGGAGCCAGGATGAGTAGCCCCTGGAAGAAATACTGCAGCAGCTTGGTATATTGAAATGATTTGACCATATGATCTTTTTTAAGCAAAGTTAACCCAATGCTGCCAATGCCTCCCGCCTTTAACAGGGTTCCGGCTTACAGGTGTAAGTGAATTAATTGTTATGAATGGTAAATATTTGTGATGGAAACTTTCGTAACGTAAAAAGTTTCCATAGTTTTGCACCCGATTATGACAGAAATAGACAATAGCACCAGAATCAGGCAGCAGGCACATGTTCTGTTCATGCAATACGGGCTCAGAAGCGTAAGCATGGATGATATTGCCAATAGCATGGGGATGAGCAAAAAAACCATTTACCAGTATTTTACCGATAAAGACCAATTGGTAGATGAAGTGGTAAGCAAGGAGATTAACCAGAACCAGTTGATTTGTGATTGCGACAGGAGCCGGGCCGAAAATGCCATTCATGAAATTTTCCTGGCCATGGACCTGGTAACACAGATGTTCAGGGCGATGAACCCTTCTTTGCTTTTTGATATGCAGAAGTATTATCCGAAAGCTTTTGGCAAATTCCTCGAGCACAAAAACAATTACCTCTACAATGTCATCAAAACAAATCTTCATACGGGCATCAAAGAAGAATTGTACCGCCCTGATCTGAAGATCGATGTATTGTCCCGTTTCCGTGTAGAAAGCATTGTATTGCCTTTTAACCCGGAGTTTCATACAAAAGTAAAGTCTGATATGGCTGAAATTCAGGAAGAACTTACCCTGCATTTCCTCTTCGGACTCGTAACACAGAAAGGATATAAACTAGCCATAAAATACCAACAGGAAAGAATTAAAAAACATTTGGAAGATGCAACGAATTAAAAAAATGACAAAAATCACGTTACCACTTTTACTGCTACTGGCCACAGGCGCTGCTTTCGGACAGGAAAAGAAAACCAACCAGTTTTCGGTACAACAGGCAGTAGATTATGCCATGCAGCATTCTGTTCAGGTACGCAATGCACTGACGGATATTAAAATTCAGAAACAGACCAACCGGGAAATTACCTCTGCAGCCTTTCCGCAGGTAGGCGCTTCTTTTACCCTGAATGATTACCTGCAGATTCCGGTAAGCCTTATACCGGCTGAATTTACGGGTGGCCCGGCGGGAACATTTATTCCTATTCAGTTCGGAACAAAATACAATGCAACCGGTGGTATTGATGTAAGCCAGTTGCTGTTCGACGGACAGGTTTTCATTGGTCTGCAGGCCAGGAACACCGCCATGCAATTTGCAGAAAGGCAGGCCGATGTTACCAAAGAAATGATCAAAGTGAATGTTCATAAAATCTATTACCAACTGGTAGTGGGTAAAAAACAACTGGGATCTATTGAAGCCAATATTGAACGCTTTGAAAAACTACTCAACGATACCAGGGAAATTTTCAAAAATGGTTTTGCTGAAAAACTGGATGTAGACAAAGTAAATGTTCAGCTGAATAACCTCATCACCGAAAAAACAAAAATCGAAAACCAGCTGAATATAGGCAATGCCGGTTTGAAATTTCTGCTGAACATGCCACAGACAGAAACCCTGGTTTTAACCGATACGCTGAGCGATGATAAACTGAAAGAGAATATTCTCGATACCAGTTTTAATTATGCTAACAGGAAGGAGTACCAGCTGCTGGAACTGGGCCGCAAACTCAACCAGTACAATGTAAAAAGATATAAACTCAGTCAGCTCCCAACCATTGCAGCATTCGGCAGCTACAGCAAAAATGCACAGCGTACAAAATTCGATTTCTTTGGTGATGGCCGTTGGTTCAGTACTTCCATCATCGGTTTAAAAGTATCTGTTCCGATTTTTGAAGGCTTTGCCAAAAGATCCAGGATTACAAAAGCAAAACTGGAACTCGAAAAAACCAACAACAATATTGAACAACTGAAGAATTCGATCGACAATGAGATCTTCCAGGCAAATACCAATATGACATCTGCCATACTCACGGTAGACAACCAGAAAAAAAATATGCTGCTGGCAGAACAGGTTTACAATACCACCAAACTCAAATACGAACAGGGACTCGGCAGTAACCAGGAAATCTATACTGCACAAACAGAGTTGAAAGTTTCGCAGAACAATTATTATGGTGCATTGTATGATGCCATCATAGCCAAAATCGATTACCTGAAAGCAACCGGAAAATTATAACAATCAAGAACCAACTATAATAAGATGAAAAAGATTACACAAATAACTGCCATCGCTGCCATTGCCCTTGTGCTCGCTTCCTGCGGTGGCCAGAAAAAAGAAGGCAATGCGGCAATTAATGACACCAAAGCAGAACTGGAAAAACTTAAAAAACGAAAAAAACAAAACCGAAGCTGAAATCCGCAAGTTGCAGGAAGAACTCCTGAAGATCGACAGCAATGCAGCGAAAGATGCTAAGATTAAACTGGTGAATATTGCTCCGGTTACAGGTGCAGGATTTCAAACACTATATCGACTTACGCGGAAGAGTAGACGCAGAAAATATTTCTTATATCACTCCACGTGGTATGGGCGGACAAGTAAAAGCCATTTTTGTAAAAGAAGGACAGCCTGTGAAAAAAGGACAACTCCTGCTCCGCCTCGATGATGCCATCATGCGTCAACAGGTAACGGCTACCCGCCAGCAACTGGAAGGCATCAAAACACAGCTCGGCTATGCAAAGAATATCTACGAACGTCAGAAGAATCTCTGGGAAAAAGGCATTGGTACCGAAGTACAGCTCATCACTGCCCGCACCAATGTACAAAGCCTGGAAGACCAGTTGCAATCTGCCAATGAAGGGGTGAAAGTTTCTGTAGAACAACTCAACACTGCCAATGTATACAGTGATGTAAGTGGCATTGCAGATGTGGTAAATGTAAGAGTGGGTGAAACCTTTTCAGGCATGGGCCAGATTAAAATTGTAAACACCAGCAGCCTCAAAGCGGTGGCTAATATACCGGAGAATTATATTTCACGCATCCGCCGTGGTACACCAGTAATCGTTAGTATTCCTGATCTCAATAAAACCATCAATACTTCGGTTTCCTTGCTCAGTCAGTCGATTGACCCAACACAACGTGGCTTTTATGCGGAAGCTAAAATCCCGAGTGATGGCATGCTGAAACCTGATCAATCTGTTGTGATGAAGTTGCTCGATTATACTGCCGACAAAGCCGTTGTAATACCGGTGAACACCATCCAGAGTGATGAGAAGAATAAGTATGTATATGTAATGGAAAAACTGAGCAACGGTAAAGCAGTTGCCCGTAAGAAGATTATCAATATCGGTGAAGTATACGGCGAGATTGTGGAAGTGAAAACAGGATTATCTGCAGGTGAACAACTGATCACTGAAGGATATCAGAACCTGTATGAAGGTCAGCTGGTAAGTACCGTAATTGCTAACTGATAGGAATAAACGAAAAGGTAAAGGCTTACAGTTGATCCGTTTTCAGCTTTAACAGCCAATACCCATACGATGACTACAAAACAATTGTTATGAATTTTATTGAAGGAGTAAAGGAAAAATTTAAAGAATTCAAACCCACCAGCTGGTCGGTCGACAACCGCACGGCCGTCTATATCATCGCCATACTGATCTCTGCATTCGGATTGTATAAATTCAATACAATGCCCAAGGAGCAGTTCCCCGATATCGTGGTACCCACCATCAGTATCACCACGGTGTATGTAGGTAATTCACCCAAGGATATAGAAAACCTGGTTACCAGGCCCATTGAAAAACAACTCAAGGGTATCAGCGGCGCCAAGGTTAAAAAAATCAACAGTATTTCGCAAACAGACTACAGTTTGATCATCGTTGAATTTGATACCGATGTAAAAACGGATGTTGCGAAAACAAAAGTGAAGGATGCGATCGATAAAGCACAAACAGATCTGCCCAATGATCTCACATCGCTGCCCAATGCACAGGAATTTGCTTTCAGTGAAATGCCCATCATGTTTGTAAACGTGAGTGGCGATTATGATGGTGTTAAACTGAAAGAATATGCCGATAAGATGCAGGATAAATTTGAAGAACTGTCTGAAATATCCCGTGCAGAAATTGTTGGTGCACCCGAAAGAGAAATCCAGGTGAATGTTGATCCTTATAAAATGCAGGCTGCCAGGATCAGTTTCAGGGATATTGAAAATGCCATCGCCTATGAGAACAATGATATTACCGGTGGTTTGATTGAAGTGGGCGATATGAAAAGAACCCTCAAAGTAAGAGGACAGTTTACCAGTGCACTCGACCTGCAGAATATTGTAGTTAAATCAAGTGCACAAGGTGCAACCGTTTACCTCAGAGATATTGCACAACTGAAAGATACCATCAAGGATAAAGAAAGTTATGCCAGGCTCGATGGAAAAAATGTAGTTACGCTGAACATTGTAAAACGTGCCGGAGAAAACCTCATCACTGCAGCAGGAAAGATCAAAGACATCGTTTCAAAAATGCAGGAGAATGAAGAACTGCCCAAAGACCTGAAAGTTGTAATCACTGGTGATCAGAGTAAAGCAACTGCCACATCATTCAACGACCTCGTAAATACCATCATCATCGGATTCGTACTGGTATTGATCGTGCTCATGTTCTTTATGGGTGTTACCAATGCGTTCTTCGTGGCACTGAGTGTACCGTTGAGCGTATTCGTTGCCTTCCTGTTTTTACCATTGGCTGATTCAATCATCGGCACACCGGTAACGCTCAACTTCATTGTACTGTTTGCACTTTTATTCGGACTGGGTATTATTGTGGATGATGCCATTGTGGTAATTGAAAATACACACCGTATTTATAACAACGGAAAAATCCCGATCGTAAGAAGTGCGAAAGAAGCAGCCGGCGAAGTATTCATTCCGGTGCTTGCAGGTACAGCCACTACCCTTGCTCCTTTCTTCCCGTTGTTATTCTGGAAAGGCATCATCGGTAAGTTCATGATATACCTGCCTACGATGCTGATCCTTACACTGGCAGCATCACTGATCGTGGCATTCATATTCAACCCGGTATTCGCCGTTAGTTTTATGAAACCCGAAGGCACAGTCAATATGAATCACCGAAAAAAGAAATATTTAGAAAATGGTGGTTCTGGGCTTCCATCTTAACAGCATTGATTCTGCATGTATTCGGTTCGCACGGATTTGCCAACTTCCTGTTGTTCATGATGATTCTTGCCGTATTGAATCGTTATGTATTCCGCGGTATCATTCATGTATTCCAGGAAAGAGTATTACCCGGACTCATGAACCGTTATGAAAAAATGCTGCGCTGGATACTTGCATGGCAAAAGGCCGGTATGGGCATTGGTATCTTTATTCCTGCTGTTCCCGATTTCTGTGATGCTGTTGCTCGCAAGAGGAAACAAAGCAGTATTCTTCCCGAGTGGTGATCCGAATTTTATTTATGTATACCTCAAAATGCCGCCGGGTACGGATGTGAAGAAAACAGACAGCGTATTGCATGTACTGGAGAACAGGGTTTATAAAGTTCTGGAAAAAGAAAAACCAGGTACAGAAGGTAGCATTGTGGAAAGTATCATTGCGAATGTTGCCAATAGTGCCAATAACCCGAGAGACAATAACAGGAGCGTGCAACCGAACCTCGGTCGTATTCAGGTATCTTTTGTTGAATTTGAAAAACGGCATGGCAAAGCAACCCGTCCATATCTCGATGAGATCAGAACAAAAATGAACGGTATCCCGGGTGCCAGTATTGAAGTGGCGCAGGAAGATGGCGGTCCTCCAACCGATCCTCCGGTTAACATAGAAATTGTGGGTGATAAGTTTGAAGAAATTTCAAAAGTTGCCACACAGTTATCAAACTATCTTGATACCAACCAGGTATACGG
This sequence comes from Ferruginibacter sp., assembly GCA_037045295.1. GTDB lineage: Bacteria > Bacteroidota > Bacteroidia > Chitinophagales > Chitinophagaceae > Ferruginibacter. The sequence continues at coordinate 936,048 of JBAOHS010000005.1, forward strand.
TGTAGAAAACCTGAAGATGGATGTTGATTTGAATAGTCCGGAAATCACCATCGTTATCGACCGTGAAAAAGCGATGATGGAAGGATTGAGTACAGGCCAGATCGGAATGGAAATCCGTACGGCTGTATTCGGTAAAGAAGTGAGCAAGCTGAAAGACGGTGAAGATGAATATAAGATACAGGTGCGTTACAATGAACTGTTGCGCAACAATATTTCCGACCTGATGAATATGCGGATAACGTTCATGGATATGAACACCATGCGCATCAAATCGGTTCCGGTTAGTGCCGTTGCTTCTGTGGATTACACCAATACTTCGGGAGCGATTGCCCGTAAAAATGTGAAGCGCACGATTCAGTTACAATCCAATGTGCTGGATCCTTCTATGACCGCAAAAGTAAATGAAGAGCTGGCAGCTAAGATTGCCGACTTCAAATCAAAAACAAGGATTCCTTCTGATGTGGTTATCAAACAAACCGGTCAGGGCGAACAGGAAGCAGAAACCAATGCCTTCCTTGGAATGGCGCTGGCGATAGCACTGGGGCTCATCTTCCTCATCCTTGTATTACAATTCAACTCACTGAGTAAACCGGTGATTGTACTTACAGAAATATTCTTCTCAGTGATTGGTGTGTTGCTGGGTTATGCCTTTACCGGTATGACGATAGCCAGTATCATGCTGGGTGTAGGTATTATTGGTCTGGCAGGTATTGTAATCAAGAATGGTATCCTGCTGATTGAATTTACCGATGAACTGCGTGGAAGAGGTATGCGTACCCGTGAGGCTGCCATACAGGCAGGTAAGATCCGTATCATCCCGGTTATGCTTACGGCAGTTGCCACTATGCTCGGGCTACTACCCCTTGCTGTTGGTTTCAATATCAACTTCGTGAGTTTGTTCCAGGAATTGAATCCACATATATTCTTCGGAGGCGACAGTGTGGTATTCTGGGGACCGCTGAGCTGGACCATCATTTTTGGTTTGCTCTTTGCGTTCTTCCTCACACTGGTGATGGTACCGAGTATGTACATCATTTCAGAAAGACTGAGAAGACCGATGTACAGATTCTACGGAACCAAATACATCGCATTGCTCGCCATCTTCACAGGTCCTTTCTTCTTCATCTTTGTAGGCATTATGTATTTAGGCAGAAGGCTTCAGGGAAAAAGAGTCTGGAATGGTATTCCGAAAGAAAGAAAAAAATAGATAGTTTGGTTTTGGTTTCGATAAATGCCGTTCATGAAAGTGGACGGCATTATTTTTTTAAGCAATCTTTACCGAACGGTTGCGGAGCCATTCAAAACCGGCAATATTCATCATGATCAGCAGCATACCATAGAATACATCTTCCACAGGAATGGTATGAATGCGTACTGCCAGGTTTTCAGCATCATTGTATAAAACCACCGGGATGGCAGTAAGAAAGCCATTCACCACCAGGAATGGAATCAATATGATCAGGTAAGAAATCAGGAAACGGGTGATATGAAAGAATGGAAACTGTTTTCTGAACAGAAAAAAAAGGAATATAAAAATCCCATTGAAAAGCAAGGTATAAAAAGTATAATCCTTTCCAAAAACAAAAACAGCGGCTATCAGAAAAGAAAAGCCCAGTAGTTTGAAAAATGAAGCGGCCCATTTGACATCTTTCATTCCGGGAAAGTAACAGCGGATGCATTCATAAATAAACACACAGCAATATGGAACAATAAAAAAGAACAGCACTTCTTCTATGGGAAGATTGTACAGGTATGATTGTACGATTCTATCGGGATTAAATGACCAGACTCCCTTTGAAGTAAACCAGCAATCCCAGATGATATAAAACAATGCCGGAAGGATCATTGCCGGAAAAAGAAATTTCCAGGATTTATAAAAAGCAACTTTTTTGTCGAAACTAAGCAACAGCGGGCCCGCAAGCGATGCTCCCAGGATGAGAAAATATGTAAACTGCTGATTCAATAATAAGGGAGAAGATTTTCGGGAATAAAAATATTCGTTTATACGTTTGCAGTTATACGAATCTATTGGTTGTTTCTTTTTTTATCTTCTTTTACTTTCTGCCAGTATTTCCGGGCAACAAATAACATCCCGAAACTTTCTCCGTGTTCTTTTCCCATATGTTTGTGGTGCATTTTATGTGCCCAGCGAATGGTACGAACATAAGTGTTATTGCTTCTTGTAAACCATTTGAACCGCTGGTGAATGATCACATCATGCACCAGGAAATAAGCGAGTCCATACATGGCAATTCCGAATCCGATGGCAGCTACCCAGTAAACGCCATTCTGGAGACCCAGCATAATGCAGAGCCAGCTGGGTATGGCAAATATCAGGAAGAAGGCGTCGTTCTTTTCAAAGAATCCAGGCCTGGGCTGGTGATGATCTTCATGCAGGTACCAGAGAAATCCATGCATCACGAACCGATGGGTTAACCAGGTGATGGCTTCCATCAGAAAAAATGTGCCCAGCACTATCCCTGCAAATAAAATCGCGTTCATAGAAAAGTTCTTAAAAGCAAAAAAAACATTGCCTGTATCAATAACAAATTTACAGCGAATTTGTTTCCCTTCACGAAATCGAGTTTCCTGAACAGGATAGAGCAATACCATGCTCACCATGAACCAGCTTGCGTAGTTAAACAGTGGTATTTCGCCGGTTCCACCCCATTTCCAGTACCCAAGGTTCACAGCGACAGGTTCCATCAACCAATCGAATACCACGGCCAGTGTGGCAGCATCGGTTACCAATGCGATGGTTTGCAGCGATTGTCTTGGTTTTTCGGTTGTTTCATCAATTCTGTTGATCAGCCTGTTAAGCAGTATATGCATCGCATTGCCACAGCAGTACATCACAATGAACCAGTTTACGCCAATAATCAGGGGAACATTTTTCACTGAAATGCCCAGGACTGTTCCGTATGCATAATCACCAAAAAGATACCCTGTGGATGTACCGATATATTCTACCAGCATGCCGGTGATAAAACAAACGATGAAAAAAATAATGAAAGAAATATTTACACGCTCCTGCGTATAAAAAAGCAATCCCAGCATGAGCAATAAATTCAATGAAGTAGTATTCACAAAAAAATCTCTGTTGAAAAACAGGATGCCTACTAAACCCACGAGGTGAAAAAACACCGCAGTGATGGTGGCAATCATTAATTTTTTATTGCTATGGTTCAGCTGCTGATTGATGGTTGAAATATTAATGCTTTTTAGTACGGTTGTCGGTGTGGATCAGATCTGCTGCGATCTGTGCACTTTTCAGGCAAAGCGGAATACCACCGCCGGGATGTACTGTTCCGCCGCAAAAGTAAAGGCCACGGATATACGAAGTATCATTGGCCGGTCTTAAAAAAGCGGCCAGTTTTGAATTTGAACTGGTACCATACAAAGACCCCATAAAACTTCCTGTACGTTCTTCGATCAGCACAGGGTCGAGTTTGTGTTCTACTGCAATGGCCTGTTCAATATCTGTATTCAGGATGCGGTTGATTTTTTCTATAACATATGCTCTTGCTTTGATGGCGATCTCATCCCATGATTGTCCGTAATTCGCCGGTGCATTCACCATCACAAACCAATTCTCTGCTCCTGAAGGTGCATGAGCCGGTTCATGCTTAGAAGTTATATTGATATATATCGTTGGATCATTGTACAATGTTTTACGATTAAACAAATGATCGAATTCTTCTTTATAATTTTTACTGAACAATATATTGTGCAAACCAAGCGCCGGAAAAGAACGATTGATTCCCCAGTAAAAAATCAACGCACTGCTGCTGCGTTCCTGCTTGAGTACCTTGCGTGCCTTGGGCTCGTGTTTCAGCAGATGCTTGTAGGTAAAATAAATATCTGCATTGCTTACAACAATATCGGCATCCTGGTTCTTACCGTTTACTACAACTCCTTTAACCGATGTTTCATGGTGAATGATTCTTTCGACCCTTGTTCCGAAATGAAAGGTCACACCTTTTTTCAAAGCAAGTTTGTATAGGGCATTGGTGATGGAAATCATTCCACCTCTTGGATAGAAAGTGCCGGTGTTTTGTTCAAGGTGCGGAATCAGGCTCAGCATTCCGGGTGCTTTAAAAGGATTGCTGCCATTATAGGTTGCGTACCTGTTAAAGAGCTGTACTGCTTCCGGCGAACGGAACCTGCTCCGGTTGTATTGATCGAGTGTACCCGTGAGGTATGGCAAACGCACTGTTTTCAATGCTTTGAGAATACGGGGATGCAACCAGGTGCTCTTGCGGTGCAAAGAATGATTCAGAAAAACTGTACCCGTTGAGTTGTATAATTTTTCAGCACGATCGAGGTATTCCGGAACAGCCGTTGCTGTTTCTCCCAGTTGTTCTGCGAGTTCACCGGCGAATGCCGATTTATCGGTATATGCTTTTACCCTTTTCCCGTTCTCAAAAAAATAATTGCAGGCAATATCTACGGGTTCATAACTGAAATACGCTTCAATCGGTTCACCTGCCATTTTGAAAAGGTCTTCAACATTTTCAGGTTGTGTAAACAATGAAGGTCCGGCATCGAAATGATAGCCGCCATCACTGAAAGCGGAGAGTTTTCCTCCAGGATAATCATTTGCTTCGTATACGGTTACCCGGTAGCCCTGCACAGAGAGTCTGGTAGCTACCGCTAATCCTGCGATTCCACTTCCAATAACAATTGCATGGGGAGCATTCATGATTTACGTGTTGATATCTTCCACTGCAAGATACTCTTCCAGTTTAGGAAAAGCAATTTTAAACCATTCGGTGTATTTGTGGGGATGAGAAGAAAGACTTTCCTTTATTTTTTCGGGCTTCATAAAGCAATAATCCTTTACTTCTTCTGCATTGGGAAATACCTGGCCATTGTAAGTGCCGATCAATACATGATCAAATTCATGTTCAGTTAATCCATTCTCAAAAACTGCACGGTATGTGAAACTGAAAATTTCGAAAAGTTTTGTTTCAAAACCCAGTTCTTCTCTGAGCCGGCGAAAGGCTGCCAGTTCGGTCGTTTCCCCTGGTTGAGGATGACTGCAACAGGCATTGGTCCATAAGTCGGGACTATGGTATTTTGAGGAAGCTCTTTGCTGCAATAGCATTTCGCCCCGGTTGTTGAAAATAAAAATACTGAAAGCACGGTGCAGCAGTCCTTTCTGATGGGCTTCCATTTTTTCCATCACACCGGTTTGTTCATCCTGCCCGTTAACGAGTATAACTTCCTGCAAAACTTGCTTGTTTATTCAATTATAAAATATTCAGCTGACTTCTCAGTCCGGCCCTCATGAGAATAAAGGCTTTTGAATAATTGGGAATCCTGATCCTGTCTTCGAGTAAAACAGCAGGACGTGATTTTTTGATTTTGCTGAAAAGAGAAAGATAATATTTGTAAGCTACATAAACGCCGAAACGGGCTTTGATGGGAAGTTTTAAAATTCCCTGGTAAGCCATTTGAAAATCTTTGTCTATATCTGCTTCAATTCTGCTTTTTACATCCGGTGTAAAGTTTTTAAAATCCACTCCCGGAAAATACACACGCTGCAGATTTTCACTATCGGCTTTTACATCACGCAAAAAATTCACTTTCTGGAAAGCAGCACCCAATGCCTGTGCATAAGGTTTAAGTTGATCATACATTTGCTGATCGCCTTCACAAAAAACATAAAGACACATCAAACCAACCACTTCTGCACTTCCATAAATATAATCCTGGTATCCCTGATCGTCGTACCGGTACTTGCTCAGGTCCGATTCCATACTTCTGAAGAAAGCATCCACCAGTTCCCGGTCGATATTGTATTTATTTACGACAGCCTGGAAACTGTTCAGAATTGGATTTAGGCTGATGCCTCTTTCGAAAGCAGTATATGTTTCAGCTTTAAATTCTTCCAGTAATTTCTCTTTATTGTAATCATGAAAAGTATCAACAATTTCATCTGCAAAACGCACGAAGCCATAGATATGATATACAGGTGTTCTGAGGTCGCGGTGAAGCAACCTGATCGCACTGCTGAATGAAGTGCTGTAACGCTCTGTGGTAATCCTGCTGCATTCGCTGCTCACATCGTGAAATAGCTGCATCATAACTAACTGTTTTACTTAAACGCTTTTAATATTTCCTTCGATACTACTTCACCGCTGATGAGTGAAGGTGGTACACCCGGACCGGGAACTGTAAGCTGCCCCGTGTAATATAGATTGTTCACTTTGCCACTTTTCAATGCAGGTTTTAATATCGCTGTCTGCATCAGCGTATTGGCCAGTCCGTAAGCATTGCCTTTAAAAGCATTGTAATCACTTATGAAATCCGACACAGAATAAGAACGTTGAAAAACAATCGAGCCCGAAATGTTCTGCCCGGTTTGCTGCTCATATCGTTTAACAATTTTCTCAAAATAATGTTGTCTTAGTTCCTCAGAATCGCCTGAGAGTCCTGTTGCCACCGGAATCAGGAAAAACAGGTTCTCACATCCCTCCGGGAGCAACGGTATGATCGGTTACCGAAGGAGCACTTACATAAAACAAAGGTTCCTTTGGCCATTGGGGTTCATCATAAATTTCTTTTCCATGCTGATCGAAATCTACATCAAAGAATAGAGAATGATGTGTTATACCTGTTAATCTTTTGTTCAACCCGATGTAATATAATAAACAGGAAGGGGCCATTACTCTTTTGTTCCAGTAATGCTCGGTATAAGTTCTACAGGATAGCCGGCAATAAGGATGATTCAATAAAATGATAATCGGCGCCACCGATTACAACATCGGCTTCCATTATAACAGTATTGCCTTGTTCATCGGTTGCTCTCACACTTTTAGCACTGCTTTTTTCGATCAGTATTTCCTTTACATCACAATTGAACCTGAATTTAACGCCCAGCTCTGTTGCCAGCTGAAACATTGCATCGGCAATATTGTACATACCGCCCTGCGGATACCATGTTCCCAGTTTGATATCGGCATAATTCATCAGGCTGTACAATGCAGGAATATCGGCAGGTAAAGCGCCGAGAAAAAGTACGGGAAATTCAATCAGCTGGATCAGTTTGGGATGTGTAAAATATTTACTTACATGTTTTTTCATGGAAGTGAATACATCCAGCCGAAGCAACCCTTTGGCAAGATCTATATCCAGGAACTCTGTAAGATTTCTTCCCGGTTTGTGTACCAGTTTATTGATACCAACTTCATACTTATATGCGGCTTCTTTGAGAAATGCATCGAGTCGGAGAGAACTGCCTGGTTCAATTTCTTCGAACAGGCGTTGCAGTTGGGAATAATCTGCCGGAATATCAACCGGACCATCGGCATAATAAACACGATAAGAGGGATCGAGTCTTTTCAGTTCGTAATAATCGGCTACCTTTTTCCCGAAGCAGTTAAAGTAACGTTCGAAAACATCGGGCATCCAGTACCAGCTTGGTCCCATATCAAAAACAAAACCTTGCTCTTCAAACTTTCTGCCTCTTCCTCCGGGCATAGATTGTTTTTCAAGAATGGTAACATCCCATCCGGCCTTTGCCATGAAAGATGCTGCAGACATGCCTGCAAAGCCACTACCTATGACCACTACTTTTTTCACTACTGTAAAATACTATTAATAACCCGATGGAGCAGAAATGAATTTAATACCTCGTTAATTCTTCCTTGAGCAATTTCCGTGCAAAGTGGATTCTGCTTTTAATAGTACCCAATGGTTCCTGGAGGTATTCAGATATTTCATTGTATTTATATCCTTCATAATACATCATGAAGGGGTTTCTGAAAATATCGGGCAGGTTCTGAATGGCCGCCTGGATTTCTTTCATCGACAGGTTGGATTCTGCCTTGTTAGCAACGGCTGATTGATTATAATCGAGCAGGAAATCATTGGCAGTATGATCAAAAATGGTCTGCTGCCTCGATTTACGGCGATAGTTGTTGATGAATATATTGCGCATGATGGTGTACATCCATGCTTTCACGTTAGTACCAACATGATACTTTTCCTTATTGGCGAGGGCCCTGTACAGGGTTTCCTGCGTAAGATCACGGGCAGATTCATTATCGCGGGTAAGGGTAAACGCAAATGGTTTCAGGAAATCTGCATGCTGAACCAACACCTGATCAAAGTCTAACGCTGCCATAATATTCTGTTTAAAGATTTATAGTATAAAACTAAACAAAAAAAGTAAGGGCAAAAAATTTTTTGTTTAATATTTAGTTAAATTAATTAGACAAACTGGAAATGAACTCCATTACTTCCGGGAAAGTCTTTTTGAACGTCACCGGTGGATGGATTTTCTTTTCATAGGATTGGGTTAATTGTCCGGATATAATGCATGGAACTTTCGGGAAATTCTTGGCAATATTCTGGATAAACCGGTCGAAATTGAAGTTTTGTCCGGGTGTTGTAATATGTGAATACAGGTAATCGGGCTTCTTCAGATTGGCTACATAGGCCACATCTGCAATAGGCACATTGCTTCCGAGGTAAATCACATTTGCGCCCCTGCTTTTCAGCATATAATACATGAATAAAAGTCCTAATTCATGGTATTCGGCTTCCGGCAGGAATAATATCAGGGTTTTGTTCAGCCTGAGAGAGGTAGACACAGATTCGATGCCTACGATCAGTTTCTGGCGGATAATATTGGTAACCAGGTGCTCCTGGGCCGGGTTTATATGATTCGTAAGCCACAGAATACCAATTCGTTCCATGAAACTGAAGATGATTTGCGTAATCGCTCTTTCTATGCCCCTGGCCATGATATAGTTACTCAGGGTAACTTCAAAAGCATCCATGTCCATGTCGACCATGTGCTGGATCATCTCGTTCACAATCCTTTCCTGCTGGGCCTGTGCCTGGTTCAGGGAGAGAATTTTGTCCTTGATCTCATCTGTTCCCATTTTGTCGATATGGGAGATCTTGTATCCATACTTATTCAGCAGGGCAATATTGAGAATCGTTTTCAGCTCATCATTGCTGTAATACCGGATATTGGTAAACGTACGGCTGGGCTTGAGAAAATGGTACCGCTGTTCCCAGATCCTGAGTGTGTGTGCCTTGATGCCGGAAATATTTTCCAGGTCTTTGATGGTGAAGGAATTCATGCGATAAAATTAATAATACTGTAACACACCAAAAAGGTATTTGTTTAATACTGTGCCATTAAAAATAAAACAAAATAATTATAAACCGGAGGGTCTTTGTGGAAGATCTGTAAAAACTTTTTGAACAAGTTTATTGGAGGGGAATAAAACAGACCATCCTGTGAGAAAGATGATCATCGTATCTGTATAAAAGGAGGCATGCTGGCGGTACCAGATTTCCAGGGCGGCTTTGTAAGGATAAATAGATTCATAAGCCTTTCTCGGATCAGCTGCATCTGAAAGTATTTTTTCTTCATCCCTGAATATCAGTGATCCGATGCCGGTGATGCCGGGTTTGGACTGATAAATGACTTTTCTAACCTCATCACTGTAGAGATTAAAGCTCACTTCCATCAAGTGGCCTGGGGCCTACTATGCTCATCTCTCCTTTCAATACATTGATGATCTGGGGAAGTTCATTGATCTTGGTCATGCGCAACCATTTACCCATGGGTGTTACCCGGGGATCATTGCGCAGGGTAATTTCGCCGGTGCCGATATTCGGACTGTTCTTCACCATGGTAGCAAACTTCCAGATGTAAAAAGGCTTGTTGAGGTAACCGATTCTTTTCTGCAGGTAAAAAACTTCGTGTTCACCGGTAAGTAATAAGATCAATATAACGGGAATCAGCAAAGGAGAAAGCAAAACAAGGGCAATGCAGGCGATCAGTATGTCGGTAAGGCGCTTGATAAATCTATACATAGCATTGCAGCTTCGTAAGCAAATCGGGTATGGCTGCAAGATAAGGAATCCCTGCTGATGAACGGTTCAATGCTTTAAAACACTTCCTTGATTTTGGCGCATACCGCCATGATATCTTCATCCGTTATATAAGTACTGCAGGGAATGCTCAGGCAATGTTTGTAAACAAAATCGGAGCGGTCGTTCTGCTGATAATAAATATCGTTGGTGAACATCCGCAGCTGGTTCATCGGAACCCAGAAAGGCCTGCTCTGCATTTTATGATCGTTCAGTATTTTAAGTACATCTCTCTGTCGACTGGTTTTAATGGTCGGCATCCACCAGTTCGGGTTAACGTTTTCGCTTACCTGCTGAAATGAAATATCGCCTACGCCTTCCAGTTGGTTTTTGTAGAGTGCAATGATTTCCTTTTTCCGGATGATAAAATCGGGCAACTGCTCCATTTGTGCCACACCCATTGCAGCGGCAACATTAACGAGCCTGTAATTGTAACCAATCTCATCATGTATGTATTCAAAAGGATCACTCTTCGCTTGAGTAGTGAGGTGTTTGGCTTTTTTGGCCAGTGCTTCATCATCGGTAACAATCATACCACCACCACCGGTTGTAATGATTTTATTGCCATTGTAACTGAAGGTCCCCATGAGCCCGAAACTTCCGGCATGCTTTCCTTTATAATAACTACCGAGTGCTTCAGTACTGTCTTCAACAACGGTGAGGTTGTGTTTGGCTGCGATTTGCATCAGCCTGTCCATATCGCAGATATTCCCCAATACATGTACCGGCATCAGCACCGGAATGCGTTTCCCGTCTTTCTTATGATAACAAACGCCATTGCGTTGTTCGGTTTCATTGTTGAGAAATGATTCCAGCAAATCAAGGTCCATCTGCCAGCTGTTCTCATCTGTATCAATCAATATCGGGCGGGCTCCGGTATAACAGATAGAATTGCAGGTAGCGATAAACGTTATATTGGGTGCAATCACATAATCATTCTCATTTACACCGAGCATCACCAGACAGATATGCAATGCTGTGGTACCACTGCTGGTAGCCACGGCATATTTTGTTCCGGCGAATTCTGCACTCATTTTTTCAAACTGGTCTACATAAGCACCCACACTGCTTACCCAACCTGTATCCAGACAATCTTTCACATATTTCCAAACATTTCCGCCCATATTGGGACCGCTTAATAAGAGCATAATTTCAAATTTTCCGTTTACCTGCAACAGGTGAACGCAAACTTATAAAAAAAAATGCAGCGGTACAGAACGAAAGAGCAACTATCAAACATAAATGAATTAAAAACGGAATATGCTGTAGAAAATCAACCTGTTTTCGTCTTTCACGAGATCTGCCTGATAACCTGAAGGATTACCGATGGGAGGATTCCAACCATTGGGTGAAGTAACGCCACCTCTGCCGGAGAAATAAGGCACATTGGTATGCCTAGTTACAAACTCAGTTCCGAAAGTTAAATGTTGATTAGGCATAAACTGAATTCCTGCTGAAGCATCCCAGCCTTCAAATTTATCTCCGGGATTCTGTGTAAGTACCGCGTTGCCTGCCGGAAGTAAAGCAAGGTACCGCCCTGGATTATTAATGTATCCACCACCGATGGTGAATGCCAGTTTTTCTTTTTGTCCGAACCATAACCGGTTATAAAACATTCCGCTTAAAAAATACTGTGAAGGAGTAGCATCATTTCCATTAAAACCTTTCACGCCGCCTCCATTTTCAAAACCAAGATCTCCGGTAACAGAAAAAGCTGCCCGGGAAATTCCTTTCGCTGTTGGTCGGTGATAATAATTGATCACTGCGCTATTATCAGTATGAAAGCGCATCCGTTTCTTTTCATTGGGTGTATCCCATCCGATATATGAACTTGAAACATAAGATGCTTTTGCATTGGGGCGCCACATGACCTGGTAACCAATACCTGGCATCTCATTGAACATTCCATAGGTTTGCCAGCCATTCACCAACCAGAGCTCTACTTTCAGTTTAGCAGAGGGGAACATCTGAATTCTTCCACCCGTAAAAAACCAGGGCGTATTATCAGAAGTAAAAGAAGGCTGATAATTCCAGTTCTCGAAATTGTTATAAGAATTCAGCCCTACATAGGACTTGAAAATACCCAGGTCTATATTAATGCCATGCATCTTACGGAGATGGATACCCGCATATCCTTCAGTAACATAGCGAAGGGCATTGTACAGATCGTACTGCCCACGCAATGGCGTATTGTCATTCCGGGGTATACCGGTTGCTCTTGACCCGAACTGCAACATGAGTTTAGCCCTTGCTCCCGACTTTGGTTCAGAAAATTCTCCACCTGCTTCTATATAGGAGAGATTAAACTCATTGCTGCGAAAAGTTGCTGTAGAACCCGAATTGGTATGATCTATTGGCCGGTTAAATGAGTAGTTATAATTTACATCGATGGTGATGCTTCCTGTAAAATACTTAGAAGCGAGCAATGGTTCTTTCTGTCTGTTGTTGCCCTGAACCCAGCCGAAATCTGCCCAGGCAAATGGTTCTGCCTTCGAAACTTCGATGGATTTTATTGCGGCCGAATCCTGTGCATGTGACTGCATCGCTAAAATCAGTTGTAAAAAGATGAGACCTTTTTTCATATTGAATGTTTTATTGTTCTTTGTAATTGAATGGGCTTTACCGATTGATAGATCAGTGGAACATCTTCTGTTACCACATCATTCTTATTAATACCAAATGCTTTTCCATCACTTTGTGCCAATGACTTAAGGAAGAAATATGTTTTTAATAGCACGCCTTCTTTCAATGAAAACTCATTCTCTACTGAGATGAATTTATTGATCACTACAAACCTGAAATCGGGATCACTGTTGTATTTTGTACTGCCATCGGGACGTATATGCAGATTGAGTTCTTTGTTGGAAACCAGTTCCTGAACTACTTTCTTAAAATAAACTTCAGTTTTAGGTTGAATCCTGAAACCAACGTTAAAGGTTATTTTAAAAACGGTGTCATCAATGAGTTCAGACACTTCATAGGAAAGTGTATAGGGTTCTTCGGTACGATGAATATGTAAAAACCAATATACATCTGCCCGTTTTGGCTTTTTGGAAAAAATCGATTGAATGATTTTTTCTTCAATGAGATTTCTGCTGTTTGATTTGGTGAGATAAATAAGGTGTGTAGAAAATTTAGGAATGTCATCATCCTGACTGAGTTCTTTAATCTTAGCAGTGAACTTCCCAAGGTCTACAAACTTCAGCATCCGGTTATTCACTTTCCTGGCATAATACCAGATATACATCGTCATGAAAATAAACAGTTCGAAAAACAGGAACATCCAGCGTTCTTTGATCTTTGCCACATTGGCGATGAAAAAAGATGTTTCTATAGAAACGAATACCAGCATGATCAGTATTACGTAAACAGTTTTCCACTTGAGTTTATACAACAGAAAATAGCCCAGCAGAATCGTTGTCATCATCATGGTGATGGTAATGGAAAAACCATAAGCCGCTTCCATATGTGAGGAGTTCCTGAAATAGAGGATCATTAAAAGACAACCAACCCAGAGGATACTGTTAACACTGGGAATATAAATCTGTCCTTTTATATCAGAAGGCTGACGCAATGTTACCCTTGGCCAGAAGTTCAGGCTCATGGCCTCACTGATCAGCGTATACGAACCACTGATCAGCGCCTGCGAAGCAATAATGGTAGCTGCCGTAGCAATGATTATACCCGGAAGCAGGAACCAGTGGGGCATCATTTCAAAAAAAGGATTGGTGCCATTGAGTTCTGTAATGCCTGAATGCATCAGCCATGCTGCTTGTCCGGCATAATTCAGCACCAGACTGATTTTTACAAATACCCAGGTAATACGAATGTTACGGATTCCACAATGACCCAAATCGCTATATAAAGCTTCTGCACCAGTAGTACAAAGAAATACAGCACCCAGGAGCCAGAAGCCTTTAGGGTACTCCGTTAGTAAGGCATAACCATACTTCGGATTAAAAGCCTTCAATACATCCGGATAATGCAGCAACTGACTAAGTCCGATTACCAACAACATCGTAAACCAGATCAGCATAACTGGTCCGAATGTTTTACCGATGATATCTGTACCATATCGCTGGAAGAAAAAAAGGACCGATAAAATCAGCATCACAATTCCTACGGTAAGGTTGTTTCCCGGAACGATGATGTGTTCAAGACCGTTTACCGCATTCAATCCTTCAATGGCCGATGCTACAGAAATCGGAGGTGTTATGATACCATCTGCCAGCAAAGTGGTGGCGCCTAATATCGTTGGTATCACGAGTTTTTTTCCATAACGCCTTACCAGTGCATACAATGAAAAAATGCCTCCTTCACCCTGGTTATCGGCCCGGAGTGTGAGCCAGATATATTTGATGGTTGTTTGAAAAACGAGTGTCCAGAAAATACAGGAAACGCCACCATACACCAGTGTTTCACTGATCTGCTTTTCGCCAACGATGGCTTTCAGTACATACAAAGGACTTGTTCCGATGTCACCGTAAATGATACCGAGGGCTACCAGCAATGAGGCAATACTCACCCTGTTCAAATTTTTTGAATTCGAAATCATGTTCAGAAATTGATATGTTAAATGAAAATCAGCTTGCGGTAAAACGATAACCTACACCCGATTCAGTTTGGATATATTGTGGACGATTAGGATCTGATTCAATTTTTTTTCTGAGCTGAGCTACAAAAACCCTGAGGTATTGCGATTGATTGATAAAGCCCGGACCCCAGATTTCTTTCAGCAGATATTGGTGTGTTAAAACCTTTCCTTCATTTCTAGCCAGTAATGCCAGCAGATCGTATTCGGTTGAAGTTAGTTTTATGAAAGTATCATTAACTTTTACTGTTCTGGCTGCGAGGTTTATATTCAACTGATTAAAATTCAGTTCTGCATTTTTTGCATCCATACTAACAGCACGGATAGACGAACGTATTCTCGCCAGTAGCTCTCCGGTTCTGAATGGTTTCACCAGGTAATCATTGGCGCCATTGTCGAGTGCCTTTATAATGTCTTCCTCAGCGTTCTGCACCGATAATATTATCACCGGACCTGTATACCATTCTCTTAGCTGGCGAAGCACTTCCTGCCCGTCCTGATCGGGTAATCCAAGATCAAGAATGATGAGTGCTGGTGGCCGGCTTGCAGCCATGATCAGTCCTTCTTTGGCAGTTCCGGCCAGCAAAACCTTGTAGTCATTGCTTTCCAGCGTTATCTGCAGCAATTTCTGAATAGGTAATTCATCATCTATGACCAGTATAACGGCGCTATTCATTTTTCAACTGATTTAAATAAGATGTTTCACCAGGAATCTGTACAACAAACCGAGCTCCACCTTCTGCCCTGTTCTCCAGTTTAACAATACCATGGTGTGCTTCAATGAAACCTTTTACAATGGATAACCCAAGTCCTGTTCCTCCAGGTCTGGAATGATTGAGCCGATAAAATTTATCAAACACTTTATTGATTTCATCCGGAGGAAAACCTGGCCCTTCATCTTCAAATGTCAATTGCAAAACATCTGTATAACAAACAGCGCTTATGGTTATCGAGCTGTGTGGAGCTGAATATAAAATGGCATTGTAAACAATGTTATTGACCACCTGTTCAATCATTCCTTTGTCAATTTTAAAGAGTGGCATCTGCGGGTGAACCTGAACACTGATATGCCTGGATCCACGTTGGTCGTCTAAACGATTTACAACATCATGCAAAAGCTCTTCCACATCGCACCAATCTTTCTTCAGCTTTAGTATTCCAGATTCAAGTCGGGACGCATTCAATAAATTCTCCACCTGTTGATTGAGCCGAAGCGATGCTTTGGATATTTCATGCACCAGCTCAAACCTGTCTGTAGCACTTAATTTTGCTGCATAATTCTGCAGGTTATCGGTTGCCCCGATGATGGTTGCGATGGGCGTACGCAATTCATGAGAAAGAGAGTTGAGTAAAGTGTTGTATAGTTTTACTGCATTTGCTTTTTCTTCACGGGCATTCAATTCCTTTTCTGCTTTTTTAATTTTATAGGTGAGTACTGCATTCACCAGTGCAATGAGAAAATAAACAAAGAATAAAATCCTGTCTTCGATATCAGCAATATGCAATGTGAATTTCGGAGGGATGAAAAAAAAGTTCCAGGCCACTGCACTGATCAATGCGGCCAGTAAAACCGGCAGTATGTCGAATAAAACGGCAATGAGGGAAACGACCAGCAATAAAATAAATGCCACCAATCTGTATGGCAGTAAATCTGCAAATGCATAGCAGGTGACCAGCGTTACCAGAACAGCCATCATGCTGAACAGGTATTGCTTTGTTTTACTAACCCTATTGAATATAAAAATTGCCATGTAACAATGAAGACACAAAGGTAGGCGGGCTTTTGTAAGTAAAATATCAAACTAACTGTTGCCTGTATAAAGATTTTATAAAGAAAAGCCGGTCAAAAAAAAATCCCCTGCCAAAGCAGAGGAAATATGATTCTAAGTAGTTGTAACATTTAGATATTCCTGAACTTCTGAGCAAAAGAGTCGGTTACGATACCGGTTTTGAGTAAAGTATATATTTCTTTAACGCCATCCGGAACTCTTTTGGTAATTGTATAGCCAAGTTCATTTTTGATTTTATCGAAGTTTACCCGGTAATCACGGGGATCTTCATTCATCTCCACATAATTTACCTGAACATTGGGCACTACTTTGCAAACCTCTTCAATGATCATTCCCTTGTTGTAATTTTCTTCTGTTGTACCAACATTGAACACATTGGCACGCACTTTATCTTCCGGGCATTCGAGTACCAATACAACCGATCTGGCCAGATCGTCTACATGGCAATAAGGACGCCAGAACTGTGCTCCCCATATTTCCTGTTCGCCATGAATGGTTGCATTGCGGGTGAATTCATTTACGGTAAGATCGAAGCGGATCCTGGGAGAAAAGCCATACACGGTACTGAAGCGGAGTGCTGTACTGCAGATATTGGAATCTTTTCTTTCTTCGAGCAGGTATTTTTCAAACTGCACTTTGAGTTCGGCATACAATGATACCGGCCTGAGTTCTGAAGTTTCTGTTACAAATGAATCGGGATCGGGCATTTTACCATAATTGCTGCAGGTGCTGGCAAACACAAATCTTTTTACGCCTGCTTTTTCTGCTGCTTCAAAAAGCGCCACACTTCCCAGCCAGTTCGTTTCTTTGGCTTCATCGCTGTATTTTTTGCAGGCAGGGTCGCCAACAATTGCAGCAAGATGTGCAATAGCGTCTATGCCTTGCAGTGCTTCATTTACTTTCTGTTCATCCCTGATATCACCCATCATGAATTCAAAATTCGGGTTGAGCATCACATCATACAAAGCATCACCGCCAAATTTTAAACTATCGTATGCCCTTACCTGGTAGCCTTTGCTTAATAACTGTCTTACCAATACAGATCCAATGTATCCTGCACCGCCTGTTACCAATACCTTCATAAGTATAGAATTAATTTACTTTTCTTATTTATTTTATCAGAAGCCTGGATGGGTTTCCCGCAACGGTTTCACCATCCCCTACATTCTTAACCACTACAGCACCCGCACCGATCATGGCATTCTTTCCGATTTTGATTCCCTGCCGAACAACTGCTGCTGCGCCAATAAAGCTTCCTTCACCAATTGTTACATTTCCACAAAGCACAGCACCCGGACCAACATGTGCGAAGTTACCTATTTCACACTCATGTTCTATGATGCAACCTGTATTACAAATTGCGCCTTTACCAATATTTGCCAGCGGATTGATACACACTCCTGCTGATATCATCACTCCATAAGGATCGATATTGGCATAACCACTGATCACAGCTGATGGATGAACTGCGTTTACTGGATACCGTTGTATCTGTTCAAAAATACCGAACACTTTTTTCCGGATGCCGTTATCGCCAATGCCAATAAAAAAATCCTGATGCCTGATCATCTCCATTCCCTTCTCTTCTGTTTCCTTTCCAAGATACTCGAGATTAAAGGGATTGTAAGCTTTTTCATCGAAATCGCAATATCCCTTTACTTTTTTGCCGGCAGCCGAAAGAATACCAATGGCTACATAAGCATGACCCGAATATCCTATAATAATCATGGTGCTTGTTTTCTGATTTACGGCTTTATCCGATTCCCGGCAAATTTAATATTTGTACCCTAATAATGGAGAATTGCTTTTGAATCAGTCTGTTACCTTTCTGATCGCCTTCAGGTATGCATCGATTACAATCTGTTTGTCGAATTCCCTGATCACTTTCTGCCTGGCCATCTTTCCCATCCGTTCCCTATCTGCAGCTGTTAGCTGAATCATTTTTTTCATCTGAAGGGCAAGGTCTTTTGCATCGGCTACTTTACATAGAAAACCAGTACTGCCGTCGCTTACAATTTCCCTGCAGCCAGTTGTATCGCAGGTTATACAAGGTTTTTCCATGCTGGAAGCTTCCAGTAAAACATTGCTGGTGCCTTCCCGGTAGGAAGGTAACACTACCGAATCAGCTTCGGCAATAAAGGGCCGAACATCAATGGCTTCGCCCAAATAATTGATGGCACCTTCTTTCACCCAATTACTGATATCGTTTTTTGTAATAATATTTGATTGCAGGTTCTGTTCCCATAACGGTCCCAGCATACGGCATTCAACATCCGGAAATTCGGCACGGATGATCCTGGCAGCTTCTACATATTCCAATACACCCTTGTCTTTCACCAATCTGCTGATAAACAGAAAAACGAAATGATCCGGTTGATGCTCCGGCTTCATCGGTCTGAAAAATTCATGATCGATCCCTGAACCCGGAACCATACCAGCTACCTCTTCTTTTATAAACCGATGGTTCAAAAACAAATCCCTGTCATCCGTGTTCTGAAAAAAGATCTTCTTCGTTTTACGCAACACAAATTTATAGAGTGTTCTTGCCGCCCGGTAAACAATGCTTTTGCTTTCGAACAACGGTCCAACACCGGTGATGTTTGTAATGGTTGGAATGTTTAATCCTGAAGTAACCATATTGCCCCAGATCGCAGGTCGTATGGTAAAAGTGAGGCATACATCCGGTTTGAAAGATTTCAATGCCCGACGGATATTGCGGATGTATTTAAGAATGTCGAGCGGATTGCTGTTGCTGCTTTTTACATCAATGATATTAAATCCTCTCTCCCTTGCTAAGGCAATTTCTGCTTCCTTGCCCGTAGTTAAAACCACCACATTATACCCTTGTTCCATCAGTGCACTGGTGAGTTTTCGCCGGATCGTATTGGTTGCGATGATATTGTTTTCGATGATGGCGATGTTCTTCTTCATACAGGATTATGCAAGATAAACTTTACGGTACCACACTTCAAGGCAAAATAAAGTCCAGAGTATTTTCGCTCTTTTCTCTGCAGGAACATTTGTTTTATTCTCCAGGAGTTTTAAGGTAAATGCCGGATCAACAAGGTTTCGGTTATAGGCGTTCGGTGCAATGATATAATCGCGGATCATATCATGCAGTTGATGATCTACCCAATTCTTTAATGGAATTTCAAAACCTCGTTTGGGTTGATTGATGAGGGTTTCGGGCAGGTATTTTTTAGCGAGGGTACGCAGCAGGTATTTGGTCTGACTTCCATTGATCTTAAACTGATCGGGAAGGCCCGGTGTATATTCCAGTAATTCTTTGCACAAGAATGGACTTCTTCCTTCGAGTGAATGCGCCATCGTTGCGATGTCCATTTTCACCAGCAGATCGCTGAATAAATTGGTATCGAAATCCATATTCATGATTTTCTTCAGACCTGTTAAAGGTGCTGAAGTTATCTTTTTAAAATCATGACGCATTTCCTGCAGGTAATCGTAACCGGGAGTTAAGATATGCTGTTCATAATCTTCGATGATATCGAGACCGGCAGATAAATATGTTTCCAGGTCTGATTTCGCTGCGAAGGATGCCAATCGAACAATATAATTGTACTTCGATTTCTTATCCTGTGAAAGAGGCAGAACCGCTTTCAGCATCTTAGCTCCGGCATGTACTATAAAATTCTGCTTGAAAAAATCGTAGCGTGCAAAAGGAACATAGCGGCGATATCCGCCAAAGAGCTCATCGGCTCCATCGCCGTTAAGGATTACCGTTACATGTTTGCGGGCTGCTTCACTCACATAATAAGATGGGATGGCCGAACTGTCGAAATAAGGTTCACCGTAATTGCAGAGAATCCTCTCCACATCATTTACAAGATGATCAAATGATATTCTGATTTCAGTATGATCCGTGTTGTATTTATCGGCTACCAGTTTTGCCAATGGCGCTTCATCGTATTCTCCATTGAAAGAAACGGTGAATGTTTTCAGCTTGGGAGAAATGCTGCTGGCCATTGCCGTTACCAGACCACTATCGATGCCACCACTCAGAAAGCAACCTACTTCCAGATCACTGGATTCTATTCTGCGTTTAACCGCTTGTTGTAAAAATGTATCGGTTTTGTGCAGTGCTTCCTCCAGACTGTCTTTTTGATCTTGCCGATAAAACGGATGTATATCCCACCAGCGTTTGATGTCTATTTTACCAGTATTGCAACTGATCATAGCATAAGTGCCGCCCGGCAACTCTTTTACATTTTTATAGGGTGTGAGTTCCCGGTAGAAAACACCGATGCGGAGGTAATGATAAAAATTTTCGGGAGCGATTTGTAGTGGTAGCTGACTTTTCAGGCAGTTGAGTTCGCTGGCAAAAACAATTTTCTGATCGTCGTTATAAATATATAAAGGTTTCTTTCCTGCTCTGTCGCGTGCCAGGAAAATGGTCTTCTCTACGTTGTCATAAATAGCGAACACAAACATTCCATCCAGGTACTGCAAAAAATCGGGACCCATTTTTTCATACAGCAACAAAAGCGTTTCTGTATCTGAATTGGTTTGACCTGTTAATGAAAACTGTTGCCTGATGGCTGCATGATTGTAAATTTCTCCGTTAAAGATGATGGTGTAACGATTGCGGAGTGTCATGGGTTGTTTGCCACCGCCTATATCGAGTATCGACAAACGAAGATGATAGAAGTCGATATTATCAGCTGCAAAACCATTCTGTTCATCGGGCCCGCGATGATGCATGACACGGTTGATGGTGTCGTATGAAAGTTTAAAATTGACAGAACCTGCAATACCGCACATAATGCATGAATGGTTTGATGGGGCAAAATAAGTTCATATTGTTGAATGCAGAATGATTATTTAAGATAAATTTGTTACACTGCGCCTGTTGCCGGTACATCAACATCAATATTCTGATGAATTTTTTTGACTACATCATTTTCTTAATTTATGTTTTTATCTTCTATATCATTTTTGCGTGGCGCAGAAAAAGGTATAAGGATCCGCTGTTGAAAAAATATCACCGGAATGGTTTCTGGATTAAAGTTTTCAGTTCACTGGCCTACAGTCTGTTTATTCTTTATGTATCTGCAGGGGATTCATCGGCATTGTATCATCCGGAAGGTTATAATATTTACAAGCTGATTTTAAAAGATCCTTCCAATATCAACCTGTTGTTTATTAAAGCGGAAGATTTTGACCAGGCATTGCTGGCAGATATTTATAACCTGGGTTATTTCCGGGAAGACAGCAATTTTCTCGTAACCCGTATTGTGGCTGTATTGTCGTTCTTTACATTCGGAAAATTCCTGGCGATCAATTTATGCTTCTCGATGATATCTTATACTGGTGTTTGGCGGCTGTATCGTTTCTTTTATGAGCAATATCCGCACTTGCACAAACAATTTGCCATCGCGATACTCTACCTGCCAACCTTTGTATTCTGGAGTTCAGGAATATTAAAAGATCCTTTGTGTACGGGCGCAATCGGCTGGATGACTTATTCATTGCACAGTATATTTTATACGAAAAAAAGCAAATTGTTATATGGTACCATCTTTTTCCTTTTTGCTTATTTGCTGAGTATCCTTAAAATTTATATTCTGGTATCCTACCTGCCGTTTTTCATTTTATTCCTGATGCTGAAAAACGTAACGTTAATCAAAAATAGATTTGCTAAAATTATGCTCGTGAGTATGTTTCTGTTGGGTAGTGTATTGGGATTTATCAGGATAACGGGAAGTATGAAAGATGCGTTGGGCGATTATGCAAGCAAGGGTGTTACACAAAGTATCAAAAATTATCAGCAGAGTTATGAGAACCAGTCGAGCTATGCCAGTTCAAATTTTTCTTTGGGTGTTGAATTCGATGGCACAGCCAATAGTTTGTTGAAAATGGCTCCTGCAGCAGTGGTAGCAACTTTATTCCGGCCATTTATCTGGGAAGTGAAAAAGCCTTCCACTTTATTGTCGTCGCTGGAAAGTCTGGCCATGATGCTGTTTACACTATTCACGCTTTTTAAAGTCGGGTTGAAAAATTTCATGGTCACCATAATTAAAAAGCCGATCGTATTGTATTGCTTTTTATTCTCGGTCATCTTTTCTTTGTTTGTAGGCGCAACCACACTCAACTTTGGTTCACTGGTACGCTATAAAATTCCCGGTTTACCTTTTTATGTAATCTCTTTATATTTCATTTTATACTTCAATAACAAACTAAAAAATAAGCCCGACAAAATTGCCGGGCCGGTTGCTGTTTAGGGTAATAAAGATATTAAGCAGTTGCTGTTTTAGAGGTATCCGGTATGGATGGCACAAACAGTGAGTAAAAGAAATTCTTCACAGGTGTCAACCACAATTCAGAATAAGATTTTGAATATTTTTCATTGAGTTTCTGCAGGATAACCGGTGGCGTTGCAGAAAAATTATTTCTGAATGCATCGGTCATCGGCCAGGCAATGAAACTAAGTTTCCTGAGTTTATCTGATTTCTGAAATACGAGTACAATGCCTGCAAATGCTACCAGGAAAACCAGATAGCTGATTACCGCCATTGCTTTTGTAGAGCATTTCGACTGCAGGATGTGAAAACGGTTCCTTACATAGAAATACATCTTCCAGGAATTTTTATAATCCCAGTCTTGTTTGTATGTATAAGCAGAAGCCGGATGATAATGTATACTGCTGGCTACTGTTTTAACCGGGATTTTATATCTGCGGGTAATGCGGTAATAGTATTCTGTTTCATCGCCCCAAAGGAACAGGCTTGGCTTGGGTGTACCAACTTTGGCAACAATCGAACGATGAATCATGGTTCCGTTAAATGGATGACCAATGCCTTCGATCACTGATTCTTTCACTTCGTCAATCGTTTTATAATTGTTCGTGTTCCAAACGAAACTTTTTTTGTCTTCCTTATTGATCACTGCACAATTGAGCAATGATCTTTCGAAGCCTTCATTCTTTAACAACATCTCGAGCGCATCCTGCTTCGGATAGCCGTCATCGTCCATACACCAGATCCAGGAATAACCGTTCTTATAAGCCCAGTTTATTCCGGTATTGAATCCGCCGGCAGAACCCACATTGTTTTGTGTAATATGATAAATATCAGGCTGGGCGTCGAGCCATACTGCTGTATTATCGGTGCTTCCATTGTTCACCACTAATATAGCATCTGGTTTGCGGGATTGATTTCTCAATGCATCGATGCATTCCGCTAAAAGTGCCTGACGGTTATAGGATACAACCACAGCTATCACTTTCTCCATAAGGGGTACGTTTTGGTTTTAAAAGGATTATCAGGTAAACCAATAACGTAAGTGAAAGCGGCTTATTGCATTACAATAATGTAAAATGTATAAAATGGCGGATTTCGAGTGTTTTTAGGGCATTTTTACTCAAAAAAACACGTATTTGTACTTAAAATTGCTCCTCGTTGGGGAAAACGGGTATCGAAGTATTTTCTTTGAGTGCAGTGATATATCTTCCGGCAAAGTCCATTGCTTCCCCGATCACATGGTGCATATCCATGTAGCGGTAGGTGGCCAGTCGACCCAGAAATGAAACGCCCTTCAATGAAGTGGCTGCTTCCCTGTAAGATTGAAGCATCTGCTTATCTGCGCTTAGCCGTTTAGGATAGTAAGGAATATCATCTTCCGTTGTTTCCTTGCTGAATTCCTTCACATAGATTGTTTTATCGTGTTGCTCCCAGGGCGTAAAATATTTGTGTTCTACAATCCTGGTATATGGCACTTCCTCATCGCAATAATTCATCTGTGCTAATCCCTGGTAATCTCCTTCGGCACAATGTTGCTCAAAAGTTACTGTGCGGTAACCGAGTCGGCCATGCTGATAGTTGAAATAAGCATCAATCGGACCGGTATAAAATATATGATCGAAATGATTATTGCTTTCACCCGGAATAAATTTCTTTCCAAGGGAAACTTTAATGGCAGGATGATCGATCATCTTCTGCATCACCGCGGTATATCCTTCAACAGGAATACCCGTATACAGGTTGTTGTGATAATTGTCGTCGTAATTAAACCTCACCGGAATTCTTTTCAGAATAGAAGCGGGCAATTCTGTAGGTTCACAGCCCCATTGCTTTTTCGTGTATCCGTAGAAGAAAGCCTTGTACAAATCTTTACCGATAAACCGCAAAGCCTGTTCTTCGAAATTCTGTGGATCGGTTATTGACTTATCTGCTACGCTTTCCAATTGTTCCCTGGCTTCTGCGGGAGTGAAGGTTCGGTTAAAAAACTGGTTGATGGTAGACAGGTTTACCGGTAACGGATAAACGCTGCCGCCACTCATCGCTTTAACACGGTGCACATAGGGCCTGAATTCAACAAAACTGTTTACATAATCCCATATCTCTTTTTTATCGGTATTGAAGATATGCGGACCATACTGGTGAACCATGATGCCTGTATCGGCATCTCTTTCGGTATGGCAATTGCCACCGATATGGTTTCTTTCGTCCCATATTTCAATGCTGCAATCAAGCCCCTTGATCAGCTTATTGGCCAGTACAGCACCTGAAAATCCAGCTCCGATAATTAAAAATCGATATGCCATTCAGCAATATTATTAAATAATCAGTTATTAAAAATTTTACGATATACAGCTGCATACT
Organism: Ferruginibacter sp.; assembly: GCA_037045295.1. Classification (GTDB taxonomy): domain Bacteria; phylum Bacteroidota; class Bacteroidia; order Chitinophagales; family Chitinophagaceae; genus Ferruginibacter. Next base: position 960,944 of record JBAOHS010000005.1, read on the forward strand.
TTTCAACAGCTGTCTGAAGATCATAATAGGCTTTCGCTCCCTCCCGGATGGTTGCAGCACTGAAGGTCTTTCCTTCCTGCAATTGATTGATCACAGCATCAAAACTTGCATCTGTAAAATCATCTACTACATAACCACCATTGTATTCAGCTGAAATGCGTTTTACATCTCCTACTCCACTGTTGGTGATCACCGGGATACCCATGGCCATGATCTCTCCGTGCTTGGTAGGCGATGAAGATATTTTTGAATAGCATGGCTTGATGAAAAAGATGGAAAAACGGCTGAGCGATAATAGCACCGGGACTTCATGCCGGGCCGCATTGATGGTGATCAACCTGTTCTCGGCCAATCCCTGTTGTAAAGCCGCATCACGGATCTGTTCGTGCCGGTGTGGAGAGATGAACAGAAACCTTGCAGCGGGATTTCTATCCGCCAGTTTTTTACAGAAACGCATCATTTCTTCTGTGAGATACCAACCACCAATGGAACCAAGGTAACTGTAAACCATATCCGAAGCGCTAATGCCAAGTTGCTGAATGAATTGCTGTTTTAAATCAGGATCGATCTTATCGGGATTGAATAAATCCAGGTCGGCACTGCAGGGAATTACTTCAATATCCAGTGGTTGTTTGCTGATGTTTTTCCAGTTCTGCATTTCTTCTCTGGCTGCATAGGTTAAACAGGTGATGCCATCTGCTTTCTCCAGGCATTCATATTCATGTTGTTTGAAGAAACGATAAATGCTGTTGAATAAGGGATTCCGGGTATTCCACATGCCACCGTCTACTCTTTCATCGGCCCAGAAACCACGGACATCATTGAGGAACTTAATATCGAATTTTTTCTTCAGCCACAAAGCCACCAGGGTAGGAACGCCGGGCCTTGTATGCACCATATCAAATGGTTGTTTGCGGTGTAATGCTGCTGCTTTCTTTTTTAACTGCCTGTAATCGTACCAGGATGAAAGTACCGGTGGATTTTTATGATAAGGGATGCTCACCCATTCAATGGGCAGATCTTTAAGCAAACCCTGAACATATTCTTTCTTCTTCGTGTATGCGTCGGGTTTATCACAACTCAGGATGGTAAACCGGTAACCATAGCGGGTTAATCCGGCCAGGTAAGGAATCACCTGGCTTTGCCCGAGGGGATCTGTCATACCATCATAAGAAATGAAAAGAATTGATTTCATTGAAGCATTTTCTTTACTCCATCCATTGTTTGTACCACATCTGGAACATCAGCAGGTACCAGAATAAACTATTGTAATTTCTATCGCCTTTGTAAAATTGCTGCATGATATGATTCACGCCTTCCTGCTTGAACAAACCGTGACGGGCAAAAGCGGCTTCACTCATATATTCCTCAGCATAATACTTTAAATCGGTACGCAGCCAGTCAAAAACAGGCACACCGAATCCCATTTTTGGCCTTTCCATGATTTCTTTTGGAACATAATCATGAACAATTTCACGCAACAGGTATTTCTTACTGGCTCCTTTCATCTTAAGATTCTCGGGTAACTGTGCCGCAAACTCAATGATGCGGTGATCCAGCAAAGGTTCTCTTCCTTCAAGCGAAGTACTCATGCCGGCCCTGTCTACTTTTACCAGGATATCATCGGGCATGTAGGTTTTATAATCAATTGCGAGCAATTTATCGAGATGTCCCAGATTTTCATTGAGCATCGATTCAGAATCAAAGAAAGAATTTGCTTTGATGGTTGGTGTCGTAAGCAATTCCACCAATTGTTCATTGGTATAAACCTGCGACAATAACTGATCTAGTATAACCGGTGCCGTTAGTTTCCGTTCCTGCAACAGACGGGCAAAGCGTTGTTTTTTAATAGACACTGCTTTGTTTCCGGTCATTTTAATAAGCAGGCTATCGGGTACATATTTGAGCATTCTTCCCGCCGGTCTTTTCAGCATGGAAGGAAACAATATTCATCTTCCGGTGAAAATCGAGTGCCAGCGGATACTTATTGTATCCGGCAAAGGTTTCATCACCCGCATCGGCACTCAATGCTACGGTCACTTCTTTACGGGCCAGTTTACTTACCAGTGTAGTTGGGATGATGGAGGAGTCTCCGAAAGGTTCATCACAGTAAAAAGGAATTCCGGGAATCAGTTCCTGCGCTTCTTTTGTAGTACAGTAATATTCGGTATGATCGGTGCGGAGATGTTCTGCAACTTTTTTTGCATGCACCGCTTCATTGTGATCTTCTTCATAAAAACCAATCGTATAGGTTTTCAATCTTTCCTGCTGATGCGTTTGCAGCAATGCCGTTACAATGGTACTGTCGTATCCGCCACTTAAAAAAACACCCACGGGAACATCAGCAACCATGCGATACTGGCAGGCAGAGATGAGTAATTTCTCCAGTTGTTGTTTGGCTTCTGCTTCGCTAATATCCAGTTTGGGCTTGTTGTATGCATCATACACATCCCAATATTTATGTATGCTGAATGTCCCTTTTATGGTATCGAAATGCAACCAATGACCTGGCTGCAATTTGTGTGTATGCTTAAAAATAGAAAGCGGCGCCAGAATGTATCCATACTGCAGAAACTGATGAACTGCCTGCGGATTGATCTCTTTTTTAAATGCCGGATGCTGATGAAAACTTTTCAATTCGGAAGCAAAGAGGAAAAGTCCATCCTGCCAGTAATAATAAAATGGTTTTACACCGGCACGATCCCTGAAACAAAAAAGTTCTTTGGTATTGGAATCGTAAATGATAAAAGCGAACATCCCGATGAAACGATGAATCATTTCTGCACCCCATTCTTCCCAGGCATGCAAAACAACTTCGGTATCTGAATGTGTGATGAAAGTATGACCCGCTTTTTCAAGTTCCACTTTCACTTCAGCATAATTATACATTTCACCATTGAATATGATGGCAAAATGTTTATACCACATCGGTTGTGAAGCTGCATTGCTGAGATCGATGATCGACAAACGGCGGTGCCCCAGCCCAACCTGGCAATTGATCATGCTGAAAAAACTCATATCCACCTCCATCCGGACCACGGTGAGCCAATACATCGGTACATTGCTTCAGCAATTCGGGAGATGAACTATTTTTAAAATCTATAAATCCTGCGATACCGCACATGTGCTTTTTTTAACGTTGCGAAATTACTGAAATATACCGCTGCATTCTCAAAACCTCTTTCAGGCATTGGCAGCCAGGGTTGCAGCATAGATTTTTCTCAATTCGGCAAGATGATGTTCCAGCGTATAATATTGGAGAACCCTTTGTCGGCCTGTGCTGGCCATCTCTTTCAATCTGGCAGGATCTGCCTGCAACTGCAATACTTTGTTTACAAATGCAGCAGGGTCATTGAGTGGAAAATATTCTGCAGTTTCCTTGCATTGCTCGGTAAATGTTGGAATATCAGAAAGCAACATCGGTAACTCCTGCACCATCCCTTCCAGCACTGCAAGTGAAAATCCTTCATAATGCGACGACATCACAAACAAATCATATTGCTGAATCAGGTCGGGAAGGTTTCTCGTTTTACCCATCAATCGAACATTAATACCGTTATCATTGATATACTGTTGAAAGCTGTTATGCAGGATGCCATCTCCATAAATATCCAGACTGATGGATTTCCCTTTCAGTAATTTAAAAGCCTCCAGTAAAAACTGCTGATTTTTCTGAGGTTTTAAATTCCCAACAGTTACGAGCCTGAACCCATCCTGCTTTTTTGGCTCACTGTTATTTTTTCTTCCGTGAAAAACACTGGTGTCAACAAAATTGTACAAAACATGTGTTTGAAATCTTGGCAGCTGAAGAAAGTCGAAATAATCATCCAGGGTATATTGTGAAACGCCGATGATTACAGAAGGTCGACGGTGATAACTGTATTTTTCCAAACGGCATATCCAGTTCTTTTTATACTCCACACTTCCGGTTAAAGATGATTGAATGGAAGTAACCAGTGGAATATTTTTCGGCGTGGCAAACCTTGCCAGGATTGTACTCCAGTAAAGCTGACTATGAACAATATCAACTTTGTTTTCAATAATTATTCTCCTGAGCTTATTAATTACTAACGGAAAAAGGTAATATGATTTCAGGTTGAGGTTGTAATATTTATCGTATTTCAATTCATCGCCGAACTGATTTAATCCATCCAGCGTCACGACAATGTTATTGTACTCTTTCAGATTTTTCAATACGCCCACAACAGCTGTTTCAGCACCACCAAGGCCGAAATTCTGAATTACATGAAGAATGGTTTTTCTTGAACTGGTTATCATGACAATTTTGAAGAGTGTTTAGCATATAGTTTCGTCCAGTAACTGCTGGTGAAAGCCAGACTTAATAAAAAAACAACTGCATAGCTGATACAAACAGCTAAGGCCGCATCATAAGCCTTGCCTGATCGGATGAAAAAAGTAATTGCAACCAAGGCTCACCGCAATGCAACCAATTGAAAGGAATCAATAATTTCCTTTTCTCTTTATTGTATAACAGGAATGAATAGAAGAAATAACTGATACCCCATAGAAACGAACCGATACACAAAAGATAATTATACTCCAGTGCTGAATGGTATTTCTCATCGATGAAGAAATGATAGAGCAATGGCGTGAACAGAATGGTAAACAGCAATCCGGCAAACATAATGCCGAGGTAATACAGGAAATACTTTCGGATGGCTACTGAATTTCCTGCTTCATTTTTTGAAAGCAGGGAATAAATCTTTGGAAAAAAATATTGCAGCAATGCCATGGATAAAATATTGATCACCGATGCAAAAACGGCTGCAATGCTGTAAATACCAACTGTTTCATTGCTGTCATTGGTAAAATGAGAAAGAAAAAACTTATCGGAGGCACTCATAGAAAAAATAGCGGCCTGCAAACTGATGATTGGAATGGCATAGATCAACTCATCATATATGTACTGCTTCTTAATTTTTCCAAAAAGAAAATTATTCTTCTTAAAATAATACAGTGCATAAAAGAACAAAACAGTGTAGGCAACCAATATGCCCGCTACTCTTCCCTGCCAGCGGTAAGAAAAATAAACTACCAGCACGAACGACAATCCCAGTTCCAGTAAGGTCTTGCCAATATTGGCCTTGAGGTAAACCATGGGCTCATTGTTGTTCCTCGAGAGGCTCAGCAATTGCTCATTGCAAAAAATCAGAAAAGTAACTAACGGGATCAGCCAAACGAAAAAGGCCGGAAACCCATATTGAACATACAATTCCTGCCTGAAAAAAAACAACACAGCAGTAGAAATCAGCAATACCAGAACAGGAATAACAAAACTCGTACTGAAATAATTCCTGAAAGCTTCTTTTTCCAGTTTATAAAAATCAGCGCTTACAGAATGAATGATTCCCATCGACAGAAAGGGCATCAGTAACAAGAGACTGGTGCTGAAAAGACTCAGCAGTCCGTTTTCTGAAGGAGAAATATAAACAGGATTGGTAAATACAAACAGCAATAAAAAGGAAACGGCTTTGGAAAAGAAATTCGTAAACGTATAAATGCCCACTGATTTTACAGATGGATTGTTGTACAGTTTTTTTATTTGTGTGCTAACAGGCATTTATACAATTAAGATCCGATTATGCTTTTTTTCCTTTTACGACAGCCGCCCTGAATTTTCCTTCATAAATAAATCCGCCCCAGACATCTTTCATCCCGTATTGTTTAAACCAGTTGACAACTGTGCTGATTTTTTGCGGCTGATCATACTCCGGACTAAACATATCGAATGTATCGAGTACCACCATTTCCCTTAATTTCTCTTTGCTGAGATTAGCCGGCAGTGTTCCATCAATATCACAGATGGGAAGAAAGCGGTTGAATAATTTTCCTACACCGATGCGGGAGAAAAAACGATAAAGGCTGATCAGCCAGTTGGCATTTTTATCAATCAGTTTAAAAAGCCTTTCATGGCTCATCTTCCGGGTGAATGGCCTGAGCAGGTATTTGGCATGAAGTTTTGTCCACCAGCCGCTGATCGGGTAAAAATCAACTACCAGTTCTCCGCCAGGCTTTGTCATCTCAATCAGTTTCATAACTGATTTTTTCACATCGGGTGTATGTTGCAGCACGCCGAAACAAAACACTTTATCAAACTGTGCCTGGCGCAAACGGAAGTTCGTATACGCTTGCCTGGTAGAGTTTCAATCGTTGATTGGGTCCGTTGTTTTTATAATTGGCTTCAACTGCATTGGAATAATCAACACTGTAAAGATTGGCTTTGGTATGATCCAGTGCAATCTGGGTAAATCTTCCGGCTCCCGAGCCAACTTCCAGCATATTCTTCCCGGTGAGATCTTCTTTATCCCAGGAAGTCTGTGCAAAAAAACGTTTATAACTTAATTGTATCTGGCTCGATTTATCGATCTGCGTTTCTGCAAACTTATTCCATTGGAAACCGAAATTCTGTGTATAGTTTTCCTGGGGTGTAAACCGATAGGCGCCATTGATGAGCGGAAAAAAATTGCCGGAACTGTCTTTTAAACCATTGCCTGTATCTGTCTAAAGATTCCTGGTTGTATGGATTTATCTGGATGATTCCGTTCATTCGTGGTATTTGCTTACAGATTAAACAGCAATATAAGGTAGTACAGACTTACTTGATTTTTTTTACTGCGCCATTTTCAAGAATATATTCCTGATTACTTTCCGGACAAACAGCTCTTTGCTGTGCATCAAACTTGCAAGTTTATGACCATATTCACTCATCCATCCCGATTGACGTCCCGGGTTACCGATGATCAATGCATAAGGCGCTACGGGTTTGGTTACCACTGCACCGGCGCCGATAAAGGCATATTCCCCGATCTCATTTCCACACACGATGGTTGCATTGGCACCGATGGTGGCGCCTTTCCTGATCAGTGTTTGGCGGAATTCATGTTTTCTACTTACAGCACTTCTCGGATTGATTACATTCGTAAGTACCATACCAGGGCCCAGGAAAACATCGTCTTCACAGATAACGCCTTCGTATACACTAACATTGTTCTGTACCCGAACATTGTTACCCAGCACAACTTTGCTTCCCACCACAACATTCTGGCCCAGGTTACAGTTTTTACCAATCACTGCTCCCGTCATGATATGAGAGAAATGCCAGATTTTTGTTCCTTCTCCGATAGAACAATTTTCATCAATAACGGCTGTGGGATGTGCGAAGTAATCCATTGTTTATTTGGAAATCATTTTCAGGTATTGACCATAACCACTTTTCTCAAGTGATGTGGCGAGTTGTTGCAATTGTTCTTTGCTGATAAATCCCATTCTCCAGGCAATTTCTTCGGGGCTTCCGATTTTCAAACCCTGTCTTTTTTCAATCACCCTCACATATTCACTGGCATCATTCAGGGAATCAAAAGTTCCTGTATCGAGCCAGGCAAATCCACGATCAAGTACTACTACTTTCAATTGTTTGCGTTCGAGGTAAACTTTGTTTACATCGGTAATTTCATATTCACCCCTCGGGCTCGGCGCAATGTTTTTAGCAATATTTACTACTTCGTTATTATAGAAGTAAAGTCCCGGTACCGCATAGTTGCTTTTAGGCACAGCAGGTTTTTCTTCGATGCTGCGGGCAGTTAAATTTTCATCAAAGTCGACCACACCATATCTTTCCGGATCACTAACAGGATATGCAAAAATCACTGCGCCATCGGGATTGGCAGCAGCCTGGAGTTGTTTGCTGAAGCCACTTCCGTAAAAAATATTATCGCCCAATACCAATGCAACACTATCAGTTCCTATAAATTTTTCTCCGATTACAAATGCCTGCGCTAACCCATTCGGCTTTTCCTGTTTTTCATAACTGATTGAACAACCCCACTGACTTCCATCTCCCATCAATCTTTTAAACTGATCCTGGTCTTCGGGTGTTGTGATCACTAAAATATCTTTTATACCTGCCAGCATCAACGTGCTCAATGGATAATAGATCATCGGTTTATCATAAATAGGCATCAGTTGTTTGCTGATCCCCATCGTGATGGGATACAATCTTGTTCCGGAGCCGCCTGCAAGGATAATTCCTTTCATATGATGTTATAAATTTTCATTGAGCAAAATACAGTCTTCATTATTTATGACTGTACATGCCTTCATAATATTGCTGATAATCGCCACTGGTAACATGACTTAACCATTCGCTGTTGCTGAGGTACCAGTCGATTGTTTTCGACAATCCTTCTTCAAATTTTAATGATGGCACCCATCCAAGTTCACGCTGCAATTTTGTTGCATCAATGGCATAGCGTAAATCATGGCCTGCCCTGTCCTGTACATAGGTGATCAGTTTTTCACTGGTGCCTTTTTCTCTTCCGAGCTTTTCATCCATCTGCCGGCAGAGTTCTTTTACCAGCGCAATATTCGTCCACTCATTGTGCCCGCCGATATTATAAGTTTCGCCGATTGCTCCTTTGTGAAAAATGGTATCAATGGCCCTTACATGATCTTCTACGAATAACCAGTCCCGTACGTTTTCTCCTTTTCCGTAAATGGGCAAAGGTTTGTTGTTGATGATATTGTGAATGCACAAGTGGGATCAGCTTTTCGGGAAAATGAAACGGTCCGTAATTATTGGAACAGTTGGAAATTTTTACCGGTAGATGATAGGTGTGATGATACGCACGAACGAAATGATCGGATGAAGCTTTGGAAGCTGAATACGGACTTCGCGGATCATAGGCCGTTGTTTCAGTGAACATTCCTTCTGAACCGAGAGAGCCATACACTTCATCTGTAGAAATATGATAGAAGAGTTTTCCTTCCATATTGCCCTTCCAGTTTTCTTTGGCAGTCTGCAATAAAGAAACCGTTCCAACCACATTGGTACGCACAAAGGCCAGCGGATCGGTAATCGATCTGTCGACATGACTTTCGGCCGCACAATGCAATACAGCGGTGAATTTATACTGATCAAACAACTGTTGTAATAATATCGGGTCAGCAATATCTCCTTTTACAAAAACATAATTGGGCATGCTTTCGATGTCCCTCAGGTTTTCGAGGTTACCGGCATAAGTCAGTTTATCCAGGTTAACGATCTGGTATTCCGGGTAACGGGTTACAAACAACCTCGTGAGGTGAGAACCGATAAAACCCGCCCCACCTGTAATAAGAATGTGCTGACTGTACGACATGTTATATTATCACTTAAAAAATTATTCGCCGGATGACGATATGCAAAGAAAGCAAAAATCAGTCAATCGATTCAATAATTCAACTGTGATAGCCAAACGGTCAAATGGTTATATAAACCTGCTATTTTAGTATCTTGACGCCTGATTTGAACAATCAATATGTATAAAGATTATATAAGCTGGATTGATTTGCTACTGGTGCCCGTTTATTTCGTGGTGCTGTATGCCATCATGGTTTATATAAAAAAGCGGCATCCCAACGATATCCTTTACCAGAAATATTTCCTGAAGGGATTTACCTTTAAAATTGCCTGCACCATTCTGTATTGCCTGCTGATCTATTTCTATTGGGGCTTTGGTGATAGCATCAATTATTTTAAAAATGTTCTGCTGGTGAAGCAGCTCATCAAAGAGGGAACAGAATCATTCGGCATACTATTACAGAAATCAACTTATTTAAAAGACAATTATAGTGCTTCGGGCACCAGTACTGATGGAGGCTGGTTTGTAGAACGCATTGCCCTCATCCTTTCTTATTTTACATTTTCGAGGTTTATTGTAACCAGTATGGTTTTTGCTACACTGGCCTATGCCGGTATGTTTAAAATGCTGCAGACTTTCGCAGCAGAAATGCCCGAATGGCATAAAAAACTGGCATTTGCCGTACTTTTCTTTCCAACGCTGAGCATTTACGGATCGGGCATATTAAAAGATACACTCTGCATTACTTCGATGGGATGGCTGGTTTATTGCAGCAATGAGTTGTTTGTAAAAAAACGTTTTCGGATACGCTATATCGTGATACTGGTACTTTGCTTTTCGATCATTTATTTTGTAAAAGCCTATATCATTGCGGCATTCATGGTGCCTTATGTGATATACCTGATTGCGGGATTGGTAAAACGCATCCAGAGTAAGTTCTTCCGGCAAGTATTTTTCCCGTTACTACTGGCATTGCTGGTTTTGGGCTATGTGCTCAATGCACAAAAAATCGACAACCTGCTGGGCAGCTATGCCATTGAGAAATTATTCGATACGGTTAAAGAGCAGCAGCAATCTTACCTCACCGCAGAAGATGCTGAAGCAGGATCCGTTTTTAATATCGGCACCATCGAACCCACACTCAGTGGATTCCTGAAGAAAATGCCAGCAGGAATTGTAGCTGCTTTATTCAGGCCTTTCTTATGGGAGTCGAGAAATTTCCTCATGATCTTTACAGCAATGGAAAGTTTCCTGTTATTGTTTGTGACGCTGTTTGTATTATGGAAGACGGGATTTGTATTCTTTATCAAAACAATATTCCGGGACCGGTTTGTATTCCTCTGTATTTTTTATGCGCTGATATTTGCTGCGTTGGTGGGATTGTCTACTTCCAATTTCGGCACACTGGCAAGGTATCGTATTCCCATCATTCCGTTTTACCTGGCTGGTATCATTGGAATATGGTACAGGTTCTATGTTAAAGACCGGAAAAAGCCACGTGAAAGTACTGAATAGTTTCGCCTACATCGAATTGTTCGGCTCTCGACATTGCTCTTGATTGGTACATCTCCCGCAACTGTTTGTCTTCATACATTTTCTTCATCGAAGCTGCGAGTTTCGCCACATCATTTACAGGCGTAAGAATACCATACTCTGCAATCTCATAATTGGTAATAGCACTGTGGTGAAGATCTGTACCGGGTGCGAGCAATTCTCTCGGACCTGATTTACAATCGGTGGAAATGATCGGCTTTTCGCAGGCCAACGCTTCAAGCAACACATTAGGGAAGCCTTCCACATATGAACTCAGTACAAAGCAATCACTTCTCTTTACATATTTATATGGATTGTTGTCGAAGCCGGTAAAGATGACATGATTGGTCAGACCCAGATCCCTTACTTTTCTTTCCAGTTCATTTTTTTGAGCACCAGCGCCTACCAATATCAATTTAACCGGAAGATTTTTCAGAATAAAAAAAGCATCGAGTAAAAACTGCAGATTTTTTTCCTTGCGGAATCCTCCGACAGAAATAAAATAAAAACTGTTGGGATCAAATTCAATCGGGCAGGGATGTTCAGCCTGTTTCCTGATCACCGCCAGATCGATGGGATTATAGATTACCTGCATTGGTGTTTTCACATGAAAATTTTCCTGCAGATCCTGTTTGGAAGCATATGAATTCACCAGCACCAGGCTGGCTCTTTTATACGAAAACGAAACCAACGGTGTTGATACCGTTCTGAAAAGCCATGAGTTGGATTCGAGAATGGTCGTTTGGTGTGTACGTTCACACATGATGATCGAACCCTTATAACGCCACAAAGTGCGCATCAGTGCATTGATGTAACAAGGTCGATTCAGAAAAGCAACAGATGTGTTGATCTTATTCTTCCGGCAATAACGGTAAAGCCTGTATGATAAAAAAGGAATTTTAAGAAAAACCGAAAATGGTTTTTCATCCAGGGATTGCTTCAGATCAAAAACGGGAATATTTTTGGGAATATCATATTCAATTTCTCGACTGTACAAAGCCAGGTGAATCTCAAAATCATTGTGCAGGTGCTGGAGCAAATGAGAAACCACCCTTTCGGCTCCACCCAGCTTTAAAGAATTGATGAATATTAATAGTTTTGGCTTCATGCGAAAATCTGAGATCCAACGGCGTTGATGATAGCCGGGCTGCAAATATCAGCTAATTTTTTCAGAAAGGATATAGGCGGGACTGAATCAGCGTATTTCCGCCAGCAGCAGGGATTCCCATTGTTGCATAATTTTCCCGGGTGCATATTGTTCGATGGTTTTATTCCGGATGAGTTCCCGGTTGAAATTACCCAAAAGGGCTTCCTTAATGGCATTGGCAAAAGCCGCTTCATTACCATCTTCAACCAATAAACCATTTTCCCGTTCACGAATCACTTCCGCGATACCTCCCGGCGCATTAAAAGCTACCACCGGAATACCCAAAGCATTTGCTTCCAATAATACATTGGGAAATCCTTCGTAATGCGATCCCATCAGGAAAAGATCTGGGTTTTTTATTGAACTGAAAGGAGCACTGCTGCTACCCGCTAACGATACCTTGCTCTGCAATGCAAGTTCATTGATCAGCGCTTGTAACTGTGGGCGCATCGGACCCTCGCCCACAATATGATACAGAAAAGGTATATCCAGTTTTGCCAGAGACCGGATAATCCTGTCGAGCCCTTTTTCTTCCGACAATCTTGCAACAGTGATAAAAACTGGAATGGCCGGTTTATCCTTTACCGGTTGACTTATCTCAACAGCCGGCACTTCAACGGCATTGTTGATAATAACGGTACGGGATAGGGGAAAATGATAATAGGCCACCAGGTCTTGCTGCATATAGGCCGACTGGCAGACAACTTTATCAATCTTATGATAGAATTTTTCCTGTAACCAATTGTACAATCCTGCATTTTTAGCACGCTTACTGTTAATGCTTACAATGCTCGATTCACGGGCAATCATCTTTATACTGCGGGGAAACATCCACCTGAATATGGCAAGAATCAGATTGAGGTGATTGGCTGCAGATAAAATAATTTCAGGTTTGATTTCTTTAGCAATCTTACTGATCCTGAAAACGGAACTGCGAACATTGCTGCATTGCAGGTCGATGATTTTTATAGCCGGATTGGTAATTGAATAAAAAGGTTTGCTGTTGTTGACTACCAGGAGGGTTACATCAAACTTACTGGTATTGATATGATTGCAGATCATCGACACATTTCTCTCCAGTCCGCCACACTCGAGTGAAGGTACAGCAATGATCAGTTTTATTTTTCTTCCCTGTTCAGGCAAATGATTGAAAATTAATACTGGTTAAAATATGATCGCTGTTCTGCAGAAAACTGTCTTATGCTTTCTTTCCAACAAAAACCAGGTTGGCATGTTTGGGATTACTGAAAAGTTTTTTCACATTATCGGCGATTCGATGCACCAATCCTTTTTTGCTGTACCACTGAATATTGATGCCTTCACAGATAGTCGTGCTGAAATTGAATTGTCGGGTTAATGCTTCAAGATTCTTTACATTCCAGCTGCGGATATGCTGCATGTGATGGAAAGTAGCTCCGCAATCGGCACAATGTACATGTGTTTTCTCCAAAACTTCATCATTGGGAGTAGTGATGATCACAGATCCTCCGGGTTTAAGTATGCGATGAATTTCTTTTAACGTAGCATGCAGGTAATTATCGGTAAGGTGTTCGATGGTTTCAATCAGGAATACCACATCAAAGAAATTCTCTTCATAAACGGAAGGAAGGGTTGTAAGCAACTGTGCACCTTTGAAAGCGGGTTTATTTTTATATTTTTCTGCAGCTTCCGCAGCCAGGCTATCGGTGAAGTCGCAGGCATATAAATCTATCGCCGGATATTCATCGAGCAGGTATTGCAGCAGGTATCCCTTACCGGTACCATAATCGAGAATTTTTCCTTTCAGGGGAACGTGCTTGTTGGCAAACTTAAGCACTGCACTACCTACCTGTTGGGTAAACCAGGTATCATCGTATGGTTTGTAATTATTGCGGAAATTCCAGAACCTGGCTACTTTTTCATCTGTCCATTCGAGTGAGTGTGGCTTGTATTCGTTGCTCATTGTTTACTGTTTACGCTCCCTGTTGTTTGTCTTTAAGCCTCAGTACCGGGTTAAAAACCCATCCGGCCAGCAGAAACGGGGCTGTAAAAATAATGGCATTTTTCTGAAGTGCCGTGAGCTCTTTGTGTGTTTTATTGAGAAATGGCCTGTACAAACCGTATATCAGTGCCGATTTGATGAAATAAACCGGGAATTTAAAAAAATAGCGGAGGTCGTTATTCAGCACATCTGCGGTTTCAATACTGGCACTGAGCGCTTTTGCCTGGTAAGATTTTTTCTTCGACATGATGGAATCCGATGCATATTCAATAAAGTAAATCCGCAGTTCATTGGGAATAAGCCGGATCTTGTATTTATCAGACATCCGGCGCCAGATGATCGCTTCCGGGTAATAAATCCCTTTTACAGATTCCGGAAACGGAAATTCTTTCATGGCTGCAGTGAGACAGATATTGGTAGCTTCTTTCCGGAAAGCATATTGATAAAAGAGTTCCCGCCAGTTACCATCATAAGAAGTTCCGGGAATTGGATCACTGATGCGTTGCCCCTGCTGATTTTTACAACAGGCAACGATACTGCAGAACCCCGCCTGTTCATGCAGCAGGTATATTATTCCACTCCGTCATAAAAACCTGCAGCGTTTCCGGTACGATGGCATCATCGCTATCAGCAATGTAAAACCATTTTCCCCGGGCCAGCGATACCGCTTTATTGATGGCAATATGCTTACCGGCATTCGACTGATAATGATAACTCACTGGAAAGAATACCTGCTTTTTAATAAATCCCTCCACAACTTCACGGGTGTTGTCTGTAGAACCGTCATCAATTACAATCCATTCAAAATCCTGAAAACTTTGTTGCAGCAAACTGTCGAATACACGATGTAGTTTATCGGCTCTGTTGTATGCGGGTGTAAAAACCGTGACCAGGGGCATAATACCTAATTAGTTGCCAAAGAGTGTTTCTTACGGAAAGAAACAAAATTGAGCAGGGCGATAATGAAAACAATCAAACAAAGGTTGATGGCCATTCCTTTACCGCTGTAAAAGTAGGCAAAGATACAGCCACTCACTAGGTTTATGATCACTACTGAGAAGATATTGGTAATCGCTGCTTTTTTCTGACCCTGGATGATCAGCAGTTGAAAGAAGAAAGATACAAAAGGTGACATCAGCAAACCTATGCTCATGATCTTTAAAATCTCAACAGCATAGCCAATGTCTTCGGGAGCATGCTTACCACTAACCAATTGTACAATGTATTCTGCTGAGAAGAACAATGCTACCGACAACACCGAAAAGGCAGCCAGGAAAAGCAATACGATCATTCTTACATTTTTCCGGTAAGCCGCTGCAGAACTGGCATACAGTTGAGATAAATGCGGATAGAATGTACGGTTAGCAATATTGGTGAGCATCACCACAGCGCTGTAAATTTTTTCAGCGATGGCATAATATCCTACCATCAGTGGATTGGTGAATGCCCGTAAAATAAAAAGGTTTACCGATGAATAAAGCGGCGCCAGAATGATACTGGTAAAAACATAAGCGCTTTCCCTGAAAACCGAAAGTATAAAACGGCGTCCGGGCATTTCAAAACGAAGGGTAATGGTACGAACAAGGATGAAGAAACCAAGCATACCTGCAATAAAGTTTCCTGCTGATAATGCAAGTACAGCAAAAGCAATATCGCCCTGCTCTTTCACCAGCAATACGATCAATAATAACCCGATGAACTTCGATACAAAAGCTACAACAGTAATATTCCTCATCTTCTGAATTCCCTGGAAATACCAATCGGGAAAAAGAATATTGCCTACGAGGTACATAGATGCAATCAACACCAGGTGAAAATTTTCACGCATGTAAGGGATAAACAGGCAACTGATCAGCAACAACAGAATTGAAACGATGAACAAAGAAATCTTGATTACATAAACAGCATTGATGATGCGGCTTGTTTTCTCTGTATCATTCAGGCTGCGGGCTATATGCTGCGTGGCTGTAAGTCCGAACCCAAATGACACCAGCAGATCAAAATACATGATCAGCGTTTGTATCATCGTAAACACACCAAACTGTTCAACTCCGAGTACCCGTAACAGGTAGGGAAAGGTTACCAGCGGAAAAATAATAGAGAGCCCCTGAACCAGCGACAATGAGATGAAATTATGAAGGATTCTTTTTCTGTGTTCCGCCATCCTGGTTAAAATACTGCCGGCTGTACCTGCTGGTAAAGCGTATAGATAAATGCCGGCGCTGTTCTGTTAATATTTGTCTTCTTACAGTAAATGTAGCTTATTTGCCTGTACGGCGATGGTTTAAAGGTTTACCCAGTTCACTCCATCGTATCCCTGTAATACCGGACCTCCGGGGCAATCGGTACAGAAGCGGATCATACCTGCAACAGGTGTTTCAGGCCTTTGTGCTGTAGTGCCAACCGGTACAATCATAGCGCCTGTTCCTTTTACATCCAGTTCGGCACGGGGTAATATTCGGACCATTCTCAGTTGTGGCATTGATGGTTGTATAACCGTTGCGCATCATCGTAAAGCTATTTCTCCTGCTCAGGTCATTGGTACCATTACCAATGGCAAAAAGCATTTCACCCAGGTTCGAAACTCGTATTAGGCTGGGCTGCAGCCGTATCATTAAAATGACCAAACGCACTCATGGAATAACTATTGGCCACACTGTTGAAGTTGGCAGCCAGACTGTTCAGGCTGGTTGAACGGTTAAAAGAACCCAGTGCTATAGAAGCATAACCGGAGTTAATATTGTTGATCCCTGCACTGAAAGTTCCACCGCCGGGAACAGTAGATTGAAGGGAAAGATTCCGGGTAGCAAGATTGTTTTGTCCGAATACCGAACTGAACTGTACATTCTTCTCAATGATATTTGAAAGACCACCGGCGATTGAAGCGTAACCACTGTCTTTATTACTCTGACCTAAGGCTACACCCGATTGAAAGAATACAGAATTCTCCCGGCCGATGGCACCGAGATAAAATCCATCAGAAACATTGTTATAACCCAGAAGCGTAGACGATAATCCGGATTTAATGGTATTGTTGTCGCCGCCCGCTATATGATGACTTCCAGCCAGAATCTTATTGTTTCTTCCCAGTGCCGTTCCATAATTGCCTTCAATGTTATTGCCAAGACCTAAAGTAGTATTCGCTCTCCCACTGCTGATGATATTTGTTTCCCCTAATGTTATGTTTGAAAAACCGCCCTGTATTTCATTGTTGTATCCTAATGCATGGCTGTAAGACACGCCATCGAAAATCCTGTTCTTCAATCCCATGGTCATGGAAGACCAGCCACTGTCGGCATTCTCCTGCCCCATGGCAACGCCCGACTGGTAGTTGACAATATTCTTATACCCTGCACTGAATCCATACAAACCACTTACTTTGTTCTGATACCCCATAGCAACAGCGGCTTCAGCAGAAGCGGTATCGGAGAAACCAGTACTCCAGGAATACGTTCCATAGGCAACTGAATTCTTTTCCTTCGGCATGGCTGTAGTTGCCGCTTGCTGTTAATCCTTCACCTGTGAGTGAAATAATCCCTTGTCCGTTACCGTTAGTACCCACTGCCTGGTTATTGGAATGATAAGGCCAGCTCACCGCTGCATTGGTATCGGGATTGATACTTGCCCACACATTATTGCTTTTGTAGAGGTAAATACAATTGCTATCGGTATTGAAAATGATCATACCATTCAGTGGTGAAGGTATGGCCTGCATTTCGGTGGTGGTCATTCTTGGAAGCGTAAGCGCCTTCGAGGTACTTTCCAGCTCGAGTATAGAGCCCGGCGAAATAGTAGACGGGTTATCGCCAATCTTCATCTGCGCACTGGCAGAAAAGCTGCTAACCATTACTGATAGTAAAATCCATATTCCTTTTTTCATAAAAACTAATTATGATTATGAATAAACTTTTAATGCATATTGATCCATGCCGTACCATTGAAATACTCAAACTTGGCAGTATCGCTGTTGAACCGGATCATCCCGGCGATGGCATAATTCTTTTTAACTGCATCCAGTCGTACAGGATTCAAAGCGAAATCTTCCATCTTTACACCGTTTCTGTAAGTAATGGGAAAGGCGCCCGAAAAACCATTGTACCCGATTGAATCTGTAGCCGACAATGCAGCATTTAACTTCATCCTGATAACAGAATGATTGAGTATAGTCAGTTCCTCCACCTGCAGCGCTGGGTTGTTAAAGAAAAATGATCCGCTGCTTTGCTGATTGATACTCTCCATTGAATTGGAATAAAAAGGCAGGAAATAAACTGCCTGTTCATCTCCCTCCATTGTAAAGAAAAATGGAGTGGCCCTTTTTTTAATCATCTGGTAATTGTAAATCACAAAACGCCCCTGGGGATCTTCCACTTTAAAACTAACGGTGTCGGGTGAGGGAATGATGCCTCCCGGAGTTACCTGCCCCAAAAGTTCACCAGTTGTTGCGTTGAGGTTCATCCATTCGGGCGCTTTGAGCAATGAATACTGCAGCGCCGAATTATCGGGATTAATGTTGGCCAGAAAATTATTCCTGATATTAAAATTATAAACCATTCCGCCATAAGTAGAATCCTCCGGCAGTTGAATCAGGTTGGCTTCTTCGCCTGCAATAAAAGTGAGCATCACATCCATTGCCCGGTTGGTAACAGCATGGCGGTTGCCCGATTCATCGAGGTAAAACCTGAATTTTCCATTACTACCCTGCAATGCTTTCACTACAGAATCTACGTAAAAGATATGCGCCACCGATCCGTTGAAACAACATTCATCATAACGGTTATTGATCTGCAGCATCTTCCGGTCGGGAGCCAGGCATGATAAAGCATACAACTCATGATAATCGAGCAGGTTGCGGAATACGGGTGGAAAATATTGTTCCGAATCACCACCGGTATAATAAACATTCCGAACGGGAATTGGCCATGAGCCTGCCACCGGAACAGAAATGCTGATGGAAGAATCCATAGCCGGGTACACCGAAGTCGCCCATCCACCTCCCGATAATCCGCACATATAAATGGCCGAATAATTGCTTCTGCCCAAACCATTCAGCGAAGCAATCAGGGGTTTAAAGAAAAGTGCCAGGGGATTGGTATACAAACTATCGAGGAATAACTGGTCGTGACCATTGTAACCGCAAACAAGGTTATCGGGAATCGGGTTCTGGTAATATAGCATCGGCACAGCTAATACTGTATAGCCTTCTTCCAGCAAACGGGGAATGACTGTTCCCGGTTCAGCACCATTGGCATTTCCGAGCACATCTTCTGCAGGAGCGATCCCCACACAATGCCCCGAGTGATAGATAAATAATTTACCATTGGAATTGTGTGGATGAAATAGATAAGACTTAGCAGTAGCGGGGAAGTTGGTTGTATTGGCATCAATCGTTACCGTGATCTTATCGATCGAATCGAGGTTGCCTGCGGGGTAATAAATGGAAGTATAAGGAAAACTGGTATAATGTTCCAGCACCGACACATTGGTAACCGTAGAATCGGGCAAAATGTTATAAGGAAATCCGCCACTACCAAAAATGCGGGTATTGAGTGTATCGCGGTATAACCTGGCATTGGCAGGAGTTACTTTGATGGGCCTTACTTTCTGGGCGCTGGCAAAGGAAATATTCAATAAAAAAGTTACGGTTGAAACAAGAAAATAAATTAGAATGGCCGATGAACACTTACGTACAGGTATGAAAAATTTGCTGGCCAAATCTCAATCAATCAGTTCAGGTGTGTAAAATATGGTTCCTAAAATCTGTTCAAATATAACAAGTACGCCTCAATTGCGGGTTTCTTTGGGCCCGAAATCAAGCGTTTTTGATTAAAATACCTCATTTTGGGTATGCCTTCTTCTTTTCAGTTAACTCGGTAATCGGGTTTATCTTTGCAGTTATGCATTATGCTTCGGTAGAAAATATCAGTAAGTCTTTCGGGATCAGGACACTTTTTAAAAATATCACGATCAATATAGAAGAAGGCGATAAAATTGCGTTGGTTGCCAGGAACGGTTCGGGCAAAAGTACGCTGATGAAAATCGTCGCCGGCCTCGAAACTGCCGATAGCGGAACAGTTTGGATTCATAAGGACATCCGCACTGTAATGCTGCAGCAGGACAATGATTTTGATCCGAATAAAACCATCTGGGACAATGTGCTCCGACTGGACCATCCGGTGATTAAACTGGTTAAAGAATATGAAGAGTTTCTCGAACAGGGTTCATCAGACCATGATCGCCTGGCCGAACTGATGGCACAACTGGATGAATTGAATGCCTGGAATTTCGAAAGCGATCTCAAACAGATCCTCGGTAAACTGAACCTGCATCACCTGAATGAAAAAGTGGGCAACCTCAGCGGTGGTCAGAAAAAAAGAGTAGCCCTTGCTCAATCGCTGATCGAATCTCAATTGCACGAAGGCCGTTGCCTGCTCATCCTCGATGAACCGACCAACCACCTCGATGTAAGCATGATCGAATGGCTGGAAGAATACCTGGGTGCAAGAAAAAATACTTTATTGCTGGTTACGCATGACCGTTATTTCCTCGATGCAGTTTGCAATGAGATCATAGAAATTGATGACGAAAAGGTTTTTGTGTACCAGGGGAATTATGATTATTTCCTGGAACAGAAAAGTCTGAGGCTCGAAGTGCAGCAAAGTGAATTACAAAAAGATAAAAATATTTTCCGCAAGGAACTGGAATGGATGCGCAAACAGCCCAAAGCCAGAACCACCAAAAGCAAAAGCCGGCAGGATGCATTCACCGAAATTGAAGAAAGGGTAAAGCTGCAGAAAGATGTAGCGGAAGTGAGTCTGCAGGTTAAAATGACCAGGCTTGGGTGGCAAGATCCTGGAGATGAAAAAAGTGCACAAGAGTTATGGCGACCTGGTGATCATGAAAGGGTTTGATTACACTTTTAAAAGAGGAGAACGAATTGGTGTTGTTGGAAAAAATGGTGTGGGTAAATCTACTTTTCTAAAAATTGCCCTGCAGCAGGAAATGCCCGACAGTGGAAAAATCAATCACGGCGATACAGTGGTATTCGGCAATTTCAGTCAGGAAGGATTGCAATACAAAGAAGACAAAAGAGCGATTGAATATGTAAAAAATATGGCTGAATTTTTTCCGCTGGCAGATGGCAGTAAAATTTCTGCCAGTCAGTTTATGGAAAAATTTGGCTTCACCGGCGAACAGCAATATACCATGCTGAGCAAACTCAGTGGCGGTGAAAAAAGAAGACTGCACCTGTTGAGTGTGTTGTTCCTGAACCCGAATTTCCTGGTGCTTGATGAACCGACCAATGACCTTGATCTTCAAACCTTGCGCACACTGGAAGAATTTCTGCTCGAATATCCCGGTTGTATTCTGATCGTTAGCCATGACCGTTATTTTATGGATCGGATGGTAGATCATTTGTTTGCATTCGAAGGTGAGGGTGTGATCCGTGATTTCCCCGGCAACTATTCACAATACAGAGAAGCGGTTGCCAAAGGGCTGCCCAGCCTGAATGCCGGACAGATCATGAAAACCAGGGAAGAACCGGAAGCAGAAAAGACGGTAGTAAAAAACGAAGCAGCTGCAGCTCCAAAGCAGGTAAAAAAACTTTCTTTCAAAGAAAAGTTCGAGTTGGAAACCATCGAAAAAGAAATGCCGCAATTGCAGCAGGAAAAAAAAGAACTCGAAGAAAAGATGGGCGGTAATCTTCCTTATGAAGAACTGCAGAAAGCAGCAGAAAGAATCAGCCGCATCATCGAAGAGCTGGATGAAAAAGAAATGCGCTGGCTCGAACTGAGTGAAAAAACTGGTTTAATTTCGACTATTCATCTACGTTATTACGGTAACGGTTATTCGATATGTACACTCAACTGATCCAGGATCTCGTGTACAGTAGCCGGACCATTCTTCCGCCAGAGCTCCTCCCCTTCTGAATAAATAATCAGCGTTGGCACCGTTTCAACTTTACTCGATTCGGCAAAACGCTGGTTCTTATCAATATCAATATTGAGAATGGTAGCCCGCTCTCCCACCTGGTCTTTTACTTCCAGCACAACCGGACTTTGTAACCGGCAGGTAGGGCACCAGCTGGCAAAAAAATGTACCAGCACCGGTTTTTGTCCATGAATTTCATTGGTATGGCTCATATTATAAATGTTTTCTGTATGAAAAAATCATAAAGGCTGTTCAGTACCCAATCTGCCAGTTGTTTGCCATACCTGAGTCAACAGGATGAATGCAAAAAACAAGGCATACCAGTACATGATCAATCGGTTGGATGTTTTTCGGGGAATGAGCATGGTTTTCCGGTTGAAAGTTATCTATTGCCGCATATCCTCTCACCTCCATAACGAAACTACTGCCATGGTAAAATAAGACCGCTGAGTAGCATCACCGGAAGCAATGATCCTCATCAATGCCATCCTTCAAAAATGATTCAAAACTCGGCATGACCCTTCTCATGTCCCGAACTGATGGGGGTTTTACATTGAACGGTTTGCCCTTTTATATTTGTGCCACAAGTGAGCAACAACTAAAGAAAAACGGAAAACCTATACCTGTAAAGTGTACCATTATCCTTCCTGCAGCCGGAGTTTTACCCTGCCGGATGAAGCGGAAAAAGAAAAGATCAGATACCAGCTATATCAATGACTTACAAGGCATTGTGCCAGTCGGGAATGAAGCATCCTTTAAAACTTCAGCAACCGATACTGCTGTAAAACGACCTTTACTTTGCGGACTGCATCGCCCTGTTATGGTTACTATGGCAGGGCGCTTGCTTTTGATGGTTGCCTGCATTTATCTGATTTAAATCATTTTAAAGCCTGATTTACATCCTTCAATAGGTTTGAGCAGTCGGCTATTTTTACAATTACATTTCCCCTCACCCGGGGTTAAGGGTAGCTTTTTTACGATGCGAAATACGAATGTTGGATATATGTCTGTGATCGGCACCAATCAATTATTGCATGAAGTTGACAGCTGGAAACGTTTACTCGAGTTTCTCCAGGCTGAAAACGTTTTCATGAAAAACAGGCTGGCCCAGATCACAAGGGAAGACCGTACCAACCAGTTGCTCGATGAAATTGAACGCTTCCAGAATTTACTGATTGCCGAAGACAGTACCATCAGTCTGTTACGCCATGATGTTGCCGATCAGGAAAAATGGGTGAAAAAGGAGATTACAGACGATATCCTGCTTACCAGGGATGTAAACCGTCGCCATAAAAAACTGCGTAAAGATCTTGAAATTGCAGAACAGAAGTTCAATACCCTCAAATTCGACTTCAACGGATTTTTTGCCGATAAAACTTCAGATTAATCAACTGCTTAGTTGATCATTCCTTCCAGCTTTTTCTCATTGATCAGGGTAATATGCCCGTCTTTTATATCAATCAGTTTTTCAGATCTGAAATCACTCAAAGTGCGTATAAGCGATTCCGTTGCAGTACCGGCGATGGTTGCCAGGTTTTCGCGGCTGATGTCGATGGTAAAGGCAGTAGCACCGGGTGACTGGTATTTACGTTTGAGGGTAATCAATGCATCGGCCACTTTCTTCCGCAGAGAATTGTAGGCCATATTGAGTAACTGCGACTCTTTCTCTATGATATTTTTTGCCAGCAATCCGATGAACTTCTGCGCTACTTCCCGGTTGCTGTTTATGAGGTCTTCAAATTCTTTGCGTGGAATGATGGCCAGTTCACATTCATCCATAGCTTCAGCTGTTTCTTTGTACAAACCGCCCTGCAATAACGCTACATGCCCCAGGAAATCGCCGGCAGAGTACAAATCGGTAACCAGGTCTTTGCCGTCTTCATTGGTTTTATAGGTTTTCACTTTGCCCTTGAGCACATAAAACAATTGCAGCGGATGATTGCCTTCTGCATAAATCACCTGTTTCTTTTTATAAGTATTGATGCTTCTTTGCTCGGTCAGCTCTTTGAGCACATCTGCATTGGAACTGGCAAAAACAAGCTGATCAAGACCAGCCATGTCGGGCGATAATTCTTTTTTGAGCAAGTCTACTTTCTTTAACCTGCTGTCGATGGCATTGAGCAATTCTGTACCATCAAATGGTTTGGTTATATAATCATCGGCACCCAGTTCCATGCCTTTGCGCAGATCGGAACGTTCGGTTTTTGCCGTAAGAAAAATAAAAGGGGTGTTTTTAACCGATTCATTTTTATGGATGGCATGCAATACACCGTATCCATCGAGCACCGGCATCATGATATCACAGATGATCAGGTCTGGCTGATGCTGCAAAGCCATTTCAACTCCAATCTTACCATTGGCAGCAGTATATACTTTATAATTGGCCAGTTCAAGGATTTCGGCTGTATTATCCCTGATATCGTCATTGTCTTCTATCAGCAACAATGTTTTCATGCAGACTAATTTAAAGTTTTAAAACTTACTGTAAAGGTAGTTCCTTTTTCAAGCTCGCTGTTGCAAATTACTGTTCCGTTCATCAGTTCAGCATATTTTGATACAATATGTAAACCCAGCCCGGTTCCCTGGATATTGGTTGCATTGGATCCGCGGAAGAATCTTTCCATCAGGTGCTCCTGGTCTTCCATGGAAATACCAATGCCACTGTCTTTCACCGATAATAATAATTTTCCCGGTTTCCACAGCAGTAAATACATCGATCTCCGAATTTTCGGGAGAGAATTTGATGGCATTCGAAACCAGGTTCATCACTACATGTTTCAATAAGGAAGAATCGAGATTCACCTGTTCATTGCCTTCGTGCCGGTAATTCACCAGTTGTCCTTTTTTGGCCGTACCCTGCATTTCCTGAACAACAGAGCCTACCACTTTGCTGATACTGAAATCGGTTAAGCGCACCTGTATTTTCCCTTCTTCAATTTTTCCTACGCTCAGAAAATCATTGAGGATGTCGGTGAGCATATTTACTGAAGAAATGATGCGGTGAATGTGTTTCTCCCTTTTGGATTGTTCCTCTGTTGTCGTATATTTCTCTACCAGGTAGGCTGATGACAATACCGTACTGAGCGGCGTTCGGAATTCATGCGAAGCCATAGACACAAAGCGGCTTTTGAGTTCGCTCAGTTCTTTTTCTTTCTGCAGAGATTCGAGCAGATCGGCTTCCGCATGCTTTCTTACTGAAATATCAATCGCTACACCCATGAAGCCGGTAATCTGTCCGTTCTTATCTCGTATAGCCGTTACCGTTAATGACACCGGAAACTCCGAACCATCTTTACGCAGATAAGTATATTCCACTTCTTCCAGGATATTGTGCCTGGCTTTTTCAGTTAATACCATAAAATCATCCGGCAGCTACATGACCAAACTCTTCTTCCAGTTGCCGGCGTTTCTGATCAATTTCCGATTGAAGATGAAAGATCACAGGTGTATGTTTGTCTAACAGATCGGCTTCCGAATAGCCGGTAAGGTGACTGGCTTCCGGGTTGAAAAACCGGATGATGCCATCTTTATCAACCACGATCAGCATTACACCTGCATTGTTAAGAATGGCTTTCTGAAAAGACAATGCCGTTTCCAGTTTTTCATTGGTGATCTCCAGTTCGGCCAGTGTTTTTTTAAGTTCTGCTGTTCGGCTTTCAACGGTTCTCTCCAGGTCGTCATTCAGCTTTTCAATTTCCTCTTCCGCTTTTTTACGGATGCTGATATCATTTACAAAACCGATGACAAATTTTTCATCTCCCTCCGCATAATTGCCCAGGCTCACTTCAACCGGAAACTCGGTTCCATCCTTTCTCACGGCAAAAAGATCCATCCCGATTCCCATGGGTCGGCTCTTGGGATGATTCACATATTGCTCCCGGTGACCAACGTGTTGCTGTTTATAGCGGGAAGGAATGAGCAATTCTATTTTCTGACCAACGACTTCGTTTGCAGCATATCCAAAAAGTTTAAGCAGGTAAGGATTCACTGAAATAATTTCTCCCTTGCCATTGACTACTACAATACCAAGAGATGCATGATTGAAAAATGCGGCAAACCGATCAGATGTCTCGTAAAATGGATACATAACTTGAATTGATATGCAAAATTATACAGAAAAGAACTCTTAACGACTTATCAATTTTCAGGTGCCTGTTTTTTGATTTTCTGCTAATTCACAAAGAATTGGCCTTTCAAGGGTCTTTTATTTTTACCTTTATATAGCCAACCTATTCTCCATTCTCTAAATTCATGTATCCATGCTTCGTTCTGTTATTACCGGCACTGGTTCTTATATTCCTCCACATATACAATCGAACCCCGACTTTGCGAAAAATCATTTCTACGACGAAAGCAATCAGCCGCTTGACAAAGCCCCTGAAGAAGTAATAGAAAAATTCAGGCAGATTACCGGTATTGAAGAAAGAAGGTATGTTACCAGCGAAATGAATACTTCTGATATTGCTGCCATCGCTGCGAAGCTGGCCATTGAAGACAGTGGTGTAGATCCCGAAACCATCGATCAGTTGATTGTTGCCCACAACTTCGGTAATGTGATCAAGCATACCATTCAAACAGATGCAGTGCCTTCACTGGCAAGCCGTGTTAAGCATGCACTGGGCATTAAAAATCCGGGTTGCGTGGCTTATGATATTTTGTTTGGTTGCCCTGGTTGGTTACAGGGTGTGATACAGGCAGATGCATTCTTCAAAGCAGGTATTGCAAAGAAAGCACTGATCATTGGTGCCGAAACATTGTCGAGGGTAATTGATGTTTACGACCGCGATAGCATGATCTTCAGTGATGGTGCCGGTGCAGCTGTAGTTGAATACCGGGAAGTAAGTGAAAATGGTGCAGGCATCTTACAAACAGCGGCAAAAACGCATTCATTTGAAGAAGTAGATTATATCAACATGGGTATGTCTTATTTCCCCGGCAGCGATTCAAAAATCCGTTACATCAAAATGAAAGGAAGAAAAGTGTATGAATATGCGATGAAACATGTTCCGGCAGCCATGAAAGAATGCCTCGATCAATGTGGTGTTTCCATTCATGAATTAAAGAAAGTGTTCATACACCAGGCCAATGAAAAGATGGATGAAGGCATCATCAAAAGACTCTATCAACTGTACGGTTTAAAAGAAATACCCGTAAACATCATGCCTATGAGCATTCACTGGCTGGGCAACAGCTCTGTAGCCACCGTTCCTACCTTATATCGACCTGGTTAAAAAACATCAAGGTAAAAGACCAGGAATTGACAGGAGGGCGACCTGATTCTTTTCGCTTCTGTTGGTGCCGGAATGAACATCAATGCCGTTTGCTACCGCTGTTAATAACTTTACTGAAAACTGCAACCAATCATTATTAATGCACATATGTGCTAAATCGCTTCTTTCCTGCCATTTTTAAGTTATATTTGCAGCAACTAACTGTAACATTTATTCCATTATTTGCTGCAGCAACCGAAAGCCTCTATCCGAATTGCTATTTGCACCTGAACAACCAACAGAAATTTTACCGGCTTAATTTAATCAGGCATTGACTTCAGGAAGAAACCGGAAAAACTTCATTAATCTCCGATATACCAACTGGCTGGCTTTGTTACAACGACAGGCATCATTGATATTACCATCAAACCACGAATATGAACACGCTCCAAATATGGCACAGGCATTATTCAGCCCTTGCTAAATTTTACATAACATTTCTCTTTGCCATTGGGTTTATTTGCAATGCACCTGTTTTTGCACAGGGTGGTCAATTGGATCCATCATTCAACCCGATGGATTTTGGCGGTACCAAATCAGAAGGTGCCAATAAAGATGTTCGTGCGATTGCCATTCAACCCGATGGGAAGATTATCATCGGCGGCAACTTCACTAGTTTCAATGGCAAAGCTGTAAATCGCATTGCCCGTTTACTGGCCAACGGTTTACTGGATGAAACTTTCAACATTTCCGGAAGTGGAACAGATAGCACTGTTTACAGCATCGCTCTTCAGGCAGATGGAAAAATACTAATCGCCGGCGCTTTCACTTCATTCAATGGTTCGCCGGTTAATTACCTAACCCGTTTAAATGCGGATGGAACCAGAGATGCAGGTTTTAATACAGGAACCGGAACAGACGGACCAGTGAACATTGTGCTCTTGCAACCCGACCAGCAGATACTCGTTGGGGGAGATTTTCTTCATTACAATACCAGCGAGACAAACTACCTGGTGCGCATAAACGCAGATGGTACCATTGATCCTTTGTTTGCTGCATCAGGTGTTACAGGGGCAGTGAATGATGTTGCACTTGAATCGGATGGACATCTTTTTGCCGGTTTCGAAAATGCCCCTTATCTCAACAGGCTCAACAACGATGGTTCAGCAGATGATTTATTCAACAGCAGCGGAACCGGTGCCAATGGACCTGTAAAAACACTGGCCGTTCAGGCGGATGGAAAACTCCTTATCGGAGGCTTCTTCAGTATTTACAATAACCTGGTGACCAATCTTACCCGCATTACAACAGACGGAACTATTGATCCTTCTTATGATAATACGGCAGGTGGACTTCCTTATCCTGTTCAGAAAATAATAACTTCAACCAGACGGAATGATCGTTGCCGCCATGGGTGAATACAGGGAAATATATTCCAATGGAAATGTTGAAGGAAGTAAAATTGTGCGACTCACCAGCGATGGATTACCGGATGCTGGTTTTATTCATGAATTCTACAGCGAACTGAATGAAAATATTTATGCACTGGCCCTGCAACCCGATGGAAAAATCCTGGTGGCAGAATCATTTGTAGCACGCTGGGGCGGATCTTTGTCGAGAGATGCGATACACAATGCCGGACTTGTTTACAACAGTTCCCGTAATTTCAATATCAACCGTTATCTCAGCGATGGTAAAAGCGATCGCGGTTTTTGCCTCGACACTCAGAAAAAAGGTCCCAACAGGGAAGTGCTTGCAATGGCAGCTCAAGCAGATGGAAAAATTATTATTGGCGGATGGTTCTTTAATTACAATGGAACAAGCATGCGCTATTGTGTAAGAGTGAATCCGAATGGCTCGATTGATCCGACTTTCAATGCAGGCGGCGATGGTTTCAATAAAAAAGTAACTGCCATTGTTATCCAGCCCGATGGAAAAATTATTGTTGGCGGAATGTTTACCAGCTATAACAATGAACCCGTGTCGGGAATCATTCGTTTAAATGAAGACGGAACCAAAGACCTCAGTTTTAATTATACATTACTGCCACTGAACAATGAAGTGTATGGCTTAGCCCTGCAGGCAGATGGAAAATTGCTGGTGGGAACTTTGGGAAGAGCATTCAGGCTTAATGCGGATGGTTCAACAGATGAAGGATTCAGCGGTCTGGTTACGGCAACTTTCGGTGTTTTTTATCCTTATGTAAGTGCCATCACTGTTCAACCTGATAATAAAATATTAATCGGCGGTTATTTTTCCAGTATACAGGGTAGTAGCAGGATCAGTAATATCGGCCGTTTGAATGAAGATGGAACACGCGACATATAGTTTCAACGGAGAATCTACCATTGAGTATGGTGTGTTCCCCGGAACCAATGCCGCTGTTCAGTTCAATTGTATTGCAACCCGATGGAAAAATTATCGTTGCCGGATACTTTGATCATTATTATGCCATCAATTCACTTACCGGAAATAAAAATTATATCCTGAGGCTAAACAGCGACGGACTGGTTGACAATAGTTTCAACCCCGGCGGTAATGCGGCCAATGCAGCTGTAAACTGTGTTGCTGTTCTTCCCGATGGAAAAATCATGATTGGTGGAAACTTTACGAGCTACAATGGCATCCTGGTAAATCATATTGCCCGCTTGAACGGAGATGGAACCATTGATGGCAATTTCAATGCCGGTGGAACAGGTGCCAATGAAAATGTAAGCAGTCTTATTGCTGTAAACAATGGAAACAAAGTGCTGTTTGCCGGAGATTTTAATACATATAACGGTTATGGTAAGACGAGAATTGCCAGACTATATTCAAACAATGTTCCGACTACTACCAATAACGTTGCCGTATGCAGTGCTCAATTGCCTTATACATGGTTGGGCAACAGTTACAGCACGCCAGGCACCTATCAGAATGTGATCAGCTTCCCCGATGGTTCAGAAGTTGTAGCCACGTTGGTATTAACAGATGGACCAGGAAATATTCTCGGTCCGGATAGAGTTTGTGCTTATGTTGGCGATAGCGAATCTCCATTCTACCAGGTTTTTGCACCTGCAGGATCTGTCATCACCTGGTCTGTTAGCAAACGAACCACGATGCAGATCATGAGTGGTCAGGGAACCAATCATGCATCCATCCGCTTCCTTTCTGGCTTTACCACCGGAACCATTTATGTGAAAATCGTAAACAATGCCTGTGGTATTAATATCACCCGTTCATTGGCAGTAACCACGAACATGCCATCTACGCCGGCTGCTATCAGTAGCAATACAGCAAGTATCTGTCCTTTGATTGGAACGGCCAATGCCGCTTTGTATTCAACCAGGAAAGTAAGTTCTGCTATTGCATATAACTGGACATCCCCAGCCGGTACAACCATCTTCCATCCGAATGGTGCTGGTGCAAACGACACATTGATTTATGTGATTTTTGATAACAGTTATGCCGGTGGAATCATCAGCGTTCAATCTATCAATGACTGCGGCGCCAGCAATGCAAGGAGTCTAACGGTGAACCGTACACTACCATCAGCACCAGGTGCTATCACAGGCCCTGCGAATGTTTGTGCAAACCTGTTAATTGGCCCAGTTGCCGAGGTGGCACATTACAGCGTTACGGAAGTTCCGGGGGTAACCTACAACTGGACGGTTCCGGCAGGATCAGAAGTTTATTCTGCTCCCGGAATCAGTTCGCTGGATATCAGGTTCCCTTCAACATTTACCAGTGGCGTCATTTCAGTAACTGCCGTTAATGGCTGTGGTACGAGTGTTGCCAGAAACCTTACCATAAGGGCATTGCCTGTTGCTATACCGGGTGCAATTACAGAAACATTGATCAGTAGCTGTCCAGACAGGCAGTATACTTATTCGCTGGCATCTATGCCTGCCAATGCAGATTCAGTGATCTGGACGATACCGGCAGTAGCCATTCTTGTATCGGGCCAGGGCACCAATTCGATTACGGTATCTTATCCTTCTACGGCAGTTCCAGGAAATATAACTGCCTACGCGGTGAATCATTGCAGCAGCAGCGGTGTACGTAAGTTTACACTGAATATTCCGGCCTGTGCACCTACTACACCATTTACAAAAGGAAATGCTATATACACAATCAAAGAAGCAACACCTATAGCTGATATTTTTGAACCGGTAGTTTTTCCAAATCCATCAGTAAGTGATTTTAAACTCCTGGTTAAAACGAAGAACAATGAATTGATCAATATCGCCATCAAAGATGTACAGGGCAGACAGATCAGGAAGTTAACAGCCCGTTCTTATGAAACAATCAGTTTTGGTAACTGGTTAACGCCTGGCACTTATTTTATTGAAGTACGGCAAGGCAATCAGTTGAAAACACTCAGAATTGTAAAACAATAGAAAATAAAATTGAAATAAAAAGAAGCCACTTCAATTGAGGTGGCTTTTTTAATGATTATAAACCATGATTTCTACTACAAGATATCATTATCGAAAAAAATCGGGATTTCATTAAATTTATTTGATGACCTTTTTCCAAAAACTACATTATAGTATATAAGATTATACAATGACCGATAAAGACATCATTGAAAAATTAAAACACAATAAATATTCACTTGCGTTGAAAGGATTGTATAAATGCTTTCCTGATGCAAAAAAATATATTCTTTCCAATAATGGTTCAGATGAAGATGCGCAGGATATTTTCCAGGATGCGCTGGTGATTTTATACAAAAAGGTTCATAGCAATTCTCTTACACTCACATCTTCATTAAATAATTATCTCTTTGCAATAGTGAAAAATTGCTGGCTGCAGGAGCTAAGACGTCGCAATAAAAATTTTGTTAGCCAGTGGTGAAGAAATAATATCCGGAGATAACATTAATGAAGAAGCAATGTTTTCATCTGCCTCAGCAGCTTTCAATCTACTGGGTGAAAAATGCAGAATGCTTCTCATACTATTCTACCATAAAAAGCAATCCTATAAAGAAATAGCAACGGCTCTTTCTTTCAGTGATGAAAAAACAGCAAAAAATCAGAAGTACCGGTGCCTGCAAAAAGCAAAAGAAAACTATTTAACTATCCGTCAAACAAATAATCATGAATAACAATACCGACTTAATCAATAAATATCTTCAGAACGAATTAACAGAGGATGAAAGAAAAGGTTTTGAGGAAAGATTGTTATCCGATACTGCCTTAAAGGAGGAATTTCTAATTCAGCAACAGATTATAGATGCAGCTATTCATCAGGGAATAAAACTGGATTTTCAAAAGGCGATGAAGCAACATAGCATCACCAGAAAGATTCAGCAGTGGTCGGCTATTGCAGCTGGCATTACACTAATATGCTTTCTTAGGATACCTGAGTGTTAAAAATAAAAGCGAAACACCTGCCGTTTCGCAAAATGAAATAAATCAGTTGCCAGCGAAAAAGAATTTGAATGCGTTTATTCAACCACCTTCCAAAAACCTGAACGTGCCATTTTCCAGGTATGAATTTGATGCAGCTAAAGGAGATACACTTGTGTATTCCTCGGGATCTGTTATCATTTTCCCTCCCAATGGCCTGGTAAATGCTTCCGGTGAATTGATACAGGGATTGGTTACCGTTTTATACCGTGAATTTGCAGATCCGCTGGATTTTTATCTTTCAGGCATACCCATGTCGTATGATTCTGCAGGAACGTACATACAATTTTGAGTCAGCTGGCATGTGTGAAATTGATGCACTTAAAGACAACAAGCCGGTTTTTGTAAATCAGAAAAACAGTCCGAAGATTCACCTGGCCAGCAAAAGCAATGATCCTGCTCATAATCTTTATTACCTTGATACCAATGCCCGTAACTGGAAATATGTTGGAAAAGATTTGATTACATCATTCAAAAAAGACAACTTCAAAAAACCTGTTCAATCAAAACTGAATCAATCGGAAAATTCCTTACTGCCTGCTAAACCTGTAAAGCCAGCTAAAGCATCCGGTGATCGTCAGGCTTTCAGCATAGCAATTGAGCCAGGCTCATTTGAAGAATTATTTGCTTACGATCGTTTAAAATTTGAACTGTTGAATGAAGTTGCACAACTAAATACGGATGCTGAAGAGCTTTGGAAGAATGTTCAGCTAAATCGCACCAATAACGAAGGAGTTTATACGGTAACATTTTCCAATGATAAAAGAAGTGTCACCTACAGGGTTAAACCAGTGCTTGAAGGAGCAGATTATGAAGGTGCAATAAAAATATACAATGAAAAATTAAAGGCATATGAATCAGCACTGAGTAAAAGATTAGCGGCAGATAAACAATTCAATGACAGTATTGCAACTATAAACCGTAAAGAGCAAAAGCGTATAGAAAATGAAATCGCAGCAAACAATGAAATGAATGCCCTCATAATTGCCCGCAATGAAAAAATAAAGGAAAAGAAAAAACAGTTTGCCATTGAAGCAGCCAGAAATACTGCATTGCAGGAAAAAGCGATATTACTATCTGAGGAAGCATACAGAAAAAGAGAACTGCAAATACAAGCGTCTTTCGTAAAACAGATTGAGGAAAATACCTTGATCAATAATGTAATGAGAACTTTTACGATAAACCAGTTTGGCATCTGGAATTGCGATAATCCTAAATTCCCATCAGGAGCAATACCTTTAATCCCATTCTTTAGTTTTATGCAATCAAAGGATATTCTATTTAATCAGGTTGCAGTCGTGATGAAAAATTTTAATGGTGTATGTCAGTATGGTCCTACAGCCCAGTTGCTGCTCTTACCGGGTTCGCCTCAGATGATTTGGGCAATTAAAGAAAATTACTTCTACTATTTCAGTTATACTGATTTTCTTCAATCCGGTATAAATGTAAATACGAAGCAGTTCTCTTTCAGCATGAAACGTTCCGAACAGCCATTGTATTCTTATCAATCTGCAAAAGAATTCATCGATAAACTATAATTCAACTTTATGAAATTATTACTTCTTATAATGCTGAATTTTTTATTACTGAGTAAGGTTATGATCGCTCAAACCAAAGAAGAAATAATAAAGTTTAATATAGAAAAAGTGGTCACACATATCATAACAGGCAACAGGCCATCAATGTCTACAACTTATTATGATCTGAAAGGCAATGAAACTCAACATGAATACATAGACTCTAACTTCCGGATAAAGTTTTTGTATTTTTATTCAGATTCCCTCTTAATCCAAAGTATTCAAAATGAGTATATAAATGATTCGCTTTCAAAAACCGTACTGGTAAGATTCGACTATACATTCGATGCACAGGGAAGAATTACAGCAACCAATATTTATAACAATAATGTATTGGAGTCGTGTTTTAAGAATATTTACCTTCCTTCCGGCAATATAGATACCGCCTATACTTATCGGAAATTGATTTTTGATAATTCAGTCAGATTAACGGACTGTTGCCGCTTCGAATATATTAATGGAAATACGGTGTCGTATTGTTATGATTCTTTAGGTTGGAAAAGTCCCCGTGTAACTATATCTAATACGATAGATTCAAATAATGTAAATATCACCCGCATAAGAGAATGTATCAACTTAGGTAACGAATATAATTGCCGGTCGTATTCAACAAAAGTATTTTATAAAGATGGCCGGCAGGTAAGATTTGAAGATGAAAAGTATAAGTATTTCTCTGAGGAATTTTATGAATTAAATAATAAGGGATTGGTAACAAAGCATATCCGCAAATCCTGGAATAAAGATGAAAGTCAGACCCAAACAGACTGGCATTACTATTACTTCAGAAACAATCAATAATGTATAACCCTATGCAAAAAAAATCCCCGGCTATTTAACCGGGGATTTTTTATTTACTTAATGAATTGCACTAAAGCCTGATCAGCTTATGTTGAGATCGGTAATTTCCCTGCGTTACTTCAATCATATAGGCACCTGCTTTCAATTCCGTTCCGAAAGCAATTGCTTTTCCAGCCTGTGCTGTAAACCTGAGCATCAGCCTTCCCTGCAAATCAAATACCCTGCAGTGAATTTCTTCAGCAGATATTGACCTTACCAATATATTACTATTGCTTACTGCAGGGTTTGGATACATCAGTACTTCCGGCTTAATGGTTGCCTGAGTAACGGTTTTAACTGTACCGGCAAAAGCAGGAGGAGCACAAACCGGCAACTTCACCGATAATGAACGGGTAGCACTGGTACCACAATTGTTCACAGCTGTAGCTCTTATATAATCATTGATGGCTGTAGATGGATAGGAAACAGTAATGGATGTAGTGCCTTGTCCGCTAACCAATGTTGCTCCATTTGGAATCACCCATTGGATGCTGGTTGCATTCGAAGGCATAGCCGCAAACGAATAGCTGATTACCCTATCAGGGCACTCCGCAATTTGAGTTACAGTGATAGAACCCAATGAACCTGGTACCAATTTGCGTACTGTGAGCGACCTTGCAGAGCTGGTTCCACAACCGTTTACAGCAGCTACAGCTACTGTGCCAGTAGTGTAACCTGCCGGGAAGGTTAAAGAAATACTATTGGTTCCCTGTCCGGTAAAACCAACGGCTCCGGCTGGAACTGTCCAGTTATAAGTATCAACATTTGCCATAGCTGCCACACTGTAAGTAGCGATTGCTCCACCGGGTGCTATATTGTTACATACATTGGCCGGACCAGAAATTAAACCCGGAGCAGAAGGATTTGACCTGGTTACTGTTAAACTTCTTGTATTGCTTACACCACAATCATTTACTGCCTGTACAGAAATTGCACTGGTGGTAAATCCGCTGCTAAACGTTACCGTTATAGTTGTATCATTCGCACCAGCTCCATTCGGATGCGTTACTGTTGTGGTACCAGCCTGTGTTGTCCAGATATAGGAAGATGCGCCGGATGCTTTTCTGATCGTATAGGTGATCGGCAATCCTGTTCCGATGCTCGGACATACATTGCCCGTAGATGCTACAATGGCACCGGGTGTTGATGGCAACTGACCCAGTAAACGCAATTGCCTTTCTCCACTTGTTCCACAAACAGAAGAGGCTGAAACCTTGAATAGCTTATTGGAATTAGAGAGGAAATTGCTGTTAATCGTTACCGTTATACTATTGGTTCCCTGTCCGCTAACCAGCGTAACAACCGGTGGAACAGTCCAGTTATAACTCGTTGCTCCATTCACCGGTGCTACCGAATAAGTAAGCTGGGTGCTGGTTCCGATATAAGGGCAAACATTGGTAATACCAAGGATGGCTGCAGGTGTTGAAGGAACTACAGGCCTTGGGTTGATTGTAACCGGAGTAGCCGGAGAAGTTATATTGCTGCTGTTGCGATAGGTTACCTGGTAATTGCCTGGTATTACACTACTGAATACATTGCTGCTCTGGTATGAACCACCAATGCTGTAAGTAATCCCTGTTCCAATAACCGGCGTTACGGTAATGCTTCCGGTAGAGGTTGAGCAGGAAGGTTGAACAACGGTTACTTCAGGTGCTGTAAGATTATCACAGGCATTTGATAAAGGCACAATGGTTACCGACCATCCGCCATTAAAATTACCAACATCCGTTCCTGCATCATCTACAACATAAAGACTCCAGGTTCCGTTAGGATTGCTGCCGTTGAATACAGAAGCAAAAGTTGCTGTACCGGTGCTCGCAGGACTCTGGTAAGGACTGGCTGGGGCAGGTGAAGGGAATGGATCTGTATCATTGGACAGATTGGTTGGTTTAAATGTTCCACTGGTTAAAGTATTTGCAGAAATTAATGTTGCCGCATCATCATCCAGAACAAGATTGGCATTTACCACATCTGTTCCGCTTCCGGGATCTGAAAGAATCAACATTTTCTGACCAGCCGGACCCACCAGCAATACATCTACATCTGAAGGATATGTATGATTAAACTGATTTAACTGAACAGTTATCTTTCCTATAGTTCCGGTAATACCGCTTACAACAATATTAGATGAATAGGGTGAAGCTGGTGCTCCGGTTGATGCACCTGTTCCGGTTGCAGGAATTATAATTGGTGTAGTATTGGAAAAGGTAACAGGATTTCCCGGATTACCTGCAATAAAATCAATCAGTCCATCACAGTTGTCATCGATACCATTGCCACAAACTTCTGTGCGTCCCGGATTTACATTTGCATTGTTGTCATTGCAATCCCCACCCTGAATCGCATATCCGTTACCGGGAGTACATACCTGACCGCTTACAGGAACACCAGTTCCATAGCCATCACCATCGGCATCAACATACAATAAAGCACCGATTCCGAAAGTATGTACATAAGCATCTCCACCGGTTCCATTGCCATCTCCATCCAATGCAGTATTGAAAGGATTTCTTAATCCGCCGGATGCTATCCTGAGTCTGTACAAACCACATACCAGCGTCTGTCCGATCTGGTAAGTCATCTGGTTGGTACCAACCCTGTAACTACTGGTTGTACTGATTGGTATGATTGCATCATCGCCATCACCAAAATTTCCATTTGCACCTGCATACCTTAATTCAAAATTGGATGCCGTATTCACACTAACGGGATCCATTACCTGCGAATAAGCAATGGTAAACCCGGTTACAGAAGCTGCAGTACCAGAACCTCCATTTGCAGGAATACCGGTAATTGATTTTACTTTCGGCGCTCCGATATTTGCCGTAACAGCAGCGTAAGTATTTACCCGACCGCTTCCCAGGTAACCAAGCATGGTTGGATTCTGTGCATCAATATTGTCGACTGTAGCCAGCAATTGTGCGGCAATCTGGTAGTTTGTCCAGGTAGGATGCGCCGACCATAACAAAGCTGCAGCACCGGTTGCATTCGGTGTTGCCATACTTGTGCCTGAATAAAAATCATACGTATTACCAACTACAGAAGATAAAATACTGCTGCCTGGAGCTGATATGTCTACACCAATACCATAATTACTGAAACTACTTCTGATATCTGAAGCATCGGTACTGGCCACCAGAATTGTTTGTGTAACTGCCTGTCGGGCCGGGTTAAGCTGACTATTATTCCCTGCCGAATTGAAATGAAGTGCACCTGCATCCAATACATATTGTACACCGGCCACAAAAACAGGATCATTCGCAAAGCCATCAATATTATAGCTTGTATTGATCACTTTAGCACCGTTGTCTACTGCATAAGCAAAGCTCTGTGCATTTAAGGCCGCCGTCCAGGATGCGCCACCAGTGCCATAAAACTGAACCGGCATGATGGTAGATAAACCGGCTACACCTGCAACGCCATTGTTGTTGTTGATGCGGGCTGCAGAAATACCGCAAACATGTGTGCCATGAGAATCGCCGGTAACATTCGGATTGGGATTGTTGTTGTTGAATGAGAAATCCCATCCGTTTACATCATCAATAAATCCGTTGTTATCATTGTCTATTCCATCCCCGGCAATTTCTCCGGGATTTACCCAGATATTGGCTGCAAGGTCACTGTGAGTTAGTTCGCAACCATCATCGGTAACAGCTACAATAATATTAGCACTGCCTTGCGTAATATCCCAGGCGAGATTATTTTTCATGAGTGGATGATGGTACTGCTCTGCATAACGTGTATCATTCGGAACGATATCCCTTGGATCTCCATCATAAACAAAATTCGGAGCGCTCCATAGGATGCCCGATTGACCCTGCAGAACTTTCATGGCTGCAAATACATCCAGGTTTGCCTGAAGTTTTAAAAGAACAAGACTAACGCTGTTGTTGGCTTTTCCGTTCGTTGAAAGTATCCTGTTCATGAAGCTTACAGGTTTACCTTCAAAATATTTTGACCAGCTGATATTTTTCAATGTGCCTGCTGCCTGATTTTTGGCAACAGAAAGTTCTATGGCAACTACCAGTTCCCCTTCCATAAAACGATGGTATTTCGAGCGGGCTTCCATTTCTTCAATTGAAACAGCTCCGGCAGCAAATACATCCATGATTTCTTTTGGCTGATAATCGCTGCCATACTGAATGGGCTTACCGGGAACTCCCCAGGTTGCTTTTCCATTGTTCTGAGCAAAAGTTGTAAGGGATGAAAGCAGAAAAACAATTACTAATCTGATGCAGTTTCCGGTAAAGAATGATTGCATCTGTTTTTTTAAAGCAGGCTTTGCTGCATACAGGTTTTTTAGCATAATACAGTCGTTTTAAAAGTCTTGTTTCAGGGAGAATGAAAGCTAGTTAACGCGGGAGGATTAAGAAGAATCAAGATAAGTTTTATTTCCTAAATTCAGCACACCTGATTAATAAAATCCGGGTGTTTTATAAACATGTATTGGTTATTTTTTATAACTAAAAAAGCCTTGATTCCTAATCAGTATTTAACTCATCATAGCCAAATTCTTTGCAGTAAAAAAACACCGATACCAGCTACAAAGCCCAACAATGCCAGCCAGGAGATTTTTTTCAGGTACCAGCCAAAACTGATTTGTTCGATGCCCATTACAGCAACACCGGCTGCGGAGCCAATAATGATGGCACTTCCGCCGGTACCGGTTGTGAGCGCCATGAATTCCCAGAAATAATGGTCGGTAGGATAAACCGATAAATCATACATACCCTGAGCTGCTGCTACCAATGGAACATTGTCTACGATGGCTGAAAGCAGCCCGAGTGAAATGGCAATCAGGTAATCATTCTTTAGTGTTTGCTGAAGCGCAGTGGCAGCGGTGCCAAGCATACCAAAACTCTGCAATGCTGATACCGCCAGTAGTATACCCAGGAAAAACAGGATGCTGGGTGAATCAATTTTTTGTAAGGCATTGGCAACGGTAAGTTTTTGTGCCAGTTCCGGTTCTTTGTTTTTATGCACGAATGTGGTGATGATCCACATTAACCCCAGTGCCAGCAACATTCCCATAAACGGTGGCAAATGTGTAACCGTTTTAAATACCGGAACAAACAACAACAATCCTATTCCGGCCATCAGGATAATTTTTCCTTCCCGTTTTTCGATGGTTGAAGATTGTTCAGCCGGCAATATGCTGAATTTCTGGCCCCGAAACCGGAACGCTACAATCAGCATCGGAAAGAGACAAACAGCTATACTGGGCAGGATCAATTGTTTAATAATGTTGAGTGCCGTGATTTGTCCGCCGATCCACAACATGGTGGTTGTTACATCTCCCAGCGGAGACCAGGCTCCACCTGCGTTTGCAGCAATAACAATCATGCCCGCAAACCAGAGCCTGTCTTCTTTTTCCTGTAACAATTTAGAACAGAGGGAAGTCATCACGATTGCAGTAGTAAGGTTATCGAGTAGTGCTGATAAGAAAAATGTAAGTATACTAACGATGTAGAGTAGTTGCTTTTTGCTCCGGGTGTTAATCTTTTCTGTGATGATATCGAAACCATGATGCGAATCAATCAGTTCTACAATTGTCATGGCACCCAATAGAAAAAAAAGTATCCCGGCAATATCTCCCAGGTGATGAAGCAGCGATTCTGTTACCTGGTGAACATCTCCGCTCTGAACCATATAAATGGTCCAGCATAGCACACCGGTGATCAGCGCTGAAGCCGCTTTATTCAGTTTGATCGGATGTTCAAATGCAATGGCCAGGTAGCCAATAATAAAAACGGATATCATTAACACTGATGCAATCATATCCTAAAAATAATCAATTAAGCTTGAATGAAACTCAAATGGAGATTATCCGATCGGTCCATCTACAAAGTACATATCAATAACGCCTTTGTTTTTGGCTTCCACTTTTCCCCGATAAGTGCAGTTGAATTTATCTTTTATCAGTTCGTAAGTTGATCCGCTGATATTTACTCTTCCGATTTGTCCACTACTCTCCATCCTTGAAGCAGTATTAACGGTGTCGCCCCAGATATCGTAGGCAAATTTCTTAATACCCACGATACCGGCTACAACCGGACCACTGTGTATTCCGAGCCTTAGTTCAAAATAAGGTTGATCTTTTGCGATACGTTCCTGTTTGTTTTTTTCGATAAAGGCAACCATGTCTAATCCGGCTCTCACAACATCTTCCGGATGTGTTACATTGGTAACAGGTAACCCTGATGCACACATATAGGAATCACCAATTGTCTTAATTTTTTCAATACCGTATTTTGAAATAATGCGATCAAACTCACTGTAACAATGATTGATCTCCGCTACGAGTTCTTCCGGCGTTAATTTCTCACTGGCTTGTGTAAAGTTTTTAAAATCAGTAAACAGAACACTCACCATATCGAAACTCTTGGCCTTAGCCGAACCGGTTTGTTTTAATTCTTCGGCAGTTTCTTCCGGCAGGATGTTAAGCAATAATTCATCACTTCTTTTCTTTTCCTTGCTGATTCGGTTGCGTTGTTTGAAAAATACTGCGGCAAATAACAACACCACGGCAAAACCACTGATGAAAACATTGCGGACAAGTTTCTGGCGTTGCAGGTTGCGTTCCTGTAATTCTTTGTCCTTATTCAACAATTTGATTTCATCCTGTTTTTTCTCCAGGTCGAAAGTAAACTGAAGTGTCCCCAGTTTTTTATCCGCTTCAATATTATAAATAGAATCTTTAACATCCATCAGTAACTGCTGA
Organism: Ferruginibacter sp.; assembly: GCA_037045295.1. GTDB lineage: Bacteria > Bacteroidota > Bacteroidia > Chitinophagales > Chitinophagaceae > Ferruginibacter. The sequence continues at coordinate 1,002,412 of JBAOHS010000005.1, forward strand.
TACCGATAAGCTGTATTATAATCAGCTAAACTAGCGTAAGCTTTAGCCAACCCTTCATACGCATCTTTCTTTTCATCCATTGCGTTCATTATCATAGCCTGATCTACACTTTCATTGTAGGCTTTGATGGCTGAAACGATTTCTCCTTTTGCAAAATAAGCCTGAGCCAGACCGATCAGTGCCTGTGTCATATCAAGTTTAGTGTCAAACTTCTTAGACAACTCATAAGCTTTGTTATGATTATTTATAGCTGCTTCATAATTCTTCTGATGAGTATAAACTTTGCCAATCAGGTTCAAAGCATAAGGTAGATCAGCTGTGCCATCATAAGCCTTTGTACATTCTTTCAGGTACACAAGGGCTGTTGAATCATCGCCCATCTTATAATAAATCTCACCCAGGTTACCTGCAGAAGTTCCAATAGAATAATCATCTTTGATGATCAGCCCTAATTTATAGGCACGCATGAAATAATCAACTGCCTGTTTATAGGTTGACTGTTTCTTCGAATACACGCCACCGATATTAATATGAGAGGTGACTATACGGAGTGTATCATCAAGTTCTTCAGCGATCTTGAGTGATTTAAGGTGCAGTTCAAGTGATTTGGTATTATTCCCTTCATTAAAATAAACGGCCCCCTGATTGCTGAGCATATTAGCTACTCCTACTTTATCCCCGATCTGGCTGTATACATCAAGGGCCTGTTGCCAGCCAATAATGGCATCTTTGAACTCTCCTTTTTTATAATGGGCGATGCCGATATTCTTCAAAGCCAATGCAAGTCCAGGTAAATAGCTTAACCTGTTCGGCCAGTTTGCGGGAAGATTCTGCAACAACAAGAGCTGTATCTGTATTGTCGTTAAATAAACTTTTCGTGAGTGCATTCAGCAGATCAACCCTTATACTATCAGGAGCGCTTTTACCGATCAGCTGTTTCAGGCTATCAATGGGATTTGCTTTTGCTTTATTGCAAAAACAACATATAATAAACAGGTTAAAAAAAATAAAACGAATCATTTTCTTGTTCATCCCCTTGTAGCTTTAAGAATTGGTTCTCTAAGATAGTGAATTGCTTTATTCAACAAGTTTAATAAAACTATTTACGCTTCATGAAAAAGGAGGCTGCATAAGCAACCTCCTCTCAAACATTAAACTATAACTATTAATCGGTGGCTTTAATCACCTTGATTACTTTGTGCTGATTTCCCTGTATAACCTGTACAAAGTACATTCCTGCTTTCCAACCAGTAGTATTGATTCTGCTGGTCTGACCTGAAGTAGCTTTTTGTGCAACCATAACTTTTCCATCTGTGTTCAGAATCCTTACATCAGCCGTTGAATTGCGATCTGATGATTGAACAGTCAGGTTCAGGAAGCTGGTTACCGGGTTTGGATAAACCTTCACATCAAATGCAGTTGCAATATCAGATACAGTTGTTTCTTCTACTGTTACCGGTAATTCGCCAGGAATATCATCTCCTCTACCGGTTCCGGTTACACGCAAACAGAATGCATCCATCTTCATGGCATTGCAGGTAGTGGAAGTCTGAACCCTCACTTTAGCAGTTCCCGCAGGTGCTGTTGCAGTAATTGTGTACAGGGCAAGTTGTCCGTAGTTGAGATCCACATCACGGGTTACGGCCACATCTGTACGTCCAAGAACCGCTCCACTGCTGCTGCGGAAGATCAGGCTTATTTTCGGACTGCAGGATAAACCGGCTGTATGAATACCGGCATAGCCGCTAAACGTTACCGTTGTACCTGCTGTAATGTTTACATCCTGGTAGACTTCTGATAGTTTTTTGCTGGCATTGTTGAAAGCATTTTTGCTTCCGCAGGCAGTATAACCAGTTCCGGTGCTAACAGAACCTCCGCTGGCCGTCCAGCCGGTAGTGCCGCTTTCGAAACTTCCATTGGTTAAGAGATTGCCTGAAGTATTGATGCAATTGCAATCTGGCAGCATACCAAAATCGTATGAATTATTGGTTTTGCCTGATGATTCAGGTTCTCCTGTGTTGGTTAATGTAATGGCCAATCCCCTGATTTCATTGGCAACCAGTACAGAGCCATTGTCATCTGAATTGATATTGTTATCCGGATCAGCTGCATTGATGGCGCTGCTGATATATCCGTTTGGCAATACGGCTCCCAGGATGTAGTTACCTGGTGCTAATGCTGTGAAGTTGAAATATCCACTTGCATCAGTTGTTTTGGTTGCAATGGCCGCACCATCTGCAATATTGTTGTTGTCATTATCCTGGTACAGTCTTACCGTAACATTGGCTATACCATTTTCACTGCTACCATTGATACCATCGTTATTGGCATCATACCAAACCCTGTTTCCTAATGAAATAACAGCAGGTATAAATCCGGCATCTACAGATGTATTTGCCTGAGCGGATGTAAGCACTATTCCATTTACTACGCCATTCACCGGATCACTGTCCTTGGTGTCATCTGTGCCAACATTTGAAGCGGTTGGATAATAACCCGTTGGTGTTACAAATCTTACACTATAAGTACCAGCTGCCAGGTTATTGAAAGCATAGGCTCCGCTGCTGGATGTTGTAGTGCTGGCGATTTGTGTACCACTGCTGTTAAGCAGATTAACGGTTACACCACCGATACCTGTTTCTGTTCCATCCTGTTTACCATTGGCATTCGCATCTTTGAATACAAAGTTTCCGATCGATGCACAATTTGTTTGTGCAGTGATGGTAATAACCCTTGGCAATGATATACAACCTGCAGCATTTCTCGCTGTAAGATTATAGGTGCCCGGATTAAGATTGGTAAAGCTGCCGGTTGTATTCGTATAAGTAACACCATCAATACTGAATTTCAAACCAGTTTTACTGGATGTTACTGTTATAGATCCTTTAAGATTTGTACAGGTTGGTTGTGTTACAGTTGCTGTAGGTGTGGCAGGCAATGCAGGTTGAGCATTGATCTGTACACTTCCGGAAGCAGGTGAAGTACAACCGCTGGCGTTTGTTACTTTAAATACATAAGTATTGTTAGCAGGAATACCAGTGATGGTTACTGTTGTGGTATTACCTGTTGTTGTAAAGGTACTTGGTGTGCTGGTAATCGTCCAGGCACCTGCAGGCAGGCTACTGAGTACTACAGATCCTGTTGGAACGGCACAGGTTGGTTGCGTGATCGTTCCGATTACTGGTTTAGCAGGTGTTGCCGGTTGTGCACTGATGACAATATTTGTTGTACTGCCGGAAACACATCCCACTGCATTTGTAACAGTATAAGTGTAAGTACCTGCTGCAAGGCCACTGATGGTGGTTGTTGCTGTAGTACCTGTTGTTACCACATTACCCGGAGTGCGGGTCAATGTCCAGCTACCGGAAGGAAGATTACTAAGTGTTACAGAACCAGTAGCTACAGAACAGGTTGGCTGAATGATAGCGCCAACAGTTGGTGCAGTTGGAATTGCTTTAGGTGCCGCTATGCCGCTTCCTGCTATACTGATACAACCATTTACCGTTGTGGTAACCGTGTAGGTTCCGGCAGTGGTAACGGTTATAGAAGCAGTAGATTGTCCGGTATTCCATAATAATGTACCGGTAGCAGTTGTTGAAAGAACCGAATTACCGCAGTTATTCGTAACCGTTACTACTGGTGTAGCTGGTGTTGATTTTGGTGCTGCAACAGCTGAACCAGCTTCACTGGTACATCCATTTACGGTTGTAGTTACGGTATAAGTGCCTGCACTGGTTACAGTGATCGAAGCAGATGACTCACCAGTATTCCATAACAATGAACCAGCTTGCATTGGTTGATAAGGTTGAGGTTCCATTGCAATTGTTCACTACTGTTATTACCGGAGTAGCCGGAGCAGATTTAGGTGCTGCTGTCGCTGTTGCCGGCATACTGCTGCAACCATCTACTGTGGCAATTACTGTATAAGCACCAGCTGTGGTAACAGTAATTTCTGTTGTCGTTTCATTCGTACTCCAAAGGAAAGAACCAATACCTGTTGCAGTGAGCGTTGAAGTACCATTACAGTTATTGGCTACAAGGATACCAGGAATTGCAGGTGTTGATTTAGGCAATGCTACTCCGGATCCTGCTACACTTGTACATCCGTTTATTGTTGATGTAACTGTATAAGTTCCTGCACTGGTTACCGTGATCGATGAGGTTGACTCACCTGTATTCCAGAGCAATGTACCTGCTGCATTGGTTGAAAGAACAGAAGTTCCATCGCAATTATCCACTACCGTTACAACTGGTGTAGATGGTGCATATTTAGGTGCCGCTACTCCTGAACCCGCTTCACTGGTACATCCGTTCACTGTTGCAGTTACAGTATAAGTTCCTGCACTGGTTACCGTGATCGATGAAGTAGATTCTCCGGTATTCCATAATAATATGCCGGCTGCATTTGCAGAGAGTACTGAAGTTCCATTGCAGTTATCCACTACCGTTACTACAGGAGTTGATGGCGTTGATTTTGGTGAGGCTACTCCAGAACCCGCTTCACTCGTACATCCGTTTACGGTTGTAGTCACCGTATAGGTTCCTGCACTGGTTACCGCGATAGACGAAGTTGATTCTCCGGTATTCCATAACAATGTACCGGTTGCGTTTGTAGAGAGTACTGAAGTTCCATCGCAGTTATCCATGACTGATACTACAGGTGTTGATGGCGTTGATTTTGGTGAGGCTACTCCAGAACCCGCTTCACTGGTACATCCGTTTACAGTAGCAGTTACTGTATAAGTTCCTGCACTGGTTACGGTGATTGATGAAGTTGATTCGCCGGTATTCCACAATAAAGTTCCGGTTGCATTGGTTGAAAGAACAGATGTTCCATCGCAGTTATCCACTACCGTTACCACAGGAGTTGAAGGTCCTGCGCCTGGTGTTGCAATGCCTGAACCTGCTTCACTGGTACATCCATTTACAGTTGAAGTCACTGTATAAGTACCTGCACTGGTCACCGTGATAGACGAAGTAGATTCTCCGGTATTCCACAATAAAGTTCCGGTTGCATTGGTTGAGAGAACAGAAGTTCCGTCACAGTTATCCACTACCGTTACCACAGGCGTAACTGGTCCTTCTGCTACGGTTAATACGCCGTTTTCATAAACTATAGTATAATTAGGTACAGCTTCTGTTTGCACGATTCCTGATGGCACGATCTGATAAGTGCCTGAAGGAATATTTCCTGTACCCATATTCGTGTTCGATTGATTGAGAATCGTGAATGCTGGTCCACTCGCAATGACAGTACTATCTGCATCATCGTATTGATAAATGCTGTTCACTACCCTGTATGGCGGTTGAACACCTGTGCAATCTGCTGCCGTATCCACTGCTTTTGCAGTGAGTGTAGCAGGAGTGATTGTAAGATTGCCTAATCCGTAAGTAATGTCGAAGTTTTCCGAGATCAGTACACCCGGACCGATCAGCCAGTTACCAACGGTGTAACCTGAGATCATATTCATCGACTGATAGCCAGATAATGAATCAGCATCCGGACCGAACACATCCAGTGAATCCACAATCAGCAACGTATTCTCATTTGTTTCTGTATTGAAGCTATTGCTGTTTACAGCCTGACGGGCATTCACTGCCTGCCTTGCATTTACCGCCTGACGGGCATTTACCGTTGCTGTTCCATTCACGGCCTGACGGGCATTAATGGTCGCTTTACTATTTACAGCCTGACGGGCATTCACAGCCTGACGGGCATTGCGCAATACTGCATTGGCAGAATCTCCCTGGTATTCGAATATTGATTCAGGTTCAATTACTACCACTTTAATGGTATCAAAAACAAGTCCGTTCACCGCCTGCCTTGCATTCACCGCCTGACGGGCATTTACGGCTGCTTTACCAGTAGCCATAAAGCTCATGTTGGTAAAGTCGGCTGCTGTAAGACTAACACCATTCACTGCCTGCCTTGCATTCACAAGGATCAGGGTATTTGACATTGGAGCGGTATGATAGTCTCTCAACGAATCGAGGAATGATGACCGATCAGATGGATCAATATTGGTATCATCATAACCATAATTAAACTGCATTGCTTTACCATCAATTTTTTCTCCATATACCAGGCTGGTATCACGGGGTGTGATAACCAGTGGCATGCGATTAATGGTTAAAAGGCCATCAACAAACTGGTAGTTGTAAAGCGCAGCCAGAGCCTGAGATGCAGGTAAAGAAAGATCTGTTACAGAGGAAGTTGCTCTCCTGTAATACAAACCTATATTGCTTTTGGTAGTTGCTGACGAACTAAAGGTTACATCAGTTAAACCAAGATCATTGATTGTAAGATTGGTGTTCTCTAACGGAACATCATTCACTGTAACAGTAAAACTGTATGGCGGAATTTTCTCACCGAAACGCTTAGACGCATTGTTCACGTACACTTTTACATTCTGCGCAATGTTACCGAAGAAATACAATGAATCACTGATACCTCCATCGGTGCCCGAATTGGCCAATGGTGGATTGTACACTGTCAGTGGCGGATTTCCAACAAACGGCGGAATAACCGCAATGATCTGGTTGTTGTTGGTCACCTGTGCCGGAATGGTATCGTACTGGAATACCACCGAAGCATTGTTGGAGAAATATTCACCATTGATGACGACCGTTACAGGATCAGTGCCCGGTATAAATGCTGAATCCTGCAGCCCCATGCTCACTACTTGCGGGATAGGATTAGCAAAAGTCAACAAAGCTTTATCCGTTTGAATAAATCCATAACCTGTAGAAGGATCATACCCTGGTGCATCCATATCCACTGCAGTGCTTTGTAACAAAGTACGTACCTGTGAACCATTCAGAATTTCACCATTGTAGTGACGTTTTCTTGCTTCCAGAATCAGTGCAGTAGCGGCTCCCGCATGTGGTGCGGCGGCTGATGTTCCGTAGAAGTTAGGGATACTGTCGTTATCTACACTCGGACTTCCGAAATTAACAGTAGTGTTACCGCCGTTTGGTGCAACAATATCAGGTTTATTCCTGTTCACACCATCTACGAGTATGCCTCCCCGTGAGGAGAAGGTAGCCACTGTAGGCGGATTAACACCATAGGCTGGTGTATTGAGATACAAAGCTGCACCCACTGAAATAGCACCTGCTGCATTCGCATGCGCAATTGCGGTTCCTGTTCCCTGGTTGAAATCCAGGATTGAACCATCGCCACGGAAGATGATGTACTTGAAACGAACATTTCCGGTTCCCGATTTACGGGTGATGATAAGCTTAGCTTCTACGGTTGCTTTTACAACAAACGGCATGATCTCAAACGGATCACCATCGGTATTATCCCGGTTGAAACCAAATAAACGATTGCCAAACTGATCAACGAGGTAGAAATCAAGATCATTCACCGCACCTGTTCCATCACCAATAGAATAGAACTGATCTTCCCATTGCAATGCAATAGTATAGGTACCTCTGGTAAAGGCAATTTTCTGGAAATACTGGTTACCGCCGAAATCATGTGCTGCGCCAATATACTCGGCTGGTGCCTGCATTGGCGTGAAGATACCTTCATAAGATTTGGAACCGAAGTTACCGGCAGAAGTAAAGTAACTAACACCTGAAGCAACCACATCGTCTACCGCCTGTGCGATCACACCATCTTTAAAGTATGGTTCTGTTATATAAGTGATATCATCTATAATAATATTACATCCAGAATCGCGTAATGCTTTGATACCATCTGCAAAATGCCCGGCACTAACAAAACCACTGCGGAATACCAGGTTTGCATCCGGCGCTACGTCATGAACGATCTGCAACATGGCACGACCTTCATCTGTTGCTCGACCGTAAGGATACTCTGCAGAAATAACAACCGGGTTTGTTCTGTTGGGATTTTGTGCACCTGGCAGATCACCATTCTGCACATCCGTAAGAGCCGGATTGCCGAATTTGGTATTATAGCTGTCTGACAATACGCCTACTTTAATGCCACTACCGGTCAGGTTCCAGGCCTGTTTGGCTTTATCGGAAACCTGTGCTTTATCACCCTGCGTCAACGCAATACCAGTGTTGTAATTAGTGGATGCAATTGGTGTGTAATAAGGCCTTACATAGTTGATCAGATTCGGCAGCAAATTCAATTTAAGCAGGTTGGCAATCGGGTAGAAACCAGTAATGATCAGAGTGCCATCTCCATTATCAACTAAATTGGTCATGCCATATTCCGGTGTCTGCAGCAATGCCAGCAATGTTTCATACTGACCCACATTGGCAATTACTTCGATGAGTACCGTCTGATTCTGATCATTGATCAGGAATATATTATTGGTTGCCGTAGTATCTACTAACGATCCCGGGTAGTTGTAGAGCTGCGTGAGCTCTGCACCAATCAATGTTTGTGTAGTATCATTCAGTGGTGGTTCATAATACGGAACGATACAATTGGTGAGTATTACATTGAGGTTGGCATTGGCAATACAACCATTTGCATCGGTAACTGTGTAAGTATAATCTCCCGGTGTGAGGTTGAGTGTATCACTACCGGAGAAAGTAAACGGAGCCACACCATTATTTACAATCAGGTTAACGCTTCCGCTTATTTGACCACTTTCTGTACAAACGATCAGGGAATCGGCTGATGAGGTTGTAAGTGTTATGGTACATACGCAATTCTGAATGGCAATGTTGTTGTCATCACAATCGGTATTGTCTGATACATATCCTACCAGGTTACAAGCCGATGTGGTAACAACGGATACTGCAGGGTTACCGAATCCATCGCCATCAAGATCCTGATAAACGGTTCCTGCATATCCACCGGTCCAGTTTGAACCACTCACATCACTACTCAATGCAAAATTATTCAGCGTACCATTGTTGGCACTTATTTTAAGATCCTTCAATATAGTAATCTCTGGATTTTCACTGTCTGCATCACCCTGGTCGAATGTATAGTACCCGGTCAGGTTCGGTTGTGCTGCAACGTTAGCAACCCTGAATTTCTTAATCTGCGCCAGATTTCTGGCTACATTCCAGATACGTATTTCATCCATGGAACCTTTGTACCACTGAAGGCCTAAACCAATCCAGCTACCGAGCACACCAATATTGTTGCCGCTGGTGAGGTTTCTCACCGCGATATCATTGAATGTAACATCCAGTTCTCCGTTCACATACAAACTGATGGTTGTTCCCGAACGGGTAACTGCTACATGCGACCATTGGTTGAGCGGTACAGGTTTTGTACCCTGGGTATAAGAAACCGATCCTGTTCCTGCTTCGCCCATCTCCCACACAAGGTGGTTGTTGTCATTGGTAAGATGCCACCAGTTGCCGGGACCGCTTGGTTCTGTGGTACGGTTACTGATGATATAACCACCATTGTTGGTTGGCCTTATCCATGCTTCCACAGTGAAATCAGATGTACCTAAGTTAAAGTCGCCCATCTGCACATAATCATTTACACCATCAAAATCGAGTGCATTGTTTTCATCAATACCACCGATACAATTATTATCGATGCCATCACAGATATCAACCGCAAGTGGATTGATGAGAATATTATTGTCGTTGCAATCTCCTCTTCTCAGTATATATCCTCCTGGTTGTGAACATTGTTGTAATGTAACAGCATTGTTACCAAATCCATCTTCATCATTATCCTGGTACCAGATGGTATTCGGATTGATAGCTGAGTTCGTATCATCACAATCATTGCTGTTATCAGTATAACCATAAGGTATACATAATGGAGAACCTAAAATAAATTGTTCGGAATTTCCGAATCCATCGAAATCAGCATCACGGTAATAAGTAACCGTAGATGATGGTGTACAACTGCTTCCTGTAACCACACCGCCCGGAGCGATCCAGTTTGAACCGGCTCCATTGAGTGCAAATCCAACCAGCGTACCATCGTGACCGTTACCTGAAGCATCGGTTAAAGTTGTTACTGTTGAATTATCGGCTCCGGCAAATCCCTGGTTGAAATTCCAGGCTGCAAGCAATCCGTTATCCGGACCGGTAATTTCACAGTTCAGGGTACTTGCCACTTCTCCGGCACAAAGTGCCCTGTTCCAGATGCGTAGTTCATCCATTGAACCATTGAACGTAGCAAACTTATTTGCGCCGATGTTAATGGCATCTGTTACCGGATTAAGATTGGCAGTACCGGTTGCCGCTACTGCACCATCTATATAAATGGTTACATTATCATTTGGTGCCGATGTTCTTACAACTGTGATCTGGTGCCATAAGCCATCGTAAAGATTATTGGGTGCAATAACCGTTTGAACTTCCGGACCACTGTTTTCCTGGTAGAATACTCTACCGGAAGTTTGCTGAATAAACAGATCGGTATATACAAACTCCTGTGCGCCGGAGTTGTACCAGTTGAAAATATGGGCTTCTGTATCATTGTCTTTCTTCACCCAAGCCTGGATGGTTAAATCATCCGGTCTTGCAAAATATGGAACAGTGACTTTGTTACCTGAATTATCAAAATTCAGTGCAGCGGCTGCTGTAGCGAGCGGACAGGTAGTACTATAAGTAGCGCCTGCATCTTTGCCTCCACTGAAATTGGAATTCATAAAATTCACATCGCTCACCAGTATGCAGCTTAGTGTAGCACTGCTTCCCCTCACATCGAATGTTCCAAGAATGCTGTTATTACCATTCTGAATATTAATGCTTGTTAGGTCGGTGTTACCAATCGCATTCACAAATGTTAAGGCAGGGTTAGCCGATAAATCGAGGCTGGATAACGCACCTGTATTGTAAGAGAAAAAGTCTAAGGCTGTGTTGGCAGATAAATCTAAAGTAGAAATTTCTGTATTGTTCAGGGTCAGACTGTTCAGTAACGTATTTTGAGTAAGGTTTAGTGAACCAATCGGGTTGTTGGCACAGTTCAACACCGAAAGCGTGGTGTTATTGTTTACATTCAATGTTGAAATGGAATTGAATGAACAGTTGAGCTGATTGAGCGATGTATTGTTGTCAACATTAAGACTGTTGAGACCATTGTTGTTGCAATACAATGCAAATAACGAAGGGTTGTTCGACACATCCAGATTGTTCAGGTTGTTATTGAAGCAGTACAATGTAGCAAGTGCTGTATTGGTACTTACATCCAGACTACTCAGATTGTTATTGTTACAAACCAGTTGAACCAATGCTGTATTTGCACTCACATTCAATCCTGTTGTTAATGGGTTATTGTTACAAACCAATGCAGTGAGGCTGGTAAATGCTTCAATACCCGTCATATCCTGGATGCCCAGGTTGGCAACGTTAATTGTTTGCGTATAAGCAGCTGCTTCACTACATTGAATTTCATCATCATTAGTTTGTATCTATTAAATTATTCGCAACCAGAGCTGCTTTGAATGCTGCATCAGGAATATTGATGATACATGGAGGACAGCCGCCACCACTTGTTACAGCACCCGGTGCAATCCAGTTAGAGGTAGCACCAACCAACGCAAAATTTTGTAAAGAACCGGTAACTCCGTTGCCGGTTGCATCAATCAGTGTGGTTTCTGAAGTATTGTTGGCACCATCGAAATCCCTGGTTGAAATGATACGCTGCGATTAGTCCTGGTTGTGAGGAAATTTCACAGTTGAAATTATTCAGCACTTCTGCTGCCGATAATGTTTTTGTCCAGATTCTTACCTCATCGATGCTACCATCAAATTCATCGCCAGGATAAGCGCTGGTAACACCTATTGTTGTAAAACTTCCATTACCCACAAAAGTACTCGTTGGTATGGTTGCCTGTCCGATCAACACGCCATCCCTGTACACTTTTCTAGTTTTAGCTACATTATCAAAAGTACAAGCCCAATGGTGCCAGTTGGCATCGTTGGTGATTGGAATTTCGAGATCATTAGGCCCACCAAAGAAATTAAATATAAATTCATTTTCATTAGAGAAGCCGATATGCAGGAGTTGATTATCGCTTCCTGAAGTACCCTGAGCGAAAGCTACATCGTAGGTATTTGATGAGTTGCGTTTCAACCACATCTCAACGGAAAAAGATTTATTGGTAAGATCGATAGCTGGATTGCTTATCACCACCTGATCGTTTACGCCATCAAAATTCAATGCGGCAGCCGGAGTGGTAGCCTGTGGCTCACCAATCTGGAATTCACTGAACGAAGTCAGGTCAAGCACAGAAAGGGATGAGGATGTTCTGCCTGAAACTACCGGTAAGGTCCAAACGCCGCCATCCAGTTTACCCAGAATATAATTATTAAAATTTCCTGCAAGGTCTGCATCAGTTTCAGTCCAGTTAAAAGTTACATCACATTCAGAGAAATTAAGACTGTTATTGGTAATTGTCCATTTCCTGTTTACACTTTTCGCTCCATCAATGCCTGAATTAGCAATATCCGGATGATCTCCCGCTGTAGTGAAAGCAGTAACATAACCATCACCACTAACATTAATACTTGGTCCTAATAACAATGGTGCATACACTGTGCCATCGCCAATGGGTAACAGGTATGAACCGGGGTTGGCATTTGTAAACAGGCGCTGAACATTACCATTTACATGCGAACCGTTGCTTCCTCCGGTAATGGATGTAATATCATTGAGAATAATTTTATGCGCACCGGTAATAATTTTTCCACTTACTAAATTAAGATTGTTGCTGATCGTTTGATTGCCATCCAGCAAAACATCCGAAGCATTGTTGATAGTAAGATTGTTTATCGTTCCCGGTCCGGATATAAGTTGCAATGAAGTTCCCGACATGCTGAAATCAGTCGCATTTACGGTTCCATTATTGCCCAGCGGATTACCAGTGAAATTAATAGACCCACCCGTAAGTGTAGCACCGCTGCTTATATTGATGGATCCGCCTACATCTATGAAGCCTGGACCACCATTGATAATTACATTACCCGATTCTATATTGAGGCCGCCATTGTTAAAAAATGTAAGATCCGGATTGTTGGTAATGATAAAATCACCCGATCCGCTCTGACGGAATATAGATCCATTGTTGCGGATTTCAGGACTTACGCCATTGTTTACAAAACCAGCATCGGTATTGATATATAAAAATCCATTATTGGTGAATTGATTTTCTGTGCCATTAAATGCGATGTTGGCAGAACCTGTCCAGTTAAAAATACCGTCGGACTGGTTTGTGAATTTTGAAGTATTGTTAATATCCAGGCCGCTTGAGCCAATGAAATTACATGTACCGCTATTGTTTAAGTTGATATTACCATCAAGAAAATTGGCTCCCCCATCGCTGTCAAAGGTAATAATGCTTCCTGCCAATATATCAACAGTACCATCACCGCGAAGACTTGAGGTAAAAGTAAAATTAAGGCGAGACTCATCTTCAAAGGAAGCCTGACCATTATTATTCAGGATGATGTCGGATGTACTCAGGTTGATCGTTCCATTACATATTAAGTCAACACCAGATGCGTCGAAAATATAAAGCGCAGCTTCCTCTGCATTAAGTGTAGCCCCTTCATTTATCACCAACTGATCTGCTTCTACAAAAGTAGAATTCAGGGTAACGGTATGAGGTGCTTTCAGTGTAATGACATTTGCATTGGTATAGTTTGGTGCAACGGCGGCCGATATCCATGAGCTGCCGTCATAGCGCTGCCAGATACCTGCATCAGACCAGCTACCCGAACCAACCGTACGATAATCGTTCAATGTTGCCGGAATGGTTTCACCAACGGCATACGACATATCGGTAAATGATGTGATACCGGTTGTTGAAATAGAAGTTGGCTGTTGGTTAGATGAAGGAAGTACCGACCATTGGGAAGCATCTGAATAATATTGCCCCACACGGAAATTTGAGGTATTGGCTCCGCCATCAACCAGAACAGGATCCCAGTTAAAGGTCACATCTGCTGAAGTATACACTCCGCCGTTCTGGTCAAAATCCCAATACGTATTTACTGAATTACTGCTTAATACTTCTGATGAACTGATCTGCGGATGTTCTGTACCTATATTTCTTACTGATACATCAGCCAGACCGCCCACTCCGTTCAATGTAACCGAAACCGGCGCATAGGCGGTACTGTTACCCACGGGAAATTCCAGGGTGCTGGTACCGAGTTCAAAACTGCGGTATACACTTCCTATCACATAACCATTGGCTGCACTGGCTCCGGTGACTACTGCTCCCTGGTTCAACACTACGCTGCTGGCACCTGTTGTAATATTACCGCTGATAAAATTCAATCCGCTAACCTGTGTAGATCCGCCATTCAATGTGAGGCCATTGGGATTGTTCATGTTAATGATGAAAATGCTGGTGCTATTGAGGGTTGTTCCGTTGAGTGTTTGTGCACCGCTGCTATTGAAAGTAACTTCCAGGTTGATATCACCTCTGTTGGTTAATACGGCACCTGTATAGTTTAAAGGCGTTCCACCATCAACAGATGCCTGTGCATTTACTGTTAAAGATGCTGTTTCTGCTGCCCACACAAAAGAACCATTTATGGTTAGATCAGATCCACTTCCATTATTAATGGTTAGTGTTCCGGCTGAAACGGTTAAAGTACCACCTGCGTCCACCACTGTTTGATCGATGGTTACACTTGCAGTAACGGTAACATTGTGCCCGTTCCTGATGGTAATATTATTGTTGGTAAAAGAAGGTGATGAAACGGCAGGTACCCAAATACATCCATTAAAAGTTTCCCAGGTAGATGGGCTGTTCCAGTTACCACTGCCGGTGCTCCGGTAATCATTCGTGGGCACACAAAGTGATTCTCCCACCTGGAACTCTGTTCTACCGGCTGAAACGGTACGCACCCTAGTGGATGTGGCAGTCTGACTAATGATCGTAGCCGTAAACCAGCCTGGCAAGGTCGGATTGTACTCGTTTACAATCACAGCATTGGCATTCAATCCGGCATCCTGATCCGCAACGGTCCAGTTAAAGGTCGTCCACACATCAGTGTTGCCAACACCCACTTCAACACTCCAGTACCTGTTTACACTTTTTGCCGGATTGATTTGTGAGGTAGCAATATTGGGATGATCAGGATTCGTAGTTGACACGGTTACACCACCGCTTCCATTTGAATTAAACACGGTTACGTCAACCGGCCTGTAGCCTAAAGCATCTCCGATTCTGTAAGTTTTGGTACCTGTTCCGGCTGCAAAATCCATCTGCAGGTTACCGTTCACATACCACTCTGTACCTGAGTTATTCTGCACGGATGCTGTTGATGCAATGATCACTTTATTGGTTCCGGTATTGAGCAGTCCGGCGTTGAAATTGAGCAGCGTTGTGATGGTTTGATTACCACCCAGTGTAACACCATTGGAATTAACCAAGGTTAGCCTTTGAATACTACCGGTACCATTGATGGTTTGTGCACCCGGATCAGGAGACATCGCAATCTCCGTGTCGATGGTTCCGTTATTGGTGAGGGTTGCTCCTCGGTAAAATATAACTGCGGTCGGCCCCGATATAAGGGCGCCACTGGATACATTCAGCAGTGGGCCATTGCTCCATATGATTGCATTTACACTGTTGAGGGAAAGGTCTGTTCCGGTTCCATCATTAATGGTAATTGTTCCGGAATTAACCTGTATAGAAGCATTGCTTTGAACAGTAGTTTGATCCAATGTAATACTGCCATTAATGGTCATGGCGTGGAGAACACTGATATTGTTATCGGAAAAAGTAGGTGAATTTGTAGTGCTTGTCCATACAGTTCCATTAAACCGTTGCCAGTTGGAAGCGGTTTCCCATGGTCCGGCTGCAATACTGCGGTAATCACCTGTAGCAGCAGTACATGAACCATTGGAGGTTACACCACCTGGAGTAACCCAGTTAGAACTTGCTCCGGTAAGTGCAAAATTGGTAAGGGTTCCATTGCGACCATTGGAGGTGATATCTGTTAAAGTAGTTACTCCGCCATTGCTTCCGCCGGCAGTTCCCTGATTAAACTGGTAATATATTTGAAGTCCGGTTTGCGGAACTTCCAACTCACAGTTATAACTGGCTGCAATCTGCGGAGCAGTTCTTGCTACACTCCAAATCCTTACTTCATCAATATCTCCAACAAACTCCCTGCCAGCACCACCTGCCCAACTACCGATGCGAAATGCCTGGTTCGGATTGATAGTTGGCGGAGTTAAAGCAGTACGGGTTTCCTGTGCGGTACCATTTACATAAAACTTTACTTCTGCCAGCGATCTGGAATAGGTGGCAGCTACATGATACCAGGTATTTAAACTGAATACGAAATCAGAATAATAATCTCCCGAATTACTGATGGCGAGCATCAATCTTCCTCCATCGAACTGGAAATGAACATTACCCGGAGCAGCGCCGAAACTATTGTTCATCACAATAGAGCGGTAACCCAATCCTAAAGCAGTAGGTTTAACCCAGGCTTCGTAGGTAATATTATCGGTAGCCGGATAGCCGGTGGCAACGGCTACATGATCATCCGTGCCATCAAAATTCAGGGCAGCACCAGTTTGTGCAGTTAACTTACCCGTTGATAATCCCATAAAAAGGATCATCAGTAAAGCAGGTAAAAAACTAAAAGTTGTACGGTTGTAGGAATTGACAGCAAAAAATCTTTTTGTTGCCATACGAGAGATTGCACTCACTGTATGCATTGTAGTTAGTTTTAATAAACGGTTAAAGTTCTGTCTGCTCTGGGGGAGAAGTAAGACAAGATAAGGTCGGCACCCGTTTCAGGGGCAATAGCTCACAAGAGAATATTAGGATTTACAATTATACTCAATTTTTGTAAAACGTAATAGCATATTCACAAGATGCCAATAAAATGACAAAAAAATAATATTACAAAAATCGGGTTGCTTCTTTTACCAGGAATAAAATCAGCATTTTGAATAACGAATATCCAACAATCCAAACTTAATAATCGGTACAAATCTGTCATTTTATAGGACAAAATGTGCAAATGGACTGATTTAGATGCTTTTACCGTGTCAATGGCTATTAATGAGTGTATAATGTATCCGATTTAATTATGTTGTTATCTGCTTCCATATGCAATCGACATATAATCCAACTATTTAATATTTTAAATTGGCCAGCTGATATTTTACCATCAGCCAGCCAACTATTCCCCGGAAAAACGAACTTCAGATACTTGTTATACTGATTAACAGACGATACTTTTTAATCTGCAGTATTATAAAATTTAATCATAGGTTTTCCTTCTACTCCTGCACTTTGCATCAGCTTCTTTTTATCTTCTGAATTTAAAGCTGCTTTCGCCTTGTCTACATCTTTTACATCAAAAACAATGTGTACCAGGTTTGAATCATCAATACCTCTTCCCAAAGCCGCATCATACAAACCTTCTTCCGCTCTTTTAGCAGCACCTTCCTGATCGAAAACTTTTAGCCAGGCATCAAAATCTTTTACTTTATGGTTGATGACTACCCATTTTTTCTCTTTGGCTTCCGGGTTAAACCGAACAATTTTGTAAAACTGAACATCCGGTTTTGTAATTACGCCACCCTTTTCCATAACGGCTTTGAGCCTGGGGTCTGCAGCGAATGCTTTTGCTTTAGATACATCTCCGCATTCCAGTACTACCAGCATTTCATTGGAATTGTCCATTGCCCTGCCTAATACCAGCTCCGATAATCCGCTCTCTTTTCTTGCCGATGAATCAGCTTTAAAAACCGGTTTCCATTTATCAAAATCTTTAACCGAATGAGAAATTTCAACGATATCAAATGGTTGAAATACCGGCTCCGGATTTACTTTGGTGGAAGCCGTGGAATCGGTAACCGGAACGCCTGCTTCTTTAGCTTCTTCCTTTTTTGTTTCATTACAGGATAAAACCAATACAGCCATTCCGATACTGAGTAGTTTTAGCATTTTAGTAGACATGTTGCTTTTATTTAATGATGATAAAATCAGTTTGATTTGTAAACCTCCAGTTCGATTTCGATCAGGAATTCGGGCAGAGCCAGTTCCTTTACACCAAACCAGGAACCCGAAGGAAATTGTTTCTCGTA
The DNA here is from genome assembly GCA_037045295.1 of Ferruginibacter sp. Taxonomy (GTDB): domain Bacteria; phylum Bacteroidota; class Bacteroidia; order Chitinophagales; family Chitinophagaceae; genus Ferruginibacter. The sequence goes on from JBAOHS010000005.1 coordinate 1,020,386, forward strand.
AATTGAATTGCGATACGCAGAGTGCTTCAGGAATTCGGGCATGTTTGTAGTGAGGATATTTTCAGTTACCACATCATCGAAACTGCAGCCATAATGCTTCAATATCTTATCAAGATCTGCATAACAGTTTTTCATTTGCTGCAATAAATCGCCCTTGGCCGTTGGGTTTCCTTTATCATCCATGCTTACAGCGCCTGAGATTTTTATATCATTGCCAATCTTCACAGCATGGGAATATCCATAAGCTTTTTCAGCTTCCGGTCGCAGTTGAAAAAATTCAGGTTTCTCTTTATTTAACTCGGATGATTGCTCTGCTTTGATATCCTCCCCGACTTTTTCCTGCGACTGGCATCCGTGTACAAAAAGGATAGCTGCTAAAATCCAGCATTCTTTTTTCATGATAGTATTTGTTTTGGTAAATGATCTTTTGCTTCGAGCACTGCTATTTTATTAACCTGTGTTTGTATATGCAGGAATTGCAATAGAATCAGCACCAGTAAAAACAATGCGCTGAAAAACAGGATACTTATTTCCCAGCTGAAATGCAGTTTCACCCATCCAACCAGTTTAGCTCCTGTGATGCGTCCCAGGTTGGAAATCGTCATGTATAAAGTAAACTGTGTGGCGGAAATTTTCTTCCAGCAACATTCCATGGCGGCCGCAAAAAAACCGATGCTGCTGAAAACATACAAAACCTGGAAGATGACCATAAATGCAGTGATGAAGCCTTTGTGTATCCAGTAAGCTTTGGCCAAAACCAACACGGATGAAAGTATTATAAACAGGATACAATAAATTCCCAGCATGCGTTTTTTGCCAAAACGATCGATGAGCAATCCTCCAATCAGCATTCCTGTAATACCGCCTGTTAATGAAGCCGTTGAAAAATACTGTGCATAGAGTTTGTCTGTCCAACCCAAAGCCTGAACCGTAAAAATGGGCCATAATGTATCTATATAGTTACATGCTACGAGCATGAAAAAACCACAGCAGGCAAGCAGGACGCTGTTGCGCAACCGGAATACTTTATACAATGACCCCAGGATATCCGACCATCTGGTTAATTGCAATTGCTTTGTTTCGGGAGATGGTTTACCGTTGGTCCAGGGAAGCATTCTTTCTCCCGGCCGTTCCCTGAACAACAATGGAACCAGCATAATCAATGCAGTACCCGTGGATAATAATAAAATGGAACTGGTAAAATTATAGCGGTGCAATAACCAGGTACCCAGAGCAAGTGACACGGATGTTCCGATTATTTTTGCGCCCCACATCAAACCATTGGCCCTTGCCTGTTGGTGAACTGGGATGATATCAATGGCCATTCCATCCGTTGCTACATCCTGAAATGCCCCGAAAAATCCGATGGCAAAACCTGCCAGCAGCAACCATTTCATATTGTTCAGGGGATCAGGTACGAAAGCCAGTGCAATAAAACTCAGGATGAGTCCGAGCTGACCAAACAAAACCCAGGGTCTTCTTCTGCCCATAGGCAGATAACTGAAACGATCCATCATCGGCGCCAGTACAATCTTAAAACTCCAGGGCAAGCCTGCTGCCGCAACAAAACTCCCGATCTCTATGGGTGTCTTTCCATTCATAGCCATCCAGGCAGGAATACCAAAGAAAACCATGCCTTCGGGAATTCCCTGTGCCAGATAAAGCATGATAAAATGAAAATAACGCACAAAGGTATTTTCCGACAATGCCGGTAAACGGTATGTGTTGTGGGAATTTACTGGAATGGCGGTTGACTTCATAAAATAGAATGTTGAGCAATCATTCTTTGCATAAAGTTCTGAAGCCACCCTTCGAAAGTCTTTCACATATTGACCTTCTGTTGATACAAACCGATCAAACTACCGGACAAATTGTGCAGGAACAGGATTTTTCTGTCATTTTTTAAAGAAGTGCCGATTTACAGTTCAACCAAGTTCGCAGTAATTACATTTTCAGTATATATTTATAACAGGTGATCCGCAGGTATCTGACGATATGTGTTTTTACAATTTTCGGTTTAATATCCGGAACACAACCTGGTATGGCACAAACCACACCTGGTTATCAGACGATTTCCATTGCCGAAGGCTTATCACAGGGAATGGTATTCGATATTATCCAGGATGCAGAAGGGTTTTTATGGATTGCCACCAAGAATGGACTCAACCGTTACGACGGATATAATTTCAGGGTTTTCACCAATGATCCCTATGATTCCCTAACCTTAAGTGGCAATACCATTATAAAATTGTTTGAAGATTCGAAAGGCAGAATCTGGGTGGGAACAGAAAATTCCGGGGTGAATGTGTACGATAAAAAAACAGGGAAGTTTCACCGCATTTTTAATAAACCCAACGATCCTTCGAGTTTATCCGGGAATGCTATCAGATCTATAGAAGAAATGCCCGATGGGCGAATGCTGGTGAGCTCTTTAGATGCCGGCTTTAATATTATCAGGCTGAAAAATGATTTCTTCGAAAAAAACAGCGCTCCCGAAATTACCCGGCTCACCCTTCCCAACAATACCCAGGTTTATGGCATTGGCATCGATCCGCAATCGAATATATGGATCGGCGGAATGGATAAATCGGTCTACAGGTTTAATCCGTTGAACAATGGTTTTACCGCTTTGCCCGGTGCTCTTTTCATCAACAATGGATATTATGCCGAAGACAAGAGTGTCATCATCAATTCGCAATTTTATCTTTTAACAGGCGATGAGTTAACGCCCCTGTTTAATCCCAAAAAATTTCCCGCAGGCAATCTTCTTTTCAGGCCCAATAAAAAACTCTGGGTAAACTATCACCGTGAATTACAAAATTATGATGTGAGTTGGAGGGAAGATGGAAAGCCCGTTAGCTGGACCTTCAAACTTCCGCTGGAACCCAGGCCGGTTTATCCTTTCATCATTGATCGTTCCGGAATTTTATGGTCGGGTTCTGTTGGTTATGGATTGCGCAAATACAATCTCGCCGGAAACCGTTTTCAAACCAGGGCGGCAAGAAACAGTATCCGTTTCATTGTGCCGATAGGCAAGAATGATTTCTACCTGAGCAATTATGCTTATGATTGGTTCAGGCTGCGGGGAGACTCTCTGGAAAAAGATGCTTTTTCATTCCTGACTTCAATAAAGCAGATTGATAATTTCATTGTAACCAGAAAGGGCAATTACTGGATTAAAAGTGACAACAGTGGTTATTATGAATATAATACTTCCACAAAAAAACTAACTGCCTATCCGCAGTTGAATTTCTATGAAGGTGAAGGTGAAAAACAGGTAATGATTGAAGATCAGAAAGGGAATATCTGGGTGCCTGGATTGGGTGGTATGATTACAAGATTAAATCCCGAAACCGGATACACCGATAGTTTCAATATCAGTTTCGGTGCACCCAAACCTTTATTGCCGAAAGCAACTTCCACCGCATTGCATGAAGACAGGCAAGGTAATTTCTGGATCGGCACTTCAGAAGGATTTGTCAGACTGAATTTTAATCAATTGAACAAACCCCTGATGCGTTGGTACAGCAACAGCAGCAATAACAAGAATACACTTAATTACAATCATGTATCGGCTTTTCTGGACGATCCTTCTGAGCCGGATAAATACATCTGGGTTTGTACAAAAGGCGGCGGACTCAACCGACTCAATAAAATGACGGGTGATTTTATTCATATCACCACTAAAGACGGTTTGCCGGATGATGTGGTATATGGTTTACTTCCCGATGATGATGGTAATTTATGGGGCAGCACCAACAGGGGGATTTTTTGTCTTTTCTCCACTAAAGATAAAGACAGTATTCGCTGGCAAACCAGGAATTTTACCCGGGCGAATGGATTACAGGATGACGAGTTTAACACCAACGCCTATACGAAGTTTCCTAACGGCTTACTGGCATTCGGTGGTGTAAACGGATTGAATATTTTTAATCCGAAAGAAGCGCTTTCAGCAGGATTTACACCCAGTGTATTCATTACCAGCATCATGGTAAACAACAAGCCGATTACAGCAGGCGATGCTACGGGTTTGTTGAAAAGCAATATAGAAAGCGCTACAGAAATCACCCTTAACCATCTCCAGGATATCCTTACGCTTGAATTCGCATCCCTTGATTTAACTGCACCGAACCAAAACAGGTATCGCTACCAGTTAGAAGGAGCTGATAAAGACTGGATAGAATCTGGTTCCCGGAGAACCGCAACTTACCTCCACCTGCCACCCGGAAAATACCGTTTTAAAGTGCAGGGATCCAACAGCCAGGGCATCTGGAGCCCAAGGATTGCAATGCTCGACATCACCGTGTTGCCACCCTGGTGGAGTACATGGATTGCCTGGTGCTGCTATGCGTTACTGTTATTATTGGGCATCAGCGCTTACTTCAGGTTCAGTGTGAACAGGGCGAAACTCAGATCTCAACTCAGTTTTGAACAAAGGGAAGCCAAACGCATCAAGGAGCTCGACAGTTTGAAAACACAGCTTTATACAAATATCACACACGAATTTCGTACACCGCTCACCGTTATACTCGGGATGGCCAGACAGGTAGCTTCCAATCCTGCCGAACATTTGAAAAACGGCACAGACATGATTATCCGAAACGGAGAAAGTTTATTGAAACTGGTAAACGAAATGCTGGATCTTTCCAAACTGGAAACCGGCAAGATGAACCTTCAGCCCGAAACAAGCAATGTGATACAGTTCCTGCATTATATTGTTGAGTCCTTTAATTCCCTGGCCGAAAGCCAGCACAAACAATTGCATTTTCTTTCAACCCTCGACAGCCTGGTGATATCTTATGACCCTGAAAAATTACGACAGATCATTGCCAATCTGCTTTCCAATGCAATCAAGTTCACACCGGAAAAGGGAAATATCTATTTGTCGATACACGATGAAAAAATTCCGGGAGACCCACTGGCACTTACATTGGTCATCAAAGTAAAAGATACTGGTATCGGTATTCCCGAAAGTCAGCTGCAACATATATTCGAAAGGTTTTATCAGCTCGACAACAGCCAGACCCGTAAAATGGATGGAACCGGCATCGGACTTTCACTTACCAAAGAACTGGTGAAGCTGATGGAAGGAACGATTGAAGTGAAGAGTCCGCCGACAGGTGCCAACAAAGGTACCGAGTTCACCGTTTCTCTTCCTGTACGCAGGCAACTGGATGCAGAAGATCAATTACAGAAAAATACGCCTGTTATCATAGGCAATAGCACGAAAGTAAAACATTACTGCACGAAGAGCATGTATCCTACACTGTTAGCAACGACAAGCCATTGATATTGCTGGTAGAAGACAATGCTGATGTTGTAGCTTATACGGCATCTTGCTTACCAGAATACAGGCTGGCCGTTGGTAAAGACGGGCAGGAAGGATTTGATATTGCCCGTGAGCTTATCCCTGATCTTATCATTACCGATGTAATGATGCCACATGTGGATGGATTTGAAATGTGCCGCCGATTGCGCAAAGATGAGCATACCAGTCATATTCCCATTGTAATGCTTACAGCCAGGGCCGATATCGAAAGCCGGATTGAAGGATTGGAGCAGGGCGCTGATGCATACCTTGAAAAACCATTTCACAAGGAAGAGTTGTTGATACGCATTAAAAAACTGCTGGAACTAAGAACTTCCTTACAGCAATTCTACAGCAAACGGGCAGGCATAAACGCAATAGAGGTTTCTGGCAATGTACAGCAAGAAGTTTTGGTAGAAACAGCTTCTCCGGTTGTAAATCCTGCCGCTGATTTATTCATTCAGAAACTCAGTGCCATTATTGAAGAGCATATCAACGATGAAGCCTTTACGGTAGAACAACTCTGCCGGAAAATATTTATGAGCCATTCGCAACTGCACCGCAAACTGGATGCACTGACTGGTTGTTCACCGAATAAATTTATCAGGATGATCCGGTTGAAAAAAGCCATTGAACTGTTGAAAGATCCAACCCGTAGCATTACTTCCATTGCTATGGAATGTGGCTATAGTGATTCAGGCTATTTTGCCCGCGTCTTCAAACAGGAATATGGAATGACGGCGCAGGAGTGGAGGAGCGGGAATTAAAAAGTAAAAAATCAAAAGGGAAAAGTAAAAAACTTGTTCAATTCGAAAGAGAATAATCGCTGCTTATTTTACCAGAATTTCCACCAGGGTTTTTTAATGGTTGTTGTTTTATTATTTACTACAGGAAATTTACTCAGGATAGATTCAAGTTTGTCAATGGCTTTCTGTTGATCAACAGGCTGCCTGTCTTTATTCAATCCGTATTGAACCTGTCCTTTAAAATCTTCATCGTTTAATACCTGCTATCCCAAACAGCGCCTCGCAGGCATGATAACGAACGAGGTAATCATTGTCAGTATCTTTTACAATGTCAAATAAAGGCATTGTAAAGATTTGCTGCTGCCCTTCTGCTTAATCACCTGCCAGATCTGGTAATTATCTTTCCCTTCGTTGAGATGATAGGCATCTTTCCCTTTTCTGCTGATGATCAACAACAGTTCATCTTCTGAAAGCTTACTTAAAGCCCGGAACATTTTCTCTGATTCAATTTCATATTGCTGATGAAACTCCTGTTGTGTCATTGCAAATCACATTAACTAACATACAGCTAACCCATAGAAATTCAAACATGAATTACCTGTAAAGATATTTTCTGAAAAGTTTTTTCAAACCACTAATTTATTACCAATTGCTTTACGCATATGAATTCAGGGCTGTGCACTTTAAGTATATACATTCCTTTTGCAAAAGAACTTACATCAATCCTGGTAGTAGTACCGGTTACGGATAAACGCAATAATTGTTTTCCCTGGATTGTATATAGATCAACCATGGTCCCCTGTTTAAAATCGGGCAACACAAGATTTACAAAATCTGCAGCAGGATTGGGATACAATGAAACTATTGCTGAACTGTTTGCTTTTTTCAATTCCTTTTCAGATATAGATATCTGTTCTGGTAACTGAGTTTCAGGTCGGGATACAAATGCGCCCCTCATGGTAACAGTACTGTTTACATTCCTTACTACCGTTGGCGCATTACCGCCACTGAACGTTACCGTACCAACAAAATTACCTATTGGTGCAGCTGCCGAAATGCGTACATAAACAAAGGTTGCCGACAAATTTCCATTGCTGTAATTTTTTACGATGGGCGCAGTAGAGAAAGTAGTATTATTCAATGATACTTCCAGATTTGCAGAAGGGGTAATGGTCACAGGCCCATTAGTTGGAAACAGGGTATTGCCGGTTAAAGTAAATCGACCTGTAACAGATGGCACACCGGTACTGGTTTGAAGTAGCAGAGATGAAGGTGTTACATTCAGTATTCCGGGTGATACTACCGATTGCACACTTGCATTAACTGCCCTGACAACAACCGGCGCATTGCCACCACTAAAAGTTACCGTACCATTGAAATTACCCAATGGAGCTGTTGCAGCTATCCGAACATATACAAAAGTGGTAGACAAAGCACCATTGTTGTAATTCTTCACAATGGGCGTTGAAGAAAAAGTTGTGTTATTCAATGATACCTGAAGGTTAGCTGATGGTGTAATCGTGATGGGTCCACTAAGCGGAAACAATGTATTACCGGTTAACGTATATCTTCCCGACACAGATGCCAGTCCTGTTGTTGTTTGCAGATTCAGCGATGCTGGTGTTACATTAATCACTCCCGGTGTAACTGCCGGCACTACACTTGCATTTACAGTTCTGGTAACAGTTGGTGCATTGCCTCCGCTGAAAGTTACCGTACCATTGAAACTTCCTACGGGTGCTGTAGCAGCAATTCTTACATAAACAAATGAAGTTGACAAAGCTCCGTTGTTGTAATTTTTTACAATGGGCGATGAAGAAAAATTGCTGTTATTCAGGGAAACTTCCAGGTTGGCAGATGGCGTTATAGTGATGGGTCCGCTTAATGGCCAAAAAGAACTGCCTGTTAATGTGAACCTGCCTGAAATAGATGCATTTCCCGTGGTGGTTTGAATGGCAAGTGATGCCGGAGTAACATTGATAATACCAGGAGTAGCCGGAAGTACTGATGCATTGACCGTTCTTACAACCGTTGGAGCATTTCCTCCGCTGAAAGTTACATTGCCGCTAAAAGTTCCGACAGCAGCAGAAGCTGCAATCCGAACATATACATTTACTCCGTTTATCGTTCCGTTGGTATAACTCAGCGATATAGGGACTGAAGAAAATGTTGTGTTGTTCAATGAAACTTCTAAATTGGCCGAGGGCGTTATTGTAATGGATCCACTGGAAGGAGAAAGTGTAATTCCCGTTGTGGTAAATTGACTGGAAGCGGATGGCTGACCTGTTACGGTTTGAATAACAAGATTTGCCGGTGTAACATTTAATTCACTGATGATTATCACCGTACAACCATTGGTATTGTTTGCCTGGGTACAAACAGGTCTTGTTACATCCTGTCGCATTCCCGGAACAATGTTAGGCAAACAATTGATTAAAGTTTGAGCAGTGTAAACATTCGTACTTCCCAAGGGAAAAACATATGCTGAATTACCAGACAGAGATGCAGGAAGTACCGGTAAACATCGCAAAGAATCATTTCTATCGCAAGCCAGGAACCTGAGATTTTGTGGTAAAGCCGGAATTTGCGACAGGCCATTGAGCCGGACATTCAGGTAATCCAGTGAAGCAGGCAATGCAGGTAAGGTTGTTACACCTGTACTGGAAAACACAGTACCAAAGGGAGAAGTTATCGACCACTTATTTCCCTCAACATTCAGGTACTTAAGTGTTGATGGAAGAGAAGGTAATACCGATATTCCAGTACCACTACCATTAAAGTACTCTAATGATTCAGGAAATGCACCAATAGATGTCAGCGAAGGAACATCGCCTCCCCAGCTATAGTGACTCCGTTGAATTGAACAATTAAGCGTCCTCAGGCTGCTGGGTAGAAAATTTAAACTAAAAAGCCCATTATTACTACAATCAAGATACCTTAAACCTTCCGGTAGTGGTCCAAGTCCGGTCAAGGCATAATAATTAAAAATATCTGTACGTCGTTGACCCGAACAAATCAATGTTTCAAGACCAGGAGGTAATCCACTGACATCCTCCAGTGAATTTGCTGCACAATCGAGATACTTAAGGGCATCAAAATACCGCAGCCCTTGCAAATTTCTAATAGCTGTTAATGTTCCCGGAGCCCCTCCCCTCAATTGCATACTGGTAATTGTTGTAATCGCTGTACAGGTAGTGTCCATTTGTCCGGATGCATTGAAACATCCCGGGAACATATTCCGTAATGCAGTATATAAACCCTGATCACTTAAAAATACATATTGCGATTTTACATTTCCAGAGAAAAAGAAGAGAAATAAAAAAAAGGGAAGTACTCTTTTCATAACAGCCGGTTTAAAGTATTGATGTAAACTGTTTAGTCAAACCCGGCAGTAGCATTCTCTTAATAAAATGTATTAAGGATATTAATCTACTATTTTATCAACACCAGGTATGATTAATAAGTAAGGTAATTATAATTACCAATCAACACAAGAAAAAATGCAGCAACTGTTCTAAATTCAATTTATTCTAATATTTTTCAGATCAATGCAGAGCTGGAACCCAATGAAACAATGGTAAATAAATTTATCATTACAGAACCATATCATTCACTTTATAAATTCCGTAATTACAAGCCACATAAACCTCCTTACCATCAGGTGTTACTGCGATGCCATTGATATTATCAGGGAATTTCGCAAGGGTAATCACTTTGTCTCTTGATGGAATGATAGCACGCAATGCGCTCTGTGTTGCAAAGAAAATAATGCTTCCATCCTGCTTTACCGCCACATGTTTTACCGAACCGGATCTGGCTGTACTCAATGTACCATCCTGGTTAAGGTAATATGTATGCGTGTTGGGTGTGGGTGTTAAGTATGCACTTACTGTTCCATCGGGGGTAATTTTTCTTACTGTTCCGTATTCATCATCTGCAACATAAACATTACCGGCATTATCAGAAACCATATCCTTGATGCCTCCGAATGTTGCAATATTGCCTGCTCCATCTGCAAAAGGAAATGCCGGAGCACTTACGCCTGTTGTTGGCTTACCTGCAAAGAAACTCACTTCATTGCCGATATTACCGAAATCAACCTGGTGTATGGTAAGGTAATGACTGTTGGAAAAATACAGTTTTCCAGTGGGTACTGCAGTGAGACCATGTGGTCCGCTTATGGCTGCATCATCCAGACTACCAATGGCATTGCCGTCGGTTTTCTGAGAACCATCCGCCCTGATCCAGTCGATCAGGATAGAAGGGATTGCCGGCATTGAACGGAGTTGAACTGTTCACTTTCATTAATTGCCCCATGCTCGTAGTGACATAAAGATAACCAGCGCCATCAGGAGCCAGGCAAACATCATAGGCTTCATTAAAAACACCAAAAGCTGCATTGGCAATGGTAGTAACACCATCCTGGTTCAGCTTACGCAAATGAGAAGTGCTGGCCGCATCAAGAATATACAAACTGTTGTTCCGGTGGTCCCAGGTAATTTTCCCCAGGCGTTGAAACCGTGCATCTAACGGATTGGCATGATCGCTATTTCCTGAAACAGTAGCCGAACCTGCTACCAATATTACTTTTGAAGTCGGCACAGGATTCTGTATTGAAGTGCTGTTCTGTTCTTTTTTACAGGCACTGCATGCTGTAATACTGATACATAGCATGGATAAAAATTTTACAAAATTCATCTTTCTGGTATTTTATTTTTTTTTACCAACCAATTTTGAGAATGGTCATTAATATTATTGCGCACCAAAACTAATGGGCACAGATAATTACTAAAAACACCTGGAGTATGAATTGAAAAAACAAACGTATCAATTGAAATAAAAACGTTGCAGCTTAGAAAAGAATTCATGAGGGGGAATCACCACCTTATTACAAAGGCACCCTCAGCTCCATCAGCATACTATTGCGATGAGGCGTTACCGTTAGTTTTGCATGGAGCGCATCGATCCGTTTACTCATATCCTGCCTTTGCAACAGGTTATTCAGTTGCTGCATATCGCAGGTTCCGGTATCAAACTGCATGCTGTACAGCAGCTGGGATTTCTCTGTACTGAGGTGTATCTGACAATTACTCACACCCGCATCCACCAGGCTTTTAATACTGTCTTTGAATAACAGAAATGCTTCATGCCTTAACTGCATATCGGGTTTCAGGCTATTGAGTTTATCATCTGCCAGCATTTCTATTTTAATACCATGGCGGTTGTTGAGTGCTTCAATGTATTCATTCATTCTGTCTACCGCTTTGGCCATGCTGTCGTTCTCAGGGGCAATGCTCCACAACATATCGTCCATCGCAATGATCATATTGTGACTACGGCCATGAATCTGTTCGATAAACTGAACTGCTTTCTCCGGTTCAGTCTCAGCCTTCAGTCTGGCCATTTCACTGAGGATATTGATGTTGTTCAATGCTGTATTTACTTCTTCATGCAACTGTCCGGCAATTTTGCTCCTCGTTTTCTGCACCGCTTCTTTTCTCTTGGTTCGTTCCCGATCAAACCAATACAGCAAACCAACCAGCGACAATGCGATCAGACTGTAAAACCACCAGGTATTATAAAATGGTGCAGCAACATGAATTTTTACAGCAGTGATTTCTCCAGGATTTCCGTTTTCTTCAAAGCAGGTCGCTTTTAAAACATAATTACCCGGGGGCAGATAATTATACTCCACCATATTTGTTTTTCCTGCTTTCTTCCACTCTTTATCCATCCCTTCGAGCATATAGTAAACAGGATGAACGATCTTTGTAATTAAGGGTAGCAAAATAAAATTTAAAAGCATTTTTGTTGTGTTCAAGCCTGAGTTCAGGAAGCTGTTGAATAGAATCGATGCTTCAGCTGATTGCCCATCACTTCAATACTGCTTATTTGCACTTTGGGACTTTTGTATTTTTTAGCTGCCAATGCAATCGGATCGAACAAAATAAAATCCTGGTTGGTGCCAAAGGCAATGTTTCCATTTTTCAGCAAAGCAGCAGCACCACCTATGTAAGTAGAGGCTGTGTATGCCGTCTTCTGCGGTATAATGACTTAATTTTCTTTTTACCGGATGATAACTAACAATACCAGAACCGGTCGTCATCCAGATATTTCCGGCTTTGTCTTTCACCATGTTTGAAATATTGGCACTTGGTAGTCCATCAGCAATCGTAAAATATTGAAACTGATTTGTGTTCACATTCAGAATACTCAATCCATTTCCACTCAAATAAAAGATGCTGTCATTGTATTGCAAAATATCAGAAACACCCTGGAATAAAAGCTTCTCTCCTTTCTTACCTTTTGAAGTATAGTGATGGATGATATTACCCGACTGATCACCGATGCAATACAAACCATCTCTGTCGGTTCCGATCCAAACCTGGTTTTTAGAATCCACTTTGATACGGGTTATTACCCCACCGAACTGTTGCACTTTACTGAATGAACCATCCGCAACACGCCAATAAAACAATTCTCCACTCTGAGAACCCAGCCAGATATTTCCAGATTGATCCTCTGTCATCTGTCGGATATTTTTTAATTCAACAGATCCTGTTGGAAGCGGTTTGATGTTGTTGCTGGCCGCATCCAAAACCTGAAGAACAGTTCCCCTGGTTCCAAGCCATACATCAGCATTGGGTCTTTTCAGCATACACATGATGATAGAAGCATCCTTGCTGCTTTGTTGAAAACCAGCGGAAGCAACAGGCTGCAACTTTGTATCATACGAAAAGATGGATTGACCCGCAGTACTAACCAACAATGTTCCATTATCCTTTTCAAGGAAACCTGTTACTGGTGTTTGAACAGGAAGATTATCTGATCGCCTGTTTTCAATAATGGTAAATAGTTGTGCCTGCGGATTAAACCTGAAAATTCCTTTATTAGTGCCCAGCCATATATTATGTTCCCTGTCTTCGTAAAATGAAAAAATCACATCATAACGGATGCTGTAATCATTCAGGGATGTTTTAGGAATGTACTGTACCGTTTCATCTGCACTGTTCAGTTTGCACAAAATATTATCGCCTGTAATCCACATGCCATTGTCGGTTGTTTCAATAATTCCATAAGGAGTGAAACTGATGTTTCCTGTTGCTGCATTTATTTTATTCTCCCATTGAATGTATTTACCTGTAATCAGGTTTACCGAATGTATTTTGTAAGCAGTTCCTTCCGGTGAAACAGTCCAGATATTTTTGTGTTTATCAGCATGAACGCCGATTACAGGAATGTTGTTTTCCATTTGCCGTATGGCAGGATCGTTATCTGCATTGAAGCCTTTGTAAGAAAGCGTTTTACTGGAGGAATTAAACTTTACCAATCCGCTTTTGGTGCCAATCCAGTAATTGTTTGATTCGTCCTCAACTATATGCATTTGGCTCATAACCCTGCGGAAGGGTGAAAGGATTATATTTTGCATCAGCCTCTGTTGCTGCTGTATTGCTGGTAATAAATCCTTGTTTATCCCAAACCAGCATAACCTGGTTCTGCCTGTTGAGATACATATTCATTACCACAGGTGCATAGCCTTTTGGAATATTTACTTTAATAGAATGATAAGTAAAACTTTCAGGATCCAGGTACCCGACAGTTGCTTCTGAACTTAAGTAACCAGAGCCTGTTCTTTTTATCAATCAACATCGCCCTTACGTTTCCTTCGGGCAGATCAATGCCGGGAAAGAAATTCATGAATCGATGTCCATCATAACGCTGAATGAGGTTGCGTAAGTTAAGCCAGATGAATCCTTTTGCATCCTGTTGAATGGAATGAACCACATCTTCAAAAAGACCATCTTTTACACCCAATCGCTGAAACAGGTAATGAGGCTGTTGTGCACGGATGGGAGTGGCGGTGCCGAATGAAAATAAAAATATGATGAGTATTTTTCTCAGGAACATCTTTACCTGTGTTCAAGACTGTTTACAATGATTCGATCCTTATCAAACAAAAATATAAAGAAAGCCATTGAGAATATCAAACTACAGGGACAAGGAATTACGCGGAATGACTGTATGAATTGAGTAAAACCATGTATGAATTGTAAGCTATAGATTGATAACCGGAAAAGAACAAAAGCCAGGCAATTGATTCATTGAAAGAAAGTCATAGATAGAGCTTACATTTGAAGTTTATAGAAATACTTCAAACAATTTTCCAATCAATATGAATTTAAGAACTGCGTTAAATAAATGGGTGTACTTATTGCTGATTTTGCTACCGGTTGCCTGTAAACGAAAAGCAACTGTAACAGAAGAAAGAAAATATACGCATCCCTGCGGTTGTGTACTCAGCGAGGAAGAAATGATCATGAAATGCCCGATTGATGCCATTGGCGACAGTGTTACTGTTTGTAAAGTAGGCACCAACAATGTAATCGGCAGTAACCGCGGGCCGATGACCTGGCAACAATATATCGAAAGTGAATATTTTGGCGGAGAAGGTTTGGTGGTAGATTGTAAAACAGGGAAATCAATATTCCACGACCTGAATTCACCTGTTCTATCTTATAAGAATAAAGTACTGATTGCCGACAACCGTACCCGGATTGATATATTTGATAAGCGCAAAAAAGTTTGGATTGACATCGAATTGCCCGACTGGCGGCAAACGGTTTATGCAGTAAATGGCGAACTCGAGAACCACTTCCGATTCCCTGATTTTCAAACCGCCTTTCCAGGAAAAACAAGCATTCGCAGCTGTTGACTCAGAATATATAGCAGAACAAAAACGCAGCGATCATTACCTCATCAGCAGAACAGCCATAAGACTGATGGTTTGTGCCATGAATGGCGATAAGGTTTCTGAAGAACGTTTACTGTCATTGGAAAAAGATTTTGCAGCATATTATAACGAACATGCTGATTCTAAAAAATACCTGGACCAATACCTGCGGCTTTACAACGCTTATAATGATCAAATTGGCAAAACCGGCAAACGGGAATACTATGATCTTACAATTTTTCCCTATTTCAAAGATTCTGCTAAAATAAAATGAACGTTTTAAGCTTTACCGTTTACTGTTTATGCAATCAATAACATTTACGCATCAGACAGCTTAAACAAATACCGTGAAGTATCTTCTATCTTTATTTTTATCGTGCTTACTATATCATTATGCCCTTTGCCAGCCAGGATATCATCTTGTGCCTTTACAATTCAAGGTATTCAGCGAAAATGGAATAAGTTCTTCGAGGTTTAGTCTGCAATGGCGCAATCAAAGTCACGACGGAAATAAGTGGAAAAAAGCAACCTTTGTTAATGGTGTATTTGAAACTGAAAAGCTGCGTTCAGATTATCAGCCAACTGAAATAAAAATTTACCGGGAATCAGGCTACGATACCATGTTCATCAGTTGCGGTCGCTCTCTGAACCAGATTCCCTTCAAAGCTGGTATTTTTCAACTCAGTGAAAGCCAGTGTTATCTTGCCAATATGGAAACGATGAATGGCAGTGTTATCGTTAACAAAGACTGGGAAAATTTCAGACAAACAAATACTGTAGAAAAAAGCATCCTGATAAAGAAACGGCATTTCTATATGCCAGCAATCTGCTGCTTCAATAATAGAAGACGATCCGGATGTATTGGTAGGCGGATATTCGGCAAGTCAGCACCTGAAAAACAGTGGCTATGACGGAATTACCGAGTATATCAAACTGGGTAAACTATATTATGCGCCTGTTTATTCTTCTTCTGTATACAGCATCGGCTATCTCGCCAAAGATGAAGATGGGAAAGAAAAGTTCAGTGAATTTCTGATGGAATCTACTGACGATTGCAAATCATGGAATATAAAATTCCCATTGCCCGATAATACCGTAAACCTGGTAAGCATGACAGAATCGATGTTTACATTCCACATCAGTTACCCGGGCAACCAGTTATTTTCGTTTAACCATTGGGGTAAGTTGCTTGATTCGGCTATTATTTATGATGCTCCCTGTAATCTTCCCGGCAATGTATTTTTTACCTGTGATGGCGATGAAGTGAAAAACAATGCCGATGATTTCGAATCTTCAGAACCTTTTATGGGCAGCGGAAGTTACAATCATACATTTCACAATATTTTCAGTACAGCTGATGGATTAACCCAGGTACGCATTGATAAACTTCCTTATAGCCCGGAATCATTGTCCATTTCAAATGATGGGGGCACTCAATGGAAAAAAATACTGGAACTCAATTCAAAGGAAACCTATGTTTATCTCACCCAGCGAAAAGACAAACTGGTTTTGGTGAGCTATCACTACACAATGATCAGCAATGATTTTGGCAAAACCTGGACATTCTATGAAAACGGAACATTCAATGGTGGAGACTGGAATTTCATCTGGCTCAATGACAATACATTGGTGAATGTAACTCCCTATTATGCAGATTTTATGGAGATTCTTTAATAATGTTAGCCAGGTATCAATAAACCAGAACTAACAGATACGAATAAACGCAAATTTCACAAAGTATTTTATCCAGTAAAAATCCCGGCCACCTCAGCAGCCGGGATTGCTCATTTAAAATACATAAATTGCATCAATTAACTAAACCTATTGCTTGATTACCTTACGAACAATACATTGTTTACCCTGGATAATCTTTACCAGGTAAGCACCGGGTTTCAGGTTGGCGCCTGTTTCAATGGTTTGATCGGGTAACAGGTTATGTTCACTCAATCTTCGTCCGGTAAGATCATATACCTGAATATTGATTCTGTCTTTTTCCCTTGATCTTACTTTAATCCTGAAATAATCAGCAGTTGGATTCGGATAAACCTGCACATCAAACTGCCGTATTCACCCTGATGAATCAACGGCTGCTCAATATTTCCTTTAGTAGTAACAGGTGCACAAGCCGGCAATTTTATCACTGATAGCAGCGCATTGAACTCACACCGCAATTATTGGAAGCCTGTGCTGTGATATTACCGGCAACGATGGTTGAAGGATAGGAAACTGCAATGCTGATGGTACCTTGTCCGCTCAATAAAGTCGCTCCCGACTGGAACTGTCCAGTTAACAGCTGTTGCATTTGCAGGCATAGCAGCTAACGAGTACGTATAGATGCGGTTCGGGCAGGATGCAATCTGCACAACATCTATACCTCCCGGCGACGAAGGGGTGAGTAAAGTGATGGACTTCATAGCGTTGAGGACCCACCCCACACCTGCTGCTGGCTTGTACGGCGATTGAACCGCCTATAGTATCCCGCCGGGTATATGAATGAAATCGTATTGGTTCCCTGACCTGTAAGGTCCGATTACTCCGGGAGGCAATACCCATTGATAACTGGTAACACCCGGCTGCTTGCGTTACCGAATAAATGGCGGGAGTTCCATTGGGTGCACGGTGTTCCACACACGTCTGTCGGGCCATTTATAAGTCGAAGGCATCGCAATGTATTCTCTCTCACAATTGACAATAGACCGGGCATTGCTTGCGCCACATTGGTTGATTGCACGCACATTGAAAAGATGCGGCTGAACTTGAAAAACTGTTGGTTAAAGTTACCTGAACCAATGTATCGTTTTCACCCAAACCATTTGGATGTGTTATGATCGCTTCGTTGGCTAGTAAATGGTAAAATTATAGCCCCAACCATAAGATACTTGCGCCAGGCACTTTGGGAATGCGCAGTGTTATAACATCTCCGCGACATACCGATGCCAGAGAAGAAGTAATGGGTGCCGGTGTGCCGGGCAATTGCGAGAACAAGCTTAAGGTTGCCGAAGTTAAGACTAACGTTATTGCATATACGATCAACTCGTTGGACTACAGCTTATTTGCTTATTGGCTTGTGCTGTAAAACCAGCAGCAAAAGTTACTGTTAGTGTATCGGTAAATTGACCTGATACAATTGTTACATTAGGCGGAACTGTCCACCTGAAAATACTGATGCCCGGCAAACTGGCTACATATTTTACCGGTATACCGCTACCTACAAAACCACAAACATTTACCGGGCCGGTTATTACCGGTGTTCCGCTCACAGGTATCACTCGTATTTGCCTTAAAGTTGAAGAGGATTGCCCGCATACATTTGATGTCGTGAATGTAATATTTGCCACACCGCCCGACACTGCAGTTACAATCCCCAACGTTGGATCCACAGTAGCTACCAAAGTATTTGAACTGCTCCAAACTCCGGTATTAGGAAAAGCAAGATCGAAATCTCTTGTTTCACCAATACAGAAAACAAAGCCATTACTCGACACAATCTGATTTTGCGATGGACTTCCAATCACAGAAAGTGATGCAAAAGCAGACTCTGTACCTCCAACGGTATATATAATATTTACAAACCCACCGGAAATACCTGTCACCAATCCGGTAACCGGATCAACGGTTGCTCTTGCCGGGTTGGAACTGCTCCAGACGCCACCCGGTGTACCGGTTGATGTAAATGCAGCTGTTGCGCCGATACAAAGTGATGGTGGACCACTTACAACACCTGCAGTAATATTAGGATTGATGGTGAGATCAAATGTAGCTGTGGCAGTTCCGGTGCAGGTTGCAATGGTAAAACTAATGGTCGTGCTTCCTGTAGCAATACCTGTAACCACTCCACTAATCGGATCAACGGTTGCAATTTGCGGATCGGAGCTGCTCCAGGTACCTGCACCAACACCAGTGACTGTAAAAATGCTGTTTTGACTCACAAGCATTGGATTGATACCGTTGACGGTACCAGGAGAAACATTCGGGTACAGGCTTGTGTTCGTATCATCACAATCTGTATTGTCATTTACATAACCAAAAGGTGGCGCGCTACCACAATTACCCGAAATTGTTACAAGCGGATTACCAAATCCGTCTGAATCCGCATCTGCATAAAAAGTTGCTTCTGTACTAACGGTAATAAATAACGCTGTTGAGGGCAGTGAAATACATCCGTTATTATCTGTATTACTCACTGTAAATGTACCACTGGTATTTACGGTAATAGATTGCGTGGTAGCACCATTGCTCCAGATATTACCCGACGCTGCACTCGAAGTTAACACTACCGATCCACCCGGACAGAAAGAAACTGGTCCGCTGGCAGTAATAACAGGAGCAGGATTAAAACAGGTAGAAATCCGCACCAGGTCTACTGTTGTACTATTAACTACCAATGAGAAACCTGCTGGTAAATTAACCGCACTGAAATTACCGCTGATGGTTCCGTTGCTTACAGTGATAATGGTATACGTTCCGATGGGCACAAAACCCAGCGCTGTTACGTGTTAATGTTCCATCCAGCGTGAGATTACCTTCAAAAGAAAACTGATCATGATCTGAACCCGAAGATGTACCATTGGCAAATTGAATCTCCAATGTACTTGCGGAAGAAAATGGTTGACGGCCTCTTACTGAAAGTACTACCTACAGGATTGCCGGGAGCGATTGTACCATTTTGCTGTAAACTGGTATTTTCGAATGAATAAGTTCCCAACCCTTTTATTGTACCGCTGTTACTGAAGGAAGAATAAGTATTCCATGTACTGGTACCGCTGGTCGTTTTTTCAATGAGTGCCGGTATTGGTAACGGTAATACCTGCATTGCCACTGCAAAAACTCAGGAAACTATTGTTATTGGTAATAGAAAGCAATCCATTATTTACAAAGAATCCACCGGCGCAACTCTGCAGATTTCCACCATCCCAGGTAATGCTACCATTGTTGGTAATCATTCTTCCTTCGCTCAACTGCTTATCAGATCCCGTAAAAACTGTGCTTGACATTATTTGATAATACTGTTTGACCGCTGCCCCTCCATTCTCCGCCCGACCAGTAGAGTGATTGAAGAATATTCAATACGCCGGTTCCAGATGAAATACCTCCGAAGAAACCGTAATCTGTTGATAGAAATATCCGGAGCATTCCAGTTTACTGTTCCGCCCAGATGAACAGTGTTGAGTGTTGGCGCATACAAACAGCCGCTGTTAAAACTTGTGTTACCACTGTTGAGTCCAACCGTTCCCGAACCTTGAAGCGATGATCCGCTGTTGAAATTTTGTGGTACACCATTATTCTGTTCGAAACGCAAAATTCTGCTGGGCGGAATATTAAATGTTCCTGTATGATTTCCCTGGCCCCTGAAAATGATGGTGCCCGTATTAACATTCACTATTCCATCATTATTAAAAATCATGTTGTCTGCATTACCAATCACAATGTTACTACCGCCCGATTGGGTGATCACACCTGTTGATGTGTTCGTAAAATTCAATCCCGGGCAACCCGTACAGTTTGTATTTACATTGATGTTATTGGCTGATATTGATGATATGGTTATTGGTAAATGTTCCTCCGTCGCCGGAAACAAGATCGCCGCTGGTCCATGTAATGACGCCATTGTTGATCAAGGTTACGTCCGGCAAAAATCGACCGTCCACCTCCATTAAAAGTGACATTGGCTGTATTGGTGAATGTTGCAGTTCCGTTACCACGCCATTCGCCTCCACTCCAGATAAACGTTCCCGGTAATGTCATTGCAGCGGTACCATGTAAACGGCCAGCACTGAAATTGAAATCATTGATCGTCACTGCTGCCATATCCCAGAAAACATAAGAACCAGAAAGCTCAGTGGCTAACGTAGACGCATAACTGCTACCACTATTAAAGTTTATATTGCCATTGATAAATTGAACCGATCCAGATCCCTGCAGGGATGATCCATTATTGAAGTTTTGTGTTACATTATTATTCTGCTCAAAACGTAAAGATTGTGCCAGCGGATATATTGAATGTGCCAGCTATGTGTTCCTTGTCCCCTGAATATGATGGTGCCTGCATTGAACATTAACAACTCCATCATTATTAAAAATCATGTTGGTTGCATTACCCATTACACTTGCACCACTGCCGCCTGTTTTACTGATCACACCTGTTGAAGTATTCGTAAAATTTAATCCCGGGCAACCGGTACAGTTTGTATTAACCTGGATGTCGTTGCTGATATTAATGATATGGTTATTGACGAAAGACCCTCCATCTCCGCTTACGATTAGTCCGCCCAACCAATTGATGGTTCCGTTATTAATTAAACTACGACCCTGATTGATACCATTCCCACCGTTAAAAGTTGCTGATGCATCAGTCTCAATAATCAGAGAACCTGAACCAGGTGGTAAATTTCCATTCACCCAATTGAATACTCCCCCGGAAGCAATCCTCGCTGTGCCATCACCCGATAAATTACCGCTCAAAGTAAAAGTTCCGTCAACAAGAAGGTCGGTACCATTGCCATTCTGCAAGATCAGATTGCCGGATGATACAATCAAAGCTGCTACCGCTGTTAACAACAATCTGATCGGCAGTTACTGTATTGTTCAGGGTTATTTCATGCAGGATAGTGATGGTGCTGTCTGCTGCTGTTGGAATTAATCCCGTTAACCAGTAACAACCATCAAATGCCTCCCAGGTAAGCGTGGAATTCCAGAGCCCGTTTTGCTTCGAACGGAAAATGCGTGGCGATACAGATCCCGGAAAAACAGAGCCATCTGCATCATTGCAATCGGTATTGTTGCTTACATATCCTGATGGTTGAATACAGTTGGTAATGGATGTTGTAGCAGCATTGCCAAATCCATCGCCATCGGCATCTGCATACCAAACAGGTATAGGGTACACATTCATCGTAACGGATGAACTAACAGAAGGCGGCGCCACACAATTTGAACTTGTTAAAAAACATTTAACCACATCATTGTTCTGCAATGAAGCGGAGGAGAAAGTTGGCCCTGTGCCTACATTCACATTGTTTACCTGCCATGTAAATTGTGGATTGGAACCGCCATTGGTTGGGTTTGCTGTAAAGGTAATCGTTGATCCCTCGCAAACAGACCCGGCCGGATCCTGTGTGATGCTTACAGCGGAACTGCCCATACGCAGTTCTATACTCAATCCGCCACCACCGAAAGGAATATTATAATCCGCATTACTGAGTGATAAATAGTACGTCTGGCCAATAACGGTAGCAAATGTTCTGATCAGTGGTGTACCTGTAATCAACATATTACTGGAAGGACAGGAAACAGCGGGATTCTGGCAGTCGGCAATTACAGACAACTGAATATTTAAATTTAAATTATCCAGGAATCCTGTGCCTGCCCTGTTGAATATAAAACTGGCAAAATCAGATGTTGCTGTAAAGCTGTACCATAGATCATTCGGTTGAATGGCGTCGATGGTAAATGGAAAACCACATTCGTTCGTTACAAAAGGAGGTTGCAGGTTACAGTAAGTATTCAGCGTATTGGTGGCAAATGATAAATCACTTACCACAGGCGAACAATTGCTTAATTGTTTGGCAGCACAGGGCTCATCATTATCAACGCTCAACAGGCAAATATTGTAACTACTGCCGCCGACAGCCAGATAATACGTTGTACCCACCACAAGGTTTTTCATGGAAAACTGTTTCATATTATCGAGGCAACTGGTACCCTTGCATTGTAAAAGAGTCATGGGTTCACTGCAGGATGCAGCACTGAAAAGTGCAATTTTATCTACGCCGGTCATCTTCAAAAAATGTGAAGTCTGCGATGCAGTAAATTTATACCAGAGTACATTGAAGCCGATACATTCGGTACCATCATTGGCTGCATTAGATTCAAAAACGATCGTCTCGTTACTGCATGTTGTTGAACCCGGCGCAGCGCTGATCAGGTTAATGGCACCACAGGGTTCATTATTAACGGCGGGCAATAACAGGCAGATGGTAAAATCAGGCACTGTACCAGACACCGAGTTATTGATTCGTACATAATAAGTATTACCCGGCACCAAACTGCTGTAAGCAATTAAATTTGCATTGTTGCCCGAAAAAGTATTACACTGGATTCTTACTCCGGGGTTATTACAGTCATTACTGCTGTACAAAGAAATCAGCCGTAAACCTGATAATCCCTCTATCCTTATCAGATGGCCGCTGTTGGTAGCAACAAATTTGTACCACAAATCCGGAATACCCGCAACCCCTATACCAGTGCAACCAAAAACAATTCCACTGCTGGTTGCCAATAGCATATTGCCTGTTACAGGATTACTGCAAGTGATTTCACCGGTCAATCCTGGTGTTAAGATGGCAGCTGTACAAGCCTCATCATTCACCGGCGTTAATACACAGATTGAAAAAGTGGTGGAAGCGCTGCTATTGGATGATGCGTTACTTACTTTGATATAATAAGTAGCACCGATGGTAAGACCAGACACTCCCCCAATGGTAATTTCGTTACCAGACGTTGGACCATCCACACAAAGAATAGCCGGATTTGCCACATCCGCACAATTAGATGCAGTAAACACTGCAAAGGCAGGCGCAAATAAACTATTGCCGGTTATGCTGATAATATGACTGGTGGATGTAGCGGTAAATTTGAACCATACATCGGGATTATTGGGCGTACAGGTAATGAGGTTTTTGAAGCTGGCAACCTGCACATCACCATTTACTGGGTTTGTACAAACCCTAACACCGGGTGCAGTTGGCGTAACCTCTATGGCATCGCAGGGTTCATCGTTTAAGAGGAGTTAAGATGCAAACGTCAAAAGTCTGATTAACGGGTTCAGTGGTGCCTGCATAACTGATTTTCAGATAATACTTTTCACCAATAACAAGGTTCCTTCGTGTAAGCGTTGCCGTTCCACCGGGATCATCTGAACTCACACACTGCAGATAACCTGTACCCAATGATGAACAAAGACCTGGATTATACAAGGTAACAGAAGGTTTAAAATCTCCATTACCGGTAACCCTGATCTGGTGTGTAATATTGGTAGCTGTAAAGGAATACCATAAATCTTTATTGACGGAGCAGGATGCATATCCATTCACAGTGGCACTGGAAAGGTCTCCACTCACTGCACTGGAACAATTTAACAAGTCCGGCTGCTGCAGGTACAACCTCCCTGGCCTGACAGGGCTCATCATAAGTCAGGTTGATGCGGCAAAAACCATTTTTAGGTACAGCTGTTGAATTCGGACAGGTTCCATAACTAAACCTGCCGGCTACCAGCAATTGCTGATTGTTCTGCATGAAAATCCTGTCGATACTATTACCAAAAGAACTTCCGCCAAAATCAATCCTGCTTAATGTATCTGAAGTAACGGTGCTTCCATTCTGATTAACCTGATAAATTAATTTTTCAAGTCTTTCGGTCACACGGGCAAGGTAGGACCGGCGCATTGCGGTGTAAATATGAAACCGCCATCACTACAATTACTAACACATCCATCATTAAAAAATAATTTCGGTTTGGCATAACTTAACAACATTCTGTTCCCTGGCATAAAAGCCACATCTGACAGGGAGCTGCTGAACATATAAGTAGGTTTATTACCGGCGAAAGTAAAATGAAAGCTGTTATCCACGGTGCCGTTCGTATTTAACCGCACAGCATCCCTTCTTTCACCTACCGGATCACCCGGAAGATAAATTGAACCAAACAACAATAACTTACCATCCGGCTGTAAAGCTGCATGCCAGATTTTAAAAACATCTATTCCCGGTATATTGGTGAGGGTGCCATCCGGGAGAATTTTTCTGAAGTTCAGCGATCGGGTTGTATAATTTCCAACTACATATACTGAACCATCTGCATTTTCCAGTACCTGATTTAAACCATCTCTGGGATTAACTGCATAAATATCATTAGGCTCAGGAAATATAGATTGTATAAGTGTGCCACTACTATTGAGTTTATAAATATTAAATCTTTCAACCACCAGTATGTCTCCATTGGTCTGTATCGCTACATCAGTTAAAGGTGAATTCAGCGCAATTGTATGGATGAAACTAAGATCCAGACTACCGTTATTATTTAAACGAGCCAGGTTATTTAACACCGTAGCACCTTCTGTGCAGGTAAAATTGCCCAAAATAAGCAAACGGCCATCTGATAAGAGCTTAACTTTTCTTATGATGGAATCACCTCCAAAAATAAACCCTGTATTAAATGTCGGATCCAAAGAACCATCTGCATTCAGCCGGGCGATTCCGGGAAGCGGTATATTATTGTATTTATTGAATGTGCCTGCGATAATCAACTTTCCACTGGGTAGACTAAGCATATCCAGGATCAAACCTCCGGAAATACCTCCGTTTATGCTGGAGGGTGTATCATACACATTAAAGCTGGCATCATTGGCGCCGCCACCCTGGGCAGTAACCTGATTTCCCAAAAAAGCCAGGGTAATGATTAAAAAAAACAAATGTCTCATACAGTTAATTTTGGTAGTCATCTCAAACGTTTATTAATATTTATTCTGTACAGCGCCCGGATCGCCAGGAAAAGGGCTGATCCGGTTTACACTTCTTACAAATATTGTTCATTGAATAATGGAATCTTATCCCTGAATCAGGTGATTTATACAGCCTGTATATACCTGAATGGAGGTAGATGCCAAACCAAACCATCGGATATTTTCATCGGGGGAGTAAAGATTTTATAAGTCATACCTGACATACCCACACAGTGAGTCTGCTGGCTTATTTAACCGGCTCAAACATATTCATTGTTCTGCTCCATAACAATAGGGATTTATCCCTATTGACTATTCAGTGGGAGCAATACAAATTGCCGCAGTATTACATCAACAATGAATGGTTGAAATAAGATATTGATTTATATTCAATCCTTTAAATCCAGCGTGCATGCGAAAATATTTCAGGTTACTCCTTACTGTTATACTGCTTTCGCAAAATGGCTGGGGCCAGAAAAAAATCCTATCTGAATTAGATAGCCTGCAGGTCCTTTCCAATAAACCAAAGTCCGACAAAGCCAGTATCGATGCTACAATCGACATCTGCCGTTATTATCTTGAAAGAGGGATATATGATTCTGTAAATGTATATGCACAAAAAAGCCTGCTCCTGGCCAATAATATTCAATATGAAAAAGGAATCGGGAATGCCTTTTTTTATAAAGGATTCGCAGTAGGTGCATATGGAAATTATGATTCCACAGAAACCTATTGGAGGAGGTCTGAAAAAATTTTTACAGATGCGAAAGATACGATTAGTCTCATATCCCTTTACAATGGATATGCTATACTACATAACTTCAGAACAGATTACAGTACGGCCATTGCTTACCTGCTAAAGGCTGAAGCACTGCTGAAAAATGCCCAAAGCCCCGAATTCAAAAGGAAGCAGGTGGAAATCTTTTCAAATATGGGACAAAACCTGGTGGCTGAAAATCAAATCGAAAAAGGCATTGAATACCACAAAAAAGCATTGGCCATTTTATCAGAAACAGATTTCAGGTCGGCGCCCAGGTACCGTGTTACCTTATATATTTTTATCATTGATGCATCCCTGAAAATCAAAAATTACCCGGAAGCAAAAAAATACCTTGATGCAGCATTAAATGATAAAAAAGCACCAAAAAACAATTTTACACAAGGCTTGCTGTTTAAATCTCAGGCAGCTTACTATGAAGCAATAGATTCTACAGAAAAAGCATTGCTTGCTTATAAAAATGGGCTATCCATTACCGATAGTACCAGAGATAATAAAGTAAAAGCTGAAATCTCCGGGAATCTATGCAGACTCTATTTAAAGATTAACAATTATACGGAAGCTGAAAAGTTTGCAAACATAGCTGTAAGCCTGGGCAAATCACTTAGCTTATTAAAAGTAATAGCACAGGGATATGAAGTACTGAAAGAAGTGGAAGCAAAGCGGAATGATTTTAAAAAAGGATTTGAATATGCTGTATTGGAAAAAAAATATGCCGACAGTGCCACCAACAGCGAAACACAAAAAACAACGCTTACACTGGAAGCCCGATACCAGG
The DNA here is from genome assembly GCA_037045295.1 of Ferruginibacter sp. GTDB lineage: Bacteria > Bacteroidota > Bacteroidia > Chitinophagales > Chitinophagaceae > Ferruginibacter. Next base: position 1,047,226 of record JBAOHS010000005.1, read on the forward strand.
CTAAGAAAAAAGAAAATGAAATAGCAGCACTTACGCTTTCCAATAAGGAAAAAGAACTGGCAGTAGTAAAAAGAAATCGTTTATTGCTTACCGGTAGTATAGTAGCTTTATCCTTACTCTTTGTTTCTATTTTGCTATTCAGAAACAGCCGGCAGAAACAACTGATCGCCCGTAAAGAACAAAATTTACAGCAGGAACAGATTGCATTCCTCGAACGGCAGCAACAGGTAGTTGCCCTGCAGAGTATGATCAACGGACAGGAAACGGAACGCAGCCGCATTGCCCGGGATCTTCATGATGGACTGGGAGGATTGTTCAGTACGATTAAAATGTATTTCAGTACACTTGGTCACCGGGAAGCCGGGTTAGCGAACAATGAATTGTTTCAGCAGAGTTTTAAAATGGTAGACAATGCTGCTGTGGAAATCCGCCGCATCGCCCATAATATGATGCCCGAAGTGCTGATAAAAATGGGCCTCAGCAAAGCGCTCAATGAACTTTGTGCAAATACGAATTCGGCAGGAACATTAAAAATTGTTTACCAGGAATCGGGGATGGAAGAAAGACTCAATGCTTCCACAGAAATCATGCTTTACAGGATTGTACAGGAATTGCTGAACAATATTATCAAACATGCCCATGCAGGAAATGCCATCGTACAGTTTATCAGGGATGAAAATCGTTTAAGCGTTACCGTAGAAGATGATGGTAAAGGCTTTGATGCGAATTCCATTGAAACAGATAAACATACCGGCATTGAAAATATCAAAAGCCGTGTTGCTTACATGAGTGGCACCATCCAGATAGAATCAATTCCGGATACTGGAACAACTGTGATGATGGATTTCCCGTTGGTATAAACTCCACATAAAAGCAACTTTCATTAGGAAATCCCCCCAGCTTTACCTATTTTGTTACCGCTTCGCCTCAAACCCCGGGATCAACCAAAATTGGGTTTATGAGAAAAATATACAGCACCATTGTACTCACCTGTATTGCATTACAGCTATTTGCACAAAACGTTTCTATTATCCCGGCCAGCAGTTCCTGGAAATACCTCGATAATGGCAGCAACCAGGGTACCGCCTGGCGTTCACCCAGCTTTAATGACGCATCCTGGTCAAGCAGCAATGCCGAATTTGGATATGGCGACGGCGACGAAACCACCATCCTGAGTTTTGGTCCCAACGCCAGAATGAAATACCGTACTACTTATTTCAGAAAAACTTTCACTATTGCTGATCCGGCTGCTTATTCTTCATTTGTTGCAGGTCTGCTGATGGATGATGGCGCTGTTGTATATATTAATGGCACCGAAGTAATCCGCAGCAATTTACCTGCTACCGCGATCGGCTACCGCACATTTGCTTCGAGTAATATCGCCGGTGCACCTGAAACTGTTTTTAATAATTTTGCCATCAATGCGGCTGTCTTTGTTGCCGGCACGAATACCATCGCGGTAGAAATTCACCAATCGTCGAATGCCAATGCTGATCTCAGTTTTAATCTGCGCTTAGATGCAACGCCCATTCCCGTTTGCAATACGCCCACCGGATTAACAGCAACTTCGATTACCGCAAATGCGGCTACGCTTAACTGGCAGATCGTTCCCGGAGCCTCCAATTATAATTTACAATACAGAATTGTTGGTACAAGCAGTTGGACGTTGGCTACTTCAACCAGCTCACCCTTTGTAGCCAACAGTCTTTTGCCAGGTTCTAACTACGAATTCCAGGTACAGGCCATGTGCAGTATTGCCAGTGCCTATAGCAACAGTGTAACATTTACAACCTTATCGGCCGGACCAGATACACTCATCAATACCAACAGCTCCTGGAAATACCTGGCCAATGGCAGCAACCAGGGCACTGCATGGCGCAGCGGATCTTTTAATGATGCAAGCTGGTCTTCAGGCAATGCTGAACTCGGTTATGGCGATGGCGGCGAAGCAACAGTAGTGAGTTATGGTCCCAGTGCTACGGCAAAATACATCACTACTTATTTCCGAAAATCATTTTCGGTAAACAACCCATCTTCTTACACATCACTCACGCTTGGTATGGTTCGTGATGATGGCATCGTTGTTTATCTCAATGGTACGGAAGTGTACCGCAACAATATGCCCACTGGCACCATTGCATATACCACCAGGGCAACAACTGCCATTGGAGGTGCCGATGAATCTGCATGGATAACCACATCACTCAATGTTTCTTCATTGATACAGGGAACTAATGTTCTGGCCGTTGAAATACACCAGCAGGCTCCCAACAGCAGTGATATCAGTTTCAATGCACGCTTACACGCTTCTTCGCAACCTGTAGTTCCCGTAGTTACAAGGGGCGCCTATCTTCAGAAATTAACGCCCAATGGTATTACCATCCGTTGGCGAACCGATGTGGCTTGTAACAGTGTGGTGCAGTTTGGCACAACACCAACATTTGGTAACATAGTAACAGATGCGGTTGCAACAACCGAACATATTGTAAACTTAACGGGTCTTTCTCCGGCTACACTTTATTATTATGCCATTGGTACCACAACACAAGTGTTACAGGGAAATGCATTGAATAATTTTTATACTGCTCAACCAACAGGCAGTACCAACCCGATGCGCATTTGGGTAACAGGCGATTTCGGCAATGGCTCAACAGCACAAACAGCCGTTCGAAATGCTTATGCAGCTTACACTGGCGCCACTCCTACAAATCTATGGTTATGGCTGGGTGACAATGCTTACAACAATGGAACCGACAATGAATTTCAGAATTATGTTTTCAATCGTTATCCAGATCAGTTAAAAAGTATTCCCTTGTTTCCATCTCCGGGAAACCATGATTATGGCGATATCGGTTATCAGAGTACCAGTGCACTGACTACTTCGTTTCCATACTTTTCTATTTTCTCGGTACCGCAGAATGCAGAAGCGGGCGGACTGGCTTCAGGTACGCCAAAATATTATTCCTACAATTATGGCAACGTACATTTTATTTCACTCGATAGTTATGGTGCACTGAACAGCACTACCAGTCCGATGTACACCTGGCTCAATGCTGATCTTGCTACCAACACGCAACGCTGGACTGTAGTATATTTTCATCACCCGCCTTATACCAAAGGATCGCACAACAGTGATACAGAAACAGAGTTGATAAATATGCGCAACAGGATTATACCATTACTCGAATCCTATCATGTAGACCTGGTGCTGGCCGGTCACTCGCACACCAATGAAAGAAGTTTTTTAATAAAAGGTCATTATGGATTGGCCAGTTCCTTCCTGCAAAGCATGAAAGTAGGCACTTCCACAAATACTTATACCAAGAGTGCGCCATTCGACGGAACGGTGTATGCAGTTTGTGGTACATCGGGACAATCACCCGGAACTACCGCTTCCGGCTATCCGATGTCGTGCATGGCTTTTAATAACAACAGCAACAACTGTTCTATGGTATTGGATATATCCGGCGATTTGCTTACAGCCAGATTCCTCACATCAACCGGAACCATTGTTGATCAGTTTACCATCACTAAAACAGGACCAGGTTTTAGTGGCAAGAAAATTTCAAACAGGATTTTTAACTCCAACCGAACTATCGAAGTAAATACCGGTTACAATATTTTATACTAATCCCATAAAAGTCCTCTCACACTCAGTTGTAATAAAACTGTTTGATAAGAGGATTTTTTTTATAAATGGATGATGCAGTTCAAAAGCTGAAACTATAACGTTCCCCTTCTCGCCTGCTCAGCCTCAATACTTTCAAACAAAGCCTGGAAATTTCCTTTACCGAAAGATTTGGCTCCTTTGCGTTGAATGATCTCGAAAAACAGCGTGGGCCTGTCTTCCACGGGTTTGGTAAATATCTGCAACAGGTAACCATCTTCATCCCGATCAACCATGATGCCCCATTTCTTTAATTCTTCAAGGTCTTCATCAATCACGCCAACCCTGTCTCTTACAGTATCATAATAAGTTCCGGGAACATATAAAAAGTCAACACCTCGTTTACGCATTTCCGTTATGGTAAAAACAATATCATCTGTTGCTACAGCGATATGCTGACAACCCGGTCCATGATAGAAATCGAGGTATTCTTCTACCTGTGATTTCTTTTTACCGATGGCCGGTTCATTGATCGGGAATTTGATGCGACCATTGCCATTGGTCATCACTTTGCTCATCAGTGCGGTGTATTCAGTAGAAATATCCTTGTCATCAAAAGTCACCAGGTTGGCAAATCCCATCACATGGGCATAAAAGGAAGCCCACTTGTTCATCGCACCCAGCTCTACATTGCCTACCATATGATCGATGTATTTCAAACCGGTAGACCCAGGTTGATATTCTGTTTCCCATTTCACATAACCTGGCATAAATACACCACTGTAATTTTTCCTTTCCACAAAAATGTGAATGGTTTCGCCATAAGTATGTATGCCCGAACGCACCACTTCGCCGAATTCATCCTTGGTTACCATCGGCTCCATATAAGGTACAGCGCCACGTTGGGTGGTTTCTTCAAATGCTTTACGGGCATCATCCACCCATAAGGCAATTACTTTCACGCCATCGCCATGCCGGCGTACATGATGCGATATCTCACTGTCGGGGTCAAACGCAGTGGTGAGTACCAGCCTGATTTTATCCTGCACCAACACATATGAAACACGGTCTTTGGAACCCGTTTCCAAACCACAATAAGCCAGCTCCTGGAAACCAAATGCCGTTTTATAAAAGTGTGCCGATTGCTTGGCATTGCCAACATACAATTCCACATAGTCGGTGCCATTGATGGGTAAGAAATCTTCGGCTTTATCAAAGATCTTTTCACCACTGTAATTAAAATTTGAAATATTGGTTAAGTCTTTTGTTTCCATAAAAATTAATTTACTGTATTCAATATCGGGTTTGCTCATCCATGATTTGTAATAATCTTTCACTTCATATTTCATGGCTTCTTCTGTTATCTTCAGCGGATTGAAAGGATCAATCATCACTGCCAGTTCCTTCGTTTCTTTTTTTCCGATGCTGCGTTCGATGGCACCGGGATGAGGACCATGCGGCACTCCGGCAGGATGCAAAGTAAACTGCCCACGTTTGATATTATTCCTGCTCATAAAATCACCATCTACATAATACAAGATTTCATCCGCATCAATATTGCTGTGGTGATAAGGTGCCGGAATAGCATCGGGATGATAATCATACAGCCGTGGTACAAATGAACAGATCACAAAATTCCTTCCTTCAAACTGCTGGTGGATCGGTGGCGGCATATGAATGCGACCGGTAATCGGTTCAAAATTGAAAATTGAAAAAGCATAAGGATAACTATAGCCATCCCATCCTACCAGATCAAATGGGTGTGTTTCGTATGTATAAGGATAGATGAGTCCTCTCTTTTTGATCATCACCAGGAAATCGCCGTGTTCATCATGTGTTTCGAAATCAGTGGGTAATTTAAAATCACGCTCACAGAAAGGAGAATGCTCCAGCAATTGTCCGAACTCATTACGGTAACGCTTAGGTGTTTTTATCGGACTATGCGATTCAACAAACAAAATCCTGTTCTCCGCTGTATCAAATTCAAGCTGATAAACGGTTCCTCTCGGGATAATCACATAATCACCGTATTCAAATTCTATTGTACCGTACATGGTTTTGCAACGACCGCTGCCATCATGTATAAAGAGCATCTCATCGGCATCTGAGTTCTTAAAGAAATAGGTCTTCATCGACTCGCTGGGGCAGGCCATTCCGATTTGCATATCATCGTTTAAGAGAAATACTTTTCTGCTTTCGATATAATCTGCTTCCGGTTTTACATCATAACCCATAAAACTTTTACAGGTAAGATTGTCTTCCAGTGCTACCACCGGGCGCTTATTGATGGGTGCACCGATTTCCTTCACCATGGTAGGTGGATATAGATGATACAACAATGAAGACGTACTGGAAAACCCTTCCGTGCCGAATAATTCTTCATGATACAATGCACCATCCGGCTGGCGGAAAACGGTATGTCGCTTATTGGGAATTGAACCTTGTCGTTGATAAACTGGCATGTTATAATCGTTTTAATATGATAATAAAAGAGGTGAAAGGATTGAATACTCAACAGGTCGCAATTAAGACCTTTCCTGCAGGAGCAGGATTAAGACGGGCGTCTTATGACATTCTTCCATAAATGCATGAAACAAAATTGTTGTTTATTCACTGGAAGAAATATGAGATTCGTCAGCAGTTGATTCACAGATGCCGGAAAAAAGGATGATTTTGATCAGGGTATGAAGCAGCCTTAAGAATCCCCGCCTGAACGACTTCAGTCGGGCAGGTTTATCTGAATGACATAGTCAATCAGAGAACTTGTATCTAAAGTTTAGGAAACAAAAAAGCCTCTTACCAATAAAGAGGCTTTAAAAAATTTGTAGTCCCGACAAGAATCCCCGCCTGAACGACTTCAGTCGGGCAGGTTTATCTGAATGACATAGTCAATCTGAGAACTTGTATCTAAAGTTTAGGAAACAAAAAAGCCTCTTACCAATAAAGAGGCTTTAAAAAATTTGTAGTCCCGACAAGAATCCCCGCCTGAACGACTTCAGTCGGGCAGGTTTATCTGAATGACATAGTCAATCTGAGAACTTGTATCTAAAGTTTAGGAAACAAAAAAGCCTCTTACCAATAAAGAGGCTTTAAAAAATTTGTAGTCCCGACAAGAATCCCCGCCTGAACGACTTCAGTCGGGCAGGGAACTTGTATCTAAAGTTTAGGAAACAAAAAAGCCTCTTACCAATAAAGAGGCTTTAAAAAATTTGTAGTCCCGACAAGAATCCCCGCCTGAACGACTTCAGTCGGGCAGGGAACTTGTATCTAAAGTTTAGGAAACAAAAAAGCCTCTTACCAATAAAGAGGCTTTAAAAAATTTGTAGTCCCGACAAGAATCGAACTTGTATCTAAAGTTTAGGAAACTTCTATTCTATCCATTGAACTACGGGACCAGGGTTACTTTTACCGGGTGGCAAAAATAAATGATTCCGGTAAAAAATGGCACTGAATTTTAAAATAAACCCAATATCCCGGTTTCAGCACGAATATTGATACATTCTAGAGGCCAACCCTCAGTGTAACCGACAAATTCCGGCCGGGAGCACTGATACCACTGGCAAAAACCCGGTAAAACTTATCCGCTATGTTTTCAATGGCCACCTGCAGTGTAGCAACCCGGCTCAATTGATACGAAAGCCTGCTGTTAAATGTCATCCAGGCAGGTGTAAATCCCCTTACCGGATCGGCACTGTAAACCTCATTGTCTTCCGCTCCCGTTTTATAACTGGAAGAATCCTTGGCTCCATTGTACAATACAAATATTTCTGAACCGAACTTTCCTGCTTTATAATTAAGCGATACCTTTCCGAATACCGGCGCTATATGATCAAGTGGCAATTTTTTTCCTTCTTCACGAATCCTGCCATAGGTATAATTAAAAGTAGCCTCCGCTGAAAAATGTTTGCAGAAACTAACACTGCCGCTCATTGATACACCATACAAATAAGCTTTGTTCTTATTAACTACAGACACCACTTTGCTCATGCTGTTGTTGTAAAAAACGGAATCAGCGCCATTAAATGTTCCATCCGCTACTGTCAATACATTGCTGTAATTTGTATACCATGCGGTAGTGCTGATTAGGTATTTTCCAGCTTTGTATTTTGAAATGCCTATTTCATAATTAATCGTACGTTCGGGTTTTACATTTGGGTTAGGTACCACCAATGTACCAGCACCACTTTCAAAAACTTTGCTCATATCATCTACATTCGGTGTACGAAAACCTGTTGCCATAAGTGCAGATATTTTCCAACCATCACCTGGTAAAAAATTAATCCCCGCATTTCCGGTAATGTTGGCTGAACGCTGTTCTATGTTGTGGTATGGGAAAGGAAAGAAACTGGTGTCATCAAAAGCTGAATACAAACGACTGATGGTTCCCCTGATGCCTGCATGCACAATAAACTGCTTTGAAATTTTATGTGTATTGTTCACATACAATGCATAAGACTTTGTATTTGAACCACCATCGGGATATCTTGTATCCAGTTTGCCCGTACTGCCATTTTCAATATTTTCAAAACCGGCAGTTGATTTCACTTTGTTATAAATCAATTCAGTGCCATACCTGAAATCGCCTTTACTATAAGCTTTCCTGAAATCAGCATTCAGCGCATATACCTGAACGTTTTCTGTACGGTGATTTAATTTAACACTCCTATAATTTCGATTGTGCCTGCTTTCCTCAATATCCTGTGCAGAAAGGATAATTTTTCCCTGTTCATAAAGCCTTGATTTGGGAAGTTCCATCGTCCAGGCCAGCATGAATCGTTGAGCCGGACCATAGTACCATTCAGCACTCTTGGCCTTACCAGCTGCATTGATTTCAGTTAAACGGTCATAACGGTTTACATTACCTGTATTGGAAAACTGAAAATTAAGCTGGTGGCTGATCTTCCCGGTTTTAAAAAGAAATTTCTGTAAAATATCATATTGCTCATAAGCGCTCCCTTTCTGATGGTGGTCACGATTATTTTTTACCATACTATCTGTTCCGGCTATACGCTCAACTACAAAACTTCTTTTCCCCCAGGTTGGAAAATCATTAAAATAATCTGAACCCTGTCTTAAATCACCAAAGTTGGAATAAGTAATGCTGGTGAGGGATGCCAGTTTCCGATTGCCTGCAGAAAAATCTGCATGCACTGTTTTCTCATCATAAGCTGAAGCATAACGGGCAAATGCATTCAGTTTTACCAAAGGTTTCTTACCAGCTGCAAAAGATGGTGTAAGGGTATTAAAACTCATTACTCCGCCCAGCGCATCACTACCATAAACAGAAGAGGATGGACCAAACAACAATTCAACTCTTTCCAATGAAGCATTGTCAATCGACAATACATTCTGCAAATGCCCGCCACGATAAATCGCATTGTTCATGCGAACACCATCTACAACAATCAGTACTTTATTGGCTTCAAAGCCACGAATGATCGGACTTCCGCCGCCTAGCTGACTTTTCTGTACCAGCACCTGACCGCTCTGTTGAAGCAGTTCTGCAGTGGTTTGCTGGTTATACTGACTGATTTTTTTATTCCCGATTACATGAAACTGCTGAACTACTTCCTGTTTCACTTGTGCAAACTTTGAGGCTGCCAACACTACTTCAGACAATTCTTTTCCTACTGTATCAGCAGTTGCAATTGTTTGTTGTGCCTTTAGTTTCATTACTCCACAAAAAAGGAAGCAGCATATGATGAGGTTGATTCTAAAATTCAAATGCATAATGCAGTTATCTGTTATTGAATAATAATTTGTTGAATATGTTTGTTTGCTCTGGCTGAAACAACTACCACCTTATATACACCATCGGCTACTATTGGTTCTATTGGTAACACAACCACCTGGTTCCGGTTGCTGATGTTGATGGTTCTGTTATAAACCGACTGGCCCAATTGATTAACAAGGTAAACATAGTAGTCTCCTGTGCGCTGATCCGTGAATCGTATATGCAATTTTCTGTCGGTAACAGGATTCGGATACATCACAATACCCGGATTTGTTTTAACCGGTGTCAGTTTAGCAATATTGCTGTATTGAACACGACCATCAGTGCTGATAGCTTTGATGCGGTAGTAATTATAACCCTCCAAAGGCAAACTGTCTGTACGCTTGTATTCCCATGATCCATTGTTATTGTTCATCGGTACCTGATTCATCAACGGGAAAAATTGTCTGCCATTATCACTTCTCTCAATTGTATAGTGCTGAATAGCCGTTTCGTTTTCAACAGACCATGAAACAGCAGCTGTATTGTCCTGGTTCCAGGAAGCTTTTATATTGGTAATAAATACCGGTGTGGTTGTCAGTTGTTTGAATACTATCCTGAAACGATTGCTGGCGTAAGAACCTGCACTGGTATCAACGGTAAATAAAATATGTGTTGAATCGGTTAAACTAACAGGAACGCTTGTATGCAGATGATTGTCTTCCAGGAATGCCTGTAAACCGGGCCGACTTAAATCCGATGCAATAAAATCAAACTGGTACTGTTGTGCACGCATCTGTGCCGTATGATAAAAAATAGTGTCGTTCTCAGTAATGGGTGATCTGCGTTCAACCATCATCAATTGATTGTTCGACCGGATGGCAAAATTTTCTCCGGTATTGCTGATTTTGAGTGCATCTTCGATATCAAACGAATTGGAAAAAGAAGCATCATACTGTAAAAGGTTTCCATCAATCAAGAGTTTTTCACCATTCCTGATAACGGATAGGTTTGTACGCAATTGACGTCCCGTTGCAACAGTTCCCCTGTGTACCATATTACTGCCATCTACTTTACAATTCTCCGTAAACCTCACTGTGCCTGATGTAAAAGGTGCATTTACAAAAAACGCCTGACCCGATTGTATGTATTTATTGGTAGCGCCATAACTTCCGCCACCAGGTGTTACATCGTAATCATTGCCATTACGGGTAAGTACCTGGAAGCCGCCAAGTCCATATGCACTGCTGGGCCCTGTGGTTAATCTTGGATCCCATACATAAAATATATCCTGAACACCACCACCCGATTCGTTCAATGTAAGCTGGGTAAGATCAATTGCAGATGGATAAGGATTACCGATGGATTCAAATGTTAATGGCGCTGTTCCTGAATTTACATTTACAAGAGTTGGTGGATGAGCGGGTGTAAACAAAGTACCCTTTGTACGCAATACAGTAGATGTTGCAGGAGCCCCAAATGTAGTTACCGAACGATCACCCCTCACGAAAAGCATGTATCCCTTAGGGTTATCAATCAGGTTGGTTGTACTGGCAACGCCATCATACAATCCTGTTGAAGCATTGTAAATTTTGATGGATGGTCCGTTTGGCGAGAATAAATCATATCCAGGCGAAGGATGTACCGTTGCATTCGCAATATTACAGGTAATCTGTGTACCATATCCGGGAACAGGATTACTGTTCGGTGCAGCAGATCCTTCCTGCCATGCATCCTTAATGGTTTGTCCATTTGTAGGAACAGCCAGTAACTGCCATGCTTTGGAATGATCGGGTATATATCTCTCAACGGTTGCATTCCCGGTAATGGTCTTGCCGGTCATATTTCCCAACCAGGCGGTAACGGTATCGGTTGATTTGAATGTAAGTAAATCATTGGTCGCAAGGTGTAAACCCGTTGCTGTGAACTTAACCGAACGATAGATATCCAGTTGTCCATCAAGCACTACACCTTCGTTTGTATTGTTTCCAACAACCAGGTTATTCAAACTATTGTTTTCAAATAAGCCAGCAGGAATATTTTGTTGCTGTGTTCCGTTCATCACAACAGTACCATGTAACCCTTCGATGGTTCCGCCACTATGAACAATCAATCCGTTGATCTGTATGCTACCATCCATTAACGTTAGTATGGGTGTATTGGCTGCATCCGGTGCCGACATGCGCAGGTCTCTCACTTCCTGAACAGTGACGATCGTTGGCATATGTGTATAACCACCGGTGATCGCTACATCCGTTGTTCCATCGGGCACTACATTGGTTTCCCAGTTCTCTGGAACCAGCCAATCGGTATCTATCTTTCCAACCCAGGATGCATAGTTTGGCTTGAGCCATTCATCTGCACCAATATCAGGTGTCAGTCCGTTGCGGGTAGTGTTATCGTAGTCGATATCAATACCAGCGATGGCAATACCCCTGTCACCAAGGTTTACACCATTGCTCACATTGGCCCGGTCGATATGAAAATCATTGGCTGCTAAATATACAGGTGTGAGATTGAGTGAATGAAGATCAGATCCAAAGCCGGTTTGTATATCGGCAAGGGTTACACGATTATTACCAATATAGCCAAGATTACCCGATGCAACATAATAATCATTGTAATCAATGCTGTTGAACACGTTCACATTGGCCTCACTCTCTATGGCATAATGTTCCCCGGTCTGTGTTTGTATGTTTCCGAAGATATTATTTCGTATATCAATACTTCCTGCCGTAGACACAAGACTGGTAAGATTTAATGCTGCAGAATAACCTGCAACATCCTGGTTGCTATTGAGTACAACCGTATTGTGATAAATATGAAAACCTCCTGGTCCATCGAGCAAAATACCATAACCATTATGCGCTGCTCCTCTTCCTGCAATACTTCCATGTGCACTGATATCGGAAATAAAATTATTGTACGCAGTTATATTAGCATCTGCAACCGTTGTACTCAATTGTATACCATTGGCACCATTGCTATTAAGGTCTTCACTCCTGATGCCGGAAATTGAATTTCTATTGATGCTTATATCGAATGAATTCTCTTTTACAGCAATACCTGAAACAATGAATGCATCTGCTGTTTTAACACCGGTAACTTCATTGCCGGTAATTTCGGCTGACTGCTGATTGCGAAGCAGTATACCATTCCGGGAAAGTTTCTCTGTTTCAATCGTTGAGCCGATCTGGTTACCGGATACCTGGTTGCCGGTTTCTCCACCTGCCGGGCCCACTAAAACAATTCCCGATTGCACCTTACTAATCTGGTTGTTAAAAAAGATATTATCACTGTTAGGCGTTTCAGCCTCTGAACCCACTGTTTGACCACCGCTTACAATTCCGCCATAAGTACCTGCAGATGATGAGCCACTGATAACACAACTGCGTATACTGTTATTCGTTACACCATCAGTTGCACCATTGCTGTTGAACCTGATCACTGTATTTCCGGAAGCAGTACTGCTGTTTTCGATGTGAAGATCACGGGTAATTCCACCAACAGTATTGGAACCATCAATCGTAACATAATCGGCTCCATTAAACCTGAGTATAGCTGTTCCATTGTTGCCGGTTATTATCGGACTGGCTCCAATAGCAGGTTTAATCGTTAGTGTATTCACATTGCTTGCGTAGATATTGCTGTTGATGGTAATGGGGAAAGTTTCATTTGTACTGTAGTTGGCATCAGTAAGCAGGAAAGTGATCGGCCCTGAGATACAATTGGTATTGTAAGCCTGAACAGCTGCGGTTAATGTATTAAAATCTCCTCCGGACCCTACTGTATAAACTCCTCCCATAGGTGGAGAATCTGAAAGAACTACAGTGATCGTACCATTGCAGTTATTGGCATCTTTCACCCTTACCAGGTATGAATTGGCCGCCAGGCTGCTGAATACATTGCTTAGTTGATAAGTTACGCCGTCCAGCGAATACTGGTAAGGACCTGTTCCTCCGGTGCCGTTTACAGTAATGCTTCCACTGGCAATGCCGCAATGTGCGTCTGTAGTAGTGGCCGTTGCAGACAATGTAATGAAAGGATCAATCGTAACGATACTGGTGCTGGTACAAAAGCGTGCATCCCTTACAGTTATGGTGTAGGTTCCTGCTGGCAAACCTGTAAATACAGGAGATGCCTGATATAAAACGCCGTTCCTGCTATAGCTCACTACACCAGTACCTCCGTTTACAATTGCCCTGATGGTACCGTCATTCAATCCGCAGGAAGCAGCCGTAGAAGTTGTTGTAACAGTTGGGCCTGCAAGATTAAGCAATGAAGCAGATGAAGTAGTAATACAACCCAATGCATCTTTTACGTAAAGTGTATATGCACCCGCTGCCATTGAATTGAAGATAGTTCCTGCCTGGTATGTTGTTCCATTGACTGAATACTGCAGTGGTGCTGTACCGCCAACACCTGCTACTGTTATGCTACCATTATTCAATCCACAGGCAGCATTCACAATAGTACTGGTGAGTGTATGTGGAGCCGGACTATTCCCAACCAGAATATTCCTGGTGGTTATACATCCCAATCCATCTCTTACATAAACGGTATAATCCCCTGGTAGAATATTCGTAAACGCACTGCCGGATTGATAGCTGATACCATCCAGGCTGAATTGAAGAGGATTTTGTCCACCACTAGCCGTTACCGTTATGCCCCCATTCGCATTGCTGCAACGGGCAGCTGTGATGGTAGTTGAAAATGTAGCTGCGCCTGTATTACCAAGGCTTACAGAAGTCTGGTTGATACAACCCCTGTTGTCCTTGATATACACAGTATATACACCCGCAGCCATACCGCTGAAACTTCCGCTGCTCTGATATAATATGCCATCAATACTGAACTGGTAAGGTGCTGTACCAGCTGATCCAACGGCAACAAGAACGCCATTGGATTGTCCGCAGGAAGCAGCCACACCAAATGCATTCACCACAGGTCTTGTTGCTGCTGTAACACTGACTGTTCTGACGTTGTAACATCCATTGACATCTTTAACTGTAAATGTATATACGCCAGACCTTAGATTACTGAATGTACTGCTGATCTGAAAATTAAATCCGTCAATGCTATATTGCAAGGGAGCTGTACCCCCGGTTCCGGTTAAAACAACAGTACCGTTTCCTGATCCGCAAGCTTCCGGGGTAACCGTTGCCGTTATGGAAGGCGTAGGAGGATTCGGTACGGTTGCAGAAACATAATTCACACATCCGTTAAAATCCATCACACCAAAAACATAATTACCCGGAACAAGATTGGTGAAATCGGCGCTGCTTTGAAATGCGCCTCCATTTAAATTATACTGGTAAGGTCCTGTACTTCCTGATCCGGTCACGGATACAGAACCATTCACGCTGAAACAATTGCCTGGGGTAACAGCGGTTGCAATGGCCGGTCCACCAAAAGAAGGAACCGCAACAACTGTAGTAGTTAAGCAGGCACCAGGATCATCCGGTGATCCGGCAGTAAAATCTGCATCATCGGCCATCATGATTGCATAACTTCCGGGAGCAAGACCAGAAAAAGTTCTGCTATTGGCACCCGGAGGAAAGAATGTTATCCATGGGCCACCTACACCGTTGATGCTTGCATGATAAGGAGTAGTTGTTCCAACTCCGGATATAGTAATTGATCCATTCGTGGTATTACACGCCGTTCCAACTACTGAAACAATATTGGCTGTAGCAGGTGTGCCTGCCCCAACAATCGCAACCCTCGTTACAGTACAACCATCGTCATTAATAGCGGTTATCGTGTGAACGCCGGGTGGTACATTCGTGAATTGATTGGCACTGGTAAACGCTCCACCATCCAGACTGAAATCATAGTTATTACCTCCTCCGCTCGGAACGCCTTTTATATTTTTTATGCGACCGGCATTTCCTGTGCAGGCCAGCACATCCGTTACCCTGAAGGTAACATCCGTTGGTGGTACACCGGTTCCGGTATTTACAATTGAAGCCGTTTGAGATACAATGCAACCTGCCGCATCTTTTACTGTAACCGTATGTGAAGCAACCGTTAAACCAGTAAATGTTGACACAGACTGGTATGCACCACCATCAATATTGTATTGCAATGGTGCTGTACCCCCTGAACCATTTGCCCTGATTACACCATTACTGCCGCCACAATTGGCATTGGTAACGGTTAGGCTTAACAGCGGAGCTAAATTTGCTGAAACAGTTGTTGTTCTGGCTATGACACAACCATTGGCATCTTTAAAATAAACAGTATAACTACCAGGCGCAACATTATTAAAAACATTGGATGCCTGGTAACTTACGCCATCAAGGCTATATTGATAAGGTGATACTCCACCAGTACCCGTTGCCGTTATGGTTCCTGAATTACCATTGCAGGATGAAGAAATATTGCTGAGTGAAAGTGTTATACCAGCAGCATTCGGAACTGTAACGGTAGTTGTGCCTATACAGTTCAAGCCATCTTTCACCGTTACTGTGTAAACCTGGGGCGCCAATCCGTTGAACAAAGTTCCGGGCTGGAAAACGGTTCCGTTGATACTGTATTGTAATCCTCCCGTGCCGCCATTACCCGTTGCCGTTATGGTTCCATCCAATGCATTGCAGGATGCGGCAGTGGCTACAGCGGTAACAGTCGGGCTGGCAATATTACCTACAACAACGGCCGTACCAGCCCTGCAGCCGGTATTATCCCTTGTATAAACGATATAGTTACCTGGCAACAAACCCGTAAAAGTGGCACCTGCCTGGTAGGTTACATTATCAAGACTGTACTGGTAAGGTGCTACACCGCCGGCACCTGTCGCTGTAATGGTGCCATTGGCAACACCACAGGTAGCTAAAGTGCTGGTAGCCGTTACCGTTGGTCCGTTGGTACTGGCTACCGTTACTTGTACCGTACGCACACAACCAACCACGTCTCTTACAGATACTGTATATAATCCGGCCACCATTCCCAGAAACACATTTCCACCATCGAAAGTGGTGCCATCAAGACTGTATTGCAAGGGTGCTACACCGCCACTACCCGTTGCTGTTATACTTCCATTGGCATTGGAGCAGGAAGCTGTGGTAGAAGTTGCCGTTATAGTTGGCGGCAATACATTTGCAATCGTAACTGCTGCCGTTTTGATACAACCACTTTCGTCTCTCACTGTTACAGTATATGCACCGGGAGAAAGATTCGTAAACTGGTTGGCAACCTGGAATGTATTACCATTAATGCTGTACTGCAAAGCGCCGAATCCACCAGTGCCATATGCATTGATGGTTCCATTATTATTGCTGCAGGTAGCCGAGCCTGGTATGGCCATCAGCAACGGCGTACTACCACTGAGAATACCTATCATGGCGGTATTGATACAACCTGTGGCATCTTTTACATACACGGTATAAATATTACCGGTTAATCCAACAAAAACATTGTTACTCTGGTATACAGTTCCATTGATGCTATACTGATAAGGTGCTGTTCCGCCAATTACATTCGCGGTTATTGTACCTGTGTTGTTTCCACAGGTTGCATCTATTTTTGTAAGACTGATTACCGGGCCATTGCTGTTAGCAATAATCAATGTGTCCCTGGTAATACATCCGCCTGCATCCTGGATATAAATATTATAAACGCCACTTGCCAGGCTACTGAAAGTACCGGAAGGTTGATAGCTGATGCCATCGAGGCTAAACGAATAAGGAGAGGTTCCGCCCGAACCACTGGCTATGATTTGTCCGGTAGAAGCACCACAGGTGGTATTGGTAATGGATACACTTAAATCCGGACCAGGCATCGTAAAGTTTGCATTCGCCTGTGATCCGCTGCAAGCCTGGTTGATGGTGGCTACAATGGTATAATTAATCAATGGACTAAGCCCTGTGAAATTGCCTGTACTGTTGCTTGCTATTTGTGAAGCTCCGATGAACAAGGCATAATTCACTGCACTTCCAACGGGTGGTGCCGGACTAAGACTTGCTACAACTGTTCCATTGCTGCAATTGGGAACAATGTTTACTGTATATGTTGTAGAAGTACAGTTGCCGGAAATATCAAATGATGCTACAAAACCGTCACCACAGGCATACAACATTTTACGCTGCTCATCATAAGCCAGATCGTAAACTGAACTCGTAGCGTAGCCTGCAATGTTCAGATCGGGCATGGCCGCATCATCAAACACGGCTCCGGTAAACTTGTATACTTTAATGGTGCCATTCGTGCTGCCCACATATATATTGTCACAGGCATCCGCCACAATGCCGCCCTGCATCAGTTTTACGGCTGAAGCATCAGTAAGTGGTGTACCAACAGTAGCGCCCGTTGCCTTGTTCATTGCTTTAAGATTCCTGCCATCCCAGTAAAATAAATAAGATGAATTCACGGCAAGTATATTCGCTGAATTCTCCTGCAATCCGGAAAAACCAAAATAAGGCCTGTTCGCAGCTTCCTGTAAAACCGGGTATCCTGTTCCTACATTCCAAACCTTTGTTGCTGCACTATAAGGTTGATTGTGTTTATAAATAGAATTGTTAAGGGCAGGTATTGATCCGGATGCATACAATGTATACATGCTGTTGGTCAGCGGATCGATCACCATATCAGCCATATCCTGAAACGCAATACCCACAATACCTGTAAGGTTGCTGGCTGTTATAAAAGTTGAAGGAGGGGAAAAAATACCGAGGTTGATATCAGAGTTGGTTCCGCCACCTGCTACAAGGATCTGCGGAGAACCGGCATTGCAATTCCAGATCATTTTCCAGTTTTCCCTGAAATTCGGATTGCCCGTCGTAATATAATTATCATATATACCGGTGGTGCTTAGACGCACTACAATAAATCCGGTAGTAAAATCAAAACCCTGGCCCATGTAAATATTACCGGTACTTTTATCTACTACCCATCCACCGAAATACGGACCGAAATTCCAGGCTGGTAAACTCAATACACCACTAAACGTCCATAAAAGATTTCCACCCGCATCATACTTGGCTAGCTTATGAGTAGTATTTCCATCACCACCACCGGTTACATATATATTTCCGAGATAATCAAAATCCACATCTTTGGCTTTACCTGCATTCAATCCTGTTAGTACTGTTGTATTGCTCACAAAGGGATCGATGATGAAAGTCTTAGTGCGATCATATCCTGAAGGAAAAACAAAACCGATGACATTTTCTTTCACTTCAAAACCTGAAGGAATTTCTGCTGTCTTATTTTCTGTAACACGATCGTTGTAATAACAAACCGGCGCCGATTCAGTCACCCCATTCACTTCTGAACGGATGACGAGTTTACCCTCTTCAATCTTCAGCTTTTTAACATCCGCTCCGTATTTCATTTTTATACGGGATGGATCTGCACCGGGATGAACAATTATACTGTATTCAAATCCGGTTGCTGATACTTTCGGGAAGCTGTAGACGATATCGATACCGGGATAAATATTTTTATAAGTGATGCTTTTGTAAGCCCAGGCTTTTTCAGTTTGCATCCAGTAGGTATGATAATCTTTTCTTTTTTCACCAGCCACAATTTCAACATCAGGATTGGCATCCACCCATTGCATGGTAATGGTTCGGTCGGTGATGGTTTTCTTTCTTTCAATTTCTTCTTCAGGCAAACCTTCTTTCTCAAATTTCTCTTCCTGTTCTTTTGAAATAGGATTTACCCGGCGCTGCAGATGAATCAATCCCGATTTTGTAAACAATACCGGCATATCAAATCCTTCAAACCCAAACTTCACCGGGCCCATGTATTCATATCCGGCCAATACCTTTCCGTACTGACCCGCATTTTCGATAAAGGAGGCTGCTTTGCTACCTGCCGGTGTTGCCGACTGCACATCTGAAAATCTGAATGGAGGCTTTTGTGCCATACAAACAGTGCTGAATAACAGCCAAAAGCAGAAGCACAAGCCTGCGGATTTAATATATAGGTTCTTCATCACGCAGTAGTTTTTAGAACTTAAATGTTAGATTAATTTACCAGCAGTGAAAGCAATCGTGACTGAACAGGAAAAATCAACTGCTCAACCGGAATAATATAGTGTTGAACAAAACCAGGAGAATGACTGGTTTAAAAAAACATGATCACGATAACAAATTATTTATCAATGAATTATAAAATAAGCGTTTAGCCATCAAACTATTATTAATGTTTGAACGCCAATGAATTAGGTCTTTGTTTACCCATATATAAATGTTTAAAATTCCCGTTCAGAACGGATCGGAGAAAAACTGTCATCTCAACACGGATGACATTTTTATACAGATAAGCCAGCGACTGGATGGTTGGGCATCTGATGCTCCAACCATCAGATAATCATTAATCTTTTAAATTCTGCACTTATCTTTGCCCCCCAAAATTTACCGGCATGAAATGGATGAATATTGTTATTAAATACCGCCTCTGGATCGGAATTGCATTACTGGCCCTGGCCATTTTTGTGAACATCCAAACAAGCTTCTGGCCTTCATTCATCATCTATTTTATTGCCATCATCCTCATCGTTGGTCATTTTCTTTTCGGACCAATGCGCCTTATCCAGACTGCTATGGAAGAGGGCGATATGGAAGAAGCCAAAAGAATTGTAGAATCTATCCAGTTCCCGGGTTTACTCATCAAACCTATCCGCTCGGTTTATTATACCATCAAAGGCAACCTGGCCATGGTAAACCAGGATTTCGACAATGCCGAAAAAATGATGAAGAAAAGTCTGGAATTAGGAGGAGGATCACTCACCAAACAGGCAGAAGGACCCAATAAACTTCAACTGGGAATGCTGAGTATGCAGAAAGGAGATATCAAACAGGCAGAAGCATATATCCGCCAGGCTATTCGTGCAGGCTTACCCGACAACGAGAATAACGCTGCCGCCTACCTGCAGTTATGTTCGATCATGATGAATAAAAGAGAATTCAGGGCTGCAAAAGAATATTTCAGGAAAGCAAAATCCTTCAAACCTACAACACCACAGATTGTAGACCAGATCAAACAGATCGAAAAGTACATCACCCGGATGCCGGGATAAACTTATTTTACAGGAAATAATTTCTCAACTGCAGCGAACCGATAATCGAAAATCTGCTTCAGCTGTTGCTTTACAAAAAGGGTATTGGCAATATCACCTAATATCCAGAAGGGTAATTTGTAGTGTACGATATCGGTCATCTCCACCCCGCCATCTACTTCTTTAAAATGATGCTGGTGATGCCATAAACTATATGGTCCGAAACGTTGCTCATCGATAAAATATTTACGGTCGGCCACATGAGTAATCTCTGTCATCCAGTACAAAGGAATCCCAAAAACCGGTTTTACTTTATATTCTATGATTTGTCCGGCATACATTTTCTCGCCATGATGCTTTGAAATAATAGAAAAGCCCATTTTTGCCGGGGTTATGGCCTGCAGATTGGCCGGGTTGCTGAAAAAATCCCAGGCTTTATCCATACTAACCGGCAATCGTTGCACAAATTTCAACTCATAAACTTTACTCATGGCTTTGCTGCTGTTGTTTCCCTGACTTAAACAGCTAAGGCTGATTTTAGTTCAGACCTTTTTTAGTATCCTGAATGTAAAGGCCTAAATACTAACTTTGACAACATGTCGACCTACCGTGAAAAATTGAATGAAACGTTCAGCAGAGAATATGAACGCCTGAATGAACAACAGCGTCGTGCCGTAGATACCATCGAAGGTCCGGTGATGGTAATTGCAGGTCCCGGTACCGGCAAAACGCAGATCCTGGCCAGCCGCATCGGAAAGATTCTGCTCGATACAGATGCGGGTCCTTCAAACATTCTTTGTTTAACCTATACCGATGCCGGTGTGGTGGCCATGCGGAAAAGATTGTTGCAGTTCATTGGTCCGGATGCCTACAAAGTAAACATCTACACTTTCCACGCATTCTGCAATGATGTGATCCAGGAAAATCTTTCCTTGTTTGAAAAAACTGCATTGGATCCGATTTCAGAACTGGAAAAAATTGAGTTGTTCAAAGAACTGATCGATTCATTTCCTAAGAATCATCCATTAAAAAGATATAGGGGCGATGTATATTTTGAAGTGAATAACCTGCAATCTCTTTTCAGCAGTATGAAAAGAGAAGGCTGGACGCCCGCATTTATTTCCGAACGCATTACCGAATACCTGAATGATCTTCCCAACAGAGAAGAATTTGTTTATAAAAGAAAATACAAAGAATTCAATGCCGGAGACCTGAAGGCAGATAAGATTGCTGAAGAAACAGAACGAATGGAAAAGTTACGGGCAGCCGTAAACGAATTTGATCGCTTCCAGGAACTGATGCGCCGCAGGAACCGTTATGATTTCGACGATATGATCAACTGGGTGATCAAAGCATTCACCGAAAACAGCACACTACTTGCATCCTACCAGGAAAGATTCCAGTATATCCTGGTAGATGAATACCAGGATACCAGCGGAACACAGAACAGGCTGGTAGAGTTGCTCATCAGCTTCTGGGATCAGCCGAATATTTTTGTGGTGGGCGACGATGATCAGAGTATCTACCGCTTCCAGGGCGCCAATGTGGAAAACATGCTGCACTTTGCCAGTGAGTATAAAAACGATTTACTAACGGTAGTGCTTACCAGCAATTATCGCTCTACACAACCGATCCTGGATGTTTCCAAAACACTGATCGACAGAAATGAAGAACGACTTGTAAAACAGATTGAAGGACTCAGCAAAGACCTTCGTTCCTCCAACGATAAAATCAAACACCTTACGCATACTCCACTGATCCTCGAATATGAAACTCAAAGACAGGAGATGATCGGCATTGTAAAAAAAGTACAGGAACTGAGAGCACAGGGCGTTCCCGAAGGCAGAATCGGAATCATATACAAGGAAAACAAATATGGTGAAGAACTCACACAATATTTCAAACTGCTCGATATACCGGTATACAGTAAACGCAATATTAATATTCTGGAACTGCCCTTAGCACAAAAGATTATTTTACTGTTGCGCTACCTGTCATCGGAACTTTATATTCCATCCAGTGGTGATGAAATGTTGTTTGAAATTTTGCACTTCGACTGGTTTGGTATTCCACCAACTGAAATTGCCAAACTCACCATGGAAGTGGCCGACAGAAGGTATGGCGAAAAACCAACAACCTTGCGCCTGTTGCTGCACGAACGGGCCAATGAAGCGCCCAGGGACCTGTTCAGCAAAGGTCTTCACCAGGGTATGAAAAATGCATCGGCTATCATTGAATCACTCATCGCTGATGTTCCGAATATTACCCTGCAACAAATGTTTGAAAGGATTATCCGGGAAACCGGTTTGCTGAAAAAAATTATGCAGGCCTCTGATAAACACTGGCAGTTACAGATACTCACCGGTTTGTTCGATTTTGTAAAAGATGAGACACACCGGAATCCTTATCTCAACCTGCAGCAACTGGTAAGTCTGCTCGAATTAATGCAGAAAGAAGCAGTGCGACTTCCGCTGGTACAGGTAAGCGGTAGTGATAAAGGCATCAACCTCATGACAGCCCACGGTTCCAAAGGACTCGAATTCGAATACGTATTTTTAACAGGCTGCAATGCTGCCTTCTGGGAGAAGAAAAGAAAACCCGGCGGCGGATACAAACTTCCTGATACCGTATTTGCCGTTGCTCATAGTGGAACAGAAGAAGAAGAACTGCGCCGGTTATTTTATGTTGCACTCACCCGTGCCGAACAGCAATTGTACATTTCCTACAGCCGTTTCAAAAATGATGGAAAGGAACTGGAACCTTCTATGTTCATCGCCGAAATCCAGGACCAACACCAGTTGCCGGCAGAAAAAGTTTTCCTCGATAAGGAAGCCATCGCCGAATTTGCAGCGCTTTCATTTGCAGAAGCAGAAGCGCCGGAAATAGACAAAACAGAAGATGAACTGCTCAACCGCATTCTCGACAAATTTGTGATGAATGTTACGGCACTCAACAACTACCTCAAATGCCCGCTGGAATTTTATTACAAGAATTTAATCCGCATTCCTTCTCCGAAAAATGAAGCAACTGAATTCGGATCGGCAGTACACTATGCCCTGGAGAAACTTTTCTCCAAAATGATTGAAAGCAATAAAAACCAGTTTCCAACGAAAGAAGCATTCCTCGCCGATTTCAGCTGGTACATGAACCGGCACCGGGAAAGTTTTACCAAAGAACAATTCAACCGACGCATGGAATATGGAGAAGAAATCCTGAGCAACTATTATGACAATTATATAAACAGCTTCAATAAAATTGTAGTGGTGGAACGCAATATACGCAACGTTGTGTTCAACAATGTTCCTTTAAAAGGAAAACTCGATAAACTGGAATTTGATGGTAAATCGGTCAACGTGGTAGATTATAAATCGGGTGATCCCGATAAAGCATTGGCCAAATTAAAAGGCCCGTCTGAAAAAGAACCTAACGGTGGCGACTACTGGCGGCAGGCGGTTTTCTATAAAATACTGGTAGATCATTATCCATCCAAAGACTGGAAAGCAGTAAGCACCGAATTTGATTTTATCGAACCTGATAAAAAGAAAAATTACCGTAAAGAAAAACTGGTGATTAGTCCGGCTGATATTGCCACTGTATCAGAACAGATCAGCAGTACCTGGACCAAAATCAACAACCGTGAATTTTATATCGGCTGCGGAAAAGAAGATTGTCACTGGTGTAATTTTGTAAAATCAAACAACATGGCCATTGCCCTGCATGAACTGGAGCAGGAAGAAGAACAATAATATACAGGTTGACTTATTTTTAACTTTTATCCTGTGGGGCTTACAGTAACTTCACGGAAATTTTCAGAATCAGAAACGGATGAATAAAAATATCCTCGCAGGCTGCTTATTGTTTTTCACGGCTTCGGTACTAACGCTTTTCAGCGGCGGTTGTGCACAGATCGGAATGCCAACGGGCGGACCAAAAGATACTACCGCACCGCTCATGGTTAAAGCCAATCCGGCCAATGAACAACTCAATTTTACCGGAAACAAAATCACCTTCACTTTTGATGAATACATAGAATTACAGGATGTTCAGGCAAACCTGTTGGTAGCGCCTTTCCCGAAAGTAATGCCTTCGGTGAACAGTAACCTCAAAACGGTTACCGTTAAACTCAAGGATACACTCAAACCGAATACCACTTATTCTATTGATTTTGGCAATGCCATCAAAGACGTAAATGAAGGAAATGTATACAAGGATTTTGTGTATACTTTTTCAACAGGCGCTTATATTGACTCACTTGAACTCAGTGGTAAAATGATGCTTGCCGAATCAGGAAAAACAGACAGCACTTTACTCGCTTTGTTGTACCGCGATTCCCCCGACAGCGCTGTAACCAAAAGAAAGCCAGATTATATCAGCCGCATAAAAGGAGATGGCAGTTTTTTATTTACACATCTTCCATCAGGTAATTTTAAACTGTATGCACTTAAAGACGGTGACGGCAATAAATATTACAACAGCAAAACAGAATTATTTGCTTTTCATACGGATGATATTACGCTTCCTGCGACAAGCAAACCGGTGACCATCTATGCCTACGCAGAAGAAAAACCGGCAGAAAACAAAACGACCACAGCAGAAAAAAAGCAGGCTGAGAAAAAACTCCGCTACAGTACCAATCTGGCAGGTATGCGACAGGATCTTTTAAGTCCGTTTGAAATAAGCTTCAACACACCCATCCGAAAATTTGATACAGCTGCCATTTATCTCACTGATACAAGCTTCAACAAAATAAGTGGCGTAAAACTAACGTTCGACAGTACACGAAAAATTTTGACGGTAACTACCAGATGGCAACCCGAAATGCCTTTGAATTTTATATTACCTCAGGAAGCTATAGATGATTCTGTTGGCAACACACTGGCCAAATCAGACACCATTCGCTTCTATGTAAAAAGCACCACTGAATATGGTTCGGTAACATTGCGTTTTAAAAACCTCGACATCAGCAGAAAACCTGTTCTCCTTTTTACAGATGGAACCAATATCCGTTCCAGCTATCCTTTAACCGGTAGTGAATGGACCAACAAATTATTCCCTCCGGGAGAATATGAGATCAGGATACTGTACGATGGAAACGGCAATGGCAAATGGGATCCGGGCCATTATGCCGATAAACTCCAGCCCGAAAAAGTGATCAGCTTCACACAGAAACTCACAGTAAAAGCCGATTGGGAAAATGAGCGTGACATCAACATCGGCGATTAACCCGTAATACTAAAAAAACAAGCCCTTCACCACCATTATAGATAGCGATCAACTATTTTTGCAGCATGGTTTTTCCTTCTGCTTTATTGGAAAATGCGGTCAATGAGTTTGCCAAATTACCCGGCATTGGGAAAAAAACTGCCCTGCGCCTGGCTTTGCACCTGATCAAACAGGAAAATGCCGCCGTGCAGCATTTCAGCGACAGCATTGCTGCCATGCGGGACCAGATCAAATTCTGCAAACGCTGTCAGAATATTTCCGATAGCGAACTCTGCAATATCTGCAGCAATCCTTCCCGCCGGCAGGAGCTGGTTTGTGTGGTGGAAAACATCCGGGACGTAATTGCCATCGAAAGCACCCAGCAGTTCCATGGGGTGTACCATGTTTTGGGAGGCATCATTTCTCCGCTGGATGGCATCGGTCCCGATCAGTTACACATCGAATCCCTGGTTTCGAGGGTAGCGGAAGGGAATATCCAGGAACTGATTTTCGCCCTCAATCCGAATATCCAGGGAGATACCACCATTTATTATATCGGCCGGAAACTCAAAGAATTCCCCCTGAAAATTACCACCATCGCCCGGGGCATTGCATTTGGCGGCGAACTCGAATATGCCGATGAAATGACGCTGGCCAAAAGCATCAGCAACCGCATACCGGTTGAAAATTATATCCACTCCATCGGCTGAGTTTTTGCCGGTTCAGCAACCAATTATTCCCGTTCAGCGAATTAATGTTGAGTAAGGCTACAATCTATAGCTACTTTTAACCTATGGCAGGAAAAACAAAAAAATTAATACTCATCAGCATCGCCATCCTGGCTTTAACCGGAGGTGCCGTTGGATATTACATGTATAACAAAGGCCCGAGAGATGTTCGTTCAGCCAGTGGTATTAAAATAAATGCTGATGCGTTGTACACAATCTTCTCAACTGATTCAACCGAAGCAAAGAAAAAATATACCGACAAGATTGTTCAGGTTACGGGAGAAATAACGGAGGTAAGCACCAATCTTCAGCAACAAAAAGTAGTGCTGCTGAAAACCGGTACTCGAAGGCGCTCATATCAACAGTACACTGGAAATTGCCGATGAAAATCTACGTGCCGGACAAACCATTACCCTCAAAGGAATTGCCAGTGGCATGGGCCAGGGCGATGCAGATCTCGGCATACCCGGTGATGTTTACCTTACCAGGTGCTATATTGTTAAAATCAGCAAATAATTTCAATGAAAAATACCGGTTATATCATTGTTGTATTGGCATTGTTTGTTCTGTCGGTTGGTTCCTGCAAACATGAACCGGAATTTCAACCGGTGAATCCGAATGCGCCTGTTTCAGGTGGCGACCAGACCTGCAGTTCTGATACTGTTTACTTTCAGAATAAAGTACTGCCGCTGATCATTTCCAGCTGTGCAAAAAGTGATTGCCATGATGCGATCACCCGGCAGGAAGGCATTGAGCTTACTTCTTATCAAACCATCATTAACAGCGGACAGGTTACTCCGGGCGATCCGAACGACAGTGATTTATTTGAAGTATTGAACGAAACCAATCCCGATAAAATCATGCCGCGGCCGCCTTCCGATCCACTCACCGCTGCAGAAAAAGATATTATCTATCGCTGGATCCTGCAAGGCGCTAAAAACAACGCCTGCAACGATTGCGATACAACCAGTTTCACCTATTCCGGGGCCGTTGCACCTATTATTAATTCCAATTGCAGGGGATGCCACAACCCTTCATTCATCAGTGGTGGCGTAATTCTAACCGATTACAATGAAGTACAATCGCTGGCTGTTTCAGGTATACTGATGGGCGTTATTTCTCACAGTGCCGGATTTCAACAAATGCCAAGAGGAGCTGCCAAACTAAACGATTGTAAAATTACTCAGATCCAGAAATGGATCGATGCAGGCGCTCAAAACAACTAAGCAGCAACATGAAACTGATGTTCAGAAAAATATTTTTAAAAAAGCACCTACTCCTTACCGTTGGAATCGGTTTAACAGGTTTACTGAGTAGTTGTTATTACGACAAAGAGGAAATCCTCTACCCGGGAAGCACTACTGTTGATTGCACTACCACACCGGCAGGCTTTGCTGCAGATGTACAACCACTGTTTATCAGCAAATGCGCTGTTTCAGGCTGCCATGATCCTGCAACAGCATCCGGAGGTGCCATCTTTCAGAATTATTCACAGATCAGCAGTAAAAAAGACCGCATATTAATCAGGGCCGTAATTGACAAAACAATGCCACCTACCGGCCCGCTTACCCCCGCAGAATCCGCCAAGATAAAATGCTGGATAGAAGCCGGCGCTTTAGACAACTAAACCAATCACGCAAAAAAAAGTTTCACTATGAAAAGAATGTTTTTATCCGCAGCCATCATCATCGCTGTCAGCTTCAGTGCTAACGCACAGAAATATTATACTAAAAATGGTAATATTTCATTTTTCTCAAAAGCTTCCCTTGAAAATATTCAGGCCGATAACAACCAGGTAATGAGTGTGCTCAATACACAAACCGGTGACATGCAGTTTTCGGTACTGATCAAAAGTTTTCATTTTGAAAAAGCTTTGATGGAAGAACATTTCAATGAAAACTACCTGGAGAGCGATAAATTTCCGAAAGCAACTTTCAAAGGTGTGATCAGCGATGTGTCAAAAATTTCATTCACCACCGATGGTATGTACAGTGTAAGTGTTAGTGGAGATTTAACGCTTCATGGTGTAACCAAAAAAATAACATCTACCGGAACCATTACTGTGAAGGGCGGCAAGATCAGCGCCGATTCAAAATTCAATATCAAACTGGCAGATTATAATGTGAGCATTCCAAAACTGGTTAAAGACAATATCGCCGAATCTGTTGAAGTAAAAGTTGTTGCATTGTACGATCAGAAAATGTAAATAAAAACAATCATGAGGTTCTTAATCAATATTGCACTGGGAGGTTTGCTGCTAACGGCTTCTGTCTAATACGGCGCTCGCACAGACAGATACTACAGACCTGATGGCGCAACTGGAAAGTGAAGTGATCGGCGATAGCAAAAACATCACCAACTATACCACCGCCACATTTAAAACAACCCGGCTGATCAATGGCCATACTGTTGAAAATGCTGGCAAAGGCGTGCTGGATGTAAAAATTTCACACCGCTTTGGAAAACTGAATGCAGGTGGTTATGAACTCTTTGGTCTCGACAATGCAACCATGCGCATGGGTCTTGATTATGGCATTTCACGCTGGCTGATGGTAGGTTTCGGCAGAAGTACATTTCAGAAAACATTTGATGCTTTTTTTAAAATGAAACTGCTGAGGCAGTCATCCGGAAAAAGAAAAATGCCGATCACCCTCAGCTATGTACCAACCATTGCACTTAAAACATTGAAGTTTGATGACCCGAACAGGAAAAATTATTTTTCTTCCAGGTTATTTTATTCTCACCAGCTCATCATCGGCAGAAAATTTTCTGAAGGAACCTCTTTACAGATCATGCCGTCTTTCCTGCACCGGAACCTGGTTAAGCTGGCCAAAGAACCGAATGACCTGTTTGCGCTGGGAATCGGTGGTCGTCAGAAACTAACCAAGAGGCTCAGCTTTAATGCAGAATACTATTACCTGCACCCCGATTATAAACTAACGGGAACCACTAACTCCCTTTCGATAGGATTTGATATTGAAACCGGTGGTCACGTATTCCAGCTGCATTTCACCAATTCACAGGGAATGAGTGAAAGAACTTTCATATCAGAAACCTCCGGCGATTGGGCCAAAGGTGATATCTATTTCGGTTTCAATATATCCAGGGTATTTACGGTAGGTAAACGCAGATAGTATTTGCTGTAACAACGTTAAAGCCTGGGATTAAGATGAATTTTATATTTATCTTGTATCCCGATTCAGATCAACATGCGAAAATCTATTTATACAACAGTTGTATTGCTCTTTGCCCTGGCATCCGTTGCCAACGCACAACTGTACAGTGTAAAAAAAGGAAGCATCTATTTCAGGTCAGATGCACCACTTGAACTGATCACCGCCAAAAGTGAAGAACTCAGGGGGAAATTTGATGTCACGAAAAAAATGTTTGCCTTTGCTGTAAACATCTCCTCTTTTGCCGGCTTTAACAGTCCGCTGCAAAAAGAACATTTCAATGAAAATTACATGGAGAGCAATCTCTATCCTACCGCATCTTTCAGTGGCAAAATAATAGAAGACATCAATTTCACTACAGATGGCACTTACAGCATCCGTGCAAAAGGCAACCTCACTGTACATGGTGTTGTACAGGAGAGAATTATCAAAGTAGAACTGACCATCAAAGACGGCAAGATCAATGTCGCCTCTAATTTTACCGTACTGCTCTCAGAACACAACATACCCATTCCCAAAGTTGTGCATGAAAAACTTGCTTCAGAAATTAAAGTAGAAGTTAAAGCCGAGCTCGCTGCATCATGACCATTTATACCAGACTCATCGCGGTGTTCATCCTTTGCTGGTTTACGTTAACCGTTTCCAGTCAGGCACCCGGGTATAAAACCTTCCGGCTTGAAAAAGACAACAAAACCATCCGCATCAATTGTGTTTATAAAAACGGTAACGGCTACCTGCTGATTGGATCCAACAATGGTCTGTATAAATTTGATGGCGAAAAATACTACAGCGTCCCCTTCAGCAATCCCGAATACACCGATACCGTAACAGCAATTTTTGAAGACAATACCAAGAAAACCTGGGTAGGCTTTAAAAGCGGAAGGATAGCCCACATCATCAATAAAAAACTGGTTTATTTTAATCCGGAAGAAGGAACACCGAAGAAAAAAATAACGGGCTTCCTGCAGGACAAAAACAACAATATCTGGTTTGCAACAGCCGGAGAAGGAATATACTATATCAGCAAAAATCACCTTTACCTTTTGGATGAAGCCAATGGCATGAGCGATCTGAATATTAATGCCATTGCCCTGACAGAAAACGGAGACATCCTTGCCGGTACCGACCAGGGAATCAATATCTGCTATGTTCAGCAAGGAAAAAAAATTCTAAACATCGGAACCAATGCTGGTTTGCCGGATTATTTTATTACGAGCATCATGCCAGCTGGCAAAAACCGCTTCTGGATCGGATTTGAAGACAAAGGCTTTTGTCTCTACGATCACAACTCAGGAAAAATAACCATTCCTGAAGCTGCCAAAAACTGGAACAACGGACCCATCAATGCATTGCTACCTCAAAGAAATGCGATCTGGATTGGCACAGGCAACAATAGCGTTTATGCATACAATGTATCTACAGACAGAATAGACAGTATCAAAGGAATTCCCGCATTCACCAAAGTAAATGGACTGATCAGCGATAACCAGGGCAACAACTGGATTGCTTCTCCCGATTTCGGAATGTTGCGCACACCAGGAGGAACCCTCAACATCATTGAAGTACCCGAATCGCCTGTATTTGAGCACATCCACACATTGCTCGGCGAAAAAAACGGAAATATCTGGCTCAATGATATTCAGAATAAAGTACTGACGGCTAACCTTTGAAGAATGGAAAAACAAATCTGCACAGTATCTCACTGCCAGGCGTAACCGAAAAAACAGATATCACAGCTTTATATCAGGATAACAATGGCAATATCTGGGTGGGCACTATGGGTAAAGGCCTTTTTATAATTGACCCCACCACCTTAAGATTCAGGGCATTTACAGATAACAAGGTATTCGATAATGCCGGCATACTTTCTGTATCCGGAGCCGGCAATACAGTTTTCGTCAGTAGCCTGCAGGGTTCGATGGAAATTAATCTTCAGCCTGAAAACAAAGACATACAGGCGCCGATTCAATTCAGCAATTTTGACAATGCCAATACCGGTACCAATTATATTTATTCAATATTTAAAGACAGCAGGAACCGCACCTGGTTTGCTACAGATGGTAACGGCCTTACCATGAAACAAGACAATACCTTTACTTATTACCATGAAAAAAACCAGATAAAAGATGACCATGTTTATTCGGTAACAGAAGATAAAAAAGGCAATATCTGGTTCAGTACAGCCACCGCCGGAATTTATAAGTTTGATGGAAACAAATTCACCAATTACAGCACCCGTGAGGGTTTGAGCGATCTGGGCATTTCTGTACTGAAAACCGATCGTGCAGGCAATATCATTATCATACACAAGAAAGGACTTGATATACTTGATCCGGCAACAGGGAATATTTCTTATCTCTCATCATCACAAGGCATCGGCACCGTAAACGCAGAAGACCTCGGTGCTGTTAGTCAGGATAGTGCCGGAAATATAATGGTAAGCACCACCAAAGGAATTCTAACCTATGCCTTACCGTTAGGATCTGTACAAAAACCCAAAGCGATTATTGAATCTGTACAATTGTTTCTGAACGATATCGACGACGATCATTCCGGCAGGTATTCATACAATGAAAACAACTTTACTTTCAATTACACCGGACTTTATTATACCGATCCGGAAAAAGTATTCTATCAATACAAGCTCGAAGGCCTCGATACAAGCTGGGTGATTACAAGAGACAGGAGCAAAAATTTTCCGAAACTTGATCCCGGAAAATACAGGTTTCGCATTCAGGCGTCATTGAACAAGAATTTTAAAAATGCCGATGAAGCCAGTTATGAGTTCGTGATTGCCAAACCTTTTTATGCAGAATTCTGGTTTTATCTTTTGTGTCTTTCTGCTGCAGGCGGTTTGTTGTACTGGTACATAAAAAGCAGGGAAGCATCGCTGAAAAAAATGGAACGACTCCGCCAGGAAAAAATCCAGGTGCAGTTTGAAGTACTGCGTACGCAGGTTAATCCGCATTTTCTTTTCAACAGTTTCAATACCCTTATTTCAACAATCGAAGAAAATCCAGATATGGCAGTCGCATATGCGGAACAGTTATCTGATTTTTTCCGCGATATCATCAACTACCGTGATAAGGAAATCATTTCACTCGGTGAAGAAATTAAGTTGTTGAATAACTATTTCCAGTTACAGCAAAAACGATACGGGAAATATTTACAGCTTGAAGTCAATATTTCCGAGCAGCAGTGTGCCAGTTATTTTATTCCGCCACTTACAATTCAATTGCTCACCGAAAATGCAATCAAGCACAACATGGTTTCGAAAGATAACATACTCACCATCACACTAGAAATTACCGATGCAGAATTGCTGCTCGTGAAGAACAATATCAATCCACGTTTAACCAAGCAGGCCGGTGCCGGTATGGGATTACAGAACATTGTAAACAGGTACAATTTACTCAGCAATAAAAAAGTAAGCATAACAGATAATGGTAAAAATTTCATTGTTTCACTACCACTTTTAAAAAACTAATATGCTAAAAATCCTCATTATCGAAGACGAAGAACCAGCAGCAAAAAGGCTGTTTAAAATGATTAAAGAAATCGAGCCCGAAGTTGAATTGCTCGAAAGCCTCGAAAGTGTAACCGCCAGTATCAAATGGTTACAGGAAAACAGTTTGCCCGACCTTATATTCTCGGATATACAGTTGTCGGACAGTATCAGTTTCGATATTTTCCAGGCAGTGAAACCAGATTGCCCGGTAATTTTTACAACAGCATATGATCAGTATGCCATTGACGCTTTTAAAGTGAACAGTATTGATTACCTGCTGAAGCCAATCAAAAAAGATGAACTCGAAGCTGCACTCGGTAAATTTAAAAAATTGAAAACGGCAGCTGCTCCGGTGATGGATATTGCCAAACTTCTGGAATCCTATAGCACCAAAACCCAGCAATATAAAAATCGCTTTGTCGTAAGGTATGGTGAGCATATCAAAAGCATTAATACTGAAGAAATTGCTTATTTCTATACAGAAGACAAAGTGAATTTTATCACTACGCATGAAGGCAGAAGGTATGTAACTGATTTTAACCTCGATCAGTTGGAGAACCTCCTACCACCAAAGCAATTCTTCCGCATCAATCGCCAGTATATCATTTCATTTGTTTCCATCGGTGAAATGCTTGCTTATACAAAGGGCCGGGTGCTTATCAAACTCAAGCCTGCCAGTAAACATGAAACGGTTGTAAGTACAGAAAGATCGGCCAATTTTAAAACCTGGCTGGATGACGGAGCCTGATAGCGTATAGGAATATTCCTGTTCAGCAGCTGAAAATACCTGTTCAGTAAACCTTGCTTTTTTCGGGTTGTTATTTGATTCATATTTGAATTGTAATTAACTTTTAAAACATTCAGCTATGAAAAAAATCCTTTCCGTTATCAGTCTTTTGTGCAGTGTTCTCCTTATTTCTGCATTCATGAGTTCCTGCTCTAACAGCGACGATACCAATACCGTTAACCAGAATTCAACATCAGGAAACTGGCGCATCAGTTATTATTTCGATAATACAGATGAGACCTCAGATTTTGCAGGATATACTTTCATATTCCAGAGCAGCGGAGTGTTGGATGCTGTAAAAAATGGCACAACCGTATCAGGCACCTGGAGCGTAACCAGCAGCAAGTTCAACATCAGTTTCGGAGTAGATCCTGTGTTAAGTGAATTGAACGACGACTGGCAGATTGAAGAAAAAACCAATACTTCCATTAAACTGAAAGACGACAATCCTGCACAGGATGACAGGCTTCAGTTTACCAAACTATAACAAGGTCCCGCTTTAATATCCATTCCACCATCCAATATTCCATAATCCTTCCCTCAACAGACCACCATATTTGTGTTTTCATGCTTGCTTTAAAAGCCGTAACATTTTGTGTTACGGCTTTATTATTATAATTTTGCACTGTACCGGGGCGGATTTGTTTATTGTTCAGCGCCGGTATCTGTTACAACCATTGAACTAATAAACGACACTCATCTCCAGTTTCCCTCACGGATCTGATAATCGTTTATAAATCCTGGTTGTTTTAACAGGCCTATTCAAAGGCACTGGTCCGCTTTTTACCGGACTAAGTAATTATTATTTAAAAGCAGGAATTATGAAAGATATCAAACAGGTTTTAAGCGAAAGAATCCTCATCATTGATGGTGCAATGGGCACCATGATCCAGCGACATAAAATGGAGGAAGAAGACTACCGCGGCGATCGTTTTAAAAACTGGCACAAAGATGTGAAAGGGAACAACGATCTGCTCAGCATCACCAAACCATCTGTTATTACCGGCATCCATCGCCAATACCTCGAAGCAGGTGCCGATATTATTGAAACCAATACTTTCAGCAGTACTTCCATTGCCCAGGCAGATTATGATATGCAGTCGCTTGCTTATGAACTCAATGTTGCTTCAGCCCGATGTGCAAGAGAAGCTGCTGATGAATATACCGCCAAAGATCCTTCTAAACCCAGGTTTGTAGCAGGTGCCATCGGACCATTGAACAAAACCTTATCCCTTTCACCTGATGTAAACAATCCTGGTTTCAGGGCCGTTACATTCGATGAAGTGGCAGAAGCTTATAAAGAACAAATCAAAGGACTGGTAGATGGCGGTGCAGATATACTGCTCGTTGAAACCATATTCGATACACTCAATGCCAAAGCAGCCATTTATGCAATCAAACATTTTTTCAGGGAAAATGGCAGCAAAGAATTACCGGTAATGATCAGCGGAACCATTACAGATGCCAGTGGAAGAACGTTGAGCGGACAAACACTGGAAGCTTTTTATGTTTCCGTGATGCACGCAAATCCTATCAGCATCGGGCTCAACTGCGCACTGGGTGCCAGCGAAATGAGGCCGCACATTGAAGAACTTTCGGCTATGGCCAGTTGTTATACTTCCGCATATCCGAATGCGGGATTGCCCAATGCATTTGGCGAATACGATGAAGAACCACATCAAACAGCCCATATCATTGAAGAATGGGCCAAAGAAGGTTTTGTAAATATTGTGGGCGGATGTTGCGGTACAACTCCCGACCATATCAAACACATCGCAGAAGAAGTAAAAAAATACCAGCCGAGAAAAATACCGGCATTCGAAGAAACGACTGCATAAGCAGCAAACATTAAAAAGAACGTAAGGAAACAACCAGCATATTTATGTCAGCATTAACGCCTAACAGCCCATACCTTAAACTCAGCGGACTTGAATCACTCGTGATCAGGCCTGAAACAAATTTTGTAAACGTTGGTGAGCGTACAAACGTTACCGGTAGTAAGAAATTTGCCCGACTTATCAGGGAAGGAAATTATGAAGAAGCACTGTCTGTTGCCCGCCAGCAGGTAGAGAATGGGGCACAGGTACTCGATGTAAATATGGATGATGCTTTACTGGATGGCGTTCAGGCGATGACCACCTTTCTTAATCTGCTTCAGTCGGAACCCGATATTGCCCGCATTCCCGTAATGATCGACAGCAGTAAATTCGAGATCATTGAAGCAGGGTTGAAATGCGTTCAGGGCAAATGCATCGTGAACTCCATTTCACTGAAAGAAGGCGAAGAGAAATTCATCGAACAGGCATTTACCTGCAAAAGCTATGGTGCAGCAGTGATTGTAATGGCTTTTGATGAAGTTGGGCAGGCCGATACAAAGAAAAGAAAAGTTGAAATCTGTCACCGTGCCTATAAAATCCTTACAAGCAAAGTTGGTTACGCACCGGAAGACATCATTTTCGATCCTAACATTTTTGCTGTTGCAACCGGCATTGAAGAACACAATAATTATGCAGTAGATTTTATAGAAGCCACACGGGAAATAAAAAGCCTGATGCCACTTACCAAAGTAAGCGGTGGCGTGAGCAATGTTTCCTTCTCTTTCAGGGGGAATGATCATGTTCGGGAAGCCATTCACAGTGTATTCCTTTATCATGCGATCCGGGCAGGAATGGATATGGGCATTGTAAATGCAGGCCAGTTGGTTATCTACGATGAAATCGAACCAACCTTAAAGCAGCTATGCGAAGACGTTATCCTTAATCGCAATAACGATGACAATGGGGCAACAGAAAAACTGATTGTATTTGCCGAAACGGTAAAAGCAAAAGGCAAGGAAGTAATCAAAGATGAAAGCTGGAGAAAAGAAAGCGTGGAAAAAAGAATGGAACATGCCCTTGTGCATGGCATTACAGAATATATAGATGCTGATACAGAAGAGGCCCGATTGAAATACCCACGACCTCTCGATGTAATTGAAGGCCCGCTGATGGATGGCATGAACATCGTTGGTGATCTTTTCGGCGCCGGTAAAATGTTTCTGCCACAGGTAGTTAAAAGCGCCCGCGTGATGAAAAAAGCGGTGGCAGTACTTACACCATATATCGAACAGGAAAAAGCCGATCGGATGGCAGTGCCTGGTGCAGCAGATGAAAAAGGTCCGGCTAAAATATTATTAGCTACAGTTAAAGGTGATGTTCACGACATCGGCAAAAATATTGTGGGTGTGGTACTCGGTTGCAATGGTTATGAAATCATCGACCTCGGGGTGATGGTGCCTGCAGAAAAAATTCTTACAGAAGCAAGAAAGCACAATGCCGATATTATCGGGCTCAGCGGACTCATTACACCATCGCTGGATGAAATGGTACACATTGCCCGTGAAATGACAAGGCTCAAAATGAATACTCCTTTGCTGATCGGCGGTGCTACCACAAGCCGCATGCACACAGCAGTAAAAATTTCACCTGAATACGAAACAGGTGTAGTGCATGTACTGGATGCATCCCGTAGTGTAACCGTTGCCGGTAGTTTGCTCAGTCCGGAGCAGAAAAAACCTTTCCTCAATGAAATCAGGAAAGAATACGACAAGCTGAAAGAAGATTTCGGCAACAGGAAATCGGGCAAACAGCTGGTTCCCTATGCTGAAGCTAAAAACAATCCTGCCGTTATTAACTGGAACGGATACTACGCCGGTAAAACCTTCCTTTACCGGAACGAAAATATTCGACAATTATTCACTGGAAGAAATTGCAGCGTATATAGACTGGCAGCCCTTCTTCATCGCCTGGGAAATGCATGGCAAATTTCCGGCAATACTAACGGATAGCGTGATCGGTACCGAAGCGACCAAACTATATAACGATGCTCAGAAATTGTTACAGCAGATCATTTCAGAAAAATGGCTAACTGCCCGTGGCGTTGCGGGTTTCTGGGAAGTTGAAAAAACCGGTACCGATACCATAACAGTTAAAAAAGAAAATACGGCCCTGGAATTTTTACGTCAGCAGATGAAAAAAGCCACCGGCCAACCGAATTTATCACTGGCTGATTTTATCTCAGAAAAAACGACTGATTATATCGGCGCATTTTCTGTAACCATCCAGGGAATTGAAACACATATCAAAAGATTTGAAGAAAACCTGGATGATTATAATAAAATAATCCTGCAGGCACTGGCCGACAGGCTTGCAGAAGCTTTTGCAGAACTGCTTCACAAAAAAACCCGGACCGAGCTCTGGGGATATGCTTCAGAAGAACAGCTGAGCAATGAGGACCTGATCACAGAAGCTTACCAGGGAATCAGGCCCGCACCTGGTTATCCTGCCTGCCCTGATCATACTGAGAAATACAAGCTCTTCAAACTATTGGGTGGTGAAGAAGCTACCGGCATTCATTTAACCGAATCGCTGGCCATGTATCCGGCTTCTTCTGTTTGCGGCTGGTACTTTGCACATCCAGAAAGTAAATATTTTGGTGTAGGAAAAATCGACAGCGATCAGTTGAATGACTATGCTTCCAGGAAATCTATGTCGCTGGATGAAGCAACCCGATGGCTGCGCCCGATTCTTGAATAATGACTATTGCCGGAACTGTTCTTTCATCTCCTGTGCCGCCTTTGCGTCATTGATGCCTTTTACGAGCAAACCGATGATGATGATCTTCATGAAAATTCCTTTATACAAAGTAGTGATATCAAAAAAGGCGTTGAGGGCAATAAACAAGCCGTACAAAATCAAACCACCGATGATGGCATAATACGGTTTCTTCTTCGTCCAGAGACCGAGTAAAATAAAGCCTGCTATAAACAAACTCCAGATCACTACATCTATCCAGATATAGTCAACATACAATTCATTGTAGCCATAAATCAGGATGGCAAGGTTGATTACCAGGATACCGGCTGCTATGTACAAAGCATTTCGAGCCTGGCGGATATGTTTATCATACCCTGCTGTATTAAATTCTTCGCCCGAAAAAATACTTTCTTCGTTTTTGGTTGGTTGCGATTCCGGCGTTTGATTATTTTCCATGAGGGATGATTATTTTTACTGATAAATATAAAAAGAACATGCGGATTATTTCATACAATGTTAATGGCATCCGGGCCGCCATCAAAAAAGGATTGCTCGACTGGTTGAAAACAAACCCGGCAGATGTTGTTTGTCTGCAGGAAACAAAAGCGACCAGTGAGGATATTGATGTAGCTGCCATTGAAAAACTCGGCTATAGCCATCACTGGTTCAGTGCAGAGAAGAAAGGATACAGTGGTGTTGCGGTGTTGACGAAGATCAAACCAACAGCTGTAAAAAATGGACATGGATTTGAACAAAGTGATTTTGAAGGCAGGGTGATAGAGTTGCAGTTTGGAGATGTAAAGCTGATCAACGCTTATTTTCCTTCGGGTACATCCGGAGATGAAAGACAGGCATACAAATACCAATGGCTGGATGAACTCCATGGATACCTCGAAAAATTAAAAAAGAAAAATCCTAAAATCATTCTCTGCGGCGATTACAATATTGCACACCAGGAAATAGATATTCACGATCCGAAAGGGAACAAAAAATCATCGGGATTTTTACCGGAAGAAAGAGAATGGATGACAAAGTTTTTCAATGCCGGATGGGTTGATACCTTCCGTGAATTTCATCCCGAACCGCATCGCTACAGCTGGTGGAGTCAGCGTTTCCCCAGTGTGAGACTCAATAACAAAGGCTGGAGAATC
The DNA here is from genome assembly GCA_037045295.1 of Ferruginibacter sp. Lineage (GTDB taxonomy): Bacteria > Bacteroidota > Bacteroidia > Chitinophagales > Chitinophagaceae > Ferruginibacter. Next base: position 1,086,671 of record JBAOHS010000005.1, read on the forward strand.
GATTATATCAATGTAACCACAGCCTTGAAAAAGCAGCTGGTAGATGCGGAAATTTATCCCGATGTAAAGCACAGCGACCATTGCCCGGTATACCTGGAAATCAAATTGTAAAGGCCATTCAAGCCTGAATTAAAAAAGACCTATTCATGTTTATTTACAATGTTACCATCAAAGTTCACAGCAGTATCTGGGAGCAATGGCTGCAGTGGCTGCAGCAGGAGCATGTGCCGGAAGTGCTTGCCACAGGCTGTTTCAGCGATGCAAGGGTTTTGCGCATGCTCGAAACAGATGACTCGGAAGGACCCACTTTTACCGTACAGTACTCGGCAGAAAGCAAGGCAGCTTATAACCAGTATATAGAACAGCATGCCGGATTGATGAGACAGAAATCATTCGATAAATGGGGCGACAAATTCATCGCTTTCCGTTCGCTGATGCAGGTTGTTAACTAATTGTGCAAAACAAAAAAAAGACTTGTTTTTTGTTTTTATTTTTTTGGTATAATTGGCTGAAAACCGCATTCACAAAGGACTTCGGCGAACAATCTTCTGAAACCTCAGCCATGGTAAAGGGTTTCAGCGGATCAGCGTTCTGAGTGCAAGCTGTAACATGGCTTCCTCGATTTTGTTTAAAATGCCCTCCGACAGCGGATTGCAGCCGTTTTTCAAATTTTTCATTTTTATCAAAAATAATTTTGTTGCAATCAAAAAGCTTCTATATTTGTTGCAGTTAAAATTTTTCAAAAACTCAATTATGAACAAAGCTGAATTAATTGCAAAAATTGCTGATGACGCTGGCATCACAAAAACCCAGGCAAACGCTGCTTTGGATTCTTTCATTGAAGCAGTAACTAAAACTTTAAAAAGTGGTAACAAAGTTACTTTAGTTGGTTTTGGAACTTTCTCTGTTTCAAAAAGAGCTGCCCGTAACGGTCGTAACCCACAAACTGGTGCTGTGATTAAAATCAAAGCAAAGAAAGTTGCAAAGTTTAAAGCAGGTAAAGAACTGTCTGCTAAAATCTAATTTGCAGGAAAAAAAATTAAAAGCAAGACGCTGTTCAGGCGCCTTGCTTTTTTATTATCAATTTTAACAAATAAAATTATACAGATATGGGACGTGGTGATATTAAAACCAAAAAAGGAAAAACTTTTGCCGGAAGCTTTGGTAAAACAAGACCCGCAAAAACAAAAACTGCAGCAAAAAAAGCTGCAGTCAAAAAAGACCAAATAATTTTCTTCTGAAACCGGTTGAACAAAATATTCAACCGGTTTTTTTTATGGTGCCAGCCTGGCCCTTTTCCAATCATTTTCTACCCTGCAGCGTATACACGATCCGGTCATGAAGCCTGCTGGGCCTTCCCTGCCAGAACTCAACAACGACGGGCTTTACAAGATAACCTCCCCAATGTGGTGGCCTCGAAATTTCTTTTCCCTCAAACCTGCTTTCCTGCAATGCAACATTGCTCTCCAATATATCCCTGGAAGGAATTTCAGTACTCTGTGGAGATGCCCAGGCACCGATCTGACTGCTCCTTGGCCTTGAATTAAAATATGCATCGCTTTCTGCATCACTGATCTTTGAAGCAATCCCTTCTATGCGCACCTGTCGCTCGAGTTCTTTCCAGAAAAAAACCAGGCACACTTCAGGATGCTTCTCAATTGCTGCCGCTTTATGACTTTCGTAGTTGGTAAAAAACACGTACCCGTTCCTGTTATATTCTTTCAATAATACAATTCTTGCAGTTGGATATCCATTCTCATTTACCGTTGCCAGCGTCATCGCATTCACTTCATCAATATTACTTGCAATGGCTTCGGCCCACCATTTATTAAACTGTGAGAACGGATCATTGGCAACATCTGTTTCACTGAGTGTTTCCAGCATGTACTCCTTCCTGATAGCAGCTATATCTTTCATGTTTTCAATTTCAATGTCAAAATTGATACAATTATGATTATAAAAAAAGCGCTCTTTTCAGAACGCTTTATGATTAAAATCAGTTTCATTATTTTGGCGTATCCTGCTTTGTCTTTTCCTCAATATCTTTCTTCAGGCTGTCAAATCCGCTTTTGATGCTCTCCCCCGGCGTACGGAACAGGTAAGCGGCAACCACCAGTCCGATAGATGATAGCAATGCCAGGTAAAAACCATAACTCAGGAAATCCCTTGCATCGGAAGCCCTCAGAAAGTTTATGATCATAATGAGCGCTGCCAATCCACCCACAATCAAAGTCACCATCCACATGGTACGATCCAGGTTGATTGATTGATTGCCCAGGAAACTGATCACGCCACAGGCAACAAAACAGAGAAAAATAAATATTCCGGAATCCCTCATTCCGTTCACACTGCTACTGAATCCGAATAAAGAGATTTTCACCCAGGGCAGGAACATGGAGATCACCCCTATGGCCGAAGCTATCAGGATGAATTTACGCTGTTTACTCATTGTCTGAAAGTTCATATAAAATATTTTAGAAATACAAAATAGCGTTTAGGTTCCTTAAATGCAAGTTGAATGTACCCTGTTTACTTATTTGTGGATAAAGCTTCCTGCTCCCTGAATTTGTCGAGCTCTTCTTTCAGGAACTGGTTATCTAGTGAGGCAATTTCAAGATTGCTTTCCAGTTCGGCAATCTTTGATTTGAGGTCTTTGATTTCTTTGTACAAGGCTACTGCTTCTGCCATCTGGTTATTGATGTCGGCCAGTGCCGTTTTGGTGCTGTTAAACTGATCCCGGATCTCGTAATATTCCCTTTCCATCTGGATACTCTGGAACATTTCTGCTTCCAGGGAGGATTCACGCTTCAGGGCTCCTTGTGCTTCCCGTTGTTTTTCACCGATCACTTCCTGCATCTGCTCTATTTCAAAGAGGTTGTGATCGAGACGACTTTGCAGCTGAACGGCATGGGCGGCAGTTTTACGGAGCATTTCCAATTCCTCTTCCCGGGCCTCAATCATATAATTGAGGTCCTGTAGCTGTAGTTGCAACAGCTCATTCTCACTTTTCAGTTGTTTTGCGAGGTTATCTGCAATCATAACGGCTGATTTCCTGTTTTAAAAATACATATTTTAACCCGCCTGCCTGGGTTTTATTTTAACTTAGTATATGGATCCGGGGCAGCAAAATAGCTGCCTGGGGTATCTCATTATTAACCAGGTGTAAATCCGGTATACTAATTTGACGGAAGACGAACTTATTATAGGTTGTATCCGGGAGGAAGCTTCCTGCCAGCGGGCAGTTTTCGAACGTTACGCAAGTCGCATGCTGGGCGTATGTCATCGTTATGCCCGTAATTCAGCGGATGCCGAGGATATCCTCCAGGATGCATTTATCAAAGTCTTCTCCAAAATCAGGCAATTCAAAGGAGATGGTTCTTTCGAAGGCTGGATCAGGAAAATCGTAGTAAACACAGCCCTCAAAAAGTATACTTTAACCCGGTACAGCAAGGAACTACCGGGTTATGAGGTTGGGGAAAATATGCAGCCGGTGGCAGATGCTTCAGCATTCGCACATCTTTCAGAAAAAGATCTGCTGATGCTCATCAACAACCTGCCCGATGGTTACCGGATTATTTTCAACCTGTATGTTATGGAAGGATACCAGCACGAAGAAATTGCCGAAATGCTGGGTATCCAACCCGGAACAAGCCGCAGCCAGTTGGTGAAAGCCAGGCTGATGTTGCAGAAACAAATTTTACAATCACAAAAGGTAGCAGTATGATGAATCAGGCACCATTTGACGACCATATCAAAAGCAAACTTTCGGGTTATCAGCCCGAGGTTCCGCCACATATATGGGAAAATATCATCGCCGCAAAAGACAAACGCAGGCCGGGAGGTTTTCTTTTTTTCCTGAAGGAACACGGTTTAAAACTGTTCATTGCCGCCGCAGTACTCACTGCCGGCGCTTTGTTCCTGTTGAATAAAACCAACCGGGTTTCAACCGGATCAAGCAGCGAGGTTAAAAGCAATACAGATGTAAACAAGGATCTGGTTGCTTCAAACAATACATCCTCTTCATCAAACAACACAAATAATACAAATACCAACAATACAAAAGAACAATCAACTACAACCAACGGCACAACAACTAATAATCCTACCGCTGTTCAAACAAATAATGGTACTTCGGTAAACAACATTCCAGGCAATGATAAAAAGCAATTAACCGTTCCTGTTAGTAATGACCAGTCCACTGGTAGAGATATTTCTTCGACTGTTAATAACAACAATAAGAATAAAATAAATATTGTTCGTACACCAAATGGAAAGAAGAAAAGAACATTATCAGCTACTGATGTAAGCAGCAATGGAAATGACTTTGCGAAACCACGTAAAATCACCAGGAATACAAATGGCAGAAGCAATTTGAATATTACAGATGCAGCTACCGACCAGGATAATGACAATAATCCGGTAAGTTTAAATACCGATGTTGCTGAAATGACATTGTACCCCGATATACTTTCCCTGCAAACTTCCTTTAACAGGCCCGTTTTTAATCCGACCATCAGGGAAAACAAAAACAAATTCTTTTATAACATTCCTTGTCCCGGTACAGAAAAAAATGCTGCTGGTAATAAACGCTACATTGAATTTTATGCAGGACCCGATTATGCGCTTCGTAGTTTTAAAGACACTGCGAATTCTGTTTATCTGCAGAAAAGAAAAGAGAGTACGAGTTTCCAATATGCCTTTAGTGCCGGCTTGCGCTTTACCAAGGTATTCAGCAATGGCATCAGCTTCCGCACCGGATTTAATTACAGCCAGGTAAATGAAAAATTTAAATATGAACAGGGTAACATCATCCAGGTAGTATACGTAACGAATGCAGCAGGCGATACTACCGGCAGCTATACGACTACGAGTACACGCTATAAAACAACTTTTAATAAATACCGTACACTCGACATTCCTTTGATCATCGGCTTCGAAATGGGCAACGGGCGTTTGCATACGAATATCAATGCAGGTGCCATTATTAATTTATACAGCTGGCAAAAAGGCGACCTGCTCGACAAGTCGCTGCAACCGGTTAACATCACCACCGGCGGAACCAAATCGCCTTACCAGTTTAAAAACAATATCGGTGTAGGTTTTATGGGTGCTGTTTCTTTTTATTATAAACTGAATGATCGTTTTCACTTACTGGCAGAACCTTATTTCAGGTATAATTTTTCGCCGGTTAGTAAATCTGATTTAACACTCAAACAGAAATACAATACAGCCGGATTGAGACTGGGCCTTCGTTTTGATTTTTAACAGGCAACAGTTTTGAATACCATGGCATCTGATATATTGTGGAACAAGAATTTTAAACGAATGAAAATCACAAAACTCTTTACATTCATTTTCGGTCTGGTTATTTTATTAACCGGTTGTCAGCGTGACCTTGACGAGATTGTAACCAATCCTGTAAATCCGGGCAATCCCGATTTCTGGTATACTAATATTCCCGATACAGCATCATCCAGTTTACTCAGAGATGAGATCAGGCCGGAGTTGGAGCGTGACAGTTTCCAGTTGAATCCTGGTTCAGTAACTGTATTCGGAAGTCCGTTCGAACTGCAGGTAACCGTTACCGGTGGTGCACTTGTTTCAGGTGTCAGTCAAACCTACCAGGGTACCGTTTATTTGAATTCAAAACTTGTAAAAAAGAAGGGCGATATGATTCGCTGGGGTTTGACCAGTCTGGGCAACAATGAATTGCTGATGTCGGGTATGCTTTTTTATACAAGCTTCGAAGGAAGCAGTGGTCCATTGACCATCGGAACCAACAAGAATATCATTGCTGCAACACTGGATACACCGATTCTGCAATCTTTGAAAACTTACCACGGACAGGCTTTCATTAATGGTAACAATAGTTGGTTGCAGGGTACAGACAGTTCGCTCAACTATACAGAATCAGCCAACAACTTTTACTCTGTATTTACCAATAACCAAGGTTGGAATATGGCTGGTATGGCATACAGCAATGCAGCAACTCCTTCTACAGCATTGTCGCTCGCATTGCCTTCCAGTTTTACCAATGCCAACACCATCGCTTATATTTCGGTTAACAATATGCGCTCGGTAATACCCATGACAGGCAATGCAGTAACCCGGAAATTTACAGCGGCGGTACCCGGAAATCTGCCCGTAACCGTAATCGTTATGTCGAAGATCGGCAGTACGTATTACCTGGCACAGTCGCAGCTTACAACGGATGCACAGAATAATACACAAACTATAACAATCAGTCCGGCAGCTTCAGGCCTGCAGGAAATAAATAGTTTTTTGGATACTTTGTAATTGGGTTTTTAGTTCCTGGAAGAAAAAAAGCTGTCATTTATTTGACAGCTTTTTATTTTTATAAAGTTGAATTATTTTAACTAACCAGTGTGCCTACTTTTTCTCCGGTTACAACACTCATCAGGTTGCCTGGTTTATTCATATCAAATACAATGATCGGAAGACTGTTTTCCATGCAAAGGGTAAAAGCAGTCATATCCATAACACTTAGTTTTTTTGAAATACATTCTGCATAAGAGATGCGATCATATTTGGTAGCGGTTGGATCTTTTTCAGGATCGGCTGTATAGATTCCATCCACACGTGTTCCTTTCAGGATAACATCGGCTTTGATTTCAATGGCCCGGAGAGAACCGGCGGTATCAGTGGTGAAATAAGGATTTCCGGTTCCGGCACCGAATATAACCACACGGCCTTTTTCAAGGTGACGCATCGCTCTTCTGCGGATATAAGGTTCGGCTATCTGCTCCATTTTGATGGCACTCTGCAAACGGGTATAAACTCCTGCTTTTTCAAGTCCGCTCTGAACAGCCATTCCATTGATAACCGTTGCCAGCATACCCATATAATCTCCCTGTGCTCTTTCGATACCGGTTTCTGCTTCATTCATGCCACGGTAAATATTGCCACCACCAATCACGAGTGCTACCTGAACACCCATATCGGTAATCTGGCGGATGTCTTTGGCATACTGGGCAATCACTTTAGGATCAAGACCAAAATTTTTGTCGCCCATCAGCGACTCACCTGATAACTTTAATAATACTCGTTTGTACTTGGGCAACATAGAAGATGCGTTTAATAATGTTTAAATTGTTATACCATAAAAAAACCCGGTATAAAAACCGGGTTAAATATAAAATAAAATATTATCCTAAGGCCACTCTTTTGAATTCAGTGACTTTCAAATCTGCGTTTACGCTTTTCAGGTAGTCGGCAACAGATTTATTGCCATCCTTTACAAAAGCCTGTGCAAGCAGGGTGTTGTCTTTAAAGAATTTATTGAGTTTACCCATGGCGATTTTTTCAGCCATTTCTGCTGGTTTGCCTTCTGCTTTCACCATTTCAATGGCGATTTCTTTTTCACGGGCAATTACATCTGCAGGGATAGAAGTTTCATCAACTGCCAGCGGGTTCATTGCGGCAATCTGCATGGCAACATCCTTTCCGGCTTCTTCAGCAGCAACGGTAAGACCTACCAATACACCCATACGGTTTGCACCATGAATATAACTTGCTACATAAGGAGCTTCTACTCTTTCAAATTTAGAAATTTCGATTTTTTCACCGATGGCTGCCAGTTTATCGTTGATCATGTCGGAAACTTTTGCTCCGTTGATTTCAACGTTGTTCAGTTCTTCAGCAGATTTTACGTTGTTGGCTACAGCTGCATCAGCGATGCTCTGTGCGAAGGCAACGAAATCGGCATTCTTGCTAACGAAATCAGTTTCGCAACTGATACAGATAACGATACCTGCTTTATTATCGGCTGTTGGTTTGGCGATGATCACACCTTCTTTAGCGTCGCGGTCGCTGCGTTTAGCAGCAACTTTCTGACCTTGCTTGCGCAACCAGTCGATGGCTGCTTCAAAATCGCCGTTGCTTTCTGTTAAAGCTTTGCGGCAATCCATCATACCTGCACCAGTAGCCTGGCGCAATTTGTTTATATCTGCTGCTGTTATAGTAACGCTCATGATATACCTCCTGAATTCCCGGTTTGCACCGGAAAAAATTTATTTAATTTTTGAATGTTATTTCTAAGAACTGATTGCTGCGTAAAGATTTGCGGTACAAGTGAGTGATACAACAGTGATGCATAGTAGCACTTAGCCGGTAACCCGATGGCCCGCATTTATATCATTACTTACCAGCTGGTTTCCTTCCGCCTGCGCCTGGTCCCGGAACCCTGCGTTTAGCCGGAGCGGTACCTCTTGCACGCCTTCCCCTGTCATCTCCACCATCAACTTTCTGCTCAAAACGGGCAGCTTTTGCTTCCGGTGATTTCTTCCAGGTCGCTGTGATCATCATCATCCTTATCTGCCTGGCGTTCCTGTAAACCTTCTGCAATAGCAGCGGTGATATAGTTAACGATGATGGCGATAGATTTGGTAGCATCATCATTGGCAGGAATAGCGAAATCAACTTTATTCGGATCGCAGTTGGTATCTACCATACCGATGGTGCTGATGTTCAAACGCTTTGCTTCAGAAAGAGCAATGTGTTCGTGACCGATATCAACCAGGAAAAGTGCTGCAGGTACACGGCTGATCTGAGCGATACCACCCAATACTTTTTCCATTTTATCCTTATCTCTTGCGAGGGTAAGTCTTTCTTTTTTAGTGAGGTTTTCTGCACTGCCATCGCCAAGGAGTTTTTCGATGCTCTGCATTTTCTTCACGCTCTTACGAACGGTGTTGAAGTTGGTGAGCATACCACCCAGCCAGCGTTCTGTAACGAAAGGCATGTTTACACGCTTTGCACATTCCTGAACGATTTCTTTGGCCTGCTTTTTGGTAGCAACGAACATGATCTTTTTTACCACTGCGGGCAATGGCTTTCATAGCAGCTGCAGCTTCCTGCAATCCTTCTACGGTTTTGTTGAGATCGATGATGTGGATACCCTTTTTCTCTGCGAAAATGTATGGCAGCATTTTAGGGATTCCATTTCTTTCTTCAGGTGACCGAAATGAACGCCTGCTTCTAAGAGTTGCTGTTGTAAGGAAGTGTTATTTTCCATTGTTTATTATTGAAGTATGTTTTTTAAAAATTGATATACCTCGTATCAGGCATACTATATGATAAAATCATAATCAGTATGCCTGAAATCGCTGTATTGCGATTAACGCTTGCTGAACTGGAAGCTTCTCCTTGCTTTTTTGCGGCCTGGTTTCTTACGCTCAACAGAACGTGGATCACGTTTCAGTAAACCGGCAGCTTTCAATGCCGGGCGGTAATCAGCGCTAACTTCGAGCAATGCACGGGAAATACCCAGTTTGGCTGCTTCGGCCTGGCCTTTCATACCACCACCGGTAGCATTTACAACGATGTCGATATTTATCGGCAGCTTCAATGGTTTTCAGCGGAGCTTCAACCTGGTTCTGAAGATATACCAGCGGGAAATAGACTTTATAGTCTTTGCCGTTAACGGTGATTTTGCCATCTCCTTTTGAAAGGAAAACACGTGTTACCGCTTCTTTTCTACGGCCGACTGCGTTTTTTTGCTTTTCCATTTATTCTTATTTGGGCTGTCGGCATGAACCGACAGCTGTTAGTATTTATTTGATTTTGTTGAAAGTTAATGCAGCCGGTTTTTGTGCTCCGTGCGGATGCTCGGTTCCGGCATATACAAATAGTTTTTTGTACATTTTGCGACCCAGGCGGTTTTTAGGCAAGCATACCTTTTACGGCTCTTTCGATAACTACTTCCGGACGGCGCTTCAGCAGATCTTTGGCAGCTTCGCCTTTCTGACCACCGGGATAACCGCTGTAAGTAAGGTACTCCTTGTCTTCCAGTTTATTGCCGGTAAAAGTTACCTTGTCGGCGTTAATAACGATTACAAAATCTCCGCAATCTACGTGTGGAGTGTAATAGGCTTTGTTCTTACCACGGAGAACAGACGCAATCTTTGCGCACATACGACCAACGGTTTGATTAGTACCGTCGACAACGTACCAGTTACGCTGTACGGTAGCCTCGTTCGCATGTTTAGTGGTGAAATGTAGTTTACTCATTGTTCTGTTGTTTTTAGATGATCGCCGCAGCTATCCCTGCGAGCGAATTTTAAAATGGAGTGCAAAGGTAGGGGGAATGATGGCCTACTACCAAAGAAAAAGGGAGGTATTTTTTAACCTCCCTTTGTAAGATGTTGATAATCAGTAAATATTTTGAATCGGTTTATTCAGTTGCTTCTTAGTCTTTCTTCAGAAGCCCGAAAATCGAATCAAAACTCAGGTTTAAGCCTGCATAAACTGCATATTGTGGAGAATAAAACGGAAGCAATCCCCGGATATCTACCCCAACAACCGCAGTTGCTTTTTCCTTGGCAATAATATGGGTATAATAGGCTCTGATCAGGTAAAAGCCATACCATGTTCTCCGGTTCTCTCTTTCATAATTGGAAGGCCCTCTTACTCCATTGGAATACCTGACTGTTCCACTATTTATATCAATAGACGCAGATGATGGTTTGTTAGATGTAACACCTGCAGTTGGTTGAAAAAAGAACCTGCCGTTTTCCCAGGGTTTTGTATCCAGCGTGAATCCGGCTCCAAAATAACCTGACAAGGAATTTACTGTATAGTCATTGTTGCTGGATAAATTATAGCGGATCAATGGAGTATCAGCCGGTGGGTTAAAAGCAACTGTGTCTTGCTGGATGTTGGATACACTAGTAAGGATCGACCATTTACTGGCGAGTAGTTCAATATGACCATGGGCATATACATGAAAATCATCTTCTTTATTTGTAAGTTCATATGTTGGCTGGAAATAAAAACTCCAGACTGTATTTCTTTTCTCCGTTTTGTAACGGTTGATTTGCCTCAGGTATTTAACACCGCTGGCCAGTGTATCGAAAAGGTTTATGAATACATTTTCTCTTAAAACTGCGCCACTGTTAGTATTGGTATCTTTCTGAGCATAATTTATCTTCAGAATACCTGTATTGTATCCCCATTTTTTATTTTTACTGGAAGAAGGAGAAAACAAATTAAGGTGACCAACATAATTAGAGGCAAGCTTGTCACTGAAGTCGAAGTTGTAGGCATTCAGGTACATGATCCGGTTTTTAATTGAAGCTCCGTTATTGTCTTCATTTTCTTCCTCCTTTTTGTTTACCACCCTTAATATAAGGTTTTTATATTGCATACTTCCATTATCGTAAGAAAACCGGAGCGATAAATAAGCTGTATCCGTTCTTTCGCCCGGATTAATAGTAACCAGGCATTTGATCTGTTCGGTTCCGGCGTCAACAGAAAGGGTTGGAGTGAGTAAATGATAATCAATGGGCTGCAAAGTGGTTGCCGGAGAAGCATTAACCGTTATATATATGGTATTGGCTGCGATATTTCCAGGGTTGATGGATTTGATAGTGGCTAAAATCTTTCGGGTAATACCATCAGATTTGCTTCTCCCAAAATCTATCGTGTCTTTTTCAAAAGAAAAATTTAATTGCGCTAACAGGCATTCTGAAGCTGTACAAAACGATAACAGTAAGATTAACTTTCTCATAAAATGATTTTGTTGAAAAAATAATACTGCAAAGCTTTTCAATTAAGTACTTTGTAACAATGATGAATAGGCTGTTTTCAAGAGGGTGATTTCACGGTAAAGAATAAGTGAGTTAACTATTGAAACAAATCAAAATAATAACCACTTTAGCATTTATTAAGTAAACTCCTAAATTTATTTTTATGTCATTAAAAAAGCATTGTCTTATTGCAATATCATTTTTACTTATCTGCGCATCATGTAACCAGGACAAAAAAGACGAAAAGTTATCCGGTGAGAAAAGTAATGTCGAAAAAAAGAAAAAAGCAGAACCAGCGGTGACTTGTGATTATTTTCTCACTGAAGGTGAGGGTCAGGAAATGGTAAAGAAATATAGAGATCGATATATAAAAGAAGGGGCAGCAGATGAAGTTACAGGCTTAACCAAAAAATTCTGGATGCCCAAATGCTTAATAGACGAATTAGATAAATTTTTCAAAGCGAAAAATATCTATGATGGTATTCGAATCTATTGGATAGTAGATGATAATGAAAATGCAACTTTACGAATACTTCCAACTACAAAAACCATCCCTGAAACTGAAACATATAAACATACCAGTCGTTGGGATGCTATTTTTAGTAACGATGAATACCCCTGTATCAAATCCTCTTCATATTTTCAGTACGGTAGAAGTCAATTCCAAATCAGAAAAGAAATTTTTGGTAAAAAATACCGGCAGGAAAGAATCAGTCAGGGTGAAATTGTTGCAGATATTCCCGATCTATCATCTGCTGTTTGGGTCGATAGTTGTGTAATTGCAGTTTTGAAAAAAACTCTTGAAAAAAACACAAATTCAGTTGCAGGAATCTGGGCTTGTGCTGGCGCTTATTTAAGAAAAGACAGCAATTCAGCACAAAGAGGCCAGGATTACGAATTTCAAAGCACACTGGTTTTTGTTCCCGGAAAAGAAAACGGAGAATTAAAATGGAATATTATTGAAAAGAAAGCACCGGTAAGTGGTGTAGCCAACCACGGCCAACTTTGCCCCCAAATCTGTGATTAAATGTTTCCACTTACCCTCGATATATATTTTGAAATTGGAGCATTCATCATCAGTTTGCTTTGCTACCAATCTATAAGGGATAAACCACTCAAATGGTTTATCCCCTTTCTCTTCTTCATTATATTAGTGGAACTTACCGGCAGGCATATAAAAAAAGATCTGCACCTAACCAATTCCTGGCTGTACAATATCAGTATACCACTGGAATTCAGTTTTTATATTTTTTTATTTTATAAAAACTACCTGAATCAATTGTTTCGCAAAACGGCAATGTTATTACTAATCGCTTTTCCTTTATTCTGTTTTGTGAATATTATATTCCTTCAGGGTTTTTATGATTTTAATACAAACGTTCTATTGGCCGGTAATTGTATTGCTATTATTCTATGCTGCCAGTTTTTTGTGGATCTTTTCCAACGGGAAGAAGCAATCAACTTGCTTCATGAACCGATGTTCTGGATAAGTACCGGTTTGCTTTTCTTTAATATCGGTGAATTGTCCTATAGTATGTTTTATCAATACCTGTTACAACACCGGCATGATGCAACCGGAAAATTATTTATCTTAATACACAAGAACCTGATCTATTTTCTTTATTCATTTATCTCAATCGGAATTTTATGCACAAGGATTCGTTACCGGAAGACATAAAAAACCTGATTCTGGCACTGGCAGCAATATTTACCTGTCTATGCATATTTATAATATTATTTGTCATCCTCTTTAATAAAAGAAAAAACAGAATGCTCAGGGAAAAACAGGCAATACAATTACGCTTCCAGCAGGAACTCCTCCAAACCCAGATCGAAATTCAGGAACAGACACTCAAAACCATCAGCCAGGAAATACACGACAACGTGGGTCAGATACTAAGCCTCGCCAAACTGAACCTGAACATTTTTCCTGCTGCTAACGATGAACAACAAACGAAAATCAATGACACCAAACAACTGGTAAGCAAGGCCATCATCGACCTACGCAATCTCAGTCGAAGCATGTATGGCGATCAGTTGAATGAACTGGGTTTAAACGATGCCATCGCCAATGAATTATCCATCATCCGCAATACGGGCCAGTTTAATACAGCAGCTAATTATTCAAGGGCGAAAAATTCAAACTTTCTTTGCAACATGAACTGGTCGTTTTCCGCATGCTGCAGGAAGCCCTCAACAACATCATCAAACATGCAAAAGCAAAAAATATTGAAGTCGTGCTTCAATACAGTAATCCTGCATTTGCGATGTCGGTAACCGACGACGGCAAAGGCTTCGATCCCACATCCATCAACAATAGCAAAAACGGAATGGGATTAAAAAGCATGAAAAACCGTGCTGCTCTAATCGGTGGTATCTTCCACATGGATGCTGCTATCGGTAAAGGATCAACGCTTTCACTTAATTTACCAGACGCAAAAACAAAAACTTTATAATTCATTCCATGGCAAAAATTTCACTGGCCGATGATCATGTACTGTTACGCAACGGCCTCGCAGCCCTGCTGAAAAACATTGGTCATGAAGTTGTATTCGAGGCAGACAATGGCAAAGATTGCATTGAAAAAATCAAGGCATCACCCGTTATTCCTGAAATCCTGTTGCTCGACATCAATATGCCCGAAATGGATGGATATGAAACCAGCCAATGGCTAAAGATGAACTACCCCGATATCAAAGTGCTGGCCTTGAGTATGTACGACAATGAAAATGCCATTATCAAAATGCTGCAATGTGGTGCCAAAGGGTATATTCTGAAAGACAGCGACCCTGCACAATTAAGTGCAGCCATTCACGACCTGGTGAATAAAGGATTTTATTACTCCGACCTGGTGAGCGGAAAACTCATTCATGCCATCAACAAAATCAATGACGAAGGCAGCGATGTTCATATACTAACCAACCTGAACGAAAGGGAAACTGAATTTTTAAAATACAGCTGTACCGAATTAACATATAAAGAAATCGCAGATAAAATGTTTGTCAGTCCCAGAACCATCGATGGTTACCGGGACGCTTTATTTGAAAAACTGCATGTGAAAACCCGTGTCGGACTGGCCATATATGCGATCCGCAACGGACTGGTAGATATCAACAAAAAGTGATTAACGGCTGTACACTTTCTCCCCATTGATAAAATTGTACAAAACCTTTACGGCCAGCATTTCCGGTTCTTTACAACGCATCAGGTCTTTATCGAGCACGATAAAATCCGCTGCCTTTCCCGCCTCCAGGCTACCTTTCTCCTTTTCTTCAAATGCCGCTTTTGCCGCCCAGATCGTCATTCCCCTGATGGCCTGTTCCCGGGTGAGTGCATTTTCCTTCTGAAAACCATTTTCCGGAAAACCTTTGGCATCCCGCCTTACAACAGCAGCATAGAAAGTTTTTAAAGGACTGATATCCTCTACCGGAAAATCGGTACCCAAGGGCATCCATCCGTTCTGCTGCAGCAACCGCTGGTAGGCGTAAGCGTTATGAATCCTTTCTGGCCCGACTCTGTCTTCAGCCCAATACATGTCACTCGTAGCATGGGTAGGCTGAACCGATGGAACGATTGTGTAATTTTTGAAATACTGAAAATCGCTTTCATTTACCACCTGGGCATGTTCGATTCTCCACCTGCGGTCATTCTTTCCTTTCAACACCGCTGCGTATATGCTTAACAGTTGCCTGTTGCCGCTATCCCCAATGGCATGGGTACACATCTGTAATTTTGAAGCTGCTAATCGTGATGCGATATCAGTAAAATGCTGTGGCTGACTCAGCATAAAACCTTTCCATCCGGGTTTGTCGGAGTAATCGTGTATCAAACAGGCTCCTCTTGAACCCAGCGCTCCATCAGCATAAAACTTGAATCCGCCCACATGCAAACGGTCTGTTTTGTACGGACCTTTTGCGATCCATTTATCATAATATTGCACACTGTCCGACAATAAAGCAAATATTTTCATTTTCAACCTGCCTGCTTTCTGTTCCTCCTCAATCAACTCAATCGTGTGCTCTCCCACGCCACAATCCTGTACAGTAGTCAACCCAACGGCAAAGCATAAACGCTGCATATCGGTAAAATATTTGCGGGCCAGGGAATCAGGGATCTGCGGGATCTTTGTATCAACAAGATCCATGGCATTGTCGATCAGTATTCCGGTAAGCGCTCCGTTTTTTGTTTCTACTTTACCGCCGTCGACAACTGTGTTAACTGTAATGCCTGCCATATCAAGTGCCTTCTGGTTAACAAGCGCTGCATGACCATCGATGCGTTTCAGAAAAACAGGTCGGTTCGGAAACAGGCTGTCGAGTATTCTTTTATCAGGGTATTCTTTGATTTCCCAATCGTTCTGGTCCCATCCACGGCCATAAATCCATTCCATCGGGGCCGACTGACTGTAGACTTTAATCTTCTCGATTATTTCTTCAAATGAATGGGTGCCGGTAAGATCGGCTTTCCAGCTATCGGTGGCGTAACCGGTAAAATGACAATGTGCATCTATAAAACCCGGGAAAACAGTTTTGCCCTCCAGGTCAATGGATGTAGCGGCATCATACTGTTCCAGTATCTGAGCATTGGTTCCGGTTGCCAGTATTTTTCTATCCTCAACAGCCATGGCTTCAGCAACTGAAAACGCAGTATCCACGGTATAAATGACTCCATGATGTACAATCAGTGAAGCTTTTGTTTTCTGTTTACAGGAAAATAGTGTTGCGCATAGCAGCAATAATAATCCCGCCTTTACAACAGAAATAAAACGATGTATAGTCATAATACTGATTGAATAGTTTGTGTATCAAATGTAATTCAATTCTGCTCAATGCGGTATGCTGATAATTCTTCTGAATGATCTTGCGGGCAGACTGAATAAACTTAAGTATGACTGAAAAAAATTCAGTGCTTAAACGATTTTCTCTCCCTCTTTTTTAGAAGATTCGCAGAGCCCTGATCCTGAACATTCAAACATTGATACCTGCCCATGAAAACGATTTTACTATTTATGATGCTGCTGATGGCCAACAGGAGCCTTTGCCAGGAAACCGGTACAATGAAAAATAACGGTTCCGTATATGCGAAAAAAAATGCCGCTTTAACTTTAAAAAATAAAATGCAGGCCACTGCGGTATTGCTGGACGCTATCATCAGCTCTATGAATTCCCTCAACAGCCTGATAAAAAAGGAAAATTACCGGAACAGGATTACTGCATTCAACAATCCTGCAAATACCGATATCGGCTTCAGTCTTGAATCGGAAATTCAGAAAGCATTAAAACCTCTGCTCGACAAAAGCAGGAATGTAAATACCAGTAAATTCTCCGGTATCGTTTCCTCTCTGATTGGCAATACGCCGGGCTTAAAGCAGGCAAAAGCGATTGGTGGGGCAGGAAATCTTTTCAGTTCTATCATCGGTATCGTAGGCAACCTGGCCGTAGCTGAAAAAAGAATTACCCGGGAAGACCTTGATACATTTATCATTACCACCAACCGTTACTTCCTTCAATATGAAAAACTCAACCAGGCGAATATTGCTTTTGATCAGCAGATAGACAAGCTGAGTTTAAAACTACAGGAACTTCAGTTTGATACCAGGGAGTATTTACTGGATATGATCAGCCTGCTGTACAAAATCAACAACCGGCAGGTATTAAAATCAAAATCGCCCGAAGAGTTGCTCTTACAGTACCTTGATAAAACAGTACTGGATACATTGATTACTGATACATCTCCTATTATATATCCTGCAGATGCCATCAAATCAGGAAAAGATATTGTTTATGGCATTCAGAAACTATTTACAGAATACCAGAAAATTTATTCAGATAATTATAACCAGATCAAACAGATTCTCTCACAAAGCAAAGAACTGGGTAAGCATATCGATATCCGTCAGGTCGACAATGCCCTGCAGGAACTACAACAATTGTATGCCGAAAGCAAAGATGCCGATGTGCTTAATATAAGACTGAATACATTGTCGGAACGGCTGAAAGCACTCGTAAATGCCGAACAAATGAAATAATTTCGGATAGGGGTGAATGTTTGTTTTTTAGCGTTAAAGTTTTCTACCTTTGAAACAAGCATTACCGATATGTACCAACAGTCGCAGATCAGAGAACTTCAGCAGCAAACCAGTGAATGGCTGCAATCTCCCCCAGCCCTCAGTGAAAAAAATATCGAATCCCTGAGGAATATACTTCGCTTTCATGAACACCGGTATTATATAGAAAACGATCCACTGATCAGTGATTTTGAATATGACTCCCTTTTTAAAAAACTGGAGTTGTATGAAAAGCAGCATCCCGAACAGGTAACGGCCGACTCACCCACACAAAGAGTAGGTTCCGGATTGATTAAAGATTTTCCTAAAATGCAGCACCTGGTTCCGATGTTGTCGCTCGAAAATTCCTATAATGAAGATGACCTGCTCGATTGGGACCGCAAGGCCCGTGAACTGTCGGGTCTCGATCAGATTGAATATTCGGTTGAACCAAAATTCGACGGCGCCAGCATTTCCCTGGTTTTTGAAAATGATTTTCTGCAAAGAGGCGTTACCAGGGGCGATGGTGTAACCGGAGACGATATCACCCCCAATGTTAAACTTATAAAATCTGTTCCCTTATCCGCTGCGTTTAGCCGTTACGGTTTGCAACAGGTAGAAATCAGGGGTGAGGTGTTGATGAACAAAACCAATTTTAAAAAGTACAATGATAAATTAACCGAGGAGGGACTTCCACCTTTAGCCAACCCGAGAAATGCCGCAGCCGGTAGTTTGCGCATCAAAGACAAATCGGTGGTGAACAGCAGGAACCTGGAAGGCTTTCTGTACCATGTAAGTTATTTCACCAGTGATGCAAAAAACAAAGTGCCCCTAACCCATAGCGGTATGCTCGATATGTTGTGGGATCTTGGTTTCCGCAGTCCCAAAAAGGAAAAACAGGTTGTAAGCGGTATCAAAGCTGTGATGGAAGTAATCCACCGTTACGAAGCAATGCGGGATGATCTTCCCTATGAAATAGATGGAATGGTGATCAAAGTAAACGACCTGGGTCTGCAGGATAAACTGGGAATGACGTCTCACCATCCCCGTTGGGCCATTGCCTTTAAGTTTAAAGCACGGCAGGCAACCAGTAAATTGTTATCCGTTAGTTTCCAGGTGGGTCGAACAGGCGCTGTAACGCCGGTTGCCAAAATACAGCCGGTTCATGTAGGGGGCGTTACCGTTAGTAGTATATCTATCCACAACGAAGATTATATAAAGGAGAAAAACCTGCAGTTGGGCGATACCATATTAATAGAACGCAGTGGGGATGTGATTCCGCAGATTGTAAAGTCGATGCCCGAACTGAGAGACGGTAGCGAGCAACCGATCCTCTTTCCGAAAAACTGTCCGGAATGTGGTGATCATTTGTTCAAACCCGAAGATGAAGCGGTCTGGCGCTGTGTGAACATCAACTGCAAAGCACAGGTAGTAGAAAGGATCATTCATTTTGTGAGCAAGGATGCCATGGATATACGCAGTTTCGGGGAAGCCAATGTGCGCAAATTTTTTGAACTGGGTTTGTTTTCCGATATCCCGGGTATATACGCATTCGACAGCAATGCCCTGCGGAACATTGATGGCTTTGGTGAAAAATCGATTACGAATCTCCGTCAGGCAATTGAAGAAAGTAAAAGCCAGCCCCTACATCGTTTGATCTATGCGCTCGGTATCCGTTATGTAGGCGAAACGACCGCTAAAACCCTTGCTCAACGGGTTAAGAGCATATTTGATTTTGAAAATTTTTCTGTTGAAGAACTGCAGCAGATGGAAGATGTAGGTGTAAAAGTTGCCGGAGCATCTTTGAGTTTTTCCGTAACTGCGACAACCTGAACATGCTCCGCAAGCTGGAAAAACTGGGCGTTAGTATGGCCCGGGAAGAACAGGCAACTACAGGAGGCAACCTTAGCGGACAAACGTTTTTATTTACGGGTACCCTATCCCGTTTTAAACGATCAGATGCTGAAGAAATGGTAGAAAAGAACGGCGGGAAGGTACTCGGTGGCGTTAGTAGCAAACTAAACTACC
Source organism: Ferruginibacter sp. (assembly GCA_037045295.1). Taxonomy (GTDB): domain Bacteria; phylum Bacteroidota; class Bacteroidia; order Chitinophagales; family Chitinophagaceae; genus Ferruginibacter. Next base: position 1,106,291 of record JBAOHS010000005.1, read on the forward strand.
TGGTTGCCGGAGAAGATGCGGGCAGTAAACTCGAAAAGGCCAGGAAGATTCCGGCCATTAAAATTATCAGTGAAGAAGAATTTTTGAAAATGCTACCAACTTAGATTTTTTTTTCTTTATATTTATAACTCCATCACACACTTAAATTAAATCGTTTAGCAATTAAAACTAAACATCACTTTTAAATCATAGTACGATGATTAAAAAAATTCCGGGAGAAGTTTGGAAACAAATGCAATTCACCGGTTACAAGCAGCTAAGAAAAAAATATGCAGTATCGAACCAGGGACGTGCAGCAAGTTATTCTGATTCTGTAGAGAAAGATGGTAAGCTTTTGAATGGATCACTTACATCTGGCTATCGTACATTAAACCTGCATGTTGAAGATGGCAATGGAACCATCTACATTCACAGGGAAGTTGCAAAACTTTTTTGCAAGAAAAAATCTCCTAAACACAAATTTGTTATTCATAGCAATCATAAAAAAACGGATAACTCTGCAAAAAATCTTCGCTGGGCTAATCTGGAAGAAGTAAGCGAACACCAGCAGGACAGTCCGCAGAAAGTTGCGTACAAAAAGCGCCAGGCCAATCGCACCGTGGGTTTGAAACTCACTGCTACACAGGTTAAAACCATCAAGGATGCTATCAACAATCCGAAAAGAAAATTAACCTACAAGCAAATGGCAGAAAAATATGGTGTAAGTGAAATGACTTTATACCGTATTAAAAGCGGCGAAAACTGGGGAAGGATTAAATAAATCATCTCATACTTTTATACAATATTTATTAATGAACCGGTTGAACAAGCCGGTTCATTTTTTTGTTAGCATAACACTCATCTTGTTTTTATGATTCAATCAACCACTTTAAAATTTTTATCTTCTTTACAAAAGAACAATAACAGGAACTGGTTCGAAGCACATCGCACAGCTTATGAAGAAGCCAAACAGGATATTATTTTATTCACCGATGAAGTGATAAAAAAAATTGCCGCCTTCGATCTCCCGATTGCAAACCTTCGTGCCAAGGATTGTACTTTCCGGATAAACCGGGACGTGCGGTTCAGCAAAGACAAAAGCCCTTATAAAAACAATATGGCTGCATACTTTAACCGGGCTGGTAAAAAAGGAGCCGGGGCCGGTTACTATGTTCATATAGAACCGGGGAAGAGTTTTGCCGCTGCGGGCTTATGGATGCCCGCCGGCTGAAGACCTGGCAAAAATCAGGCAGGAAATTGACTATAGTTACAAAGACCTGAAGAAAATCCTTTCGGCAGCTGGTTTTAAAAAACTATTTCCTGCCGGATTGGAAGCAAATGATACCCTGAGCAGGCCTCCTAAAGGCTATGATGAAAACAATCCGGCCATCGGATACCTCAAAATGAAAAGCTTTATTGTAAGCAGGAAGTTTTCCGACAAAGAAGTATTGTCGCAGGATTTTGTAAATGAACTGGGAAAGACATTTAAAGCTGCCAAGCCGGTAATCGACTTTATCAATCGCTCTCTAGACTAAAAAAAATGGCCAGTGATAAAAATCACCGGCCTTGCTTACCTCTGAAACCACAAGAAAAAAAGTTTGAGGCTATACTAATTGTATGAATAATTAATAATATATAATACTAATAACAAGTTGGGATTTTCTGCTGCAGGATATGCAATTCTCGTGTGAGCTTTAAATAAGATACTATTGGAGAGGTTTAGTTTGGGAGCAGGTCGTAAAATTAATACATTTTATGAATTATCATAATTTTTTTTACATATTTCCCGATATTTTTAATTCCCTGCCTGCATTTTCATAAACCTGTCGCTTTTTACGGTTATACCACCAGATAGGCGCCGTTTTCTTCATCAGGGTATCAATTCCCCGCATGCCAAATAACTTCCAAAGGCCTGTGAGCTTGCCCCCCAGGCTGTTTTGCATAGCCCTGAGGCTCATTGCAAAGCCTGCTTCTATATATTCCATATGGTGCCAATAACCAGCCGGCATAAACAAGGTATCCCCATGATCGAGAATTACTTCATAACCTTTGGCCAGTTTAACCGCCGGGAAGTTCTCATAATCAAACCCTTGAGCATAATTGGCATAATTGGCCAGGCTCAGCACTTCCCAGGGTTTCCGGTAAAGTTTGTATTGCTCATCATAAGGAAAAAGCAATACTCTTTTCTTTCCAACAAACTGGGTATGAAGGATATGACTCATGTCGATGTCAAAATGCATATGCGTCACTGATCCCTGTCCACCCACAAATAACATGGGGTATTTCTTTACAAAACCCGACATCAGTTCATCCGGCCAACTGAAATCAGCAGTAATAGCAGGTGCATGCTGAAAAATATTGAACAGGAAAATCCTGAGATCCAATGGCCCTGCTTTTACTTTTTTGAGGTATTCGCCAAACTTCATGTAACCATCTGCTGTGTTAATAGCTGTATAGGCATCGCTTTTTACATTGTTGTAAACCCCCACTTCCTTCTCACCCACAATATCTATAAAGTAATCCCAGTTCCATTTCTGGTGCGCCGGCCATTTTTTGGCGAGCCCTGTAATTACAAGCGGTGTGGAAGTATTGTAATATTTTTTTCGGAATTCTTCGGGAGAAACAGACTCCAGCCTGTCTACTGCTTGCAGTTGCATGAGAAATGGTTTACAGTGGCAAAACTAATCATTAATCCATTTTTGTACAATCAAAAATACCATAAAAAACTAATAAGCGTTAGTTTTGCGCAAAGTCGGGCTATGGCCAAAATCAAAGCATCCAGGAATGGCACTAAAAAAGATGCCATCACCAAAAAAGCAGCGGCGCTTTTCCGTAAAAAGGGATTTGCCGCTACTTCTATGCGGGAACTGGCCGAAAATGTAGGTGTGGAAGCGTCGAGCCTGTACAACCACATTGGCTCCAAAAGTGAAATCCTGCAAACCATCTGCTTTAAAGTGGCCAATGATTTTACCATTCAGCTCAATGAAACAGAACATCAGCAGTGCGGAAGCATCACAAAACTCCAGCAGATCATCCGGTTTCATATTCACATGATGATCGATTCATTTGATGAGGTTTATGTAGCCAATCATGAATGGAAACAACTGGAAGATCCTTTCCTGAGCAATTTTCTCAACCAGCGTAAGTCGTACGAAAACAGGTTGATTGAAATCGTGAATGAGGGCATCAGGAAAAAAGAACTGAAGGATATTCATCCGCATGTAGCAGTGCTCACGATTCTTTCGGCTGTACGTGGACTCGAATTCTGGCACCGGCATAAAAAAAATCTCGACGAAAAAGAACTCGAGAACGATATGATCAATCAGCTGATCAATGGCATCAGCAATTCATAAATTTATCAACTTAGCATTCAACAATGGCATTTCATTTTCATTCCCTCAAGGTTGCATCCATAAAAAAAGAAACACCCGATTGTGTTTCAGTAGAATTCGACATTCCCGAAAACCTTCAATCGCTGTTTCAGTTCAGGGAAGGACAAAACATCACCATCAAAAAAACCATCAATGGTGAAGAGCTGAGGCGTTCGTATTCTATCTGCAACGCACCACATGAAAGAACATTGAAAGTAGCCATCAAAAAAGTAGACGGAGGCTTATTCTCCAGCTTTGCCAATGATGAACTTAAAAAAGGGGATGTGCTGGAGATTATGCCACCCACCGGAAAATTCAATGCACACCTGAGCAAAGAAAAAGCAGGCAATTACCTGGCCATTGCTGCAGGCAGCGGTATCACACCGGTTATCTCTATCATCAAACATACTTTACTAACGCAGCCGGATAGCCGATTTACTTTACTCTATGGCAACAAGAGCCGTGGTTCAATTATTTTCTTTGATGAACTGGAAGCATTGAAAAATAAATTCATGAACCGGTTCAGTTTCATCAATATCCTGAGTCGCGAAAAAACAGATGCCGATATTCTCTATGGCCGCATCAGCAAAGAGAAACTTGAAAAACTGGAACCGCTGATTGCTTACCAAACATTTGAATCGGCCTATATCTGCGGGCCCGAAGAAATGATCTTTACTTCCAGTGCATTCCTGCAAGAGAAGGGCATTCCCGCTGCGAACATACATTTTGAACTATTCACTACACCTGGTAAACAGGATAAAAACAAAGCTGTTGCAATAGAAACTTCTGCTGATGAAGGTCCCAAAAGCCAGATCACCATCCGCCTCGACGATCGTTCCTTCAGCTTTGAACTGGCCAATAAAGGACAAAGCATACTGGATGCTGCTTTGAAACAGGGCGCTGATCTGCCTTTTGCCTGTAAAGGCGGTGTATGCTGTACCTGCCGGGCAAAACTGGTGGAAGGACAGGTAACCATGGATGTGAATTACGCACTTGAGCCCGAAGAAATTGAAGCGGGATTTATTCTCACCTGTCAATCGCATCCGGTAACAGAAAAAGTTGTGGTTGATTTTGATGTACGCTGATAATATTTCAACCCGTTTTCATCTATTGCCAAAATCTATTTCAGGGATTTGACTTTGTTTCTGCCTGAACAGATTTTTGTGTAGATTAGAGAATGCGTTTGAAACTTTCCGTTCTTGTTTTACTATGCTTTTTTTGCAGCTTATTTTCCAATGGCCAAACCAGGGCCATCGATAGTGCGCTGCAGGTAATCAATAAAACGGCTGATGAAAAACTGTTGCTGAACAGTGTTCTTTATTTATGTGAACAAAGAATTTCCCTTCATTCGGATACCCTTCTACGTTATGCTACCATTGCAAGATCACTTGCACAAAAACAGGATAAGCCTTACGAAACAGCCATGGCCGATTATTTTATTGCGGCTGCCATGAACAAAAAAGGCGAAACCGATAGCGCTGAAGCCATTCTCAACAAAGAATTTCCACTGGTTTCAGAAAAATACAAAAAAACGGATGCCTTCAGAAAATACATTACCCTGAAGGGACAGATAATGATCAAACGCAGCCAGTACAAAGAAGCGCTGAGTCATTTCTATCAATACCTGCCGGAAGCTGAGAAAAACAGGGATACGTTGGGAATGTATTTTCTGCAAACCAATATCGGCTGGGTTAACATGGAACTCGGCAGAAACCGGGATGCACTCAACTGGTTTTACAAATCAATTGCTGTTTTGACCCCCGAGCTCGAAAGAAAATTTGCAGTGGTGTTTTCAAATATGGCTGCTGTTTACAATGAGATGAATCAGAATGATTCAGCTGAATTCTTTATCAATAAAGCAATACAACTGGATGAGTCAACAGGTGATAACCTCGGCTTCCTGGCCAACTCATATGCCATCAAGTCGGATATAATGGTAGATACCCGGCGTTTTACTGAAGCCGAAACATCAATGAACAAAGCGTTGAACATCCGGAAAAAAATCGGGGATATATTTTATGTTATATCAGATATGGTTCAGATGGCTATCTATTATGCCCATAACCAGCAAACAGACAAAGGCATTGCACTTTGTAAGGAAGCACTGCAAATAGCAAAAAAATACAAACTGAATTCTAAAATCAGAATCATTTATGAAGCCCTGGCTGAAAATTATAATGCAGCTGCCGATTATAAAAACCACAGCGCTGTATTACAAACATTGCTGCAGTACCAGGATTCTGTATACAAACAAAATTCTGCCAGGGAACTTGCCAGCCTGCAAAATAAATTTGAATTACAGCGAAAAGAAAACATCATTATTCAGCAAAAGCTCGACCTTTCAAAAAAGAATTTTCTGTTTTACAGTTCACTTGGTTTATTAATCGTTGCTGCGGCTTTTGCTTTACTCATTTTCACGAGTTATAAAAAAAGACAACGACTCAAACTGCAGGTGATCCTTGAAAGAGAAAAGCAATTATCACTCAATGCTGTTGCAACGGCCGAAGAAAATGAAAGGAAGAGAATTGCAGCAGATCTGCACGATAACCTCGGTGTTTATGCGGCTTCCATTGCTTCCAACATTGACCATATAGATGCAAAAGCGAGTGCAGAGAATCTTCATTTACCATTGCATGAACTTCGGAAAAATTCACAGGAAATCGTTTCGCAACTAGGCGATACGATCTGGGCATTAAAGAAAGACAGTCTTTCATTAACGGCCATCAGCGACCGGATAAAATCTTTCATACAGCGCATTGGTCCGAGTTATCCGCAGATCAGTTTTGATGTAACAGAAAATATCCGCAACAATCAACTGCTTCCCCCTTCACAGGCATTTCATTTATTCAGGATTATTCAGGAAGCCATTAACAATGCGGTTAAGCACAGCCATTGCAGTCATGTGAATGTTGAAATCAATGGATTCTCAAACTGGAAAGTACTGGTGAAAGACAATGGTCATGGTTTTGATCCCGAAAAAAATACTGGTGAACACAATGGACTCAACAATATGAAAAAACGATGTGCCGAATTCAAATGGCAGATCAGCTGGCAGGATGCACAACCAGGTAGTATTGTAACGATACTGCCTACTACAAATTGATTATTGCATCAGCTCCTCAAAGCAATAAATTTACATTATGCAGGCGCCAATTAGCATTCCCATTGCACTTACAGAAGATAATTTTGTAAACCGCAACACCTTTCAGCAGAAATTTGAAATGATGCAGGGTTATGAATTGCGCTTCATTGCCAAATCGGGTCATGAATGCCTCGACATGCTTAAAAGCTGCAGCAACGATCGTATCCCGCAGGTCATCTTTATGGATATTGAAATGCCGGGTATGGATGGAATAGAAACCATTTCTATTGCCAAAGCACTCTACCCACAGATACATTTTATCATCCTCACTGTTTTCGACGACGATGAAAAAATTTTTGAAGCCATCCGGGCTGGTGCTTCCGGTTATCTGCTGAAACATGAGTCTGCACAGTTCTTACAGGAATCCATCAATCATGTGCTTGAATTCGGAGGCGCACCAATGAGTCCGGCCATTGCCCGAAAAGCACTCAATCTTTTAAGCAAAGCTTCTTTTAGTAATGCAGATGCCACAGGCAACCAACTGCCCGAGCAGATTACCAGCCGAGAAGAAGAAATCCTCAAGTTCATGGTAAACGGATGGGATGCCAAAAGAATTGCAGCCACGCTTTTCATCAGTGTGCTCACCGTTCGCAAACACATCGCTAATATTTACGATAAACTTCATGTTCAATCGCGGGCCGAAGTGATCAATATGGCACACCGCAATAAATGGTTCAATCAAACAGAATCATAAACACAGATCAAACATTACAAATCTGCTGTATATTAAAATGACAGCTGTACAAATTTGTACAGCTGCCGCAATCCTCATTAAACTAAACCATTTCTTGCACGTATTCTTTTATTCAGGGTCACTTTATAATATCAGTCTGTGTCCAGCCGCAGAATATTGCCCGTGTGTGCACAAGGCATCCTCTTTTAATAAGTTGGCGTTGTGTATCATAAATGTCCTTGACATAGTGTATTGACTATTTGAGTATGATTTTCGCAATTTCCCTGTCATACTTATAATTTACAATTTGCTCGTTTAATATTAGTTCTATTGCTCTTTCAATTTCCTCGAAAGGAACAACAAACCATTCTCTTGGTGTAATTCGTTTTCCTTGAATTATTTCTATGTCAATATTTAGACAAGCCTCCGCAAAGAATCTGTGAAGCAGTTGTTCCAGTTTGTCTGCATTTCTATTATAGCAGGCATAGCTTGAAACTTTTATTACATCTGCATAAAGGTAAGTTGCTTCGTTTTTAGCATTTTTAATTCGTTCGTCTAAAGTTGTGGACGAAAACCCAATTTTGAATAAGTTTTTAATGCCTGAAATTGCAGGATGATGTGACTTAGATTTTAAAACATAAATCCAACCAGTTTTAATATCTTCTTCCATTAACATTCCAGCGTTTACATAAAGTTCATTATTGATTCCTTCATGCGTGTTGGTGATCAATTTTCCGTTTTTCTGAATTTGCTTTCCCAGTGACCGATAAAGCATATTGCTGTAAGTTCCATTCTCAAAAACGGTGAATGTTCTACCTTCAATCCGCTCCCTTCCTCCAGAAGTTTCCCAGAATGTTTTCTCAAGTTTTGCTTCTTTTAAAAAAAGCATTACACCATCAATTAAATAAAAATTACCAACATGCAAATTCTTCTCCGTATTCTTAAAAGGCAAAACTTTACGTTTGCCTTCTTTGATTTCCTGATGCACTTTCTGAAACATCGCTTCATAAGGTTTGAACTCATCTTCTTTCAGAGATTTTCGCTGTGCAACAAAATCTGCTCTCTCTCTCTCGTCTTCTTTGGAAATATGTTCGTATTTGAAAATAGACAAATCACTGTCCGTTTCCAACAAACCAAATTCATCATCGTTAAAAATATCATCGATCGAAGCTTTTGGAATTTCTACTTCACCTAAAAGGTTATGCCTGTCGTATGGCTTCAATGAATTTTTTTGTTGCTCATTTTCTCTGATATTTTTTAATCGGGCTAATAACCCATATTCGGACATACTTGATGTATTCGGTTCTCTGCCGTTTTTATCAACGAAAACATTTATTTCTTCAAACGAATCAATCAAACGCTGGTCAGCGGTTTTCACGTTTGATGCTTTAGCCGTTGAATCCAACAAGCCAAACTCATCATCATTGAAAATGTCGTCTAATGATATTTTTTTCTTATTGCTCATTCAATGCTCTTTGTCTTTTTAATTCACGTAAAAAAATAACCGCTTCAGCCATTCTTTTCTCTTTCGGGTCATACGATTGAAGATTGGGGGCTTCTCCCGTTCGCCCAATCCATTCTTTTATTTTAGGCCAAAGCATAATTGCTTCTTCTTCTGTCATTTCAATTTTAATGGATTGAATGTGTTCGTCAATCAGTTTTAATACTTGGGTTGTTACCGATTTTGACAGAATTTCAAATGCTTTTTGAAACGGATTTACCTGGTCAATCAGGTCAATATGAATGTCGTCTATGTTCACAAAGCTATTTGCCATTCGCACAAACTTCTTGCCGCCTTGTTCTTCAATCACACTATTTTTTATTACTGAATCTACTACCACATGTTGTCTTACCGCCTCCACATCTTCTTCGCTCAAATCAGGATAAACTTCACGAATAATTTTGGGTATTAAAACTGTATTGATTACTTCGGGTTCAACATTGCCGGGCATTGCTTTCAACATTTGGTCGTTTTGCAAAATTCTTGCTTTTAAATCGTTCAAATCGCTTTCAATGATGTCTTTGGCACGCTGCGAGGTTGGTAGTTTGAACCCTCTTATTCTTATCGTGTTTTCATCATCATTTTTTTCATCTTCTTCGTTATCATCTTCTTTCAGTTTGAATTTGAAGTTGGGAGCCAACACTTGTTCCATTAACAACGATGCAGTTATAGCTTTCAACATATTGTTTACCGCAACTTTCACTTCGTCTGTTTCTGCTTCGGGTTGTGCAATCAGGTTAGTGAATTGAGCATGTGTTTTGTTGTTACTGTCTCTTGTTGCTCGTCCAATGATTTGAATTATTTCGGTTAACGAACCTCTGTAACCAATGGTTAAAGCATGTTCGCAATATGGCCAGTCAAAACCTTCTTTTGCCATGCCCAGCGCAATAATGATGTCAATGGCATCCGCACTGTCTGAATCTCGTAAATATGCTGAAATTTTATCCCGTTCTTTTTGATTGTCGTTTACCAAATCAGCTACTTTCAGCACCTTGCCCGAACGCTTACTTTTCACATACAAAACGCCTGTATTTTCGTCTTGTGATTCTAAATCGCCCAATGCATCAATGATATGCCCTACTTCTTCATATTTTTCTCTGGAAGATTCCGCAGAGTTTACACTGGGTATGTGAATGATTGTTTTTTTCCCTTCATCCAAAATTTCTTCCAAAGCTGACATTAGTTTGTCAGGTTGTTTTTTGAAATAGCGACCTGTGTAAAAATGATAACCTATTCCCAATGATTTCAGGTACTCATAACCATTTAGCTGTTCATAATAGTTGTAAGTAACTTTTGTAAACTTGGCTTCTTCTTCGGGCAATAACACTGGAACATTGTCTCCTCTGAAATAAGAGCCTGTCATGGCCACAATGTGAGCATTTGATTTTGCCATGATATTCTTCATCACTTCACCCAAACGATTATCTCCATCGGCTGAAACATGGTGAAATTCATCTATGGCAATCAGCGTATCATTTAGCTTTTTCTCATCTAATCCGTCAAAGGCAAAACGTAAAGTTGCGTGGGTGCAAATCAAAATTTGTTCATCACTTTCCAGAAAGTCTAAAAATGCCTTTACCTTACTTTTATCTGACCCTGATGTGCATAGATTATATTTTGGATTTACTGTCCAATCGGCAAAAAAACCATGTTCAGTAAGTTTGGTTGAACTGAATGATGCTCCAATTGATTTTTCAGGAACAGCAACAATAGCTTTTTTAATGCCTTGATTTTTGAGTTTATCCAAAGCAATAAACATCAAAGCCCTTGACTTGCCCGATGCAGGTGGTGCTTTTATCAAAAGGTATTGAGCCGTTCGGGCTTTGTATGCCCGTTCCTGCATTTCACGCATACCCAATGCATTGGTCTTTTTGCTTTTTCCTGTTTGACCGTATTCTACTTTTATTAAATCGGGCATAATTAATTTTTCTTTTTTGCTGTTGTCTTTCTTGTTTTCTTCTGTTTTTCAAACAAAGTTCCGCTTTTGGTCATTTCTTCATAGAGCTTAAACAAATACTCCAACCGTTCCCTATCGGAAGTAAAGGGTTGCAAGCGGTAACATTGCTCAACGGCACGGTCTAGTTCTTCGTGGGCTTGCTTCAAACCTTTGAAGTCCTTAGCCATTTTATCCAAGTCATAGAGTTGTGCCATTGTTTTTTCGGGGTGTTTGGCCCGTTCATCCAAAATGGCAAACACATACAAATTCAGATTTTCCTTTTGTTTGAGGGTGATGTCAGGAAAAGGAAAAGTGTTATAACATATGTCCTTTGAATATCTGTATCTCGTTTCTAATTTTCCTCCGACAGCTCTTACCCAAACCATATGCATTCTTGAGTTTATGATAGCAAACATTAGAGGCTCAGCGTCATAAACTACCTGTGCGGCATCTGAAATAATTGTATCATTGCCAAAATATCCGCAGGGTATATAAGGTCTAGCTTCCGAGGACACTCTTGGAACAAGTAGCTGGCTTTCTCTTGCTGTATTTCTGTCTCGGAATTGATGGGAACGCTTAGACAATTCGTTTGTCCCAGCATCTGGACTCTGCAATCGATGTTTTCTCGTTCTTGCTATTCGGGTCTTAATTTCAGGAATTAAAATAGCTTCTTTTAAATCAGCATCTTCAATCCACAAACAATAACGTTTGTCACCGTCTATAAATTCAGTTGAGCCCATAAGTACCCTTATAAATCTGGTTGCCTCGGGGTATTCAAATAAAAGTTTATTCTTTTCGTCTTCAGTAAGTATTAACCCACCGCCATCATTCGGCATGTTTCCGAACTTCATTTCCGAAAACTTTGATAAAGGATTTCTTCTTCCTGTAACAATGATGTTCGCAAAATCCATTAGATATGGATTTATGTTTTTTGCTTCTTTCTTAAAACCTGAAGTATATAAATATTTAGGCTCAAAGGAAACATTTCTTAACCCTACAATGATTACAGTAACTCCTGCATTACCCTTAGCATTATTTGACCACTTGAAAGAGGGATATGCAAAATCAATTTCAACTCCTGCTCCGAGTATAAATGGCCAAATCAATGCCACTTGCTGTCCTTGGCAAATTGAATTTGTGCTGACGAATGCACATTTAGAATTCTTTGCTTTAATGTAGTTCGTGCCTTTTAAGAACCAAATGCTGATATAATCTAAGTCCCTGTATTTGGAAAACCCGTGAAAAACAATATCCATGTCTTTCTTTTGTTCAGATTTCTGTTTTCTTGCCCCTTCATATGGGGGATTCCCAATTACATAAACTTCATCATTGTTTTCAATCGGACAAACTGTTTTCCAATCTACACGGGCAGCATTGCCTTGCACGATTTTCCCTGCTTGCTTTAAGGGTAAAATAGGTTTGCTTTTTCCATAATCAAAAAGCATTTCTTCAAACACTTTGTTCATTTGGTGTTCTGCCAGCCATAAAGAAAGTATTGCCATTTCGTGGGCAAAATCATCTAACTCAATACCATAAAACTGTGATAGCTGAATGGAAGTAAATTCCATTGCAGGAGTTGGGCTAAGGTCAATAATGCGTTGCAGGATTTTTATTTCCAGAAAACGGATTTCTTTATAAGTGATAATCAAAAAATTTCCGCTGCCGCAGGCAGGGTCAAAGAATTTAATTTTAGCAATTCGGTTTATCAGTTTCCGAAGTTGCGGTATGGTTTTACATTTTTCAAATTCTTCGTATAAGGCGTCTAAAAATAAAGGTTTGATGAGTTTCTGAATATTGGGTACACTTGTGTAATGCATTCCCAAATCGCTTCTATATTCAGGAATTACCACCGCCTGAATCATAGAACCGAAAATGTCAGGGTTGATGTCCCGCCAATTCAGCTCACCCAATTCAATTAAAATCTTACGGGCTTTTTGTGTAAATACAGGCGAAGCAATTTTGTCTCTGAACAAGCCACCGTTTACATAAGCGAACTGTGCGAAATGAGCAGGGAAACCTTTTGGATTTCCAGTATTTAGTCGGTCGAACAAACGTTCGAGAAACAAATGCGTATCGCTTCCGTTTTCGTTGGTGTGTTGATAAAGTGTGTTGGTGAAAATACTATCACCATCAAAAATTTCCGTGTCTTCGGCAAAAAAGCAAAACAGTAAACGAGATAAAAAGATATTCAGGTCGTGAACACTCTCTTTCGAATTGTAAACATTTGGATTTTGTGTAATGAGCAAATCGTAAAGTTGAGCCATTTTATAGGCTGCATTGCGGTCGGCTTCATTGTCGTTTGTTGATTTATATACTTCGCTACCTGCAAGCGGTAAAAAGAAAGCTTAATGATTGGGCAAATCTTTAATGGATATATCCAGGTTCTTGCCCAATTTCAAATCCTTTGCCACCAAATTTTTGTAATCGGTAACTACTGCAAAGCGTGGTGAATGCTTTAAAATTCGTTCTTCTTTGGCAAGGCTTTCAATGGAACTCAACAATTTATCAGTCGGTTGTTGCTTGAAGAAGATTTTCTTTTTGTAAAGTATTTCTCCCTCTACTTTTGACAGGTTGAAATCTCCGCTTTTCAACCGGGTGATGGAAGTTTTAGAAATGCCAAAAGCCAACAACAAATCATACAAAAAATTATCTTTCGAGAAATTCTCTATGATTCGCTTTACGTTCTGTTCTATTTCGTGACTGTTCATTGCTAAAACTTCAATTTTTTAAGGTGTCGTTGCACTTCTCTTTCTACTTGGTCAAAGTCGGGCAGGTCTTTTATTTGTTCGCTCATAGAGCTTTTCCATCTGCCTTTGTATTGTGGCAATCGTTCATCTAATTTTTTCGGAAAATCACTATGCATTAATTCTTTGCTTTTGCATTTGGCTTCAAATTCACTTATGTAAAAACCTGCATCCATTCCATGTTCTTCGAGCAAATACCAGATGTCGTAAAAATCTCTTGCTTGCATTCGCTGCATTACCGAACGCATTTTCTCAACCAACACTTCTTCTAAAGGATAACATAAAACTTGGTGTTCTTCCAAATCTGAATAGCCAATAATCACATCATTCATGACTGGCTCAAAAACGAGTTGTTCACTGCGTGAAATATCAACTTTTACTTTTTTGTTGTTTCCTTGTCCGCCAAGCGGGCCGATGTAACTGATGTAAAAATTAATGCCGCCATCTTCATGCTCATTATTATCAATGATTTCAAGCGGAATATTGGCTTCATTTTTTATGAATTCAAATACTTCGTTGAACCATGCGAAAATTTGCTCGTTAGGTATTTCTGCATTCAGCAATGTGAAATCTAAGTCCTCCGAAAAACGATAATCTTCAAAATAGACTTTCTTTAAAACCGTTCCACCTTTAAAAACGATTATCTGTGAAAGGTGCTCATGTTTAGAAATACCAAACAGAATCCATGAAAGAATGTAATCCTTTTCAATCTGTTGGTCACGAACACCAGCCGCATTTGCTTTTTGCTGTATTTCTCCTGGTTTAATCATGTGTAAATAGCAGATTTAATCGTTTCCGTTTCCAAATTTTGTTGAATACTCCATCGGCTAATTCGCTTTCCTGTTTTAGGCAATTCGGTGTCAAGGATTACATACGATGCGGTTTTCACTTGTTGTAGTTCCTGAATAATTTTGCTATTGATTTCTAATATTTCTAAAATAAAGCCCAAACGTTTTATTACTGCTTGAGAATCAAATACTTTAGCGTATTCAAGAAGTGTGTCGTATTTTATTTTGTCTTTAGAAGTGTAGATTGCTCTTGCTACTTCAACAATTCCACCAGCATAATCGGGTTTGAATAAGCAATCAATAAATGTTTTTTCTAAGTCTGAGCACATGACTTTATTAAAGCTGTCAATCCAAATTTTCTTTGAACCGAAAAAATGTTTCTCGTTGTGATAGATGAATTGAAAAGGAACTTCTTTGATTTTTATTTCCGATGGTCGTATTTGTTTTGAAACAACGATTTGTTCTTTTAGTGATGGTTGAGTAATTAGATTATGTATTTGCAAAGCGGAATAATAGCCGATGTAATGTTTAGCATCATTAACCAAATGTTCTGCAACCAAATGCCAGTTGGGCATAAAGGTTTCTGCATTTTGTTCATAGGGAATGATGTAATAGATACCTTCTTTTAATCGCATTAAAAGTCCACGTTTGGTCATGTCACTAAGTAGCTCCCGAACTGCACTTTTCTTTGAGTTTGGTAATGCAAGAAAAGCCTCAGCGTAGCCAAAGCAAGTTCTGTTCTGTCCATTGAAGTAAGATAGCACTTCATTGGATTGCTTTGATATATACTTATTCTTCATAGTTAATTTGTCAGGATAAAGCTGACTAAAAAGATACGAAAGATAAAAAATATTTGTAGTATTTGCAAATAAATTATCTTTCATAGCTTAATTGTCAGGATAAAGCTGACTAATTGAATGTAAAACATAATTAACTCTTCCAAGTTGTTAAACAAAGAGTTGTGGCTGAAGTTTTCAAAATCTGATCTCTGGGTGCTTTGGTGGGTAGATTGTGTGTTGCTATTTATAGCTCTTTGCATGGTTGGATTTTATGGGTCGGCGCTGTGTGACTTTCACTGTGCTAAAAATTTCGTTGGATCGGGCGGCAAAATAATGGTCATTCTATTTTTAGAGGATGGTTAATATAGGGTGAAGTACAACCCTCTGCTCCGTAGAATCATTGTTGCTGATCGGGCATAAAGTTTTGTACAAAAGCACTTTGTACCTATACCTAATTTGTAGTAAAATCAGGAAATGGAGGCATTCAACAAAAAACTAACGATTGTTAGTTTTTTTAAAATATTTTATTAGCTTTGTTGGCATAAACTGATTCATATGCAATTGCACGATCTTGAAAAATCCTTCCAGGATAAAATAGATAAAGAGATTAAGATTGAGCCCCGCGACTGGATGCCGGATGCTTACCGCAAAACCAATCTGCGGCAAATCAGTCAGCACGCTCACAGCGAAGTGGTTGGCATGTTGCCCGAAGGAAACTGGATCAGCCGTGCGCCATCGCTCAAACGCAAAGCGATCCTCATTGCCAAAGTGCAGGATGAAGCCGGTCATGGTCTTTATCTGTATGCTGCCGCCGAAACACTCGGAACGGGAAGGGACCAGATGATCGATGATCTGCACAGTGGCAAAGCAAAGTATTCATCCATTTTTAACTACCCTACTCTAACCTGGGCCGATATGGGTGCCGTGGGCTGGCTGGTAGATGGTGCTGCTATTTTGAACCAGGTAATGTTGTGCCGTACTTCTTATGGACCTTATGCAAGAGCTATGGTGCGCATTTGTAAAGAAGAAAGTTTCCATCAGCGCCAGGGATTTGAAAGTTTGCTGGTATTGAGTCGGGGTACAGAAGAACAGAAAGCCATGTGCCAGGATGCCATCAATCGCTGGTGGTGGCCGAGTTTGATGATGTTTGGTCCGAAAGACAGCGAAAGTACCAACAGCGATCAGAGCATGAAATGGAAAATCAAACGCAAAACAAATGATGAGTTGCGTCAGAATTTTGTTGATATGATTGCCGAACAGATCAAACTGCTGGGCATGACACTTCCTGATCCCGATCTGAAATGGAATGAAGAAAGAAAGCATTATGATTTTGGAGAAATCAACTGGGAAGAATTCTGGAATGTGGTGAAAGGCAACGGTCCCTGTAATAAGCAAAGGCTGGATGCACGCCGCAAAGCACATGAAGAAGGTTCATGGGTACGCGAAGCTGCACTGGCTTATGCTGCTAAAAAGAAAAACAAAATGGCAGCTCAGGTTGCATAAATCAATTGTACTTCATTTTATAAATTCATCGATATGAATATCCAGGTAAGAAAATTTTATTACGGCGATATACCCGAAGAAACCGGTGGCGGCAGTGCTACTGCTATCAACACAGCCAACACCGCTTCACCCTGGCCTTTATGGGAAGTATTTATCCGCAGTAAACAGGGACTAGACCACAAACATGTGGGAAGTTTACATGCTGCCGATGTAGCCATGGCCATTGAAAATGCCCGTGATGTATATACCCGCCGGCAGGAAGGCGTAAGCATCTGGGTTGTAGAAAGCAAATATGTACATGCCAGCAATCCCGATGAAGCAGAAAGTTTCTACGATCCTGCAGAAGACAAGATATACCGTCATCCTACATTTTATGATCTTCCCGATGCAGTAAAGCACATGTAATATTTTTTATCAATCGCTTTTCAAACACTTTAACTGAACAGCAGTGAATCATTCATCTTTCATCAACTATATTCTCCACCTCGCCGATACTTCACTCATCCTGGGGCAACGCAATGGAGAATGGTGTGGCCATGGCCCCATCCTCGAACAGGACATCGCCATTACCAATATCACGCTCGACCAGGTTGGCCAGGCAAGGAATTTTTATCAGCACGCCGCTGAACTGATCAACCAACAGGAAGGAAAAAATGAAACGGAAGACAGCCTCGCCTATCTCCGCAATGAACGTGATTTTAAAAACCTGCTGCTCTGTGAACTGCCGAAAGGCGACTGGGCATTTACTGTAACCAGGCAGTTTTTATACAGCGCATATGCTTCCCTGTTATTTGAAGCACTGAAACAATCAACTGATGAACAGGTGGCTGCCATTGCTGCCAAATCACTCAAGGAAATTACCTATCACCTGAAATGGAGCAGCGAATGGGTAATCAGGCTGGGAGATGGTACAGCAGAAAGCAACCAGCGTATGCGTAAAGCGCTGGAAGATATCTGGCCATATACCGGTGAAATGTTTATCCCTGCCACTTATGAAACTACTGATATAACAGGATTGGATATACGCTCTTTCAAAAAGCCCTGGCTCGAAAAAGTTGCCGAAATCCTTGAAGAAGCAACGCTGACAGTTCCGGCAGATACATTTATGCAAACCGGCGGTAAAACAGGTGTTCACACAGAACACATGGGTTATATACTGGCCGAAATGCAATCGCTCCAGCGTGCCTATCCCGGGCTGGAATGGTAATCTGATAAAATGAATACAACAGCAACTGATACAGCAACACAGAAAATATGGTCGATACTGAATGAAGTATCCGATCCTGAAATTCCTGTACTAACGGTGCTGGATATGGGCATCATCCGTGATATAATGATAAAGGATGATGAAGTAGAAATTTTCATCACGCCCACTTATTCGGGTTGCCCGGCTGTAGATGCGATCAATATCGATATCCGGTTGAAACTGGCCGAATACGGATACAAAAAAGTAAAATTAACACAGGTATTGTCTCCCGCCTGGACGACCGACTGGATGAGTGAATCCGGTAAAGAAAAACTACAGCAGTATGGCATTGCGCCTCCCGCTTCCAGAACCACCGATGCTTCCAGAGCAAGATTGGACAAACTACTTTTCTCCGAAGAACAGAATATTGAATGTCCCCGCTGTCATTCTCATCACACCACACTGCTCAGTCAGTTTGGCTCTACTGCCTGCAAAGCCCTTTATCAATGCGATGAATGCAAAGAACCCTTCGACTATTTTAAATGCCATTAATATGCTTAACTTTAGCATTAGTCAATTTGCTTAAGGATGGATATCAGCATATATATGGAAGAAGCCGCACAGGTTTCTGTAGCTTTTGTTATCGGTGCATTGCTCGGGCTTGAACGGGAGTTCAGGAGTAAACCCGCAGGCTTTCGCACGATGATCCTGATATCTGTGGGTTCTTGTCTTTACACCATTCTTTCGAAAGAAGCCGGTGGTGGTGTGAGTGGTGGCGATCGTATCGCCAGTAATATTGTAACCGGCATCGGTTTTATTGGTGCAGGTGTGATTTTTAAAGAGGGGATATCAGTGAACGGGCTCACCACAGCTGCCCTGATCTGGATCACTGCAGCTCTTGGCATGGCCATCGGCTATCACAATTACCCGGTAGCTTTTGTGGTAACCGGCATGGTGGTGATTGCTTTGTTTGTGCTCGAACCTGTGCAGCGGTTCATCAATAGTTTGCACCGGGTGAAAGATTATAAAATCAGAACACAATCGATCGGTAAAAAATTCAAGCCCGAACTGGAAGATTTTTTCCGTTCGCATGATCTCACTTTCCGTTGTATGAAAACCATTAAGGAAAACAACGATGCCGTATATATTTACCGCATTAGTTCGCCCGATAGAAACTATGACCTGGTAAACCAGTTCCTGCTGGACCATGAAGAAGTAAAAAGTTTCGATGTATAAAAACTTCACCGTTTAAAAATCTTTCCTGCATGTCGTCTGTATTATTTGAAGTAAAAAACAATGTTGCCTTTATCAGCCTCAACAGACCCGAAAAATTCAACTCATTCAACCGTGAAATGGCATTGCTGCTGCAGAAGAAATTAGATGAATGCGGTAACGATAAAAACATTAGGGCTGTTTATTTAACCGGTGTTGGAAAAGCGTTCAGCGCCGGACAGGACCTTGGAGAAATCACCGGTGACAATCCGGTTTCATTTGAAAAAATTCTTTCGGAACATTATAATCCCATCATCACCCGTATACGCAGTTTATCAAAACCGGTTGTTTGTGCGGTGAATGGAGTTGCTGCAGGTGCCGGAGCCAATATTGCCCTGTGCTGTGATATTGTGGTAGCCCATGAAAATGCATCCTTCATTCAGGCATTTTCAAAAATCGGATTGATCCCCGACAGCGGCGGCACTTATTTTCTTCCCCGGCTGATAGGTTTTCAGAAAGCCTCTGCGCTCATGATGCTCGGCGATAAAGTTGCAGCAACAGAAGCTGCTGCTATGGGTATGGTATACAAATGTTTCAATGCTGATTCTTTTGAACATGAATCTATAAAGATGGCAGAAACGCTTGCCCAGATGCCCACGAGGGCGTTTACGCTGATTAAAAAAGCATTGAATGGATCGATGCAGCATTCGCTGGAACAGCAATTATCACTCGAAGACCTTCTGCAGGCTGAAGCGGCTTCAACAGCCGACTATACCGAAGGCGTAAACGCTTTTATTGAAAAAAGAATCCCTCAGTTCAAAGGAGAATAATCAAAGTTTATGAACCAGGAAAAAGATATACTCGCTTCAGCTGTTGTAACACATATGATGCAACACGATCTTTTCAGCCAATGGCTGGGCATCGAAGTGTTGGAAGTGCGGGAAGGTTACAGTAAAATAAAAATGACTGTTCGCCCCGAAATGATCAATGGATTCGGCATTGTGCATGGCGGCATTGCTTTTTCAATGGCCGACAGCGCTTTTGCATTTGCCTGCAATAACCGCAATGTATTATCGGTAGCGCTGGATACTTCCATCAACTTCATCAAGCCGGTTCATGTGGGTGATGTACTTACAGCCCAGGCAAAGGAAATACACAATGGAAAATCAACAGGGTTATACCACATCAGTATACAGAATCAACATGATCATGAAGTGGCAATTTTTAAAGGCACCTGTTTCAGAACCAATAAATCGCTGATATAAGCAACAAAATGATTTACCAGTTTAATGAATTCATACCGGTAGTGCACGAAACGGCTTTTATTCATCCGCAAGCCAGCGTAACAGGAAATGTGATCATCGGCAAAAATGTTTATGTAGGTCCGGGGGCGGCTATTCGTGGCGACTGGGGCCAGATCATCATCGAAGATGGCTGCAATATCCAGGAAAACTGCACCATTCATATGTTTCCAGGTGTTACGGTTTTATTGAAAGAAGCGGCGCATATCGGCCATGGAGCCATCATTCACGGCGCTGTGATCGGCAGAAACTCACTGGTAGGCATGAACGCAGTTATCATGGACAATGTGCAGCTGGGAGATGAATGCATTGTGGGTGCTTTATCGTTTATCAAAGCAGATTCAGTATTTGAAAACAGAAGCCTGATTGTTGGCAATCCGGCAAAGAAAATTAAAGAGGTTTCCGATGAAATGATTCATTGGAAATCGGAAGGAACGGCACTTTACCAGCAGCTCCCCGCCGATATGAAAGCACACTGGAAACCCTGTGAACCACTGAGAACAGTACCATCAGACAGAAAAATAACCACTCCTGTTTACAAAACCTGGAACGAAACCAAGCAATAGGATTTTAGGCCTGATTACAGGACACCTATCTTCAAAATCTCATTCTGGCTAAAATAACTGAACTTTGCCCTAAATGGATAAGTCGAACTTTGTAGATCAGATTAAAATTTTCTGCCGCAGCGGACATGGCGGAGCAGGTAGCAAACATTTTCTCCGCAACAAGCTCACCGCCAAAGGTGGACCTGATGGTGGTGATGGTGGCAGAGGTGCGCATATCATTCTTAAAGGCAATACACAGTTATGGACATTGCTCCACCTGCGCTATTTTAAAAATATACTGGCTGAAGATGGTGAAAACGGAAGTGGCAATAATTCTACCGGAAGAAATGGCAAAGACATAATCATTGAAGTGCCACTGGGAACCATTGCTAGAGATGAAGAAACAGGATTACTCGAAGCAGAAATTCTCGAAGACGGACAGGAAATCATATTGATGAAAGGCGGCCGTGGTGGTTTGGGCAACAGCAATTTTAAAACGGCTACCAACCAGGCGCCTGAATATGCACAACCTGGAGAAGAAGGCGTAGAAGGCGTTAAAATATTAGAGCTGAAAGTACTGGCAGATGTGGGATTGGTTGGATTCCCCAATGCAGGCAAATCAACCTTACTGTCGAGCATAACCGCAGCAAAACCTAAAATTGCTGATTATGCTTTTACTACATTGGTACCGCAGCTGGGCATGGTTGAATACAGGGATTCGAAGAGTTTCTGCATGGCCGATCTCCCGGGCATCATTGAAGGCGCTGCTGAAGGCAAAGGTCTGGGCCATCGTTTCCTGAGGCATATTGAAAGAAATTCAGCCTTGTTGTTCCTTATCCCTGCCGATAGCAAAGACCACCGCCAGGAGTTTGAAATCCTGAAATCTGAACTGGAAAAATACAATCCCGAAATGCTGCAGAAAGATTTTGTAATTGCCATCAGCAAGTCAGATATGCTCGATGATGAACTCAAAGATGCCATTGCAAAAGAACTGCCGAAAAACATTCCGCATATTTTTATTTCATCTGTAACCGGCTATAACCTGATGCCATTGAAAGATCTTTTATGGCAAACATTGAATTCGGCAACGAAAGCATAGGAATTAACACCTGTGAATAACCATTGTTTGCGTGTACCCGTTCTATATAGTTATTTTGTTGGTAATGGCATTATCAACACCCAAAAGATTCAAACCAGGTTTCAGCTTTTTATTATTACTTACTGCCTTTTCACTCACAGTAATCCTTAGCGGCTGCCCCTTCAGTTCGGCTTACCAGATCGATAAAGAACCCCAGTTCCTGGTAGATGATAACTATCTCGGAAAATGGGCTGCCATTACCATTGATGATATCGGAATGAAAAGGCCCGTAAAAATGATCCTTTCCAGGAAAACAGATTATGAATATGATATCATCTTTACCGGTTATTTTGATGAATTGAACAAACGCAATATTGCCTACAATGATACCATCAAAGGCACTGGCTTCATGAGCCTGGTTGACAACCGGCAATTTTTCAATATCAAGGTTAAAGAACAGTTTTACCTGGCCGAATTCAGTTTTGAAGATGGAAAAATTACCATGCTCCCTTTGTGCGAACACTTCACCAATAGAATTGTAAAATCCAATGAAGACCTGAGGAAATCCATCCAATGGCATTTTAAAACAAGATTATATCCACTCTACGATGATCCTTTCTGCCTTAAAAACATGGTGAGGGTGAACTAACCCTGCCCGTTGTTGCACTGAAAAATTGTAATTTGCCTGTTCATGTAACAGGTTGCTTATGCCAAAATCAAAGATTGCAGGTATCGGTCATTATGTACCTGCCAATGTTTATACCAACAATGACCTGCTTCCTTTCATGGAAACTTCAGACGAATGGATTCAGGAAAGAACAGGAATCAAAGAAAGAAGGTTTGCCGATCGCACCGGCGAAACCACTACAACCATGGCAGTGGAAGCTGCTAAAATTGCCATCGAAAGGGCAGGAACAACAGCCGATGCCATTGATTTTATCATTTTCGCCACACTGAGTCCCGACTATTATTTTCCCGGATGTGGTGTGCTGTTGCAAAGAGCCATGAAGATGAAAGAAATCGGCGCACTGGATATCCGCAATCAATGCAGTGGCTTCGTATATGCGTTATCGGTAGCCGATCAGTTTATCAGAACCGGTATGTATAAAAATATCCTGGTTGTGGGAAGTGAAAAACATTCATTCGGTCTCGACTTCAGCACCAGGGGCAGAAACATCTCAGTGATTTTTGGTGATGGCGCCGGTGCCGTTGTTTTGCAGCCTACTGAAAAAGAAGGACAGGGAATATTAAGCACGCATTTACACAGTGATGGGGAAAGTGCAGAAATACTGGCCATGTTCAATCCCGGAACACATGCCAATCATTGGGTAGATCAACCCCTTGCCAATTTTGATGAAGCCGTGATCGGAGAAATGTTCATGAGCCATGCCATGATTGATAATGCACAGAATTTTCCCAATATGGATGGTCCGGCCGTTTTCAAAAAAGCCATCGTTAAATTTCCGGAAGTGATCATGGAAGCTTTGCAGGCAAACAACCTGAAGCCTTCCGATATCAATATGCTCATTCCGCACCAGGCTAACCTGCGCATTGCTCAATTTGTACAGCAGAAATTACAGTTAAGTGACGACCAGGTGTTTAATAATATCGATCGGTATGGCAATACCACAGCTGCTTCTGTTCCCATTGCATTAAGTGAAGCATGGGAAAAAGGCAAAATAAAAGAAGGCGATCTGGTTTGTCTGGCCGCTTTCGGAAGCGGGTTTACCTGGGCAAGCGCTTTGATGAGGTGGTGATGTTTCAATCAACGAATTCAATGGAAAGAAAATTTATTTACTTTATAAATCCCGTATCGGGTACAAAAGATAAGGGACCCATCCTGAACCTGATCCGCAAGGAAACGGCTGCAAGGAATATTCCATTTGAAATTGCAGATACCCGTGCCGACGGCAACTATGCGTATCTGTTAGATAAAATCAAAACCGATCAGATTACCGATATTATTGTTTGTGGCGGAGATGGAACCGTTAGCCAGGTAGCTTCCTGGCTGATCCATCAACCGGTAAATGTGGGTATTATTCC
Source organism: Ferruginibacter sp. (assembly GCA_037045295.1). GTDB lineage: Bacteria > Bacteroidota > Bacteroidia > Chitinophagales > Chitinophagaceae > Ferruginibacter. The sequence goes on from JBAOHS010000005.1 coordinate 1,130,072, forward strand.
CATGGGATCAGGCAATGGTCTTGCCTTAGCAGCAGGCATCAAAAAAGATCCGAAAAAAGCACTGGAAGTAATTTTTAACGGGAAGGCTTCACTGGTTGATGGGTTTCGCATTAACAACCAGTTCAGCTGTATGCTCTGCGGTATTGGCTTTGATGCCCAGGTGGCACATGATTTTGCCAAACAATCAACTCGGGGATTGGCAACTTATGTGAAACAGACCATGCGTAATTTTTTCAGTTCACCGCATTATCCTTTTGTGATTGAGATCGAAGACCTGAAAATTAATACAGAAGCTTTCTTCATCAGTATCGCCAACAGCAACCAGTTTGGCAACCAGGTTACCATTGCGCCCAAAGCAAGCTTGTCGGATGGTTTACTCGATATCGTAATTGTAAATAAAATGAACCGGTTCAAAACTCTGTTCTCATTGCTCTACCAGGTTAGCAAAGGCAAAGTGCAGGAAATGTCGCCTGATATGGTTTATAACAAAGGTGTCACTTACCTTCAAACCAGTTCGCTTCGTATTATCAACTCGGGAGGTGCTCCTTTACATATTGATGGGGAACCAGTTGCCAGCAGTGATGCTTTCGACATTCAGGTTATTCCGAAAGCATTTAATTTATTACAGGCTTAAGGGCTGAGCAATTGACGGATTTTATCTAGAGCCGCTTTGTTAATCGGACTATTAAAAGAATTCATCACATCTCTTTTCTCTCTTGCTGAAAGGTGAAAGTTGAGCGCTGCACCTTTATCGATTTTCTCGGGCATATACATGATGGTAAATCTTCGGATACTCGTATCCGTTTTAGAATAATAACTGAACTGATCTGTTTGAAAATAATCCTGTAGCTTGAACCAGTTGTGCTGAAGCATCGTTGCCGGTGTAACCACCATATCGGCAATGGAATTGGTTTCAAAGGGTTGTTGCCAGTTATCATTCAGTCGGTCACGCAATTGCAGTATAACCACACCCGAAGTATTTTCTTTGATCCAGTCTTTAAAATTATCTATAAAACGAAGTGTGGTTTCCTGCCCGAAATTATCCCTGAGTCCTGCATCCATAACATCAATAACGGGGTTGCTGGGCAACCATACATTGGGCAGTACATAAGGGAATGTTGCATTCATCCTTAAGGCAGTAAGGATGCGCAGATTTTCTGGATGCTGATTTCTGAACAAAGCCGAAAAATCTACTCCATCCGGACTGGTGCTGGTATCTTTCGCCAGGAAACAGGGCTTCATCATAAAGCTGAGCGGCTGTGTGCCGATGATCATCTTTCTTCCATCACTTTTTACGACGGAATTGAAAATGATCATGGGAACTTTTCCGGCCGCTTCGTCTGCAGCTATATCTTTCAGCCGAACATTGAGTAAGTTGTTGGTATTATCGGCCAGCTTTTTTTCAAAAGCATAGCCCCTGTCTTTTACATACTCAAACTCTCCAACTTTGAATTTCTGAACAGGTGCAAACAAATCCCGGGCAATCATAGAAGTAAATACGGGATTCAGCAGATCACGGGCAATATTATCTGAATATTCGGGGGAACGAAGATCAAGTGTGGGATCATAAAGTTTATGACGGTATAACTCACGGTAATAGGTAGCCGCCAGCATTCCTCCACTTGCTCCACTCATCAGGAATGTTTTTTTCATCACAGCCCCATTGGTTAAACTGTCGAGTTTCTGCAATGAGTTCATCACAAATGCGGCGCTCCTCAACCCACCACCACTTACATTGATGAAAAACATCAGTGGTTTTTCTTCTGTCTGTTTTGCCTTCCACCGGTTGAGTATGGCTATCATATGTTGCCGGTCGGCTTCAATTTTCTCTGGTGTGCAGATTGATTTTAATGATTGACGATTATAATCCGGGCGGGCTTCTTTATTGTTATAGTTTAATCCGTAAGCTTTGTTCCGTGGATCAATGATATCGTTCTTATAAAGAATATTCAGCAGGAAGATCAGTACAATCACGGCAGGCAGGCTCCAGCTTTGCAGAAAATAAGAAAGTGCTCCGATTACGGCAATCATGATCGCAAAGAATATAAGAATACTGGCGGCAGCGGGCATTTCAAAAAAGCGGTTCTCCGATAAGAATCCAACAATCACCAGGAAAAGAAAAGCCAGTACAATACTGGCGATCGCCGCTATATGGTGACGCTTAAAAATGATGTCGAGAAAATCCTGGCGGTAATGCCCTACACTCCTGGCTTTGCGGAAACGGAATTTACCGGTGACATAATAACTTATTTTCAAACCAAATTCGCCGCTCGCTTTATCGGGCTTGCTGAATTTTTTATTAAACAGTTGAGGGTTACCTACTATCGGCGCAATGGTTCTGATGATCGTTCTTTCGGCGCCGAAAAAATAAATAAAGGAAATAAACAAAGTGGTGATTAGCCCGGAAACAATACCGCCGATCACTTCTAAAATGGAGGCTGTATTCATCAGCTCTCTGTCGGCATCAAACTGGTAAAGCCGTACAAAATAAAAAAGCAGGAAGAGTAAGGGCAATACCGCATTGTTGATACAATATTTGAAAAAAGGTTTTGCAGTTGTTGCCAGGAACTTGAATCGCTTACTGTGAAGGATAAACGTAGTAATGTTCCAGCTCATCAGAAAAAAGCCGAGTGCCGCACCGGTGATGAAAGAACCAAGAAAATTTACATTGCCCAGATATTCGGGAGAAAAGAAAAGCGCATCAGCTCCGAAGGTTTTCATGAAGCCGCTGTTAATCGTACTCGTTAGTAAGAACCAGAACAACAATAAAATCTGGTACTTTCTGAAATGAAGTATAAAGAGCTGAACCGGAAAAGAATAATAAATGTTCTTGGTCAGTTGCTTTAGCATAGTAGGTAAATGAAATACCAAAAGTTATGATTTATCTCACTGCACTGCTATCTTTTTAACATTTCGTACAATAAATAAAAGTCCGGTTACACACATCGCCAGCATCATAGCTGTAAACTGGTGAATTACGCCAAGCCATATAAACACCTCGTTATTGGTGGCATAGAGTACTGTAAAGATACCCAGGCAAACCTGTAATAAGATCAATGCCCCGAGTAAACTCCTTAATCTTCTAAACGCAGTATTGCCCTTAATATTTCCCGAACGGAAGTAAAATATACCCACTAAAATCAATAATAGATAGGCCAATGAACGGTGAATAAAGTGAATCATCAACCTGTTATCGAGCAGGTTTTGTATCCAGGGCGACATTTCGCCAGCGTTTGCAGGTATAAAGGCACCGTTGATGTCTGGCCATGTTGGAGCCGTAATAGCTGCTTTCAGGCCGGCCATAAATGCTCCGTATATCAACTGTATAAATAGTACAACGGTGATGATTTTCAGAATGCCCCTGGTTTTGCCATCATAAACTTTTGTTTCCAACGACGGCAGCAGGCTCATCGCAAACCATAGTGTATAACAGAGCAGGATAAGCGCTGCCATAAAATGGGTGGCCAGCTCTATATGTCCAACGAAATATTTCTCCGGTACCAATCCACTCTTTACCATGATCCAGCCTACAGCTCCCTGCATAGCTCCAAGGAAAAACAAAATCACCATCGGCATGACCATTTTGCTGTTGAATTTCTTCCGCACAAGGAAATAAACAAACCCGATGATAAAAACCATGCCCATAACCCTGGCCCATAAACGATGAAACCATTCCCAGAAAAAAATGAACTTGAAATCACGGAGTGAAAAATCCTGGTGGATGAATTTAAACTGATCTGTATCCTTGTATTTTTCGAATTCAGCTTGCCAGGCTGCATCATTCAGTGGTGGCAATGCGCCGGTAATCGGCTTCCATTCGGTGATGGATAAACCCGATTCAGTGAGGCGGGTAATTCCACCCAGTAATACCTGTATAACAATCATCGCAACACCGATCAGGAGCCAGGTTGCTACCTGCCGGTTATTCTTCGTGCCGGTTAATTCGTTCATATTATTGCAAAGGTAGGCAGGCAAAAATTGTTATCAGGCACTGAATAATGTTTATCTTCAATTTACCTTGATTTGTTACACAGCATGCTTGAATCATTCTTTGATCCGCAAAAAACAGAAGCCGGTGTTGATGAAGCCGGACGGGGTTGTTATGCCGGGCCCGTTTTTGCAGCGGCAGTAATACTTCCCAAAAACTTCCAGCATCCGCTGTTGAACGATAGTAAAAAACTCAGCGAAAAACAACGGGATTTGTTAAGACCAGTGATTGAAAAAGAAAGCATTGCCTGGGCCGTTGCGATGGTGAGCAATGAGGAGATCGACCAGATCAATATTCTTCAGGCCTCCTATAAAGCCATGCACCTGGCCATAGATCAATTAAAAAAGGAACCGGCTATTTTGCTGATCGATGGCAACCGGTTTAAGCCTTATAAAAAAATGATCCATCATTGTATTGTTAAGGGCGATGGGAAATATGCATCCATAGCTGCCGCCAGCATCCTGGCCAAAACTTACAGGGATGAATACATGCAAAAACTGCATGCTGAATTTCCCGTTTATGGCTGGAACCGCAACAAAGGTTATGGCACAGCCGATCACCGGAATGCAATACTTACACACGGATTGTGCAGCTATCACCGGAAAAGCTATAATATTCTGCCGGTGCAGGCCCCTTTATTTGTATAAAATATTTTTACAACGGTTAAACCTTTTATTTCCTTAGCTGTCTGAATACAACAACAAAAACCTTGACATATGAAAAGAATAAAAATGTTCGCTGCCCTGATCATGATGACCATGCTGGCAATTGGTGCCGAAGCACAGGTTACACCTCAGAAAACACGCATTAAACAAGGTGTACGCAGCGGAGAACTTACCCGCCAGGAAACCCGTAAAATTGTTAAACAAAAGAAAGAATTAAGGGAAGATGTGAAAGATGCAGCAGCCGATGGCGTTGTTACACCTGTTGAGAAGAAAGAAATCAGGAAAGAAAGGAAACAGGTAAGCCGCAGCATTTACCGCAAAAAACACAACGCACGCGACAGGAACTAAAAGTGGGAGTACATATATAAAAAGGGCGCATAGTGAATGATTCTATGCGCCTCTTTGTTTTTTACAATTACCTGTAACCAAACCAGGTTCTTTTTTCAATATTGAAAAGCCAGTATGTATTGTTGGTGAATGCGAAATTGAAATTCGGTTCAGTAACGGCATCGGATGGTAAACTGAGTACAGCCGACAAATACCCTTCTTTAAAATCATACAATTCAATCTGGTTAAGGTCTATATTGAGAAAGCCGAGTTCAGAGCCCTTGATACCAGTGTAAATCACAGAAGTATAATTGTAGTTTTCCGGTGTCATTACTTCAGATTGTGTTTCTGCATTGTCTTTCTTTCTTTTCCCCCAATGAATGGTTACCGAATTGCCCGACACATTTCCGTCTCCCGAATACGCATACACGGTACCGTTATCGAGGAACATGATTTCCTTTAACGCCACATTGTACGTTCCGCTGCATTGTTCACCGGGCTGATGCATACCCTCATTGAGTGTACCGGCATCGTCTATCATGCCTTTTGTATTCAGTTTGTATTCGAACCAGCCACCTTCTGCAAAACAGTTGCCCTGGATATTTTTCTTTTCAGGATTGTACCATAAACCACGAATGTCTTTCAGGCAGTTTTGTTCGTCGTCGGACAGTCGTTTCCCACCGGCATCGAAAATGCACAAAGGATAAGCCGCATTGCCGGCCATCGCTGCATAATATTTTTTCTGAATGGGATGCCACACGACCGAAGCGCCACGGGTTCCGGGCATTTCATGGTCGATCGTTCTCGACATCTGGAGGGTGGAAACTTGTTTTAATGTGCGGTTCTGTGCGTTCAGGTGAAAAGCGGTCAGCATCAGCAGGAACACAGGGATGATACGTTTCATGCTTATTTTTTTCATAAAGAAAGCACATGCCAGCAAGAATTGCAATCCCCGCTACTGGGTATTTTTCAACTACTAGGCTTCAAATTCTCCCAGCCCCTGGCGGATGATATGCCAGTCGGGCGTAGTACAATCAACAACGGTAGAAGGTACCATACCGCCGATGCCGCCATCGATCACAAAATCGACCAGGTGCCCGAATTTTTCCTGGATTACTTCCGGGTCGGTGTATTCTTCCACCATTTCCCCCGGTAATGAAGCGCTGAGCAATGGATGACCCAGTGCATCCAGGATATGCCGGCAGATCTCGTTATCGGGTATACGAAGTCCGATCGTCGATTTTTTGCTCTGCAATATTTTCGGCACCTGTTTGCTGGAAGGAAGAATAAAGGTATAAGGCCCCGGAAGGTAACTTTTCAGCATGCGGTACAAAGGCGTATCGATGCTTTTGGTATAATCACTCAGGTGACTGAGGTCGCGGCAGATAAAAGACAACTGTGCTTTCGCAGGATCTACCTGTTTGATTTTGCAGATTTTTTCTACCGCCTTGGGTTGAAAAATATCGCAGCCCAATCCATAGATCGTATCGGTAGGATACACCACCACACCACCATCTTTCAGGCATTCGGCCACCTGTTGTATCAGCCTGGCCTGTGGATCTTTTGGATGTACATGTATCAACATACCTTACAAAATAACACAAATTATGCCTCAGGCTTACAAAACAGGATTTATTCTGCTACTTTTGCAACGTTTTTGAAACTTTACTCATAAAAAACGCTTTATATGTCGCTCATCACCGTTGGTACTATGGCTTTCGATGCAATTGAAACACCCTTTGGAAAAGTTGATAAAATTGTGGGTGGTTCTGCTACCTATGTAGCCTATGCTGCAGCCAATTTTGTAACCCCTGTTCAACAGGTTTCTATTGTTGGATACGATTTTCCCGAAGAAGAAATGGCTGAACTGAAACGCCGTGGCATCCAGGTGGATGGTGTGGAAGTGGTGCCCGACAAAAAATCATTTTTCTGGAGTGGTAAATATCATATTGATATGAACACCCGTGATACACTGGTTACCGACCTGAATGTGCTGGCTGATTTCAACCCGGTTATCCCCGACAGTTACCAGGATAGCGAATTCCTGATGCTGGGTAACCTGATGCCGAAAATTCAGATGAGTGTAATCAACCAGATGAAAAAAAGGCCGAAGCTGATCGTAATGGACACGATGAATTTCTGGATGGACATTGCGATGGATGACCTGAAAGAAGTGCTGAAAAAAGTAGACGTATTGCTGGTGAACGATGGTGAAGCACGCCAGTTGAGTGGAGAAGTATCATTGGTAAAAGCGGCCCGCAAAATCCTTGAAATGGGTCCTGGCTTCCTGATCATAAAAAAAGGAGAACATGGTGCACTGTTGTTCCATGGCAATCATGTATTCTTCGCTCCTGCCTTACCGTTAGAAGAAGTATTTGACCCAACCGGTGCCGGTGATACTTTTGCCGGTGGTTTTATCGGTCACCTTGCCAAAACAAAAGACATCAGTTTCGAAAACATGAAAACAGCGATCATTGTAGGTAGTGCAATGGCCAGTTTCTGTGTAGAAAAATTCGGACCAGAACGCCTGAAAGAAATCACCAAACAGGATATTGATGAACGCCTGGCCGAATTTGTTCAACTGGTAAACTTCGATATCGACCTGGTATAAGAAAAATCAACATGCTTGATTTAATCATTCTCTACTTCGTTTGCCGGCATATCGGCAACCTCGCAATCAGCAAAGGATTGAAGCCACTTCAATGGAAAATGATCACGGTATTGGCCTGGTTGTTTTTTGAAATTGCCGGACTGACCATTGGCATCATGATATTCGGGTTTTCAAAAGAAAACATGTTTGCGCTGCTGTTGTTTGCACTGGCTTGCGCATTTGGAGGTTACCTGTTGATCAAATATATTCTGGAAAACAAACCCGATCCGGATGATATCAATAATATCGGAAGCGATTCTTTAAGACCTTAATTTTCGTATACTCATAACTGTTAGCTGCATTCGAATTCGAGAATGCGCAGCGTTTTATCATAAAAGGCTTTGGCTCTTTCCGGTGTTGATCCAACACAAACCAAACCCAGCTTCCCGAATTCAGAAAGTGCGCCCAGCAGGTGAAACATAACGCCTTCCTGTGCGGCACCATCATACATCAGATCGTGGTACATCGCAATGTCAATCATATCTCCTGGTGTAATGCCACGGTAAAGATCACTGCTCACATTATCGGAAGCAAAATAAAAACGTTTGTTACCACTGGCAGTCATGTATACACCATTGGCTGCATCATACTTTCCGTCGGTTAAAAACTGTAATAACAGAAAAGGGTGTGTCGTTCCTCCTTTGCGCAGGTTGATCTCAATGGCATAATGATCCCATTTTCCATCGGGCTTTTTTACTGAAATAAAATCAATCGCAAACCTTCCCAAGGCTCCTTTTTTTACCAGCACATCAGCAATCTTTCTTCCTTCTTCGGCTAATGAAATATTGTATGCTTCATCGGCAGGAAAAATAGCGCCGATAAAAATCTGTCCGTCATCACCACCCAGCAACTGATCATGTGTACTGGCAATTTCTACCTGTCGTCCAGGTGTAATCACACATTGTACCGATGGAGAAGTTTTAATTTCTCCTTCTACAAAGGACTCTACAATGCCACCCATGGATTGAAATTTCCCAAAAAACAATTCAAGGTTTACATCGTGTGAAACAGGTTTGAGTTGATCGTTAAGCGTATCGGCAATTTTCTGTTGAACAGATTCACCATTTTCAAAAGCTGGATATTTATACATCGCATTGCCATCGCCGCTGAATCCATCGTTCATTTTAACCACTGCTTTCCTGATAGCCGGATTGTGCTCTTTGAGTTTTGTAAGGGCAGTGATAATGTCTTCCCGGGTATGCAGGTCTTCAAATCCTTCCGGTAGCAAAACACCGCTTTCTCTGAATGTTTTTCTTCCACCCGATTTGGACCCTTCATAAAACTTATCGGGATCGGTACCAAACAAAGGAATGCCGAGCCGAACCGCCAGTGTTTTTTCGAGTGGCGTGATATTATAACAGGTAAGATGAGTGGATGATGGATCGGCAATCAGTTGACGGATGCGTTCTATCAATCTTGGCCTTTCAAGAATCTTTTCAGTGAGTGATTTGGTGGAAGCATCATAACAACTCAGCATGGTCAATCTTTTTCGTGCATGCTGACTCGTTATGCCGGGCAAAAGATGTAAATAATAATCTACAATACTATCTTCGATGGGCACACTGGAAACATAAATCACTTTGGTGAGGGGCATTCTTAACAGCATCAGTAAACAAAGCAGTCGTTCTTCATAATGCACAGCACCTTTGATTTTAGACAATATATCCTGATCAAGTGTGAGTGAAGGCAGGATGACTACTGTTCTGGGTGCCAGCTTATCGGGAAAAATATTTTCATATTGCTTCCCGAAATTTTGTTGAAGGGCAAAAAAAGCCTGGCGCTCTTCTTCAGATCCTGCTGCAGGAATATTGAGCGGAGCAGTGAAAGTTCTTCTTTCGTTGCTTTCAGAAAAATGCATATGCTGTTATATTTTCAGAATCCTTGATGACAAATACGGCATTTAAATTACTGCAGTATTCCTTCCAGAGCAAATAAAAATGCAAACTCCCTCGCCCTGTCTTTCAAGGCTTTGAAACGACCGGAAGCGCCGCCATGACCGGCTTCCATATTCGTATAGAGGAATAGTTTATTATTGTCTGTTTTCATGTCACGCAATTTCGCCACCCATTTCTCGGGCTCGAAATACTGAACCTGGCTATCGTGTAACCCGGTTGTTACCAGCATATTCGGATAGGCTTTTTTCTCCACGTTGTCGTAAGGAGAATACGACTTCATATAGAAATAGCTTTCCTTATTATTGGGATTTCCCCACTCATCGTATTCATTGGTGGTTAATGGAATAGTAGGGTCACTCATCGTGGTTATCACATCAACAAAAGGCACCGCTGCAATGACTCCATTCCAGAGATCGGGGCGCATATTTACAATTGCACCCATGAGCAGTCCGCCTGCACTTCCACCATTGGCATAAAGATGTTTAGGTGAAGTAAATTTATTGCTGATGAGAAATTCGGCACAATCAATAAAATCGGTAAATGTGTTTTTCTTCTTCATCATTTTTCCATCTTCATACCAGTAACGACCCATCTCCTGACCCCCACGGATATGCGCAATGGCATACGCAAAGCCTCTATCCAACAAACTCAACCGTACACTGCTGAATGATGCATCCATACTGGCACCATAAGAACCATAACCATAGAGCAACAACGGACTTTTACCATCTTTTACATATCCTTTTCTGTAAACAACAGATAGTGGAATTTTTGTTCCGTCTTTGGCCGTTGCATAAAGTCGCTCGGTAACATAATCAGATGATTTGAAAGTACCCAGCACTTCCTGTTGCTTGATTAATTTCTTTGTTTTATCAGCCATATTATAATCATACACAGTGGAAGGTGTAGTTAACGAGGTATAATTAAAACGGAGTGTTTCTGTATCATACTCAGGATTGTAAGCCATCCCAGCCGCATAAGCCGGTTCATCAAAAGCGAGATAATGCGAACTGTTGTTGCGGGTATCGATGATGTGTACCTGTGTTAGTCCGTTCTTTCTTTCGGCAATGGCCAGAAAATTTTTAAACAAATCGAACCGTTGAATCAACACTTTATCATCATGTGCAATCAGTTCTTTCCAGTTGTCGATACCGGTAGCTGTTTCAGCAGCCGTCATCACCCTGAAGTTTTTGGCTTCTTTGTTGGTAAGTATATAAAACAGACCATTGGCATGATCGATGCTGTAAATCACATCTTTCATCCTTGGTTGAAAGGATTTGAATTTCCCGGAGGGTTGCGCCGCATCCAGCATATAAACTTCAGATGATAAAGTTGCCCTGGAGGTAATCAGTAGATACTGCTCCGATTTTGTTTTTCCCACCGAAATATAATTGGTTGGATCTTTTTCTTCATAAACCGTTTCATCTGCATTTAGATCTGTTCCCAATGTATGCTTCCTGATTTTTTCTGAAAGCAGAGTAACAGGATTTTTGGCAGAATAGAAAATGGTTTTATTATCGTTGGCCCAAACAGGATCGCCTTCTGTTTGTGGAATGGCATCTTTATAGATCTCACCTGTTTCCAGGTTTTTAATGTAGATCGTGTACTGGCGGCGGGATACCATATCAACACCATAAGCCATCAACTTATTATCCATACTAATGGCAAAACCACTTACCGAATAATACGCATGACCTTCTGCCATTGCATTCACATCCATGAGTACTTCCTCAGGTGCTTCCAGACTTCCTTTCTTCCGGCAATAGAGATAATAATCTTTGCCTTCTACCTGGCGGCTGTAATAATAATATCCTCTTCTGAATGTAGGCACTGATTCATCTTTCTCTTTGATACGGGCTTTCATTTCCTGGTATAACTTTTCCTGAAATGAATTGGTGCCAGCCATCATTGTTTCATAATACTTATTCTCTGCATTGAGATGCGACAACACCATCCCACTATCCTGGCCCTTTTTAAAATAGGCATTCATCCAGTAATAATCATCTATCCTTGTATCATCATGATCAATAAGGGCAGTGGGCTTCTTGATTGCAACAGGTGCCGGTACATTTTCGGGCCATTGAAAACTCATAGATTTTTTGTTTTGTGCTTCAGATAAGACGGTGCTTAACAGTAGTCCTGTAAGGAGCAGACTTGTTTTATAATGCATAAAATTAATTTAGTAGTTTATTGTTTCCGTGCAAGTACGATGGTGTTTTTGAACTTTTTGGTTTTGCCCGAAAGGTTGAACACTTCTGTATAAACGATATAAATTCCCGAAGGAAGTTGTTGATTTTTATCTCCCAATCCATCCCATCTGTAGGAACCTTTTATACCACACAATGCATTCCGTTGCAGTAGCCTGACGGTTCTGCCAACGGCATCAAAAATCGTGATGTTGGCTACATAACCAGGTTCGGGAAAATTGTAAACAATACTGGCGAAATCATCGCGGCCATCGTTATCCGGACTAACAATTTCGGGTTCGGTTTTTATTTCACCCTGAACACCTGCGTCTACCCTGAACTGTGAGTTCTTATATGTAGGCGTTCCATATCCTGCACTGCTGGCTGCACTATGCCAGTTCTGTTCCTGCTGTGTGGGCGCATTGTAGTCTATCCGTTCCAGTGATACACCCTCTTCATTGCTGATCAGTTTAAAATGCCAGTCGTCTTTATAAGCAAGCTGATCTGTAATATTTCCCTGTTCATTGAGCAGGATCACATTTCCTTCATCGTCATTAAAGGAAGGCATACTGATCTCTACAAATGCCTCCGGATTCTGTGTAATGTAGGCGGCTTTAACCAGGGCTGCATTATCAGTTGCCACCATGAAATCTCCGGGGAAAAGAAGGTAATCTTCGGCCGACAATTGTGTAATGCTGCTGATTACTCCGGATGTATTCAGGTTGGCGAGATATGCCTGGCGGAGGTTCAGGATTTTTGTACTCCGGTTATAAATTTCAACATAGTCGTTAGAGGTGGGTGCCGGATTAAACAGGATTTCATTCACGACCATATCCAGACTGTCTGTATGTTCGTACAAACCAACTCTGGCGGTATTCGTTGTTCCGATTCCATTGTTTACACAATCAGATACTGCATTAACTGTAACTGTATAAATGCGGTTGCGTTGCAGTGCTGTCGCCAATTCCAGACTAACCCGATCAAACAAAGGAGGAAGGGCAGTTGCTGTAATTGGATTACCTATTCCATCACTCACTGTATAGCCTGTGGTTAATGCAGCAGAAACAGCATTCAGCGGCTCATCAAATACCAGGGTGATGTGTACACTATCGGGAGCGTATGCACGCAATAATTTAGGTGAAGCATCATCGGCATTCGGCGCATCGTTGCTGTTCTTTCTTCCCGGGGTTCCACCGGATGGGTCGGTGCTGGCTTTCCAGTTAGCAGCACCTGCACATGGGTTTTGTGTATCCGTCATTTCTAAAGTCCATCCGCCATCTTTTTTCAGTTCATTCTGATACCAGGCATCGGTATAGTTCACCGTATGGATGGTATTGCCTGAAGCATCCTGCAGGTAAATGAGATCGCCGGTATTGCTCAGGCTTGGAAAAGAAGTAACGGAAATGACGGGCCCGAATGCAGATAAAGCCGCAACCGCACTACCGGTACAAACAATCACAAAACTATCGGGCTTTAAAACATACGATGGCATCGAACCGCTTAATCCTGATGGCTTGCCGATCTTCCAGTTCTGGAGATTAACTTCAAATGCACTTCTGTTTCTTAATTCTATCCATTCGGCATCGGGCAATCCATTGAGTGGAGTCGGATCAGCCATGATCTCATCGATCAATATATCAAATGCTAACGGTACAGAATATACGAAAGGAACCACCAGGTTGTTCGTTGCATTATCAGACAAATCTTTAACTCCGTTAATGGTGATGGTTAAATTGGTTCTGATGGGCAATCCTGCACTGAAGGTCAGATGCACCAGTTGGTTATTCCCCGCATCCAGCACAGCCGTTGCCGGAAAGCCAATCCCATTGCTCACCGAATAATTGGCAATGGTTTCGGCAGAAATCTCTTCCAGTGGCTCATTAAACAAAAGATCGAGTGAGTTGGAGCCGGTTACAGTATAAGACAACACATCCGGTGCTGTTACATCCGGAACATAATTGCTCACGATGATATCATCAATAAAATGTTTCTGAAAAAAGCTGGCGGTACTTTGTTTTACCGACACGCCAAAGAAAGCAGTACTATTATACGTTGCATCCGTTACAACACCTTCAGTGGTTTGTGCAGCTGCATTTACGGTTCTGTTCAATTGCCATTGATTGGCTGCGTTCCTTGTTATTTTTAACCTGATGGTACTGGCGCTCTGGTTCAATGAGCCATCGGCACCATCAATGATTTTTACCAGTGTGGCGCCGTCTTTACGGTACAGACTGATTTCATCGTCGGTTCCGCCCAATCGTACAAAATAACCGCTGGTAGCCGTTTGCGTTAGATCAGATGCAGAGGCGATCAGAAAAACATCCAGATAATTGGCCGATGAAGTATTAAAGTTCAGCTGTACCAGACATTCCCATTGGGCCACCGTAGCAAGGGTATTGGGCGTACTCAGGTAATAACTGCTGTTCACAACCGAATTATTGCTTTGTAATTGCTGCGATGCATTCACCACCCAGTCAGTCGTTCCACCTTCCCAGGCAGGATTAGCAGTAAAATCTCCATCGCTGAAGTTTTCGGTGAACTGGGCCATTAAAGTTGCCTGTAACAGAAGCCCTGTGAGTAAAAGCAGTATTGTTTTTCTCATCGTGATAAAGTGTCTTTAAAGATAGTATTTTCTTCAAAGCGGGCGTTGTTTATTCACTTCAACAATAAGGGAAATAAAACAGGTAAACCAGGGCCTTTTTATTTAACAAAGCGGTATCCTTTTTGTATGGTTCGGAAGTTATATTTTTGCAACCTTATCAATCAATCGATATACATGAAAGTTGCAGTTGTAGGCGCCACAGGGCTGGTAGGTACCAAAATGTTACAGGTACTTGAAGAAAGAAATTTTCCTGTTTCTGAACTCATCCCCGTTGCTTCCGAAAAATCGGTAGGTAAAGAAGTAATCTTTAAAGGGAAAGCATTTAAAGTGGTAAGTATGGATTCAGCCATTGCGGCCGCTCCTGCCCTGGCCATTTTTTCAGCCGGCGGAAGTACCTCTCTTGAATGGGCTCCGAAATTTGCCGCAGCAGGCATCACTGTTATTGATAATTCAAGTGCCTGGAGGATGGACCCCGACAAAAAACTGGTTGTTCCGGAAGTGAATGCCCATACCTTAACGGCTACTGATAAAATTATTGCCAACCCCAATTGCTCAACCATTCAGATGGTGGTGGTACTGAAACCTCTGCATGATCGTTATAAAATTAAGAGAGTAGTGGTAAGCACGTACCAGAGTGTAACGGGAACCGGGGTTAAAGCCGTAACGCAGCTCATGAATGAAAGAAATGGTATCAGCGGTGAAATGGCTTATAAATATCCGATCGACATGAATGCCATACCACATATTGATGTCTTTCTCGACAACGGCTATACGAAAGAAGAAATGAAAATGACTCTTGAAACCAAAAAGATCATGGGCGACGACAGCATCAAAGTAACGGCAACCTGTGTACGCATACCAACCGTTGGCGGCCACAGCGAATCGGTAAACATCGAATTTGAAAATGATTATACCCTTGATGAAGTAAAGTCAATATTATCAGCCGCTCCAGGTGTTGTGGTTAAAGACGATGTGGCCAATTTCGTTTACCCCATGCCGTTAACTGCACATGACAAGGATGATACATTTGTTGGAAGGATCAGAAGAGATGAAACACAGGATCGTACGCTGAACTGCTGGATTGTAAGCGATAACCTGCGCAAAGGCGCCGCTACCAATGCGGTACAGATTGCCGAATACCTTCGTTCTAAAAACTTTATTTAACAGGCTTTACCTGTAGAAAATAAAAAAGGGTTGCTGATCGGCAACCCTTTTTTTATAGGTAATAAATTAATTATTGAATCGTCCAGGTTTCTCTTCCCCTTAACAGTTTATCGAGATCACCTTTGCCCTTTTGTGCAATGATGTCTTCAATCTGCATGGCCATAGCATCTTCATAACAGGCTCTTTCTGTTTCATAGAAAACACCAAACGGCCTTGGCAGGTGACCCTGTAAAGTTGGATCATCAAACATGCGGATGAGGATCTGCGCTTTGTAAAAATCTCTTTCATCATGTACCCAGAGATCATCCTTGCTAACGCCTTCACCGAGTTCCACCACTACAGGCCTGAATCCATCCAGCTTGATTCCTTTATTCTGTGCGGCACCAAAAACAAGTGGCTGTCCCTGTTCGAGGAACAGTGCTTCTTCGGCCTTGGTACTTTTTTCAGTAAATATTTCGAAAGCACCGTCGTTGAAAATATTGCAGTTCTGGTAAATTTCGAGGAAGGAAGATCCTTTGTGTTGTTGTGAACGGAGGAGCATGGATTGTAAATGTTTCGGATCCCTGTCCATACTGCGGGCAATAAAACTCGCATCTGCACCCATGGCCAGCGCCAGTGGATTAAACGGATGATCAATGCTGCCGAAAGGAGTACTCTTGGTTACTTTATGTTCTTCCGATGTTGGAGAATATTGTCCTTTGGTTAAGCCGTAAATCTGGTTATTGAAAAGCAATATGTTCACATCAAAATTCCTTCTCAGCAGGTGAATGGTGTGGTTACCACCGATACTGAGTCCATCTCCATCTCCGGTAACTATCCAAACACTCAGATCGGGGCGGGACGCTTTCAGTCCACTTGCTACCGCAGTGGCCCTTCCGTGGATGCTGTGCATACCATAGGTATTCATATAATAAGGGAACCGACTGCTGCAGCCGATCCCGGAAATGATCACAATATTTTCCCGTGGAATGCCCAGTGTAGGCATGATTTTCTGCACCTGTGCCAGGATGGAATAATCTCCGCAACCGGGGCACCAGCGCACTTCCTGGTCGGTGGCAAAATCTTTTGCTGTAAGGGTGGTTGTATCACTCATATTGGTTACCTAAGTTTTTCTAAAGTTAAGAAATATTGGATTAAATAGGCCATGAGGTGAAGTGAAAATTGGCCTGACTTTCATCAGGAACCCGAATTTTCCTGCAGCTCCTCCCAGTATTCAGCGGCCCGGCGGGTATGGGGTATCACAATCGTTCCCCCCACAATATTGGCCACGGCAAAAACCTCATAAACCTGTTCGGTGGTAACCGCCAGTTCATGGGCTTTACCCAGGTGGTATTTGATGCAGTCGTCGCAGCGCAATACCATACTGGCTACCAGACCAAGCAATTCCTTGGTTTTAACATCCAGCGCTCCTTCTGCATAGGTATTGGTATCGAGGTTCCATAGTCGTTTTATTACCAGGTTTTCTTTACCCAGAATAACTTCGTTCATCCTTGAACGGTAGTCGTTAAATTCCTGCACTAAATTTCCCATATGAATAAATTTACCTGCGAAGTTAAATGAAGGAAATTGTACAAAGCAACTAAAGTGGCGTATCGCCTACCGGAGAGTAGTTTCCAGTGTAATCTTTGTTCCGGCAGCATTATTAATCTGAATGGTTCCGTTGATTTCGGTCATTCGTTTGGTCATATTCTTTAAGCCATTACCGAAATGATTGCCCTCCGTTGAATCTGATGGGATACCCCGACCATTGTCATGAATAAGGATGCTTAAACGGTTGTTATTCACTGAAATTTCCACCGTAACAGCAGTAGCACCTGCATGCTTAAGAATATTGTGCATCGATTCTTTTATCACCAGGAAAAGATTCTTCCTTTGAACACCGGTAAGTTGCATGGATGCAGAAACGGGTTCTGTTCCTTTGAAATTAAATTGTATACCGGAATTTTCGAAATAGGATAAGCCATATTGCCGTACATATTCTGCAAGATTTCCCAATGTATCATTTTCTTCATTGAGGCTCCAGATGATGGTATTCATTCGTTGAGCAATCTCCCTGGCTGTTTGTGAAATTTTCTGTGGAAAGCCACCCTGCTGTGCTGCCGAATCCTGCTGTGCCATCAGGTCGCTCATCATGCGGATGCTGCTGATACCACCACCTACATCATCATGAAGGTCGGCAATGATGCGTTCCCTTTCGAGCATAATTGCCTGTTGACGTTGAAAAGCATTGCTGATGAGCGCTTTTTCATTGTCGGCAATTTTTTTCTGCAGGGCAATGGTAAACAAAAATATATCCAGCGTTATGCTGATCTGAACCGGTATGAATACAGTAAATACATTGCTGAAAGAAACCGCCGGATGATTGCTGGCATAAATAGAGAGCATCAGCGAAAAGCAGCTACCCAGCAACGTTATGATGCTGCCTAGAATGATATATTTAGCATACGGCACCTGGTTCCTGAACAAGGCTGCCACTACAAATATCTGAACAGGAAAAAGCAGGCTGCTGAAAATATAATAAGCTTTATCATAGTTAATATTCATATAATTCAGTACCAGGCAAAGCGAAGCACTGATAATATAAACAGCCGTTAGTATCCTGAAAATCTTATAGAGATAAGGTGATTTGTACTGCAACCCCAGGTAATGCATAACAAAAAAAGTATAGAACACACTGCTGAGGTATTGTACCGGTCGCTTGAAGATATCAAAGCTATGGGCAACGGCTTCATTCTTTGCTTCATCAAAGAAAAACCAGGGCAAGGCCACCACGAAGTATACCGAAAGTGCCAGCAGGAATAGCGCATAAAACAAATGGTCTTTGCGCCGGATGATGATAAATTGCAGAAAGAAAAATACCGACATGAACGCAGTTATGCTCTCAAAAAAATAAACAATCATCTGGCTCCGGCTCATGGTAATGGTATTGCGTACGAAATACTATCCGCGTTTCAGGTAAAGGTTCACAGCTTCAACACGGGTATTTACCTGAAGTTTTTTATATATATTCTGAATATGTTTACGAACCGTTCCTGTACTGATGTGCAGTGAGTCGGCCACTTCTTTACCGATCAATCCTTTTGCCAGGGAATCAAGCACCATTCTTTCCCTTTCACTCAGGTTTTCGATCAGGCTGTTTTCCTGGCCCATATTTACAAAACTGGCTACCACTTTACGGGCAATACTACTGCTCATGGGGCTGCCGCCGGCAAAAAGTTCATCGAGTGCTTCCATGATCTTAGCCGGACCTTCCGTTTTTAATATATAACCACAGGCACCTGCTTTCAGTGAATCGAAGATTTTATCATTGTCCTCATAGGCCGTACACATGAGGAACATCATTTCAGGGAACATTGCTTTCAGGGCGGTTACACATTGTATACCGCTCTGGCCGGGAAGATTGATATCCATCAGTACTGCATCTGCTCCTGCCGGTGGAATTTTTTTCAATGCTTCTTCTGCATTGCCATAACTTCCACAGAGTTCATAGGCAGTACTCATCTGTACCATCATATTCATGGCTTCTCTTAAATCAGCTTTATCTTCTACAATACAGATTCGTTTTTTCGGGGGCAACATCGCGTAAATATAGGATATTAGAATTGTAACAGGAATACGCAAATATAGGTAGCACCTGATCGACGAAGCTTCAGGATCAACCAGTTGGTTTTAAAACGGATGCTTTGCAAAAACTGTATTAATTTGTACACAGCTGAAAACTGCTTATGAAAAAAATCTTTGCTGATTATAAAAAGGAACTGGCATTACTAACAGGTATCATTTTGTTTCTGTTGTTATTTTTCGTCAACCCTTTGGCGCTGGCTTATAAAGCAAAACTGGTACTGGCCATTGCTGCACTGATGATCAGCTGGTGGGTGCTCGATGCCATGCCATTGCCTGTTGTAGCACTGGTGCCGATCATAGTGTTCCCTTTACTGAATATCAGCTCAATGAAAGAAGTAACCAAATCCTATTCCGATTCGGTGGTGTTTCTTTTCATGGGTGGATTTTTCCTCGGCATCGCGATAGAAAAATGGCAACTGCACAAAAGAATTGCCTTAGGCATTATCAATATCACCGGCACCAATGGAAACAGGATCATCCTCGGCTTTATCATTGCTACCGGATTCCTGAGTATGTGGCTCAGCAATACAGCAACCACCATGATGATGTACCCGATTGCCATGTCGGTGATTCATGTAATCGGACAGAACAACAATCCTGGCAACAACATGAAAAATTTTTCCCTCGTACTCATGTTGTCGATTGCCTATGCTTCCAACTTTGCACTGGGCACTATCATCGGCACACCACCCAATGTGGCTTACAGCAATTATATTCATGAGAAATTTAATTACTCCATCGGATTTACCGATTGGATGATTGTATTCACTCCGCTTACCGTCATACTGTTATTTATGCTCTATTGGGTATTGGTCAAATGGCTTTACCCCAATGGCATCAAACAAAGCAATGAAGGAAAGCTGTATATAAAATCAGAACTCAGCAAGCTGGGTAAAATATCTGTTCCCGAAAAAAGGGTATCCATCGTTTTTATCATCACTGTTTTCTGCTGGATATTCAAGGACCTGCTCAACAGTTTACAAAATGTATTGGTACTTGATGACACGATTATTGCCATGGCCGGTGCCATCAGTTTATTCATTGTACCTGCCGGAAAAAAAGGAGAAGAAAAAGAAGCCCGGCTACTCGAATGGACCGATACAACGAAAATGGCCTGGGGTATTTTATTACTATTCGGCGGTGGAATTGCATTGGCGAAAGCATTGGAAGATGTGAAGCTGATGGACGAGTTGGGTAAATACATCGCTTCCTATTCAACCGGAAATGTTTTTGTGATGATCCTGGTAGTAACCACGATTTCAGTTTTCCTTAGTGAAGTAATGAGCAATGTTGCTCAGGTAATTGTGATGGCTCCCGTAATTACTGCAGTTGCAGTGGCCTTGAAGATTGATCCATTACTGCTGGGGATTCCAATGACCCTTGGCGCCAGCTGTGCCAGCATGCTGCCGATGGGAACACCGCCCAATGCCATCGTATTTGCCAGTGGTTATATAAAGATGAAAGACATGGTGAAAACCGGCTTTGTGCTGAACATCATCTGCATCATTCTCATTACCCTATTCTGCTGGCTGGTTCAACCGATGATCATGAAGCTGATGTAACTAACGGTTAATAATAATCGAAGTTAAAGGGTTGATCAATCTTTTACTGCTTTCAGAAAATCTTCCACACCGGAAACAATTTTCTCGGCCATCTTCTGCTGAAAATCCTCATCCAGTATTTTCATTTCTTCTTCAGGGTTGCTGAGGAAAAGGGTTTCGATGAGGGCGTTGGGGTATTCGGTCGGACTATTCAACATAAAATTAAATGAGCCGTTATTACCATATTCTCTCAAACCCAGTTCCAGCATGCGTTTGTATATGGCATGGCTCAGTGGACGGAAGCCGGGATAACGGTAAAACACAGAGGTACCGCCGGCCCTGATCGGATCGAAAGCAGAGTTGAGGTGTATGCTCAGCAACAGATCCGGTAAACTATCCCGGTAAAAAAGAATGCGTTCCTTGTTGTCGAAAAATTCCTCTTTTGTTCTTGTCATGATCACCTTGCTGCCTTTCGCCTGCAATATTTGCTGAATTTTCAATGAAAGAGCAAGGGTAATATTTTTTTCCGCGACTCCTGTTGGTCCACCTGCTCCGGTATTCTTTCCACCATGGCCGGCATCTACGGCTATTACCAGTTTCCCGATTGATAAATCTTTTGGCTGCTGTTTAACCCTGATCACCAGATTATTGCCATTGTAATAAATGGAATGACCCCAATGCTGACGATGCTTCAGGTAGATGACAATCCGGTAAATACCATCGGCTACCTGTTCATAGGTAACATTTTTTATTTCCTTTACCGATTCAAGCTGATCAATCCAGTTGGTATTGTTGGTAGCACCGAATACATCCACAACAATTCTCGATGGATCGGTTTCCTGGAAAGACTGGTAAGGCAACCGAGCAAACAACTGTACACTCACATAGTCATATACCGAATCACCATAAACCCTCCATTTACCGGTAAGGGAGCTGCCGCCAAAACTGCCTTTAGGCATCAACGTTACATGTTCGTCGGGAATATAGGCCGTTCTTGACGGCGCCAGTTGCACCCGGTAATGCTCTCCAACCTTGCCGGTAATTTTAAGCGGTATCAGGCTATCGATATAGCCTACTTTTAGCTCCGCCCAGCCTGTCATCACCCAATCCATATTCAAGATGGGCCAGACGTCCTTTGGTAATGGCCATATCCGAAGCCAGGGGCGACATCACGGAAAAATAATTGGTTGTTTCCTTACTGTATTTTTTTCCGCTGCTATCCGTTAACGTTATGGGCATCTTAATGTGCTGAAAACTATCTGTTGAACTAACCGTATATACTCCCTGGTAAATACCGGGCATACCATTACTGCTATTAACCGGCAGTTCATACAGACTGGTATTATTCAAAGCAGTCACCGTACAGCCGGGATATGCTTTCACCCTGAACTGCACCTGGTCGCCGGGTTGAAGCAATAAATCTCCTTCAGGAAATGTCTGGATTCTTTCAATGCCCGGTTCCTTCACAGGTTCTGCAGGTTTGGGTGCACGAAAAGTATAAAACAATCTTTTGGAGGTTGATTTTCCAGATGCGGAAATCGCAACAATAGTGAATGCCGTATCACCCTCACGGAGATTTAATTCAAAGGCAAATGCCCCGGTGGCATACACTTTTACTTTCTCACCGGCAATAAGCAAACTGCAATCCTTGCAGGTACTGCCGATGATAAATTGCCTGGAGCTGCCAACCGTGTTGTTCTCTTTTAAAGGTTCAGTGAGTTTGATAAAAGGAGAATTGCCCGTTTGAGCTTCTGATTGCTGAATGCAAAAAAAACAAAAACTGATCAGTACAAAATGAATATAACGACGCCGAAAGAATTCCATCATAGCCATAAAATTAGCACAGATGGTTTAAAAGTTATGGTAAAAAAGAGAACCTAGATTAATCAACGGCCCAGCCATTCTTTGAATCCATTCACCCGCTCACGACTCACAATCGTTTCAACAGGTATGGCAAAAGAGGTTTCTACTTTCAACCGGCCACCCAGATGTTGGTGTACTTTTTTGATGGCTTCTATATGCAGTAAAAGGTGACGATTGATGCGGAAGAATTTCTTTGGTTCCAGTTGTTCTTCAAGCTGACCCAGGTTGCTTTCGAGTAAAAACCTGCTGCCCGAAAAATCAACGGCAAAACACAGTTTTCCATCAGCATAACAATAAGCTGTCTGATCCGTTTTTATATAGCTTAACTGCTGGCCTCTTTTGATCAGGAGTCGTTCCCGATAGCGGGTATTGTTCATCTCCTGGATGAGTTGCCGCATTTTCTCAGAAAAATCGATCTCCTGTTTCGGGTGCAGTGTATGATACTTCTCAATGGCCTGCTGCAGGTCTTTCTCATCGATTGGCTTTAAGAGGTAATCGATGCTGTTGACTTTAAACGCTTTGAGGGTGTACTGGTCAAATGCTGTAGTAAATATAACGGGTGCGGTTACACGAACCTGCTCAAAAATATCGAAACTGATGCCATCGGCGAGCTGAATATCCATGAACACCAGGTCGGGCGCAGGAGAAGATTGCAGGTAGTTTACTGCCGACTCAACACTATCGGCCTTGTGTACCACTTCTATTCCTTCCTTCAGATTTTCCAGCATCCTCAATAACCGGCGTGCTGCAGGAGCTTCGTCTTCTATAATGAATACTTTCATTTAATTTTCAATTAAAGGAATAGAAACAGTAAAATTTGAACTAGTTTCTGTGACCCTAACTTCTTTATCGCTGAGCAATTTATAACGGTTACGGATATTCTCCAATCCGATTCCGGTAGATTCATTCAACTGCTTCTTCATCTGGAGATTGTTTTTTACCACCAGGCTGCCATTCTCAGCAAACACTTCGATCTGTAAGGGTTTATCCGCAGAAACTATATTGTGCTTGATCGCATTTTCCATCAGTAATTGCAAAGAAAGCGGCACGATTCTTTTCTGCATTTTCTCTTTGGGTATATCGATGTCTACCAGCAGATTCTCGCCAAACCTGGTTTTGAGTAAAAAAGTATACGCCTGCAATACATCCAGTTCGTCTTTCAGCATGATGCTTTTCTCATCTTTTACTTCAAGGATATGCCGGTATACTTTTGCCAGTTGCTGAACAAAATCCTGAGCATGCTGCGTATTCTCTGTTATCAGCGAACTCAAAGTATTCAGGTTGTTGAAAAGGAAATGCGGATTCACCTGTGTTTTCAATGCATCCAGTTGCGCTTTGAGGCTTTCTCTTTTCAGGTTTTCTTTTTCCTCCACTGAATAACGCAGCTGCTTCATGAAATAGATGCCTTCATAAATCGCAATAGCCGTGAGGGAACAAAAAAGCGCAGCTGCATTACCGCTGAACAAAAGATCAACCAGCAGGATGTTCCGATCGGTTGGCGTGAGTAGCCCACAGAAATCTTTCAACAGGAAGTGCATGCTGTTGGTGGCGAGCAGGGTATAAAAAAACATGATGACCGACTGTACCAGTAGCCTCTTGCGGGTTTGTTCAAAATGCGGATATTTTTTTCTGGCCCACACCATGATGTAACGGTTGCCGATCCAGATAAGCGTAGTTGTTATCAGCGTAGTAACATATACCTGCCAGGTGAAATAAGGTGGCCGGCCAAATCGCCTTCCAAAAAAAACAAGGGGTATGAGCAAAGCCGTTAACGGGATCATCACTGACAGCGATGAAACGGTCGTCGAAACCAATAAAACGGCTGGCTTTTTTCATATTAATCCTTCACTTAAAAATAAAACTATTTCCTGCGCTTTGTATAAAAACCCACTCATTGTTTTAAAAAGTGATCTGGTAATTGATGTTCGGGAAGAAACCAATCTGGTTGATCCTACCTTCAACGCCGGTTTTCGGATTGAAGGTGCGGATATAAATATTTTCTCTTGCTGTTAAGTTCTGCAGATCAATGTACCATTTCTGTGTCACTTTTTTCAGATTGCGGGTATAAGAGAATTTCAGATCCCAGCGGATATAGGTTTCATTGCGGTTACTGAACGCCTCATTCTCTTTATAAATTACATAACCCGCAGCTTCTGATGCACTGGCATCAAAAGGTGTATAACGCTGTCCACCGGTAACGGTAAGTTTTGTATCGATACCGAAACTGGTTTTCTTATTCAGACTGAATTCTTTTCCACCCAAAAGGTTAATCACATAATTACTGTTGAATGCTGTATTGCGCCAAACTTTATCACTGCCACGATATTTTGATTCAAACAGGGAAACCGTCAGTAAGTAATACATCCCTTTGTGCAGGAATCTTTCGGCCGTTATCTCTACACCGTAGTTATATCCCTTACCGTTATTCACCAGGTTCGTTTTGTCGGGGAAACCAAAATCACTGCCCGTATTGAGCATACTGAAGGAAGACGCAGTGCTTTCAACAGCAGCATTGTAAATGTACTGTGTGTACACTTCTGTTTTCAATCGGAAAAAACGACTGATGCTGATATCGTATCCCAGTACGGCATGCGCACTTTTAACCATATCCAGTTCTTTGTTCGTTAATACCGATTGCCCCGCAGCATTGCGGCTCTGGTAAAAATAAACTTCCATTGGCTGTAACTGGCTATGCAGGCCTGCTCCAAGGGAAAGCGACTGATTGTTCTTCACCTGATACCTGATATTCCAACGTGGTTCAATACTTCGGGTATGGTTCAGGGTTAGTTCCTGGTAATACACCCCCAGATTACTGATCAACCGGTCGTTGAAACGATGGCCCAGACTCACAAAACCCCTTAACAACAATGCATTTTCGTTGCTGTTGAGCAGGTTGCTCAGCACAGAATCTCCATCTTTGATATAATCCTGTTTTAATTTCAGGTTGAAGATATCGGCGGTAATGCCGGCCGTAAACTGGTTACGGGCATTTATTTTTTTATTGAAGTTGGTATTGATCGCATATTTCAGCTGATCGCTTTTACGATAAAAGGCAAGCTTGTTGTCTTTATTGGCTTCCCCAATATCTTCATTGTACTTTGAAGAAAATCCAGATACGGCAAAAGTAGTTCTGGAAGAAGTGTTGCTGTTGTAAAAATACTGGTGTGTTAAACCGATCACTCCGGTAAGTGATTTGAAATTCCTGTCACGAACGGTTCCATCATTGGAGGCATAGAGGTTATCATCATCCTGACTTTCAGGAGAAAAATGAATATGGCTTTCGCCACCCAATCCAAATAGAGAGAAGGTGCCCGCTTTACGGGTTGGCAGGTTGAATTTAAAAGTAAGATCCTGGTAATAAGGTGTGGCCGAACCTGTACCGAATTTCAATCCGATTTTTTGCAAAGCAGCCACCATTGAATACCGGTAATCAATGAGGAATGAAGCTTTGCTTTTTTTACTGAAGGGACCTTCGGCTGCAAATTCAAAACCATTGAATCCCATTTGTCCGGTGAACTCTCTTTTATCGGTATTGCCATTGCGTAAGCGGAGGTCAAACACGCCTGCCAGTGCATTGCCATACTGTGCCGGAAAAGCACTGGTTAGAAAATCTGAATTTTTCAACGTATTGATGTTGAGAATGCTTACCGGACCGCCGGTTGAACCCAGTGTGCTGAAGTGATTCGGGTTGGGAATATCAATTCCATCCATCCGCCACAAAACCCCGGCCGGTGAATTACCCCTCACTACAATATCATTGCGGGCATCGTTCGATCCACTTACACCGGCGAAATTCTGTGCCATTCGGCTCGGGTCATTACGGGTACCTGAATAACGGAATGCTTCGTCTATGCTTAACTGTCGGGCACTCACCAAAGCCGCTTCGTTGATGGCTTTGGATTTTGATTTGCCCGATTTCAATACCAGCTCATTGAGCTTCTGAATTTTTTCTTTCAGTTTTATTTCCAGCACAACTTCCTTGGAGGAGGTTACTTCAATATTGCTGATGTACACCGGTTCATAACCCGACATCGACACTTTGATATTCCTTCTTCCGATGGGCACATCCTTTAACCTGAACCAGCCGGTGCTATCGCTGATACCCATCAGGGCTGTGCCGTTTATTTCGAGCTGTATGGTGGCACCGGTTAATATGCTGCCCGACTGATCATCGATGATATTACCCTTTATGGTTTGGGTAAGATTACCCGTTTGTGCATTGGCTGCCTGCATCAGCAAACCAAATATTAAATTCAACCATAGAAATTTCATAAAAAAATTATTTCGTGTATTCATTATAGATAGTAACCACCGAAGAGAAGGCCGCTATGTCGTTGCCGATGGATTTTGCTTTTTCTACAGCGGCTGCACAGTTGCTCAACTGCTGATTCATGATTCCGGGAATGGAATTTTTTTCTACCTGAACCAGTTGCTGTCCCGAATAAATAAAATAATCTCCCGCCTTTCCTGGTGTTCCGCTGCTGATGATCGGTTCTGTTCCGTTGTAACTCAGCTTACCGGAAGCATTGCTGGCTTTCTGAAGGAAGTCCATTTTACCTGTGCAAATAATTCTGAAGAAATCACCGCTGATACATTTGTACTGAACAGTATCGATGCGGCAACTTTCCAGTTCTGTTGCATCGTATACCTTTTTCTTGCTACCGGCATTTTCATAAAAGGTGATATTGCCCTTCTTGCGGATGCTTTCTTTAATAAATCCATTCTGTATATTTCCATTGGCAGTTTTGATGCTTCCGGCTACATAACCTTCCGGAGCCTGGGCCTGAACACGACTGAAGTTCAGCATTAATAATACCAGTGCGATTTGATGAATTCTGATTTTCATGGCAATTGTTTTAGTGATGACAAATAATTACCCTGCAAGATTCGGGCATGGCATCAGCAAACAAAAGCAGAAAAGAGTGAGCTGTGGAATAGGCGGAGTGAGCTGCTGATTAAAACAGCAACTCAATTAAAATAGTCTGACCAATAAATTATGGAGTATACCGGTTGTATTTCTTCAGCAACTTAATCACCTGATCATGCGGAATGGCATAAAATATATTGTCATTAATGCCCTTCATGGTTTCAGCCGCAACGAGTGCATTGATCACGGATTCTTCCGTGGCTTCGATGGTAGCTTCATAAATTTTATCCAGTGCTTCTTTCGACAATACATTCCATTGCTGCATCATGCCTGAAGCATTGTAAGCGGGCGCCTGTGTACTGAATGCCAGGAAAATATCACCTGAACCATTGTGAGCTATACTGCCCGTCCGGGCAAGACCCATTGAAGCTCTTTTGGCCACCAGCTTCAGTTGTGAAGGAAGCAGGGGTGCATCGGTGGCGATGATGATGATCACAGAACCATCTTTCTTTTTGGGATTGTTCCACACCGGTTTGAATCCTTCGATTTCTTTTCCTACCGGAACACCCGCAATCGTCAATTCATTTCTTCCGCCAAAATTCGCCTGCATGAATACGGCAACCGTATATTCAGTAGTGTCAATTTTTATCAGTCGGGATGAAGTACCATTACCACCTTTGAAACCATACAAAGCCATGCCCGTTCCTCCACCTACATTTCCTTCGGCTACATAACCCGATTGAGCACTGTCGAGCGCATCAAATACATGTTGTTTGGTAACATGCAAACCCTGGATATCATTGAGCATTCCATCCCAGGTTTCGCCCACCACCGGTAAACCGAAAGAAAAATCAATCATATCTCCCGTTGCAAAATGCCGGATATTCCATTCACCAATCGCATCATGCACTACTCCAACACTATTGGTATTGGTAATGCCGATGGCGCCGTAATTGAAACCATAATCCTCTATGGAAGCCAGTCCGGTCATTTCGCCATCGCCGTTCAAACTGAACCAGGCAGCCGGTACCGGGTCATTCGTTTTATTTTTCGGTAGTATAACAGTAACGCCTGTGCGAACCGGACCTTTACCGGTAGCTGTTCTATTGGAATCGAGTACAATGGTTTTATACCCTACCAGCACTCCCGATACATCGGTGATGGCATTGTACTTTCCGGTTTTACCGTTAAATGGAATGCCCAGGTCACGTGCCCTGGGTTTCTTCGGCTGTGCCATACCGTTAGCAGCGATGATAAAAGCTGCAAAAAGGAGGATGCTTCTTTTCATCCGGTGAAATTAATTCAGCTTCATGAATTTATAAACCACATATAAATGTTATTCATTGCTGTGCTGCTCCTTCGTACATTAGCTGAAAATAATCAACCATGTTACTTACAACCACACCCACCATTGAAGGGAAACCCATCCAGCAGTACCTCGGTATTGTAACCGCAGAAGCCATCATCGGTGCCAACATTTTCAAGGATTTGTTTGCCGGCATCCGTGATATCGTAGGCGGAAGAAGCGGTACCTATGAAAGGGTGATCGAAGAAGCCCGTCAGAATGCACTGCAGGAGCTTACCCAGAAGGCACAGCAAATGAATGCCAATGCCGTAGTGGGCATCGATCTCGATTTTGAAACCGTTGGTGGAAATGCCAGCATGCTGATGGTAGTTGCTACCGGCACGGCTGTAAAAATATAAGCAGCGGTTTAATTCCAGAGGGAACCGGTGATACCGGCTGCCATATCATTTACCGAAACAGCAACCACTGTGAGGTATCCCTGCTTTGTTTGTAATGGCAGTTCAATCAACTGTGCCGGTACCGGTGTACCATTGTAATCGATCCTGAGTTCGGTGGCATACTGTTGTACATCATCGGTGTTCGACAAATTGCAACTGGCTACATTTACACGGATATGTATGTATCCTGAAAAAGGCAATGGTGCTACCGGGTTGGGCGAATCGAATGCAGGTATCTGCAGGCGGAGCTGTCCGTCTTCTGAACGATAAACCGGCATAGTGGTATAAAACATAGCGCCGAGCGGATTGGCTTCATTGAAGGTAAATCCGTTCAGAAAAGATATTTCATTGAGCCTGGCTGTATTTTCGATTGGATTGGTACGCAACCAGTGTTGTAATACCCTGTTCAGTTTGTACATCAGCTGACGGTTTCCCGGATCGGGCAACAATGACGCAAATGATTTGCGCAAACGGGCTGAAATAGCCGAGGCTTTCCCCAGGATTCCGGCCTGAATTTTCGCTTCCATCGCCTGGCGGCCTGTATTTCCTTTTGCACGCACCAGGTACTTGCCCCTGGATTTATAACAGATTTGTCCGTTAAAAGTACCTTCTATCTGTGTGTCTCTTTGTATTGGCATAATGAATTGATTTTTCCTGCGCCGTTCAATTTCGTTTACTTGTTACCGTTATTAATCCGTGTCAGCCGGCGCAGATCGGCGCAAAATTAACGCCAGACGCCGCTGCAGTAATCAACAGTTTCTGCACTGTGAATAACTGGTGTATTGCAACAAAAAAGGCCGGGAAACCCGACCTTCTCATGATTCATTATAATTTTATGATCCCGGTGGCACCGGCGCAGGAACCTTATTGGCAATGGGTTTCAGACTTTTCAGGTAAGCAAATATTGCATGCACATCTTCATCCTTCATCACCGAATAAGTTTGCCAGGGCATCGGTGGCAACAGTTTCCTTCCACCCCGGATCCCTTTGTAAAAACCTTCCCGCATCGCAGTGGAGAAATGTTCTTCCGACCAGTTGCCGATTCCATGGTCATCGGGTGTGAGGTTGGCTGCAAAAGAAATACCCCATGGACCTTTGATAGCAGTATTCATCATATTGAACAGCACCCAGTTCTTGCTGGTAGCAGTATCATAAGGCGCAACGGGCATATCAGATGGATGACCCGATAATAGTCGGCTCGTATCCGGAACCGGACCTTCGGGTGTCATCACTTTAGGAGAATGGCAATCGTGGCAACCGGTAATTGATACCAGGTATTTGCCCCGGGCAATCAGTTCCGGATCGGTTAAAGCAGCTTTATCGGCTGGCTTATCGGTTGCTACTTCCTTTTTAGCTGTTTCCGAACAGGCCGTCATCATTGCCGGAATGATGAGCATGAACAATGCTTTTTTCATAAAAAATTTGAGTTTACAGGAAGCATTTTCCTGATGAATAGAATGTTTTAGTGTCGTTTTGAAGATGTTAATCAGAAAGATAAAAACAGGTTAGGATAAATCAAAATATTATCTGCTATAACAACTGCTTTTGCTCTATCATCCGTGTAATTTTATCACTGTTGAGTACATTCTCAATTTGCACAAAATGTCTTTTCTCATGGGCAAGGTAAAACCTGAAAGTATCCCCGAGCTTTAAACGGATGAACCTGTTGATGGATATGGGAACACGGATGCCTGAGAGACTGGCATGCTTTGAAATTTCCAGCAGGTTGAGCAAATGGTGCTGCTGCATTAAAAATTCTGTGAGCATTTCTGTTGCCGATGGATTCGATTGTGGAATGGCATTGGCGGGCGCTTTCATTTTTTTAGGTTGCCGGTTGTCTTTTGGCGGCTCCATCAGCTTTGTAAAATAATTACCCAGCCAGCCCGGTTTAAATAAATATTCCGGTTTTGTTCTGTGCTGGTGTAATTGTTCGCCGATGGCTTTCATATAAAACCGGGCATAAATATTCAGGTGTTCGAGCACCTGGGCTACACTCCATTTTCCGGGAGCGGGAATTTTTTCCAGAATCGCTGGGTCATATTCTTTTAGCCGGTGTGCTTCCAGGATGAGTTCACGGGTATCATCCAGTAATTGTTCGATGAGGACTTCGCTGTTGAATGTTTTCATGCTATAAATTTTAGAAGTCAAAATTCACAACAGCGGAGGAAAAGATTCTTGGTAAATACCATGATTTTCTTCAAAGCTTAACCGAATTCATGAGTTTACTGAAATTGGTAGGATCAATGCCCAGGTAACTGGCAAGGTATTTATGCGGAACGATCTGTAATATGTGCGGACTCCTTTTCAACAACACCCTGAACTTTTCTTCATTTGAAAAACACTGCAGTTCGATATGACGTTCCAGTGCGCCCTTCAATGCAAAAGCAGTGGCTTTGAAAATCATCGATGCAATGGCAGGGTACTGTTGTTGCAATGCAGCAATCCTTGCATGATCGGTGCGCAGGAGATGACTGGCCGTAATGGTTTCGAGAAAATAAGCGGAAGGCGTTTGGGTAAGAAAACTATCGGCCACACCGCTGAAAGAATGCGGATAGGTAAATACAATCGTGGCTTCGCGGTTATCATCACCGAGGTAAAAAGCCCTTTGTACACCCTCGATCACAAAATACAGGTAACGTTCTGTTTCACCGGCTACAGTGAGTACTGTTTTTCGTTTAACCGTTACCGTTTGCCAACCGGCGGCAAAAGCATTCCATTCTTCCGCATTGAGGGGAAGAATGGAATCGCAGAATTTTTTCAGTAAGTCCAGTTCTGTTTCCTGCATGGAACGGAATGTATTACTTATTAGAATAGCTGATATCAGAAAGCATAGCGACCATCAGCAATCAGCTTGTCGGCAATACTCCTGCGTGCTTCCTTGCTGTTGAACGGAGCCGCTTTGGTAAAGCGTTTCAGTCCGAGCAGCATCATACGCTGTTCATCACCGCTGGCAAAAGCATTCAATGCTTCTCTACCGGCTTTGTTCACCTGGTCGATCGCATCGTTCATGTAACAACGCATCATCGCTGTTTGTAAAGTTGTTGCAGCTTCTCCTTCTTTTTCTGTTTGCTTGATCACCCGCAGCAAGGCACTTTCAGCATTGAAAGTAAGAATCGCCATATCGGCAATATTCATTAATATTTCCTGTTCATCCTGCAGCTTCATCATCAGTTTCTGCACCGCAGCACCAGCTACCATCAGGATGGATTTCTTCATGTTGAGTACCGCTTTCTTTTCAGCAGCAAATGCTGTTTCATCTTCGCTACCGAAATCGGGGATGCTCATCAGTTCTTTTGAAACCGCCATCGCAGGCGTCATCAGGTCGAGCTTTCCTTTCATGGCACGCTTCAGCATCATGTCTACCGTTAAGAGGCGGTTGATTTCATTCGTTCCTTCATAAATGCGGTTGATGCGACTATCGCGGTAAGCCCGGCTGATCATGTATTCATCACTGAAACCATTACCGCCATGCACCTGCACGCCTTCATCCACCACGAAATCGAGTACCTCACTGCCGTCTACTTTCAGCATCGCACATTCGATGGCATATTCTTCAGCAGCGCCCAGCAATGATTCATTGAAAGGTTTACCGGCAGCTGCCATTTCTGTTTCTTTATCATCAATCCATTTGGCGGTTCTGTACAAGGCACTTTCGGAAACCCATATACGCACTGCCATTTCAGCAAGCTTGTGTTTGATCGCACCGAAATTGGCAATCGCTGTTTTAAATTGTTCCCGGGTTTTGGCATATTCAACGGTGGAACTCAGGGCCATCTTGGCGCCGCCCAATGCAGCAGCACAGAGTTTCAAACGACCGATGTTGAGGATGTTGAAGGCAATGATATGTCCCTTGCCGATTTCACCCAGCACATTTTCTACCGGCACTTTGCAATCCTGGAAGTAAAGCTGAACCGTTGACGATCCTTTGATCCCCATCTTGTGTTCTTCCGGACCTTGAGTAAATCCTTCCATACCACGTTCAACGATAAACGCAGTAAACTTATCACCATCGATCTTAGCAAATACTGTATATACATCTGCAAAACCACCATTGGTGATCCAGCATTTCTGTCCATTGAGCAGGTAATGTTTTCCATCAGCAGATAAAACCGCTGAAGTTTTGGCACCGAGGGCATCGCTGCCACTATTCGGCTCCGTTAGTCCGTATGCACCCTTCCATTCACCTGTTGCCAGTTTAGGAATGTATTTTTTCTTCTGTTCTTCCGTTCCGAAATACAAAATCGGTAAGGTGCCGATACCGGTATGCGCCGCAACAGCAACGCTGAAAGAAAATCCGCCACCCAATCCTTCATTCACAAGGGTAGACGTGATAAAGTCCTTGCCCAGTCCGCCCAGGTCTTCGGGAATCGAAGCGCCCAGCAAACCCTGACCGCCGGCTTTGTCCATCAGCGAAGGCATCAGGCCCTGTTCCATTTTATCAATCCTGTCTACCACAGGCATCACTTCCGCCTGTAAAAACTGCAGGCACATCTCTTTCACCATGTGCTGCTCTTCATTAAAATCTTCGGGTGTAAAAGTTTCAGGGGCATTGCTTTCCCTGATCAGCCATTCGCCGCCTTTCAGCAGATTTGCTACAGGTGTGGAGGTACTCATATGGGGTAAATTTTATGATGATTAATATTATCTTTCCTGTTGATTAACACGGATATTACTTCAGGTTTTCATACACTTTCTGCAACACTTCCTTGGCAATTTCCACCTGACCATGCGTTACACCTTCCAGCGCTTCGTTGAGCGTTTGGCTCGCCACTTCCATCGATCGCTCCTGCAGATCCTGGGCTTCAGGCGTGAGGTAGATCATGTTGATTCTTCGATCGTCTTTACTCGCCACCCTGTTCACCAGTTTGAGTTTTTCCAGGTTGTCGACCAGACGGGTGATGCTCGGTTTGTCGCGAAAGGTTGCTTCGCACAAAGCCTGCTGACTCATCCCGTCGCTCTTCCACAGGTGATACAACACACTCCATTGTTCAATGGTGATGTCGATGCCGCTCTGCTTGAAATTCTTTTGCATGCGCCGGGCAATCGCCGTGCTGGCCTTGCCCGTGATAAAACTGTATAACTCGCTTTTCTTAAATTGGTTGTTTGGCATATAGTTGTTTAAACAACTATATAAAGATAAACATTCATTTCAGTTTTCAAAAAATTATTTTTGTGTCCCGGGCCGGGTGCATTCATCGCCATCGTTGCGTCGCACACTTGTACGGTATACCATTATGCTGCTTTTTGTCATTTACTTTACGGCCGTTGTTTTCCTGCTCTATGCCTTACTGCTGTTGTATTACCGCTATGGCTGGAGTAAAACAACCGGTATCGGCAGCACCAGTCAGCCGCTTGCAGCCAGTTTACCCCGGATATCGGTGATCATCCCGGCCAGGAATGAGGCAGGGCATTTACCCGGATTATTAAAAGCATTGGTGGCCCAAACCTATCCACCCGAATCATTCGAGATAATCGTGGTGGATGATCATTCCACCGATGGAACAGCTACCATTGTTCACAACTTTTATGAGTTGTATGGCAGTAAGTACGAGATCAAATTGGTCAGTCTCAAAGATCATCTCGGCGGAACAAGCATCAATTCCTATAAAAAGAAAGCCATCGAAACGGCCATTGGTTTGTGCAGTGGATCACTGTTGGTTAACACGGATGCTGATTGTACGATGGGACCTCAATGGCTCGAAACCATTGCTCGCTGTTATATGCAGGAGCAACCCGAAATGATCGTCATGCCGGTGAATATTGCTCCCGCAAAGAAGCTGATAGAAATATTTCAGTCGCTCGATTTCATGACCCTGCAGGGCATCACCGGTGCAGCTGTTGAGCAAAACTTACACAGCATGTGCAATGGTGCCAACCTCGCCTATACCCGGAAAAGTTTTGAAGCAGTGGAAGGATTTCGTGGTGTAGATCATATTGCCAGTGGTGATGATATGCTGCTGATGCACAAAATCAAAAAAGCATTTCCCGGTAAAATCCGCTACTTGCGGGATGAGCGCATCATTGTACAAACCAGACCAGTGAGTACAGTGGCTGCTTTTTTTCAGCAACGCATCCGTTGGGCCAGCAAAAGCGGACAATACGAGGACCGCAGCCTGATGCCGGTTTTAGGATTGGTCTATCTTTTTAACCTGCTGCTTTTAACCCTTGGCATCTATTCATTGTTTGATTGTGAGCCAATCATGATTGCTGGTTGTGCAATGTCTGCCTGCACTGCTTTTTTATGTTTGCTCCTTTTCAAAACAATCATCGAATTGTTTTTTCTCTGGCCGGTGGCGTGTTTCTTCAAACAACTTGCAGCGATTAATCTGGTTTCCGTTCATGCAACCACTGCATATTTTGTACACCGTTATAGCCGGCTTCCTGGGCAAGGCCGGGCGTTATCAGTGGAAAGACAGAACAGTAAAATAAAAATAGCAATGTAACTTCAGCGGGCAATGCATCAATCCTTTTCATACAGCAGGGAAACCTGGCGCCGGTTGAAAAAAAATTACTGGGCGATGGCGGCCCTGTTCTTTATTGGGCTGGCTTTGCTGGTAGCAGTATTCGCTTACGTACTGGCGCCCGATCATACACCCTATGCCGATCTTCAAACGGTAGAGATACAGGCCCGCAAGCCAGGCTATCAGCAACTCTTCCTGAAACTACCGGCGGGTGAATCCAAAACCACAAACTTACTGCAACGCATGTACGCAGGAAAACCAGCGAATAGCAAATACCTTCCCATTCGTTCCTATAAAGTTGTTGGCGATTCTGTTGCTGTGCAGAAACTGATTGATGAAGACACTGCTGTATTACAGGTTTATTCGATCAACGAAATCACCCGCAACCAACCGGCATCTTTAAACGATCATTTTGAAAAAAGAACATTCTGGCTGGGCACCGATTCTTTTGGTCGGGATATACTGAGCCGGCTCATCATTGGCACGAGGGTGAGTTTATCCGTGGGATTTGTAGCTGTATTCATTTCCTTGCTGCTCGGTACTTTATTAGGCGCACTGGCAGGTTACTACCGTGGTCGGGTAGACGCAATCATCTCCTGGTTCATCAATGTTACCTGGAGCATTCCGACTTTGTTACTGGTGTTTGCGATCAGCTTTGCGGCGGGCAAAGGGTTCTGGCAGATATTCATTGCCGTTGGTCTGACTATGTGGGTGAGTGTAGCCAGGCTCGTGCGTGGGCAGGTGCTGACGATCCTTGAGCTCGAATATATTCAGGCGGCGAAAGTGATGGGATTTTCTAATGCAAGGATTATTCTCCGGCATATACTGCCCAATATTCTGGGTCCGCTCCTGGTAATTGCTGCGGGCAACTTTGCAACGGCGATTATGCTTGAATCGGGACTCAGCTTTTTAGGCATCGGGGTACAACCACCGCAACCGAGCTGGGGACTGATGATGAAAGAGAACTATCATTTCATCATCACCGACAATCCACTGCAGGCCTTGATTCCCGGCATAGCGATTATGCTGCTGGTGCTGTCTTTTAATTTACTCGGCAATGGCTTACGGGATGCCGTAGACGTAAAGATGAACTGATTATTCGG
Organism: Ferruginibacter sp.; assembly: GCA_037045295.1. GTDB lineage: Bacteria > Bacteroidota > Bacteroidia > Chitinophagales > Chitinophagaceae > Ferruginibacter. The sequence continues at coordinate 1,166,751 of JBAOHS010000005.1, forward strand.
CCGGTGCTACGGGCACATTGCGGCTGAAACCTTCTTCCAAAGAAATAAAGGTTTCCGTGCGTTCGATGCCCTTGATTTTCTGCAATTCATCGTGCAATACATTGCGCAGTTGAGTGATGTCTTTACAAACCACTTCGATGAACATGCTGTAATTACCGGTGATATAGTTGAGGCGGATGATCTCTGGGATCTTCATCAGGTCTTTGGCAACGGTATCGTAGAGTGAACTTTTTTCGAGGTAGATGCCCACGAATGCGGTGATATCGTAGCCCAGGAGTTTGAGGTCTACATTTAAACGGGTACCTTTGACGATGTTAAACTCCTGAAGCTTTTTGATGCGTACGTGAATGGTACCGCCGCTGACAAAGAGTTTTTTACCCAATTCGGCGTAAGATATCTCTGCATTTTCCATCATGGCATGGATGATTTGGAGATCCAGTTTGTCAAGATTCAATTTCGCTGCCATTTTTTGATTTGATTTTTGTCAATATTCAATATAAAACACAAATATTTGAATTATTTCTATATTTACAAAATTTTTATTGAAATATTTTTAAAATAAAATTGATTTCTTTAGTTTTGACTTATCAAAGTTCTTAAACGATATGTAAATATCGTAAACATTGTGGGGTGATGAAATTTTTTGGCAGACATGCCCTCTTGTCTCGGGGGTGAGGATCACAGGACAAACATTGCATAACGCCGATCCGCAGACGTGCGGACCGACTGGGGTTGACCACCAGTAGGTTGAGGATCGCTTCCTCTACAAATTTGTGCAATAGCTAACTGCCTCGTGAAGGTTCGAACCCTTCCCCTACAGCAGGTTTTTCTATTTTTTTAAACCCTTGCAGCTTTTGCTGTGAGGGTTTTTAATTTTCGCCATGGTTCGTGCCTCACGAACCATACAATATACATTTAATAACCCCCAATTTTATTTATAAAGGTTCAAACCCTTCTAAGCCTGGATAAATCCAGTCTCACAAGCCCTACAGCAGGTTTTTCTATTTTTTTAAACCCTTGCGGCTTTTGCTGTGAGGGTTTTTAATTTTCGCCATGGTTCGTGGCACACGAAACATTTACATCTTTATTAATCTACAATTTAATTGATGAAGGTTCGAACCCTTCTAAGCCTGGATAAATCCAGTCTCACAAGCCCTACAGCAGGTTTTTCTATTTTTTTAAACCCTTGCGGCTTTTGCTGTGAGGGTTTTTAATTTAATGCCATGGTTCGTGGCACACGAAACATTTACATCTCTAATTAGTTTCAAATTTTATTGATAAAGGTTCGACCCCTTCTAAGCCTGGACAAATCAAGTATTAATTTTTATGTTTCGTGTGCCACGAACCATGGCGGAGGGATAGAAAAAACAAATTACCCACATGAAACATTGCATGAAATATTAACCAATGCCGTATTGCATAGAGACTATAGCATTAAAGACGATATTCATATTAGAATTTTTGACAACAGGATTGAAGTACAAAGCCCGGGTAAACTACCTGCCCACATTACGATAAAAAACATTCTTGATGAAAGATTCGCAAGAAATGGCGCACTGGTTCGCATAATCAACAAATTTCCCAATCCTCCGAATAAGGACGTTGGGGCAGGGTTTGAATACCGCTTTTGCTAAAATGAGAGATTTAGGTTTAAAAAACCCAACATTTATAGAAAACGAAAATTACTTTTTAGTTATTATTAACCATGAGCCTTTAGCATCAGCGGTTGATACTATTATGGAATATTTGGAGAAAACCCCAACAATTAAAAATGGCAAGGCTCGTGAAATAACAAATACTAAAACGGATTTTCGAATGAAAGGGATTTTCAGAGAAATGGAAAAAGCTGGTAAAATAGAACGTGTACCAGGTACGAATACAAGTTCAACAGCTTGGAGAAAGAAAATTAATAAGTAAAAAGAGGTAGTTCAACTACCTCTAAATTTTGTCTATCGAAATAACAATACCAATGTATGTATTGTAAACCCCGCAATGATATTACCTCTCATTAGGTGAACTATTGTGGGGATTTCCTTTTGTAAAGTTACTAAATTTGCATCATGGCAAAAGCAGTTAAATTAAGATCACCGGAACAGGCTTCTAAAACGTTTCATGCTATTATAGCTGCATCTGTAAAGGGTAATCCTTAAACCAAGAAATATGACACAAGATAAAATTGATAAGCTCAGAACTGATATGCAAAAGAAGCTGGATAAGTATACAAAAGTACTGGAGGCCAATAATACCGGTGGAATTTCTACTAGTAAACGGCTCTTTGAGGATGCCCTAAAGGCATGGGAAGATGCGTGTGCTAAATTTAACGTTAAGAAATAACCTCACATGGTAAGGTGGCGACAACGTTCTCAAAGAGAATCAATGCTAATAATTGTTGGCGAAGGCATAATTATCATTAGTGGTATTTTGTTTCTTGTTAAAAAAATATTTTTTTAATCTCTTTGATCTGTTTAGTATATAGGCTTCTGGCACACCAACATTACACAAATTTTGTCTTTTTGAAATTGAAGTCTTTTGCCAGGGTCGAGGACCATGAGTTTATCTGACACCAGTGATTCGCTGAAACGAAAGACTAGTGCCAATTGACTACTATACTATTTTTTTATTACCCTCAACAACGAATCCTCCTCCGCTGTTTTCATTACCACAACAGTATCCAGAATGGTATTGGGTACGGTGGCCGATAATACATACTGACTGATCTTCCAGTTGCCTCCTTGTTTTACCAGTACACCCGAACCACGGCAGAGTTTCATCTGTGTACTCAGCAGTTCATCGAACCAGGCCATATTGCCGGTACCATCAAGAAAGATTTCTCTTTTCACTGCCGTAAAATCCCAGGCCTTGCCGCGATCGAAAAAGGGTTTGGCCCATTTCATGAATTCAGGCTTGGTCCAGCGCTCGGTAGCATCCGTTCCCATGAACACGGCATCCTCTCGCATAATAACCAAAATACTTATTGTAATCGGCTTTAGCCGCTGCGATATTGAATGAATCGAGCAGACTCGCTATAGCAGCTTTCTCCTTTGCAGGATCAGCTGTTTGCTTGTTGTTCACAGGATGTAAAAACCACCATACCGGTAAACAGGAGGGCTATCATTAAACACAGAGGGTTGATGAATTTTCTCATAACAGTATTTTTAGGTGATCGCTGAACCTTAAAACTACTGATTTTGTTTGCTTCCATAGGAATCCATAAAGCTAACAGGTCAACTGCCGCTCATCCAATCTTTTTAAACCTGCACAGCATTTATCGGTAATTTTTTAGCAAATATGTATTCATGCAATACGATTATTAACCGTTCACTCGAAATATTGGAACGTACACCCGTTGTGCTTACACACTTACTGCAAGGCATAAGCGAAGCCTGGGTCAGGAGCAATGAGGCGGACACATTTTCACCTTTCGATGTAGTAGGCCACCTGATACATGGTGAACGCACCGATTGGATGGAAGACTAACCGCATCTCCAACACGGTACTACCATGCCTTTCGACAATTGGTCGAGCTATTCCCGAAATCGGGCTGTATATCGATTTCGGGGCCCTTTGGGTACCTTTTTGGGCAAGCAAAAATGGTACAAAACTGATTTCAAAAATCTCATCTATAATTTAAGGAACGAAGCTTATTCATGGAATATGCTTACTCCCATTGCCCAAAATTATTTTATATTCGGTAAAACCAACCGGCATGCAGCAATACATCCTCTCGCTCGACCAGGGCACTACCAGTTCCCGGGCCATCCTCTTCGACCAGCAGGGATCCATCATCTCTGTGGCGCAAAAGGAATTCACCCAGTACTTTCCCCAACCCGGATGGGTTGAACACGACCCCAACGAAATCTGGAGCTCACAGTATGGCGTAGCCGCAGAATCCATCGTGAAAGCCGGTTTAACCGCCGCCAATATCGCCGCCATCGGCATCACCAACCAGCGGGAAACCACCATCGTATGGGATAAACAATCCGGTCAGCCCATTTACAATGCCATCGTGTGGCAGGACAGGCGCACGGCCTCCTATTGCGATCAGTTGATTCAACAAGGATATGCCGATATGATCCGACAGAAAACCGGTCTGGTCATCGATGCCTATTTCTCGGCTTCCAAAATCCGCTGGATTCTCGACCATGTACCCGGCGCCAGAGAAAAAGCTGCCCGCAATGAACTCTGCTTCGGCACGGTCGATTGCTGGCTGCTCTGGAAGCTTACTAACGGTGAAGTACATGCGACGGATGTTTCCAATGCTTCCCGTACCATGTTGCTCAATATTCATACCGGCCAGTGGGATGAAGAACTGCTCCGGCTCTTTGATATTCCAGCATCTTTACTGCCCGAGGTAAAGAGCAGCAGTGAAGTGTATGGTTATACCCAACAGGTATTGTCGGCCAGCAAAATTCCCATTGCAGGCATGGCGGGTGATCAGCAGGCGGCGCTGTTCGGACAAATGTGTACTCAGCCCGGCATGGTGAAGAATACTTATGGCACCGGTTGTTTCATGCTGATGAATACCGGTCATCAACCTGTGTTCTCTTCCAACAACCTGCTCAGCACCATCGCCTGGAAGATCAACGGACAAATGACTTATGCACTCGAAGGAAGTGTGTTCATTGCAGGAGCCGTGGTGCAATGGCTGCGGGATAGCCTGGGCATCATCAAGTCTTCTGCAGAAGTGGAAAAACTGGCTGCTACTGTTTCAGGCAACGAAGGCGTGTACATCGTTCCGGCTTTTGCAGGATTGGGTGCACCCTACTGGAACCAGCATGCCCGTGGAATGATCTGCGGACTAACCCGTGGTTCCACCGATGCACATATTGCCCGGGCTTCGCTCGAAAGCATCGCTTACCAGGTGATGGATGTACTCAAAGCCATGGAAGCAGATGCGGGTATCCCTATCCGTGAGTTGAGGGTGGATGGCGGTGCCACAACCAACAATATGCTCATGCAGTTTCAGAGCGATGTACTCAATACCAGTGTGGTGAGGCCCGTTATTACAGAAACGACAGCATCCGGTGCTGCATTTCTGGCCGGTCTGGCTGTAGGCTACTGGAAAGACCTGGCCAGCATTGAAACACAATGGCAGGTGAACCAGCGTTTCGAGTCTACTATGGCGGCTGATCAACGAGCCCTGCTCACCCGGCAATGGAAACGAGCGGTAAATGCAGCACGCTACTGGGCCGATGACAGCGATCACTAACATTATCGCATAAACGAAATATCAATACGTTTTTGTATGAACAGGGAAGCCATGCTTCAACAGTTAACCCAAACCGATCACTGGGATATCCTCATCATCGGTGGTGGGGCAACCGGACTGGGTGCCGCAGTGGATGCGGCTTCCCGGGGCTACCGTACCCTGCTCATTGAAAAAAAGGATTTCGCACATGCCACTTCCAGCCGTTCTACCAAACTCATTCATGGCGGCGTACGTTACCTCGAACAGGGCAATCTTAAACTGGTGAAGGAATCCTTAAGGGAACGTGGACTGCTTCTGAAAAATGCCCCGCATGTTTGTCATAACCTCGGCTTTGTATTACCGGTGTTTGCCCATTACCGCAAATGGTATTATGGAATCGGATTGAAAATTTATGACCTGCTCGCCGGTTCTTTGCAATTGGGCAAAACGAAAATATTATCCTCTAAAAAAACGGCAGACAGTTTACCCAACTTCAGTCATGCTTCGCTGAAAGGCGGCGTATTGTACCACGATGGTCAGTTCGATGATAGCAGGCTTGCTATCAACCTGGCAGCCACTGCTGCAGCATATGGCGCTACTTTACTCAATTACTGCAGCCTCAATCAATTCATAAAAGAAAACAATAAAATTACCGGCGCTGAGATAACCGATTCACTCACCGGTGAGCATTTTCGCATACGGGCCAGCGTTACCATCAATGCCACAGGCGTATTTACCGACCAGGTATTGCAACTCGATGAACCCGGTGCTGCACCGATGCTGGAGGCTTCCAGGGGGGTGCACATTGTGGTTGACAAATCATTTTTCCCTTCCAGCCATGCTTTCATCATCCCGAAAACCGATGATGGCCGGGTATTGTTTGCCGTTCCCTGGCACGATAAAGTTGTAATCGGAACCACTGATACTGCTGTAGATGAAATCACCGATGATCCAGCAGCCAGTAAAGAAGAAATTGATTTCATCATCAGCCATATCAACCGGTATTTGTCTGCACCTATTCATTACTGTGATGTACGATCGGTATATGCCGGTCTGCGTCCATTACTCAGCAATAAACAGGCCCGGAAAACTTCGGTGCTTCCGAGGGATCATATCACCCGTGTATCAAATTCCGGATTGGTTACCATAACCGGTGGTAAATGGACTACCTATCGTTCCATGGCTGAACAGGCGGTAGACAATGCTGTTTTTGTGGCAAAGCTGGAAAAGAAAAAATCCATCACCCGGGAACTCAGGATTCATGGCTATGCTGCCGAAAACAAGAATCGTTTATCCGTGTACGGTAGTGATGCTATTTTAATCGAAGAACTGATCAGTAAAGACCCCGCTTTGTCGGCATTGATGCATCCGCAGCTTCCCTATACCCGGGCCGAAATCGTATGGGCCGTTCAATCCGAAATGGCCATGACTGTAGAAGATGTACTAGCGAGGAGAACCCGGGCCCTACTGCTCAATGCAAAGGCTGCCGTGGAAGCCGCACCAGTCGTGGCTTTGCTGATGGCCGGCATCATGAACAAAGATGAACAATGGCAAAAGCAACAGTTAGATAACTTTGAAAAACTTGCACGTCATTACATAATTGATTATTTTGTTTAACACACTCATACAACCAAAACACTATGACTGCATTCATCGCCGAAATCATCGGCACCGCATTACTCATCACACTGGGCGATGGCGTAGTAGCCAATGCCATCCTGCATAAATCCAAAGGTCAGCATGGCGGTTGGATCGTGATCACCCTGGGTTGGGCCATCGCTGTTTTTGTAGCCGTATATACTGCCGCTCCCTATAGTGGTGCCCACCTGAATCCTGCTGTAACCCTTGCACTGGCTACACTCGAAAAGTTTGATTGGGCCCTGGTGCCAACTTATATCGCTGCTCAGTTCATCGGAGCCATGCTCGGCTCATTCCTCGTATGGGTAAGCTACCGGCAACACCTAAACGAAACAGATGATCCGGGTTTAAAACTCGCCGTGTTCTGCAATGCACCTGCCATCAGAAATTATGGACAGAATCTTTTATCAGAAATCATTGGCTGCTTCGTATTAGTATTCGGCATATTGTTCCTTGCAGCACCTTCCAATAGCCTGGGTTCGCTGGATGCATTGCCCGTTGCTTTACTGGTACTCGGCATTGGTTTGAGCCTGGGTGGACCCACTGGTTATGCCATCAACCCTGCCCGTGACCTCGGCCCGAGGATCATGCATGCCCTGCTTCCGATTAAAGGAAAGGGCAGCAGCGACTGGGCTTATAGCTGGGTTACCGTGGTTGGACCCATTGCTGGTGCACTATTGGCCGCAATTACCTTTAAACTGCTGATGCAATCCTGATATGCTTTGAGGTAAAATGGCCATTGATTACCTTTGCCGGCCATGGGACAAAAAAAATTACTGCGTTTTGCGGCCATCAAGGAATTTCCGAATGTGTTCGAATACCCCGAAGGCATGCAGGGTCAATGGAAAGGCTTTTTCAAAAATGACCACCCGATCATTCTTGAACTGGCCTGTGGCCGTGGAGAATATACCGTAGGTCTTTCGAAAATGTTTTCGCAACAGAATTTCATCGGTGTTGATGTAAAGGGCAACCGAATGTACCTCGGTGCAAAGGAAGCGCTGAACAATGGTTTAAGCAACGCCGCTTTTCTGCGTACACAGATCGAAATGATCGGTGACTATTTTGCACCCGGTGAGGTAGACCAGATCTGGATCACTTTTCCCGATCCGCAACTAAGAACTTCCAAAGCCAAAAAAAGACTGACGCATCCCCGTTTCCTGCGCCTGTATTTTCAGTTCCTGAAACCCGGAGGATCCATTCACCTCAAAACCGATTCACCCGATCTGTACCGCTTCACCCAAACGGTGATCAACTGGCACGAGCTGGATTTACTGGAAGCTTCTGATGATGTGTATGCCCAAAAAGATATCGACCCAAGGCTGGGCATCAAAACATATTATGAAAGTCTGGATATCGCCGGAAGCAAAAAAATCTTCTACCTTAACTTCCGGATTCCGGCTTTACCGGCCGACAAGGACGCCGAACTGCAGGAATATTTAAAAGCCAATGAACAACAATCTCCCGGGTAAAATTGTATACCAACTGTAAACTGTACAATGATGGATGAACAATTAAAGCTGGGGGAAGATTATTACTATAATGAAGACGGTTATATTGTACTGACCGAAAAATACCACCTGAACAAAGGCTTTTGCTGTGGTAATGGATGCAGGCATTGTCCGTACGACTATGAAGCGGTTCCCGAACCACGCCGCACCGAACTGATGGATAAAAAACCATGAAAAAGAAAGCAAGCAAAAAGGCAGCCCCAGCGCCGCGATTAAAAAAAGCTCCGGTTGAAGGAGTGAAAGAATATACTTTCTTCGAAGATGTGTATGCGGTGGTAAGACAAATTCCAAAAGGAAGGGTGACCTCCTATGGTGCCATTGCTGCTTACCTGGGTACGAAACTCAGCGCCCGCATGGTCGGCTGGGCCATGAATGCAGCCGGACATGTTACCCCAAAAGTGCCTGCACAAAGAGTGGTGAACCGCAATGGTATGCTCACCGGCAAACATCATTTCGCCACCCCTACTTTAATGGAAGAGTTGCTGAAAAAAGAAGGCATCGTAATTGAAAACGACACCGTAAAAAATTTCGATAAAAAATTCTGGGATCCTTCTGTTGAACTGGGTTTATAAAATCAACAACTTCGTTTACCCCTAAGCGTAATAAGGATTGATCATCAGGTAAACAATCACACCCGTAACTGCTACATAGAACCAGATCGGCCAGGTAATTCTCGCCAGCTTTTTGTGCCGGTCGTATTCTCCGATCAATGCCCTGTAAGCAGTAAACAGAATAAATGGCAATATAATACCCGCCAGTGGGATATGCGTAAACAGGATAATGTAATAAACGATGCGCATCGATCCTGCCATTGACTTTTCTTCTTCACTCAGCAATCCGTTGTGATCGAGGTCGCCGAATTTGGTTTCTCCGGCCAGCAGGTGATGAGCGATATAACTCAGCAGAAAAAATACAGAAAGAATAATGGCAGCCAACATCAGCTTACGGTGTGCCTGGAAATTTTTCTGTTTCACAAATGCCAGTCCGCCGATTAGCAAAAAAGCAACCATCGAATTGATCACGGCATTGGAAGTGGCAAATACATGAACGTCAAAGGGAAGCTTAACATCCAGTTTAATCTGTGTAAGAAATGCAACGGCTACAAATACAATAACCGATACCGTTAGTATGAATGCCTTTGCTTTGGCATCATTTTTTTTCAGAAGAGGTGTCATCATGATTTTATCTTATTGCGCCTGTTTAACAACGTAACCAGGAAAATGGTTAAGCCGATGCCGATAAAAATTACCGGCAGGTAAGGAATAAATCCACGGAGGATGGATGGCCTGTTGCGGTCTTTCTCCAGCATCAGCGTTGGAATGTCTTTCGCCAGCTGCGCCTGTTTCAGTGTATCAAAACCATTGTACCATCCCCTTACCACCCTGTTGCTGTCGAGCAGGAAGAAATTTTCAGTATGTATAAAAGCGGTGTCAATATTGGTATCTGCGATGCTTGCTTTCAGTTCGTTGAAGGCAAAATCATAGATCTCTTTTTTATCGCCTGTTACAAACCACCAGCTATCGTGGTTTGCATTCACTTTGTCGGCAAATCTCCTGATGCGGTGCACACTATCGAATTCAGGATCGACTGATATCGAAATGAACTGAACGATTTCTGGATTTTTCTCAAAGGAGTCCTGCAGCTTTTTCATGTTGCGGGCAAGGCCGGGGCAGATTGAAGGACAACGGCTGAAGAAAAAATCAATCACCAGGATTTTTCCTTTGAGATCATTCAGCGAAACTTTTTGTCCCAACTGGTTAGTAAAGGAAATATTTTTTACCTGGTGCCAGAGGGTATCTGAAACAATCTTACCCTTCTTCTCAACCTGCCTTACATCATCATAAAAATACTTGCGGGGAATATGAACAGCATCTTTGCTGTAATATTTAACCATCCAGTAGCCGGTAAGCGGCAGGAGGATGGCCATCAGCAATGCTAAAATGGTTCTGGTGTTCAAGTGTCTGATCGTGTTTAAATCCGTTTATAAAAAAACCATCGTTACCAAAAGGCGAACGATGGTTAAATGAATTCTGAGTATATAAATCTCTCTTAGTCTTTTGCGCCTTTCTCAATTGCCGGGACCTGCTGTTGTTGTTCGGTAGGAGCTTTGCGGCTACCACCATCTGTATTGCGCAGGTTCTTCCAGCTGTTTCCATCTGCCAGGAATGCAATGATAAACCATACAAACAATACCAGAGGAACAACAATCGTCATCATAAAGTTCCTGATCTCATCACCCAGGTGCATGAAAACTGATACGATATAATAGGCTTTAGCCAATGTAAGTATACCGATAACAATTTTGGTTGTTAAGGTTGCACCATATCCGAGGTGGCCATGCTTGGCATACAGGAAATAACCCAATGCAAGTTCGATGATCGTTAATGCGGACAGTACCCAGAATACTCTCCATATCCTGCCTGTTCCGCCGGAATGGTCGGGGTGAAAAGTAATTTCTGATGATGATTCGTGTGCAGACATAAAAATTATTTATTAAAATAAATTAAGTAGTAATGATTGATTATACAAGATAGAAACAAAGGAATACAAATACCCAAACCAGGTCTACAAAGTGCCAGTACAAACCTGCTTTTTCAATCATTTCATAATGACCTCTGTCGTCGAAATGGCCGAGTTTGGTTTTGATGTACATTACAATATTGATCACCACACCACTGAATACGTGGAAACCGTGGAAACCAGTAATACCGAAGAAATATCCACCAAAGGCAATCGGGCCGGGGGTTGCAACGGCAACGCCATTGTGCATCACTTCAGGGCCCCATGGATTTTTGGTAACGGTTGTTCCCCAATGTTCGATCTGACCGTTTACGAGTACTGCATGATCACCGGTGATAAGATGCGTCCATTCCCATGCCTGGCAACCTAAGAACGCCAGACCACCAAGAATGGTTAACAACATATATTTCTCAACACCTTTGCGGTTCATCTTATGACCTTCATGCACCGCCAGTACCATAGTAACAGAACTGAAGATGAGGATGAATGTCATCAGACTCACAAATGCCAGTGGAAGATTGGCATGACCTGCAAAAGGGAAAGCATTGAACACATGGTTCGGATCAGCCCAATGGTTCACACTGAAACGGATGGTACCGTAGCTGATCAAAAATGCGCCGAAAGTAAATGCATCACTCATCAGGAAGTACCACATCATCACTTTACCATAGCTCACATTGAACGGGCTTCTTCCCCCGTTCCACCATTTTGTTCCTGCCGGAATTGCTGTTGTTGACATAAACGTAATTTCTGGTATCTGAAAAATCTGTTTTATTTTTTCCACTTCGTTTAACCGAAATGGTTAGTAGTGTTGTTTTTTATCTGATCATTAATAAAAAGATCAGGAGGTAAACCCATAACAGGTCTACAAAATGCCAGTATGTACACATCAGGTCGATGGGTACAAAACTGTAAGTTCTGGTTTTACTGCTGAATGCTTTGATCGACATAACGATCAATGCAACCAATCCTCCTACTACGTGCAAAGCATGCAGCCCAACGATCACATAAAGAAAAGAGTACGATACACTGGCCGTGAACGTAACACCTGCTTTGGTGAGGTTGAGAAAACCAATAACCTGTAAAGCCACAAAAAGAACTCCGAGCAGGAGTGAAACTGCCATCAGTTTCCTGTATTTGGCCATAGCTCTTTCTTTAAACGCTTTGGCCGACAAATGCAGGGTAATGCTGCTCAGAACCATTACCGCTGTACTGTACCAGAATGCCATGGGCAGGTTAAAAGTCACCCAATTAGCCTGGTTTCTTTTCACGATGTATGCACTGGTTAAACCGGCAAACATCATTACAATACTTCCGATTCCAACCCATAACGTAAATTTATGGGGATGGATTTTATTTTTTTGTTGTATCTCCACTGTACTCATGCCTCCTTATCCAACAGGTTTTATTTTATTTAAACTTAACTACCCGTGTTTTTAAAGTTTAACCTTATCGGCATATAAACTTAAAAAAACAATCATCAGATAGAAATAAGAACTGAACATTACTTTTCTCGCTGCGCCTGCATCCATTTTAATGAGCAGCATTACGCTTGCATATAACATAAACAGGTTGCATCCCAGCACGATCCACATACTCGTTATTCCGCTGATATGATACATATACGGCAGAATTCCTATTGGAATCATCAACGCACTGTACATAACCGATTGCACGGCAGTGAACCTGGTTGGACCTTTATCACTCGGCAACAGTTTGAATCCGGCTTTGCTGTAATCCTTGTGTGCAATCCAGGCGATGGCCCAGAAATGCGGAAACTGCCAGAGAAACTGAATGGCGAACATGATCCAGCCACCCGTCCAGCTATTGTCATTGCCTTCTCCGAAACTGGCTACCCAGCCTATCAAACAAGGCAAGGCTCCTGGAATCGCACCTACCAGCACTGCTATGGAGTTTACTTTCTTTAACGGAGTATAAATAAAACCGTATAAGATTAAACTGGCCAGACTTAACCAGGCTGCTTCGGCACTGAAACTGTACATGATCAGGATGCCCGCTGTTCCGGTAATGCCTGCAAAAACCCAGGCTTCATTCACACTCATTCTTCCACTGGCAACAGGCCTTTTGGCTGTACGTTGCATCATGGCATCGGTGTCTTTTTCGAGCAACTGGTTGATTGCGTTGGCAGATCCGGTTACCAGCATCCCGCCGGTAAAAAGTAAAAGAACTTGCAACAGGTCGAACCTGATGTTGGGTGCAAGCAGGTAGCTGATCACGGTGCTGAACACTACCATAAAACTCAAAGTGAATTTGATTAATAAAAAATAATCTTTCACTTTACTCGCCAATGCAAACGATGTTGAATTGGTTATGGTTTTATTTTCCTGCATTTATATTGTCAAAAAGTTAAAAATCAATCCCTGCTATTCCATTCTCCTTTCCTTATTGATTCTTATCCTTTCTTCACATTCAATCGTCAATTATCAAAAAATCCTTGTTCTAGTGTTTGCTTTCATCTGGACCAACCGGTGTGGTTTGATCGATGAAGTCTTTACCGTCTTTTGAATAGTCATAAGCCCAGCGATGAACTTCAGGAATCTCTCCGGGCCAGTTTCCGTGACCAGGACGGATAGGTGTAGTCCATTCGAGCGTGGTAGCGCCCCATGGATTGGCTGTGGTTACTTTTCTTCCTTTCCAGATGCTGTAGAAGAAGTTGAAAGCAAACAACAACTGTGCTGCAAATACAATCATTGATACAAGACTGATGAATTCATTCAGTCCGCCGAATTGTTTGAACGATTCCCAGTTCTGGAAGTCGTAGTAACGGCGAGGCATACCCGCTAAACCTTCGTAGTGCATTGGCCAGAAAATCAGGTAAGCGCCAATGATCGTAACCCAGAAGTGGATATATGCCAGTGTATTGTTCAGGTAGCGCCCGAACATCTTCGGATACCAATGGTACACACCGGCAAACATACCGAAGAAGGAAGCCACACCCATTACAATATGGAAGTGAGCAATTACAAAATAAGTATCGTGCAGGTGTATATCCAGTGCAGAGTTACCCAGGAAGATACCGGTCAATCCACCACTGATGAACAGGCTCACAAAACCAATCGCAAAAAGCATGGCAGGCGTGAACCGGATATTACCTCTCCACAATGTGGTAAGCCAGTTGAACACTTTGATCGCCGACGGTACCGCGATGAGCAGGGTCAGCAATACGAAGATCGAACCGAGGAAAGGATTCAAACCCGTTACAAACATATGGTGCGCCCATACCAGGAAGGCAAGGATGCAGATCGCAAACATAGAACCCACCATCGCCATGTATCCGAAGATCGGCTTGCGGCTGTTGACGGATAATATTTCCGACGACATACCCATGGCCGGCAACAGGATGATGTATACTTCAGGGTGACCCAGGAACCAGAACAAGTGCTGGAACAGGATCGCACTACCACCTTCGTTTGGTAAAATTTTACCGGCCACTACGATATCACTCAGGTAGAAACTGGTACCGAGGTTGCGATCGAACAAGAGGAGGATCGCACCGGATAACAACACAGGGAATGACAATACACCCAGCACAGCCGTAAAGAACAAAGCCCAAACGGTGAGCGGCATTCTTGTCATGCTCATACCTTTCGTACGCATGTTGAGGATCGTGGTGATATAGTTCAAACCTCCCAGGAGAGATGATACAATGAACATGGCCATACTTACGAGCCAGAGATCCATACCGATTTTACTACCTGATGAAGCGTCTCCGAGTGCACTCAATGGCGGATAGATCGTCCAACCACCACTAGCCGGTCCTGTTTGCACAAAAAGGGAAGACATCATGATGATAGAAGCCAGGAAGAAGAACCAGTAGCTAAGCATATTCAGCATGGGTGACGCCATATCCCTTGCCCCGATCTGAAGTGGAATAAGGAAGTTCGCAAATGTTCCGCTCAAACCAGCCGTAAGTACAAAGAATACCAGGATGGTACCGTGCATGGTTACCAGCGCATAATAAAATTCAGGGTCCAGCTTTCCACCTTTTGCCCAATGGCCCAGGAAATCTTCCAGCCATGGGAAAGTTTCATTTGGATAACCCAGTTGTAAACGGAAAATCACAGAGAACATACCACCGATGAATGCCCAGATGATCCCTGTGATCAGGAATTGCTTGGCAATCATTTTATGGTCCTGGCTGAACACATACTTGCTGATGAACGTCTCATGGTGGTGATGTTCGTGATGCTCACCTCCATGACCTGCAAGCATTGCTGACTCATGTGCTGTAATTGTGCTACTCATAGTATGAAAATATTATAAAATGCTTTTATTAATTCTTTGTCTTCAATTGCGCCAGCGGTTTAGATGCTGCTGTTGTATCTGTTACAACAGGTGTAGCAGCTGGTTTGTTTGGATTTCTATCCGGATACAGGGTAAAGTATTCCGGTGTTTGAGATTCCAACCATTTTTTATAATCTGCTTCTGATTCAACTACGATAATACCCCTCATTGAAAAGTGGCCTTTACCGCACATCTGGTCGCAACTGATTTCATAAGTGAAATTCGGATTGCCGGTTCTTGTTCTCATTTCTTCAGTAGTGTACTGGGGTGTGAACCACATAGTTGTTGGAATACCTGGCACCGCATCCATTTTCATACGGAAATGAGAAAGGCCTACGTCATGAATCACATCCTGTGCATGAATCACCAGTTTAACCGGTTTGCCAACAGGCAGGTGCATTTCTGTTGTATGCAGGTCATCATGACTGGCAGGATCTTCAAAATCCACGCCGAGTGTATTTCCTGAAGGTGTATTGTATTTTTTATAATGCTTCAATCCCAAAACTCCATCTTTACCAGGATAACGCATATCCCAGGCAAACTGGTGACCGGTAATTTCAACTACCATTGCATCCTTTGGTGGTTCACCGGTTACTTTAAACCAGAACTTCAAACCAAATACTACCAGCACTGTAAGGAAGATGGCAGGAACCGTCGTCCACAATAATTCGAGCTTGGTATTGTGTGGGAAATAGTAAGCTTTTTTTCCGTCTTTCTCCTGGTACTTGAATGCAAACCAGAAAAGCAGCACCTGTGTAATGATGAATACCACACCGGTGATGGCAATGGTGATGTACAGCATGCGATCAATTTCCTCTCCTTCAACTGATGCAGAACCCTGCGGGAAAAGTGTTTTTCCAAAGTACAGTTCATTGCAGTACCAGGCACCGATTAATCCAAGCACCAGGAAACTGATGAGTAAGAATCCATTGATCTTATTGTTTTGCTTTCTTGATTTTTCTTCTCCTTTGAGCACACTTACATACTCACTTGCTTTCGCAATCTGGAAGATTACAATGAAAATCATTAAGACGATCAAAACAAGAAAAAGCTCCTTCATTGTTATAAATTTTGTCCTGCCAAAAATCCGCTGGAGGATATTTAAAAGTTATATTTATTAAGCCCTTAACTAATTTACTTATGCAAATTTACCTGCTAACAAAAACAAATATTGCTTTTGTTGAAGTTCTTTAGGTGTGGTGAATGATACTTTCTTTGAGGAAAGGATGATTCTTTGCCACAAGTGAATTTTTTGTAATGTATTGTCCAACACCCCACATAATAATACCAATAAACAGTGCTGCAATACCGAATTCAAATGGCAGCATTTCGTAATGATCTCCCAATGTTCCTGGCATCACCATCTGGTAGAAATCGATCCAGTGACCAAAGATGATCAGCACGGCCATGAAGGTTACGAGTGTCCAGTTCCTTTTTACATTGCGCTTCATCAGGATCAGCAATGGGCAGAGGAAGTTGATGATCAGGTTCAGGAAGAATATTCCTTTGTACGGACCGGCTTTTTCTGCTGTTCCGATTCTTTCAATAAAGTATTTGGTTTCTTCCGGCTGGTTACTGTACCAGATCAGCATGTACTGAGAGAACCAGAGATAAGTCCAGAATACAGAGAACGCAAACATGAATTTACCTACGTCATGTAAATGCTCTTCAGTAACATATTCCAGTTGTCCGCGATTCTTCAGGAAGA
This sequence comes from Ferruginibacter sp., assembly GCA_037045295.1. Lineage (GTDB taxonomy): Bacteria > Bacteroidota > Bacteroidia > Chitinophagales > Chitinophagaceae > Ferruginibacter. Next base: position 1,183,618 of record JBAOHS010000005.1, read on the forward strand.
TAATGTACAAAGCAACAAGCGACATACCCGATACAAACGTACTGGCGAAAGTATACCAGCTGAACATCGTACTGTACCAGTGTGCATCAATACTCATGATCCACAACCATGGAATAGTAGACGCCACTGTTAATCCGAAAAACACGGTAAAGAGAGAAGCCCAAACAGTATTTTTCCAGATCCATTTTTTACCGGTTTCATAATCCATCTGGCCATTTTTATCAGACTCCAGACTCATGCTGCGCATTTTGCGACCCAGCAGCCACCAGAGTAAAATTGTAACAGCCGACCATATAGTAAAGAATACCGGGTTAAGAAATCCTTTTTTACCATTCAGGATATGATCATTGGCAACCGCTTCTTTATCGAGCCAGTGATAAATATCGGTGCGACCGCCCCAAACGATGGCCATGAGAATTAAAAATGTAATGACACCAAGAATCGGAACCACGCTTGAAATTGCTTCCGGAACCCTGCGCAATGCTACCTGCCATCCACCCATCGCCATGGTGGTTACACAGATGAAGAACATCGAAGCATTCACAACCAGTAACCAATAAACGCTGTTTTGCAACAATACAGCCCAGAAACGGGTACTGCTGCTATGCTCTCCTCCATGACCATGACCTGCAGGTGCAAACGGGTGAAACATGATAAAACCGTACAGCAAGGCAAGTACACCTGCTACGATCAGTCCCCATGTCCACTTTTTATAGCTGCCCGGTAATTCAAATTGATGGTTCATCTAAATAAACTTTATTTTTTGTAAATGCCTGATGATGGTTTGCAGTTACTGCATTTTCATGATCGGCTTTTAATTATTTTATTGCTTTTCCTGTTTTAAATTTTCTTTGCAGCCGCTGTATCTGTTGCAGCAGGTGCCGGCGTAGTAGCAGCGGCAGGTGTTGTTGCAGCTGGTTTCGGTTGCAGGGTACGGATGTATTTAACAATCATCCAGCGTTGTTTCCTGTCTAACTGTGATGCATAGCTGCCCATCAGGTTTCTTCCATAAGTGATGGAATGAAACATGGTACCATCGGTCATCGCTACATACATATCCAGGGTAAGATTGGCTATACCACCAATTTTACCTGAAGTAGCAATCGGACCATTACCTGCACCTTTTTCTCCATGGCAGATTGCGCAATTGATGTTGAACAATCTTTGTGATTCTTTCATTTCAGCTTCCGTCATCGACTGAATGGGATTAGGTACCGCAGCACTCATCCTGTAACCATTGCTATCATTTGGTAAAGTATACGGGAACAGTTCTCCTCTCTTGATTGTACCTTCTACCGGATTGTTGTTGTAAAAAATCCTTTCGCCGCCTTTTGCAGCAATATCCATCGTAAACTTATTGGAGTCTCTCAGTGCATAGGTTTCATAGCCCCTGCTGTATGCCATATCGGGCATATATATTTTACCAGGCTTACGTTTGTTGTCGCAACCAACGAATGCAATACACATTGCCAAACCCAGTGCTGATATTGTTGCTATTTTTTTCATTATCTGTAAAGCTCTTTTTTGGTATTGTTTATTTCAGTTCAGGTCTATTAATAACCTTTTTCGTCACGGTACAGTTTCTGTTCCCTGTCGTACCTGCCGATCCACCATCCTGTTTCAGCCATCTGCACATTGATTTCTTTCGCACCTGCTCTTTCGAGGAAACTCTGTACTTCAGCATCATTGGTTTTATCGGTACACTCAATGGCCATTACAAAAAGATCATCGGTAGCACGTGGATGAAAATGATGCTTTTTCACAAACGGCGATAACTGGCAGAGGTAGCAGAAAGTAAGTACCATCCCTACTGCAGAGAAAAGTACCGTAAGCTCAAACGTGATGGGAATCCATGCCGGCAATGCGAAATGTGGTTTACCACCAATGTTCAGCGGCCAGTCTTTGGTAAATACCCAACTCATGAACGTGAGCGCAGTGGTAGTTCCGGTGATGGCATAGATAAATCCGGCAGTGTGCAAACTGGTTTCCCTCAGGCCCATCGCATGATCAAGCCCGTGAACCGGAAACGGCGTATACACATCGTGAATTTTGTAACCTGCTTTGCGAACATTTTTCACAGCAGGGAACAGTACTTTCTCATCATCGAAAGAACCAACCACAAATTTTTTAATTCCTCCAGCCATATTTTTAAGCTTTGAGCTAACAGTTATTAGCTATTAGTTTATTAATTTCTTTTAAGCACTTAGTATTAATGAGCGTGTGCCACTTCTTCATGATAGAAGCGTTCTGCATCCGCTTTTTCAATATCGGTCATCTTCACTTTGTAATTCTCACCACTGGTTTTGAGGATAGACTTGATCTCAGCTACCGCAATTACAGGGAAGTATTTTGCAAAGAGGAAGAAGCAGGTAAAGAACAATCCGAATGTTCCGAGATAGAAACCGATTTCCCAGATCGTCGGGCTGTAATAGGTACTCCAGCTAGAAGGCAGGAAGTCTCTGTAAATAGAGGTAACAATGATCACAAAACGCTCGTACCACATACCGATATTTACTACAATACTCATGAAGAAGGTTACTGCAATATTCCTTCTCAGCTTGCGGCTCCAGAATAACTGCGGTGATACCACGTTACAGAACATCATCAGCCAGTAGCTCCAGCCATACGGACTGAAAAGATTCGCCCTGTTCTGACTGAATGCATACCACTCGTATGGGTTCTGACCATACCAGGCAATGAACAATTCAGTTAAGTATGCGCAACCAACGATGCTGCCGGTTAATACAATAACCTTGTTCATCGCTTCGATGTGACCCAATGTGATATAATCCTGCAGTCCCATTACTTTCCTTACCACAATCAGCAGGGTTTGCACCATAGCAAATCCACTGAAGATCGCACCGGCAACGAAGTATGGAGGGAAGATCGTTGTATGCCAGCCTGGTACTACCGAAGTGGCAAAGTCAAAAGATACGATCGTGTGTACAGACAATACGAGTGGTGTACTCAAACCTGCCAGTACAAGTGATAATGATTCATGACGCTGCCAGTGTTTGGTACTACCCGTCCAGCCGAAAGAAGCCATACCATACATCATCTTGCGGAATTTGGTTTTGGCCCTGTCTCTCACCGTTGCCAGATCGGGCAACAAACCAGAATACCAGAACAATAATGATACAGTGAAATAAGTTGAAATCGCAAATACGTCCCAGAGCAGAGGGGAGTTGAAGTTCACCCAGAGTGGACCACGACTATTCGGATAAGGTAATACGAAGAATGCCATCCACACACGACCCATGTGCCAGATCGGAAACTGACCAGCGCACATTACCGCAAAAATCGTCATCGCTTCAGCCGCACGGTTCACACCGGTTCTCCATCCCTGGCGGAAAAGCAGGAGGATCGCAGAGATCAGCGTTCCCGCGTGACCGATACCTACCCACCACACGAAGTTGGTGATATCCCAACCCCAGCCAATCGTTTTATTCAGGTTCCACTGGCCGATACCGTAGGTTACTTCACGATAAACACTGTACGCACCAAAAAGCAGGAGGCCAACACTGATCCAGAAACCAATGTACCAGAGCCTGCTGGGTTTCATCTCAATGGGGCGAATGATGTCTTCCGTTACCTGGTGGTAATCTTTATTACCATCTACCAGCGGTTCCCTTTGTTGTGATTCGTATTTGAGTAATGACATATTATTTTGAGCTTTTCCGCTATAAGCATTTAGCTGCTAGCTGTTAGTCTTTTATTTTGTTCCTGGCTTGGGTGCTGCTATCATCATTTGTTGCGTCGCACCCTTCAGCGCCATTTCCATTACTGCCCTTTTTTAATGGGCGGCTCCGGCGGCTTCTTTCTTTTCTGTTTTTTCTGTGTGATGTCCTTCGGCATGATGCTCTTCTACTACACCTACATGCCTGTCGGTATTCCTGATCTTAGCCAGGTAACTAACGTTAGGCAATACGTGCAGTTGTTCCAGCACATAGAAATTACGGTTTTTGTCGGCCCTGGCTTTAGATACTTCACTGTCTTTATCATTCACATTACCAAAGCTGATAGCGTTGGTTGGACAAGCCTGCATACAAGCTGTTTTAACATTGCGAACGATGGAAGGATCCTGGTTCTTTTTAGCTTCAAGCTTGCTGTCCTGCAAACGCTGAACGCAGAAAGAACATTTTTCAATCACACCTCTTGAACGAACAGTAACATCCGGGTTCAGTACCATCCTGGTAAGATCATCGTTCATCTGAACGGTTACCTCATTGAGGTCTGATCCCATCAGCGGCATCTGGTTGTCGGCGAAACTATCAGCTCCGGTATAATCGAGCCAGTTGAAACGACGTACTTTATACGGACAGTTGTTGGCACAATACCTTGTACCGATACAACGGTTATAAGTCATCTGGTTTAAGCCCTCACTGCTATGGTTAGTCGCAGCAACCGGACAAACGTTTTCGCAAGGAGCATTGTCACAATGCTGGCAAAGCATCGGCTGGAATACCACATCCGGATTTTTCACATCACCGGTAAAATAACGATCGATGCGCAGCCAGTGCATTTCATGCGCTTTCTGTACCTGGATCTTACCTACCACACTCACATTGTTTTCAGCAGTACATGCTACAACGCAGGCGCTGCAACCGGTACAGGTGTTAAGATCAATGCTCATTCCCCATTTCACACCCGGCTTTTCAAAATGCGGATAAATGGTTCCGTCTTTTACAAAATCTGTTTTGCCATCGGCCAGTAAACCACTGAGTTCTTTTTTGGTTTCTGCCATCAGGGCTGCAGGATTGGCTGCAAAATCTTTCAGGCTGGTTTCATAAATCACTGGTCTGTTCTCTGAAGAACCGTGAACCTGTGTTTGTGCCAGCGGGTATTCTTTATTAGTTTTTTCTGCAGTTGCAACAGCATTGTAAACAAAACTGCTGCCATCGAATGATACAAGCGGGTAAGCATTTTTACCGGCACCTGTTGCAGAGCGACCTATGCGATCGATTGAATTCTTTTCATCTGCACTGGCCCTTCCGTAACCTACTGCAATGGCAATGGTTTCGTTGTTCAGACCTGGCAGGATCAATACCGGTAATTCGATTGACTTATTGTTTGCAGTAATTTTAATAACCGGTTTTTCCGGTGTTACTTCATAACTATCAGCCTGGCGCTGGTTGTTCATCACGTCAAGACCAACGAGTTTTTTGGCCATTTCCGGACTAACCATTGCATAGTTGTCCCAGGTTACTTTAGATACCGGATCAGGTAATTCCTGTAACCATGGGTTGTTGGCCTGGCTACCGGTTCCCATTGATACTTTCTGATACAATACTACTTCAGTAGCACCGCCTTTTACTGAAGCCAGTTTTGAAGCAGCTTCTGCAAGTTTTGCGGCACTGTATGTTCCTGCAGCAGGAGCAATCGCAGTTTCGATTACACCATCCTGCAGGGCTTTATCCCACAAATCGGAACTTCCGAGTTTGCTGGTCCAGTAATTTTTTACAAAAGTTTCGTAGTCTGATCCTGCAGCGGCAACAGGTGCTGCAGCTACGGGAGCTTTAACCGTTGAGTCGTTGGCAGCAGCAACAGCAACAGGTGCTGCAGCAGTAGCGCCACCTGCCCATTTGATCAGGGATGTCTGGAACGCCCTTGTTTTAAACAAAGGATTGATCAATGGTTGCAACAGACTTACATAACCGGTTTTCGGTTCTGCATCACCCCAGCTTTCGAGCCAATGGTGTGATGGAATAATATATTTACACTGTTCTGCTGTTTCGTCTAAGGTACCGCTGAAAGAAACGGTCACCGGTGTTTTGGCAATTGCCTCTCCCAGTTTTTTACCATCAGTATAGGAATAAACAGGATTGCAGCCATATACGAGTAATGCGCCTACAGTACCGGCACCAAGATCGTTGGCCAGTTGTACCATTTCGGCGTCTACACCTTTACGATAGTTTGATGTAGCGGCCCAGTTAATGGTAGTACCATTGGCGCCGATGGCTTCATTGATGGCATTTACAATTACCTGAACATTGCTGTCGTTACTGCCAGATACAACCAGGGCAGCGCCTTTGCTGGCCATCAATGCAGCAGCAGCTTTGTCGATGCCTTTGGTAAGTTCGGCATTCAATGATGGTGCCGAAACGCCACCGCCTAATTTAGCAAGCAGGGCGAGTGCAACAGCACCGGATTCAGAAGGTTTATGGGTAAAACGGTCGTCGGCATTGCTACCGGTAAGGCTGAGCATGCTTTCAAACTGGAAATGACGGCTGAGGGTTGGTTTATCGTTCTTTACTTTCCTGTTCTCAGCATATTGTTTGCTGAATTCAACAGGACTTAACCAGGTACCGAGGAAATCGGCACCAAGGCTTACGATGGTTTGTGCCTTATCGAAATGGTAAGAAGGGATAGCCCTTTTTCCATAACAGGCTTCGTTGGCCAGCAACATACCGCTGTAGCTCACTTCATCGTACTGAACGTGACGACTACCCGGATATTTTGCCAGGAAATTATTGATGATCTGTAAAGTAGAAGGAGAGTTGATGGTTGAAGTGAGCAGTACCACTGCTTTTCCGCTGATCCCGGCCATAGCGCCTGCGACCAGGTTATCAAATGCATCGAAGGTGCTTACTTCTTTAAAGTTTCCGCCATCTTTCTGTAATGGATGACGAAGACGGGTGGTATCATACAGATCGAGCACTGAAGCCTGGGCCTGTGCGCTGGTTCCACCTTTGGTTAAAGTAGAAAGTTCATTTCCTTCGATCTTTATCGGCCTGCCGTCTCTTTGTTTTACCACAACGCTGATGGCATCACCACCATTCACATAGGTAGAAGCATAATAATTGGCTACACCCGGAATTACATTGTCTGGCTTCTGAAGATAAGGTACTGCCTTGTTTACAGGCATTTCACAACTGGCAGCCAATGTAGCTGCTGCTGTACTGAAACCAAGATATTTCAGGAAGTCTCTGCGGGGCGTTTTGGATTCGAGGAAACCTTCATTAGACAACTCTTCTATAGGAAGTAATTCTTCTTTAAACTCTTTCTCGGCTGATTGCTTAAAAGCATCTGTCTGATTCAGTTCTCCGAAATTTTGCCAGTACTTCTTATTACTCATAGTTTGTTAATTCGATAATTCGGTAATATGCTGTTTTGCTGAATATGCTGGTGCTGCGATGGAAACAATTTTATTACAGCCTTCCTTCAGCCGGCAAGCTTTTAGTTATTAATAGTGACATTTCTGGCACTCGGTACCACCAATGCTTTCTACCGTTACACTGTCCATTTTATGATTTTTGAGGTCCTTGTGGAACTTCTCATAAATGCTGTAGAATTTATTGCCTTCGCCTGTTTCTTTGTTGTAGAAATCAACTTTGCTTTCGCGGTGGCAATTGATACACCATCCCATACTTAATTCAGAGAACTGGAATACTTCACCCATTTCCTGGATATTACCATGGCAGGTCTGGCATTGCTGCTTACCTACTTTAATATGCTGGCTATGGTTGAAATAAACATGGTCGGGCAGGTTGTGGATTTTCACCCATTCGATTGGCTTGGCACCATCCGGAATACCATCTTTATTGTTATCGGGATTGTATTGTTTGGTATCAGGATTCCATCCGGCATAAGCATACAGCTTCTGAATTTCTGCTGTACCATTTACCGGTGTTCCATCTTCTCTTACGATCGGATCGCCTTTGTATTCTTTGATGGCCATGTGACAGTTCATACAAACATTCACTGAAGGAATACCTGCATGCTTGCTGTCCTGTGCACTTCCGTGGCAGTAAAGACAGCTGATCTGGTTTACACCGGCGTGTACTTTATGAGAATAGTAAATCGGTTGTACCGGTTGATAGTTTTTCATCCTGCCCAATCCAATGGCACCTGAAATGGTAAAATAACCACCGATACCAAAGAGTAACAGAATACCTGCCATCAGGTAAGTTTTGTTGCGGTAGAATGGAACTGGTTCTCCACGCAGGATACCTTCTTTTTCATCAGTCAGTTTACGCAGATTGCTGTTTACCTGTAATAATATAAAGGCAACAACCGCCAGTACCAATGTGAGGATTCCGAATAATAGTGAGTTATCTGATTCCGGTGCAGGACCTCCGTCTTTAGCTTCTGTTTTCGCTGGCGGCGTATAGTCGTCAACGTATTTCATGATGGCATCCACTTCATCTTTCTTCAGATTGGAGAAAGCCGTCATTACAGTAGGTTTCCACTTATCCGCCAGTTGTTTTGCATAGTTATCCGATGCAATCATTTTGGCCGGGTTCGCAATCCAATTGTAGATCCATTCAGGATCAGCAGGGATCCTGTCTTTCCATCCTTTCAAAGCCGGACCAGTATAGTCGGCATCCGGTTTATGGCAGTTCCCGCAATTCGCTTTAAAAAGCGCTTCGCCATCTGCTGCTACAACAGTATTTGAAACGGAAAGGGAAACAATGAGAAGAAGACTTGCTAAAGCTTTGTTAATGATTTTTCTATAGCGACTCATACAGTTAATCGGGGCTAATGTGGAAAAAAATCCTGATTCGGGTACAAAAGTAAGGCAGGATGTTGACATAATATCAACATTTAAAAAAAAATTTTTTCCTTACCAGGCCTGTATTTCAACGATTTCCAATATATTATGTGCAACGTTTGTCATACGATTGTAAACCATTATTTCAACATAAATTCCGGGAAATTCATGTCTGGTTCAGCCGGTTTTCGCATTTTTGCAGCATGTTTCAGAATTTACAGCGTCGCTGGAAGGTCGGAGGATGGAGTCTTGTACTGATAATCACCACATTTGCATTGGGCGGAAGCCTTTGTGGTTATCTTGGGAGAAAAATACTGTTGCTGTCGGGGCTCGAAAAAGGAGTGATCTGGCTGCTGATCTATATAATATTAATCACCCTGCTATGGCCATTCTGTGTTTTACTGGTGAGTATTCCGCTTGGCCAGTTCAGTTTCTTCCGCAATTATATCGGCAAGATCATGTCGAAATTCAAGGGCAAACCGAAAGTGGATACCACAAGAATGGCCATTTTTGCCAGCGGTGCCGGTTCAAATGCCCGTAAAATCATCGAATATTTTCAGCACCACCCTTCTATTGAGGTAAGCCTGGTAGTAAGCAATAATCCTTCAGCAGGCGTATTACAGATTGCCGATGAGTTCAGGATTCCTTCATTGGTGATCGGCCGGGAGAGCCTGAATGACGATAATGGTTGCCTGGAACAATTGAAAAACAGGGACATTAATTTTATCGTGATGGCAGGGTTTCTGTGGAAGCTTCCCCCTTCTATCATCAACAGTTATCCGAGGAAAATCGTGAATATTCACCCGGCTCTTTTGCCTGCTTATGGGGGCAAAGGGATGTATGGTAAGCATGTACACGAAGCTGTTATACAGAACCAGGAACAGCAAAGCGGCATCACCATACACCTGGCGGATGAACTCTATGATCATGGGGAAGTGCTGTTCCAGGCGAGTTGTACAGTTGAAAAAAATGATACCCCTGATTCCCTGGCCGATAAAATTCACCAGCTCGAACACCGCTATTATGCTGCTGAAATAGAAAATTACCTGGAAAAGCAAAATCCACGTTAAAAGAATCAACAGCCGGTAGCCGGTCGGGAATTCTTATTTAATATTACCAGCAAACAACTTTTATTTGAGGGCATTATTTCTACTTATTATTATTTTCCTGCCTGCCATTGTTCGTGCACAGCTCACCGTGAGCGGCACCGTTTTCGATATCAGCAAGATCAATTATGTAGAAAATGTACGGGTCGTAAGTACCGGCGGCATGTTTGCCATCACCGATAGTATGGGCAGGTATAGTATTCCTGTTTCAGAAGGCGACTCACTTGTTTTTCATTACAATAATAAACCGACCCAGAAATTTGCGGTAGCAACCATTCATGATCCGGCCCATTTCGATATTTCCCTGCGCATGCCCGTTAAAAGTAAGTATGGTGTATTAAAAGAGGTAACTGTTTTTTCGAAATCACACAAGGAAGATTCACTAGAAAACAGGCAGACATATGCTGATGTTTTCAATTACCAGAAACCGGGTGTTTCCACTTCTGTTTCGCCCGATGGCATGGTGGGTGCCGATGTAAATGAACTGATCAATATTTTCCGCTTCCGCCGCAACAAGCGCATGAAAGCTTTTCAGCAAAGGCTGGAAATTCAGGAACAGGAAAAGTTCATCGACTACCGTTTCAATAAAATATTTGTAAAACGTATCACCGGTTTGCAAAGCCCGGAACTGGATACTTTTCTTGTTTGGTACAGACCTGATTATGATTTTACCCGGTTCAGCGATGAGATAATTTTCAATCAATATATTCTCAATGCTTCGTATCATTTCAGGAAGCTGATCCAGGTATCGCCTGCATTGAAAAAAGACGAATAAGGCTCCACTATAACATTTTGTTTACGACTGTTGTTATATAGTTTACGTAAATGATAAAAAATAATATGAACTACAATCCCTTAACTCCGGAAGAAGAATATGTAATCCTGCGCAAAGGAACAGAAATGCCTTTCAGGGGAGAATATACCAATAACAAAGCTGCAGGAACTTATATCTGCCGCAGGTGTGATGCACCCTTATACCTTTCAAAAGATAAATTTGATTCTCATTGCGGATGGCCCAGCTTCGACGATGAAATCCCCGGAGCAGTAAAGCGTATACCCGATGCCGATGGTAGCAGAACAGAAATCGTTTGTGCCAATTGCGGTGGTCACCTGGGGCATGTGTTTACCGGAGAAAGATTCACCAGTAAAAATACACGTCACTGCGTGAATTCTATTTCAATGAAATTTATTCCGGAGGAGAATAAGTAATAAAATAACGTGTTGTGCTAATAACCCGTTTATTGCATATGCTATTTTATAATAACGTTTAAATAGTCTTTATGTCCCTTTTTTTTGCCCAAAAAGGAACCAAAAAGGGCACCGCCATCGATTACACCCCGATGGCGGAGGGTTCCCTGATTTAACTTTTGTGCTCCTGTATTCTCAACTTTTGTTCCTTGATTTTTGAAAGCCAGTAACATACTGATTAAGATATGTTCATTGGTTGAATACTTTTAATAACACAACACTTTAAGTAATAAGCAAAGTGCATCACCAATTTTTACTTTTAACTTTTCCTTTTGACTTTCTTCTAATACTGCAGCAGTTTTTCAATTACTTCATCCATGCGGGAATAAGCCATAAAATTCTTTTCCAGTTCAATGTTAAATGGAATAGGAGAGTCGAGGCTACCGCAACGCATTACCGGTGCATCCAGTAAACTGAAACAATGTTCAGCGATCCAGGCGGCTACTTCTCCACCGATACCTCCGGTTAGCGTGTCTTCATGCAACACGAGTACTTTACCGGTTCGGGCTACCGCTTTCCGGATGGCTTCATAGTCGAGCGGTAATAGTGTACGCAGATCCGTTATGTCGAGCGAAAGTTCAGGATGTTTACCTGCATAATCAAGTGCCCAGTGAACACCGCTTCCGTAAGTAATCACAGAAATATCTTCTCCTTCCTGTACATGTTTGGCTTTACCGATTTCTATTTCATAATAGGCATCAGGAACCTGTCCGCTGATGCTTCTGTACAAAGCTTTGTGTTCAAAATAAATCACGGGATTGGGATCATTGATGGCTGCAATCAGCAAACCTTTTGCATCCATGGGAGTGGAAGGATAAACCACTTTTAATCCGGGTGTATGTACAAACCAGGCTTCATTGCTCTGGCTGTGAAATGGCCCTGCACCTACACCGCCGCCGGTTGGCATGCGTACCACCACATCTGCGTTTTGCCCCCACCGGTAGTGGATCTTTGCCAGGTTGTTGATGATCTGATTAAAACCAACGGTAACAAAATCGGCGAACTGCATTTCCATCATGGCCTTGTGCCCCTTCAGGCTCAAACCCAGTGCAGTACCCACTATGGCGCTTTCGCACAAAGGTGTATTGCGGATGCGACCTTTGCCATAACGTTCTACAAAACCCTCTGTTACTTTAAAGGCACCGCCATACTCTGCTATATCCTGACCCATCAGTACCAGGTTCGGATGCTTCTGCAATGACATATCCAGTGCATCACTGATCGCATTGATGAATTTTTTTTCCGATTGTACACCCGCACCGCTTACCTGGTCCTGTTCACTGTTATCAATAACCAGTTCGGGTGCTACTAACCTCGACGCATAAACGTCGGACAACTCTTCTTCCGTATCCGGAACAATGGGGGCAGATTCAAAACCAATTTTAAGTTCTTCTTCTATATGGGTTCTGGTGGCAGCCCTGATAGATTCAATATCTTCTGCAGTAAGTACTTTTTCTTCCTTCAGCCATTCTTCGAAATTTTTAACCGGGTCTTTTTTCTCCCATTCTTCAAACAAATGCTTGGGAACATATTTTACACCACTGGCTTCTTCATGGCCACGCATGCGGAATGTCATGCATTCGATCAGGTATGGTTTCTGATTTTTAATGCAATACTCCCGAACACCTTTGATGGTGTCGTATACGGTTAGAATATTATTGCCATCAATCTGAACAGCTTCGATACCGTAACCAACCGCTTTATCTACCAGGCTTTTGCAGCGGTATTGTTCGCTGGTAGGTGTGCTGAGGCCGTATCCGTTGTTTTCGATGATGAAGATGACCGGCAGATCCCAAACAGCAGCGGTATTCAACGCTTCATGGAAATCTCCCTCACTCGTACCTCCATCACCTGTAAAGGCCATGGAAACTTTTGATTCCTTTTGTAATTTATGCGCCAGTGCTACGCCATCGGCAATGGCGAGTTGCGGACCAAGATGTGAAATCATTCCGCAGATATGGTGTTCCTTATTGCCAAAGTGAAAACTTCTTTCCCGGCCTTTACTGTAACCATCTTTGTTTCCCTGCCATTGTTTGAAGAGTTTGCTCAGGGGCATGTTGCGGCTGGTAAATACACCAAGGTTCCTGTGCAGGGGCATCACCCATTCATCTGAATCAAGCGCCATGGTAGCACCCACAGCAATAGCTTCCTGGCCAATACCGCTGAACCACTTGGATATTCTTCCCTGCCGGAGCAATACCAGCATTTTATCTTCGATCATGCGGGGAAAAAGAATTCCTTTGTACAGCGCTATCAACTGTTCGTTGCTGAGGTCTTTTCTGGTGAATTGCATGCGCAAATTTGCCATTAATAATGCAAACAAACAAAGCCGGACCGATTATTTATTTACGGTAAATTTTAATGTCTGTGTTTTTTCAGATGAATGGCTGAGCCTGAGGAAATAAGTACCGGCAGGCAGATCAGTTGTTAATCGAACCTGGTTTTTGCTTTCATTTGCGGAAACCTGGATTTCGGTTTGGAATATTTCCTGACCATTCTGGTTCAGGATTTTGCAATCGTATGAACCAGCCGGCATTCCTGAAAACTGAAGCCTGATAATATTGTCTACTACCGGGTTCGGGTAGATGCCAACTGTTGCGATGGGAGATTTTACTGCTGCAATATCACTGTAGATAATTTGTCCGTCGGTTTGAATCGCTTTAATCCTGTAATAAACTGTTTTATCATTCTTCTCTTTATCGGTGAAACGGTACAAAGCTATTACCTCATTATTGGTTACACCTGTTTCGGTTGCAATGGTTTCAAAATTATTCCCATTGAAACTTCTTTCTATACTGTATTGTTCAACCATAGATTCGTTGGTTACTTTCCAAAGAACCTGTTTCGACAAATCGTCATTTCTATGCGCTGAAATTTCTGTAATGAATAATGGCTGGCGGTTTCTTTTCCTGAAGATCACATAGAAACGATCATTGGCTGATGCCGGATCGTTGTTCACGGTAAAATTCACCAGTGTACTATCATTCAATGCAATCGTTGTTTGTGTGTGCAGGTATTGATCTACCAGGATAGCTTCCAGTCTGCCGTCGTTCATTCGAACCGGTTCAAAACGGAATTTATAGGGTTGCTTGCGCAGGTTAGTTAACTGGTAGAAAATGGTGTCTGTTTGCTGAACCCTGCTCCTTGATTCTACAGAGAGTTGTTTGTTATGACGACTGATGAAAAAGTTTTCACCGCTGTTGGGTAGTTTAAAGGCATCATCTGCGTCTATCCGATTACGGTAGTTTATAGAAAACACAGCCGCATTTCCATCTGCAATCATGCCTGTATTGGTAAACAGCCTTGCCCTGAAGAATTGTTTGTCTGCAGGTCTGTTGGTAAACCTGTTCACCAGCCTGTTGGCGCTGACTTTGGAAGCTTCGGTGAAAGAAATGGATCCTGCTGGTCCGGCCGACTGAACAAAGAAAGCCTGACCACTCTGAATATGCGGAGCTGGAACGCCTGTTGGATAGAAGCTTGTACCACCAGCTGTTGGTTCATAATTATTAGCCGCTGATAAGGTTTGATAACCTCCGAGTCCGAAAGAACCGAAAAGTAAAGGGTCCCAAACTACTGCATCATTGTTAAGGTTAACCATCAGGCCATTGTCTTTCAGGTATTCCAGGTCGATAGCAGAGGCATAAGGATTGCCCACTGTAGCAGGTTTGCCTGCGAGTACATTGGTTACCGGCGGTGGATCTGATGGCTGGTATAAAATTCCTTTAGAACGCAGGTTGGTAGGGTTGGGTGCAGATGCCAATGTATTTACTGTTCTGTCGCCCCGAACAAAAACCATATACCCTCTCTTATCATTCAATTGTGCAGCAGTATTGCTGATGCCTACCCAATTGCCGGATGCGCCGAGAGTAGGATCAAAAAATTTCATAGAAGGTAATGTTGTGGTAATATCAAAGCCGGTACCCGTTCCCGTTAGTATAGTTCCGTATCCTGCCGGAGTAGCGCCCCCTTCCTGCCATGCATCAAAAATTGTTTGTCCTCTGGTGGGTGTTGCCAGGAATTGCCAGGTTTTAGCATGACGGCCTCCACCAACACCGGTATTGATATAACGCTCAACGGTTACTTCGCCGGTTATCGTATTTCCGGTAACATCGCCAACACGGGCGGTTCCTGTTGCAAGAGAAACCAGTATTAAATTGTTGTTGGTGTTCAGTACTTTTCCTGTAACCCCACCAAATAACAAGGCTCCTCCGATATTCAGCCCCTCTCCTGAAGCAGATGAAATGGCGAGGTCTTTACCAACAATGAGGTCATTCACCAGGTTGCCTACAAAAATATTGCCTGCTAACGTTGGTGCAGAAACGCAGTTGCCGTTCATTTCAATCGAACCGGCTGCAATGCCTGCATTCAGGTTGTTAATGCCAGCTGCCGGCGCTGATAGATAACCCGATACCTGTAATGTTCCCCTGTTGTTGAGTACTGCACCACTGGTAACAGCAAGTGATCCCACCTGGAATATTTCTCCGGTACCGATCAATGGCTGTGTAGCTGGAGGATTGCTGATGATTACTTTGCTCGTTGAAGTATTCGGAACAGCGGCTTCACTCCAGTTGCCAGCATTGTTCCAGTTATTATTAATAGCGCCCGTCCACACATTTGCTTTGAAGGCTTCATCGGCACCAATATCGGTAAAGAAAGGTGAAACGGTCATTCTGCTATCTCCATCAAAATCATCGGTAATACTAATCGACAACCCTGTATTCCGTCCCAGAGAAGCAAATGCACAATTTGAAGCAGTCGACAGATGTAAAAAGTTCGCATTGCTTCCGGTAGTACTAAGGAATGCCGGCAATTCGCTTATGGAAGCATTGTCTTTCGGCGTTACCCTTGTTTTATAGGCAGTGATGGTTTGATCGCTATTCGTTCCATCGAAATAAATAAGGTTGGATGCTGAAGGCGTTCCGGCATAAAAATCATTGTAGTTGGATAGCGCATTGTAATTGGCAAGAGAACCAAGGTTCCAGAAGGCAACTGTTTTACCACTTGCGCCTGCAGTGGAAGTATTGCTTAAAATATTGTTTTGCAGATGTACCAAGGGACCCGATTGTGCAAACAATGCAGTACTCGAAAAATTTGCCGAGCTGCTGGATCCGCTTAATGAAACTGTATTGTAATATATATTCACATTGTTGTTTCCAGATAAACTGATACCACGAACAGAAGGATTGTTTACAATGCCGGAATTGGTTGCAAAAAGATTCCCGACTAAATTATTCGCAATCGCATTGGTGGATGCAGCGAATGTCTGGTTTGATTCAATACCGGTTATGCGGGCAGTTGCGTTGGTACTGCTGAGGTCGTAAATTTTATTTTTTAATACTCTTGCATCCAGCAGATCAATGGTACTATGAGAAATGCCTGTTATAATGCTTGCTGCACCGGAAAAATCATGTACCAGGTTGTTTTCAATAGAAACAACCGTAGAAGGTACATAGTTAATGATACCATAAATGTTTCCGCTACTGGTAGACAAATTGGATATTTCATTGTTCGATACCTGCAACAAAGCAGCGCTTCCATCTCTGCCCAGGAAAAGGTCACCTAGTTGAATGGCAGTCAATGTATTTCCTGAGCTAATCTGCTGTATCGTGTTATTGGAAATGGTCGACAAAGCGCCTCCGAATGAATTGTATGCTATCACAGTTATAAATCCATTGGTTTGCCAGTTGGTTAATATATTTCCTGTGACAGTGCGGGTAGGATCTCCGGAGGCATACAAACATTCCATTCCAATCATATCCCCGCTTCCGGTAATGTTGATATTGGAAAAATTATTGTTTGAATGAATCATCACGGCATTGCTTGCACCAGAGCCTGTACTTATTCCCAAAAAGCCGCCATTACCATTGATGGTAAGTCCGCCGGAAATAGTGTTGTTGCTTATATTCTGAAATCCGGCACCTGTCATATTATAGGTAGATGAAATCAATCCCACACCGTTATTTGTTACAAGATCGGAGAATGTATTACCGGTTATATTCACATTATCGGTACCAGACCCAGACATCCGAATCATCAAAGCACCGCCATGTGAAACGGAAGAAGAGGCTGTAATGCCCCGGAAAATATTATCTGAAATTGTGTAGGAAGCTGGTAACAATGTAGATCCCTTTGTAACATTTATACCTAAAATACTTGATCCATGATTGAGTCCGAAATGTACCCAACCCGTCGCAACCGTCCCTATGATGTTAGTCTGAATGGAAACATCTGGTCCGCTAAATAAACCAGAAGTAGATACTTCAATAGCGCTTGTTACACAAGACTGGGCATAAACCCCAAAACCCTGGATGGTATTGCCGGTAATGCTGATATCACCTGCAGAGGTACTGGCTTCAATTCCGTTAAAAGGTAAAACTGTTCCTGTGGTAGTGGTGGGTGTACCATTAACGGAAAGATTTCCTGCAGTAGTAAAATAACCGACTTTCAGATTTTCAGGCGTGCTGTTTCCAATTGTATTAGAGGTAATGCTGAATGTTCCTGCACCACCTGTGCTGATTCCGGTAATGCTGTTCACCTGGGTGGAGCTGCATCCTGAAGCGGTAATAGCGCCAATGATATTGTTCTGAACATTGATGGTTCCGGTTGAACCAGCCCTGATGCCCACTACTTTACCTTGTACAATCAAAGCCGCATTGCTGGCAAGATAAATAGCTCCGGTACCGGAAGCAGCGCCAATGGTATTGCCCGCAACTGTTCCGATATTGGCATTACCGGCTTCTACATAAATGCCACATAAAGTTCCATAAGTGGTGAATCCGGTACTGGAAGTGAACATGGCAATGCCCGAAACGGTATTGCCATGAATACCCGATGCCGGGTTACCGGTGGCAAAATTGCCCACGATACCTATAAAACGGATGGCAACTCCTGTTCCTGCGGTATAAGAAGTTGGAAAACCGGCAATGGTGGTAGCATTTCCAACCAACGTCATAGTGCCGGTACCTGATGCATTCGCATACCCGACGACGTTATTTGAAATCGTGTATCCGTTGCCGTCATTAAACCACATACCATAAATATCACAGGCGCCGGTATACAACCGATCGGTGGTTTGAAATATCCTGTTGCCGGTAACTGTCCAGCCAGTGGAATTGGTGTTGGCATATATCGCAACCGACCTGCTGGAAGGATGGAAGAAATTAAAAATATGGTTGTTGCTGATGGTGATATTGCTGTTCTGGTTGGCTGCAGTACCCGAAGAGTAAATGGCATTTGACGGAGTAGCGGCACCGTCGGCGATATCATTGTTATCGATGGTATTGTTATCATTGCCTCCTGCACTGGCTGTACTGAAATGTATTACACCCCTGGTGGCACTGTTGCTGGATCCCCGAACGATACAATGCTTCACAGTATTGTTAACCGCATCGTTGATAAACAACAAGGTATTTCCACTGGTATTGTTATTGATAAAACTGAATGACTTGGGTGTACCTGTTCCGCCCTGACGGCCATCAAGGGTAATAAACCTGGCTCCGTTAAAGGAAAGTAGTTGTGTGTTAATGGCACCGGTAATCAATGGTGTTGCCGTTGCTGATGGTCGGATCGTAAGTGTATTAATGGCGCTGGCATCAGCATGATTGTTAATCGTAATCGGGAATGTTTCAGACGGATAACTATTATCAATCATTTCAAAAACCGAAGGACCGGCCAATGAGCAGGCATTGTTATAAGCAGCTACTGCGGCTGTAAGGGTAGTGAAATTTCCACCTGCACCAACTGTATAGGTACCCGACAGATTGTAATTTAATGTATAGGTGTTCGGACTCGTTGGTGCTGTGGTTACAGTATTTACATTCGTTGCCACCAGTCCTGAAGAAGGATTGGAACCAACGTTTGGTGTTGTTACATTATCCTGTGCAATGATATAATAAGAAATCACATCTCCACCTGTAAGGGCACCCATATCAGCTGCAACAATGGTAAAGCTCCAGGTGCTGTTGGTAGCTGTGCCGGCGGTATTGGTACCTGGTTGTGAAAACCAGCTTCCACTGTTTTTCCGGTAATAAATCCTCGGCCGGTTTCCGCCAGCTAAAGGAATCCCGGTAGCATCGGTAATCGTAACGCCCGAGATGGTTATATTGGTATAAGTACAGGTTGGTGTAGAAATCGTAGTATAGGTTATTGCCGGTGGATTGAGTTCTGTAGGAATTCCTTCCAGTTCATCGGCACCGATATCAGGTGCTGTACCGGTACCTGCATATCCTGTATTTCCCTGGCGGATATCGTTATCGTAATCGGTGGTGAATCCTGAAATATTTACTGCGCCGCTTTCCGCCTGAGTTGGAACCAACGGGTTTAAATGAAGAAAGCCAACATTTGAACCCACAAGGCTCAGGAAACTGCACAACTCTGTGAATGAAGCCGCATCTCTTGTGGAAACCCTTGTTTTATAAGCTGCCAGTGTTTGATCTGCATTGGTACCATCATAAAAAATCAGGTTGGATGCTGAAGGAGTGCCGGCATAGTAAATATTGTTGTTGGATGCAGCATTAAAATTTGCAATCGCCGTATTGGAGCGTTTATACGCTACCGTTAATCCGGTACCATTCGCAGTAGAATTGTTGATGATGATATTGTTTCTCAACGTCAAATTACCTGAAGTGGCTGTACCACTGCCGATACAACGAAAAGCAGAACTGCCGAAGTTGGTTGCCGAAGATGTTGCCGCCAGGTAAATGGTATTGTAATACACATTGTATGTGCTGGTAACATTGGCGACTGTTAAACGAAGACCATTCACAGCATCATCAATATTAGCATTGGGTGCTTTGATATCCCCGATCAGGTTGTTGTAAATATTGGCTGTAACTGTTGCCGGTATTCCGATCTGCATCCCATATACCTGCGAACCGGCATTGGTACCACTGATATCATATACTTTATTCCGGAAATAATTTACAGTTGCTGTAACAGTCATTGAAATCCCGACAGTAACACCCGTTGCGGCAGACAGCAATCCCCCAACGGTGTTGTTGTTGAAATTGGTATTGGTAACAACAGAAGAAGCACCAGTGATGCCGGTTACAGTACCGCCGGTAGATGTCAATCCGGTTACAGAATTTCCGGCAACAGTAAGTAGCGTTCCACTGAAGCCATTTCCTATAACCATTCCCGTTAGTACATCTGCAGCGGTGATATTGCTGATGGTATTGTTGCTGATGGATGTATTGGTTGCACCATTGTTGATATTCAGTACAGTAACGGCAGAACCACAGTTCCAGTTACTGAAAGTGTTGTTTTCAAATGTTTTTACCGGTGCGGCTGTGGAACTTCCTTCGCCATTAATCCAGCCGGTAACAATGGTTGCACCTGTAACCGTTATGTTAGAAAAATTATTCCCTGTCTGAACCTGCGTATTACCCGATTGAGCTGCACCAGAACCAAGGTACAAACGAAGATTACTTCCTGCAGCAGGCTTGGAAAACCCAGTTACGATGGAATTGTTATTACAATTCTCGGTTGCGCCGGCATTCAGCGCCATGGCTCCCGTACGTGTAATAAACGTTACCAGTGAGCTTGTATTTGCCGTAAGGTTTGTAAATGTGTTGTTGTTTATATTATCTGTTGTAGGTCCACTCGCTGCATGCGTTAATGAAATATAATTATGTGCACCAGTTCCTGCAACTGTTTGATTGAATCCCTGGAAATTATTATTGCTGATGGATACCGCCGCAGTTGCGCCAACAGTTGGGCAGATGATACCATTGATAATACCCGAAGTAGCAGCAGAAAAAGTAAATGCTGCACCAGATGCATTGCCTATCTGGTTATTGTTCATATTCAGCGTTGTTGTAATAGCGCCCGTGTTTGTAATGCCGGTAAATCCTCCGGAAGTTGCTGTAGATGTTGTACCACGGATAATATTACTGTTGATATTTAAAACGCCGCATTGTGATGAATTGGTTATTCCTACAAAGTTGATGGAAGCAGAAGCTCCACCAATGACGTTATTCAAAAGAGTATTGGATGTAATATTAATGGTCGCTGTACTTAATGCAGAAGCAATACCCTGCGACCTGATCAATTCCATGGTACCACTGGTGAAATTATTGGTAATGGTAATCGTATTGTTGCTGATGGTGGAACTAAACGTTCCGTTTGGTGTATTGTTGAAATCTTTAAAAATACCCCTCATGGTAACCGCTGTTCCACTAACGGCAGCACTGGTGATGGAATTAAAAGATACATTATCATCTTTCTGGTTATCGCTGTTGATGCCATAACAGCTACCTGTACTCGAAGAATAGCTTGTTGTTTGTATCAGACCTCCCCAATTGGTTATCGTATTTCCGGTTGCTGCAGAACTTCCGCCGATATCATTGCCCGTATCCATAAAGTTCACATCCTGGCATCCTACAAAACAAATACCCATGTTTACATTGCTGATGGCATTGACGTATATTTTATTGTTGCTGTTGGTGCCGGATGCAGCCGTTACCGGAGCAGATGTTGTTGGTGCTGCAAGGGTATGATTGGTATTGCTGTAGATACCAAAAGTACTTCCATAAGTTTTATTGAGCGATATGGTATTGTTCCTAATGGTATTGTTCTGAGCTCCATTGGTTGATGATGCATACAGCAATGCTACTCCCCACTCGGTCATGTTATTTGTTGCCGCAGCTGTAGTTGTATTGGCAGCATTTTCCTGCATTGTAAAATTGCGCAAGGTGATAAAATCAACCCCCATCAGTTTAAAAATGGCATCTACCCTTGATCCGGCAACATGCGCATTGCTTGCCGTAATTACATTGTTGTTTCCGGTAATGGTGATATTATTCACCGCAGTCGTTACTGCTGAAAACTGGATGGTATAACCACCCGCTGGTGCCGTTTGAGGATTACCTGCATTTAAAGTAATGATAACCGGACCGCTGATGCTGGTGATCGTGTTCAATGCAGTGATGGCATTTGCCAGGGAAGTATAAGTTGCTGCCAGGTTGGGTGTTGTATTGGTTGGATTGGTAACCACAACCTGCCCAATCGATATATGGGAAAATAAAATAAATAAAATTAAAACATATAATCCTCTGATAATCTTCATCTTTTAGATTGAACAGTTGATAAAAGTGGCAATCGAGGAATTGGGAGGAATTGTTGGCCGGGGCTTTATTCAAAGGTAATCGGAATGCTGGTAAGCAACCGGTGTAATGTTTCAGCGTAAATTTATTACCTGTTTTTCCTTTGCTTAGCGCTGTAAAAATATACTATTTATTTGGCATATAAAATATCTCCGGGAAATTAAATTTTATGCCTTTTGACAGATTGGTTGCTGCTTAAGAACTCTATCAGTCACACGGATGATTCCAACTCGGCAGAATTGTTAATTAAATTGAAAAATCACTGTTCCTGATAGAATTAAATATGCAATTTTCCGGCTTTGTGCATCAGGGTGTACAAACCAACCAACATGAAACAAGTCATTAAACCCATCGGCATCCTGGGGGCTTTTGCCATTAGCCTTATCCTGATGTCGCAAGTCATCCCTTCAGCTGAAAATCAAAAACATTTTATTGAATCCCCAAAAACTGAATCCGAATCTAAAATCCAGGCGGCCATATTACTGGATGTGAGCGGAAGTATGAGCGGACTCATAGAACAAGCCAAAGCCCAGTTATGGAATATGGTGAGTACCATGGGTAAAGCCAGCTGCAATGGCAAAGTGCCCCAGATAGAAATTGCACTTTATGAATACGGTCGAACCGGGAACGATGAAAAAGCGGGTTATATCAAACAACTCAGTGGTTTTACAACTGATCTCGATAAATTATCAGGTGAATTATTTGCACTCACCACGCATGGCGGTGATGAATATTGCGGACATGTAATCCATACTTCCTTAAATGAACTCCAGTGGGATAGTGCTGCTTCCAGTTACAAAGTTATTTTCATAGCAGGTAATGAAGACTTCCTGCAAGGCAAAGTTCATTTTACAAAAGCCTGTGAAGCTGCCCGTAAAAAAGGCGTGATCGTGAATACCATCTATTGTGGTGATAGAATGCAGGGCATCCGTGAACACTGGAACCTTTCCGGCGAATGTGGCAATGGTAGCTATACCAATATCAATCACAATGCAAGAGCAGAAGAAATTCCAACACCTTATGACAGTACCATTCTTACCCTGAATGAACACCTCAACGGTACATACATCGCTTATGGTTATGCGGGAAAAGAAGCCTCTATAGCACAAACCAAGGTAGATAAAATGAATTATACCATGAGTAAATCTGCCGCTTTAAAAAGAGCAGAAGTAAAAGGAAAAAAATCCCTTTATAAAAATACGCATTGGGATGTGGTGGATGCTGTAGAACAGGATCTGAAATTTCTGGATAAAGTGGACCTTAAAACGTTGCCTGATAGTTTACAAAACAAAAGCCGTGATGACCTGAAGAAAATTGTAATTGCAAAGAAGGTGCAGCGTGATTCTATTCAAACAGAAATCGGGAAACTATCTGCACAAAGGGAAACCTTCATTAAAGTGGAGAAAGCTAAAAAAGCTTCTGCCACAGTAGCAACCCTGGAAACTGAAATTGAAAAAATTGTACGCAAACAGGCTGCGATTTACAAAATGATTATACCCTGATGTAAATAAAAAACCGGCAGTTGAAAGGCTGCCGGTAACTTTTATTCCTTTTCTTTTTTAAACAATGATTCTGCAGCGCTGGTTACCACTGAAAGGAGTACACTGAATATCAACGCCCACCAGAAACCTTTTACTGATATACTATCCATCAGCTTATCGGCCAGTAATATCATCAAAGCATTGATCACCAGGAGGAACAATCCAAGCGTAACAATGGTAATCGGGATTGTAAGTATGATGAGAATCGGTTTGATGATGGCATTGAGTACCGCCATCACAATGGCAAAAATAATCGCAGCCTTAAAATCTGAAATATGTACACCCGATAATAACTGCGTTAAACCATACGCTACTGCAGCCGTTATGAGCAAGCGAAGAATAATGTTCATGATTAATTTTCGGGTAAATTAATTCAAATAACGCAATTGCAGAAAGTTTTCATCAGGGAGCCAACGTTCCTTTATAATAATCCAGCACTTTTGTACGAAACTGAAATTCATATACGGCCTGCAGCAGATTGATGCGGGTGCGATCCAGGTTATTCTTACTGATCAGGAATTCGGTGATATTCAAAACCCCGCTTTCCAGTCGTATGGTTGCCGATCGGAAAGATTCTTCAAAATTTTTCACTTGTCCCTTGAGTAATTCCATTCGTTGAAAAGCGCCAGACATATCCAGGTAAGCCTGTTCAATATTCTGCTTCAATATCAACTGCTGGTTTTCCATCTCCAGTTGACGACCTTTTAGATTAGTAACGGCAAGGCGGACACTATTTTTTGTCTGCAATCGGTTGAACAATGGTATCTGCATATTGATGCCGATGAATTTTCCCAGGTTATTGTTCAGCTGTGTTCCGTATCCGGTGGGCGAACTGCTGAACTGCTGTTGCCGGGCCATAACCGGTATTTCGGCTCCTCCCAATTCAACATAATTACCCGTGACTGTTTCTGTAACAGCAGTTGGCTTAAGCGTTTGCGCCAGGCTTGAGTAGCTGCTGCCCAGGTTGGCGTTCAGACTCAATACCGGAAAATAAGCTGCCTTAGCAATGCTTAGATTGGTCTGCGCACTTTTAATACTGAGCAAACCAGCTTTCATCGCCGGAAATTGTTTTGAAGCCTGCTCATAAATTGTACCCGGATTGTCTTTATACATTTCAGCTTTCAATACAGCACTGTCTTTCTGCAACATTAAAGAAGGATTGTAAGGAATGTTCATCAACTGACAAAGACTGAGCTTTGCCTGCTGAAGTGCATTGCCGGCATTTACCTTACTGATCTCTTCGCCAGCCAGTTGACCTTTTAATTCTTCCAGCTGATACAATTGCAGCAGCACCTTCACTAACAAGCAAGGATAAACGATCTACCTGCCTGGCGGTTACTTCCGCCTGTGCCCTTGCTATTTTCAGTATTTCATCACTGCTCAGTACCTGGAGATAATTCAAAATCACCTGCAGCGTAATGTTCTCCTTAGCCAGCTTCCAGTTCTCTGTGGCCAGTTGAGATTCAATTTTATTCATCCTGATCAGATTCTGTAATCGCATTCCATTGAACAAAACCAATCCGCTGCTGATGGAAACATTGGATGAAGCCAGTTGCTGGTTGATATAACCATTCGTTAAAGGATCAACCGTTCTGCCTGTATTGTAGCCATAAGCAAAAGAGCCGTTCAGATCTGGCAGCAGATTGCTTTTGGCTTGTTGCAGGTTAATACCGGCCGACTCTTTTGAAACCGATGCCTGTTTGATACTGATATTGTTGTTAAGCGCCAGCTCAATACATTCCTTTAAACTGAGGGTTTTATCCTGTGCCCCGGATTGCAAAAGCAGCAGCATAAAAAATATCGTGAGAACTGTTTTCATTTTTAATTGTATGTTTTTCATGATTCAATTCTTCCATCGAGCAACTGAACAATGCGTGAACCATATGCGGCATTTTTTTCTGAATGTGTTACCTGGATTATGGTCACACCTTCTTTATTCAGTTCAGCAAAAAGCTGCATGATTTCTTCTCCCTGTTTTGAATTGAGATTTCCTGTTGGCTCATCAGCCAGCAGCAGTTTTGGTTTTGAAATCAATGCCCGGGCAATGCCTACGATCTGCTGCTGACCGCCCGAAAGTTGCGATGGAAAAAGATCTTTCTTCCCAACGATGTTGAAACGATCGAGCATATCTGCAACCATTGATTTTCTTTCAGATGATTTAACATCCTGGTAGATCAATGGTGTTTCAATGTTCTCATAAACAGATAGCTCATCAATGAGGTGGTATTGCTGAAACACAAAGCCGATATACTTTCGGTAAATTTGGGTCCGTTGTTTTTCTTTCAGCTTGTGTACGGCATCATTCATAAAATGATACTCGCCTTCATTAAATTCATCGAGCATACCGATGATGTTCAGCAGGGTGGATTTTCCTGAACCGGATGGACCCATCACCGAAATAAAATCTCCTTCCTTCACTTCCAGATGAATGTCTTTGAGCAGGAAATGCCTGGATCCGGCTGCATTCACCCATTTGAAAATATTGTTCAGTTTTAAAAGCATATTGTATCAGTACTTTTCTGTTTAAAAAATAGATCCTGCAGTCAATTTACTCTGTGCGCAATTTTTTTATCGGGTTGGCCGCTGCCGCTGTTACTGCATGATATCCGATGGTGAGCATGGCAATGGAGATCACCAGTACGGCAGTTAATAAAAATATCCACCAGGAAATATTTACCCGGTAAGCAAACTCACTTAACCAGTTGTTCAAAACCCACCAGGCTAACGGTGATGCAATGAGCAATGAAATAATCACCAGCAATAAAAACTGTTCCGATACCAGGAAGGTTATCCTTGATACTGAAGCACCCAATACTTTCCGGATACCGATTTCTTTCAGTCTTTGCTGAATCGATAAGGTGCTTAATGCAAACAACCCAAGGCAGGATAATATGATGGCCAGTATTGATGCATAGGAAACCATTTCTTTCCAGCGGATCTCTTCTTCATACCAGCTTTCATTCCAATCCTGCATAAACTGGCTGTTTAAAGTTGCATAGGGAAATTCTTTTTTATAGATTTTTATAATGGCATCATTGGCTTCTTTGGCATGCCCTGCCTCGTATTGAACAAAAAGGTTAAAGGCCCGGTCATTTTTATCAAGTGAGAAAAACATGGGTTCTATTTTCTCTTTAAAAGAGGAGTTATGGTAGTTCTTAACGATACCGACTACACGAAAATCTTTCATTCCGGCAGCCGTATTCCTGCCCACTGCCTGACCTATGGGATCTGTATTTTTATCCAGATAGGTTTCAACAAAGGCTTCATTAACCAAACAATTAGAAACGGTATCAGCCACATTTTTATAACTCAGGTAACGACCTTTTACCAATCGAATGTTTAATAACTGCAGGTAAGTATCGTCCATTGTTTCATAATAAGTCCAGTTTGTTTTTTTGCCATTGATGTAGAATCCTGTTTTATTCCAGTCGCCGCTTTTTGATCCGATCCCTTTTATCATTGGTTGTTGAAGAATCGTCGATTTGAAATTGTTCTTTGCAGAGGCATTGGCACCATAAGGAAATTCCAGTCTTATCATATTCTCTTTACTGAAGCCAAGGTCTGTGTTGGTCATATAATTTACCTGCCGATGAAAAACAATCGTGCAGGTGATCAAACCAGCCGCAATTATAAATTGGAGTACAACCAGGCTTTTCCCTATCAGGTTTCTCCCGTTGAGTTTTATTTTACCATAAATGGTTTTAACGGGCTGAAACCCTGATGCAACGAGCGCCGGATAAAAACCCGCCAACAAAGAAACCGTTGCAAACAAGAGAAAATACCAGCCCAGCAAGGAAGGTTGAAAGAGGTAACTGATATCATAATGCCGGTTGCTAAAACGGCTGAATGCAGGCAACATCAGCAATAACAAAATAATAGCCGGAATACAGGCAATGGCGGTTACGAGTGATGATTCACTTAAAAACTGAATGATCAACTGAAGCCTGCTGCTTCCATTTACTTTGCGTATGCCAATCTCTTTGCTGCGCTGAAAAGATCTGGCCAGCATAATATTAATGAAGTTGATGCAGGCTATGATCAATATCAGCAACGCTAATCCGGATAATATTTTAGGATACTTTGAATCACTCCAATCGCTCAAACCATTACTGGCAAAAAAACGATTGTCGAGGTGCATATCCAGAAATGGTTGCAACCCATACTCTCTTTTAGCAATACCGCCCGAAGATTTTATTTTATTCCAGTCTTCGCCATTGTATTTCAGAAAGACAGGCCATATTTTTGCTTCTGCCTGTTGCGCTGCCTTTTCATTTTTCAGTAAAAAAAAAGTATTCAGGTAAAGGCTTCCCCAATCTTTTAATTGTTCTGCTTTTTCTGTTGTATCGGTTGCCATTTGCCTTTCAAAGGAAATCAGCATATCAAATTTGATAGAAGAATTCTCCGGTGGTCTTTTCACTATACCGCTTACCAGGAATGGTTCAAAACCATCATCCACATCTATTTCTATGATCTTCCCCATCGGGTCTTTATCACCAAAATATTTACGGGCTGTTTCTTCAGTAACTACAACTGCGTTTCTGTCTTTCAGCAATGTTGCTTTGTTTCCTTTTACTACAGGAAAGGAGAACATGCGAAAGAAACTACTGTCTACAAACAGAACAGTTGATTCAACGCCTTCATTTCCTTTCCGGGTAATCATGTCCCATCCTTTGAGGCGACAGAAATCTTCAATCTCAGGCAATTCAGATTTGAAGGCGGGTCCCTGGGGTACGCCTGTATTTCCACTTCTGCGGACCTGCCCGGCAGTATCCGTATCGGTTTGAACCAACCGTACCAGCTTTGCCGCATTTGTATGAAACCGGTCAAAACCGTATTCATCATTTACAAACAATAAAATCAGCATTACTGCGCCAAGGCCGGTGCCCAGGCCAATGGTGTTAACGAATGACAAGAGTTTATTGCGCCGTATGTTGCGCCAGGCCGTTTTAAAATAATTTTTAAACATAACCGGAAATTTATTCTGTTCGTAAACTTTTTACAGGGTTCTGCAATGCCGCCCGAATGGTGTTGAAACCGATCGTGAGTACAGAAAGTAGCAATGCCAGTATTCCTACCAGGCCAAACATCCACCACTTAATTTCGATTCTGTATGGAAATTCCTGCAGCCATTTGTTCATGGCCAGCCAGGCCAGCGGTGTAGCGATCATAACGGCAATGCCTACCAGCATTAAAAAATCTTTGGATACCATTACTGAAATATTCTGAACAGTAGCACCCAATACTTTGCGGATACCGATTTCTTTCACCCTTTGCCTGATCATGAGCAAAGCCATTGCAAACAAGCCGGTTAAAGAAAGTACAATTGCAATAAAAGCTGCAATACTGAAAAGAATAGCCATCAGGCGTTCCTGGGCATACCAATTATTGATGTTGTCGTCTAAAAATGATCCTTTGAATTCTTTACCTGGTTCCAGCAGGGCCATTTCGCTTTTAAGCTGGTTCATGGTATTGAGTACATTCTGCGGTGCTATTTTTACCAAGCAGTAGTTGTATCCAATTGAGCGGTTAAGCACCAGCGTTAGTGGTTCCCTGGATTCGTGAAGCGAGTAAAGATGAAAATCGGGAAAGACGCCGATGATATTCCATGCCGGAGCACTGCTATCTGGAATCGCTTTGGTACCAATAATATTCTTTTCACCGAACTGACTGGCGGCTGAGGCAGAAACCAGTACATTGTACATTGTATCTGTTGGATAAGCCTTATCGAAATCCCTTCCCTCAGTTACTTTCAGGCCGATCGTTTTCAGGTAATCGTAATCAACCACCGCAATGTTGGTGCTGATGGGTTTTCCATTGTATTCAAACCCTGTAGTGTGTTTTGAGGTAGAGCCATCGTTGCCACGGCCTATATTTACCGAACTGGCGGTAACCGACAAAACATTCGGATTGGATGAAAGCCTGCTGCGCAGTTTATCAACTATTTCTTTCCCCTTTGAACTTTTGTAGATGGGAATGCTTACAACATAATCTTTGTTTATGCCCAGATCAGCTTTCTGCAGGTATTTAAATTGCTGATAAATAATAAATGTACAACTGATCATCACGCAGGCAATGACAAACTGAACTACAATCAGTGAATTGCGGAGGAGACTTCTTTGTTGAAGGCTGACTTTACCTTTCAAGGTTTCTGATACTTTGAATTTCGACATCAGCAATGAAGGATATCCACCAGCTATCAGTGAAACAACAAACAACAAAGCAACCGACAACAGGATAAATCCGGGTTCAGTGAAATTACCCGGAGGTATTTCCATTTCAACCAACCGGCTGAGGCTGAATATAAACAGTTTCACCAATGCCATTGAAATCAGGAATGATACCAGGCATATCAGGAAGCTTTCACCCCAGAACTGTGCAAAGAGTTTTCCTTTCTCGGCACCCAGGCATTTTCTTACACCGATTTCACGGCTACGGGTAAACGCATTTGCCAGGTTGATATTGATAAAATTGAAACAGGCTATCAGGATAATGAACAAACCAACAGCCAGTATAATATAAACCTGGGCTTTATTAATCGCCGAATTGTTGATTTTAGGCGAAAAATGCATATCGCTGAATGACAACAGGTGCGTAGAAAATTCGTCGCCGTTCTTATCGGGTTTTGCACCATCTTTTTTCATCCCTTCAAACCAATCGGCCAGGTGCTTCCTGTTAAATTGCCTGAATTCTTTTTCGGCCTGCTGTACAGTGCTGCCTTCTTTTAATTGCACAAAAACAGGATGGTGCTGAAAGTTCCAGTTGTTGCGGTCACGGGCAAAGTCGGGCCGGTTTTCAATTCTGGCCAGTGCTTCAAACCGAATGCTCGATTCTTTCGGATGATCTTCAGTAACGGCGGTTACCGACAATGCAAAGGGTTGATTCCCCAGCACGATACTGATCGTTTTACCAATCGGATCTTCCTTTCCAAAAATTTTATCTGCTGTTTTCTGTGTTAATACAATACCATTTAATGAAGCCAATGGATTGTTTTTATTTCCATGGATTACCGGGAAACTGAACATAGACAGAAAATCTTCATCTACCAGCATGACTGGTATATCCAGTTCCTTTTCACCATAAATGATATTGCTTCCGCCATATAAAAAACGGGTTGTTTTTTCAATGGATGGAATTTCCGATTTAAACAGTGGACCTGCAGGATAACCAAAGGTGGATGAAATACTTTCTCCTGATTTTTCATTGAAAACCTCGTAGGCCTGGAAAAGCCGGTCGCTGTTTTTATGAAAGCGGTCAAATTTAAACTGACTGTAAACTGTAAGCAGTATCACGAGCCCGATGGTAAACCCAATTACCAGGCCCGTGATATTGATCACGCTGTGCAGTTTGTGCCGGGAAATATTTCTCCAGGCAATTTTGAAATAATTCTGAATCATGGCTATACTTTAAAAAGATTATTCTGTTCGTAATGATTTCACCGGGTTCGACCGGGCAGCTTTGATGCTCTGGTACCCGATTGTTGCAGCTACAATAAGGATTGCAGCAAATGCGCCAACTGCCAGCATCCACCATTCAATCTGAATTCTGTAAGCGAAATTCTGCAACCAGCCATTCATGATGTACCATGCTGCCGGTGCTGCGAGTGCCGCTGCAATAGACACCAGCAACAGGAAATTTTTTGCCAGCATAGCAACAATATCTGTTACACTGGCGCCCAATACTTTTCTTACACCAATTTCCTTTATGCGTTGACGTGAGAACAGTGTTATCAAACCCAGCATTCCCATACAGGCAATGAATATGGTTAGAAAAGCTACATAGCGTGTCATGCGCAGAATATTATCAAGCATTGCATACTGCTTGCTTACACGATCCGTCATGTACTCATAATCAAAAGTCCGGCGGGAGGGCATTGCTTTAAAAGAAGATTCGAGCAGGGCAATTACATTTTTCGTTTGTCCCTCACGGATAGAAACACTCAGGTAATTGTTTTCGAGGCTTTGCTTACCTCCATACCAATGCAGGAGTGGTTCCACATCTCTGGCCAGGCTTCTGTAATTAAAATCTTCACACACCCCGATTACAGTAAATGTATTGGTATTGCCTTTCTGGCGAAGTTGCTTTCCTGCAGCCGTTGTCCAGCCAAATGCTTTCATGGCAGAACGGTTGATGATTACATTGTTTCTTTCGTTGCTATCGGGAACATTCCTGAAAGGCCTTCCTTCAATCATGGGTATGCCAAAGGTTTCAAAATAACCTGCATCGGCACTGGCATGACGAATACTAACTTCCTTTTCATTGATTACATCAGAATACAGGTTGAAGTTTTCCTGGTATCCTGTAGGTATTACCGAATTGGTAGAAACACCGGTTACTCTTGAATCTGAATTGAGTGTATTGAGCAAAGCATCAAATCTGGCTTCGGCTGCAGCGGGACTTTTAAATGCAAGGTCGAGGTTCACCACCAGTACATCATGCTGTTTAAAACCAGTGGAAGCCTTCTTCATATGATTCATCTGCCGGCCAAGAATGATCGTAGTGTAGATCAATGTGATGGATAAAACAAACTGAAGTACAATGAAAGTACTTCTGACGGTACTTTTTTTACTTCTTCCTGAGATATTTCCTTTTACTGCATCTGATACTTTTAAGTTGGTCAGGTGCCAGGCGGGATATGATGCTGCCAGAATGCTGATGAATGTGCCCATCAATACAAATACTATCAGTAGCGGATAATCGCTGTTAATATTAAGTTCTATATCCCCAAACTGGTTACCGAACATATCGTTCATCTGTGGTATCAGTATAAAATAGAAAAGCAGAAATGCCAGCAACAAAGAAGAAAATATAACCAGGCTGTTTTCTATACAAAACTGCCAGATGATCATTCTTTTACTGCTTCCGATCATTTGCTTAACCGCTACTTCTTTGGCCCTGCTGAACATGGTTCCAGTGTTGAGGTTGATCAGGTTTACAATGATGATCAGCAATATGAATATGGCAGTGCCCGTTGCCCCGGATATGATGGATGCACCAATGCTTCCCATAATATCTTTTACTCTTTCAGTAAATGGAACTACCCTGATAATATCTTTCTTGCGTTCGGGATGATAGTTCAGCTTTACGATTTGATTGAGCTGACTTTCCAGTTTAGTGATATTGGCACCAGGTTTTAATTTCAGGTAGTTTTCTGCAAAACCGTTGTACCAGTTGGCATTATTGTTGAAACCAGGATAATCCTGCAATAATAATGTACTTAGTATAACATCCGGACGAATACTGTTATTATTACCGATATGTTTTAGTACAGCCTTTACCGTTAGTTGTATGCTATCGTCGGCTGTAAGGGTCTTTCCGACCGGATTATCCTTTCCAAAAAACTTTTCTGCAGTTTCTTCCGATAAAACAACATCAAATTTATTCCTGAGTGCTTCTGTTGATTTTCCGAATTTCAGGGGAAAAGAAAAAACATTTAAAAATCCGGTGTCGGCAAAAAAGGTGCGGTCTTCCTGAATTTCTTTTTCCTGCAATTTCAGCCAGGGTGCATACCATTGCTGAAAATGGGTACCAGCTTCTATCTCCGGACAGTTCTTCAATGCTTCAGCCAGTAAAGGATACGTTGTCTGTTCATACTCACCTCCATCTTTCACTTTCGTTTTCAGGTAGTACATCCGGTCTTTGTCCTTGTACAACTGGTCAAACTGCAGAAACTGGAAAACCATAACCGACAATACCATGATGCCCGACAAACCAAGCGTCAGTCCGACCAGGTTAATGGTCGTAAAAGCCCTGTTCTTCCAGAGATTCCTGATGGCTGTTTTGATATGCTGACGAAACATAGCTGTATTAATAATTGCGGTTACTGATTTTTATACAAGAATATTCTGCGTAACAGTCTGGCCATCGAGCATCCTGATGATCCGGTGGCTGTACCTTGCATCGTGTTCACTATGCGTAACCATGATAATAGTGGTACCTGCTTCGTTGAGGTCCGACAACAACTGCATCACTTCATTACCATTGGAAGAATCAAGGTTACCGGTAGGTTCATCGGCCAGGATGAGTTTGGGATTGTTTACTACTGCCCTTGCTACGGCTACGCGTTGCTGTTGTCCTCCACTGAGTTGCTGCGGAAAATGGTTCCGGCGGTGCATGATCTGCATTTTACTCAACGCTTCTTCAACCCTTCTTTTCCTTTCTGCAGATTTTACTCCCGTGTAAATGAGGGGCAATTCTACATTTTCAAATACGGTCAATTCATCAATGAGATTAAAACTCTGAAACACAAAACCAATATTGTGTTTACGCAACTGAGCTCTTTTTCTTTCATTGAATTTGCTCACTTCCGTGCCATTGAAAACAAAGCTTCCGCCATCGGGGTCATCGAGCAGACCAAGAATGTTCAGCAGCGTAGATTTGCCGCAACCAGACGGACCCATTACGGCAACAAATTCCCCTTCTTTTACTTCCAGCGAAAGCTTGTTCAAAGCAATGGTTTCCACTTCTTCTGTTCTGTAATATTTTTCGAGGTTTGAAATCTTTATCATGATGATGCGTTTATTTAATGAGTAGTCTATCTGCAAAAGGATACTTGCCTGAAATTTCATTTACATGACTGTTGTTTTCTATTGCAGCCTGAGTAGTCTTTTCTGCGTCCTGTAATTCCACAATTTTCAACTCACACGCATTTATCCCGGGTCGGTCTACAACTACCAGCATCAGGCTAACGGCAATGATTAACTGTACTATTTTTTTCATCTGGAATAAATTTTATTTTTTCTTCAAAACAAGTTCCTGCATGTTGCCGTAATTTTCGTAGTTATTGATAACTACTTTGTCTCCTGGTTGTAAACCCTGCAGCACTTCATAATAGTCGGGGTTCTGTCTACCGATCTGTATGTTTGTTTTATAAGCGATGCTTCCATCCTGGCTGAGTTTAAAGATCCAGTTACCGCCAGTTTGCTGGTAAAACCCTCCCTTAGGCAGCAACAGTGCCTGTGTTTCATCGCTCAATGCGAGGCGAATCTGCAATGTTTGTCCGCGACGTATGTTTTCAGGTAAACTGCTTTTGAATTCCATATCTACCTGGAATCTTCCATTGGTTACCTGGGTATACACTTTTCTTAATAGACAGCGTATAGGCTTTACCGTTGATTTCAGTACTTCCTTCCAGACCCGGTGAAAATCCTGCTGATATAATGCTCATCAATCTCAACCCTTACTTTCAAGCCGCCGATTACATCCAGCTGGCCCAATCGCTGGCCCTTGTTCTTGCTTTCACCGATTTCTGCATCCAATGAAGTGAGTTGTCCGTCTACCGGTGCTCTTACGATCAGATCGCCCACTTTTTTCCGCATCAGTGCCAGGGTATTTTTCATTTGCTCGTAGGATTCTCCCATCTGCGTTACCTGTTGTTTCATAGAGCTGGCATCCGTTTTCATAATCTGTGTAGCCAGTTTTTTTCTCCGCAACTGGTATTCATAAATATTCTTGCTGCTCTGGAATTCCTGTGAACCGATTACTTTCTGATCATACAATTTCTGGTTGAGGTTGTATACTCTTTCTGCTTCTCTCAAAGCATTGTCTACTTCCGCATCCTGGTTCTGACGGTTGATGGAATTCTGTTCTGCATTGTTCTTGCTGATCTGTATCTGGGTAAGTACATTGAATACCTGCGTTTCCTGGTTGGCCAGTTGCAATTCGAGATCGGTATTGGATAAACGAAGAATGGGCTGGTCTTTCTTCATCATGGCGCCATCTTCAACATACTTTTCTTCCACCCTTCCTCCCTCGATGGCATCCAGGTAGATGCTTGTTTGTGGAAGCACTACGCCATTCAGCGGTATAAACTCCTGGAATGTTCCTTTTTTTATTTCGCCGATTACCAAACGTTCCTGATCAACCGACAACCTGCTTTTGCCGGTGCTGAAATACACAGCTGCTGCTGTTAAACCAATGATACCAACCGAAATGGCAATTCTGGTGATTCTTTTGGCCGACCATTTTTTCTTTTCAATAACCCTGTCCATTGTTAATCGGGATTTTTTGATTGATTTCCTCTAACGATTGTATTCAAAGTTGTGCCGGAATTTTTTTATATTGATTATCAGTCATTTGATAAAATTGACAACATGAATACTGTTCGGTTTTGATACAGTTGTTGTTCGCAAACGATACAGCCGTTCAACTCCCTGGAATGTTATTGTCTTTTATTGAAGAGCGATTGTAATTTTGGCCGAACCAATTCATACAGATCACCGCACATGAACCTGAAGGAAGCAACCATACTGGCGATAGATGATGACACTGATGTGCTGACTGCTGTGCGTTTCCTGCTTAAAACCGAAGTGAAGGAAATCATTACCGAAAAAAATCCGGAGAACATCCGATCCTTGTTTCCACAAAAGAACTTCGACCTCGTATTGCTGGATATGAATTTCAACAGCAGTATCAATACAGGCAATGAAGGATTTTTCTGGTTGCGGAAAATAAAAGAGCTGAGTCCTGCCACACCCGTGATTATGATTACGGCTTATGGAGATATCGACCTGGCTGTTCGTGCGCTCAAAGAAGGTGCGGCCGATTTTGTTGTGAAGCCTTGGCACAATGAAAAACTAACAGATACCATCCGGGAAGCCTTGCTGCAAAAAGCTAATAGCAATTCAGTAAAAAATACGGCTCCTGATTTTTCAACCAGTGCCGAAATGTTGGGAGAATCGGAACCGATGCTGGATATTTTCAGGAAGATTGAAAAAATAGCACCTACCGATGCCAACATCCTCATCCTGGGTGAAAACGGTACGGGTAAAGACCTGCTGGCGAAAGCCATTCATCGTCATTCAGGCAGAAGCAGGCAAGCTTTTGTGAAAGCAGACCTCGGATCATTAACCGAAACGCTTTTTGAAAGTGAATTGTTTGGTTATAAAAAAGGGGCTTTCACCGATGCCCGGGAAGACAGGATGGGCAGGTTTGAAGCAGCGAACGGAGGAACATTATTCCTGGATGAAATCGGCAATATCAGTTTACAGCAACAGGCACGCTTACTAACGGTGTTGCAGAACCGACAGGTGACACCCCTCGGAACCAGTGTAGCGGTGCCGGTTGATATCAGGCTGGTTTGTGCAACGAACCTCCCGGTTACAGAACTGGCCAATGAAAACAGGTTCCGTAAAGACCTGGTATACCGGATCAATACAGTAGAAATTACCATTCCACCATTGCGGAAAAGAACAAGCGATATTGCTTTGCTGGCAAAGCATTTTACCAGGTTGTATGCAGAAAAATATTTCAGAATTGGTACCAGGATCAGCAACCAGGCGATCGCAAGACTGGAAGAATATCATTTCCCGGGCAATGTGAGAGAACTGCAGCATACCATAGAAAGGGCAGTAATCATGTGTGAAACAGAAGAAATCATGCCATCAGATCTTTTGTTCTCACCGCTTGAAAAAAATGCCGGAGCAGAAACAACTGATCACGATTTCAGACTGAGTACTGTAGAAAGAAATGCCATTCTGCGGGTGATAGAAAAACACAATGGTAATATTACCAAAGCCGCAAAGGACCTTGGTTTAACCCGTACTGCCCTTTACAGAAGACTAAGTAAATATGATATTTAAAAAACAGGAACTGCGTTTATGGCTAAGGGTGATACTGCTGTTTATCTCCCTGCTTTTTTTTGCGTGGCTGATGGTAACCCGTCAATACGCATACGCATTACTGTTACTGACACCTTCCGTTTATTTCCTGCTGATGATTTTCCGTATGTTGAAAAAAGCACAGGTGGAAGTAGATGAATTTGTACAGGCAATTCAATACAGGGACTTTTCCAGGAACTTTAACATCAGCCAGGCGCCTCCCGAATTGCAATCACTGCGCATGGGATTCAATGATATCAACACTGCTTTTAAAACCATCAGCAAGGAAAAAGAAGAACAATACCAATATCTTAAGAAAATTCTTGAACTGGTAGATACAGGTATTATTTCTTACGAAAGCAAATCGGGCGAAATGAACTGGATGAATGATACGTTTCGCAAGATGCTCGACATTCCCTACCTGAAATCGATGCATTCACTGGAGAAGAGGCATCCTCAATTGTATGAAGCATTCACCAGCATCAGGCCAGGAGAATCGAAACTGATTCAGCTCAGCAAAGATGGAGGCTCTGAACAACTCCTGGTTTCTGCAACCATCTTTCAGTCCGACGATAAAATCAACCGGGTAATTGCCTGCCGCAATATCAATGAAGCCATTGATGAAACTGAATCCAAAGCCTGGCAGAAACTGCTGAGTGTTATGACTCACGAAATCATGAATTCAGTAGCACCGATTGCCTCCCTCGCCGATACGTTAAAAAACAGGTTGGCGCAACAGGTACCCGTTAACGGTAGTATCAACCCGGAAAAAGAAGACCTTGAACTGGGCCTCGAAACCATCCGCAGAAGAAGTGAGGGTTTATTGAAATTTGCAGAAACTTACCGCAATCTCAGCAAAATCAGTCAGCCCGAGCTGACCCGTGTGTATGTAAGGGATTTATTTGAAAGCCTGCATACGCTTATGTTACCTACACTTGAACAAAAGAAAGTAGAGTTTGATGTTATCCTTAAAGATCCGGGCATTCAGGTTGAAATTGATCGCCACCTCGTAGAACAGGTACTGATCAACCTTGTGATCAATGCACTCGATGCACTGAAGGAACGGAGCGATGGAAAAATAACGCTATCAGCATTACAGGAAAACAGTAAGGTCGTGATTCGTATATCTGATAATGGCCCAGGCATCCCCGACGAACTGCTCGATAAAATTTTCATTCCCTTCTTCAGTACCAAAAAAAGCGGCAGTGGTATCGGATTGAGTTTATGCAAGCAGATCATGTTGCTGCACAAAGGCTTGATACAGGTACACAGTGTGGAAGGAACAGGCAGTTCTTTTTCCCTGGTATTTCCGGAAAGAAACTAACGGAAACCACTATTCGCCCGCAATGATCTGTACTTCCGGATATTTACAGATGGCACCACCATGGAGAATGATCTGCTCATTGGCCAGATCGGAACTGATTTCCACATAACCATTGTAATGATTGTTGTTGCGCATCACCTGGAATGGAATATACTTATGCTGTGCATTCTTCCAGAGGCCTTCCCAGCGATCGGGAAATGCATCTTTTACAATCTTCCGCATCATCACTACTGCATTGGCCTGGTACCAGCTGTAATCACCGAAATCAAAAGCAGGAATAACTAAACCACGATCACAGACCGGCATTTCTGATACGGCATTCAATGGAAGGCGTGTCATGGCATCGGCTCCAACAGAGAATTCATATTTATCAACCTGGTTGATGGGGTCACCTACAATCTGTACACCAAAGACCAGGTCTTTGCGGCCATCACCATTACAATCGAGTAAATACGCCGGTTGACCATAGCGGATCTGCTTATTGTCGAGATTGAAATAAACCATCCGGTC
Organism: Ferruginibacter sp.; assembly: GCA_037045295.1. GTDB lineage: Bacteria > Bacteroidota > Bacteroidia > Chitinophagales > Chitinophagaceae > Ferruginibacter. Next base: position 1,222,535 of record JBAOHS010000005.1, read on the forward strand.
GCTGGGCTGGTTTTCGGGGGGGCTGCTGCTTTTCTTGCAGGCAGTAAACAAGGTTACTGCTCCTGTGAATAATAAAATGCTGAATCGGAACATGGCTATATACTTTGTGCTGCAAAAATAATAACACGCAGTATCAGCCCCGATCACATAAACGGGTGAAAATTTATATCTTCAAAAAGTTGTGTTATTAAAACTACTACGACAATGGGGAAACTCTTTCCAAAAATGAACCCTTCGATATTAAATGTAGAATTCCAAAGGTTGATGCTACCGAAGTACTGACGCTGAGTTTAGCTGCTTCCCGAAATCAGGTTGTATATTGATTTCGGGGGCCCTTTTTGGGTACCTTTTTGGGCAAGCAAAAAGGTACATTAATAACTTAAAAGAATTTCGAGAACCCTAAAAAATCTAATTAAATAAAACGCTTAATACTAGTATACCACCAACTCATAGAATTTTTCAGGCACCAGGTACTTATTGGCCAATTCCTGTAACTCAGCCGCATCAACGGTTTTGATCGCATCTACCGAATCATAAAAATAACTTTCATCCAGTCCGTTCAGGATAATGTTCTTCCATTTTGCCATTACCTGGAAAGGTCCATCCAATTCACCCAGGATTCCACCGATCATATAATTGCGTACCAGGGCCAGTTCATCATCCCCGATTTTCTCTTCCCTCAGCAGCTTCATTTCCTTGTACACTTCCCCGATGGTTGCTTCACAAACATCTTTCCCTGCTTCGGTACTGATCATCCAGGCCGATTGCTGGATATGGTTCTGCAGGTAACTGTAAATACCATAGGTATACCCTTTTTCTTCCCTGATATTGCTCATCAGTCTTGAACCAAAAAATCCGCCAAAGACATTGTTGAGCACAACCACTTTTTTAAAATCAGGATGATGGCGGTTTGGAAACGGTGCTGCAATCCTGATAGCACCCTGTACTGCATCGGGGTCATTCTCCACTTTGAATTTCTTCTCTTCAAATGGAGTGGCTTTGATCATCGGAATGGGCTTGCTCAGTTTACCGGCAGCCAGTTTACCGAAAATATTATTGAGTTTTACGCGGAAATCATCAGGAAGATTTCCAGCCACAAACATCACACAACTGCCATTCAGGTAATGATCTTTATAGAATGCTTTACAGGCATCCGTGGTAAGTGCATCAATATCTAACGGATTCGTATATACGCCGTAAGGATGTTGTTCCCCGAATACATAACTATCGATCAAACGACCTGCTACAAATTCTGCTTTCTGAAGATTTACTTTTAAACGCTGCTTGGAATTCTGCTGGTAAATGTTCATTTCCTCTTCGGGAAATACTGCATTGGTGAGCATATCTTCCAATATGGGCAACAGCTCATCTACATGTTTGGTAAGTGTATGCAGCGATACAACCGCCGTTTCATTAAAACAGGATCGGTTACAATAAGCACCGTAATATTCAAATGCTTCATTGAGCTGAAAGGCAGTACGGGTCGTGGTTCCGTTCTTGATCAGGAAATTGGTAGCCGCTGCAATCCCTTTTTGCTTTTCATAACTGTTGCCTGCATAAAAAACAATTTCCAGTTGCAATACTTCCTGTGCTCCTGCATGGATGCTGTACACCGGAATCCCATTGTCGAGTTCATAATACTGGTAAGGTTTTAATTGCAGGGTATAATCAACCGCATCTTTGATGGGCGGTGCTGTTTTTCGGTTCATGTGGTTAGTTGTTGCTTAAATAATACATCGTACTACAATTGTTCTCATCAAAGATGATGCGGCTTTGTTCCAGGATTTCATCTGCTGTTACTTCCTGGTAGCGTGCCAGCTCTGTATTGATCAGATCGGCATCTCCCAGCAATTCATACATCGCAATACTGGCTGCCCTGTTCATTACACTCATGTCTTCAAAAGCCATGGCGCTTTCTGCTTTGTTTTTTACTTTCTGTAATTCAGCAACAGATATACCTTCTTTTTTAAGTTTTTCCAGTTCATCCAGAATGGCCGCTTCTGCCACTTTGATATCGACGCCTTTCACCAGTTTTCCTTCAATCGTCATCAGGCCTGCATCCGTACTTCCGAAATGATAGCAATCAATGTTGCTGAAAAGTTTTTCTTCTTTCACCAGTCTTTGAAACAATCTTGAAGAACCACCACCACTCAGTATATCAGAAATCAGGTCGGCAGCATAATACCGCTTGTCTGTTCTTGGGTAAATATGCCAGCATTTGTACAATGCATCCAGAGGAACATTGGCACTTACTTCCAGTTTTCGTGGTGCCGTTTGCGTTGGTTCCTGCGGAAGGTTTCTTTCATACTTTGTTCCCGAAGGAATGGGACCAAACCATTTTTCTGCAAGCAATTTTACCTGTGCTGTTTCTATGTTACCTGCAACTACCAGGATCGCATTGGCAGGTGTATAATGTTTAAAGAAAAAGGCTTTCACGTCATCCAGTGTAGCATTTTCAATGTGATCCAGACTGGCGCCAATTGTCATCCATCGATAAGGATGGTTTGTATAAGCCAGGGTTCTCATCTTATGCCATACATCGCCATAAGGCTTATTGATATAATGTTCCTTGAATTCCTCACTCACTACTTTTCTTTGCACTTCCAGACTTTTCTTACTGAATGCCAGGCTGAGCATACGATCACTTTCCAACCAGAAAGCTGTTTCGATATTTTCTGCCGGTAACTGACAATAATAATTGGTAAGGTCGTTGGTGGTATAGGCATTGTTTTCTCCGCCTGCCAGTTGCAGGGGTTCATCATATATGGGAATGTTCTTACTGCCGCCAAACATCAGGTGTTCAAACAAATGGGCGAAGCCGGTTTTATCGGGATGCTCATCCCGAGCCCCCACATCGTACAATACATTCACCACCGCCATCGGGGTGCTTTTGTCTTCATGTACCAGTACCCTCAACCCGTTTTCCAGGGTAAACTTTTCAAACTGAATCATCCGGTAAAGTTATGATGGAAAGATTTATAAAATATTCCCCGATTCAAGAATGATATCCTGTAATACACCATTCCTCCGGATAATCACTTTCATTCTCCGGTCGGGTTCCTGCAACATATTTTTATATTGCTGAATGTTATTGGAAAAATTGTTGTCAACTGCTATTACTTCATCATCTAAGAGAAATCCGGCTTTCTCAGCCGGAGAACCGGGAATGATGTCTTCTACCATGATTCTGCCTTCAACATAATAAATGGAAAGTCCGGTATAACCATATTCAAAAGGATCATTGAAATGACTATTGGGCCAAAGATGAATTTCCCGTTGAGGATAATTGATCACCAGGTTGAACCTTCTTAGTATTTCATTTCCAACCAAACCGCCGATATATGGATAAGAAGTAACATTGTAATCATCTTTAAATAAATAGGTCGGAACCTGGTGAAAACGATAAGGACCCAGTTTCACTTCTTTAATAACGGTAAGGCGCATCTGCTTTTTTCCACCCATTCCTTCGGTTTGTGTAGTTACGGGTTTGCGCCTGCTGAGTAAGACGCTGCTGTCTTTGGCAAACCGGTCGCTCATGAGAAAACACAGACCTGCTCCTGTATCGAAATAAAAATTAAAGTTTACACGACGACGATCTTTTATCTGCATGAACTGTATCGGCAATGCGGTAAAGATGGGCCTGAGCATGGTACCTCCACCGGGATATTTTATTTTACCCGGACTGTAAACTTCCATCATCATATTATCGAAATTCAGTTTTACGATATAGCGACTGAAAAAATTATAGCCGATTACACCATCAATTTTTTCACCGTAAACACTGGTGAGTACATTGTAATCTGTAATGTGAAAGTTCAGGTTTTTTATTGAATGCCCGGGGATATGCAGTGTTTTATCAAAAACAAACTGCACTTTTCTGATGCCTCCGATACCTGTTATGGTAGTATCGGTTTCCACTACCGGAATTCCAAATTCTTTGCAGGTAGATGAATCCAGAGAAATACCTCCGCTTCCGGTATCGAGAATAAAATTCAGACTGTCTTTAACGTTTTCAAAACAGGCTTTTATGATCATTACGCCGCCACTGAATTGTTTAAAAGGCACCCTGGCCAGTAGTTTGGCTTCGGGAACAGGTAAAATTTCCTGTGCACCTGAAGTACTTTGCAGCAGAAGAAACAATATAATACCTGTTATAATTCTCATTGATCGCTGTTAATTTACAACCGAATGGACTTAATTTTGTTGTTTGTTGTGCAGGCGGTAAAATGCTGCGTTAAAATAACGGCAAACAAATGATGAACCTGAACGATTTATACCAGAAAGCCCTTGATTTCGGATTCCTTACTGTTGAAGAAGGCGTTTTTTTGTTCGAAAATGCTGCATTGCCCGACCTGATGTTTGTGGCTGATCAGCTCAGAAGAAAACAAGTGCCGCATGGTAAAGTTACCTGGCAGATAGACCGCAATGTAAATACAACCAATGTATGCATCGCCAATTGCAAGTTCTGTAATTTTTACCGCATCCCTGGTCATGCGGAAGCCTATATCACCGATATTGAAACTTATAAACAGAAGATCGAAGAAACCATCCGTTATGGGGGAGACCAGCTTCTGTTGCAGGGTGGTCATCATCCCGAATTAGGATTGTCATTTTATGTAAATCTGTTTAAAGAGTTAAAATCTCTTTACCCGAATATCAAATTACATACGCTCGGTCCACCGGAAATTGCTCATATCACCAAACTCGAAAAAAGTACACACCGGGAAGTTTTAAAAGCTTTGAAAGAAGCAGGGATGGATAGCTTGCCTGGAGCAGGAGCTGAAATTCTTACCGACAGGGTGAGAAGGCTGATCAGCAAGGGCAAATGCGGAGCACAGGAATGGCTGGACATTATGCATGAAGCTCACTTGCTCAACATCACCAGTTCGGCAACCATGATGTTTGGTCATGTGGAAACACTGCAGGAACGTTTCGAACACCTCGTTAAAATCAGGGAAGTACAAAGCCGTAAACCGGAAGAAGCCAAAGGATTTCTGGCATTCATTCCCTGGACTTTCCAGGATGTGGATACATTGCTGGCAAAGATCAGAGGAGTTCATAACCTTACTACTTCTGAAGAATACATCCGCATGATAGCCCTGAGCAGGATCATGTTACCGAATGTGAAGAATATCCAGGCAAGCTGGTTAACTGTTGGAAAGGAAGTAGCGCAGATCTGTTTAAATGCAGGTGCCAACGATTTCGGCAGCATCATGATTGAAGAAAATGTTGTGAGTGCTGCAGGAGCTCCGCATCGCTTTACCAGCAAAACCATACAGCAATCCATCCTGGAAGCAGGTTTTGAACCACAATTGAGAAATCAGCAATACGAATGGCGACAAATGCCTGAAATGATTGAACAGGTTATTGATTACTAAATTCGACTTACAGAAATGACAGCCTTAAAAACTTTGCGTCTATTCAGAACCGTTGCCTTTGCTGAAGGTGTATCTTTCTTAGTTCTCCTGGGTATTGCCATGCCTTTGAAATACATGGCCGATATGCCGATGGCAGTGAAAATTACCGGGATGATACACGGAATTCTTTTTGTAGCTTTCCTGGTACTGGCCTGGGAAACCGCCAATACACTGAACAAAAAGACAAGCTGGTTCCTGAAAGCCTGTTTCGCTTCCATCATACCTTTCGGAACATTTGTGCTCGATAAAGAATTAAAAAAGACAGAGCAATCTCTATAACTGTTTTGATTGTTTATCTATTGAAAAGGATTGCTCCATTTAGCATTTGTATAAACATTGCTACCAGATAGGGTTCTTAAAAATGCCAGCAGTCCATTCACTTCCTGTGCATTAAAATTGAGTTGTTGACCGATACCACCTGGCGTGAGTCTTGGATCTAGGTTATTATTTCCCGGAGCGATATTGATATTTCCATAATGCCCGATTGCATTCTGAAGTGTGGCCAGGTTACCGGTATGCATCAATGGACCGTTCTGTACACCGTTGTTATTGATCAGATCTCTCAGACTTGGTGCACGGGTAACGCCCAGGTCGAGGCCTGTGCCAGCGATGGTTCCGATGATACCATTGTTGCGTGTATTGGGATCGATATCAAACTCGGGAGCTTTGTGACAACCTGCGCAACCTGCACCACCATTGATTCTTACGCCTGCAGCATTAAATACAGGTGGCGCCATAAAAACCTGTTTACCCATATTTTCTTCTGCAGTGAAATTCGGAAAAGGTTGACCTTCATTGTTTACCTGTGCTCTGCCTGCATCGTATTTTGAATCGAATGACTGAATGCTTCTTACAAATTGTGCCAGGCATTCCTGTAGCCTTGGTTCGGTTACGCTGGTATCTCCATAAACAAATTTGAAAAGCTCTTTGTAATATCCGATGCCCGCCAAACGGGTTAACAATGCGGCGATGCCGGGTCTTCCGTTTTGTCCGCTGAAGCCCATTTCTGCATGATCCTGAATCGGCTTGGTAGTTTGTATTTCAAGTGTGGCCGCTCTTTCATCCCAGAAAAATTTTGTTTCAGCTGCGAAACGGGCATTGATCAGACGCATAGAATGACGGGCCGTTAATCCACCCAGTACACCTTTGCTCGTAATCGCAGTATCGCTGAAAGCAAATTCCTGTTTGTGACAACTGCCGCAGGAAATACTATTGTCTACACTCAGGCTTTTATCATAAAACAAAACCCTTCCCAGTGTTGCTTTGGCGTTGGTGATTGGGTTGCCACCGGTATTATCTCTCGTTATATAATTGGGAATGGCCTGGGCTGCATAATTCTGCAGATTATCGGGGTTGATATTGTTACCGAATGCCGCTTTGATGGCTAAATAAGGATCGACAGTTGTGTTATTACTTACCGGATCAGATTTTGAACAACTAACGGCAACGACTACTAGTAAAATGATGGCCGATAGAATTACTGGAATTTTCTTCATTGTTTATGTATTAAGCGTCAGATTTGTAACCATGTCAGACGCATTAAAACCTGGTAAGTTTAACGCAGCTGAAATTATTTGCATTTGTCTACCACTACCTTACCATCAATAAATACCGTACAAACATTGGTAGTGTATTCAAAAGGGTCTCCATTGTACAAAACGATATCTGCATCTTTTCCTGCCTCAATGGTTCCAACCTTTTTGTCGATCCCCAGCAAACGGGCCGGATTAATTGTGATTGACTTCAGGGCATCCTCAAAGGAAAGTCCGCTCGCCATGGCAACCGCAGCTTCCAGTAGTACAACCCTGGTTTTGGGTACGTAGGCTTCATAACCACTTTCAATGCTCACTGGTATACCCGCTGCCGTTAGTATTGCCGCACTTTCCCTGGTCATATTCACCATATCGCCTCCGTTGCGGGCCATGGTTGCATGCAGGATGATTTCTGCATTCGCTGTTTTTATTTCATTGATCAAACGATACGCTTCTGCTCCTCCGTCGATCACCAGTTTCAGGTTAAATTCTTTGGCCAGCCTGATGGCATTCATGATGTCCACCGCAGTATTCGCTGTGATCATGGCTTTTATTTCTCCTTTCAGCAGCTTACCCAGCATATCGAGCCTAAGGTCTTCTGCAGGTCGTTTGCTGCTGTCTTTATCGGCCATTTTTTTAAGCTGTGTCTGTGCTTTAATCAGCTCTGCACGAATCATCGACACCTGTTTGGCCTTTGTACCCGGAGAAGGAAAATTCCCCGAAACAGAAGGACCGAAAGTCATGGCCAGCATACTCAATGGCACCATGGTAACTTCGTCTATGGTTCCCGGTTTGGTTTTGGCAATCATCGTTTGACCGCTCACCAATGCACCAATACCATGACCCGTATGAATGGTTGTTACACCATATTCCCTCGCTGCTTTCACCAGTGGCTCTTCCGGGTTATAAGCATCGATGGCTCTTAATTCAGGTTGAACGGGCCCTGATTTTTCCAGCTGGTCCTGGTCTACCGGGATGTTCAGCACACCCGACATGCCAACTACTGTGCGGGCATCAATTAAACCGGGTGTTACAGCTTTCGCTTTATACACTGTGTAATTGGCCGGAATCGCTGTACTGGCAGCCGTTCCAACCGATTGTATTTTTCCATTGCTGATCAGCACTACAGCATCACGGATAGGCGTACCCGAAACTGTGTATAGTATTTCGGCCTTAACTGCATACTGTGCTTGTGTGAACAAAGGATAGGCCAGCAATAGAAATATAAAAATGGTACTCTTTCTCATGTTGAATGTTTTGGGTTTTATCGGTCTTCTGCTTCTTCGTCTCCGTGGTGATGAAATTCTCCGCGATCAGGTGAATAAACCTGGTAACCGCCGAAAAGAAATGCTTTGTCTGCCGGATTGCTGATATCCCAGCGTTTGTTCCCTTCCACCCAGGTTTGCTCAACCTTGGTATACACACTGAACGGGTCGCCCGACAGAATAATGAAGTCGGCATCTTTTCCCTTATCCAGTGAACCAATCCGAGAGGAGAGATCCAGCATTTTAGCACCCACGATCGTAAGACCTTCAATCGCCTTTTCCCTGCTCATGCCTTCTCTTACAGAAAGAGCTGCAGAACGGAGAAACAAACGGGAATCTGTTATACCATCATCCGTGTGAAAACCCACAGTTGCTCCGGCTTTATCTAAGATATCGCCGCTTGCCAGGGTGAGGTTGACAGCCTCCATTTTTCCACCCGGTGTTTCAATATTAATGATAGAACACAGAAGACCCGCTTTAGCGATTTCCCCGGCAACTTTCCAACCTTCTGAAAGGTGGTGTAAAACCGGGTTAAACCCAAATTCCTTACTTAGACGGATGGCAGTTAAAATATCATTCGCTTTGTGGGTATGAAAATGAACTTTTCTTTTTCCGCTCAACACTTCAAGCAGGGGTTCCATTCGAAGATCTCTTTCGGGAAGCTTTGAACTGTCTTTCCCGGCTTTATCGATTTTACGTTTGTATTCCTGGGCTTTTACAAAAAGTTCCCGAACAAGCGAAGCGCTTTTAGCCCTTGTACCCGGGAAACCTGCGGTGCTTTTGATGGAATTCGTTCCATTGGCCATTTTCAATCCGCCATAAACGCCCTTTTCATTTACAATCAGCAGGTCTTCGGTGGTTCTCGCTTCACGCATTTTTACATAAATCGTTTGTCCGCTCATCAGGTGCCCCGACCCAGGCATGATGTTAATGGTAGTAATTCCTCCTGCCAATGCTTTCTTAAATCCATCACTGGTGGGATTGATGGCATCCATGGCCCTTGCTTCGGGATTGATGGCATTGGATGCATCGCCTCCCTCCGGACCAGCCAGGTGCGAATGACTATCGACCAGGCCCGGCATGATCACTTTGCCTGCGACATCAATAATTTCAGCATCAGTTGGGATATTACTACCTGCCGGCCCGACACTTACTATTTTTCCTTTGCTTACAACCAGAACGCCATTTTGAATCGGCGGTCCGGAAACAGGGTAGATCAAAGCACCTCGAAATGCAACAGGTTTTTGCTGAGCAGCCAGGATCATCGGAATTCCCAGCATTACAGCAGTAATGAGTTTTTTTATCATTTGATTGTATTTATCGGTTTCAATATACACCCTTTCATATCAAAGAAGGTATTCTCGGTTATTCCTGAGGTAATTTTCCCGGTTTACGGGGAAGCAGCACGGCATCTATCAAATGTATGATTCCATTGGAACATTGTCCATCAGCGAGAATTACAGAAGCGCCGTTCAACGTAATTTTTTTACCCTTAACTACCAATTGCAGCTCTTTACCTTCAATGGTTTTAAGGTTGCCTGATTGGGCAAGTACCGACAAGGGATAAACGCCTTTCACGATATGAAACCGGAGTACATTCAGCAGGCTGTTTTTCAAGGCAGGATTCAACAGGTTGCCAAAGCCTCCTGCCGGCATTCTCCTGACAGCAGCATTGTTTGGAACAAAAATGGTAAGGGAGTCGTTTCGTTTAAGCATTTCTGATAGTTCCGATAATTTCAAAGCCTCGTAAAATGATGAAAGGCTGTCGGTTTTCTCAATATTCTCAGAGATGGCAAGTTGATTGCTGGTAGTCATTTGAGCAATGACCGGAGTAGTAGTTATGCTGGTATCGGTGCGGCCAACAGGCTTTTCAGATGGATCTGTTTCCTTTTCTGCTGATGGGTTACAGGAAAACAACAGGCAGCTTATACCCAATAAAGCACCCGAAAGAAAGAACAGAAAATTACTTTTAACAGGATTTCTCATGCAGTTGATTTAACAAAATAAAAACCATTATTGGTGCTTTTAAGGAGGCTTTTGCAGACTTTTTGCAGTAGAATCTGGTATTATATATGCAATATTTAAGAAAACAAGGCGTTAGACATATTACATTAATCCAGATATCATGAATACCTCAAGCCAGCAATCGAATATACACCCCGTTGTGTATGCCCTAAAAAAATTCTTCAGCAAACTTCGTCAAAACCCTGAAATCTATCCCATTAAGTACTATAAAAAGGGTCAGCGTTTTCGCCGTAACTGGAAGACTCCAATGGTGAAATAGCGGTTTCCGTAGGGAATTTACTGTTTTTTAAATTCAGCAAAAGCACGCTTGACAATGCCCTTGCTGTTTTTGTACTTTTGAATTATGATAAATAATTATACCAAATCCTATTTTTATGAAACGAAATCAAACCCAAAACTTTTCACTGGCAACTGTAGCAAAAGCATTTGCCGCTGCGCTTAACAGTTTGTTTTTTACAGACAACAACAGGGATTTCCAGCGGCTTAAAAATTTTATTACCTCCTGAGGCCTGACCTTAACGAATTAAAAACCCCGATTCAATAATCGGGGTTTTTTTAATGTTTTAACTGAAGAGATATTCCACATCGGCTTTGGTAAGTGCCTTCACAAAGCTTGTTTCATCGGATATCAGTTCCTTCGCCAGAATCTTCTTTTTCTCCTGCAGCTGCAGTATTTTATCTTCAATGGTATCAATACAGATCATTCTGTATGCAAAAATATTTTTCGTTTGCCCGATCCTGTGGGTACGATCAATCGCCTGTTGCTCAACAGCAGGGTTCCACCAGGGATCCACAATGTATACATAGTCGGCAGCAGTGAGGTTCAAACCGACACCACCCGCTTTCAATGAAATCAGGAATACCCTGCAATCGTCGTTGTTCTGAAAATTCTGGATAGCTTTTTCCCTGTCAACCGGGGACGTGCTTCCATCAAAATATTCAAAGGGGATATTCTGTTCTTTTAATTTCTCTTTGATAAGCGCCAGCATTCCCAGGAACTGGGAGAAGATGAGTGCTTTGTGTTCACCGATATTCTCTTCGATTTCCCTGGCCAGCTCATCCAGTTTGATGGAATGGTTGGGGTATTTGTCTTCTTCATTCAATATGGCCGGACTATCACAGATCTGGCGGAGTTTCATCAGGCCCTGTAAAATCGTTAACTGTGATTTATCGATACCCTGTTCATCAATCGTGCCCAGAATTTTATCGCGGTAACTATTGCGGTAAGCATCATAAATACGGCGCTGTTCTTTTTCCATTTCACAGAAAAGAATCGTTTCTGTTTTTTCCGGCAGGTCTTTGGCCACCTGTTCTTTGGTACGGCGAAGAATGAATGGATACAGCAGTTTCCGCAAATGTTCTTTCTGCTCCTGCTCGCCGAACTTATCAATTGGTGTAGCAAATTCATTGCGGAAGAACTCCACACTTCCGAGCAGGCCGGGATTGAGGAAGTTCATCTGGGCAAAAATATCAAAAGTGTTGTTCTGCAATGGAGTACCGCTCATGCATAGACGATTTTTTGCCGTGAGCAAAGAAGCCGCCTTGGTTACTTTTGATGAAGGATTTTTAATAGCCTGACTTTCATCGAGTATGATATAATCAAAGAACAATTTGAGCAGCATATTGATATCGCTGCGCAGTGTTCCGTAAGTGGTAATGATGATATTGCTCTTCTGCAATTCCTCGGCATTTCTGCTGCGGGTATTGCCATGATGAATATAATAGGTAAGCGATGGCGTGAATTTTTTCACCTCGTTCTGCCAGTTGTAAATAAGTGTGGTCGGGCATATCACGATGGCTTTCAGCGAACCATTGATGTTCTTATAATGCTCCAGCATGGTGAGCGCCTGTACCGTTTTACCCAAACCCATGTCATCGGCCAGGATACCGCCCCAACCCACATCATTGAGGTAGCTGAGCCATTGATAACCGGCCACCTGGTATGGACGAAGAATCGCCGTAAGGTCTTGTGGTACGGGTATTTCAGGAATGTTTTTAAATTCTCTTAATCGTTCAAATTTTTCATCGAGTGCAAAACTGATTTCCGTTTCGTCGCGGTTTTCGTACAACTCATCGATCACGCTCATATGGTAGCGGGAAAGCCGGAGCTTATCGCTTTTACCATCGCCTACTTTAAAAAGAAGGGCATAACGTTTCAGCCATTCATCGGGCAGGATACCCAGTGTTCCGTCGCCCAGTTGAACAAAAGACTGTTTTCCGGCAAGCGCTTTTTTAATATCGGCAATGCCTACACGCTGTTCACCGAATTCAATTTCCACTTTGGCATCAAACCAATCGAGACCACTGCTTACATGTATATGCGTATTGGGTCTTGCGGTGTTGAACCGGAAGTTTTTTAATGCTTCAAAACCATACACCGGGATTTTCATCTCCTTCATCGCATCGATGAAAAGAAAAAACCAGTTGTTGCGCAACACATCGGTTCCCTTCAGCACCAGGCTTTGAGTATCCTGCTGGCGAATGAACTGCGAGTGCAGGTTTTCAAGTTTATTGATGAAAGCTTCTTCTGCTTCTTTGTTTCGTTGAATGAGCAGTATCTTATCTCCATCCGGTAATGTGATGGTTTGTTTATCTGAAGGCCTGGTATCGAATCCCTGGTAACTGAAGATCGGTTGAAATACGAGGTAATCTCCTTTTTCCTGCAATTGTACTTTTACATCAGGCGTTCCGCTCCTCACTTCCCGTATCATCGATTTATCGAACTCTACCTGGTAATCTCTTGTAAGCGGAAGAATCACCTGCTGCATTTTTTGGGTCCAATCTGCTTTGCTGAGTTTCGTATTTCCCTGCTGAAGAAATTTTTCGGCCTGCATCACATCTTCTGTTTTCAGCCAGGTGTACAATACATCTTCATACAGGAATAACACACTGCTTTCGGCTTCATTCTTTTTGAGCGGTATCGTCTGGTTGTTCAACCTCACCATACAAGCGAGTTCAATATGGCCATTCACCGCCATCACTTTAAATACCGGTGTGATAAAATGATTGCTCAGTTCTGCTTCAACCAGGTTGGCTGTTTTAAATGCTTTGCCTTTGGGTAATACAAATACAAACGGATTTTCTGCATTCTCCTCCAATACTTTTTTCAACTTTGGTTGAAGGTATTCCGAAATCAATGATTTGGTTTCTTCGGGTAATTCATCTCCATCGGTATGAATGATGTTTTCCCAGATACCACTGAAAGGTGAATTCCGGTTAAGGTATTTGTTGATCTCCGGTTCCTGTAATTTGCGCACCTGTTGAAAAAGAATTTTATCTTCTTCGCTGTACAGATCTGTATTTACAAACTTGGTGAGGTCGAGCGTTTCTGCTTTACCGGTATATTTTTTTCCTTCTTCATCGGGTTCTCCATGAACCAGGTCGACCGTAAACCCCGGATAAGTTTTTGCATTGAAATTAAACACAAGACCCAGTTTACGGGAAGGCTTTTCTACTGTTTCAACTTCTTCCGCAATGGTTTCCGGACGATTGGGAACAAAAGCTGCTGCCGGCCTTGCGATCGTATTGGGCAACCCTGTTGTAACTCTTTTAATCGTGGGGTCTAGTAATTTTAAAAATGGTTTGCCGTCTTTATACGTGAATTCAAATTTGCCCGAAAGATCATCGTTCAAACTGTATCCATAGATCTGCAGTAATTTATTCTTCTCTTTGTCCCAGTTGCGGATGCTGTCGAAATAAGTTGGTCCATACGCATTCAGCAATTGCAGGAACAGCAAAGTTTTGTGTTCGCAGAGGGGATGTTCAGTTTCACTGCAGGTGCAGGAGGTGTCGAAATTACGCTCGTCATTTTTCTGGATAACAAGCGGATATACGTTTCCGTTATAGTTCAGTTCTGCCTCTACTCTTTCGTCTTCTGCTTTGGTAATATTCGCCTTTACGGTTCTGAGAATTTTTTCTGCTTCTTCATAAATGCCTGGAGAGGAAAGCATTTTGATCATTTTCAGATCGATCTGCTTCATCTTGGCAACCGTATGATACTGGTTGTACTGAATGGTATTGCTGCCCAGCATATTTTTATCGGCCATATCTTGCAGGCGAAAGAGAGCGGCAGATTCATGCCGGCAGATATCACCGAGGTTATACGGACAACTGCAACGCAGCGACATCAGTTTGGGATCGGCATACTTCTGAATGTATACTTTATAAAAAGTACTGTAGCTGTCGTCTTTCACCCTGAAAACAACACTGCCCGTTAACTCGTCGTGTTCTACCAGTTCAACGAAGCCCGACGCATGGATTTTCTTTCCACGGCGAATCACTTCATCGGTACCGTTATTGTAGATATGCTTGATTATATGTGGTAATGCCAAACCAGGATCTCTTTTGGGTTATCAAATGTTTTTGCACTTATCCATGATCGTAAGTGCCAATCGGACTGTTCAGAAAAGGCCAATTTGCAAAAGTAAAGGAAAATAACTGAGCCCTGGACCGTAAAAGGAAAGTTTGTGGAGAAATTAATGTTAAATCAGCTTTTACCTGAAACCAGTTTTCCATCTTCATAAACCGGCAGAACAGGTGCTGTATCTGCGGTGAGACAATGCCTGATATCTTTTTCCAATCCGAATGACGAAAGCCTGTGGTAATGAGATGCATTGTGTGCTTTCATAAATCCGAAGAGATCGGGAGCTGCTTGCCGGTACATCGCTGCTGCCATATTAGACGCATCACAATTGATGGTAAAATGTTCACGAAGCCTTTCAACTACAGCGCCTGCAAACAAAGTATCTTCAATATTCACCCGGTCTTTCCAGGCTGCGCAGGCAAGTAAAACGGGTTTATTTTTTTTAACGAGGTGCGAGCAGATGACATCCAGGTTGGCAAATGATCCTGTTACAATTTCATCAGCACCGTTATTAAGTGCCATGTGTAACAGTTTTGTTCCATTGGTTGTGGTAAGTACAAGCGTTTTACCAGCTATAAACGACGGCGGATACTCGAAAGGAGAATTTCCATATTGTAATCCTTCTGCTACTTTACCATCTCTTTCGCCAGCAGTAATGGCATCAATCTGTTTTCCCAGGCGGATGCATTCTGCAACACTATCTACCGGAATAATACAACGGGCACCATTGTACATCGCAGTTGCAATAGTGGATGTTGCCCTCAGTACATCAATAATCACTACGATACTCGAACTGATATCGTATAAATGTAATAATGCAGGAGAAAGCGACGTGAATAAAACCGGCTTCTGTGTATTTTCAGACATGCTTAACTATAGTGTTGTGTACAATCTTTATGCAAAAGGTATTTTCACCACTTTCGCTTTGAGTGAGTTGTTTCTTACTTTGATGAATATATCTGTATCAATGGCAGCATTGGCGGTTGTTACATAACCCATACCGATGGCTTTTCCCAGTGATGGTGATTGTGTACCTGAAGTAACTTTACCGATGTTATTTCCTGCTGCATCTGTTATTTCATATTCGTGGCGTGCGATGCCTTTATCGATCATTTCAAAACCCACCAGTTTTTTTGTAACGCCTTCGTTTTTCTGTTTTTCGAAAATTGATCTTGAAGTAAAATCTTTGGTGAACTTGGTGATCCAGCCAAGTCCGGCTTCCATTGGCGACGTGGTATCATCAATATCATTTCCATACAAACAGAATCCCATTTCAAGTCTGAGTGTATCCCTTGCACCAAGCCCGATCGGTTTGATACCCTGTGCTGCGCCTGCTTTAAAGATGGCATCCCAGATGATACTGGCATTATCGTCGATATCTTCAAAATAGATTTCCACGCCACCTGCACCAGTGTATCCGGTTGCGCTGATGAGCACATTGTCAACACCTGCAAATTTTCCTTTTACAAATGTGTAATACTTCAGATTGAGTATATCCATTTCCGTTAGTGACTGTAATATCTTCGTTGCGTTCGGTCCCTGTACAGCCAGCAAACAGGTTTTGGCAGAAATATTGTGCATCTCTACATTCCCGGTATTGTGGCTGCTGATCCAGTTCCAGTCTTTATCAATGTTACCGGCATTTACCACCAGCATATAAACCTTGTTCTCTTCCACACAATAAACCAGCAGATCGTCTATGATACCACCGTTTTCATTCGGCAGGCAGCTATACTGTGCTTTTCCATTGCTGAGTTTGGAAGCATCGTTGCTGGTGAGTTTTTGAATCAACGAAAGGGCATTGGGACCTTTCAGGATAAATTCTCCCATATGACTTACATCAAAAACACCGGCATTATTTCTTACGGCCGCATGTTCTTCATTGATTCCGGAATAGGAAATAGGCATATTAAAGCCTGCGAATTCGGCCATTTTGGCTCCCAGTTCAATATGTTTTGCTGTAAATGGAGTAGATTTCATTTGTTGATTTTAGTTCGCAAATGTACTTTAAAATTGTTCTGATTCACTGATGTATAAAGCCCATTTTAAGGAAAAGCGGGAACTGCATTTTCCGGGACTCAGAACCTGGCCATAATTTATCAACCTCATTCATTAATACCTGCAATGGATCCGATGAATTGTTTTGCAGGAATTTTTGCCAGGCACTCCAGGTGGCAATATAGCCAAAGAGCTGATTTTTATCCCAGTTCACATTGATGTTGAAGCCTGGATCACTGATTTGCTGAAACGGAAATGGAAGATTACTGTATCCATTATTCACATAATGTCTTTCAGTGTCCCAGTAATGTTCCAGTGTATGATCATGAAATGCCTTAATAAGCGCATCGATTTCGGGTGAAATGCGCAACAAACTATAAGTCCAGGCAGCGATCACCGAATTTTTTTTACCCACTCTTCTTACTTCGGCATAAAATTTTTCAAAATCAAACCAGTGCAAAGCCTGTGAAACGGTAACCAGGTCTACCGAATTATCTTCCAGTGAAGCGCATTCTGCTGCAGCTGTTTCATAACGGATATTAGGTGCTCCCTGGGCGTTTGCCAATTGTTTGCTGCTGATATCTGATGCATACACATTATTGAAATAACGGCTAAGTATAAACGCAGTTTGCCCGTTACCTGTACCACAATCCCAGGCAAGATTTTTTTCAGCAACTTTTTCAAAAATACAATCAAACAGTGCCTGTGGGTATTGCGGCCTGTAGCAGGCATATTCGGCCGACTGTTTGGAAAAATTATCCTTCATACTACCAAGTTATTAAAAAAAATCCCGCCTGGAAAGGCAGGATTGATTTGCTTCAACTTCAACACAACTATTGAAACATATTTTTACTTCATCAGTATCATGGGATTGTAGCCCGGCAGGCTCAGTAACACACCGGCTGATGCGTTGGGTTTGCTGTTCAGTTTTTCGAGTTGTTCGTCTATTTTCTGTTTTACCCTTTGCAAAGAATCCTTTCTTCTTTCTTCTTCCTGTATCTGCCTGAATTTAGCAGAGTCGCTGTTATTCGGTGTGGCGCCACTGCGATACCTGTACTCGTCTTTGTTTGTACTTTTTATTTTTACTCCATTGCTGTCAAAAGTATTTGCGTCCTGGCTATCTATTTCATCTATATTGATATCCTTCTTATGACTATTGTTGTAGCGCCATTCGTCGGCCGGCTTTCCATCCAGTGTGTATAAACCATCTGCTTTCATGATATAATCCACATCACTGCTCCAGCCTTCCTGCAGGTCTTCAAAATCGATATCCCAATCGTTCACCCATGGGCCATCAAAACGAACATAATTGCTCCAGCCAACACTTCTGTCGATCCTGATCTGTTTACCAACCGGAACATAAACGGTAATGATTACACGCTGATTTCTGAATTTGTCTGTTTTATTGATAGAAATGCCTTTGTCGAGCACCAGAAGCGAATCTTTTTGAATGGCATTGAAAATAATTTTTTCAGATAACCTGTTGGCTACATTCTTATTAGGACCATTGCTCAGTTTCAGCATCGTAACCCTGAAACTATCGTTTGGAGACTGAATGATATGCACAGATACATTTTTTACAAAGGCAGTATCCTCATCCAGTGATTCGAATGGTTCAAACCTGAACCATTTGTTGCGGTAAACTTTTGTTTCGGGGGAAACCGAAGTTATTTCCAGCTTATTAACCAATGGATTCACGAGTGCTACTTCTTCATCTTTCAATGTATTACCCGATTTGAATTCCCTGCTTACAGAAGCAAGCAATGAGATAAAACAGAACCAGCCAACGATCCAGAGACTGATGAATGAAAAGCGCATGGCTTTACTGTTGGTGCGTATCCTGGCCAGTTTGCGGATGACCCAGGTAATGATGCCCACGATCGGAACGGCAATAAAAAATATCAATGTACCCCATGCAAAAATATTCTGCCATCCTTCATTGAGCAGGAAGTCCTTGATCGGGAAAACACCGATTGAAAATACTGCAAAGGCAAAGAGTGCAACAACCAATGCAAAGGCAATAGAACCGAGGATAAAGTATACAAATATTTTAAATAACAGTGCTATAATATCTCCCAATGAACGCCCCGACTTACGGGCAACCGTAGACGCTTCTGCTGCAAATGCTTTTGATTTCTCTCCCGCAACAGATGAAGCTTGCTTGCTGAATTTTTCTGCTCTCTCCTGTACCCCTTTCATTTCTTCTACTATGCTGTTCTTGATTGAATTCAGGTCTACTTTCTCCCCTTTCATTTCCAGCTTTTCTGTGGTGGTATTGGCTTCAGGAATAACGAGCCAGAGTATGATGTAGATGAGCAAGGCACCCGGACTGAATCCGATTCTTACAAAATCATTGAAATCATTTCCGTCATTCCAGCGGGAAACAAAACTCAGGAATGGGAGCAGGAATAATACCCGTGGAATCCAGGCGCTCACACCGAAATAATTTCCGATACCACTGCATACACCAGCGATCAGTTTGTCTTCACCATCGCGGAACAGTTTTTTGCGAACACTACCGATTTCTGCAGTAGCAGTACTTGGAACGGCTACCCACAAAATCAGGTACGATACCAGGCCGAAACCAAATGATACAGCAAGTACCGCAAAGATGATACGCACCACAACTACATCTATTCCAAAATAATTGGCAAGTCCACCGCAAACACCACCGATTACTTTATTGTTTTCATCACGGAAAAGGCGTTTGGGCCTTTCGGACGCAGTGCTGCTGTAAGATTGATAAGATTTATTGCTTTCTCCTTCTGTAGTTTTTTCCGTTGTGCTGGTAGTTGCTTCTGAAGTTTCAAAGTCTTCCGGCCTGCCCATACTTCTGATGATGGCATTGATATCATCATCAGTGATACAGGTAGAACCAGCTTTCAAGCGCTCCTGGAAAAGTTCCCCGATCCTGCTTTCTATATCATTGATGATTTCTTCCTTGCCTTCTTCGTTTTCAAAATAACGGCTCAGGCTTTCTGTATATCCTTTCAGTAAGTCAAAAGCAGTCACTTCAATGGGAACTACACGTCCATGGAAGTTGATGTTTATTACTTGTTTCATGGCGAAAAAATTGTTTTTTTACCCTGCTTGTTCAACCTTGTCAGGGCTTAATGTTGTTTCTTAGTTGTTTTGGTTCAAAAAACATGGCTATACTTTCTGAACGTTGAAGTTGATTATCCTGTGGTAGTTAATGCCTGAACTGCATTGGCCAGTTCATTCCAGGTGGCTTCGAGTTCTTTGTAAAACTCAGCACCTTTATCTGTTAAGCTGAAATATTTACGCGGGGGGCCGCTATTGCTTTCCACCCAGCGATAGGTTAATAATTCAGCATTCTTCAGCCGGGTGAGTAAAGGGTAAAGCGTTCCTTCAAAAATATTGAGATTGGCCGCTTTCATTTTGTCGATGATGTCTGAAGGATAGGCTTCTCCCTGTTTGATTACAGAAAGAATGCAGAACTCCAGGACCCCTTTACGCATCTGGCTGGCTGTGTTGTCGATGTTCATGGCTTTATAATTTAAATCATGGCTATACTTTGTGAACTTTCTGCTGATGGGCGTTTCCGGATGCTCCGCTTCTCCGCTTTATTATCACAACACAAACATACAAATCATTTTAGTACTATGCAACACATAATACCATATATTTTAAAGTAGCTTGCTGTGTAGTTTAATTAGCTAATTAGTTAATTAGCTAATTATCAAATTATTATAGGGAGTTTGCACCAGAAATAAATTGTTAGCATTCTCCACCAATGGCAAAAACAAGCGGATAAATGGTAAATTGTTGCAGGGTTAAATTCCAACACAATGTTAAATTGAAAAAAGCTTTCCCTGACGGATGAACGTATACCATAAATCATCGTCATATAGTTAAATCATTCGTTATGAACAGAATTATATATATACTCCTGGTGATGCTGAGCCTGGCATCCTGCAGCAAAAAAAATTACCTGGAAAGAAGCGATGCAGATAAAGCATTGAAAGATGCCGTAAAAAAACTGAATAAAAATGCTGGTGATGAAAGTGCCTTACAGGCTTTGCCGATTCTTTACAACAATATCAGCCGCCAGCATCTTGAAAAAATCAATTCGTATAGTGCCTCAAAAGAATTGAACCGCTGGGATAAAATTATTTCCGAATACCAGGACCTGCAGGATGCTTATGACGTCATCATCAATTCGCCAGCTGCATTCCGGTTGATTACACCAGTAAGCTACAATACGCAATTGATGGAGGCCCGTGAAGCCGGTGCTGCTGAATATTACGATTACGCACAAACGCTTTTAGATAAGCAGGGAAGAGACAATGCAAAAAAATCTTATACTGCTTTTAAGAAAGCCGATAAGCTCGTTCCTGATTATAAAGATGCTAAACAAAAAATGCAACAGGCATATGAGAATGCTATTGTAAATGTGGTGATCAATCCGGTGGAAGACAATTCTTTTTTCTTCAACAGCGGATGGGGTAACTATGGTTACAATTACAGCAATGAGTACTTTCAGCAAACATTGGTGCGTGAGCTCAGTAATAATAACAATCGCTATGCTGCAAAATTTTATACCGAGTGGGAAGCAAGAAGAGAAAACATTAAACCAGATTGGCTGGTAGAACTGCGCCTGCGCAACCTGGATGTTCCTTATCCTTCTACTTATAATTATTCCCGTAATTCCAGCGCACAGGTTCAAACAGGTACCGATACTTCGGGAAACCCGATTTATAAAACCGTTTATGCAACTTTAAACATCAGCAGGATGAGTTTTACGGCCAGGGCCGACATGGAACTGAATATTAAAGAAGTGGCCACAAGGAAAAATATTACTTACAGAAACTTCCGGGAAGAGTATAGCTGGCAGCAGGAAAGAGCTTCTTACACTGGTGATAGCAGGGCGCTTTCTTCCAACGACTGGCAAATGATCAATAACAATTACAATACGCCCCGTAAAGAAGAAGTGTTGAATGAATTATACCGGAAAATTTATCCGCAGGTATTAAACAATATCCGTTATACAGTTGATTGGTAATTTTATTTGAACAGTTGGTAAACAACAAAACTCAGCAGATAAGCAAGGCCCGTCATATACAAGAGTTGTATGATGGGCCATTTCCAACTACGTGTTTCTCTTCTTACAATAGCAATGGTACTCATGCACTGCATCGCCAACGCATAAAAAACAAGGAGCGATAAACCGGTGGCCGGTGTATACACTTTTGTTCCATCCGGCTTTATGGCTGCATCCATTTTCTGCCGCAAGGTAGCATCGTTGGCATCTGCATCACCTACACTATATAGAGTTGCCATTGTTCCTACAAATACTTCCCTCGCTGCAAAAGAAGTGATCAAGGCAATACCAATTTTCCAATCATAACCCAGGGGCTCAATAACTGGCTCAATACCCTGGCCCAGTCTGCCTGCAAATGAATATCGCAGCAACGCCGCTTTTTTCTCTTTGAGCAATTCTGCTTCTTTATCAGGAGAAACTTTGATCTTTTGTTCATAGGTTGCCGTGATCTCTTTCATTTTCTGTGGCGGTCCATAAGTACTCAGTGCCCACAATAACAAACTGATAAGCATGATAATTTTACCGGCATCAAAAACAAATATCTTCGCTTTTTCCAGCATTGTGTACAACACATTCTTCCAGCGTGGATTTCTGTATACCGGTAACTCGAGTATGAAATAACTGCGTTCTGTTGATTTGATAAACCATTTCATCACCCATGAAACAACCAGTGCCAGTACTGTTCCCAACAGGTACAATGCCATCATGGCCAGTCCTTGCAGACTTAGAAAACCAAAATATAATTTAGATGGAATGACCAGTCCGGTTAACATGATGTACACCGGAAGTCTTGCGCTGCAGCTCATCAGCGGGGTAACCATGATCGTGAGCAGTCGTTCTTTCTTATTCTCAATATTCCTGGCACTCATGATAGCTGGTACCGCACACGCATATCCGCTGATCATCGGCATCACACTTTTTCCGTTGAGACCAGCTTTTCGCATAAGCTTATCCGTTAGAAAACTGATCCTGGCCATATAACCCGAATCTTCGAGCAGGGTAATTAATCCGAATAAAATCATGATCTGCGGAACAAAAACCAGGATTCCACTTAAGCCGGCTACAAATCCATTGATGAACAGATCGCTGAACCAGCCAACCGGTAATGTGTTTGTTAACCATCCGCTGATTTTTCCAAACGCCCAGTCAATCGCATCCATCGGGTATTGTGCAATCCACGACACACTCTGAAACAGTAAAAACAAAACGGAAAGTAAAATCAGGTATCCCCAGGTGCGGTGTAATAAAAGGTTATCGAGCTTCTCTGTAAACAGCGATTTCTGTAAAGGGTCGCTTTCTACCACTGTTTGCTGCATGATATGCCGGATCCTGGCATACCGTTGCATGATTTCTTCTGCCTGTGTTCTGGTAGGATTGAACTTATGATCCGCTTCTACCTGCTCAATCTTTTGTTGCATGGCAGAAGGAAAATCTAAATGTTCATGGTTGATCAGGTAATGGATCGCCATATAACTTCCGGTAGCCGGTACCAGCAATTTAACCGCTTCCACGGCTTCCGGGGCCAGTTGTGCATTGTCAATAAAGTCCCTGTTTCCGGAAGGTTGTAATTTATCGGCCGCCTGTTCCACCGCTTTTTTCAAAGCAGTAATCCCTTTGTTTTTGCGGGGATTAATGGCTACAATGGGCACCCCCAACTCTCTTTCAAGGCCGGGAATATCAATCTGTGTTCCTTTCTTTTTGGCCAGATCCATCATGGTGAAGGCTACCACCACGGGAATTTTTAGGTCGATGATCTGCGAACAGAAAAGCAGGTTTCTTTTAAGGTTGCTCGCATCCGCAACCAGCAGGATCATATCGGGCAATACCGTTTCATCCTGGCGCAGCAATACTTTATACGAAACCCATTCATCGGCCCTTTTGGGATAAAGACTATAGGTTCCGGGGAGATCTATAAAATTGGCACTTAGTTCATCGGTGAGTTTAGCCACCCCGGTTTTTTTATCTACTGTTACACCAGGGAAATTGCCTACTTTCTGGTTCATTCCGGTCAATGCATTGAACAGCGAACTTTTGCCGCTGTTGGGATTACCTACCAATGCTATATTGATCTTCCTGGTCAAACCATTATCCGTTTTAATCGCTGCAAAAGTAATATGAATGAAATTCATGGTAGTTACGAATTAAAGAAAGATGAGTATGGTTAACTTTGCCGTATACTTTTCATGATATGAGATATAAGATTATTGTTATACTGGTATTCCTTGCAGGTGGAGCCTATGCCCAGAGCGATAAAAAGGTTTTGAAAGGAATCAAAGCTACCGTTGCTTATCTCGCAGATGATAAACTGGAAGGCCGGCGTACCGGTACTGAAGGCGAAAAACTGGCTTCTGCTTATATTATTAAACAATTCAGCAGTAATGGACTCAGCAGTTTTGAAAGCATTCCCGGTTACCTCCAGCCTTTTGAAGTAAAAGACGGAAGGAAGCCCGAAAATGCCCGTTTTATCCTCAACGGAACCACCTTAAACCTCAATGAAGATTATTTTCCATTGGCTTTCGGGGGCGATGCTGTTAAACTAATGGTTAAAGACGGTAAGGACCAACAGGTAGTGTTTTATAAAATTGATGAAGTAATCAGCAATAACAAAGACAATCCGCATTTTGATCTGAAAGAAAACATAAATACAACTGCGAAAGACGCCGAAAAGAAAGGATCAAAAGCCATGTTCATCCTGAACAGCAATGCCGCAAGCGATCCTCTGTCTTATGATAAAAATGACAAGTCGGAGCGTTTATCCATTCCTGTTATTTATGTTAAAGCAGCAGCTTTGGATAAAACAAAAGCAAGTTCTGCAGATTTGTTTTCTGCCGAAGTAGATTATACCATCACCGAAAAATCAAGAACCGGTCACAATGTTGTTGGCTGGATCAACAACCAGGCTGGTCACACTGTTATCCTCGGTGCTCATTATGATCACCTCGGTTATGGTGAAGACCACAATTCTCTATATGCCGGCAGCACACCGATGATTCACAATGGTGCCGATGACAATGCAAGCGGTACTGCAGCATTGATACAACTTTCAAAAATTCTTAAAAACAAAGCCTCGAAAAAATTTAATTATGTTTTCGTTGCATTTTCGGGAGAAGAACTCGGATTGTACGGTTCAAAATATTTCACAGAGCATAGTCCGGTTGATTTGAAAACCGTAAACTATATGATTAATATGGATATGGTGGGCCGCTTGAACGACAGCACCCACGGCATTACCATCGGAGGTTTTGGTACTTCACCTGCATGGGGAGACATTATTCAGAACAATGATGCTTATTTCAAAATAAAAGTTGATAGTGCGGGAAGCGGTCCCAGTGATCATACCTCCTTTTACAGAAAAGATATTCCTGTATTGTTTTTCTTCACCGGTACTCACAGCGATTATCACAAACCTTCCGATGATGCCGATAAGATCAATTATGAGGGTGCTTTAAAAATCATTCGTTACATCGAAACGGTAATTGAAAAAACCAGTAACCGCGATAAACTGGCATTTACCAAAACCAGGGAAGCCGTATCAACAGGAAAAAGTTCTTTTAAAGTAACCATGGGCATCATGCCCGATTATACTTTCAGCGGAACCGGAGTGCTGGTAGATGGCGTAAGCGATGGCCGGCCTGCACAGAAAGCGGGCATCAAAGCGGGTGATATTATTTTGCAGTTAGGTGAACACAAAGTTACCGATGTACAATCCTATATGCAGGCTTTGAATAAATTCAGCAAAGGAGATGCAACCCGTGTTAAACTGATCAGGGGAAAAGAAGACCTGGAATTACCGTTAGTATTTTAAGCCGTTCTTTACAGTACATGAAATTAAAAATAGACAACGAAACACTTGCGGAGGAATTCTTTGAAGACACTCATTTACTGGGCATAGTTGCGCCCGTGAAAGATTACCAGTTTACCTGGCATATCAACCAGCGACTGGGATATAAATTCAGGATCAACAATAGCCTCGAAATACAACTGAGAAAAAAAGACCGGAATTATTTCTTTGCCATTTATGAGTATGCTGTACCGGGTTGCTGCCTCGTGCATTATCTCTACAACAATCATCACGATGGCGAATACCTGCTGCCCGAATTCAAACACCTGGATTTTTTATGGCTTACCAAAGGTGAGGAAGTAGACAAGGAAGAATTAAATAACCTGCAACAGTCTTTGAAAGCACTACCTTCGGTTCAGCTGGTGAATGAAATGACCAACGAAAAAATAAAAAACAAACAGCACCTCATCTTTTAAATTGACCGATCATGTGGACAGAAGAAAACAACCAGCTTTGCAGAAAATTTACTTTTGCTGATTTTTCTGAAGCCTTCGCATTTATGACAAGGGTTGCCTTGCTGGCCGAAAAAGCAGACCATCATCCTTTCTGGACCAATGTATACAACAAGGTTGAAATTAAATTGTCGACACATGATGCCGGTGATATCATCACGGAGAAAGACAGGAAACTAGCTGCAGCTATCGACAAGCTCGTTTAGATTTTCACTTCAATAATTTTTTCAGACTGCGGAATAAATTTTCCGATGGGTGTTGCAAAATCTGCATATCCATTGTCTTTCAGCAGTTGTATGATTTCATCCACTCCTTTTTCGTCTACACTAAACAACAACCCTCCATTTGTTTGCGGGTCGGGCAATAGACTGAACGCTTCCATCACATTCACCCCTTTTTCAAAACCTGTTTTTTTCTGGTAGCTGTTCCAGTTCCTGAAAGTGGCATCCGGTACAATGCGTTGTGAGAGATATTGACGCACACCATCGGTAACGGGTATACGATTGTAATAAATTTCTGCACTTAATGATGATCCTTCGGCCATTTCAGCAAGGTGGCCCAGCAAACCAAAACCTGTAACATCGGTCATGGCATGTACTGTTTTTGATTCGCCCAGTAGTGCACCGAGTTTATTGAGCCTGGTCATTTGTTCTACCATTCCAACGGCATGAACATCCTCGATTAATCCTCTTTTCTGAGCTGTAGACAGAATGCCTGTACCAAGTGGTTTGGTAAGAAAGATATAATCACCCACATTGGCGGTATTATTTTGTTTCAATGAATCAATGGCTACCATTCCGGTAACTGATAAACCAAATATCGGTTCTGTACTGTCGATGCTGTGCCCTCCGGCCAATGTAATGCCTGCTTCAGCACAAATGGCACGGGCGCCTTCCAGCACCTGGCGGGCCAGTGAAGCAGGTAATTTTTCAATCGGCCAACCCAGTACCGCAATGGCCAGTAATGGTTTGCCCCCCATCGCATATACGTCACTGATAGCATTGGCTGCTGCGATTCTTCCGAAATCAAATGCATCATCTACTATAGGCATGAAAAAATCGGTAGTAGAAATAATAGCCTGACCATTACCGATAGCATACACAGCTGCATCATCGTTGCTGCTATTGCCCACCAGTAAATTTTTATCGGCAGGTTGAACCGTAGATGACTGTAGTATTTCTTCCAGCACTGCGGGTGCAATTTTACAACCGCATCCTGCTCCCCTTGAATATTGTGTAAGCCTGATTGGCTCTGTTGTATTTCCTGTTTGCTCCATCATGATTGTTCAAAATAATTTACTTCTTCCTTCTGAAAATAATTGCTGCATTTTTCTGCAGATCTCCGCTGAACCTTATCTCATAGGTATCCCGGCCGTCTTTCACCACCAGTAACCCGGTGTTGGGAGCAATGGTACCAAGGTTTTCGGCATACATCAGCAATTGCACACTATCGGTTTGCTGATCGATAAAAATTGTTTTGCGTACAGCATTGGTAGCAAGCCTTTGTTTCTCTATGATGAGTTTTCCATTGAGCAACACACTTACGGTATCGCCATCTACTTCGCCATTGTCATAAAGTGCGAGCTGCAAACTATCCGATTTAAAATATACGGTTTGTTGGTTAACGGTTGTGCGTTTGTCTTTATCGGCTGCAGCAACAGCGGGTTTTACTTCCGTGGGTAATTCTTTTTTAACCACAGGATTGTTATTTACAGCCGGAGCTACTGTTTTGGCAACCGGTTTTATTTCAGCGCCGGTTTTATCAGGTGCTTTTACTGTGGCATTTGCAACAACGGGATCTTCTACTTTTATTAAGACGGCAACGGCAGATCCTTTAAGCGTAAGGGATTCTTCAACAAATCCAAGCTGGTTTTCAATACCCAGCTCCTGCATATGCGGAACAAGCGAAGATTGCCAGAAATCATTTTTGCGTTCCAGGTATACTGAACCCGTAACCGGTGCATACTCACGGGTACGGTTAGTGGTAAATGGTCCGGCCAGTTTCATGATGCTGTCTTTTGCATCCAGTTCCAGCACATTCAACTGGCGAACCCCTTTCGGCGGTCTTGCCCGGATAATTATAGGCAACAATGCCATCGTCTTCAACAATGATTTTACCATCCTGTCGCCTCACTTTCACTTTTTTCAGGGCAAAGTATTGGGTGTCGTTGATGATAAACCAGGTATGAGAAAACCCCGTGTATTTTTTCTTTTCACGGCTGATGCCGATTTCGTAGCGATAGTATAAGCTGGGTGCTGTCGTTGAACTGTGTTCCTTTCCACAAACCTGTGATATCGGTTTCTTCCTGTGCAAATACTGAACAGGGAAACAATACGCACAATAAGAAAATCAGGTGTTTGCCGGGCTGCATGATAAAAGTTTTTCTGAGTTGATTAAACTGTCAACGGAATCCAGGGGTATTTTATTGACCAACAGCTCCGGATTTTCCCGGTTCAGCATAGATTTATGGTAAGTTTTATCATAATAGGTAAGTAATATCCTGAAAGCTTCTGTAATATTCTCTTCCAGTATAAATCCGATAACCGTTTTTGTTTCCAGCGGGCCCAATCTTTTTTGAATACGGATAATCGCATTCACCAGTTTCTCTTTATTCAGTGAACCATAGGTTTCAACTATAAAACGCAGTCTTTCTTCAAATGGAATTTCTATAAAGTAAACCGTTTGTTGCCTCAGTGTTTTCCACAGAGGATGTGGTATGGTTAATACGCCGATACGCTGACTTTCGTCTTCAATCCAGCAAGGTTCATTGCCAGCAATTCCAGGATTAATTTTTGCCAGGCTGGTAGCGAGTTTGTTCTCAAACATTTCCTGGGTGGGCTGCGGCTCCTGTCCGATACCGCCGAATGCAGATCCCTTATGATTGGCAAGACTTTCAAGATTGATAACCGGCAACCCTTTTCTTTCCATCGTTTCGAGCACGCCGGTTTTATTGCTCCCGGTAAATCCACCCAGTACTTTCATCGTGTATGGCTGGTTAAACACTTCGTTTACCCATTTACGGTAGGCTTTATAACCGCCAACAAGCGTATATACATTGAAACCATACAGATCCAGCAACCAGGCAACCCCGGCGCTGCGCATACCTCCCCGCCAGCAATGTACGATCACCACCGGTGCTTCTGTACCCTCCTGAAAAAGTGCCTGATTTTTACCCGAAAGGACGTTTTTCTTAATGATGGTTTCAACTTCTTCCACCATCTGTTTCATTTTTACACCAAAATAATCCAGTCCAGCTTTAATTGCTTTCTGTTTACTCTGCTGTTTATAAGTAGTACCCACCACTTTTCTTTCCTCGTCGCTGAATAACGGTAACGAATAGGCGCCAGGAATATGTGCATGCGTATATTCCCCGGGGCTTCTTACATCAAATACAGGGTGTTGCTCCGCCAGTGAAAGGAATGCTTCTATGGTAATCTTCTTTACAGGCATTAATCAAAGCTAATTTAGAAGTTATTTCAACGGGTGCAATGAATTTAAAAAAGTTCAGTAAAAAAAACTGCCGGGATAACCGGCAGCTTCTGATATTTTTTCTGGCTTAAATTATATTATCCGTTCATGGAAGTGAGGAACTCAACATTGTCTCTCGTGCCTTTCATGTTTTTAAGCAATACATTGATGGCCTCTTCAGGATTCATATCGGCCATATGTTTGCGCAACACCCACATACGCTGGAAGGTGTCTTTATCAAGCAACAGATCATCACGCCTGGTTGAAGACGAAACAATATCGATTGCAGGATAGATACGCCTGTTCGACAGTTTGCGTTCCAGCTGAAGTTCCATGTTACCGGTACCCTTGAATTCTTCAAAGATCACTTCATCCATTTTGCTTCCGGTATCAACCAGTGCTGTAGCAATGATGGTTAATGAACCACCATTTTCTATTTTCCTGGCAGCACCAAAAAACTGTTTTGGTTTCTGCATGGCATTGGCTTCCACACCACCCGATAACACTTTACCACTCGATGGTGCTACTGTATTGTGTGCACGGGCAAGTCTGGTGATTGAGTCGAGCAGAATCACCACATCGTGTCCGCATTCAACCAATCGCTTGGCTTTCTGAAGCGCTATGGTAGATACTTTAACGTGTTTCTCAGCTGGTTCATCAAAGGTAGAAGCAATTACTTCTGCCCTTACACTTCTTTCCATATCGGTTACCTCTTCCGGTCTTTCATCAACCAGTACAATCATCAGGTAACATTCGGGGTGATTTTCTGCGATGGCATTGGCCAGTTCTTTCAGCAGCATGGTTTTACCCGTTTTTGGCTGGGCAACAATCAATCCACGCTGACCTTTACCGATGGGCGTGAACAGGTCCATAATACGGGTGCTGTAATTATCTGCTTTGGTGCAGAGTTCGAGTTTCTCAAAGGGGAATAACGGTGTCAGGTAATCGAAGGGAACACGGTCTCTTACTTCTTCCGGACTTTTACCATTGATCGTTTCTACTTTCAATAAAGCGAAATATTTCTCTCCTTCCTTTGGTGGGCGTACAGAACCATAAACGGTATCGCCGGTTTTTAAACCGAATAATTTTATCTGGGAAGGTGATACATAGATATCATCGGGGCTCGACAGGTAATTGTAATCACTGCTACGCAGGAATCCATAACCATCGGGCATCATTTCAAGTACGCCTTCACCCAGTACTACACCATCAAATTCAATGTTGAAAGCCGGCGGTTCCCTGCGCTGAGGTTGTTGTGGCCTTCCTTCTTTTACCTGTTGTACAGGTTCTTCAATTTCTACTTCTGGTTGTTGAATATCTTCTTCCTGGAGCATTTGTGCAATGGCAGCAGGTATAGTAGTTTGTTCATCGGTGATCGGTTGCAGATCTTCTTCCTCTTCTTCTACCGGTTCGGGTCTTGCCTTCTTTACCGGCATTTTCTTTTCGGGTTCTGCTTTGCGGGCTTTTACCGGTGCCGTTTCTTTTTTAGCTGATTCTTCTTTGGGTGCCGGAGCATCGCCTTTAAGAATTCTTTTGCGTTTTGGTTTTTCAGAGCCTTCTGATTTGTTGTCTTGTGTCATGGCGTCTTGCTTTTCCAGGATCAGATTAATTAAATCCTGCCTGTTTAATTTTTTGGAGTTGGGAATATTCAGTTGGTCTGCAATATCAAGCAGCTCCGGAACGAGAAGATCGTTCAGTTGTGATATATCGTACATAAGATATGCGAAAATGCGTGTTTCAAAAAAATTACGCTCTTAAATAAGGTAAATGTTGACGTTGAAAATTTGGCTGATGGAAGAGGTTTTGTGCTGAAGTGATTAGACCAAGGATGAATCTTATCTACCCATTCCGATGCAATATTAAGCAGATTTTGTTGAAATAAAGAAATTTTTGTGGGGTATTATACCAGAACAGACTTCTTTAACAGGGGAATGATCAATTGCTGACAGATAGTTTTTTCATTTTAACCGTGCTTTTTCTACTGTCTGCATCTGTTATTACTGCTGGCAGGGATGCCAGGATGATCTTGCGCATGTTTTCCAATAATGTTTTCCGGGGAAAATCATTCATGGTTACCAGACTGATTTCTCTAACAGGCCTTGGCGCAGCAAACTGGCGCAGCTTCTTTTTCTGAGCTGGTTTCATCAATCTGGTAGCCAGTAAAGGCACAATAGTGATTCCTTTGCTATTGTCTACCAGGTTGATCAGTGTTTCAATACTGCCTGCCTCATAATGCAGTTTATCACCCGATGCATCATGTTTTTTCAGCTCACAGAGATTAAAAACCTGGTTGCGCATACAATGTCCTTCTTCGAGCAGCCAGAGTTGATTGATATCAATTTCCTTTGGCAAGAGGTATTTTTTTCTCACACGGGAAGTCTGTTCATCTATATAAACATAAAACTCTTCATTGAACAGTACCGTTTCTGATAACTGAAGATCGCCCAATGGCGTGGCCAGAATTCCTATATCGAGATGACCCGTTTTGATGTTTTCAACAATATCTGTTGTTACCATTTCCCGGATGAAAATTTTCAGGTGAGGATATTTATGGGTGAACGATTTTAAAAATAGCGGTAACAGGTAAGGCGCCAGCGTGGGAATGATGCCCAGGTGCAGTTCCCCGGTTATTTCTCCTTTCAGTTCTGCAGCAAATGTTTTCAGTGAAGACGCTTTACCCAGCAGTTCCCTTGCCCTTGTTATAATTTCAGCGCCCTCCTTTGTAGGCACTACAGGCTGACGGCTCCTGTCGAAGATTTTTATCCCGAGTTCATCTTCCAGTTTCCTGATCATCATACTCAGCGTGGGCTGCGTAATAAAGCATTCTGCCGCCGCTTTCGCAAAGTGCCGGTGTTTGTCTACCGACAAGATATATTCGAGTTGCTGAAAATTCAATTGATAGATTTTATCTATGTAAAGATAGAAATTATCAGTTTCATTGATAGCTGTTTTGTTCGCATATTTGTAGCCTACTAAAAAATTTACTTTCCATGGAAAAGAATAACGGAAGAAAACTTACCACTGCATCAGGTAAGCCTTATGCAGAAAATGAAAACAGTCTGAGCGCCGGACCCCGTGGCCAGCTGTTACTGGAAGATTATATCCTCCACGAAAAGATGGCGCACTTCAACCGGGAACGCATACCCGAAAGAGTGGTACACGCCAAAGGAACGGGTGCTTTCGGAACATTTACCGTTACCCATGATATTTCAAAATACACCAGAGCCAAACTCTTCAACAAAATCGGAAAAGAAACAAAAGTATTTCTCCGTTTCTCAACTGTAGGTGGAGAGAAAGGAAGTGCCGATACAGAAAGAGATCCAAGAGGTTTCGCCGTTAAGTTCTATACAGAAGATGGCAACTGGGATCTGGTTGGAAACAATACACCGGTTTTCTTTGTGAAGGATCCGAAAAAATTCGGCGACTTCATTCATACACAAAAACGTGAACCAAGAACCAATTGCAAGAGTCCGACAATGATGTGGGATTACTGGAGCCTCAATCCTGAAAGCCTTCACCAGGTAATGATCCTGATGAGCGACAGGGGAACTCCTTATGGCTATCGTCATATGAATGGCTATGGTTCACATACCTTCAGCCTGATCAATGCCAACAATGAAAAAGTATGGGTGAAATTCCATTTCAAAACCATGCAGGGCATTAAGAATTTCAACAACGATGAGGCAGCAGAAATGAAAGGAAAAGATCCCGATTTTGCACAGAGAGACCTCGTGGAAGCCATCGACCGCAAAGAGTTCCCGAAATGGGCGGTGAAAATCCAGGTGATGACACAGGCGCAGGCTTCCGAATTTCAATTCAATCCATTCGATCTTACCAAAATCTGGCCGCATGGCGATTTTCCGCTGATCGATGTAGGTGTGCTTGAACTGAACCAGATTCCTAAAAACTATTTTGCAGATGTAGAACAAAGTGCATTTGCTCCGGCACATGTGGTAGATGGTATTTCATATTCACCAGACAAAATGCTGCAGGGTCGACTTTTATCTTACCCTGATGCCCACAGATACAGGCTGGGCGCCAATTACGAGCAGATTCCGGTAAACCGTTGCCCGTATATGGTAAGCAATTATCAACGCGATGGACAGATGCGGGTTGATGGTAACGGTGACGATAGTCCGAACTACTTCCCGAACAGCTTCGATGATATCTATGTAGATGAACAATACAAAGAAGCACCGATAAAACTCGATTCAGATACAGCAGACTGGTACGACAGGAATGCTCCGGGCGAGAATGATCATTATACACAAGCAGGATGGTTGTTCAACAAAGCCATGAATGATTACGACCGGCATAACCTTGTTTCGAATATTGTAGGTGCTATGAGTGGTATCAATGGTCCTAAGAAAGACATCATCATCAACAGGCAGCTTTGCCATTTCTTCAGGGCAGATGCAAGACTGGGATCGGCCGTTGCAAAAGGATTAGGCGTAAATGTAGACGAAGTGGTGAAAACCCTCGAAAAGCATGAAGCAGTTCCTGCATAATCAACTTTAAGTGAAAAAACCCGGGCCGGTACTTTATTGTACCGGCTTTGTTATTTTAAAGCTTTTTGCCCAAAGCCGGATTTAAAGCCTATCTTTACAGCAGTTCATTTATTTCGCGGCACCTGCCGGATGATTTTTTGTTAATCTCTTATTCTCCCGATAATTGCTTTTCAGCATCTCCGATTTGATGATGAAGCCAGCTTCATTTCCGCACTCATATTTAATTAATTTATATTTTGTTATTCAAAGACTTAAACATCATTGAGCCCATTTTACATGCGCTCGGGGAAGAAGGTTATAGCAACCCTACGCCCATCCAGGAAAAGGCCATTCCTTTTATCCTGCAACAACGCGACCTTTTAGGCTGTGCCCAAACCGGTACAGGTAAAACCGCCGCATTCGCCATTCCTATGCTTCAGTTGCTGAGCAAACCTCATGCAGCCAAGCCAGGTCATCGCCCCATCAGGGCCTTGATTCTCACGCCAACCCGTGAACTGGCCATTCAGATCGAAGAAAGCTTCAGGGCTTATGGCAGAAGCCTGCGCCTGAGACCATTGGTTATTTTCGGTGGCGTAAGCCAGGTGCCGCAAACAGCCTCACTTGAAAGAGGTGTTGATATTCTCATTGCTACTCCGGGCCGTTTACTCGACCTGATGAGCCAGGGTTATGTACACCTGAAAGACATCGAAATTTTTGTACTCGATGAAGCAGATCGCATGCTCGACATGGGTTTTGTACACGATGTGAAAAAAGTAATTACCAAACTGCCCGTTAAAAGGCAAACGCTTTTCTTCTCGGCAACCATGCCGAAAGAAATACAGGCGCTTGCAGATGCTATTCTCAGCAATCCTGAGAAAGTTGAAGTAACACCTGTTTCTTCTACTGCAGATACGATCCAGCAGGAACTCTATTTTGTAGACAAGCCGAATAAAAAAGCATTGCTGGCCGATATCCTCAAAGACAGCAGTCTTGAATCTGTGCTGGTTTTTACAAGAACCAAACATGGTGCTGATAAAGTGGTGAAAGACCTCAGCAGGATTGGTATCAGAGCTGAAGCCATACATGGCAACAAATCGCAGAATGCCCGTCAGCGTGCACTCAGTAATTTCAAAAACAGAACCACCCGTGTACTGGTAGCAACGGATATTGCGGCCCGTGGTATTGATATCGATGAGTTATCACATGTGATCAATTACGAATTACCCAATGTTCCCGAAACTTATGTACATCGTATAGGCCGTACCGGTAGAGCCGGTTTAAGCGGAACTGCTTTTTCATTCTGCGAAGCCGAAGAGCTGCCATACCTGAAAGACATTCAGAAATTAATTGGTAAAGAAATACCGAGAAATACCAACCACTCTTTTCACATCGACCTTGGAAGTCAGGCTGCAAGAACCATTGTTGCCAAAAAACAACCGGCCCAGAAACAGGGTGGTTACCGCCAGGATCGTTTCAGGGGCGACCGCAATAAAAAAAGCAGTGGATTTTCTTCCAGCCGGGGACATTAAAAATATTACCGGTTCAAATTTTATCTTTGCACAGCAAATTTTAATACTATGTTCAACAAGCGAATCAGGATAAAGGAATTACTGCAATCGGAGCAGGTTAACTACCAGGCTACTGTGATGGGCTGGGTACGTACTTTCAGGAACAGCCAGTTTATTGCGCTCAATGATGGCAGTACCAACCAGAACATACAGGTGGTAGCTGAACTCGGAATGCTCGATGAGGCCACCCTGAAAAGAATTACCACAGGCGCCTGTATCAAAGCAACCGGTGAAGTGATTGCATCTCTCGGAAAAGGACAAAAAGTAGAACTGAAAGCGAACGCCATTGAAATACTGGGTGATAGTGATGCTGAAAAATTTCCATTGCAACCCAAAAAGCATAGCCTCGAATTCCTTCGTGAAATTGCACACCTTCGTTTCCGTACCAATACATTCGGTGCGGTATTCAGGGTAAGGCATGCACTGGCATTTGCCATTCATGAGTTCTTCAATAAAAAAGGATTTGTGTACATACACACACCGATCGTTACAGCAAGCGATGCAGAAGGCGCTGGTGAAATGTTTAAAGTAACCACATTCCCGTTGGATGGTACTGCACCGAAAAACGACGATGGCAGCATCAACTTCAAAGAAGATTTTTTCGGACGTAGTACAAACCTTACCGTTAGTGGCCAGCTGGAAGGTGAACTCGCAGCGATGGCGTTCAGTGATATCTATACATTCGGACCAACCTTCAGGGCTGAAAACAGCAACACCACCCGCCACCTGGCTGAGTTCTGGATGATTGAACCGGAAATGGCTTTCTACGACCTGGAAGACAATATGAACCTTGCCGAAGAATTCATCAAATACATTATCAGTTATGCGATGAACAACAACCGGGAAGATCTTGAATTCCTGGCGCAGCGTTTGGAAGAAGAAGAAAAACAAAAGCCACAGCAGGAACGCAGTGAAATGGGGCTGATCGAAAAACTGGAGTTTGTGATCAACAATAATTTCGAAAGACTTACTTATACAGAAGCAATCGAAATTCTGAAAGAAAGCAATCACAATAAGAAGAAAAAATTTCAGTACCTCATCGAAGGCTGGGGCATTGATCTGCAGAGCGAACACGAACGTTACCTGGTTGAAAAACATTTTAAGAAACCCGTAATCTTAACCAATTACCCGAAAGAGATCAAAGCCTTTTACATGAGGCAGAACGACGACGGTAAAACAGTAGCAGCTATGGATATCCTGGCGCCTGGTATTGGAGAAATTGTGGGTGGTTCACAAAGAGAAGAAAGACTCGAAAAGCTTACCGAAAGAATGGAGCAGATGCACATTCCTGCAGAAGAACTCGACTGGTACCTCGATACCAGGAGATTCGGAGCTTGTCCGCATGCGGGTTTCGGACTTGGTTTCGAACGCATCGTTCAGTTTGTTACAGGCATGGGCAATATCAGGGATGTGATTCCTTTTCCACGTTACCCGAAAAGTGCTGCATTTTAAAAGATCTCAACATCATGATACAAACCGCTGTTACCCTGCAGCGGTTTTTTTATTTTCATGACTCATGGATATTTATTTACTTTAACGCTGTTTCAAGAAAGCATCCTTTATGAGCAGAAGAAAATACCTGGAGTACCTGATCAATCCTCTCGAATTACTCAGAACAAAAAAAGTACTGCAGGTAAACCCCACCGTTATACCCGAGCGAAAAGAAGCTGCTCAAGTAAAAATTTTTTTATACGAATATGATAAGGATACCTGTTTAACAAAATCACTCAACAGTGTTGAAGAAAGTTTCCCGCATCTGCATAGTCCGGGCATCACCTGGATCAATATGGATGGCATCAAAAAAAGTGAAATAGAAAAGATTGGTACTCACTTTGGTATTCACCAGCTGATCCTCGAAGATATTCTCAGTATCAACCAGCGGCCGAAGACAGATGAAATCAATGGTTTGCTTTTTTGTGTACTCAATATGCTTTACTTCAATGAAAAGGAATCATCCGTTGAAACCGAGCAGATCAGTATTGTATTGGGTAGAAACTTTGTTATCAGCTTCCAGGAAGATGAATCAAGAGATGTGTTCAATGTGCTGCGTGATAAAATAAAACTCAACAACAGTAAAGTGCGGCAGAACGGCGCCGATTTTTTATTCTACAATATGATTGATCTGATCGTGGATCATTATTACCTGGTGATGGAGAAACTCGGCGATCGCATCGAACAACTGGAAGAAGACATCATCCGCCAGGCCAATCAGCGTACACTGGCCAAGATCAATATCCTGCGGAAAGAGATGATCGTTTTAAAAAGAAGCATTGCGCCGGTAAGGGAACTGGTAAATGGTATCCTGCGCAGTGAAAGTGAACTGATAGAAGAACGAACAGAAAAATATTTTAAAGACGTTTACGATCATATCGTTCAGGCCAATGACCTTGCAGAGAACTACCGCGATATGATGATCAACCTTCAGGATCTTTACATGAGCAATGTAAACCTGAAACTAAACGAAGTGATGAAGGTGATGGCGATCGTAACCTGTTTGCTGGCACCCGCCACCGTTATCGGCGGTATATTCGGTATGAACTTCGATCGCATACCATTACTGCACAATCAATGGGGATTTTTTATATCGGTGGGAATCATGTTGCTCATACCGATCTGGATGATCATGGTATTCAAGAAACGAGGCTGGTTTTAATGTGCCTGGGGTTTTTCCTTTTTATAAACCGGCACCGTGCTGCAGGGTTCACCATACATGATGCTTTTAACTACAGGCCTGAGTTTGTGCGTTGCTTCGATATAGGCTTCTTCCGGGATGGGCGTTTCGCCACAACCTTTTAATACAACTCTTTTGTCGGCATAATCAGCCGTATCAATATTGCTGATATTGTTCAGCAGCAATTTTTTCTTTGCTTCTTCTGCAGTTCCGTAAATAATTTCTTTGCAAACAGGCTGCAACAGACTCGTCACAAGCATATAGGCCCACATGGGAATAATCGCATCAGCAGAGCAGGTAAGTGCAACGGTTTGGTTCTGGTAAATTGTTGTATCCAGTTTTTTTAATGCTTCGCGGAAGTCTTTTTCTTTAAGGATCAGACCCATGAATAAATAATCTTTCAGATCAAATACAACAACCGGTTCTTCCGGAAAAAACTTTTCCAGATCGAGTGTTATAATTCCACTTTCGGCAACCTTATTTACAAATGCATCCGACATAGTACAAAATTAAATTAAAAAGCCGGCCCAATAAAAGGCCGGCTGTTAAATTCATTTACGAGAAGCGATTTAATAACGGGTGCTTCTTTTATCATTAATATCCGCCTGCTTTTTCAAACCTTCGAACCAGCCGTTGGTTAAGCTGCGCAGAGAATTGATTTTGCTGCTTTTTTGTTGAGCCATTACTTCCGGTGTTTCAGGATTCTTTGCTTGAATGCTGTTTACTTTGATTACAAAAACACCAGTCGTTCCTTCAATAGGCGGAGATACTTTTGTCTGGTATGCTTTATTAAAAGCCGCACCGATAACTTTTGATTCGATGCCCACGCCATTGATCATTTGTGAACTGAAAGTAAGGGTAGAATCTGCTCCAGCAATCTGAACTGGTTTGTTGTAAGTTGCTGATGCTGATTCAAGTGTTGGAGTAGCGCCGATTTTTTTGATGATCATTTCAGCTTTTTTCGATTTGCGGATCATCGCTTCACAACCAGGTCTTGCAGTAGCTGCATCCTGTAATCCTTTCTCAAATACTTTATCCAGTACAGCCACAACAAACTGATTGTTGATGTTGAATGGTTCACCACTTACTTCACCTTTCTTTGCTTCGAATGCCCACTTAACCAATCCACGTGCATCCTGGAACTGACCAACCTGGTAATCATTTTCTTTGATCAGGTTTGGCAGCGGCGTTAAAGCCATGCCTTTTTTGGTAAGGTATTTTTCCAGGTTTTCTTTTGTTTTTTCTGCAGCTGCTTTGGTAGCTTCTAAACTTGCTTTGTTGATGGTAATATCGCTGGCTTCAATTTCTTTCGCCATGAAAGCGATTTTGTAAGCCGGTTTGAAATCTTTCTGACCAAGCAGATCAATTACATGATAACCGAATTGTGTTTTCACCACTCCTTTTGAACCTACCGGTTTGGTAAAGCAATAGTCGTTGAACTCTGGTACCATGGCGCCATAGCCAAAGTAGCCAAGGTCACCGCCTTTGTCTTTGTTGCTTGCATCTGTAGAGAATGTTTTTGCCAGTTGAGCAAAATCAGCACCTGCGAGATAAGCATTGTAAATACTGTCGGCCAAGGCTTTTGCTGCAGAATCAGACCTTATGGGTTGGCCTGTTGCCATATCATTTTGTGAAATCAGGATATGCCTTGCTTTTGCACTATCAGGAACTTCTTTGCTGCCCAGGTATTTTGCCAATACATAACTTCCTTTATCAGCATATGGTCCGTAAACTGCATTCAGCGGAAGTTTGGTAATGGTATCTACATCTGAAGATTGAATTTTAGATTTAGGAACATACTCATCGGTGAATTCAATCGTAGAAGCATTTCTTGAAACAAATACTTTCGCATTGCTATCGGCTTCAAACAGCGGTTTCAATGCAGCGATTTCTGCACTGGTACGGGCACTGTCTTCTGCACCTGGTAACTGGCTGAAAGCGATGTATGAAATATTTCTTCCTGCTTCCTGTTTGAACAACTCTTTATTTTTCTTTACATACTCATTTACTTCTTCATCGGTTACTTTAACAGTACTATCAGAAATTTCTGTGTAGGGAATATTTACATAGCTGATGTTGGCAAAGTTTCCTGATTCGCTGGCATCTTTCTCCTGCATCCATTTCGGATAATAAGCACCCGCACTGAGCAAACCAGAATAGCGACTAACCATGGTGTTTAGTTTCAGTGGTTCTATCACCTGGCTATTGATCACTTCACGTTGTTCACCTTTTGATTTTTTAATGTTCTGCATTGCATCCTGCGCTTTCTTCCTGTCGAGCTTGCCTGTTGCAGAATCTTTCATACCCGGTTCCTGTAACAGCGGGTTGGATGGATCATCACTTTGCAGAATATGCGAAAGTTCTGCTCCGGTAAATGCGATGCCCAGTTTTTCGGCTTCTGCAAAAAAGATTTTTTCTGCAACGATCTGGTTCCACATCTGATCCATTACCTGGAATGCTTGTGCACCTGAAGGACGCTGACCGGTACGTTGTGCCTGCATATCTTCCGCTTCTTTCACCCTTTTGCTGAAATAAGCCGCATCAATGGTTTCTCCATTAACTTTACCAACGTTGTCAGACATTGAACCGAACAGTCGGTTGCTGCCCTGCCTTGCATCCATCAATATAAAACCGATAAGGCTCAAGGCGATCACCGTAATTACAATGGCTGCCCCTTTATCACGAATACTCTGGATAATCTGCATATAACTATATATAAGTTTTTTGGACGGCAAAAATAGGGTAAAAAAGGATATTGACAAATTGTGGAAAACCTTCGGAAATCTTTATTATCAAGGTTCCCCGAAAAAAGCAACCGGTTTTCGGGAAACAGAATGAAATCAGGCGTATTGACCATTATTCACATTTACACTGTGGATAAGCCCTAGTTCCGGTGGAAAAACCTACTTTTTGATCTTCCCGAACTGGAATAAGAATAGTATAAATAAGCTTTAGATAATATAAAATTGATATATGAATAAAGGCTTTACAATTTATACCTGCTGTTTCCACAGAAATTTTGAAAAAAAAGCAGGAATTGTTTCCCACGGCATTTTTTATAAACAGTTGTGAACACTAAAAACAGTTATTTTGTTGAAGTAGCACCATTGCTGGAATTGGTCACAGATATAACATTATCTTTTGATGTTAATAGCCTGTAGAGTAAGGTGGATAAGTCAAAGTATTTAATTTTACAAGCAATTGTAAAGATGATATTTCCACTTATTAACAGCCCTAATAGTAATAGGTGATTATATAAATAAATAGTATTAATACATATTATGGCAGATATTAACAGTGCAGACATTCAGGAAAAAATAATAGCCGAAAAAGGTTTCCTCGATATTGAAGTAGATCCCACGCTGGATATTTTTTCAGAAATTGAAAAACTGAAAAAAGAAAAAAATGCCATCATCCTGGCGCATTATTACCAGGAGCCCGATATCCAGGATGTGGCCGATTATATTGGCGATAGTTTGGGTTTAGCACAAAAAGCAGCTAATACAGATGCATCGATCATTGTTTTTGCAGGTGTTCATTTTATGGCTGAAACCGCTAAAATCCTGAATCCAACAAAGAAAGTGTTGCTGCCCGATTTAAATGCCGGTTGCTCACTCAGTGATTCTGCACCTCCGAAATTGTTTAAAATGTTCA
This sequence comes from Ferruginibacter sp., assembly GCA_037045295.1. Classification (GTDB taxonomy): domain Bacteria; phylum Bacteroidota; class Bacteroidia; order Chitinophagales; family Chitinophagaceae; genus Ferruginibacter. The sequence goes on from JBAOHS010000005.1 coordinate 1,264,338, forward strand.
GGGATAAACATCCTGATCATACAGTAATCACCTATATCAACTGCAGCGCCGGTATGAAAGCACTCAGTGATATCATCTGTACCTCCTCTAATGCCCAGAAAATCGTTGAAAGCCTTCCGGCTGACCAACCGATCATCTTTGCGCCTGATAAGAACCTTGGGGCTTATATCAACAAACAGACGGGTAGGAATATGTTGCTATGGAACGGCGCCTGTATGGTGCATGAAATCTTCAGTCTTGAAAAAATCACCAAGCTGAAAATCCGTCATCCGAAAGCAAAGATCATTGCTCACCCCGAATGTGAAGAACAGGTTCTCGCCGTGGCTGATTATATCGGAAGTACAACCGCCTTACTTAAGTATACTCAAACGGATTCAGCGGAAGAATTTATTGTTGTTACAGAAACCGGCATCCTTCACCAGATGCAAAAAAATAGTCCGAATAAAACCTTTATACCGGCACCACCCAATAATTCCTGTGCCTGCAATGATTGTCCATATATGAAATTGAATACATTGGAAAAACTTTACCTATGTATGAAATACGAGCTGCCGGAGATTACTATGGATGAATCATTGAGACTCGCTGCTAAAAAGCCCATCGACCGGATGCTGGAGATCAGCGCTCAGTATGGTTTATAATCAATCTTATTTTTTCCAGAATGCGGCTATCCTGTTTTTTACATTCTCCCGGATGTTGAGGTAAAATAAGTTGATATCACCGATGTGAAAGTTTTTCCTGGTGAAAAAAAGCCGACCAGGAACATTGGGTTTACAGGACCAGAGCATATTCCCATGAACCTGTGCATTTACCACTGCAGGAACAATTTTATTGAAGTTTTTCAACACTGCTCCTTTATTGAGTGAAGAAGCGGCCAAAGTATCGGAAGTAGTCCAGGTCAGCGGATTCACCACAATTGCCTTAAAATTTTCTTTCTTTATAAATTCAGGTTCATAACCTTTTTTGTAGGTACGCCAGGAAACAAAACAACCTGTTGAGAATGGCTGATCACAAACTTTTAATTGTGAGAAATAATTTTCGGGAATGGGCATCCCGATGATGTACGCACAGATTAATTTATTCATCAGCATATTTCCTTCAAAAAATTCTTTCAGCAGTCTGGCTGCATGAACCGTACCCTGACTATGCGAAGCAATAATAATCGGTCTTCCCTGGTTGAGCTTTTCGAGGTAATAAATAAAAGCATTTTTTACATCTGCATAAGCAGTATCAAAATAAGGTCTGGCTGTAGCGGTATCTATAAAAAATGCTTCCAGGTTAGCCTGGCGGTACCGTGGAGCAAATACACGGCTTGATTCATTGAATGCACTTGCCTGGTATAAAATGCTGGTGCGGTCTGTTTTTGCATTGATGGCTTCATCATTAATTGCAGCATTCCATTCGGTAAAATTTTTACTGGTATAACTGGTAGGATAAATAAAGAACACATCCGCTACAGAATCTTTTATATAAGAAGCCTGTAAGGGTTTGGGTACACTGTCTGACATATCTGATTTCCACGGATGAGCTGCCCAGTTTTTTAAATCGGCATAATCAGTTTGTGCAAATACCTGATTGTTGAACAGGAACAAAATAAATGCTGGAAATAAAATATGAAACCGGTTTTTGGATTGACAACGGATTAAAAAATAACTTTTGTAAATTTTCATAATCAAATCTACATTCGTTGCAGCAAATATTAAACCCTTATTATGTCTATTCCTTCGGTGGATCTCGCATTGTTTCTGAGCGGTGATCCGGTTAAAAAAAATCAGTTTGTACAGGAGCTTGGCAAAGCATATGAAGAAGTAGGCTTTGTGGCGGTTAAAAATCACGGCATTTCAGATGACCTGATTGCAGATTTATATAAATATGTTCAGCAGTTTTTTTCATTGCCATTGGTGCAGAAAAGAACATTTGAAATACCCGGAATGGCCGGACAGCGTGGTTATACCAGTTTTGGTACAGAACATGCAAAAGGCAGTGAGGCACCTGATCTGAAAGAATTTTTTCAGTATGGTCAGCCTTCTGTTAGTGGAGACAATGCACCGGTTTATCCGCCGAATGTGCAGGTGAGCAGCATTGCAGCGTTTAATCCCACGTTTGATGCGGCTTACAGAGGTTTTGAAAAATCAGGTAAAGCATTGTTACAAGCGATTGCTCTTTATCTTGGTTTGGATGAAAATTATTTTGATCCCTTTGTAACCAATGGAAATTCTATTTTAAGAGCCATTCACTATCCACCCATTACAGATGAACCAAAATCTGCCATCAGGGCTGAACAGCATGAAGACATCAACCTGATCACATTGCTGGTAGGTGCTTCTGCAGATGGACTTGAAATTCTGAATAAGCAGGACCAATGGGTAGCTGTAACTTCACTACCGGAACAGATTGTAGTGAATGTGGGCGATATGTTGCAAAGGCTCACCAATAATAAACTGAGGAGCACGACGCACCGTGTTGTAAACCCGGATCGTTCCCTTTGGCATACCAGCAGGTTCTCTATACCCTTTTTCCTGCATCCTGTTGCAGGCATGCCGTTGAAGTGTTTGGATGATTGTATTGATGCTGAACATCCGAAAGCTGTATGATGACATCACAGCAGGTGAATACCTTGATGAAAGATTAAGAGAAATCGGATTAAAGAAATAACCATCAGTGATTAAAATATTTTGTTCTTGACAATACTGCGGCATATACCGTTTCTGAAAGAAGTTTTACTGTACACTTTAACTGCTTTCGGCGGGCCACAGGGGCATTTGGGTATGATGCTGAAAACATTTGTTGGGAAGCGTCGATATATCACAGAAGAAGAACTCATTGAGTACAATTCTTTTTGTCAGTTACTTGCCCGGTGCGTCGAGTACACAGGTGCTAACGTTGATCGGGTATAAAAGAGGAGGTGTACCATTGGCGGTTATTACACTGATCATCTGGATCCTGCCGGCCTGCGTATTGATGGGTGCTTTGTCTTTTCTGCTGACCTCTTTTCAGCATGAGGATCTTACCAAAACATTGTTCAAGTTTATTCAACCGATGGCCATTGGTTTTCTGGCTTATGCTGCTGTAAAGGCATTTTCTATTTCGGTTAAGAATATCATTACACAAGTGATTATGCTGGTAGCCATGGTCGTTACCTATTTGCTTTTCCGGGCGCCCTGGGTTTTTCCTGTGTTGATTGTAGCCGGCGGCATTGCCACCAATTTCAGTGATAAGCGTATTCCGAAGAAAGAGGAGATAAAGCCAAGGCATATACGCTGGACCAATATCTGGTTGTTTGTGATGATCTTCTTAATAGCAGGAGCTTTGAGTGAAACGGCCAGAAAGCAGGAATGGCCCAACAGGAAAGCCTATAATTTATTCGAGAACTTTTACCGTTTTGGCAGTTTTGTTTTTGGTGGTGGAGATGTTTTGTTGCCGATGATGCTGGATCAGTATGTGGCCAGGCCTAATGATCCGAGGATTACAGAAAGAAATCCGAATGCAATAAAAATTGAAAAAACAGATCTGCTTACAGGGTATGGAATGGTAAGAGCGATTCCTGGTCCGGTGTTTTCTGTGGCTTCCTTTGCAGGTGGAATGGCGTTGGAAAAAGAAGGAAAAGATATGCAGCTGCTGGGTTGTGTGTTGGGATCTGTAGCCATATTTCTGCCCAGTGCATTGCTGGTACTTTTTTTCTTTCCTGTTTGGCAATACCTGAAAAAATATGTGGTCGTCTACAGGGCACTGGAAGGCATAAACGCAGTTGTTGTGGGCGTGATGTGGGCCGCAACTTTGTACCTGTTGAATGGTATTCCTTTAAAAGGATTTAACCAGGTAAGTATTGTTAGTCTGGCTGTAATCGCCGGCACCTTTTTATTGCTGCGTTATACGAAGATACCAGCGCCGATAGTGGTTCTGGCCTGTTTACTGCTTGGCTGGATTTTCCAGTGATGAATAATAATAGTGGTTATTTTCTATTGCTTCTTTTACGGTATCGGGTACAAGATAGCGAATTGATTTTCTCTGAGCGATAACCTCACGGATATGGGTAGACGAAATTTCAAGTAGCGGCGCATCCAGGATTTTTATTTTCGCATTCAGTGGATTGCTGATCTCAAACCCCGGTCTTTTATAAATATATATTTCGTGGTTTTCAATGATGAATTCAGCATTTTTCCATTTGCCCAGATTTTGAAAACCATCGCTTCCCATCAGCAATACAAATGTTCTTGTTGGGTATTGTTCTTTCAGGTAAGCCAATGTATTTACTGTAAAAGAAGGGCGGGGAAGTTTAAATTCTACATTGGAAGCTTTGAGGAATTTTTCTCCTTCCAGCGCAGTGCGTACCAGGTTGAGCCGGTGATTTTCATTTAACAGAGAAGCAGCATTTTTAAAAGGATTCTGAGGAGAAACGACAAACCACACTTCAGTAAGATCTGCAAATTGAACGGCATGACTGGCGATGATCAGGTGACCATTGTGAATTGGATTAAAAGATCCGAAATACAAACCAACCTTCATATTATAAATAAATCTAATTTAATTCTTCTACTATAATGTGGTCTGCTTCATCGAGTCTCAAACTTAAAGTATAGCCTGCAACACTGATGGAGATTGGATCTTTAAAGGGTGCAATTTGTTCGATGGTTATTTTTTCACCAGGAATGCAGCCCATTTCCATCAGCTTCAGGAACAACTCATCACTTTCAAACGACTTGATGATCGCTTTTTGACCAATTTTAATTTCCGAAAGCTTTTTATACATGCGTAGCGTAAATCTCGTTTAGGTTGTAAAGTTAAGTGATACTTAAACGCTTTAATTTCGACATAAGAAATATTGCACGTGATTAACTTTTATTTTCAACAGACAGCCACGCTACGAAGCCGCAGGAAGCTTAAGTCGTTTCTTGCAGATCTTGCCCGAAAGGAAAGAAAACAGCTTGATGAACTATCCATTGTATTCTGTTCAGATGAATACCTTTTAAATATTAACCGGGAACACCTGGCTCACGACTATTATACTGATATCATTACTTTTGACCTTTCAGCTTCTAAAGAGGCAGGCATATCGGGGGAGCTATATATTAGTATTGATCGGGTAAAAGACAATGCAAAACAATTTGGGTCCACCTTCACCCAGGAACTTCACCGGGTCATATTCCATGGCTTATTGCATTTATGTGGATATAAGGACAAGAGGCAAACGGATATTGCCATGATGCGGAAGAAAGAAGCGCATTACCTCAAGCGCTATTTCTCCTAATGTTCCACGTATCCCAGTTTCACCGGGAAACATAATACTCGCACTTTTTTCCAAAAACCTTTACCTTCGGTAATGTTCCACGTATCCCAGTTTCATCAGGAAACATAAAAATCTATGTCAAGAAAAAAATGGACCGCAAAGGAAGATAGCTCGGGCACACTGACCTTGTTCAGGGAAAAGAGGAAGTGGCAGTTGGCTTTAAGGCGCTATGTGCTGGAGAAACAAGTATCAGAATTCTATGCACCTTATTTCGGGATAGATATTGAGGGATTCAGAAACTGGATAGCCATACAGTTTACCGGAAACCTCCAGTGGGACAACTTCGGATCAGCCTGGCAATTTGAACACATCATTCCTGTAGCCTATTTTGATTTTGACAATGAACAAGACCTTCGTTTATGCTGGAATTTCAGCAATATCAAGGTGGAAGCAATAGATAAAGAAGAGTTGGTACAAGGGAAAATCAACCTATTAGCCGCCCGCCGTTATTTCCAGGAACTCTTTGATCAGTCGGGTTACAGTATTTGTCACTCGATGCTTGAAAAGATCAGCCGGGTAGAAGAAGCGGTTAATATCCGGTTATCCCTACTTCAGGGTTTTCTCCGGGAGAATAAAGCCAGGTTGGAACAAATGAACGAATTAGATTCAGAAGATTACCTGAGGCTTAATAAAGGAGATTCTCTTGAATCCATCCTTATGGAAAAGGAGATACTCAGGAAATTTGGCACTTAAACAGCCTTTTTACTTAACGGCTACTGTAGTAACTTTGCCCTTCACATGTTTCAGCAATACGATATAATAGTAGTGGGTGCAGGTCATGCCGGCTGTGAAGCCGCCGCTGCCGCCGCCAATATGGGTAGCAGGGTACTCCTGATCACCATGAATATGCAAACCATTGCCCAAATGAGCTGTAATCCGGCCATGGGTGGTATTGCCAAAGGACAGATTGTAAAGGAAATTGATGCTTTGGGAGGGTACAGTGGTATTGTTACCGATAAAAGTATGATCCAGTTCAGGATGCTGAACCGCTCGAAAGGTCCCGCAATGTGGAGCCCGAGAGCACAAAGCGATCGCATGTTGTTTGCGGCTACCTGGAGGGAAATGCTGGAACAAACCCCGAACCTGGACTTTTACCAGGATATGGTGAAAGGCCTGATCGTAGAAGAAATGCAGGTGAAAGGAGTGGTAACCGGCCTGGGTCATCATATATATGCCAATGCAGTTGTGTTAACCAATGGCACTTTCCTGAATGGTGTAATACATATTGGTGAAAAGAATTTTGGTGGAGGAAGGGTAGCGGAGAAAGCAGCGACCGGAATTACGGAGCAACTGGTGGAACTGGGCTTTGAAAGCAGTCGGTTAAAGACAGGTACGCCACCGAGGATTGATGGCAGGAGCCTGGATTATTCTAAAATGGAAGAGCAGAAAGGTGATGAAACCATTGTTGGTTTTAGTTACCTGGCCAAACCTGATCTGAAAGCAGCCGACCAGCGAAGCTGCTGGATTACCTATACCAGTCAGGAAGTACACGATATTTTAAAAGAAGGATTCGATTCAAGTCCCATGTTTAAGGGGCGTATACAGGGGACAGGTCCAAGGTATTGTCCGAGTATCGAAGACAAGATCAACCGTTTTGCCGAAAGGGACCGTCACCAGTTATTCGTTGAACCAGAGGGTTGGAATACGGTGGAGATCTATGTAAACGGATTTTCAACCTCATTGTCGGAAGAAGTACAGCTTACAGGCATTGCGCAAAGTACCGGGTTTTGAAAATTGCAAGATGTTCAGACCGGGTTATGCTATTGAATATGATTATTTCCCACCAACCCAGTTGAAGTTTAGTCTGGAAACCAAGTTGGTAAGCCATTTGTTTTTCGCAGGACAGATCAACGGTACCACAGGATATGAAGAAGCGGCTTGCCAGGGCCTGATGGCCGGCATAAACGCACACCTGAAAGTATCAGGGAAAGATCCGCTTGTTTTAAAGAGAGATGAAGCATACATCGGTGTACTGATTGACGACCTGATCAACAAAGGAACCGATGAACCATACCGCATGTTCACCAGCCGGGCCGAATTCAGAACATTGTTGCGGCAGGACAATGCCGATATGCGGCTTACTGAAATCAGCTATCGATTGGGACTGGCAAGCCAGGAAAGAATGGATATGCTGCTGAAAAAGAAGGCCAGTGTAGAGGAATTAAAATCACTCTTGCAACAAATCAGCCTCGAGCCCGGAGAGGTGAATGATTATTTAAATAGCGTCTATTCGTCACCGTTATCACTTAAGCAAAAGGTTGCCCAGCTTGTATTACGGCCTGGTGTAGACCTTGATGCTATGATGAAAGCGGTACCTGTTTTACAGCATCAACTGCAGAACTATAGCCAGGATGTAATTGAACAGGCAGAAATACAGATCAAGTACGACACCTATATAGAAAAGGAAAAAGAACTGGTTGCCAAAATGAGTCAGCTCGAAAACCTCATGATACCAGAAAACTTTAACTACGATAAACTGGTATCACTCAGCACGGAAGCCCGGCAGAAGTTTATGCGGATACAACCCCGAACACTCGGGCAGGCTTCGAGGATTTCAGGTGTAAATCCAAGCGACGTTCAGATACTAATGCTTTATATGGGACGTTAGTATTGTCTAAAAAAAATCATCATGACAGAAAAGCAAAAAATATTTTCAGATGTAAGCCAGTACCTTGGTAAACAACATCTTTCTATAGCCACCATAGATACCGAACGTCCCTGGGGCGGCTTTTTTGTAATAGATGAAAAGGATGCTGCGAAGTTTATCGATCATTTTTTCCCGACGCTTGATAAGTCCAGCTTACTGAAAGGAAAATTAAGTCCGAAAATGCTGCTCGTTGAACCCCATAAAAAACTCAGCTGGCAATACCATCACCGTCGTGCCGAAGTATGGAAACTATTTGATGGAGTGGCTGGGGTGGTTCGCAGCGACACGGATGATCAGAAAGACCTGCATATACTCTCTAAAGGAGAAATTATAGAACTCAGGCAGGGAGAGCGTCACAGGCTGGTTGGACTGAATGACTGGGGTGTGATTGCCGAAATCTGGATGCACACGGATGCCGACCATCCCAGTGATGAAAATGATATTGTAAGACTGCAGGATGATTTTGGCCGCTAAACAACCGGGTTGCTCATTTTGAACTTCTGGTCGGCCATCACCCATTTGATCGTTCCATAGCCGATTTCATCGGGTAACGCTTGTTTGATTTCAAGCAATTTACCGGATTGGCTTTCGGCCATTACCTTTTGTATCTGTTCCAGAACTGCAGGTTCCACCAGTTTTTCAATCAGCAATTCTCCTTTTTCAATAAATGCTGCCAGGTGTGTTTCAATGGTAGACACAGATAAATTGCGGCTGCTGGCAATTTGCTGTAACGTCATTCCGCTCTTATACAAAATGAGCGTTTCCTGCTTTGTATCTTTTTGTGGTTTGGCCGTCTTTTTCTTTTTTGTTTTAATACTGGCTGAAATGGCTGAAGGATTCAATGCATGTTCGGCGCAATAACGCTGTATAATTTCAATAAACTGTTTTCCAAACTGTGCAATTCTTGATGAACCCATTCCACTGATGAGTAAAAGTTGATTTTTATCCTGGGGCAGCAGCTGTACCATTTGTTCGAGGCTTTCGGAACTACAAACCATGAACACAGGCGTATTTTTTTCAATCGCCAGTTTATCACGCATATTTTTCAGGGCAAGGTATAATTCGGGATACAGGATTCCTGCTGGAATTTTATCGGTACTGCCACTATATGCTTTGATAACAATATCTGGTTTTTTATACGCCAGTTTTCTATCATACAGTGCAACTGCCGAAAATCCATCTTCGTATATGCCTAACAGGTAGTTTCTGAAATGCAGTTCCGAAATCAGTTGGTACATTTTTTCAGCATATTCAAAAGCATGTTGCCGGTTATCGGTAATTGCGGGTGATTGATTCAGGTAATGTGATGATTTTGCTTAGCTCTTCTTTAAACCAGGATGCAGCTTTCCGGGTTCTGTCGGCCAGGGCGGCATTTTCTTCGGGCAATATACCAGGCAGAGTGATACTGTTCTATGGAATCGCAGAATGTATTTCCATGACGCAGTAAGTTTTTCATGATGGTTGCAATTTCTTCCACCCATGAGTCTGTATGCGTACTGAAATAATGATTTTCCCGATTCCAGTAGATAATTGCATTGGCCATTTTTCCAAAAGCTGTAAAATCAAAATGCTCCCGGATGATTTCCTGCTGATAATTCTTACGGGCTTCAAATAATTTATCAGGAGAAGGCAAGCTTTTTTTGTGATGCAACATATTGCACAATATTGTCATCACTGTAAAGATTGTGCATGGAGAGCCTGCTTTTTAAAATCAGTCCGTTAAAAGAAGTACAGCGAGACAAGGCTACATAAACCTGTCCGGCTGTAAATGCTTTTCCTGCATCCACCATGATTTTATCAAAAGTCAATCCCTGGCTTTTATGGATGGTGATGGCCCAGGCCAACCGAAGTGGAAACTGTGAAAAGGATCCCAGTATTTCTTCTTCGAGTTGCCGGCTGCGTTCATTTAAACTGTACCTGATATTGTTCCAGGTTTCTCTTTTTACTTCTATCAATTCACCCTCACAATCAACCATGATCTGATCATTGTTAATCAGTTGAACAATGCCCGTTTTTCCATTGTAATAACGCCTCACTTTTTCAACATCATTTTTTATGAACATGATTCTTGCACCTTCTTTGAGCAGCAATTGTTCTTCTGCAGGAAAAGAAGCTTCAGGAAAAACGCCTTCGATGATGGCACGGAAAGCATGTTCTTTGCTGTTTAATTTTGCTAAGCGACTGACTGTTGATCAGCTGAGCACTCTGGTTATGGGTGGTAAGGGTAATATGAAAATCATCTTCGGTTGTTTCAAAATTCGGTTGATACCTGCTTTCCAGTAAATAAAAAGAGTCTCCATCGGTTTGGTTATTCCGCACTTTATTTAATAGTTCGATAAATGCATTGTCTTGTTGCCTGAAAACTTTCTGCAACTCTATATAAACAGGTGCTTGCTCTTGTATTACTTCGGATGCAAAAAAATAAGGATGCTGATAATAGCGGTTCAGTAAACGCCATTCATCCTGCTTTACTACGGGAGCCAGTTGATACAGATCTCCAATATATAAAACCTGTACACCTCCAAAGGGTTTGAGCGGATTGCGCCGGATATAGCGCAACACAGTATCTATCGCATCCAGCAGATCACAGCGCACCATGCTGATTTCATCAATCACGAGCAACTCCAGTTTCCGCATGATTTCTTTTCGTTCTGTACTGAAACGGAGTTTAGCAACAAAACTTTTTGAAAGGTCCTGGCTTTGCTTTGGGTTTCTTCCAACGGGGATGAAGGGTGCAAACGGAAGTTGAAAAAAAGAATGTATGGTAGTACCGCCGGCATTAATAGCGGCAACACCGGTGGGTGCTACTACCACCATGTTTTTCGGGCATTTTTCCCGGATCATTTTCAGGAAGGTGGTTTTGCCGGTTCCCGCTTTTCCGGTTAGAAAAACAGCCTGGCTGGTTTCCAGAATGAACCTTTCTGCAATAAATGCGATTTCGTTCCCGGTGTCGGTAAATTGGTTCATAATAGCAAGTACGTAAAAAAATGTCATCGTGCAAAAGAACAACAGCCAACTTGTTGTTTGCTCACGCCCTGTTCATACGTTATCATCAATGGCAACACATCAAACAGCTGCAGGAAAGTACAGACATGTAACCATACTTTCTTATTATGCCGGCGGCTTCTGCACAATGACATTCAGTTAAATTAAACAGAAGCTTTGCTGCCGAGCATGAGCAATTCGTTTACCTGAATTTCGGTAACGTATTTTTTATTGCCTTCTTTGTCGGTGTAATCCCTGCTGATCAGTTTGCCTTCAATGGCCACTTCACTCCCTTTGTTCAGGTATTTTTCGGCGATATCGGCCAGTTTACCCCAGGCAACGAGATTGTGCCATTGTGTTTCTTTTACTTTTTCTCCGGTGACATTCGTGTAGATTTCGTTGGTGGCTACGGAAAACTTTACCAGTTTTTTCCCCGATTCTGTTGTACGGATTTCAGGGTTTTTACCAAGGTTGCCAATGAGCTGTACTTTGTTTCTGAGCGAATACATAGTGGTACGGTTTAAATGGTTGATGAATTATTTCAGTCAGCGAAATACTGACAACGCAAATATGCATCAGCCATCAAACGCTAATCGTATTTTAAGTATTTACAGGTGGATATAAACGTTTGCAACCGGTTAAAATACCTTGTACCGTGAATATTGTCTGATTAATTTTCAGAAAAACCATTCGATGACAATGACAGAAAACCAGCGGTTTTGCCAGTACTGTCAGAAAACAGTTAAAGGCCGTACCGACAAAAAATTCTGCAATGATAATTGCCGCAACCAGTTCAACAATCAATTGAAAGCAGGACAATACAACCTTGTGCGTAAAATCAATCACGCTTTGTTAAAGAACCGGCGTGTATTGGAAACACTGTTGCCGCTTCAGGATGAGATCACAAAAGTGAGCAGGGAGCAAATGCTCGAACGGGGTTTTAATTTCCGGTATTGCACGCATATTTATGTAAACCGGAATGCGGGTGTATATTACTACTGTTACGACTATGGTTATCTATCGTTGCAGAATGATTGTTGCCTGTTGGTAAAATCGAAAGAGTAAACCATCAGGCCGACAGTTTCAATTCTCCCTGTTGCCAAACGGGAATGGTTGCAGGCGTTTTTTGCAAAACCGAGCTATCAATATCTTCTTCCTGGATTTCTATTCTCCGGGCAATATCATTGAGCGCCGTGATGCGTTGAACAGTATAAGGAATACTATCGAGTCCGGAAACAAAGCGCAGCACATAATTATAAATACCCACGAGGTTTCCTGCCAGCAAACCCGCACCGAATACATTGGTTGAAATCAGTAGTGAAAAACCAATCACGATCAGCACGAGTAGTTCTATCAAACCGAAATTAATGGCTTCCTTATCAGAAATTTTAATCTGCCATTTGCGAAGCTTGTTGTAATGCTGGTGAATACTGGCATTGTTGCCGCCTGAAATAATACTCACCTGTTTTTCCAGCTCATCATTTTTAAGCCGGGTAAGTCTGCGCATTTTCTTTCCATAAAAATAGCTGATAGCCATTACCGGTAGTAAGATGGCCATGCAGGGAAGTACAATCCTGCTGTCGTAAAAGCAAAGCAGTATCAGCGAACCGATGATATTGTAAATCGCTTCCATCACATAGGGAAGATCTGTTTCCAGGAAATCAACCAGTTCTTTTGATAAAGTAGAATGGGCACTGAGCCGGGATACATCTGTTTTTCCATAACGCCTGCTGAGAAACCGGGTCACCAATGTTGTGTAAATGGCCGAATAGGTTCTGGTATCATACATCTGCCGGGCTGTTCCCATCAGCAGCCATACAAAATGAACAATCGATAAGAGGATCAGTCCATCGTAACTGCCTTTCATAAGATCGTTGATGGCCATGCCCAGGAAAAAAGGTCTTAATAAAGAGCCTGCCATTTCCAGCGAAAACAATATATAAGTGACCAGCAGTTTTCGTTTGTGCTGGCTGATTAACTGCAAAGCAATTCCCTTCCGAAACATAAATGTTACTTTAATAATGATCAATGTGGGCAGTAAGTGTGCTTATGGGCACGAATCCGGGGGTAGTAAGACGGGAGAAAATATGCCTGGTTTAATGAACAGATCTTTTTTCACGGAAACTAACAGAATTTCCCGGTGTTCCGGTAATGTGTTTCCTGCAGTGGGTGCTGCCACAGGAACATTCAAATGGTTCCATGTGTTCGTCTAAAAAATCGGCGTAGTCGAGGGTTAGTTCTTCGCCTTTTCTGATCGGTCTGAGGGCAATCACATCCAGTCCACGGTAAGCAGTATTCGGTTCGCAACTGTGGTTTTGTGGTGCCCATCCGGCAGGATTTTCATCCCAGAGCAAAAATACTTCATTGCTTACGGGATAAGCGTATTTTTTAAAATTTTCGAGTTCCTTAACAGTCCAGTTTTTTCTTATATATGACTCTGTGGCGATGCGTTGGGCTCTTTCTTCCCCTCTGAAAATCAATTCATTGGGTTGGATATCCGTGTTGGCATATATTCCGAATCCTGCAATGGAATTGCCTTTCATGGTATATTTCTTCTGTTTCCGCTGGAAGCGGTCCATTCCTTCGGCAATAATCATCTGCAGGAAACGCGATTGACCGGCACCATCCGTGTTAAGAATGTAGTCAGCCGAACCTTCATAACCATTGCTGTAAAATACGGAACAGGTAAAATTGATTTCCAGGAAATAGATGGTTCCATTTTTATCGACCCGGAAATCCAGCCGGGCATACCCTACTCCACCGAAACCTTTGAAAATATTTTCCGCAGCTAATTTCAGACTGGCTTCCAGATTTGCATCCGTGATGGCAATATTGGATTCCGGATGCAGTTCAGATGTTTTGAGGGCATAGGTTTTAAATGTTTTTCCTTCCGGAAAGATGTATTCAACCGGTTTAAAAACCGTAACCGATTGATTACTGCCCGGGTTGGCTACCAGCATTACGGTAAATTCTCTTCCATCCACATATTCTTCCACCAGCAGCGGTCCATAATCATTAATGATGGAAGCGATTTTATTTTTTAATGCTGCCGGGTTTTGAACCAGTGACTGATCATCAATTCCCAGGCTATCCCCGGCTTTTGAGGGTTTTACAAACAATGGATAACGTAAATGGTTACACGCAGTATTTTCTTCTCCTGCGTTTTCGATCAAGGCATAGCTGGGCGTTTTTACATCCTGGGTATAGGCCACATATTTCATAAGCTCCTTGGGCGGATCATATAAAACTGAATTGGGACCGGTATAAGGAAGATCTAGTAATTCAAGAAAATAGATCACATCAATGGAAGGGACTTCCCATTCGAGGTATCCTTCACAAAGATTTACATAAACATCGTATTTGTTTTTGCTGAGCTCGCGGAGTTGTTTGTAGGTAGTGAGTTTGTTGAGGAAAACATGATCTACGGTATGATCCGGCAATAATGCGGAAAGGTTCCTGGGCGGATCGAAATTTTTATAATCAACATCGGTTGTAGAATAATCGGGTTGCAATACACAAACCTTTAATGGTTTTATATGCCCCGGGTGCTTACCCATTCTCATGATTCGATTCGGAAACTTGCTGCATGCTGTTGTGCAAAGGTATTTATAAATCTTTCCGGGTTATCATGCACGCACCGGATTGCTGGTTTTTTGTAATGTTGTTTTCTTTGCTGCTGCCCGATGGATGGCATCTTCAATGATATGGCCAACAGCAGCTGTAAAGCTATTGCCCGATAAACGAAGTATGGCGCCGATAGAAGTAAAGTTTTCATCCTCACTAATGCCGCACTGGGCATTTACTTCCAGCACGTATAGCTTACCGGTAGCATTGTCCATGCGCAGGTCAACACGGGTATAACCTTTACCTCCTGTGGCGCAGAATGCATCCCAGCTGAGTTGTTTGATCGGATTCAATCAAATGCTGATTCGGGCAACTGGTACTCATAAAAATTATCTTCACCCGGCATGGCAGATTCTTCTTCATAAATTTCCCAAAGCCGGTCGAATGAAAGAAACTTCTCTTTGTCGGGCAACGAAGGATGAAACACACGTTCAACCGGTTTATAAACAATCGCCTGTTCGGGGCGATCGGCAGATCCGATGATAAAAGTGGTAAACTCACGGCCATTAATAAACTGTTCAGCAATCATGCCATCTCCATTCAGGTTCCATCCACGATAACCTTTATTAAGCGAATCAATTAAAATTTCAAGTTCTGCTTTGTTCTCTACTACGTTCCTGATACCAACCCCCATGCTTCCTCCTGATACTGCCGGTTTGATGATAACGGGTGCGCCTAAACGCAGAAACAAACTATCATCGGCAACTGTTTCTCCGTTTACGATCATCCAGGCAGCATTGGCAACATGCTTATCATCGAATGCTTTTTTCATGGGGATTTTAGAAGTGGTGATGGCATAAAAATGTTCATCAGCACCTGTATAAACAAGTATCTTTTTCTTCCAGCAACTTTACTACAGAAATTCCCGGTGTGCCATTGATTTCATCGCCATCACAAAGATTCAACACAATCGGAAAAACCTGGTTTTGTTCCCTTTCAGTTTCAATCTGATCGATGATGTTTTTATAATTCTGCATGGTAACCGGTTGCCATAGCCAGTTTAACTGCAGTTCATTAAAAACTTTTGTGTATTCGGCTATGCTCTGGGAGAAATCGTAGTAATAATCAATGTTATCATCCTGGCTTTCGATATGAGGAGCCAGCACCCATATTTTTACGGGCAAAGCAGAAGGATTCAAGAAGTGATGGCTGGCAAAAAGATCTTGTATCATTGCTGGATACACGGTGTTTGATTCAACAGTTGCTGCCGGATAAAATCGGTCAGCCTGTATTGTTGCAGGATATGATCGGGAATATGTTTCGCACCATTTATGTTTTGCAGGCAATTCCTGCTTCCACAGAAACAAATGAATGGCTGTGCCATATCATATTCAGTAGAAGGATAAAAGAAACTGAATTCTTCATGAAGGCCGATGTCTTTCAAAGCAATCAATTCCATCGTGCTGGTATTAAAAAAAACATTCGGACTGCAACTATGGTTGATGTATTGAAGGAAAGGTTGGCTTTAAAGTGATATGTGTATGTAAGTCCGGTTTGTACCGTTAGGTAATTGGGTTCTGAACATATCTCACCAGCTTCAAACTTACTGATGACATCATCTTTGCTGAACGGAATCATAGCATGCAGTGATTTTTGTCCGGTTTGAGGATTGTGAATGATCTCTGCAAATGAATGAGTGCTGATTATTTCCAATGAACCATTGGCAACGGCTGAATTAATCATACAGCGAAGGAGCGTTTAGAATGTAATGGATGAGTAAAAGAATATTGTTTATTGAAAGGTATAAACTATCATAAATAAATGAAAATAACTTATGCTTAAGTTTTCAACAAATAACATTCAGTGGATTTATACTGTTGCAACATCCTTTGGTATTTCATTGTTCCATTTGATTTCATCTTTATTAATCTTCCAGATAAAACCATCCAGTATATAATGGGTAACCTGCGGTAAGAGATAATAAAGGAACGATGAATGGAAAGCAGTTTATCGTTCAGCGTGATATTGGGTAAACCAGCAGTACCAAAGATTGATTTGTGTTCTTTCCAGACGGTGATATCCCATAAACTTTCTTCAATAAAGGCAAACAGAAAAATGATCAGCAGGAAAAGCCATATCCCGTTTCTGCTGAATATGATCTGTAAGAACCGGTTTTGTTTGTCGATTGTCGGTTGTTTCTTTTTACCATGTAACCAAACCAGTGCCATATAAGGAATACCATGACTCACTACATTCAGCAGGGTGAATGCCATATCGCCATTGAAATACACAATACCAAAATACCAGGACGCCAGTGTTCCGGTGATGATGGCTGTTTTCGGGATATTGATGTAACGACTCCTGAAAACAATGTAAAACTGGTAAAGCAGATAAATGGCAAGGATAATAAAATAAGTACCTGTAAGGATATTGAGGATCGATTGTGAAGGCAGGTAATAGAAATCATTTTCGATAAACCAATTGAAATTGCGGGGTCCTTTGAGGTGCCAGTATAGAACAGGATACAAACCGGCCATATAAATAACAATCTTATCGAGTTGGGCGCTGAAATTTTTCTTTGGTTCTTTACGACTGTACAGCCGCATAAAACCATATTGCTGTCGGATAAAATGAAAAACGGCTACATAAGCCAGTATCCTCCAGAACCAGGTACTGCTTACACTGTAAACCAGAACGCCGGCTACAAATGCGATAAAGGGAATCATCAGCAAGATGCTTCTTTGTTTGTGTAAAGCCTGCCGATCAAAATAAGTACGATAAAGTGTGGTGTAAACATGCCCGACATCAATGAGTAAAACCAGGATTACCCAACCGGTTAATGTCATTTCGGGTGTATTCTGAAAAGCGCCAGGGAAAAGCAGGATTATGAGCAGACAGAAAAACGGCGGCAGCAATATAAACAGGGTTTCAGTTAGGGGATTTCCAAACCATGGTTGCTTTTTCATAACATAGATTTAGGAAAGTTGCTCAATTGTTTTTTTCGCCGCCTGTATGCCCTGGTAAAAGCCTTCTTCAAAAATACTTACTCCGGCCAGGTCGGTATGCGCAAAATGGATGCGGTTCTGTATGGAATCCGAAAGTTTTTTCCTGATGGATCCGTGAATGATACCCGGAACCGGCTGTACCATGGCATGCCCCCAGAGGTTGATATTGATCTCTTCCGTTTTTTCCCTGATATCGGGATGTACTTTTTCCAGATCAGATAAAACCAGCTCCACCCATTCTTCATGCGTTTTTAATTGCGCAGCTTTTCTTTCTTTGCTGCAGGAGTCTTTTGTAAGTGGCAGATAATAAGTAAAGTTTTTCGCCGAAGGCTTTTGCTGCAGTAGCTGATGAGATGCATCTACATATCCCAGTGAATCACTTTGATAAATTACATTGTCCCAGCTTGCTTCCGTTCCTTTCTTTTCTTCGGGTATGCGTGTACGTATGTTCGCCACCATCCAGGGAACATAATTAAAATACTGGCTTACTGTTTTTAATCTTTCTTCATCTTTCAATAATCGGGCAGCTACAAACTGTGGTGTGGCAATGATGCAATGTGCTGTCTCAATACTATAAAGCTGATGATTGCCGGTATTTAAACAGGTAATAATCACCTGATCGTTTTCAGTTTTAATATTTACTACCAGCTCATTGTTCCTGAGCATCGGCTGACAATTTCTTTTAAGCCCTTCAATGAGAAAATGATTGCCTTCGGGCCAGGTTATTACATCTCCATGTTCTGCATTGGTACCTTTGCCTTTTCTTCCGGCAAAATAATGAATGCCAGCCCAGGCGCTGATTTGCTGATGTGTGGTTCCGAAATCATCCCGGCAGCAATAATTCACGTACCAATGCAGGTAATCGGATGTAAAATGCTGTTGCTCCATCCAGGTTTTCATGCTGATGGAATCGAGCTGCACATACAAAGAATCCTTGCTCGATTGATCAACGGGAATTGCAAAAGCATATCTATCATCTGATCCTTTTGCTTCACGGAATTGATCCATCTGCTGCAAAAACTTTTCAATTATCTTCAGATCAGCACTTGATACTGCATGATGCGGAATCAATCCTTCCTGCCACTGTCCGTTGATGAACAATCTTTCCTGAGAATCAAAACAAAGATGGTATTCGTTATAAACAGGCAGTCCGTTTTCGTCAAAATTTTTAATGACATCCAACTCTTTCAGAAAAGAAAGGTATTCTGTGAGGTCATTGTTAGGCGTTGGAATATAATGAGCACCCAGCGGATAGGCGGAAAGGTTATTTTTACCGGCAGCTGCATTGCCGCCCATATTTTTTTCAAGGTCGAGCACCAACAGATCGGTAATACCCTGCTGAACCAGGTAACGTGCAGCCGACAAGCCACTGACTCCACCGCCGACAATTACAATTTTCTTTTTCTCTTTTATTGCTGCTGCTTCAAATTTTTTATCCCTTACCAGGTGACCAATATGTGCAGCTGCACCAACAATGCTACCCTTGATTTTTTTTCTTTCCTTGCACGACGACAGCAGTGCCGGTGCCATTGCCCCGGTGATCAAACCCTGTATGAACCTGCGTCGTTTCATGAATTTATAAATCTAGGTACCGGTCCCACTCTGCTTCAAAATAACCTACCAAAGCCTGGTTGTTTAGTTTATTAACCTGGAGTGGTTGTTTCACTTTCATGTCTTCGGGAAATACAAACATCTGCTGCATGGTTTCATTATTCAGAAAGCGCAGATTTGCCGGCATCGAAGCAAACCATTGATGTGTATTGTTGTTCATTGCCATGATATATCCCCATTCCCCGAACGACGGAACCATATTGTGGTAAGCCTTTGTAAGCATACCTGCATCACGAATGGTAGTATCGATGCACCAGAAACTTTTGGGTGCCACAAAGGGTGATGTGCTCTGGATGACAGCAATTCCATCCGGTGCTACTACTGTTTTCAGGATGCTGTAAAATGTTTTGCTGTATAGTTTGCCAATGGAAAAATTGGATGGATCGGGAAAATCAACCACCACCACATCATATAACTGGCGGTTATTTTTCAGCCAGATAAAAGCATCTTCATTGTGAATGGTAACTTTCTTATCCAGTAAAGAGCGTTTATTCAGTTGCGTTAGTATTTCAAGAGAAGAGAATAATTTTGTCATGGTAGGATCAAGGTCTACCAATGTTATTTTTTTTACGGAAGGATACTTCAGGATTTCTCTTACGGCCAATCCATCGCCACCACCTAATACCAGTATGTTTGCAGGATTTGCTACAGAAGACATGGCAGGATGCACCAGTGCTTCGTGGTAACGGTATTCATCGGCACTGCTGAATTGCAGGTTGCCATTTAGAAAAAGCCGCAGTTCTCTTTTATTTTTGGTGATGACCAGTCGCTGGTATGGAGAAGAATGGGCATACACCACCCGATCGTTATAGGTAAGTGTTTCGCTGTAACTCATGATTGAATCGGAAAACACGAAAGCAAATAGCTGAACGATGAGTATGATCACGGCGGCAAATTGTAATCCACCTGCCTG
Source organism: Ferruginibacter sp. (assembly GCA_037045295.1). GTDB lineage: Bacteria > Bacteroidota > Bacteroidia > Chitinophagales > Chitinophagaceae > Ferruginibacter. Next base: position 1,284,350 of record JBAOHS010000005.1, read on the forward strand.
CCTGATTTCTTTTCTGAAATAATGAGCCAGGTACCATCCAACAGCAACATTGAGCATGCCGAAAAACAGGGATGTTCTGATGAGCCCGAGATGTGGCACCAGCAACAACGGAAAGATCAACGATGCGAGCAATGCACCGATATAATCAAACGTGAATACACGGCTAACCAGGTCTTTGAATTCCACCCGGTCTTTCAGGATCCGCATCAGCAGCGGAATTTCCAATCCTACCAGAATACCGGTGATGACAACAAAACCATAGAGGATGAAACGAAAGCCGCTGGCCAGAGGGAAACAAACAAAAAGTGTGGCAGCGCTGAATCCGCCGATGAGACCAACCAAAAGTTCAATCCTGATGAACCAGGATAACAACGATTTATCGAACCAGCTCGATAAGAAAGAACCAATGCCCATCGAAAAAAGATATACCCCGATGATGGTGCTGAACTGCATAACACTATCGCCCAGCAGGTAACTGGCCAGCGTTCCTGCAACCAGTTCATAAATCAAACCACAGGTGGCAATAACAAATACGGCTGTTAACAACAGCCATTGAGTACCCGATTCTTTGCTTTTCATGTTAATGTATGGCAGAAGCGATGATGATGGCTACTGAAAGCATAAAAAAACCGGCCAGCAAAGCAAGGGCAACATTTTTGTTTTCGAGGATTTCTCTTCTGAGGTTATGCTTGGGCGTTAGTACTTCCATCAAAATAAATGCTACCAGCAGGATAGCGATCCCCAGGAAAGAATAAAGAATTGAATTAACGAATGCGTGTGACATGGTTCTTGGTTTAAATTATTTGTGATAGCCTGATCCGCTGCTTTTCCATTGTTCCTGGTTGGAAAAATCGAACAGCCTTTCGCCGGTCAGGTTGTAATAAGTTAATGTAGACATCGAAAGCCCCGACATGAGCAGCAGCCATCTGAGTCTGAATAAGGGATGACCCTGTTTAAAAAAATTAAGATTCATCGTAATTGTATTTTGTGAATGGACTGTTATACCATCTTTGTTTATCGTAATGAACAAAGATCAAGTATTGAATAATAGCCATGCCAATGATCATAAGCATACAGAACAGAAAATTTCTCATGAAACTGACATCATACAACACCGTTACTCCAAAGTTGCCTGGTCGGTTGAATGAACTGGCATCACGGGTACCCGTAATCGTTATTACATAATTTCCCTGTGGAATGCCGGTAAGGTAAGCATCATCGCTTCTACTGCCTTCGGTCCAGCTTTCGCCATCTGTATAACCTGAGTAATATTCAACTCCTTTTGAAATGCTGTATTCTTTTCCATCATCAGTATTCACCAGTGATGCCTGCATTTCTAACCAGCTATTGTCTACCGGTGCTGAAATATGAAAGGTGAGGTTGCTGCGCCATTTATCGAGGTTGAATTTTTCTGTCACCACTTTAAAGCTGGTGGCAGAATCGGCGAAATTATAATAGCCACTGTGTAAGGTTTTACTTTCGCGTTTGAAACTGGTTAAGAGGTGAACCAAAAAAAGAACAACGCAGCAAATAAGGGTGGTTTTAAAAAGTTTGCCCCGGTCTACAGCCCCTTTCGGTTCAACCATTCCCACGCCTAGTTTTACCGGTGTACTTCCCGGAAATTTAAATGAATCGTATACCGTACGTTCTTCCACATGTTCCCCAAAAAACCAGTCGATATGCTGTTTTGATTTTTCTACATACCAAACATGTGGTGGAGCAATGAATTCTTTTACGAGGGTATCGGCAGTAGCAGTAATATTATAAGGATGTTCCCCGATGGCATTCACTACTTTGTAACCGTACTGGTTGAAAAGCGAGTATTCTTCACCGTTATTTCTAAAATAATTCAGTTTGAGTGGCCCTACCAATGGGGCTCTGGGTGTTTCCTTTACAAATATCCAATGGCCATCAAATTCACTCAGAAAAGAGAAACCTGTTTTTTGATTGTAGAGTGCATATTCTCTCCAGCAGGCCGCTTCCTCATTCAGTTCCTGTTTATAACTATAGCCGATCACATCATATTCAACACCTTTTAATATGCCCCTGGATCCTACTTCAATAAACGGATCGGGATCGCCTTCGTTTCTGCCCGATTTAACCAGGTTGCCATTTTGCTCTTCGAAACGATGGTGTTGTCCGCAATGTTTACAGGTAACAGAAATGCTGTAAGGAGCTGCCAATACCGGCATGGGTTTGGAACAGGCCTGGCAATGGTAATTGCGGGGGCTGATGTTTTTCGGAGGAATGACCAACTCCAGACTATCGAAACTGCAATACACAGTTTCATAATAACTGATGATGTCTTTTCCGCATTCAAAAACGGTCATGAAATTTCCCTGTTCCGAATAAAAGTCGAGCAAACGAAAGGAGCCGATGATTTCAGGAAATACAATATCACCTTCAATCGAAAGTGAAACTTTGTTTTCTATTCTTTGCAGGTGAAAAGGCTGATCGGCAAGGAGCGGAATGATAAACCCGGGCTGCATTACATCTATTTTATTGGAAAGCAATCCCTGTGCAGCATCGGTTTTCTTCAGTATACAATATGTTCCATAACCTTCCCCCAGGTAAGCCCAGTTGCCATTGTCGAAAATGATGGTCCAGTAATTAAATACCGATTCATCTGTCCTTACGAAGAAACGTCCGGTAACCCTGAATTTATTACCCTCGTAAATACCCGCCGTACCGATACTGAGTGTTACCGGAACATTTTCAAGCACCGGAATCTTATCAAGCGATACCCAGTCTTTGTCGCGGATACGCAGCAATTTTCCACAGCGGCAGGTCACGACATTTATCGGTGGTGCAGCTGGAGTAACGGCAGCAGAACAATGTGGGCATTGCAACATCTACAGTTAATAGTTTATCGGTTAATGGTATGTGATGAATCGGCCATGGCATCAAAAAAGCGAATCAGCTCCTCGTAAATACCGGTAACAGTATCGTCATTGCTTCGCTGGTAATTGCTCAGGTAAATATCGAGGTTGATTTTTTTATATTCGGGCCAGGTGTGTATCGACAAATGACTTTCGCTCAAACAAACGACTGCCGTAAATCCTGCAGGAGAAAAATTATGATATACTTCACCGAGTTTCTGTAATCCATATTTTTCAATCAGCTCATCGATCTTTTTCTTGCAGGCATCGTATTGAACCAATGGCCCGGGATCAGCGGCTGTAAGCGATGCAATAATATGGGTACCGGGATGATAGCTCATAGCAGTTGTTGTGTTGGGAATGAAATTTACATAAAAACTGAACAATAAAAAAACAGACATAATGATTGCATAATCATTCATTCTGTTGTATGCTACCAATAAAAAAGCCGGCAATGAATTACCGGCTTTGTTGCGTTTACTATAAAGTTATTTTATTGAATAATCAGTTTCATTGTTTTGTACCTGCTTCCGTTCTCAACCTGTAAGAGATAAGTTCCCTTTCCGAAACCCTGCAGGTTTAAGCGTTCTTCATTCTGACCAATGCTGGCAGTTCCTGATTGTGTGATCAGTCTTTTTCCGCTGATATCGGTGAGGGTAATTTTGTACTGACTATTCTCACTGGCAAAGAATCTTACCATGCAGTAATTGCTGGCGGGGTTCGGGTAAACACTTGCTTCCGGCAATTTCAGATTGCTCATCTGAACAATGCCTGCCGCACAGTTAACAGTAATTTTCACCGACCTTGATCCTGAACTGCCACAGGTATTATTAGCCTTCACCGACAATGTTCCTCCTGTGCTTCCCCACCTGATGCTGATGGTATTGCCTGTTGCACTGCCGATAACAGTTGCACCTGCTGGAATCGTCCAGGTATAAGACGTTGCCCCACTCACTAACGGTGTAGTATAACTGCCGGTTACGCCGGAACAGATGGTTGTTGGTCCGGAAATAGATGCCGGTGAAGAAGGTACATTCCTCGGAATCGTTAAAGTACGAGCTGTACCTGCACCACAGGCATTGTTTGCTTTTACACTTACAGTTCCATTGGCAATAAAATTATTGTTATAGGTAACATTGATGGATCTGCTACCTTGTCCGGATGTAATGGTTCCTCCCGTTGGCGTAGTCCAGGTGTAAGAAAGTGCGCCGGCAACAGCAGGAATGCTGTAGGTTCGGGTATTACCCGGACAAACCCCCGCTGTTCCTCCGCCAACTGTAATTACAGCTGGTCTTACGGGTAAAGGATTCACTGTAACCGAAAAAGTTCTTTTAACACTGGTTCCGCAACCATTCACTGCTGAAACGGATATGGTACCAGAATACAATCCTGCCGTTACGTTCACCACATTGCTAACGGTGGGTGCCGTCCAGGCGCTGGGGAAAGTCCACACATAACTGGTGGCATTGGGTACCGCTGTAATAGAGTATGCTTGAGCTGATCCCTGACAAACCGTTGCGTTACCGGTAATCGTGCCTGGTTGAGCAGGAGCTGTATTGGTAATGGTTACAGCCTTGGTTCTTTCCTGGCTGCTGCCACAGGCGTTTACAGCTGTAACACTCATCACACCTCCGGTAGTTCCCGGAACCACGGTGATCGTATTAGTTGTAGAACTACCCGTCCAACCGGAAGGCAATACCCAACTATAACTACTTGCTCCGGCAACGGCCGTAATGGTATAAGTTTGAGCAATGCCTGTACAAACTGCAATATTACCTGTAATGATTCCGGGTCTTGCAGGTACTACAGATGCTGTAACCGGAAGGTTTACGGTGGTTCCGTTACCGCAACTATTCGATGGAGCTACAGCAATGGATCCGCTTCCTGAACCAACGGTAACGCTTATACTATTTGTAGTGGATGAACCTGTCCAGCCCGAAGGAAGCGTCCATACGTAACCGGTAGCACCACTCACCGCAGCAATGCTATAGGTTTGTACCGATCCGGTACAAGGGTTCGCCGAACCATTTATAGCACCAGGGTTTCCGGGCAAAGGGCATCCCGATGAGCAGTTGGTTAAGCAAGCAGCATTGTTAATATTATTGATGATCAAATTAGTGGGTTGCACACCAAAACCAAGGTTGAAGTTGATTCCGGCGCTGGTAAGGTGACAGTAACTCATGATTGTTCCCCCACCTGTTGGTAATGCGGGGTTTGGAATAGCACAACTGCCGGAAGGATATCCCGCCGCATCTCCGCAACCATCAATTTTTGTGTTGTTACCATTCCAGACACAATCGTGTGTATGTCGGGATCCGAGGTTATGGCCCTGTTCATGGGTAATTACCTCTACCGTCCAGGAATAAGTAGGAACATTGTTTTATCCGCTGCTGATGCCGGCATAGGCCATTCTGTATTTCGTCTGACTGTTGCACAGCGTATTGATCCAGGCAATACCACCACCGCCGCCAAAGCCAATCAGTGTTGCCATATCGCCATCGAAGCTGGTTCTGCTTACACCAAACTGGTCGAGGTAATTACTTGTTGATGGCCCGGTATAAGGGTCTGTACTGGTCCATACAAACAATGTTTTTAATGTGATGCTGATGCCATCGTTTGCATACAAAGCCGCAACCTGGTTGAAAACACCCTGCATGAAAACATTTACATTGTTTACACTTCCCTTGTTGGTGAAAATATCATAATCTGTTTCCCAATACCAGTTCACACATTTGGCGGTTAATGAAGCGGACGACATTTCTGTTTTGAAATAGTTGCCCGGTGAAAGTGGGATATCGGTTCTGGTACCACAGTCCATCGGCGGGCGGCCCATCAGTAGTTTATCATTGTAAATAATGTGCGTATTGAGAGGATCGTTCTCCAGTTTACCGATCACAAAATTTCCTTCATTGGTACCAATGATACCCGAAAATATTTCCTTCTGAAATACTGATTGCTGCTAATGAATTCGGATCATTTTCTATTGCCCCGCGATAATGCGTAATGCTATTTTGCTGGTATTTTTTTCCATCACTGGTTAACAGGTTGAAACCATTGGATGAAATGTCGTGCTTATAAAGCAGTAAAGTAGTAACCTGCCGATGGTTAATACCGGGAACGGTTATCCGAATAAACTCAGGGTTGTCTTTCAGTATGTTTTCAACCGGCAGTAACTGTACCAGTGTAAATTCACTGATGGAAGCATGGAGTTTCTGGTTGGCTTCCCTGGCAGCATAAGAAGCCGGCTCAAACAAAGCGATCGTTTCTTTAAAAGAGCCTTTCTGTTGTAATGATTGTACATCACGGGCAATCTTTCCATGTTGCGCCTGAGCACTAAAAAAGGAAACCAGTAATACAGCAAAAGCAAAAAAATGTTTTCTGAAAGTAGTAAATGGGGTGTTTTTCATAGGTCAGGTGCTAATCTTTAATGAAGATTACAGCGGATAACGGTTTTTCAACCTTTTTAGTGTAAGGATCATGCGCATAATTCAGTCTGCCGGGTTGACAAATCACAGCCTGTTGGTATGTGCTTACACTAAACTGCTGATAACGATAAGCTAACATATAATAAAGCGCAATTTTTTTCCAGACAATCAAAAGATCGTTTTTCCCGATAAATCAAGGTTGCATTAGCTGGTTATGATGTTAGTCAGCAGAGCTTATAATATTAATCATGAACCTGTGTAACCACAGATACCCAAGCGGCTCATTCAAAAAAATAGTTTTGAGGTCGTAAATAGAGGTATATGAAAATCGAACAAATTTATACTGGTTGCCTGGCTGAAGCAGCTTATTACATTGAAAGCAATGGAGAAGCCGCAATCATAGACCCATTGAGGGAAACCAGTCCGTATATTGAAAGAGCCGCCAGAGATGGAGCAGAAATCAGGTATGTACTGGAAACGCATTTCCATGCCGATTTTGTTTCGGGTCATATAGATCTGGCAGCTAAAACAGGTGCAAAAATTGTATTCGGACCAACAGCCGTTCCCGGGTATGATGCCTATGTTGCCAGGGATGGAGAAGAGTTGAAGCTCGGTAATGTTAGCATCATAGTGTTGCATACCCCGGGCCATACTATGGAATCAACAACCTACTTACTCAGAGATGATAACGGTAAAGACTATGCGATATTTACCGGAGATACCTTGTTCATCGGAGATGTAGGAAGGCCCGATCTTGTACAGAAAGTGAAAGCAGAAATCACACCGGATTACCTGGCTGGATTGCTCTTTGATTCGCTGCGCAATAAAATTATGCCCCTGGCAGACGAGGTGATTGTTTATCCCGGTCATGGTGCCGGAAGTGCATGCGGAAAGAACATGAGTAAAGAAACGGTTGATACACTGGGTCATCAGAAAGCATTTAATTATGCGCTGAGGGCCAATATGACAAGAGAAGAATTTATTAAAGAAGTAACAGCCGGGCTGGTAGAGCCACCGCAGTATTTTCCATCGAATGTAATCATGAACCTGAAAGGAGGCAATGTCAGCATCGATGAAATTATTAAAAAGGGAACGACTCCTTTAAGTGCAGATGCTTTCCAGCATGCCTGGGAAACGCATAACGCATTGGTGATAGATGCAAGGAGTAAAGACGTTTTTCCGCAGGGTTATATCACGGGATCTATATTCATCGGCCTGGATGACAATTTTGCTCCCTGGGTTGGTGCCCTGGTTACAGATTTGAATCAGCCCATTTTGCTGATAACCGATGAAGGAAAAGAAGAAGAAGCTGTCATCCGGCTTTCAAGGGTAGGATACGATCATGCCATTGGCTATCTGAAAGGCGGTATCCGTGCCTGGAAAGCTGCAGGTTACCACACTGATCTACTCGACGAAGTGAGCGCCGAAGTTTTTTCACAGCAATACAAATTAAACAACAACATAACGTTGCTGGATGTACGAAAAGAGAGTGAATACAGGAGCCAGCATATTGAAGGTGCTGAAAATTTTCCGCTCGACTTTATCAATAAAAACATCCATCAACTTGATAAAAACAGTCAGTATTTCGTTCATTGTGCCGGAGGATACCGTTCGGTTATTGCAGCATCTATACTTAAATCAAGAGGGTACAATCATATTGTTAATATACAGGGAGGGTTTAAAGCGCTCAGCAATACGGGCTTAACCAAAACGGCTTACCATATACCAGAAACTATGTTATAATTACAAGCGGTTATTTGTATTGATCAGCCGGGGTAAAGCCCGGCTGTTTCTATGGAATGGTGACATATATCACCCAATCGCATGTTCACAGGATTGTAACTTGCATTAAAATAAAAATTATGGAAACCAGCTTTAATGATCTTATCAATCAAAGTACGCCGGTAGTAGTGGATTTCTTTGCAGAATGGTGCGGACCCTGTAAAATGATGGCTCCCATCCTCAAGGAAACCAAAAGTCTCGTTGGTGAAAAAGCTACGATTATAAAAATAGACGTAGATAAAAACCCGGCAGCAGCGAGCAATTATGGTATCCAGGGAGTGCCAACGATCATGATATTTCAACATGGTGAAGTCAAATGGAGAAAATCGGGTGTTGTACCGGCAAAATTACTGGCAGCAGAAATTGAGAAACTGGTATAAACCTGTTCGACAGGAAAGTATTTTAAGAAGTTTTAAATTGTAAAATGACAGATCAGCAACAACTCCATCAATTATTTCCCAATTTAGAAGAAGGCTTGTATGAAGAAATCATGCAGCATGGAGAAATTAAAGAAGTACCGGCTGGTACTACCTTATTAAAAATCGGCCAAACGATCAGATCTACCATGCTCATTCTTGATGGCGTGGTAAAGCTATACCAGGAAGACGATGAAGGAAATGAATTTTTCATTTATCATATTCAACCCGGACAAGCCTGTGCCGTATCAATGGTTTGTACATACCAGGCCGAACAAAGCCAGGTAATGGCACGAACATTAACCGATGTTACTTTGCTCACCATCCCGCTCGAATACATGGACAAATGGTTGGGAAAATACAAAAGCTGGCACTTTTTTGTTATCAGAACATACCGTTCCAGGTATGAGGAGCTGCTGAAAACCATCAACGAAATTGCTTTTAAGAATATGGATGAAAGACTGGAGTTCTACCTCCTTGGCCAGGTAAAGCAATTCGGCAACCAGGTAAAATTAACCCACCAGGAAATAGCGAGTGACCTGAATTCATCCAGGGAAGTGATCAGCCGGCTGATGAAAAAGATGGAACGCAATGGCTGGATCATTATCCACCGAAATTATTTTGAATGGATCAGGAAATGATTAAAAACCTTTTCTACTCTAACGTAAGCTGATAAATTTAATCAGCAGTGTAACTAATATCACTCACTCCTACAGATTCATAGATGAAATTTGCATAGTAGAAATACATCAACCGATTCACATATACAGCATTATTAGTGAATTCAATCATTTTGCGGTTACCGGATTTGTTAGGTTGGTTAACACAACATCATTTTTTATCTTATAAAATTTAAATTATGTTTGGATTATTTAAAAAGTTAATGCAATCTGCTCCTGCTGCAGATTATAAAACACTGGTACAATCGGGTGCTCTAATCATAGATGTACGCACTACAGGTGAATACCGGGAAGGACATATCAAAGGATCATTGAACATTCCACTCGACCAGGTAAAATCAAGGATCAATGAATTGAAGAAATCCAATAAACCCATCATCACCTGTTGTAGAAGTGGCAGCAGAAGCGGTATGGCTAAATCTTTGATCACAGCTTCGGGAATCGAATGTTATAATGGTGGTCCATGGGACGATCTAAACAACGTAATCAGATAGAATGAAAAAACTCATCAGCAATCCGATAAGGATATTGCGCATTATATTGGGTCTTGCAGCTATTTATTTTGCATATGTTTCGCACGATTACCTGTTGGGGCTCGCCGGGGGAATGTTTACACTGATGGGTGTACTCAATACTGGTTGTTGCATGACGGAGTCCTGTAATACCCGTAGTTATGTACAGCCGACAAAAAAGATAAATACCGTTGAAGAATATGAAGAGGTTACTTAGAAAAAACAGCCTGCTCATTGCAGGAATAATAGTCGGCGCAATCGGAGGCTATATTTACTGGAGAACAATCGGTTGCTCATCCGGAAACTGTTCCATCAGTTCCAAACCACTCAACAGCATGGCTTATTTTGCTTTACTCGGCGGATTGTTGTCCGGCTTTATTACAAAGAAAGAAAAACCAAAAGAGAACACTTAAAAATTACCGGGCTGTTGCTAACCGGCTTATAAAAGAAAAATAAACCATACAGAAAAAATAAAAAAATACCCGGATACTTCGGGTATTTTTTATTTTAAGATTTTTGCCTGTTACCAGCAGCACGCGACTATACAGCGATTAATCTGCTATTGCAAAAGAAATACGGCAAAGGTTATTTTTTAACCGGGCAGGTGCTGAGTCCTACAATTGAATAAAGCGGACAAAAACTAACCAGGCTGGTCAATACAAACACTCCTCCCAATACAACCAGTACAATTCCCAAGGTTCCTGTTACAACGCCGCCAAAATACAGATAAGCGAATAAGGCTGCCAGTAGTAAACGAATGATGCGATCTGCACCTCCCATGTTCTTTTTCATACAATCAGTTTTTAAAGTTTATTAATCAATGTGGCAATCAGCCAGGCAAGAAGCAGGCATAAAATACATACTATAGATAATTTTATGAGTTTGCTGCGCATGCTGATTTAACTACCACAAAGCTAATATGGGTTGTTGCAGGGAATGGTGACATGGGTTACCATTCACAAAATTTCTATGCCGCGGGAATGCTGCTTGACTTTTTTTTCGTGTTCGAGTTTTTTCATCACCCTGGAAATCACTTCCCGTGCGGTTCCCAGTTCGGCTGCAATCTGGTGATGGCGCAAATCGAGGACTTTGGTATTTTTTCTGCGGCTTTCTTCCAGGAGATAATTGTACAAACGCTGATCAAGGCGGTTGTAGAGCAGATGGTTGATGGTATCCAGCAAAGCCTCATACCTTTCATTGTACAACGTAAAGAAAAACGAAGCGAATACAGGAAATCGTTTCACCCAGTCGGGTAATTTTTCTGATGGCATCAGCAGTAGCACTGCATTTTCTTCTATCACAGCAAATACCCTGCTGGGATGTTGGGTGATGCCCGCATTGAAAGACATGATACAGCTTTCACCCCTGCTGATATAATACAGCAGCAATTCTCTTTCTTCAAACCGGGTATAAACTTTAATCAAACCACTTAACAATAATGGAACATATTTTACATATTGTCCTTCCCGTAGTATCTCTTTATCCGGCTCAAATTCCTGGATGATAGAATGAGCTTCCAGTTCTTCCAGCAAATCTTCGGGTAGTTGTGGCAGATAGTTCTTTAAGGAGTTCATGGTTTCGGTTAATTTTGAAAAGATTCTCCTGCTGGAAAATTACAAATCAATGTAAATGTAACATAGTATTCTTTTTAAAAACAGAAACATCCACATGATCGATTTTATAAAACAACCCTGGCCCTGGTATATATCTGGCGCTTTAATCGGACTAATCGTTCCGGGATTACTGATACTTGGCAATAAAAATTTTGGCATTTCATCAAACCTGCGGCATATCTGTGCAGCCTGCTTTCCGGCAAAAATTCCTTTTTTTCAATACGACTGGAAAAAGGAAACCTGGAACCTGGTGTTTATTACCGGAATTCTGATCGGCGCTTTCATTGCAGCCAGATTGCTCACAAATCCCGAACCGGTTAAGATCAATCCGAATCTTGCCAAAGACCTCGCTGTTTATGGAATTACCGATCACAGCAATTTATTGCCTCCCGAAATTTTCTCTTTTAAGCATTTGTTTACCCTTCGTGGATTGGTGATGCTGGTGCTCGGAGGTTTCCTGGTAGGCTTTGGAACCCGGTATGCAGGCGGTTGTACTTCCGGTCATTCCATCATGGGGTTAAGCAATCTGCAATGGCCATCTCTGGTGGCAACCATCATGTTTATGGCTGGTGGATTTATCATGGTTAACCTGATTTTACCTTTTATTCTTTCTTTATAAAAACCCGTGTATGTCTGACAATAAAACCTCAACATCTTCTGCTCAACAGCCAGAAACCGATTTTGAAATACGTTCGCTTGATAGTATGTGTTTGAATGAATCACAGGAATCTCATCCTGCATGGCATAAAATAAAGTACCTGTTGGCCGGTATGTTTTTCGGTATCATCCTGGTGAAGGCGGAAATCATTTCCTGGTTCAGGATACAGGAGATGTTCAGGCTGCAAAGTTTTCATATGTATGGTGTGATCGGCACTGCAGTGGTTGTGGGAATGATATCAGTTATGCTGATAAAAAAATTCAAAGTAAAAACGATCTATGGAGAACCCATTACGTTCAGTCCGAAAGAAATTCAGCATTGGTCAGGTATATGGCGGATTGCTGTTCGGGTTAGGATGGGGAATTACAGGCGCTTGCCCCGGACCATTGTTCGCACAGATCGGCGCCGGTTTCCCGGTTGTTGCTGTAGTATTGTTAAGTGCGATTGCTGGTACCTGGGTATATGGACTGATCAGGGAGAAATTACCACACTAATGATTTCGTTTGTATAGAATAACAATTGGGCGTTGTTCCAAACATCAATTCATACGGCGTTTTTTTCACTTCATGAATGCTTTCATTTTTCTTCTGCAACGGCGGGAGTAGTTTCGCTTTGCTTCTACATGGAGCGGATAAAGTGATAACGAAATGAAAAAAATAATTTTATTGCTGATGGCTTTTGTCAGCACATTGGCCGTATTTGCACAAAACAATAACGCTTCCGGGTATGCGATTCCCGACCTGAATAAGGTAAAGCATCTGTTGCCTGGTGCTGAAATCAAACCTCCTGTAAAAGACATTAAAAAGCTTTCCCTGATTCCATCGAGGCCGCCATCCCGAGCAGAACTGGTGAGTGGTATTCAGCAATCAATTGTACAGATCAAAAAAGGAATTCCTAAGCCTGAAGTAACTGCCATTGAAAACAGCGTTTCATCATTACCGGTAGAAACCATCCACCAGAAAGCCATCGCTGAATTTTATGCTGATGATGAAAAGAAAGCCATCCTGATGATGATGGAACTGGCCGCCAAACAACCCGACTCTTTGCTGGTTCTGAATAACCTGGGCGCTATGCTCAATAAGGAAGGTGCCGGGCACAAAGCAGCTTCCATATTAATGTACTGTCAGGATAAATTACCCAATAGCAGCATTGTACTCAATAACCTCGGACAAAGTTTTATGGCGCTCGGAGATCTTTTCAAAGCGGCCGATTATTTTAATCAATGTCTTTCGATCGACTCATTGAATGTTGAAGCCAACCATAGTATGGGGATGCTGCACTACTTTAAGAAAGAGTATGATGCGGCGATGAAATATTTTGAAAGAGAGATGAGTGTTGCTATTCGCAGAAGCACGATGGCGATGGCTTACAAAATGGGAAGGAAATTTAATCTCCGTGAACTCGCACGCAGGAAGCATGCCCGTTCGGGTCGCCCGGAAAAAAATCATTTTGAAGAAATCACACTGGGAAAATTTTCGCTGCCCCAGTTTCCTACAAAGGCAGAGGAATTCATTAACCGAAAAGGAGAATGGACAAGCTATGCTGCCAGCATCCAGGCCGAACAGTTATTCTGGCTGAACAACTCAACGCAGGTTGCACTCAAATACAATGATGCCTATGGTAAACAACATCCGGGATTGTACGCCGATTTAGTTCAGGCGATGCTGGATGAGTTGAGTGAAGAATTCACACCCGAGTACCTGTATAATTTTTCGGAATCAGATGCTGCTTATTTAAAAGAAACCATCGAAGCAAGTTCAAAAGAAATTATCAGTGTTGTTTGTGCAGAAGCACCTGCGGGCAGCAGCCTGGAAGTGCAGGAAGCCTTTGCCGTGCAATGTTGTGAAGAACAGCGACGCCCGAAAGCAGATAAACTGGTTGCTGAAATTGCTGAACGGCTCGAACCGCTTTTCAAAGTTGGGCAGCTACGCTGGAAATCTTATATCAATCAACTGGTAGCAATTGTTCAACTCGATCCAAACCCGGGCAACCAAATGCTGGTGTACAACGCAGTATCGGGATATTTTAATTATCTCGCTTTGGGAACACTTTTCGGCAGCAATGGAGAAATAAACAATTTGCTGGTTGGTTGCAGGCCCGATTACAAGAGGATTGATCTGGATAGCTTAATTGAATCAAACCGCGACTGGATGGTGGGTTGTCCTTCCTGGCTAAACGTAGAAGTTGATTTCGACGGAATGGTCATCAAAGCCGATTGCAACAAATATGTAATTGAAGCCGGATCGAGTATAATGGGCGCTTTTGAACATGAATTTAAAAGTGGAAAGTCTACCCTGCTTCTGGGACCTGGAGCAAAGTTTAAATTCCTGGGCCTGACCAGTGAGTATAAAAGTCAGCTGATGCTGGTATTCGATGGCAATAAATCTTTATCAGATTTCGGGGTTAAAACAACAGCAGAAATCGGAGCCTCCGGTACACCATTACCGATTGGTGGTATTAAAATCGGGGGCAATGCAGCCGGGATAGAAATAAGTAATACAATGACCATCAATGGAGGGTACGAACAAAGCCTGGAGAAGAAAGGGTTACTGGCATTGTAATATGAATGAAATTCAAATACCCAGAATAATGAAACAGTGCCCGTATTTGCAGGAGAATTAATGACGGCTTTTATGACGTTTCTCAATAAGGGAGCCAATTCGGGTCATTGACAGAACAAAGGATTTGCATTATCTTAACTCATACACAAATGAAAGTTTATGAAAAAGATATTGCAGGCACTGGGCATCCTGTTGTTTATTATTTGTTCAAACAATACAATGGCACAACCATCTACTATTTCAGATGATAAAGACTGGTCTGCACAAGTAGGTATTTCTGAAGAACACAACGGAAGCAGCTTATATCATCCGCATCGGCGATATTGATAACCTTGGCTTCGGCTGGCCCGACAACTTTGATCCTTTTTGCGGAAGGATGACCGATACACATGGTTATCCATGGGAAGTTAACAATGCTGATCTTCCGGGGTTCGACCGGATATTGCTTTCTTCTTTGTATAAAACAAGCCGGGAGCAGGTGTGTGGAAGCGATGGGTATTCCAATGCATACAATGCAACTACATCAAAACCCGTAACCTATAGTATTCCCACAGATAACTTGAAAGATGTAACTATCAGTAATGCGTACCTGCAGATTTTTATAGATGATTTTCAATCGCCGAGTTTGTGTTCCCGCTTCCAGGTAACGTTGAACAATAAACGCTTTACTGAAGCGGAAAGGATCATCAATGCAATTGATCAGACCGGCCCTGTTGGAAAGCTGATCACCATTCCTTTACCGGAAGATTACTATACGGATATCAACACCCAGCCTTTTATAAAGCTCTATATAGATGACATTAAAGGAAGCGGAGATGGATTTGCTATTGATTTCATCCGGCTGCTGATCAACCGGAAAAGAGAAAACACCTGTAAAGGTTCCTTTAGTGGAAGAGTACTGGAAAAAAATACTGAACAGGCAATCAGCGGTGCGATGGTTGTGGCTGGCTGATAAAACAACTGTTACCACGGATGGAGAAGGCCGGTTCACGATGAAAGAAATTCCAACCGGTTTTGAAGTAGTGTCTGCCTCTGCAACCGGATACAATGAAGGATATACTACAGCAGATATCGGAAAGGGTGAGGATAATCCGGAAATCACGATTTATCTCGAGAAAGGAAAGAAAGCGGTATTTGATAAAAAGAATATTATAGTAGGCCAGGCTGTTACCCTTGAAAATATTTTATTCGACCAGGGAAAGGCATTGCTGAAACCCGGTTCAAAACCTGTACTGGAAAATGTGATCTGCTTTTCTGAAAGCCAATCCGGGTGCTGAGATCGAATTGTCGGGCCATACTTCTGCTGAAGGCGAAGCCGCGATGAACCGATCACTGTCTTACAGGCGTGTTAAAGCATGCAAGGATTTTATTATTGCCGGAGGAATAGATGCAGGCAGAGTGACGGCTTCAGGCTATGGCTGCCGACAGACCTGTAGCACCCAATGATACAGAAGTAAACCGTGCTTTGAACCGAAGGGTAGAAATGCGTTTGCTGAAATTATAATCAAGCAGGGGTACAGTTTGTACAACTACCTTTATTCGGAACCGTTATTTTCAATGATTTAAAAAATGCCAAATCAAACAGATGTTTTAAACATTTAAATATTAATTGTGCGCATTCAGGTATAAAATATTCCCGTTCGGTAACCATCATTTTTACTGTGATTTTCTGCATTGTACTTTCATGTTGTTAAATTAATTATCCATTTTTAAAATTCAACATCATGAAAAAAATTATGATTGCCTCAACCAGCCTCCTGATGATGGCTGTACTCTTCACCAGCAATGCAACTGCAGCTGTTATCGTAAAACCGGTTACTGAGAAGAATTCAGTAATGGCAACACCTCCACCTGCTGTTTTAGCAGCGTTCACTGCAAGGTTTGGAAATGTACCTGTAAGACAATGGAAACTTCGCAGCAATGGTAACTGGAGGGCACATTTTCTGCGCAACGGTGTAGCCTGGGAAGCTACTTATACTGTAACCGGTGTTCTGGTTAAGCTGGAAAGAGACTGATTTCTCATTTACATGTATCATATAGCCGCCCTGGTTTCCCGGGGTGGCTTTTGTATAAATAAAAAACCTGGTTTGCAGGTAATCGTTACCGTTACAAACCAGGCTGAAGTAGAATAAAAACTTTATTAAAGGTTATCGTATTCGTAAAGCGGATCAATATGTGAACCCGCTTCCATTTCACAAACAGGCTTGATGATACCATCACTCAGTCCATAAACCCATCCGTGCAATTGTGGCCTTTGGTCATACTTCCAGGCTTTTTGTATGATGGATGTTTTGGCCAGGTTAATTACCTGTTCTTTTACATTCAGTTCAATCATGCGGTTGATGCGTTCGTCTTCTGTTGGAAGTGCATCCACTTCTTCACTGATGAATGCGGTGAATATCTTTGATATTGCGCAACCATTTATTGATGATACCCAGAGAGTTGTTGCCCATCGCAGCTTTCACCCCTCCGCAACCATAGTGACCGCAAACAATGATATGATTTACCTTGAGGTAAACAACTGCATATTCGAGTACACTCAGCAGGTTGATATCTGTATGCACCACCATATTGGCAATATTGCGGTGAACAAAGATTTCACCAGGTTGAGTACCTGTGATTTTATCGGCCGGTACACGGCTATCGCTGCAACCGATCCACAAGAAATTGCGGTGTTTGTATATGAGAAAGACGATTGAAAAAATCGGGATCTCTCTGAACCTGTTCGGCTGCCCAGGCTTTATTTTCGAGTAATAACTTTTCGTATGGATTCATTTTGCTTTATTTATTGTTGGTTATAAAAATTAGTGTGCACTATCATCTTCCGGTTTAGGCAAAGCTATGCCTTGCGCTATCAACTGGTGCGATTCATTGTATAAACTTTTATTCACGGTCACGACGATGTTTTTCAGGTGTGCATGCTGTGTAAACTCATTGATGGTTTCAATCACATCTTTGTCAATGAATTCTGCCCTGGTAAGATCCAATACCAGGTTGCTGTTGGCAGGAATTTTTTCCAGGGTTTCTTTCAGCAATGGTTTGATGAAAAATGAAACATCTTTCCTGAGTCGTACCAGGTGATAATCTCCATCCTGTACAGAAAATACTGCCGTGCGGAAATTGCTGCGGATCACATAAAACAATCCAACAGCGATACCAATGATTACCCCTTTGAGCAGATCGGTTAATACAATGGCGACGATTGTAATAATAAATGGCATAAACTGATCCCAGCCTTTGGCAAAATATTCTTTGAACAGCGATACTTTCGCCAGCTTGTATCCGGTAAATACAAGGATTGCGGCCAAGTGCTGCTTTTGGAATCAGGTTGAGTATATTCGGAACAAAAGCAACGCAAACAAGGATGAGCAGACCATGAAGAATGGCACTGACTTTTGTTCGGGCTCCTGCATTCACGTTGGCACTACTGCGTACAATCACACTCGTTAGTGGAAGTCCGCCCAGCAAACCACTCACCATATTGCCTGCGCCCTGTGCCATCAGTTCCCGGTTGGGCGGCGATACTCTTTTAAGCGGATCCAGTTTATCTACGGCTTCAATACCAAGCAATGTTTCCAGAGAAGCAACCAGGGCAAGGGTGATGGCCGTTATCCATACATCTGTATTGGCAATAAACGACCAATCGGGTAAACGGAAGAAAGATAAAAATTCACTGGTGCTATTGGCAATCGGAATGTTTACCAGGTGTGCATCTTTTTGTGTAATGGTGGTTTCCAATCCGCCCAGCAATTTATTCAGCAGGATACCAACAATTACAACCACCAGTGGCCCGCTGATCAACTGAAATATTTTTTTACTTTTCACCCATTTGATTTCATATACAATGAGGATAAGTAATCCGGTAATACCAATGATCATCGCATTGGGTGTAAGGTTATTGAGAGAATAGAAAATCGAAGAAAAAGTATTTTCGCCTGATGCCTGAATAAATGCTTCATCACCTTCAAAATCTTTATCATATCCTACCAGGTGCGGAAGTTGTTTCAGAATAAGTATGATACCGATGGCAGCCAGCATCCCTTTGATTACACTATTGGGAACATAATCACCGATTACGCCTAACTTAAAAAATCCCATGAAGAGTTGAAAAATCCCTGCAATCACCACCGCAAGGAAAAAGGCTTCGGGCGCTGGTAATTTTAAAACTGCTGCTGCAACAATAGCGGTTAAACCGGCAGCCGGACCGCTTACACTCAACTGACTTCCGCTCAGGAAACCAACTACAACCCCGCCCACGATACCTCCGATGATACCACTGAACTCATTCAAACCACTTGCCACTGCAATGCCTAAGCAAAGCGGAATGGCCACTAAAAAAACAACAATAGAAGCCGGTACATCAGCACCTGCATTCTGAAAAATCTTTTTCATAATCAGTATTACAGTAATTGTTAAAAGCTGGCTGAAAGATATTTAGCGTGAACCCCTTCACTTTTTAGTTATCAATCAGGTATAAAAATACCAGCATAGATGTAAAAATAATCACCATAGATTGTATACTACGGCTAATAAACGGGTTATGCTTTGGGAGGCGGAGAGATCAGTTCAGAATGAACCATAGGAAGTTTTTCTTCATCATGGGATTTTGTTTGCACCGGCATTAAAGCCAGGTTAAAATCCTTTGAATGGTCTTTTTCATGAATGTATTCTTCCTGGATGGAACCATTGTTTGCGGAAGATGATTTTTCTTCCTCAGGAGCCTGGGGAATATTCTTGTTGTCGGATTTACAAGGCATTTCATTGCCGGATGCATATTTATTGAAATCCTGTGTTAACGGATAAACAAAGAAATTCAACCCGGTTAATAACCAGAGGCAGAAGGCCATTAACAATACAGTAAAAATTTTCGTGTATTGTTTGCTGATAGTATTTGTTGTTTTTGATGACATACCGGTTGCGTTGCAAATATATACTGCACAGTTTAAAAACGAATGTTTAATAGAGCTGCATTGTTAAAATCTGGCAGGAATTTAACATAAGGCTATGCAGGAAAGTCAATTCGCCTCTGTCAAGCATAAAAAAACCGGCAATAGTTGCCGGCTCTTAATGAGATTATAAATTAAGATAGTTAAATATTCAATCCCCCACAGGCACTGATGGTTTGCCCGGTGATGTAGTTGCCCCAGTCAGACGCCAGGAATAGGGCAACATTGGCGATATCTTCTCCACTGGCAAATCTTCCCAGCGGAATACCGGCTTTGTATTTTTCGGCACCTTCGCCGTCTTTTAAGTAACTGGTCATATCCGTTTCCACAAAACCCGGGGCAATGGCATTGCAACGGATATTGCGGCTGCCCAGTTCCTTGGCTACACTTTTGGTAAATCCGATGATACCGGCTTTGCTGGCAGCATAACTGCTCTGGCCTGCATTGCCCATTTCCCCGATGATGCTGCTCATATTAATGATACTGCCGTTTTTGGCTTTCATCATCGGCCTGATCACCTGTTTGGTCATATTGAAAACACTTTTCAGGTTTACCTGCATCACTTCATCCCATTGTTCGGCGGTCATGCGTAACAGTAAGTTGTCTTTTGAAATGCCGGCATTGTTAACACAGATGTCTACCTGTCCGAATGTTTTGATCACATCGTTCACCAGTTCTTCGCAGGCTGCAAAATCGGCAGCATTGCTCTGGTAAGCTTTTGCTTTAACACCCAATGCAATGAGTTTCTGTTCCAGTGCTGTGGCTTTTTCGGCACTGCCGTTGCTGATATAAGTAAAAGCTACATTGGCGCCATGTTCGGCAAATTTTAATGCAATGGCTTCCCCGATTCCACGGGCAGCACCGGTAACGATGGCGGTTTTACCTTCTAATAATTTCATAATCGAATTTTAAATGATATACTGCAGCGAACCATTCTTCATATTCCTGGTATGCTGTGGTGCGCAAAAATATATAAAAAGCCTGGTTATGGGATTTATCATGAATGGTTGCGTGCGATTGCTAAAATTTCTTCCAGAATAATTCTTTCATTGCTGAGCCGCGGCACTTTGTGCTGCCCACCGATTTTATTCTTGCTCCTCAACCAACGGGTAAAACTTCCGTTCGGCAGGATGCTTACCCTGGGCAAACTCAATGCAATGTCGCGATGACGTTTGGCTTCATAATCGCTGTTGATATTCTTCAATGCTTCATCGAGGTATAGTGTAAACTGCTGAAGGCTATCGGGTTCTTTTTCGAATTCTACCAGCCATTCATGTGCTCCATTCGATTGATCTGAAAAATAAATCGGTGCTGCCGTATAATCGATCACAATGGCCCCGGTTTTTTGTGCTGCAATGGCAATGGCTTTATCTGAATTGTCTACGATCACTTCTTCACCAAAAGCATTCATGTAATGTTTCAAGCCGGCCACTTACAATAATCCTGTATGGATTTACAGAAGTAAACTGAATGGTATCGCCTACCAGGTAACGCCAGAGCCCGCCCGTGGTGCTGATTACAAGGGCATAGTTTTTATTTTTTTCCACCTTGTTTAATCCGACCGTTATCGGATTGGGTTTACCATATTCTTCCACCGGCATGAATTCATAAAAGATACCATGCTCAGTAAACAAGGTCATGCCATTATCGTCGGGCCTTTCCTGTGCTGCAAAAAAACCTTCACTGGCATTGTAAATTTCCAGGTAGTTAATCGGTGCGCCGATGATTTTTTCAAACTGCTCACGGTAAGGCACAAACGAAACTCCGCCGTTGATGTATAGTTCAAGATTGGGCCATACTTCCTTGATGGTAGTTTTCTGTTTTATCTCCAGGATTCTTTTGAGCAATAGTAAAGTCCAGGTAGGAACGCCCGCCAATGAGGTTACATTTTCTTCTGCGGTAACCTGGGCCAGTTTTTCGAGTTTGCTTTCCCATTCGTCCATCAGGGCCACACTCAGTTCCGGCGTACGCAACCAATGGCCCCAGAAAGGAGTATTCTGCATAAGCACAGCACTCAGGTCGCCATATTGAACATCATCATTCAGTTGGTTGATCTGGTGTGAGCCGCCCACCACCAATCCTTTGCCGGTCAGCAGATCGCTCGAAGGAAAGTTTTTATAATAATTGGTGAGTACATCCTTGCTGGCCTGGAAATGATTTTCCTGCAGGCTTTCTTCACTTACCGGAATGAATTTGCTTTTGTCGCTGGTGGTGCCACTGCTTTTGGCAAACCAGTTCACCGGGGAATTCCACAAAACATTTTCCTCTCCTTCCATCATCCGTCAGGATATAAGGACGCAGGTCATCATATTCGTGTATGGGAACCTGTTGTTTAAATGCTTTTACCGAAAAGAGGTTGGAGAAGTTGTATTTCTTACCAAAAAAGGTGTACTGAGCAGCAGTTACAAGTCCCTGCAAAACCTCCCTTTGTGCTGCCACAGGGTGGTTGGTCCAGTTCTGTATACGCCACAGACGCATCCTGGCCAGCCTGGAAATTGCGGGAGATAACAGCTTCATGTATGGAAAGATAAAAAAATTGTAGTAAACAGTCCGTACAACCTTAATTGCCTGCTGCCTGTTCGTGCAGATAATCTTTGCGTTTCAGCTCGAAATTGCGGCCCAGGTATAGTCGCCTCACCTGTTCATCGCCTGCCAGCTCTTCAGCGGTACCGTGTTTAAATATCTTGCCATCAATCAGCAGGTATGCCCGGTCGCAGATGGAAAGGGTTTCATTCACATTGTGATCGGTGATGAGGATACCAATGTTCTTGTATTTTAATTTGGCGATGATTTCCTGGATATCTTCCACCGCAATCGGATCTACACCGGCAAAAGGTTCATCGAGCAGGATGAATTTCGGATCCACGGCCAGCGCCCGGGCAATTTCTGTACGGCGCCTTTCACCACCACTCAGGGTATCGCCATTGTTTTTTCTCACATGCTGCAACCTGAACTCGTTGAGCAGGGATTCGAGTTTTTCTTTTTGCGCTGCTTTTTTCAGCGTAGTCATTTCCAGTACAGCGGTAATATTGTCTTCCACACTTAACTTCCTGAATACGCTGGCTTCCTGGGGAAGATAACCAATGCCCATCTGCGCCCTTTTATACATGGGCAGGCGGGTAATGTTGATGTCGTTGAGGAATACTTCACCGCTATCGGGTTTCACCAACCCAACCACCTGGTAAAAAGAAGTGGTTTTACCGGCGCCATTCGGACCAAGCAAACCAACGATTTCACCCTGACTAACGTTGAAGGATACATTGTTTACGACCGTACGGCTACCGTAAACTTTTACAAGGCTCTTTGTTTGAATGGTTAAACTCAACGATTAAAATTTATACAAAAATAAGGGATGATGGGGCGCTTTCAGCCATCCCGGCTCAATTATCAAAACTTTATCAATTGGCCTTATATGCATGGCGATCCTTTTACAAAATTCCCGTTTTCTTTAATTTGGTTTTATCTTTACCGCGTATGAAAGTAATCGACCATATCAATCATTCAGACAAGACCCTGATCTCATTCGAAATACTGCCTCCGCTTAAAGGAAAAGGCATTCAATCGCTTTACCAGCACCTCGATCCATTGATGGAGTTCAAACCTGCTTTTATCAATGTTACCTATCATCGCAGTGAACATGTTTTTAAAAAGAAAGGGGATGGCACTTTTGAAAAAGTAGTGGTGCGCAAGCGTCCCGGAACAGAATCGATCTGTGCGGCGATCATGAACAAATACAATGTAGATACGGTTCCTCACCTGATCTGTGGTGGTTTCAGCATCAATGAAACAGAAGATGCACTGATCAACCTGCATTACCTGGGCATCGACAATGTGCTTGTATTGCGGGGCGATGCAGCCAAGAATGAATCGAACTTTGAACCGGAACCGGGCGGACATAAATACGCACATCGACCTGCTCAAACAGGTAACAGATCTTAATTCGGGATTGTACCTCGAAGAAGACCTGAAGAATACCACCAAAACAAAATTCTGCATCGGTGTAGCCGGTTACCCGGAAAAACATTTCGAAGCGCCCAATATGGAAAGCGATCTCCGTAACCTGAAAGCCAAAGTGGATGCAGGTGCCGATTATATTGTAACGCAGATGTTTTTCGACAATGCGAAATATTTTTCTTTTGTAAATGCCTGCAGGGAAATCGGTATAACGGTGCCGATTATCCCAGGATTGAAACCGGTGTATTCTAAAAAGCAACTCACCATCCTGCCGAAAACTTTTCATATTGATCTGCCCACCCCTTTATCTGAAGCAATCACCAATTGCAAAACAGATGAGGACGTTGAAAAAGTCGGTACCGAATGGTTGCTGCAACAATCCAAAGAACTGAAAAAGGCTGGTGTTCCTGTATTGCACTATTATACACTTGGCCGTCCGCATATTGTGGCCAGTGTGGTGAAGGAGCTGATGTAAAATATTTTACCAGTTTTATTGTTCATAATCCAATGGAAGTTTACATTGAATTCCATGCATAAGTTTTATGCCTTCCAGTTTATCAATTGGGCTAAACTTAAATTTTCTTTCATGTTGGGTAATGTGTAAGTAAACGATGGTTGTATTTATGTTGGAATGTCCTAACAATTCTTTTATCGAATAAATATCAAGTCCGTCTTCCAGTAAATGTGTCGCATAGGAATGTCTCAGGGTATGTACGTTTACGTCTTTGGTAATTCCGGCATGCTTAGCAGCTAACCTAACTGTGTATTGAATTGTACGACTGCTTACCCTTCTATCAAACTTATCCCTTGCACCTTTGGAAGAAGCTCCGGAAAACAGCCAACGCTTCAGATTATTCACTTGTATATAAACAGACAATGTATGATGCAGAAATTTTCCCAGTGGCAAATACCTGTCCTTGTTTCCTTTACCCTGTCGTACATGAAGCATTGACCGGTCAAAATCCAGATCTGTAACTCTGATATTTTTTGCCTCGGAACATCTTAATCCACATCCATAAAGCAATGCGATCAGTATTCGGTGCTTGGGCATTAGCGGTACATTAAGGATTCTGAAAACTTCCTGTTTGCTAAGTACTACCGGTAATTTTTTACTCCCTTTTATTGTGGGCAGTTGAAGCCTTAAATCATTCTTTCCTTCAATTCTAAATGCGACCCGTAGAGAAACAACATAAAATTTGAAATAGTTTTCTGAAATCATTTTCTCATCCTTTTTCAATGAGTAAAGAAATGTTTCGATTTGTTTTATACTGAGTGTAGTGGGTACCTGATTAAAATAAAGTGCAATCTTGCCCAAACATCGGCTATAGTGAATGTAGGTGCAGTTCGAACCACCATTAATAAGAATGTGTTTTCTTATTTCCTCTATAAATGATTTAAATCCGGGAACATTTTCAACGGCTTGTTGAATAATAGGTTTAGTCATCTTTTACTGCAATATTAAAAATTGCAACAAACTATTTCTATTAATAGCCGTACATAAAACCAAACTATCCTACATTTATAGTTGATTCATGAAAGTCTTTTTACTCATATTGTTGATGATGCCACTGGGTCTGCTGGCTCAGCCGGCACCCAATGCTGCGGAAGATATTACCGGCACCTGGACGGGCTATGTGAGTACCGATCAGAAAAAACTGCATTACGAAGTAGTGCTCTCCGATAGCAGCGGTATATTAACCGGCTTCTCAAAAATTATTTTTAATGTAAAAGGAGAACAATACTCAGCCGTTAAATCGCTGATCGTTAAAAGAGAAAAGAACAAATACATACTTGAAGAAGATAAATTGCTGTACGATAATCTGCAGGATGATGGGCCGAAAAAAATCAGGCAGATCAATACAGTCTGGCTCGAAGTAACCGATAAAGCAATTGCTGCTCACGGGCTCCTTCAAAACCATAACAGGAAAGGATATGCGCAAAGCAAGCGGGGAGATCAGTCTGCACAAAGACATCACACCCGACTCATCCGCATTACTGGCCGAACTGGATCAAATGAAACTGGCCAAAGATCTTTCCTTCCGTAAACCGAAACCCAAACCCGAACCGCCGAAAGAAATCATTCCCGAAGAACCTGAATGGACACTCACCCGGCAAACCAGTTAATAACGGTAAACTATATACGAATACAAAACCAATTGCCAGGGCATACGACGCCGATAAAACCATTGTACCGTAAAATTGCCATGAAGCCGATTCCGGTGATGGCCAGGGCAGCTGCACCAGTAGTAAAACCTCCGGTGGCAGCTGTTACACGAAGGCAGAACCATCAAAGCCCGTTGCAACAACATCAGCTCCTGTGGTTGTAGCAAAGCCGAGCAGTGGTAAGGCCTTCGGGACCTGTATTTGATATGGGCGGTCGCAGCGTGGAAACCATCCAGACCGTTTATTTCAAGAATGACAGTATTAAATTAACGCTGTACGATAATGGTGAAGTAGATGGCGATACCGTAAGCGTGGTATTAAACGGAAAGATGATCATGAGTAAGAAAGGGTCTCAGCACCAATGCCATAACTCAAACCGTTATATCTGCTGCCCGAAATGGGCGATTCTCTTCAGATGATCATGTATGCCGAAAACCTCGGTACGATTGCACCCAATACTGGTCTGCTCATTGTTCAGGATGGCCGTGACCGTTATGAGATCAGGTTCTCGGGCGATCTGAATAAAAATGCCGCCATTATCTTCAAAAGAAGAAAGGGCTGATAGATTTTATTTTTTCAAAACAATTAGGATTGCAAAAGCGGGGTTCTCCTGATGCGCAGCGTTGCCAGTGCCGCCAGGAATAATAACGTGGCAGCAAAGAGAATGGCATTGCCCGGGTTTCCACCTAACAGGTTCGTATATACGAAACCGAAACTGAGGTTCTGGATGATCATCGGAACAACGATCAGCATATTTACAATCCCCATATAAACGCCATAGCGTTTGGCCGGAATGCTTTCTGCTACAATGATATAAGGAACGCCCATCATACTGGCCCAGGCTACACCCAAACCAATCATCGGGGCAAACAGCAGGTATTTGTTGTCTATGAATGGCAGCAGTCCGAGGCAAACAGCTGCAAAGAAAAGACAGGCGGCATGTACCATCTGATGCACCGAATTTTTTTGCAAGGCCAACCAGGCTGAAGGCGCAAATGAAAGTAACAATATTGTAAAAACTATTGATCAGTCCGGTCCAGGCAACTGCATCCTCATACAATGGCGGATTGGATTTTGAAGTCACACCCCACACCGATTTGGCCACACTATGCGAAATAAACTGCCAGTAGCACATCATGGCATACCATTGAAAAAGGTAAACCAATACAAGCTTGCGCATATTCAGCGGCATGTCGCGGATGGCAGCAAAGATGTCTTTGAAGATGGTTAACACCGATTTTGATTCACTCCTCAATGCTTTCAGTTCTTCTTCATCCGGAGGTAACTCGGGTGTTTTTATTACCGACCAGAGCACAGAAACAATAGAACAGATAGCGCCTACAAAGAAAGATCCGAAAACCCAGTAAGGAATCCCGGCGCTGGTTTGTCCGGTGATCAGTTGTTTGAATATCCACAAAGAAGCGGCGGCGAGGGTGATACCGAAGCCGGTGAAAAAACTCTGCGACAAAAATCCCAAAGCCTGTTGTTCTGCCGGCAGGCGATCGGCTACAAAAGCCCTGTAAGGTTCCATCGCTGTATTGTTTGCTGCATCCAGCACCCATAATAACCCTGCTGCCATCCAGAGTGAACTGCTGAAGGGAAACAGGAAAAGACAAATGCTGCAGAATACGGCACCAATAAGGAAATAAGGTTTTCTCCTGCCCCATTTCGGGTGCCAGGTTTTATCGCTCATGGCGCCGATGATCGGTTGAACCAGTAAACCGGTGATGGGACCGGCAAGGTTGAGTATCGGCAGACTTTCCGGTTGAGCATCGAGAAAAGTATACAGCGGGTTAATGGCATTCTGCTGTAAACCAAAACTGTATTGAATGCCAAAGAAACCAACATTCATGTTGATGATCTGCCCTAAGCTCATCCGGGATTTAGCAATGATGTTGGTCATGTTGCTTTATTTTATGGAACTACTGCAATCGGTATTTAACGAACAGCACTGCTATCAGAAGAGAGCAGCAAATTGCCATCCGGTGTTAGAACGATATCTGCCAGCGGCCTGTGTGATTGAATGATGCCGCTTTCTTTTTCGAGCACCCTTTCAATAAATTCGGTAACGGTTTCACGGTTCCGGTTGATGCGGTTTTGTTTTGTTTGCTCATGAGAAGCCGACATGAAAATCCGGTGATCGGCTTCCCTGAGCAAAGTAGTATAGGTTCCTTCAATAATGACGATCTGAACATCCCTGATATCTATCTGTTTGAATTCACGGGTATCGGTTACCCAGTTCATAACAGGGATGGTTAACTGCTTTTCGGTTTGCAGTTTGATTTTACTGATGTCTGCATCGAGTTTATCGAGCGACACTTCTTCTACACCAATTTTTGAAAAATCGTCTACCCGTTGCTGGTGGTTTTGTTTCGGCGGTAATTTAAAATAATCATCCTGGTGAAACAGCAATGTCTTGTAACCCTTCGAAGTAAACTCCTGCTCCATGGCACGGCCGAGTGTTGTTTTACCACAGCCAGATTCACCTGCAATGGTAATGGTAAGTACGGCTGATCCTGGTATGGCCAGTTGTTCAAGAATTCTGCCAGCAGTGGCACGGGCATTGGTTTCTGCCTGCTGCCATTGTACACGCATGTTCAGGCCAAGTGCCTGCAACACATCTGAAACAGCCGTTGCTGCTTTGCTGGCCAGCAGGTAGCCCGATGCAGAATAACAAAGTTGGGTAACGCCCTGCGGCTCCTGTTTGTACAAATCAAAATATTCCGGGAAAGGATGATCATTAACACTGTCATTCAGCTTTGCCGAAAGCCCGGCTAATAATTGTTCGGCTTCGGTTGGTTTTCCGGCGGCAAACAATGCGGTAATTAAAAAGCTATTGGTAACCGGCCATATGCCTCCATTGTGAAAATGACCTGGTTTGTTTTTAAAGCGGTAACTATGGTTGTATAAAAGTTGTTCGAAATAAGGATCTTTTTCATCGATCACCGGCCAGAACGCAGGAATACCAGCTCCTGTTTTCTTCCACTCTTTTTCCAATGTCTTCCAGAGTACTTCAACAGTAGCTTCGGAAGGAATATTCAAAAGTATCAGCAATGCAATCGACCAGCAGTCGTAGCGTTTGATGATTTGTGTGGCGGTAAAGGAACTGATAAATTCTTCCGAGAGCTGAAAGGATTTCAGTTGCTCCCGTTGTGATGCAGTGAAAAGAGATTGATTCAATTCTGCCTCTAAGCAAAAATGTTTCTTGATGCTGATTTTAATTTTAATGGCCTGATCGCTCCATTCTTTGCGGCCAAAAAAATCACCGGCCAGGTACAAGGCCCAGTAACGCAGCAATTGATCGTAAAGCACATAACCACCTGTGATGTATTCATCGGCCCAGTTGCTGCTTACCGGTAGATGCATCAATCCCTGGTAATTGAATTCCCAGGCCTCAGCCAGTTTGAAAATTTTTTCTGTGTGGATCAGTATTTCACTTTTCAGTGATGCTTCGTTTACCCGTCGTAGATAGTTGATGGCGCCGATCGTCCACCAGAAACTGCAATCGGTTCTGCCAACAGGACCGCCATAACTTACAGCAGTGATGTTGCCACTGTTGTCGATTGAAACATTGGATGGAATTTGTCCGTTCGGAGCGGCAGCTTTCTGTAAATATTGTAATGATTGCAGAAAAGAGGGATAGAGTGATTTTTTTTCATTCGCCAGGATAGCGAGTCCGGTAACCACTGCATCTCTTGCCCAAACACGGTTGTAATTATCGTGCGTAATAGCCGAAGCCTTGATTCCATAACCCTGCGCTGCTGCCTCAATCACCTGCCAGGCACGATCTTCCAGTAAATGCGTTGGGTTGCTGTTCATTGTAATACGACCTGTTTGGTAAAAAGAAAGAAGCAGGCAGGAGCAACATGTAAGCCCGCTGCCCGCATCTTAACCAAAATTAGAAATTAAAACCAATCGTTGCCGAGATGGTTCTGCCCGTTACAGAGCGGGCACGAATGATATTGTTTTGATTTTCGATGATGGAACCTTCTTCAGATTCGGTAATGCCGAGTGTATTGAAGATATTGTTTCCATTGATCGAAGCGGTGAGTTGTTTGTTGAGTTTGAAACTGATGAAAGGATTTACCAGTACATATCCATCAAATTTCAGCTGGTTATTGTCCTGTGCATAAGAAGCAGAAGTTCCAATGATGCTGGCACCTACAGAGAACCTGCCCTTGCTGTAAGAAGGCACTACATTGTAGATCAATGGAGCCTGGCGACGGGGCATGTTGTTTTTAATAGCAGCAGCCGTATCGGTGATTTTTGCTTTTGTATATGTAAGTGAACCACGAACATTGAATTCATTGGTGATGTTGAAATTGGCTTCCAGTTCCACACCGAATGAACGGTAGTTGTTCTCGATGATGCGTTGTGTGGTCGCTTCATATCCGCCTGCTTCATTTACATCAGCATAGAAACCGGTAACAAACAAACCACCCTTGCGGAAATTGCTTTTGAAACCAACTTCAGCCTGTGTGATTTTGTCGGTTGTACCACGGGCAGTACCATCGCTCAATACACTTGGTGAGAAAAGGATGCGATCGGCTTTGGCGGTAGCACCACTGACTGAAACGGGCAAAGATTGCCTGGTTGCTGTTGAGTTTGTAGTTGGCACCAACACTGTAAGATGCGTAGTCGTATTTGTAATTCACAGGTGAAGCAGCGGCCCGGTTAATGTTCGATACACTGGTTTCAGTAGAATCGATGGTGCCATTGAAATTCACATCCTGAGCCGATTGTACGCTTCCTGCATAGTTACCGGTTACTTTACCGATATCCCAACGAAGGCCGGCTTCGAAAGTGAGTGCTTCACTCGCATCAATTGCAATGGTCAATGCCGGTGCGCTGATTTCATATTTTGTATCATAACTGCGCTGGCAGCAATTGCCCCAAACCGGAACGCCATAAGCGTATTGTCCGTTTTGTGAAAGCACATCACCACTGGCATTGACAATGTCGAGCGGACGGCTTCCTTCGCCTTTCACATCGGTGAGGTAAGAATTCCAGAGCCATGCCATCGAAATATTCTGGTAAGATTTATAATAACCCAGTGTTACTTCTCCGCCTTTGAATTTCTTTTTCAGTTTGAAATCATTTACAAAATTGTTGAAGTTGTTCAGTTCGGTATCGAACATATGAATGATCATGGCATTGGTGCCTGTATAAGCAGTGTTCGTATTTGCATAACGCAATGTTGCATTGGTAAGGTCCCATCCTTTTGCACCGGCAATGGTAGTTAACATATCGCCGGTAGCACCTACAGAAGCAGGGAACGGAGAAACAAAGCGACCATTGTTCACAGAGAACCTGCCACGGTTTTCGATGCTCCAGCCATCACCCAAACGGAAGTTCAGTTCCACACCGATTGATTTTGAAACCGGGTGCATGCCATCGGCAACATCGCTGCTGCGGCGCTCTCCGTTAACACCCGAGTCCGAAGTTCTGTAACAGGAACGGCGTATGCATGGTTCCGTATTTGGCATCAAAGCCAGGCAGAGATTTGAATTCAGGATTGGCATTGGTACCTGAAACCTGGATCGGCATTGGCAGATAAGCAGCTGCACGATCGTTCAGGAATTTACCATAAAGGCTTACATATCCTTTATCGAATTGTTTGGTGAGATTCAGTTTTAATTGTCCGCCGTTGTTGGCAGTGAAACCTGCTGTACGTGGACCTTCACCCAGACGGTAAAAACCACCTGCATGGAAGCTCAATCCGTTACCTAACGGTGAGCCATAGCTGAAGTCGGTGCGGAAATGATTGAAATCGATACCGGTTGTGGTACTGATCATGCCACCTTCCGTTGCGCCGGTTTTGCTGATGAAGTTGATGATACCGGCAGGTGAGTTGGAAGCCATGGTAGAAGCTGATCCACCGCGGATGGCTTCGATTTTGCTGATCGACAGATCCGCACGGAGGAAGATATCGGCAGTAGCAAAAGCGATATCGCCGAACTGAAGTACAGGCAATCCGTCTTCCTGTAACTGAAGGTATTTAGAACCACCGGCAGAAATCGGAACACCCCTTACGGTGATATTGGTATTACCATCACCACCGGAAGCTTCTGATTTGATACCCGGGATGGAGCGGAAAATTTCTGCTGTAGTTCTGGGTGCAGCTTTGGCAATATCATCGTTGCGGATGCGTACTTACAGAAACACTTGAACTGAGTTTTGAGCGAGGGTTGCTCACACCGGTTACCACCACATCAGAAAGTGATAACACATCCGATTTCATGGCAATGGTAATAGTGGAAACGCCGCCGTTGCTTAGATCAACCACCTGTGTGGTTGCCTGGTAACCTGTTGAGCTAACGGTAACGCTTACTGTTTTAGAAGCGGGGAGGCCATCGAGGGAGAAATTCCCGTCGGCATCGGTAGCTACTGTTTTATTCATATCAGCGATGCTGACAGTGGCTCCGGCCAGGGGAGCATTTTTAGCATCCGTTACTTTACCGCGGATGCCGGCATTTTGCTGGGCGAAACCGAAGTAACCTGCAATAAGGATCAGCAGGGTTAAGATAGATTTTCTCATAATGTTCAAGCTTTTTGTGAATGATTGGAGCACTAAACTACTTTCACTATTACGCTCAAAAAAGGGTTTTCGGGGAGATATCGAGCGCAAAGGTTTGCGGAAATGTTTGCGGAAATGTTTGTTGTGAATAATATTTTAGGGTTAACTTTAGGAAAACAGGTGCATGAAGCCCAAAGCGACGCTTAAAAAGATAGCCGAAAAGCTGCAGATCAGCATATCCACGGTGAGCCGGGCCTTGAAGGATCATCCCGATATTTCGCTGGAAACCCGGAAGAAAGTGCGGGAGTTTGCCGAGATGATGGAATATGAGCCCAATACCTATGCCATCAGTCTGCGCACCAATCACAGCAAAGTATTTGCGATCATCGTTCCGGCCATTACCAATTTTTTTTACCAGTCGTTTATTTCGGCCGTGGAGGAAGAATCGAGGCTGCATGGTTATTCGCTGATGATACTGCAGTCGGGCGATAACCCCGAAACGGAGCTCGACAACCTGAAGCTCTGCCGGCAGAACCGGGTGGCCGGATTGTTTGTTTCCATTACCATTAAAACGACCGATATCAGGGCCTTTCTGAAAATGGAAGACCTGGATGTGCCGGTGATCTTTTTTGATAAGGTGCCCGATTTTGAAGCCTGTAATAAAGTATGTGTGGCCGATAGAGCGGCGGCGGAATTGGCGGCAGAAGCTTTGCTGCGGCACAAGCGGAAAAAAATTCTGGCCTTGTTCGGGAACGACCAGATGTCGATCACCCGCAAACGGAAGGAAGCTTTTACTTCCATTATTGAGGGGCAGAAGAAAATAAAATTCAAGGCGGATCATGCCCATAACCCGGAAGAAGCCAGGCGGCTGATTCATCGGTATTGTGGTAACGGTCTGACCTATGACGGTATTTTCTGTATGAGTGATGATATTTTAACCGGCGTGATGAAAGCGGTGCAGGAATTGAAGTATGTAGTTCCGAGAGATGTATCGGTGATTGCGATGAGTGATGGATTTTTGCCGCAGTTGTATGAACCCGAGATCAGCTTTGTGGAAACCAGCGGTTACAAGCTGGGCAAAGTGGCTTTTACCCGTATGCTGGCCTGTTTATCGGGCAGTACCTTTGTGCAGGAGATCATGGTGGATGCGGTGTTGATGGAACGGGGATCGCTCTGATCAATCTTCGACTATTCTTTACAGTTAGTCTTATTCAGGCTGGGTAAAACAATTTTTTTTACGCCTTTTCAGCAAAAATTTTACAGGTCTTTTTTCGTTTGTTCCTTTCCGTTATGCATTGCCGGAAGGACCAACCGTTTTTGTATTTCAAGTGACAGTTCCCGGGAGAAAAAATCCCGGCTTTTTTATACGGTAAACGGCATACATATACGTTTAACAATATTTTTAAAATACTAAATATGTCTTTTCGTACGTTTTGGTGTCAATAAAGTGGGACAAAACCCTGCACCATGTCACAGATATATACCCAACAGGAAGTATTACTGGTTACCGGAAGCCGTTTTGCCAACAGGCAATACTGCGAGAAGGATGGCAATGAGCAAGCCAAAAACCTGCCTCAGTCGGAAAAACTGAAGGAAGCCTGCTGGAATGGACTGTTGAAAGACATTCTCCCCGAATTGTTCTTTATGGTGAACCCTGAAGCCAAAATGTTTTTATGGCAGATGCGGGAATGCCAGAATCTCCTGGCGATGGAAATGGCGGAGGAGCCCTGCGAAATAGATTATTACGCTTCGATAGACCCTTATTGTTTCATCGAAACACAGGGATGGAGTTAAGGATGATTGGGTGAACGAGGTTTACACCACATCCAGTACGAGACCGTAATTGCCCAGGGTATGCTGGTATTTCTTTTCCTCGTGGATTTTTACAATCTCTCTTTTACCGAGGGTTACTTTCTGGAAACCAGAACCCGGTTGTAAGAGCTGTTCGGAGAGCTTCTTGCTGTTGGAAATCACGAGGCAGCTGTTTTTGTTCATGCCAAGGATACAAAATTCGTAATCATACGCTTTTAGCGATTTGATATAGGTTTTCGTATCAGCCACTGGCTGTTTGGTAGTGAAGTAATTCATTGGATTAGTTTTGCCAAAATTACTACAAATTCCTTACCAACTATTGATTATCAATCGATTTTCGCCGCAAAAACCCCAAAATTGGCCGAATAATGGTTAAACGTTGGTTGATTTTCAGGGGTTTGGGAAGAATTTTTTCAGCAATGTCTCTCGCAGAGGACATTGCGTTTCCGATATATAAATACGCAACATCCCTTTTGGGAGACGTTGTTTGGAAGTGGTTATGGTTCGTGTGACACGAACCATGGCGGCCGATGCGGCGAATAAAGGGCTTAATCGCCGCATTTTTTGCGGAGAATAGCTCTTACTCAGTAATGTTGTTAAAAAGGATTTTGGGTTTACAGGTGAATAAATGCGCAACGTCCCTTTTGGAAACATTGCTGGGAAGTGGGTGTGATTTGAATTCTATAAAATGCGGCTGGGAAGAGAAATAGTTTATAAGTAATTATTTATGAAACAAGAACAACGACAGGAGAGAATATAAATTCAATTAAATGGCTGCAACATTGCCATCAATTAATGATTTTAAATGATTTTCCATTTTTTCCAATAAAGACAATGATTTTTCTATTTCTTTTACAGTAAATGATGGTAATCCATTCACTCCGTGTGACATTGGATGCATCGTAACTTTTTGATACAATTTAAGTTCTTTTAAAATTTTTTTAAAATTATCGAAGTCGTTATTTTTATAATTTTCAATCCTTTCTTTTAATCTAGAAATTAAGTTGTTTGAATTGTTTTCGTTTAATACGGTTTCAATTTCGTCAATTAAATTTGAAGCTGTCTTAGCACCTATATAATAGATTGCTTTACTATTGGTTATTCTGTCCAAAATTTTAGAACTATCTTCTACAGCACCAATCATCAAAAGTTTAGAAAACTCATATAGAAGAACTTCAAATTTTTTTCGAATCCTATTGCCTATTCCTTCTAAATTCTCAGTCGAAATATTTGTACCCAAGGCATTAAAATCATCTTTTATTAAAGAAACTTTATCATTATCTGGCTTCCAATAGATTTTGTGAACATTATTTATTTCAAACAAATTTGCAAAAACCCATTTATCAGAAGACTTTATAATTTCATTTATAATATACTTGGTTAGATTAAAGAAACTAATATTATGGGTTAATATTATTACTTGAGTATCTTGAAAATTTTTCAAGCAAATATTTCGTAAGAAACGTACGATTAGAAGCATCAAGACTTGTTATAAAGTCATCTAACACTATAACTTTTTGTTTTTCAGTTTCTTTGGATTGTATGATTGCATTGAGTATAATTAATAAAATTATCAAATTAAGCTTTGCTTCATTAAAATATTTTTTTAATTCTGATTTTGTTTCAATGTTTTTTTTAGTATCGGCAAGCTTTATATTATAATTATCTTCTTCGTCTATTACAATAGTCACACTTTCTCCAAATGAGAAAAGGGTGGCATTAACATTATCTTGTATAAATTGGTAGTGATTTTGACAAATATTACTGATATTAAAATCAAAGTAAAAACGACTAAGAAGTGTATTTAAATTTATTTCATTAACTACAACTAAGTCATCAATCGACACTAAAAAAAATTGATAAACAGATGTATCAAATATTTTATAGCTAACATCATTAATTTCAATTTCAAACTCCTGATTGTCGATTTTATTATTAAATGAATTCCAAAATTGGTATTTCAGTTGTTGAAGATCTTCCGGAGTTTGGGCAATTAGGCCAGATTCAATTTTTTCCTTGAAAAAAGCAATTTTTAATGATTCAAAAATAGACGTTTTACCAGCACCATTTTCACCATAAAGCAAAAGATTTTTAGAATTTTCTAGAATGATTGAAATGTCTTCTCTGAATGCCTTAAATTTTCTGATTCTAATTTTATCCATAGTTATTTTCTGAAAAAATTTAAAAGGTTGTCTTTTAACAGTTGATCACGCTTGATAAAATCCGAGTATGTAAATTTCCCGTTTTTAAAAAGAAGTTTAATATCAGGAATCTTTGATTTACTAAAATACTCAGGCTTCTTATTTATATTTAAATTTCTTTTTGGAATATCAAGAATTAAATAATTTCCGAGATTGTCAATGACATCTTCTAAATCAATATTTGCCCAATCTTCTGAAAGTAATTTTTTGTCTTTTAGGGTTATAATTTTATCTACATTATAAGCAGAAAGTGAGTCTTGTGTCTTTAGATAGTATGCAAGCAAAGCAAATCCTTTTTTTAACCTTCCAAGGTAATTAAAATATGACGGGGTAATATCAAATTTGAAATAATTATCAATTGGTAAACCTAATGAAGTTTGCTTAATTATATTATATATTTCAAATTTTACAGTAGTTGTCGACCCTTGATAATAAACATACCTAGTTATGGATTTTAAAAAGCTTATAAATTCTTCATTAATTTTTAAATTATGGACATACAAGTAATTAACAATTGCATACTTGGGATATTGATTTGTATATGCATCAATTATTTGTAACCACTTAGCTATTTCATTTTCTTTTATTTTTTCCTGACTAAGTACCTCAAGTACCTCAAGCACCCTAAATAAGTCATTTAGTATATCCTTATACTTGTTCAACTCAAAAGGAGAAAATTTTTCATTTATGAAAAATTCCCTTAGGTTAGTTTCACTTGTTGTTATACCCTCTTTTCCTCGTACAATATGAGAGTAATATCTAAAAACATCATCAATATTTAAACCTAAACTATTACATCCATTTTTAAAATCTGTCCATAACTCAATAAATATATTTTCTTCATTAACACTTTTTGCTTTATTATATAATTTTGCTTTAAAAATATCTGCGTCCTCAAGATTCATTCCCCTATTGTTAATAGTCTCGAATATTATAAGCGCTTTTTCATTAGCATCATCTTGTGTTGGACCACTTAATTCAATTGGCAATAGGTAAACTTGTTTTAATAGATAAGAGGTGAATTCTTTTAAGTCCGAATTATTGCTGAGAAAATATTTAAGCCAAGTATAGAAATATAGAAAATTAATCTCAAATCTACTTTTGCAATTTCTCTCAATAATCTTATTGTTTTTATCAATAACTAAATTCAGCCTAGACTCAATATGCTTGATATCATAAGCTAAAACTTCAAGTAAAGTATCACCATCATTTACTTCGAAAATATCTGATCTTATCCTGGCAATTGTATTGTTTCCTTCCCAATCTTCTTTCTCTAATAATTGCTGTAAAACTTTAAACTCAGGTTGTAATAAATAGAGAATTTTAAAAAGCAATAAGAGTGTAATAAGTCTTTGTTGTCCATCTACTACCTCCAGTGTGTCTTTATTATTATCAGCTTTAGCTATAATGATATTGCCAATAAAATAATCGTGTTTAGACTCAAACGCGTCAATTAAATCATTGTAAAGTTGAAAACATTGATCATACTCCCAAGAATAAGGTCGTTGATAAGAAGGGATAACATATTGCTCCTCAATTTTGAATATTTTTAGAAGCTCCTTTTGTTCGGCACTTAATGATAAGCTCATATTCTGAGATTTTAATTAGGCTTAATAATTAGTCTGACTACTTGTTGTAAAGGTATTATATGATCTTATTTCATTTTCATTACTCGTTCCATTTTTTCATACGCCTCACCCACCGTTACCTGACCGTTCATTAACATAGGCAACAACCAATCCCGGAGTTGGGAGAGTTGTTGGTTTTGTTTGATGTTGTTTGCTATTAGATTAAAAAAACTATCAACTTTTAAATTAAACGCTTTAATTATTTTTTCTTTTGGAATTATCAATTTGAAGCCTGAAACAAGTGAGCCATTTAAATTATTAATATTAGTACCTAAGCATTCATTTCTTATTGTAGCAAATAAAAAAGGAGATTGCATATAAGAATACAAATAATATCGATATTCATTTTTAGCAACCAATTTTGCACAAAATGTGCCAAATGAAACCTTTTCATTAAAATAGTAAAAGCCATTTTTTCCAATATGATCTATGCTACCGCTTGACATAGTCATAAGAATATCAAATTTCTTTAAAATTTGCTCATCACTTACAAGCGTACTAGGTACATAAACCATGTTTTTCAAATCAATTACATTACTAGTAATGTTTGTGGCCCTTAAAATCGGTATTGCCTTTTTTATGTCATCTGAGGCAATGTCATTTTTTGAATAAGAAACTCCCCGTATTAATTCTGCGATATCCTCCAAGGTTCCAGCTTCCCACCCCTCCGGCACTTCCCTTTTCAACTGCTCATTCCAAACCATTTTACCACCGCTGCTTTTATAGGGCTTGCCATTGGCATCCGGAAAATCAAACTGCACAAACCAATAATCATAAATGGTTTTGGCCATTTGCTCCAGCTCGGCATTTATTTTATTGTTGAGTTCGATTTTATCGTCGAGAGCAGAGAGTATGGAGGCGATTTGTCGTTGCTCTAGTTTATCATGAACAAACGTCTCAATCCTCAATAAGTTTTCCTTGTTAAGTTTAGGTTGAGCCGAGCCAGTTACAAATGGTTCAAACTTTATTAAGTTGAAGTTGTAAAATAGATATTTAGTAACGTTATCCTTATTAGCATTAATAATATGTGCATGATTATTAACCCAAAACTTACCGTGAACTAAATTGCAAATATTTTGATTGTTAGACCTTAAATTTTCACCATCTTCTGCGACCAATATATATTCTCCGTCAAAAATAAAATTGTCAACATAATCAACTATACCTTGAGCCCCGTAGTAAGGATATATTTTTATTAGATACTCTCTTTCTTTGGCAGACAAAGGAATTCGTTTGTTATTATGAACGTTGACTAGTTCCGAGATTTGTTTTCTTTTCAGTCTATTCATATCTCAAACTTTTCAACTGTTCCAAAATCTGTTTTTCCAATGATGCGCTTTCTTTAAAGTATTGCTGCAGGTTGGTTTGGTAACCACTCAGCTTTGCTGCAAACTGTTCTGCCGTTATATCAACGTATTCAATCTTTACTTCAAAATACTGGCCGGCGCTAAAGCTGTAGTTTTTGTTACGGATTTCATTGGCACTTATTACTACACTAAAATCATCCTCCGCCTTCTTTTTATTCATGGCATCAATGATGCGCTGCTCTTCTACCTTGGTTAAAACGGTACGCTGGTTTTTACCGTCTTTTATGGTGTCGCCCAGTTTGCTGGCATCTACCAATACAATATGTTTGCTGTCGGCCTGCTTATCCATAAACAGCACACTTACATTGGTGCCGGTGCTGGCAAAAATATTACTGGGCATACTTACCACGCCCCTTAACCATCCACGTTCCACCAATTGCTCCCGTATGCTTTTTTCTATTCCACTCTGCGCCGTTATAAAACCGGTTGGTACCACTACGGCAGCCTTACCAGTTTTACTCAGGCTGTACATGATATGCTGTATAAACAAAAGGTAAATGGCCATGCTTTCCTTTTTATTAGCAGGGACCTTGGGTATGCCTGCAAAAAAGCGTTCTTTAAAACTGTCTTTCTCCAGGCTGCTGCGGAAATCACTAAAGTCTAATTTAAACGGAGGATTGCTTACAATGTAATCAAACTTACGGTCGAGGTAATAAGGCTCCGCAATGGTATTGGTTTTAATGATATTGGGTATGCTGTGGCTGAGGTTGTTCAATATCAGATTCAACCGCAGCATATTGCTGGATTTTTGTGAAATGTCTTCGCTGTAAATACTGCAGTTATCTTCACCAATGGCATGGGCCAGGTTCATCAGCAAGGTTCCCGAGCCGGCACTTGGGTCATAACAGGTTACCTGCTGTACAGGTTCCGGCACCATAATGGCCGCCATAATACGGGCCACGGCATGGGGTGTATAATATTCTGCATATTTACCGCCACTATCGGTATTGTAATCTTTAATAAGGTATTCAAAAATGGTGGCGAAGAAATCGTACTTCTCATTAAACATTTCTTCAAAACTGAATTCAAAGAGTTTATTCACTAAGGCTTTACAGAAGGCGTCCCGTTGTGATGAGTCGGAAATGAACTGGCTCAACTCATCAAACATTTTATCTTTTGCACCACTGGCAGATTTTACAGAGAATATTTCGGTGTTACTGATGCTGATGCTCCGTAATGTATTGTCGAACAAAACAGCAAAATCGTTTTCGTTTTGTTTGTTATAGAGATTGCTGATCATTTCATTGGGATACAGTTTGGGTACATCGGGACCGATCTTTGCCAGCAGGAAAGCATAATCATCTGCCTTCATGGCTTCTATCGCCTGTTGAAAGTTATCGGCTTTGGCCAGCGTTTTATTTTTCTTTTTGGCCTCGTACTTAAACTTATCGTTCATGAATTTGTACAGGAACACCTGTGTAATGATCTTGAACTCGTTGCCATCATTGCCAAGGCCATAGTTGGCGCATACGGCTTTGAGGTTATCGATGAGCGATTTTGTTTGCGCTATAAAATTGATGTCTTTGGTCATGTTCTGTTTCCGTGAAACTGGTTGAGGTATTCGTTTACAATTAAGTGGTTGATGGATTGTGCGGTAGCAAAATCCATTTTCATATTCCGGTTATCTTTGAGTTCTGTTACCAGTAACTGTAATAGGAAGTCGCCAAAATAGGATTCGTTTTCCATGATACGACTGTTGCGTATAAGTTGTTCATCAGTTGACTGTTTGATGCTCTGTAATGCTTCATACAGTTGCATTTCTTTTACCGAGAGGGTGTCTTTTTCGAGCAGTCGTTTGTGTATGCGTACATATTTTTCATCCTGTTCATATTTTGCTTTCAATAAATTGTTTTTCCGGTTCAATTCTTTTGCTTTGTCGAAAATCGCTCTCAGCAGGATGATGTTTTCTTTCATTTGTTCCTGCGAAACTTCATCGAGGTTTTTCTTTTTAAAGATGCGTTCGAGTTCTTCTTTCAGAGAAATAAACTGAGGATCTTTTTCATCGAAGTTGTTCAGCAGTTCTTCTCTTGTTCTGCGGAGTTCATTTTTCAATTCATCGGCAATCACCAGTTCACTTTCCGATACTTTGGTGAACATAAAGATGATATCTTCCAGGGCAGTGTTTAAAAGGCTGGTAGTATCAGCATCATTTTGCAAAGCATCCAGTTGATTCAGCTTGTCAATCTGTGCCTGCGTAATATTCAGGAGTTGATTCAGTTTAAAGAAATCGAGTTTATTTAACAGTTCTTCAAAGCCTTGCAGCCGGATAATATTTTTTAATTCCTTTGCATTATTTAGAGCTCTTGCAAGTTGAAGTAGCAGGCTTTTATCTTTTATTTCAGAGATCTGCCGGTTAAAAATTTCTGCATTGATGGTGTCGTAATGAAAAAGGGTTTCTTTAATGTTATTAATATCGGTCGTTATCTCTTCCTGTGATTTAAATAGTTTACTGTAGCTTTCTATTTCGTCGCCCAACTCCGCCTGCAGTTCATCAAAATACATCTGGTTGGTACGGTCGAATGCAGAAGTTATGTCGGCAAAATCAACCACATAACCA
Organism: Ferruginibacter sp.; assembly: GCA_037045295.1. Lineage (GTDB taxonomy): Bacteria > Bacteroidota > Bacteroidia > Chitinophagales > Chitinophagaceae > Ferruginibacter. The sequence goes on from JBAOHS010000005.1 coordinate 1,326,021, forward strand.
AAGCGATACTTTTTGTATGGCCTGTTTACACGAGTGAGTGTTTGCAGTAAATTATGGTCGTGTATTACGCGGGTGAGATAAAGCTTTTTTAACCGCTTGGCATCAAAGCCGGTGAGCAGCATATTAAATACAAAGAGGATATCAATATTACCTTTTTTGTAGGCGTCAATTAAATCCTTTCTTATCTCTTTATCGTTTACATCATGCAGGATAATAGCAGCAGTAAGTGGTTGATTGTAGTTGCGGTAACTGGCCTGCTCATCTGCAGCCATGAAAAGTTTGCTGCCATCCGTTTCCTGCTTTCCAAAACGTTTTTCAAAAGCTTCAAATAGCGCTTTTGCCTGTTCGGATGAGTCGCAGACTACCATGCCTCCAAGGGAATCGTCGGTCTGGCTACGTCGGAATTTTTGTAAATCATCAACAATATAATCCAGGAGTGGTTCCACATATTTAGGATGAGCATATACCAGCTTTTTGGCGATATCTCCCTGGAGCACTTTTATTTGCTCCAGGATTTCCTTCATCTGCATTTTGTAGTTGGTATCGATACCCTCACGAATTAAACGAAGGGTATAGCCATCTGCAATAGAACGGTTGTAGTAGTATTTATGGATATAATCTCCAAACAATACTTTCGTGTCGAATTCCTTCACCACTTGCTTTAAGAGGGGAGTGCCGGTTAAAGCAATCTTTATTGCCTGCTTATCTGAATTAATAAGGTTGGCTAAATAATTTCCTTTCGGGTTATAGGAGCGATGTGCCTCATCTAAAAAATAAATACGTTGAATATTGATATCGTACTGCACATCTGAAATCACTACTGCTTCTTCACTGAATTTCTGAATATTGATAACCGATATTTCTGCTTCTCCACTATCATTATGAATGGCCGCAATCGTTTGAAGATCTTTTATAAACGCTGCTTTTGAGTTTACTGATTTTACTTTTAGTCCCCGGTTGGTAAATTCAGTGGACGCCTGAGTGGCTAGGTCTATTCGGTCAACCACAAAGTAAAATTTTGGAATGATATTCTTCTTTTGAAAATAATCTGTAAGAAACTTTACATTGTAAAATGCCAGTGCTGTTTTACCGGAGCCTTGTGTATGCCATATAATGCCCTTCCGGATACCGGCTTCAAGTTTGGCTTCAATAGCTTTTGAAGCAAAAAGCTGTGGATAGCGCATGATATGTTTCTGAACATTCCGGGAAGTTTTGCTTTCTTCTTCCACATAGGCAATCGCATAATTCAATACAAAAGCCAATCTTTCTTTACACAGCAAAGATGTAAGAATCCGGTTGGTGGGAGTATGATAGTGTTTGTTTGTTTGAAATTCGGGAGAATGTTTCAGTACTTCAACGTTGTTATCTTTCAGAATAGTATTTTCAACATCTTCCTTTACGTCTGCCAGAATAGAAGTAAGGTTGAGGTTTTCTTCTTCCCTGAAATAATTAAAATGTAAATCATTATAAGCTGCAGTAGCGTAGTAGGCTCCCTGAACAGGCTCAATCACTCCGTCTTCATATTCCATGTTATTGGAGAAAATCATGAGCTGGGTGATATTAGCAAATCTTTTGAATTTACGGTTCTGGTAACGGCGGTTGATGCGTTCTCTTTCTGCCAGTACGCCCTCTTTATTATTGGGTTTTTTTACCTCGATAAAAACCAGCGGCATGCCATTTATTAAAACTGTTATATCTGGCCTGAATTCCTCTTCTCCGTTTTTACAGGTTAATTCAGTGGTAACGTGAAAGCTGTTGTTGGCAAAATTTTTGAAGTCGATAAGTTTAATGCCAGATGTAGCCGTTAATGATTTGTAAAACTCTTTTCCCAAATCATCATAATCCAGTTTCAGGGTAATTTCTTCAAGGTGCTTTTCAAGTTCTGTTTCCGTAACTGTTGGATTAATTTTGCCAACACTTTTTATAAATATCTCTTTGAAAATATTGGTTTCCTCCAGCCGCAGGTGATGATTTTTTCGGGAAATATACTGATATCCCAACCTGGTAAGGTGGAGTATCGCTGGTATTTTAACTCTTGAATCTTCGTTGAAAGCCATAAATAAAGGAAAAAAATATCCGATTTCCGAATTTGCGTTGATCTAAATTTTATTAATCTGTAATAATAATTATTTATTGTGATACCTGTAAAAGTAAAAAGTCTCTCCGCACTGGTTCGTGTCTCACAAACCAGTATATTTTTCACCACATCACTTCATTAAGTTTTCAATATAATCGGCATCCATCACGCAAAGTCCTATTCGAGAGACATTGCCGAGAAAGGTAAATACGCAACGTCCCTTACGGAGACGTTGCTAGGAACGGATTGCAGTGTCTGCTAGTGTTTAAAAAATATACCCCATTCCAATCTCCTCGCTCTTCCCAATACTTCTTATCTTGTCTTAGCCAATCGGACATAACTTGATTTCACATGCCTGATTCCAAAAAACCTATCACCAATTGTCATACCCACATTTTCATTGGTGAGAGTGTTCCTCCTTACCTGGCAAAAACATTCCTGATTTACCCGCTGTATAAATTAGTGAACATCGGCATCATCCTCAAAATCTGCCGCTGGTGGTTCCTCAATAAGAAAACAAGTCCGCGGCAATGGAAACACAAATGGTGGTACAAAAAAATGCAGGAGTTCTTCGTTGCCTGGAGAACCTTCATTCACCGGCATATTATCATAGACAGGCTGATAACCTTCATCAATGTCGTAATCGTTTATCATGCCATTTTTTATTTCAGTGAATGGGTGCTGGGTTTGTTCATCAAGCCCGATAGCAACACAGAAAAATCAATCCTCTCTGTAATCAACTGGTTGAAAGAAAAGCACATGCTCTGGGTAAACCCGGGTGCATTTGTGAAAATTGCTGTTACACTCTTTGCCATGCTCTTCATTGAGTACGGAAGAAAGCTGATGTTCTTTTTATTAAAAAAACTATGGAGTTTCCTGAGCATTCTGCCCAATAAAAAAACCATTGAATTCATTGGCCGCTATGTGAACATCGGCCGTTTTGCCTATTACCGCAAACAGGCGAAGCTGTTCGATCGATTGAAAGATCAGTATCCATCGGGAACACGATTCATCATATTACCAATGGACATGGAATTTATGAAGGCCGGTAAAATTCCGGCGGCTGGTAATTACGAAACACAAATGCGGGAGCTGGCACAATTAAAAACCAGGGCTGGATACAAAGACCTGATTCATCCATTTGTTTTTGCCGATCCTAGAAGAACCATGGTGGGCACGAAACCATTTTTCGAATGGGAACATGACAACAAGGGAAATGTAATGCTGCAACCCTGTTTTATCAAAGAGTACATAGAACAACTGAATTTCAGTGGATTTAAAATTTATCCGGCATTGGGCTATTATCCGTTTGATGAAGCACTCCTGCCTTTGTGGAAATATGCAGCCGACAAAAAACTTCCGGTGCTTACGCATACCATCAGGGGGACAATCTATTACCGTGGTGCAAAAAGAAAAGAATGGAATCACCATCCTGTATTCGAGCAGATCAATGCCAGGGGAAAAAGAAGCAAACTATTGTTGCCCGAATTGAAGAATATTGAGTTCATCAATAATTTTACGCATCCGCTTAATTATCTCTGCCTGGTAGAAGAAAGACTACTGCGACTGGTTGTTGGAAAAGCATCAGAAAAAATCAAGGCATTGTTTGGATATAACGGTGAAGATTATCCGATGAATCATGATCTTTCTCACCTGAAATTATGCTTTGGTCATTTCGGCGGCGATGATGAATGGAAAACATTTTTCGAAAAAGACCGGGATAATTATACCAGCCAGATTGAAACCAAACCCGCAACGGGACTGGCATTCCTGAGCAATGGTCCGATTGGGAATTCGATGAACCGGCTCGAACAGATCTGGAAAGATGTAGACTGGTACAGCATTATCTGCAGTATGATGCTGCAGTATAAAAATCTCTATGCCGATATCAGTTATATCCTGCACGATGAAGAAATATTGCCTTTGCTTAAAAAAACTTTACAGCATCCCGAACTGAGTAAAAAGGTTTTATATGGCACCGACTTCTATGTAGTACGCAATCACAAAAGTGAGAAAGAAATGCTCGCAGATATGCAAGCCGGACTCAGTGAAAAAGAATTCGATCAGATTGCGAGGGATAATCCTGCTGAATTTTTAAATGTATAGCGGTTATTAATAAACGCTTTCTCAGCAACGTCTCTCGCAGAGGACGTTGCGTAGTTTTTTTACAGCAATGTCTCCCTCGCACTGGTTCCTGACTCACGAATCAGGATGTCATTAATTCAAATATGATTTTGTATAACTACTTTCTCAGCAATGTCTCTCGGAGAGGACATTGCGTGTATGCACATGTAATTACGAAACGTCCCTGCCGGAGACGTTGCTGGGAAGGAATAAGTTGAACAAGCTGCGCAATCCTTCGCACTGGTTCGTGACTCACGAATCAGGAGGTAATTAATTCAAATATGATTTTGTATAACTACTTTCTCAGCAATGTCTCTCGAAGAAGACATTGTGAGTGTGCACTTCAAAATACACAACGTCCCTGGCGGAGACGTTGCTGGAGAATAGGTGAATAAGTTGAAGAGAGCTGCGTCAGACTCTCTTCGTATTCTGATGGTCGTGGACACAGGATCCCAGCCTGACTGTGTCATACAGGCAGGGAACTGGTGAGACATAGGATTTTGCATGTCCTTTGCTTAAACCCGGTCCCGCAGACAATGTCGCTCGAGATTGAGCTACGATCCATTGCGTTTCGCTATTGGTTCGCGGCCTAAAATTCTGCGACGTTATCAATTTAAAAGAGCGGAGACGTAACTGCCTCGTCGAGATAGACTTTGCTAAGCAACAAAAAACCCCAGCATTTCTGCTGAGGTTTTCGTGGTGTGGGCCGGGATCCCAGCCTGACTGCGTCATGCAGGCAGGGAACCGGCGACACAAGGATTTATGTGAAATAAAAAAGAGAGCCATAAGACTCTCTTTTTTCTTCGTGGTGTGGGCCGGGATCGAACCGGCGACACAAGGATTTTCAGTCCTTTGCTCTACCGACTGAGCTACCGCACCATTATCCCATTTTCAGGCATTTCTGCTTTAATGTGGGGTGCAAATATACAGGTTTTGTGCAGAAATGGTGGATTATAAACAGAAATTTTATGAAAAATGCACTGCTATTGAGTTCCAGCAGGCATCAGCCCCGCTATTATCCTCAGGGGTCCACCGCTGCCACCCCTGATCTTCATCGGCAAGGCCACTATATAAATACCTTTTACTGGTAATTGATCCAGCTGCGCCAGGTTTTCAAATCCGGGTACATCATTACCCATCAATACCTGGTGTGTTTTGAAATCAGCCGACTGGCCATAATCAAGACTGGGCGTGTCCAGTCCCAACGCTTTTACTTTTCGCTTCTTCACCAACCAATCCGCCGCTGCCGGATCTATACCGGGAAAATGCAATTCAGGCAATGCTTCCATTCCGGTTTTTGCTGATCCGAAATATTTTTCCCGGTTGGGATAGAATTTGCCATAGCCGGTTCTGATCAGCACAATGCAATGATCCGGTATCGTTCCATTTTCCTTTTCCCATGCCTCACAATCGGCTATGCTTAACAGGTAGTCGCGGTTGGGCAATGCTTTTTGGGAAATATCAATCACAATGGCATTGCCCGTTAAACTGCTGATGGGAATTTTATCGGCTGTTAATTTACCGGCTGCAAAATGAATGGGTGCATCCAGGTGTGTCCCACCATGTTCGGGCGTACAGATAGAATAAGAAGAGTAGTAATATCCTTTTTCAGTAAATCCTTCTGCATCGGTACTGTGCAGGAAAGGTTTTGTATTATTCGGCCAGTATAAAGTGTTACTGTCGAATGCATGCGTAAGATCTATCCAGGTTAAATTCTCCGGGAAACCAGAAGATGCCGTTGGTTTTGAAGGTTGAGAACAGGCGGAAAGCAGGCAGAGCACCGCTACAATATAGTTGCGCATAAGCATGGTTTATGTTGTGTACTAATATACTAACCTTTCCGCCTGTTCGAAAACCTTTATTAAGATTTTAATGAGGCCATATCAATCACGAAGCGGTATTTCACATCCGATTTCAATACCCTTTCATAAGCTTCATTCACCTGGTCCATCGAAATGATCTCCACATCACTGGTGATATTGTGTTCGGCACAGAAATCAAGCATCTCCTGTGTTTCTTTGATTCCACCGATGAGCGAACCGGCCAGGCTCCTGCGTTGCATGATCAGGTTAAAACCCGTTACAGCTGAAGGTGTTGGTGGTGCGCCTACCAATACCATGGTACCATTGGTTCTTAACAAAGACAGGTACATATCATAACTGTTCGGCGCCGATACGGTGTTGATGATGAAATTAAAGGTTCCGGTTACTTTCTGAATGCTTTCTTCTTTTTTGCTGTTCACAAAATTTACAGCACCCAGGCGTTTGGCATCCGCTTCTTTGTTATCGGAAGTACTGATCACCGTTACTTCAGCTCCCATCGCTGCAGCGAGTTTTACTGCCATATGACCCAGTCCGCCCAAACCCACCACGGCTACTTTATCGCCTTTGCCAACTTTCCAGTGACGCAAAGGTGAATAAGTGGTTATGCCGGCACAAAGCAGTGGTGCTACACCTTTAAGGTCCAGTGTTTCGGGAACATGCAGGGTGTATTTTTCATCCACAACAATATTGGTTGAGTAACCACCATATGTTGGCTGACCATCTTTACCGATACTATTATACGTTCCTACCATTCCGTTTTCACAGAACTGTTCATCACCGGCAGCGCACTGTGAACAGGTACGGCAGGAATCTACCAGGCAGCCAACACCGGCAAGATCGCCTACTTTAAAAGATTTCACATGACTACCGGTGGCGGTTACCCGACCAACGATTTCATGACCAGGGACCATCGGGAAAATGGAGTTGCCCCACTCATTGCGGGCCTGGTGAATATCGGAGTGACAGATACCAGAGTACAGGATTTCGATCTGTACATCATGCGGACCAACCTCACGACGATTGATATCCATGGGTGCCAGTGCTGAACTGGCAGAAGAAGCGGCATATGCCTTTGCAATAGACATAATAATTATTTTTTAAGTTGTAATGAGCTTAGATAGAGAGTTGAAGTGAATCTTTGGTAAACAAATATAAGCTTGTTGGTATCAAATGCAGTTACTAAATGGGGAAAGTCAAAAGTGAAAAGTCAAAAGTAAAAAAGGTTTTCACGCAAAGAAGCAAGGTGGCAAAGGGCGCAAAAGCGGTTACAATTTTTAAAAGTCAAAAATCAAAAGTCGAAAGTAAAAAGTTTGAAGCTCTACCAGCGACAAGTAACCAGCAAGTTCTTCTCTCATTTCACGCAAAGAGACAAGGTAGCAAAGGCGCAAAAGCCAACTACCGCAACTGTTACTTCTGTATGCTTCAGTTTAAATTCCCTCTCAATTACAAATTCCGCTATCCAGTAACCAGCAACTGATCAATAAGCCAATAATTTAAAAATCAAAAGTAGAAAGTAAAAAAGAACGATCCAGTAACCAGCAACTGACCAATTAAACCCGAAAGCTCAAATCATCAAAACTCACTAATTTATCATTCCGGCTTAATTCCCAAACTCACACAGAAACTTAATCCGCATCAATTTCAGTTGTTCCCAATTGAAATTACTGTCGGCGAGTTCTTCCTGTGCGATCTGCAATGAAGAGGTTTCGCAGCTTTTGAAATAATCGATGATCTCTTCCTGCTCATATTCATCCACCATATCATTGATGGCATAGTTAAGGTTGAGTTTCGTTCCGCTGGCAACAATGGTTTCCATTTCTTCGAGCAGTTCATCAATGCGGAGGTCTTTGCTTTTCGCAATCGTTTCCAACGGAATTTTTTTATCAACGTTCTGTATGATGAATATTTTATTGTTGTTGCGGTTGAGTACACTTTTCATCACAAAATCATCGGGCTTCACGATGTCATTTTCTTCTACATACGCTGCTACTACATCGATGAATGGTTTTCCGTAACGCATGGCTTTGCCCTTGCTTACACCACTGATTTTTTCCAACTCAGCCATATTGGTCGGGAACATCGTAGCCATGTCTTCCAGCGATGATTCCAGGAAGATTACAAAAGGAGGAAGGTTTTTTTCCTTGGCTACTTTCTTACGAACATCTTTGAGCATTTCCAGCAGCTTTTCGTCTGCCGCACCGGCACTGCCATTATCTCCGCCATAAGTTTCTTCATCATCGGCATTGGCTTCCTCAAACAGGTTGTTCAATACGATTTTGAATGATCCAGGTTTTTTAAGGAAAGCAGTTCCTTTTTTGGTGATCTTTAAAACACCATATTCAACAATATCTTTTTCGAGTAATTCATTCAGGAGCATTTGCCTGATCAGGCTGTTCCAGTAATGCGGTTCCTGGTCGTTGCCACTGGCAAATACATCCAGTGCATCGTGCCGATACATCTGTACCTGGGTGGTAGCCTTTCCCGTTAGTACCTGCAAAAGGTATTCAATGGTGAAATGTTCACCCAATGCTTTAATGGCTTTCAGCACAACAAGCGCCGAATCTTTCGCTTCAATTTTTTCTTTCGGATTCAGGCAATTGTCGCAATGACCGCAGCTTTTCGCATCATCAAAATTTTCACCGAAATAAAACAACAATGTTTTGCGCCTGCATACACTGCTTTCGGCATAGGAAACCGTTTCATTGATCAGCTGTGCACCTACTTCTCTTTCACTCAGCGGTTTGTCTTTCATCAGGTGTTCGAGCTTGGCTACATCTTTATGGGAATAATAAAGAATACATTTTCCTTCCAGGCCATCACGTCCTGCACGGCCGGTTTCCTGGTAATAATTTTCAATTGATTTGGGAATATTGTAGTGGATTACAAAACGAACATCGGGTTTATCGATGCCCATACCAAATGCAATGGTGGCAACAATAACATTTACATCTTCATTGAGGAACTGGTCCTGCCTTTCGGCCCTTAATTTACTGTCGAGACCGGCATGATAGGCTACGGCTTTGATGCCATTCGCCATCAGCATCTTGGCAAGGTCCTCGGTGGTTTTGCGGTTGAGGGTGTAAATGATACCGCTCTTATTTTTATGCAACTGAATAAAACGTACAATGCTTTTATTCGTTTGCTCAAGGTTGATCTTTGGTTGAATTTCGTAATAGAGATTCGAACGGTTAAAAGAAGAAATAAAAATTTCGGGTTCTCTTAATCCGAGATTCTTCACAATATCACTCTGCACTTTTGGGGTAGCCGTTGCTGTTAGTGCAATGATCGGTACATCCGGATTGATGAGGTCCATCATTTCTTTCAGCCTGCGGTATTCGGGCCTGAAATCGTGGCCCCATTCTGAAATACAATGCGCTTCATCCACTGCAAAAAATGAAATGGTAAGTGAGCGGAAGTATTCTATATTTTCTTCTTTGGTAAGTGTTTCGGGTGCTACATAAAGCATTTTTGTTTTTCCACTGGCCAGATCATCTTTAACTGCTTTCTGCTGACCTTTATTGAGCGTGCTGTTTAAGAAATGCGCAACATTGTCTTTACTGCTGTAACTGCGAACAAGGTCGACCTGATTTTTCATCAATGCAATCAGCGGCGACACAATGAGGGCAACTCCTTCTTTTATCATAGCCGGCAATTGGTAGCACAGGCTTTTTCCTCCGCCGGTAGGCATGATCACAAAAGTATCTTTACCATCCAGCAAGGTTTGTATGATTGCTTCCTGCGGACCTTTAAATGTATCGAAACCAAAATGCTGTTGAAGTTGGCCGGAAAGATTGGCTGTATTAACCGAAGATTTGGTTGAGGCGCTTTTTCTGGTAGCTTGTTTTTTTATGGTATTGGATGCAATTTTTTTTGTAGTAGCCATATCGTTATTCATTATTACTCATACACTGGCAGGCGTATCGTTCTTTAAATTTGTTGTAACCGTTTTTTAAAGGGCAGCGAAGTTACTTTAAATAGGCCGCAAAAGCAAGCCTGAATCGGAGTAGTAAAACCATCTTAACGAATATTTATACGCACCGGTCCATTCATTTAAGATAATGATTTTTTCTGAATCAGATGCATGTTTTTTAGCCACCGGGCAAGGGCTCGTTTCTTTGTGCTTTCCATGAATTGCAGTAGGTTTGCGCTCATCATGAAGAGTGGTATCATCATACCGGTAGCATTGCAAACCATTGAGCTGCAGGCTAGTTCCATCAGCAACCTCAAATCCTTTGTAAATGAAGACTTTGTTAAGGCAGTAGAGCAGATTGCCTATAGCAAAGGCAGGCTGGTGGTAAGCGGTATCGGTAAGAGTGCGATCATTGCCCAGAAGATCGTTGCTACCCTCAACAGCACCGGAACGCCATCTATTTTCATGCATGCTGCCGACGCCATTCACGGTGACCTGGGGATGGTTCAGCAGGATGATATTGTAATGGTAATCAGCAAAAGCGGCGATAGTCCGGAAATAAAAGTATTGGTTCCCCTGCTCAAAAGTTTCGGCAATACGCTGATTGGAATGGCCGGCAATATTCAATCCTATCTTGCCAGTAATTGTGATATATTATTGAATACCACTGTTTTACAAGAGGCCTGCCCGAACAACCTGGCACCTACCACGAGCACTACAGCTCAAATGGTGATGGGCGATGCCTTAGCGGTTTGTCTGATGGAAATGAAAGGCTTCAACAGCGAGGATTTTGCCCGTTTTCATCCCGGTGGAACATTGGGAAAGAAATTGTACCTGCGGGTGGGCGACCTGGTGAACCGCCAGCAACAACCTGCTGTAACACCGGAAACCAGCTTAAGGGAAGTCATTGTAGAAATCACCCGCAACCGTTTGGGAGCCGCTGCGGTGCTGGATGAACAAAATGCCATCATCGGTGTGATTACCGATGGCGACCTTCGGAGGATGCTCGAAAGAAATGATCATGTGGCATCGGTAAAGGCAAAGGATATCATGGGGTCTAATCCACGACAGATCGCTGCAGATGCACTGGCGGCTGAAGCCTTTGAAATGATGCGGCATAATAATATCAATCAACTGCTGGTAACAGAAGCAGGTAAATACATCGGCATTGTACATATCCAGGATCTTATCAGGGAGGGTATCATCTGACGGCATGCCTAAAAAACTCCTTTTCATCATGGTTGCTGCGATCCTGTTCTGGGGTTGCGGTAAAAAGATTTCGCCCGATCCGGGAGATACGGTTATCGAAGCTTCAGCAGCCAAAGCCGACCTCCGGACTTTTGCATCGATCCTCAAAAAAGCACATCCATCCTTATATTTATACCTGCCCGAAAAACGCTTCGATTTTCTTACCGATAGTTTGTCGTCTACCATAACGACAACGGTTACCCTAAATGATTTTTTCAATAAACTGTATTGTATCGTTGGAAGGGTTGGCTGTTCTCATACCGATATTGCAATGCCACCGGCTGTTTATGATTCTTTGCAGAACAGGCAATTCTTTTTCCCTTTTCCCGTTGAATGGATCGACGGTCGTTTACTCGTTAATGTTAGAGGATACGACCTCAGCCAGGGAACCGAAATCAGGCGGATAAACGGAAAGCCTGCAGAAACAATCATCCGTGAACTTATGTTGTACAATAGCGTAGAAGGACTGAGCAGAGAAACGCAGAAAAGAATGGCTGGTACCGATTTCAGCTTCCAGTATTACCTGAAGTACGGTCCGCAGAAACTATTTAACCTCGAAGTAACCGATACCTCCGGCATGGAGAAAACCGTAAAGATGCCTTCCATCAAGCTTTCCGAATGGGAACAAAGATTTTCAGGCGATATTTATTATTTCGATGATGTATCCGTAGGTCACGACCTGAACATCAACGATGCAAACGGTTATGCCATCATGCGCATTTCAACTTTTGAATTCAACCAGGAAAAGCAGCAACAGGCGTTTGAACATTTCTGCAATAATTCCTTTGAACTGCTCCGGGCAAAACCGAATATTACCAACCTCATCATCGACCTGCGACAGAACCCCGGCGGTGATCTGTACAATGCCTTTTATTTATTTTCTTACCTGGCAAGAGAACCCTTTCTGCAATATGCTACGGTCTATTCAAAGGTTTCCAAACTACCTTTCAGTAATTTGCTGGATGAAGAATTTTCAGGTGATAAAGAAACAGAAATCAACCAGAGCATTGCCGAAAAATTCACACAGCGGGTAAAATCGGGTTACTGGAAATATGCCGATAGTTTCAACCGGCAATGGGTGCCCGATCCGAATGCATTTAAAGGAAAAATATTTCTCGTGACCAATGCAAAAGTGAATTCTGCCGCTTCCTATTTTGCACTGATGGTAAAGAACTCCGGCATAGGAACAATTGTAGGTGAGGAAACTGCAGGAGGTTCATATTCGGGTAATGGCTTTACAACCATCAAATACAAACTACCCAATACGGGTATCCGGTTATTTTTTCCCTATGCCCATATCGTTTATAATTACAAACCCGAAAAAAACAATGCCCGCGGACTGGAACCGAATTATCTTGTGCCCGATGACAGGGAGTCATTTAAAAAAAATACCGACCGGCAATTATATTTTATCATTGATAGTTTAATTTCAGGCCTCGTTACAAACAACAAAAGATGAACAAAAACCATTATGTAGCCATTATGGCCGGAGGGATCGGCAGCAGATTCTGGCCGATGAGCAGAACCGATTATCCCAAACAATTCCTCGACATCCTGAACACCGGTAAAACACTTATCCAGGCTACGTTCGACAGGTTTGCGCAGTTTATACCCAAGGAGAATATTTATGTGGTTACGTCAGAAAGTTACCGGGATATTGTTGCCAGGCAGCTCAAAGAAATGAACCCCGATAATATTCTTTGTGAACCGTCCAGGAAAAATACAGCACCCTGTATTGCCTATATTTCCTACAAGCTCGAACAGTTAAACCCGGAAGCCAACCTGATCTGTGCACCGGCGGATCACCTGATCACCGATGAAGAAGCATTCAGACAAACCTGCCTGGATGCACTGAATTTCACCTCACATATCAAAGCATTGCTCACGCTGGGCATCAAACCTACCAATCCGAATACCGGTTATGGATACATCCAGTTTGAACCTTATTCGGTGAGTGATAATGTTTATAAAGTGAAAACCTTTACCGAAAAACCCGATAAGGAACTCGCCCGCACTTTTGTTGCCAGCGGGGATTTTTTATGGAATGCAGGCATTTTCGTCTGGCAGATTAAAAACATCATCAAAGCCTTCGAAAAACTACTGCCCGAAATTCATGAGGTGTTTGATGCTGAAAAAACGGCGTTCAATACCGATAAAGAGAAAGAAGCCATCGAAAGAATTTATCCGCAGTGCGTGAATATTTCGATCGATTATGGCATCATGGAAAAAGCCGATAACGTATATGTCATTCCATCTTCATTTGGCTGGAGTGATCTCGGTACCTGGGCGAGTGCTTATGATACACTTGAAAAAGATTACCTCGAAAATGCTGTGGCCGGTGATAATGTAATGATCATCGATGCTACTAAAAATATGGTTCATGCCGACAATAAGAAACTGATTCTTTTACAGGGACTCGAAGATTTTATTGTGGTGGATACCGCCGATGTGCTGCTGATCTGCAAAAAAGACAAGGAACAGGAAATCAAAGCATACGTGGCCGAAGTGAAGCGCAATAAGGGAGATAAATACCTCTGAGGATAAAATTCTTCAATAAAATTACCGGGCATGAGTAATCATGCCCCTTTTTTTTGAAAAAAATGCCACCCGGGCACAATATAATTTCCAAAAGGTCGTTAGCTACCCGTAAACCAATATCCTGTAAAGTCATACATTATCGTAAACGGGTTAAACGACTATTATGATGAAACCACTACTTATTGCCCTGGCCATATTACTGGCTATTCCCAATTTCATCAGTAAGGATATTAATGAACCGGCGGTTTTTGACCAGAAAGAAAGGTATGACCCTGCTTTATCTTCCATTCAATCGATCGACCTGCTTGAAAAATATGTTGATGCAACGGCTGCTCAGAAAAACATACAGCCCGGAACCGGCGAATACACTACCCTGTTAGCTTATATCATCTCCTGTCGCTTTTACCATGGATTTTCACACTGGAAACTCAATGAGAACTGGATTGCTGCACTGGCACAGAAAATAACCGGAGTCGGGGTTGCCTGTAAAGTTCAGCCAGAAGAAATCATGAAGCATCCCAATGCGGCTTGTTCACAGCAGGCGCTGGTGATGATGGAAGTGCTCAAGCGCAAAAAAATCAATTACCGAAAAGTTGGCTTTCCGCACCATTATGCACTGGAAGTACAATTGCAGAACCAATGGTATTATTTTGATCCGAATATGGAGCCCAGGATTAATTTCACCCAACGGGCCCACAGCAACTGGAAAGGAGAGAATGATCTCATCAAAAATTATTATCCCAACGCCAGCGAAACCGATCTCAGTTACCGTTTTGGAAACGGGCAAAAGGCCGAATTCGGTATCATCAATGAAGTACCGGCACGGAATGCCAGGTTTTTCCAGGGTTTTACGGGGGTATTGTCGAAATTTCTCTGGTGTATACCTTTCCTGCTTTCCTTTGCAGTGAAAAAGAAGCCATATATGTATGCTGTTAAACCGGTAAACAAAAACTACACGCCGCCGCCGAGGCTAAGGCCGGTATATTATGCTTAAGTGCTATTTTTGGCCGGCATAAAACCGCCCATTCTTTTGAATACTTCAATCCAGAGCAAACTACCTTCAGTAGGTACCACCATTTTTACCGTAATGAGTTCGCTGGCTGTTAAGCACCAGGCAATCAATCTTGGCCAGGGTTTTCCCGATTTCCCGATGAATGAAAACCTGGTGGAGCTGGTTTACAAAGCCATGAAAGACGGACGTAACCAGTATGTACACATGTGCGGTTTGCCATCATTACGGGAACGGCTAGCGGCTAAAGTGAAAGATGCATACGGGACAACCGTAAATCAGGATACAGAAATCACCATTACGCCCGGTGGAACCTATGCTATTTATACCGCCTTTACCACCATACTGCAAGCAGGCGATGAAGTGATTTTGTTTGAACCGGCTTACGATTCCTACATTCCGAACATAGAAATCAATGGCGCTGTAGCGGTACCGGTGCAGCTCGAATACCCCGATTATTCCATCAACTGGGAAAAAGTAAGAGAAAAGGTTACAGCAAAAACGAAAGCGATCATCATCAATTCGCCGCACAACCCCACCGGCAGGATTTTAACCGAAAACGATATTGAACAACTGCGTCTACTCGTTAAGGATACCGGCATATTCATCATCAGCGATGAAGTGTATGAACACCTGATCTTTGAAGGAAAAGCACATTTGTCGATGCTTCGTTATCCTGATCTTTTTGAAAGGAGCTTCGTTTGTTTTTCATTCGGTAAAGTATACCACTGCACCGGCTGGAAAATGGGTTACTGTATTGCACCTGATAAACTGATGAAAGAATTCAGAAAAGTACATCAGTTCAATTGTTTCACCTGTAATAGTCCGGCTCAATACGCACTCGAAGAATTCCTCGGGGAAAAAGAACATTACCTTCAGCTGGGGGCATTCCTGCAGAAAAAAAGAGATCATTTTGCTGAATTAATGAAGGCTACTCCTTTTCAGCCTTTACCTTCTTATGGAAGCTATTTCCAGTTGTATAGCTATGCCTCAGTGAGCGATGAGTCTGAAAGTGATTTTGCTGTAAAGCTCACAGAAAAAGGAGGTGTTGCCACCATTCCTGTTTCGGCTTTTTACAAAACCCCGGTAGATAATAAAGTGTTGCGGTTCTGTTTTGCCAAAAAAGAGGCCACGCTTGAAGCAGCTGTTAACAGACTGCTAAGTTTTTTTGAGAAGCAACGTTAAGCAATATATTTGCGCTCTATAAAATCAAAAACTGTATGAAAAAATTGATGATGGCTGCTGCCTTCTTTATACTGGCAGCAAGTGCCTGTTCTCCTAAAATTTATAAGGCAGAAGAATTCAACGAGGTCACCGCATCGCATAAGATTGTGGCGATATTGCCGGCAGAAGTGTCGATCACACTCCGACCCAATGAAATGAAAAAAGTTACCAAAGAACAGCTTACAGAAATGGAAGAAAAAACCGGCAACAGCATCCAGGATAAAATGCAAAGCTGGTTTTTGAAAAGAAGCGGTAAATACAAGTACACCGTTAAGTTCCAGGATATCAGTAAAACGAATTCCATTCTGGCCGATAATAAAATCACCTATTCTGATCTTAAAACAAAATCGAAAGAAAGTCTGGCACAACTATTAGGTGTAGACGCAGTTATTACCACCCGTGCCTCCATGAAAAAACCGATGAGTGAAGATGCGGCTCTGGCGCTGGGTTTAATTGTGGGTGTTTGGGGTTCAACCAATGATGTACAAACCACCATCAGTATCAATGAAGGGAAAAAAGGAGATATTGTTTGGAAGTATGATTACAATGCTACCGGTTCAGTAGGTAGTAATACCGACAGGTTGGTGAATGCATTGATGCGCAATGCTTCAAAAAAATTCCCGTACAACGATAAGTAAACCTGGAACTGTACGATAACAAAAAGCCGGAAAATATTTTCCGGCTTTTTGTTTTATAAAGTATTTAAAAATGCCTCTGCTTTGGCGAGGTCTTCCGGCACATCAATCTTAACACTGACCTCATCTGTTTCAATCATGCGGATGCGGATACCATTTTCCAGGTACCGCAACTGCTCCAGTTTTTCTGCCTGTTCCATTGCTGTGGCAGGCCAGCTGGTAAACTTTAATAATATATCTTTCCTGAAAGCGTATATGCCTACATGTTCGAAATAATCAACAACTGAGTTTTCATCTCTCCGGAATGGAATAACACTCCTGCTGAAATAAAGTGCATCATTGTGTTTGTCTGTAACCACTTTTACATAATTGGGATTACTGATCAAAGCAGCATCCGTAAATTTTTTCATCACCGATGCCACCTGCACCAATGGATCTTCGAAAGCAGTGAGTAAGCGCCCTAAAGTTTCTTTGTTTACGAAAGGTTCATCGCCCTGTACATTGAGGATGATATCAGCCGGAATATTTTCTACTGCCTCTGCAATTCGATCGCTGCCGCTTTCATGATTGCGTTTACTCATAACCGCTTTTCCGCCGTGAGCTGTGATTTCTTCAAAAATAATTTCACTGTCGGTAACCACCAGTACCTCATCGAAAAGACCCGTTGCTACGGTATTGTCATAAGTATGGCGGATGACTGTTTTACTGCCCAGCGGTTGCATGAGTTTATAAGGGAAGCGGGTGGCTGCATACCTCGCCGGAATCATCGCAATCTTTTTCATCATTGAAAGGTAAACCATTTTTTAAATCAGAAAATGAAACCGGAAAATCACAATCAACGGCCGGAGAATCAATTTCAAAGCAGCTTAGTTTTCTGCTATCTTATTTTCGGGAAGTGTTTTGCTTTCATAGCCGCATTGCTGGCATTGATAAACATTTTCTGATGAAACGGCATAGCTGGAAAATAGCCATGAAAGGATAGCGGTGATAAAATTCCCGGCCGATTTACGGGGCACCTCAATGATCTGATTTGATTGACAGCGTGGACAAATAACAGAACGGAGATAAGCTTCATCATAAGATTTCAACAAAGCCACAGCCCGAGGAGCATCGGCTTCAGCAACATCGAGTTTGATGCCACCGATGGCATTGCTCAGGATTGGATCTATCGTTACAGTGTAATCGTCTTTGAGGAAACAATGAATTCCTTCATCCTGCAACCTCGTTAAAAGAATGTTTGCAGAAAAGTAATTATCAAAAGTTCTCAGGGTGATGGTTTGCATATAAAAAATTTTAAAACAGGCATGAAGGGGTTAAATCCTTTTTATGCTGTTGTGATGATTAAAATCAGCAGTCATTCTTGAATCCTTAAGCCAGTATAATTTAAGCAATATGAAGAAACTCTACTTCTTTTTTTTATGCCTGATCTGCGGATCGCAGTTGTTTTCACAAACTGTTACCAGCAACGGCACGATCGGTTCCAGTTCCAGCATTGTAATCGGAAGCGCTAATTTTCATGCGCTGGAAGCTATTTACCATGACAATGAAATCGGCAATAACAATTTCATCACTGCGGGAACGGCTATTGAAGAAATCAAGTTTTTTATTCAATCAATAACAGGTCTTCCTTACAGCGTAAACAACTTTAAAGTATACCTGAAAAATGTTCCCCTGGCTACAACTACATTTACCAGCGGAGCGTATAGCCTTACTGGTTATACACTGGTTTATTCAGGAGTAGTTTCTGTTGATGCCAATAACGGGACTGTAGATGTACCCCTCAGCGCACCTTTTGTGAGAACTGCCGGAACCAACCTGCAGTTGCTGATCACCAGGGAAGACAATCTCGTACCCAACAACAGCTTCTTTTTCAGCTCTGTGGGTATCCTTGGAGACAATGCTGCTACAGCCAGCAGAAGATACAACGATGTAACGCCCATCAATCCAGGCGTAACCAGTTTAACGGCTTCTGCATTCAGGCCTTATATCCAGCTGAGGCATACCTTCCCGATCAATGCAAGTGCCATCAATGTTGAGCAAACAGGACCCATCAGCTGTTTCAACACCCTTCAAACGGTTGATGTTACAATATATAACGAAGGCAGCACGCCAATTGCAGCAGGTGCAGTAAATACCACCCTCGAAGTATTAGCATCCAATACGGGAACTTATCAGCTAAGCAATACACAGGTGTTGCAACCGGGAGATGTAGAAGTAATTTCATTTCCGAATGTAAACCTCGATAATCCCGGGTTTTCTTCCTTCAAAGCATATGTTACACTGGCTTCTGATGCCAATGCTTATTCTGATACAACTGAGTTGATAGGTGCCTATACTTCAGAAATTTTAGGACAGAACCTGTCGGAATTCCCCTTGATCGAAGATGTAGAAACAACTTTACCGGTCTTTAATTTTGCGGATGAAGTAACGGGGTCCTTACAACTCTGGGACCAGTTTGCAGGAAACTATACCAATCCCGATCAAACCTCACCGTTGATTCCCCGTGCACCAGGCACGAGGTTCTATTTGTTCGACAGTTATAGCGGAAACAATTCCACCGGTTTCATCAGCCGATTGTACAGCCGTTGTTTAAGGGTGCCCGCTTCTGCATTTCCCAACCCGACCCCGATCACAACAGTGAGTTTCTGGATGAGCCACGACAATTTATTCCCATCATCGCTCGACAGCATTTACCTCTGCGTTTCAGCCGATCGCGGTAATACATGGACCCGGCTGGCGGGTTTTCAACGTTATGATGCAGCTGCATTAACACCTGAATGGCGACAGAAACTGGTAGATATTTCTGCTTATACAGGGCAGATCATTCAGGTAGGATTTGAGGGTGTGAGTAAGTGGGGCAATGCCATCGGCCTGGATGATATCACGATCAATTATTCTGGTCCGGCCCCGGTAACCCTGCTCCATTTCGATGCCCGCAGAAACGGATCTGTAAATAAACTGACCTGGAATACCAGTTGGGAACAAAACAGCAGTCGCTTTATCATAGAAAGAAGTACGGATGGCAGGAATTTTACGCCACTCGGATATGTGCAGGCTGCGGGAACCAGTACAGGCCAGCGAAACTATTACTATACCGACCTTGCTCCACAAAAAGGGATCAACTATTACCGCCTGAAAATGGAAGACCATAACAACAGCTTCCGGTACAGCGAAATCAGAAATATACATAACCTGGGTGTTTCAGATATGCAGATTACGCCAAACCCTGTAGTTGATAACCTGAAAATTCAGGTAGATGCGGTACAGGCTGGAACAGCTATACTATACATTAATGATCTGAGCGGTAAGAAAATATACCAGGAAAGCCTGAACCTGGCTTCGGGATTGAATAACCTGGTTATTTCTGCAGCTACACTGGCCAGGGGAACCTATATTCTAAGCCTGCAAATGGCGGGCGAAACACTGGTAAAGAAAGTATCCAGGCTTTAAGAGAGGATAGCCATTAAATCGGGAGTCTGGTATTGGGTTACCAGACTCTTTTTTTGCGGTAATCCATCCTGATAACCGGCTAACAAATTTTTAGGTTAATAAAACGTGAAAGCCGGTTCTGTTTTGGTGCATATTCATAACTTTCCTATCTTGTAATTTCTTATCAATCCCCTACCCCCGGCTTTTCGCAGCAAAAACTGTTGGAAACTACCTGTATTTCATTTTAAAAATCTTGTTATGAAGAAAATTTACCTGTTTCTGTGTTTCTCTATTTTCAGTTTTGCGCTGACGGCTCAAACCGTTAATGTTATTTCCAATCCCGGCACCAGCGGTAATATTATCGTTGGAGGTAGTAATTATCATGTAAGTGAATCTATTTTTCTCGACAGTGAAATTGGTCCAGGAAATTTTACCAGTGCAGGTTCTGCCATTCAGCAGATAAACTTTTTTATCAATCTTGAAGGTGCGCCAACTGCAGTGACTAATTTCAGAATTTATATGCAGAATGTTTCCAGTGCTACTACCACTTTCGCCAGCGGTGTTTATAGTTTAGCCGGTTATACACAGGTATTCAACGGAACATACAATGCAACCAGCTTAACCGGCATTGCAGGTGTTACGTTATCTACTCCTTTTGTAAGAACGCCGGGAACCAACCTGCAGATTCTGATTGAAAGAGTAGACAACATCGTACACACCGGTAACAGCTTTTTTGCTTCTGTAGGTAATGAAACAGATGCTTTACTGAATACAACCAGGAGGTATAATAATACCACTTTACCAACGCCTGGCGTAACAGCATTAACTGCATCTACCTTCAGGCCTGCCATTCAACTGATTCATACTTTCCCAACAGATGTTTCTATTGTTGGTATCGGAACACCACCAGCAGTTTCCTGCTATGATGCACCTCAATTATTCCAATTGGAAATTGCCAATGAAGGAACAAGCAATATTGCTGCTGGTTCAGTAGCCGTTCGCCTGGCATCAACCGGCGCAAACATTTATTCTTCTACTGTAAACAATACAACCGTAATTGCTCCCGGAAGTACAGAAATCATCGACTTCCCTGCTGTGAATATTCCAAATGCAGGTGCCAATGATTTTGAAGCTTCTGTAACACTTGCAGGCGATGGAACAACATACAATGACTCTGCATTCTTTGGGTCTTCAACAGCCAGCACGTTGGGTACTCCGGTTGCAACCGCTTACCCGATTGTTGAAGATGCCGAAACAACTTTACCTGTATTCTCTTATGTTGAACTGGTAAACGGAGATGCCCAATTGTGGACATTGCAAACAGGTAACTATACCAATACAGATCAAACGGTACCACTGGTTCCAAGAGCGCCAGGTACAACTTTCTACCTGTTTGATTCTTACAGTGGAGCAGGATCTGATGGCTTCATCAGCAGGCTCTACAGCAACTGTATCAAAATGCCATCTACTTTAGGTGCTAATCCGGCTCCGGTAACTACCCTCAGTTTCTGGATGAGCCACGATAATATTTTCTCTGTAGCACCGAATGATTTCCCTGATAGTTTGTATGTAAATATTTCTACCGATAAAGGACTTACCTGGACAAGGTTATTACCAGGTTATCGCAGGTCTGATGTAACTGCTCTTGCACCATTGTGGAGGCAGGAACTGGTTGACATTTCTGCTTACAATGGTCAAACCATCCAGATCGGTTTTGAAGGTGTGAGCAAATGGGGTAATGCATTCGGTCTCGATGATATTACCATCAGCTATTCAGGACTTGCACCGGTAACCATCCTCAACTTCGATGCTAGAAGAAGCGGAAACGTAAACAACCTGAACTGGAGCACCAGCCAGGAACAAAACAGCAGCCGCTTTGTAATCGAACGCAGCAATGATGGCCGTAACTTCAGCGATATCGGAACGGTAGCCGCAACCGGAAACAGCAATGTAACCCGTAACTACCGTTTCACAGATCTGAATCCTGTTAAAGGAATCAACTACTACCGTTTACGCATAATCGATAACAACGGAACCTTCAAATACAGCGATATCAAAAATGTAAGAAACCTTGGTGTTGCAGATATGGTAATCGCTCCAAACCCTGTTCAGCAAACAATGAAACTCACTGTTGAAGCTGAAAAAGCAGAAAGGATAAATGTTGTTATCACCGACCTGAGTGGTAAACGCATTTACAGCGAAAAAGTGAATGTGGTAGCCGGAACAAACTTTGTGGATGTTCCAGTAAATAATTTTGCAAAAGGATCTTATATCGTAACGATCCAGTTTGCCGATCAGAACATCGTGAAGAAGTTCAATAAACTGTAATCCCCCCAGGATCACAAATAATGAGGCCGCCGGATAATTTACCCGGCGGCTTTGTTATGTAACGACAAGAATGTTTTGATAAAACTTAACTGCAATAAAAAAAGCTTCCGTTATTATGCGGAAGCTTTTTATTAAAAGTGTTTGTAAGAATTAATTGTTCAGCATCAGTGGCATCACCAGCATCAGCAATTCTTCATTCTCTGCCTGCTCACTTGGTTTGATGATTCCCGCTTTGGTGGGTGTGCTCAGCTCCATGTTCACTTCTGTAGTGTCGGCACCATTCAGCATTTCAATGAGGAATTTCGCATTGAACGCAATCTGAAGATCTTCTCCATCATACTGGCAAGGCATCCTTTCATTTCCTTCAAAGCTGAAGTCAACATCCTGTGCTGCCAGTTGCAATTGATTGCCACTGATGGTTAATGCAACCTGGTTGGTGCTCTTGTTACTGAAAATGCTTACCCTTCTGAGCGCACTCTGGAAATCGTTGCGGCTTACCACCATCTTATATGGATTGTCTGAAGGGATCACCACTTTATAATCTGGGAAACGTGCATCAATCAAACGGCACACCAGTTCTGTACCACCATGTGTTACAAAAAGGTGGTTGCTGTTATACGAAACCGTTAGTTCGTCATCATTATCAGGCAATGCACTTTTCAGCAGGTTCAATGGTTTGCGTGGTACAATGAAAGAATCTTTCTGCGGGCATTTCACATCTTTACGGGTATACCTTACCAGCCTGTGTGCATCGGTCGCTACAAAAGTGATTCCTTTTTTATCGAGTTCAAAATACACACCCGTCATTGCCGGACGAAGATCATCGTTGCTTACTGCAAAAATGCTCTTATTGATGGCCGTTACCAGTGCAGAGGAAGTCATGGTAAATGAATTGGCTTCATCCGCCTGTGGTTCCCTGGGGAAATTGTCGGGGTTCTCACCCATTACTTTATACTTACCATTGTCGCTGGTAATTTCGATACCGAAATTTTTATCGATGTTAAAGGTGAGCGGTTGTTCAGCAATATTCTTGAGTGAATCCATGAGGATCTTGGCCGGGATACAAACTTTTCCACTGTCTTTGGCTTCAATATCCATGTGAACTTTCATCACGGTTTCCAGGTCGGTAGCCACTACGGTGAGCTTGTTCTTTTCAATTTCAAAAAGAAAATCCTCCAGGATCGGTAAAACGGTATTCGCATTGATAACACCACTGATCTGTTGCAGCTGTTTCAGCAATGCAGAAGAAGAAACGATAAACTTCATAAGCAAAATTTAAAAGTAGCCAAAGATAAAAGATTGATTTTAATGAAACGAAGATATTTGTCCTCATACCCCCAACTTTTTCGCCCTAATTTTACTGTGTATTTTTTTATTTATGCAACCAAAGAATATCGGATATGATAAGGCCCTGCAGAAAATCAGGCAGTATTGTGCATACCAGGAAAGAAATCACCGGGAGGTAAAGGAAAAATTATATGGTTTCGGGTTGTACAAAGAAGATGTGGAAGAGCTGATCTCCCGGATGATTGAAGAAGGTTACCTGAATGAAGAAAGATATGCAGTTGCTTTTGCCGGTGGAAAATTCAGGATGAAAGGCTGGGGAAAAATAAAAATCCGTTATGCCTTACGCCAGGAAAAACTCAGTGAGTATTGCATCACACTCGCCCTGAAAAGCATCGATGAAGCCGATTACAGCAGTAAGCTGGAAGCATTGTATAATGAAAAGCTGAAATCGCTGAAAGGGGAGAAAAACCAGTTTGTACGGAAACAGAAAATTCAATCTTATCTCCTGCAGAAAGGCTACGAAGCCGACCGTATAATGGAACTCATTCATCAACAGGAAAAGGACCAATAAAATGGTATAAGGTTTACCTTTGCAATATGGCAGAAGATTTACAGGTAATAGCAGGTTCAAAAGAAGAGCAGTATCGTTCACTGATTCCGCAGATCGAAGGATTGATCACCGGTGAGCCCGACCTGGTAGCCAACCTCGCCAATATTGCCGGAGCATTAAAAGAACAATTCGGCTGGTTATGGATCGGTTTTTATCTGGTTAAAGCCGATGAACTGGTACTGGGTCCTTTCCAGGGGCCGGTCGCCTGTACCCGCATCCGTAAAGGAAGAGGGGTTTGTGGTACCAGCTGGGCCCAGGCTAAAACGCTGCTGGTAGAAGATGTTGAAAAATTCCCCGGTCATATTGCCTGCAGCAGTTTGTCGAAATCTGAAATCGTCGTGCCCATCCTGCACAACAATGAAGTGGTAGCTGTGTTAGACGCCGACAGTGAATTGCCGGCTCATTTTGATGCTACAGACCAGGCATTCCTCGAAACCATCACCAGGATGATTCAGTGGACTTAATTTTATTTTGAAGGCTTTGCATTTTTGATTTCTCCATCTTTCCATCCCCATAAATAACGGCAGGCATAGGTCCGGTAAGGTTTCCATTTGCCTGAAATGCGGAGCATATCTTCCCGCAGTGTTTTCTTGTTTTCAGGATTCAGTTTGTAGAGCCGGGTCATCGATTGCTGAATGCCAAGATCATCGGCGGCAAATACATCTTCCCTTCCCAGCCCGAACATCAGGATCATCTCTGCCGTCCATCTACCTACACCTTTGATCTGTGTAAGAAATTCAATGACTTCCTCGTCTTCCATTTTATGCAACATGGCATCGGTTACTTTTTGTTCCATGAAAAAATGACAAACATTGTGTACATACCGAACCTTTGCATTGGAAAGTCCGATCGCTCTTAACTGATCAAACTCAGTTGCAGCAATAGCTGCAGCCGAAGGTGTTTTCTTTCCGTATAAAGCCAGGAAACGTTTGTAGATGATATCGGCCACTTTTGTACTGAGTTGCTGACTCATGATGGATGCACATAGATAGAGATAAATATTTTTTCTCTTGCTCAGTATATATGGCTCCTGCAGCGCAATGACTTTGCCCAGCTTTTTATCTTTACCCAGGTGAACTAAATGTTGCATCACTCAATTTGCATATTTTTAGATTAACCTGCAAATGAGTTTGAAGGATGGTTATTCTCCTGCCCATTTTTTAAAAGCCGGAACCCTTTCTCTGCTGATGATGACTTCTTCGGGTAATTTGATGTTCTTGAGCGATAACTTTAAGCGGTTGTTGAAGTGAGGCCTTACCTGTTCGATGCTTTTGCTGTGTACAATCATCTTTCGGTTAACCCTGAAAAACTGGTGAGGATCCAGTAAGGGTTCGAGTTTTTCGATGGTATAATTTACGATGTAACGATTTCCTTCTTTGTCGCCCAGTGAAACGATTTTATTGTCGGCCGAAAAATAGGCTACATCTTCTGCCTGTATGAAAAAAGTACGTGGACCAACTTTTGCCAGGAAACGGTCTTTATAACGGTTAGGCGTATGTTCTTTTATGATGGCCGGCCACGACTGGTAATCGGGTGCCATGAAAACAGTAGCCATTTGTTTGTATTTGTTGAAAGCTGATGCCAGTGTTTCTGCTGTTACAGGTTTTAAAATATAATCTACACTGTAATGCTGAAACGCAGTGATGGCATAACTATCGAATGCAGTGGTGAATATAACGGGCTTCTGTATGCGCACCTGTTTGAAAATTTCAAAGCAATGTCCATCAGATAAATGGATGTCCATCATGATTAGATCCGGTGCTGTTCTTGTTTGAAACCAATGCACCGTTTCTTCGATGCTTTCGAGACAGGCCAGTATTTTTATATTGGGATCATATTGCCTGATCAGCAGTTGCAAACGTTCTGCTGCCAGTGCTTCATCTTCTATGATCAGGATATTCATAACCGAATTTAATTTGCGCTGATGAGCGGAAGTGTGACGGTGAAATGATCGGCAGCTTTGTTTACACTTACATTTTTACTGCTCACGAGTTTATACCTTTTGATTATATTCTGTAATCCGATCTCTGTGGAATGTTCTACGGTTTGTTTCGCCTGGAGATTATTGGATACAACAATACAGGTTCCATCCTGTACCTGTAAACTGATGTACAAAGGTTTGCTGCGGCTAACCACATTGTGCTTGATGGCATTTTCTATGAGCATCTGCAATGCCGCCGGGATGATGAGTTGTTCTCCCATGTTTTCGGGTATATCAATAGAAACATTCAATCCTTCCCCGAATCTTTTTTTCAGGAGGAAAACATAAGGATTGATGAAATGTAATTCTGTTTTCAGTTCAACCAGTTCTTTTTCCTGGTGGGTGAGGATGTAGCGGTAAACTTTTGAAAACTCTTCAATAAAGCGATTCGCTTCCGCATTGTTCTGCATCACCAGCGAAGAAAGTACATTCAGGTTATTGAAGAGAAAATGTGGATTGATCTGGCTTTTTACCAGTTGCAGTTCGGCCTGTTCCCTGAATCTTTTGAGTTCTTCGGCCTGTGAATAGCTGGTGCGGTATTCTTTGAAATAAAAAATCACCGTATTCACCAGGTGGTACAATAAGTTGACCAGCCATGCATAGGTAAGGTTAAGTTTGAGGGGAATGATGTTTTCGGCAAAACTGTAAGGATGAACCACCATGCCCATCAGCAATACAATGCTTGAAGTGATTACTGTGGCGATAAGGCTACCGGCTACAAAGAAAACAGCCGGGAATCTTTTCTTAAATTTTTCCGGGGGTGCTATCCGGCGGATATAAGGTTCAATCAGCCGGTTGGTTTCCATGATCATCAAACTGATCAGGGCGATAGTAGCAAATGCATAGAACCATTCAATACGGATATTGAAATAATCGTACACATTGCAGAACTCGGTGTTCAGGTATGTGTAAACAGAAAGCAGAAGGGCAAAAATGTACCTGTACTTATGTGTAAACATAGAACAACCAATTAAAAAGTATCAACGGTTGAACCCGGGAAAAGTTTACCGTTGATACTTATTTTCAGTATAATTATTTGATTATTGCAGAACCCTGTCGATTACGTGTACTACACCATTGGTAGTGATGATGTCGTATAAACCACCACCTACGTTTATTACAGAAGCAGGATTGGCGCTACCGGTAATTTTTACCGATGGAGGGGTTGTTCCGATGGTTAAGCTTACACCAGTTTGTAAGGTATTGGCAGTAGCTCCTGCGATCAGGTCACTGGCAAATACATTGGTTGGAATGATGTGTGCTTTTACAATAGCTTCAACAGCAGCAACCGGGGCAGCATTGATAGCAGCTTCATTAGGGAAACCAGCAGCTACGAAAGCAGCATTGGTTGGAGCAAATACGGTAAATTTTCCTGCACCGCTAACAGCACCAGCCAGGTTTGCCCTTATTACAGCAGCCAACAATAAAGAAAGATCCGGAGTAGCAGTAGCCACTTCAGCAATATTATCACTTGGAGCAGACAGTACAGATGAAATTACATGGATAATACCATTTGAAGCAGAAACATCGGCTGTTTTCACTTTTACGCCATTTACAAAAACACCGTTGGCATTTTTAGAAGCATACAGGTTTTCACCTTGTAAGGTACCTACTGTATCACTGGCAGGAACTGCAGATGAAGCCACACGTGCAGCTACCACATGATAAGTAAGAATGTCGGTAAGCTCAGCTACTGAAAGTGCATCAATTGTAGCACTGGTAATTCCTGAAGCGGCAAAAGCTGCGTTGTCTGGCGCAAAAACGGTCAGGTTAGCACCAGTAAGGGCGGTTCCCAAACCAGCTTTGGTTACTGCCTGCTTTAACAAAGTGAAGTTGGCATCAGTACTTACGATGTCAGTGATTGTTTTCGGGGTTGCAGGAGCATCATCATCATCCTTGCACGAAGTAAAGGTTGTCGACATAAGTGTTCCCATAGTTAATACAAGGAACAGACGGTTTAATTTTTGAAGCATTTTCATGTTGAATAGTTTTTATACCATAACAACACAGGAAAAGCAATTAATCCGACTGATCGGAGTGAAATGTATAGAATTAGGGAGTGAACTGTATAATTTTCCCGACAATCTGAATGCCTTTTGTTTATCAGGCAAGTCCCCAACTGGTCGTTCCATCCTTTTCATCCTTCAGCATAATGCCCATTGCGGTCAACTGGTTCCTGATTTTATCGGAAGTAACAAAGTCTTTATTGGCTTTTGCTTCTTTCCGGATATCGATCAGTAATTGCATCACCGATTGCAATCTTTCATTGTTGCTGCCGTCGGGATTGCAGAGTCCGAATATCTCTTCCAGGTAAACTCTGAATTGTTCTTTCAGGTTCAGGAGGGTTTCACTGCTGATGGCATCTGCGGGCAGGATTCCGTCTTTCAACGAATTGATCAGCGGGGCGATTTCAAAAAGATTGGCCAGCACCTTAGGTGTACTGAAATCGTCGTCCATGAAGGACTCCAGTTCCCCCAGCCAACCGCGGATTTTGCTTTCCGCTTCTGTATCAGCACTGGCAGGACGGCCTTCAGGGGAAAGTTTTTTCAAAACCTCATAGGCTTCCCATAACCGTTTGAACGCTTTTTCACTGGCGATGAGCGCATCATTGCTGAAATCGAGCGTACTCCGGTAATGACTCTGTAAGATGAAAAAGCGGATGGTCATCGGATGAAAGGCCTGGCTCAGCAGCGGATGATTGCCGCTGAACAGTTCGGTAAGCTTGATCACATTGTTGTAACTCTTACCCATCTTCCGGCCATTGATCGTAATCATATTGTTGTGCATCCAGTATTTTACCGGCGACACATGATTGCAGATCGTACTTTGTGCAATTTCACTTTCATGGTGCGGAAACTGGAGGTCCATTCCGCCGCCATGTATATCAAATTCTTTTCCGAGGTATTTCGTTGCCATGGCTGAGCATTCGATGTGCCATCCCGGGAAACCTTCGCCCCATGGGCTTTTCCAGCGCATGATGTGTTCGGCCGGTGCTGCTTTCCAGAGCGCAAAATCGGCACGGTCTCTTTTTTCTTCCTGTCCATCGAGTTCACGGGTGGTTTCGAGCAGGTCGTCGATGATGCGGCCGCTTAATTTGCCGTAATCATGAGAGGCGGCATATTTTTTCACATCAAAATATACCGATCCATTTACTTCGTAAGCATATCCGGCCCGGATGATTTCTTCAATCATCCCGATCTGTTCTACAATATGGCCGGTGGCCGTGGGTTCAATACTGGGTTCCACGCAATTGAATTGGAGCATGGCCCAATGAAACAGGTTGGTGTATTTCTGCACCAGTTCCATCGGTTCCAGCTTTTCGAGTTGTGCTTTCTTGCTCACTTTGTCTTCGGCTTCCCTGCCTTCTTCCTCAAAATGACCTGCATCAGTGATGTTGCGTACATACCTCACTTTGAGCTTGAGGTGCGTGAGGTAACGGTACACCACATCAAAAGTGATATAAGGCCTTGCATGACCGAGATGACTTTCGCCGCTAACGGTTGGTCCGCACACATACATGCCCACGTGTCCTGCGGTGATCGGAATAAAATCTTCTTTGGTTCTGCTGTATGAATTATAAATTTTTAAAGCCATGTCTGTTATTTCTGAGCTGTTCTGTTTTCTGTACAAATACTGTAAAGGATCTGAACGGCAATGATTGAATGAATGTAGGTAAAAGGTGCCGGAGCGGGCACAAAGATATTAAGCTATGCCACAAGGGCAACAACAGCAGGAAAAATTATATGGAAGCGTAAAACGTTTCATCGGCTACTAAGGTAATAAAAAAATTGGTTTCTGCAGCCTGTTTATGGATTGCTGACCGGAAGCAGATCTGCCGTAATGGGAAAATGATCACTGAGTTTTTTGCGTGTACGGGTGAATTGGGTAATGCTGAAGCGGCTGTCGGCAAAGATATTGTCGATGCGCAGCGTGGGCGAAATGCCATCAAATGTATTGCCGATACCGGCACCTTTTTCTGTAAAGGCATTGGTCAGTCCATTTCCCGATTGTACGGTAGGCGTAACTGTTAGGAACATCGTTGAAGTCGCCGCAGACAATCACCGGGTACGGACTTTTTTCAATTTCGGCCCTGATATGATCGCTCTGTTTTTTTCTTTTGAAGAAACCGGTTTTGAATTTGGCCAGCACATTTTTTGATTTCTGAAGATCTGCTTCATCTTTCAGCGAAGGATCTTCGATGTATTTTCTGTTTACGGCTGTAAATTTCAGCGATTGCAGGTGAATGTTGAAGATTCTGAACGTGTCGCCCTGTTTTACAATATCGGCATATTGAAAAATGGAATTGTAATCGCCGGGAGGAAAGCTGATCGTTTCCTTGTGAATGATCGGGTACTTACTGAGTATGATGATCCCGAAACGGTGACTGGCATCGAAATCGAGTTTTGGATTATAGCTGTAATGATAATAAGGCATATGCAGCCATTCGAGAAAATCGGGCAGATAGTTAATGGCTTTGGGCGAAAAATCACTGGCTACCATTTCCTGGAAGCAGGCTACATCAGGCCCAAGGGCGTTGACGGCTGCTACCATCTGTTGTTTTTTTTCGGGATGTGTTTTGTGTTCGAGGATATCGAAATGCTCAACATTCCAGCTCATCACACGAAGAGCAGAATCTTTTTTGGCCACCACGAAATCTTCGTTTATCCGTAACCGGAATACATGACTGAGTGGTGCCCAGCAGAGCACTATGGCAATGATACTGATCAGGCTCAACCGGTATTTTACAAATAGCCAGAAAATGATGAAACCCAGCAATACGAGCAGGAAATAAAAAGCTGCAATGGTAAACAAACTGGTGAACCAGAAGTAATCAGGATTCAGCCAGCTCCCATAGCAACCGGCAAGCAACAATAATGCTGTAGCTACATTGCAGCTAACCAGTATGGTTTTAGAAGCTTTTCTTAGAAAACTGATTGCCATACTTAAAGTTAAGCAACATAGAATTGAAAAGACGGTTGAGTAAAATCAATAGACGTCTGCCCGGTTTAATTTCCTTTTTTATCTGGACTAGCCGGTGCAGGTGCCAGTGCTTTTACCGGTTCTGCATCTACCACTTTATTCTGAACAGGTGTTGCCGTTGGCGTAACCGTTGGTGTGGCAGCTGGTTTGGCCGGCGCAGAATTTAACGCAGCGCCTACAGCAATATCACAACGATGACCAGGCTGACCATGCGGAGGGTTCATGCCCGGGGCTGTTTTAGTTGCGGTAGCCGGAGCCGGTGTAACCGTTTGCGTGGTAGTTGTGGTGGTTGCTGGTTTAGCCGGTGCAGAATTTAACGGAGCGCCCACTGCAATATCGCAGCGGTGACCGGGCTGACCATGTGCAGGGTTCATACCGGCAGCTACCGTTTGAGTGGCAGTAGCAGGTTGTGCATTTACTGTTTGTACCGGTTGTGCAGCAGTTGAATCTGTTGGGGCAACCGGCATTTGGTAATGGATTGGCAGCCAGTGAATCTTTTGATTTCAGGGGTGTTTCAATCGATGCATCATGATCGGGTTCATTGTTGTTGCAGGCAGTTAAACTGAAGAAAATAGCAGCAGCTACCGGAATGAGGATTCTTTTCATGACGATCTTGTTTTAATTTATTAACCCTTTATTAATGGGGAACTTTAAAATTAATTAAAAAACAGTTGCGGGAAACAATTCCGGCAGATTAAAGATTTTCGTCTTCTGCGGCTTTTTTCAGGATCTGTTTTTCTTCTTCAGTGAGGAAGTGATAACCTTTGAGGTTGATCTTATCGAGAATTTCGTCTATCCTTTGCTGTGTGATAATAGATGATTTGCTGAAGGGGTTCCTGTTGCCTGTGTTGTAGAATATTTTTTCCTTCACCGCTTTACTGTTGCCGGTTTTAGCCGGTGTAAACAGGTTGATGAACCAGTTGTAAAAACGATTCATCCAAACGCTGCCATCATGGCCCCGTTTCAGGAAAACAACAAACAGGAAACCGGCCAGGGCTCCGGCCAGGTGCGATAAACTATGGGCTGCACTCATGGAAGCAACACCGGCAAAATCAATAAAAATATAGATGGCCATCAGTACCCAGATCGGGATACCGCCCCTTATTTGTGTAAAAAACCGGTAACCCGGAGCGAGTGCTGTCGTGGCCATTGCAACTGCCATGGTAGAAGCATTGGCACCCAGCAAAGCGCTGTCAGTTGTAAAGGGT
Source organism: Ferruginibacter sp. (assembly GCA_037045295.1). Lineage (GTDB taxonomy): Bacteria > Bacteroidota > Bacteroidia > Chitinophagales > Chitinophagaceae > Ferruginibacter. The sequence goes on from JBAOHS010000005.1 coordinate 1,358,432, forward strand.
CGCAGTGCAGGTATGAGGTAATTGGCTGAAATAAATACGATGCCTCCCAGTAAACCTCCATAAATATAAATGGGAATGATCTTGTCGTTACCGGCCATGTCCTGCAGGATATAACCAAAAGCCCATAACCAGAGCATATTGCTGAGGATGCGCATCAGGCCAGATCCGGTATCGCTGAACATATAAGTGAACAGCGTCCAGGGCCTTTCACTTAATTTGGTTAAACTGGCTGGTAATTCAAACCATTGAACTACCTGTGTATAATACTGAAGTGGTGTTTGCTGGTAGAAGAAATAAACAACCTGGATGGTGAGCAGCAGCAGGAAGAAAATCACGTTGATGGTAAACAGCGCCATCAGGGCATTATTGTCCTGACCCAGTGAAAAACGCCTGCGTTTAAGTCTTTTATAATCCTGGTATCTGTCTGATTCCCCCATCAGGTATTAAATGAAGTGTCAAAATTACAATTGATTAAAACAAAAAGCTGTTAACGTTTAATAGAAAGTTTGCTTTTTTGTTTTATTCCAGAAAAATACAAGTAAAAATCCGGCAACAGCACCACCCACGTGTGCAAAATGCGCAATATTATCATTGGGTGCCCTGTATATGCCACCGAAAACATCCAGCGCAATTATGCCCAGGATCGCCCATTTGGCTTTGATCGGAAAAGGAATCGGCATGATGAACAACTGGGTATTCGGGAACAGGTAACCGTAAGCTGCCAGTCACACCCATAATAGCACCAGATGCACCAACCGTAGAACTGTACTGCGAAATCAGGTATTTAAGATTGTTCATCCTGTCGGGACTGCCATAATTCACATTGGCAAATTCAACCGCATAAGAACCCATTTGTGTAAAAGCGGCGGCCAATCCGCAAATAAGGTAAAAAGTCAGGAATCTTTTGGGTCCCCAGATTCTTTCGATCATACTGCCAAACATCCAGAGGCCCAGCATATTAAACAGCAGGTGCATAAATGAGCCATGCATGAACATATGAGTAACAATCTGGTAAGGCCTGAAGAACTCAGATTTATAATGATGCAGTGCAAACAATTCATAAACACGGTTGCTTTCTTCCTGTCCGCCTACAAGAATACTCGTTCCGGCAAACATCCCTTGTGCAAAAAATACCAGGGCATTGATGATGATCAGGTTTAAAACAATCGGGGATGTACGTTGAAAGCTGTTTCCGTATTCCATTCAGTAAAGTTAGGCGTTAATCATTTATTTGAGTGTTAGCAATACTACCGATTCGATGTGGTGTGTATGCGGGAACATATCTACCGGCTGCACTTTCATCACTTTGTATTTTTCCGAGAGCAGGGAAAGGTCGCGGGCCTGTGTAGCCGTATTGCAGCTGACATACACAATTTTCGGAGCTTCCATTTCCAGTAATTTGATCACCAGTTTTTCGTGCATACCTGCTCTTGGTGGATCAGTAATGATAACGTCGGGGCGCCCATGTTGTTCAAAAAATTCGTCATTGCATATTTTAATTACGTCGCCGGCAAAGAAGGTAGCATGATGAATATTATTCAATGCTGCATTCTTACGGGCATCTTCAATGGCATCTTCGATTACTTCCACGCCGATGATTTTTTTGGCCTGTTTACTCAGGAAGATCCCGATGCTGCCGGTTCCGCAATAAAGATCATATACCGTTTCTGTTCCGGTGAGGCCGGCAAATGCACGGGTGATGGAATACAATTGTTCTGCCTGGCGGGTATTGGTCTGGAAAAATGATTTCGGACTGATGATGAATTCAAAATCCTCCAGCTTTTCAATCGCATATCCCTTACCGTGATATACCACCGGTTCGAGATCGTATATACTATCGTTCCATTTCGGATTGATGGTATATAGCAGTGTGCTGATTTCCGGCACTTTGCTGAGCAGGCTGTTCAGTAAAATCAGGCGGTTGGGCTCATCTTCATGATTGATACAGATGTTCACCATCAGTTCGCCCGTACTGCAATACCGGATGATGATATTTCTCAGCCAGCCGGTATGTTCTTTGATATTATAATAGCTGAAATTGTTTTCTACGGCAATTTCTCTAACGGTATTGCGTATACGATTGTTTACATCATCCATCAGGTAACACTCGTCGATATCGATCACTTTATCAAAAATCCCCGGAGCATGGTAGCCCAGGGCATTCTGCTGGGCCGAGATGTTTTCATTGTTCAGTTCGGCATTGGTGAGGTATCTTTTGTTGCTGAAGGTAAATTCGAGCTTGTTGCGGTAATGGATGGTGTTTGCGGAGCCCACAATCGGCAGCACTTCCGGCAATTCAATTTTACCGATGCGCACCAGGTTTTGTACAGCTTCCTGTTGTTTGAATGCCAGTTGTTTTTCATAAGGCAGCATCTGCCATTTGCATCCACCGCAGGTGCCGAAATGTTTACAGAATGGATCCAGCCTGTCGGGTGATGGCTCGAGGATGTCAATGGCTTTTCCTTCGGCCCAGTCTTTTTTATTCTTGCTCAAACGGATATTCACCCGGTCTCCGGGGATAGCACCGCTCACAAAAATCACTTTTCCCTCATGCCTTACCAGCCCTTTGCCTTCGGCAGCATAATCAGTTACCGTAATATTCTCCAGTACAATATTTTTCTGTTTTTTTCTCACGGCGCAAAATTAGCCCTAAAAATGAGTAAAACGGATTTGTTAACGATTTGTAATTTTAAGCGCCTGAGGCATAAAGCCTTATTGCATAACAGCGTATTTTGAATACATTTGTTCACTATTTACAACTATGAAGAGAATTCTATTCCTGCCTGTTTGTATCCTTTTCGGTTGCGGCTTCTGTAAGCGGACAAGGATATACGGTTACCTTAAAAACGCCGAGCTATAAATCGGGGATCGCTTATCTGACCTATCATATGGGCAAAAACCTCAATATTGAGGATTCTGCTGCCATCAGCAACCAGGGATTAGCGATCTTCAAAGGAAAGAAAACACTTCCAGGTGGTATTTATGCCATCGTTTTCCCGGGGAAGAACTTATCGGCCGATTTTTTTATCGATAAGGAACAGGTGATCACGATTCATGCCGATACGACTGATCTTACAAAAATGACGGTTGCCGGTTCAAAAGCCAATACGCTTTTCCAGGAGTACCAGAAGTTCGTAGCAGTGAAAGGTGCCCAGATGCAGAAAGAAAGGATGGCCTACAACGCAGTCTACCAGCAGCAAAGATTCTGCAGAACATCAGAGTAATTATAACAAGCTGAATGATGAGTTGAATGAGTATCGTGTCATCCATTGTGAAGAACAGTCCGAATTCAATGATGGCGGTTTTGCTCAGTGCCATGAAAGATGCGGAGGTGCCGATCAAAAAACCGATGACCCGCCAGGATACAATCGACAATTACAATCATTATAAAAAACATTACTGGGATGGGGTAACGTTTATGGATGAACGCATTATCCGTACGCCTTTTTTCCTACCCAAGCTGGAAAGGTATTACCGGGAAGTGATTCCGCAGGCGGCTGATAGCATCATCGCCGATGCTGATTATAAAATGCTGCTGGCAAGAACCTGTCCGGAAATGTATAAATTCCTCCTGAACTGGTTAACCGATGAATACATCAACCCGATCTTCTGGCAGGTCGTCGAAGTCATCGGCCACCCAGATCTTGCCCTTCCAGTTGCCGGCGCCCAATTGGCGCGGCGCGGCGTCGGCCACGTAGGCGCACGAGCTTGGCAACGGGTTTGCCCGCTTTGCCGATTATGACTTCCTGGCCTTGCAGCACCAGCTCAATCAACTTGGACAGGCTGGCTTTCGCATCAGAAATGTTCGTGATCACCATGAGTGTAAGCCTCCTCGACTCGACTACGCCTTCAGTATAGTCTAGTCTGGTCTGGTCGGCAATCGATAGGCTGGGAGCAACAGAGTCGTGCTGCCGTTGTATGTCGGGTGCATTTACTTGTTCCTCTGCTGTTCTGCTATACTTAAGGCCGGAAGTCGTATTGTAGAGCATCCCCCGAGGCTGCATGAAACAGTTGAACCTATTTTCGATGCCCGCTCCAGTGAAGAAGACACGATCCAACATGACCGTCAATCGGCTCGACGTCGCCGACCGCGCCGTACATGACTGGTATCGGTTTGTGCTCTCCTTTCCCCCGCACCTTGTGCGCGACTATCTGTCGCGCTTTGGTGTGCAAGCGGGGCAGACCATCCTCGACCCGTTCTGCGGCACCGGCACAACGCTGGTCGAAGCCAAACTGCACGGTCTGCGCGCCATCGGTATCGAAGCGAACGCACTGGCGCATTTTGCCAGCACGGTGAAGACATCCTGGACTGTCGATCCGGCTGAGATGGTGGCCCACGCCGAGGTGGCGGCGGCGTTGGCGTTGAACGAACTGGCCGGCTGGAATGGCGCGCCCTTGCGCTCCCTGGCGGACGAGCCGCACGCCCTGCTGCTCCGCGATTCGATCAGCCCGCTGCCGCTGCACAAGGCGCTGGTGCTGCTGGAGCAAATCCACGGCGGCGTCGCGCAACCAATTTCTTGACCACGAATTGCTGGCGCTGGCCGCACGTGCTGGTGGCGGATGCCAGCAACCTTCACTTCGGCCCGGAGGTTGGGGTGCGCAGCATCAAGCGCAGCGATGCGTTAGTGGTCGAGGCATGGTTGGCGACTGTCTGCCAGATGGCCGACGACATCCGGCAGCTTCCGCAGGCCATGCCGCCGGCCACGGTCCATCACGCCGATGCCCGCAACATGCGTCAATTGCTGCGCCCGGCGTCGATTGATGCTGTGTTCACGTCGCCGCCCTATCCGAACGAAAAGGACTATACACGCACCACTCGCCTGGAATCGGTCGTGCTCGGCTACGTGAACAGCAAAGCCGAACTGCGGGCGATGAAGCAGGGGCTGCTGCGCTCCAACACGCGCAACGTCTACAAACTGGACGACGACGATGCCTGGGTTGCGATGCATCCAGAGGTGCTGGCGCTGTCGCAGGAGATTGAACGGCGCCGCATCGAACTGGGGAAGACCTCCGGCTTCGAGCGGCTCTATGCGCGGGTGACGCGCCTCTACTTTGGCGGGATGGCGCGCCATCTGGCGGAGCTGCGCCCATTCCTGTGTCCCGGCGCTATGCTTGGTTATGTCGTCGGCGACCAGGCGTCGTTCTTCCAGGTGCTGATCCGCACCGGCGAACTGCTGGCGGACATTGCACAGTCGTTGGGCTATGAAGTGGTCGGCATCGACCTGTTTCGCACGCGGCTCGCCACCGCCACCAAGCAACAGATGCGCGAGGAAGTCGTCGTCCTGCGCTGGCCAGAATAAGGAACACCCCAGGAGCCGTCTATGAAACCGAATCGTTACACCCGGATCATCGAGTCCATCTTCGCTGAAAAATATCAGCCGGGCGCTACGTCAATCGTTTTCGAACGAGAAGATATCGTCACGACAGCCGCGGCGCTCGGCATCAAACTGCCCAAAAACGTCGGCGACGTGATCTACAGTTTCCGCTATCGGGCCACGTTTCCAGACACGATTCTGGCGACCGCACCGGCAGGACAGGAATGGGTGATCCGCCCCGTCGGCCAAGCGCGCTATCAGTTTGCTCTGGCAGATATGGCGCAAATCAAGCCCTCTGCGCTGCTGGCTGATACCAAGATACTGGACGGAACGCCTGGGATGATTCCGCGCTACGCCGTCACCGATGAACAGGGGCTGCTCGCCAAAGTCCGTTACAACCGGCTGATCGATATCTTCACCGGCGTCACTTGTTTCTCCTTGCAAAGCCATCTACGCACGACCGTAAAAGGCATTGGCCAGATCGAAACTGATGAAATCTATGTCGGTGTCAATCGGCGCGGCGTTCAATATGTCTTCCCCGTGCAGGCAAAGGGCGGGCGAGATCGTCTTGGCATTGTTCAGATCGAGCAAGACTTCGCTATGTGTGCGGCGAAGTTCCCGATCTCGTCTGCGTGCCGATAGCTGCGCAATCCATCGACGAAAAGACGATTGCCCTGTTCTCATTTGAGCAAGGCGAGGACTG